>NZ_RYUH01000015.1 GCF_004155535.1 Bifidobacterium pseudolongum subsp. globosum | reverse complement strand
GGGGAGACGCCCGGACCCATTCCGAACCCGGAAGCTAAGACCTGGCACGGCAATGGTACTGCACCCGACAGGGTGTGGGAGAGTAGCACACCGCCGCACCACACTTGAGGACCCCGGAAGGCGAACAGCCAACCGGGGTCCTTCGCATACCCAACCACATATACCCCACGCGTGCTAAGGATTGACGCATGCATTATTTCACGCCGAAGCGCTGCGAGCCATCGCAGAAGATCATGTACAAAGACAAGATCACCGCGCTCCAGGCGGCCGAACAAAGTCGTTTGGAGCGCGGTGTGGAACTCTGGGTCTACCGGTGTGAATTCTGCGGCACATGGCACCTCACGCACCGCGATCCGCAGCTCAACTACATGCGTACACAGCGCGCGCTGCAACGCAAGCCGCATTCACGCAAACGCGGATTCAAACCAAGGCACCGCTGACGCGCGGCTAGCGTTCGATGTCGAACCCCTGCGCGCGCGCATGGCCAAGCCCACGCTCCAGCACACCTTGATCGACGGCTTTCTGCGCGATCTGCGCATCATACGTCGGCACCGGGTGCGCGGCATCACGCAGGTCGTAGTACTGGTGCACCTCTTCATTGAATTCGCTCATGCGCTGCAGCATGAGTTCCGGATCGCTGTTGTATGCATTGTCGAAGAACTGCACCGAACGCGGCAGGCGCGGCTTCAGGTTCGGCTGCTGCGCCGGCTTGCCGATCGCCAGGCCGAGCACCGGGTACGTGTACTCCGGCAGTTTCATCAGTTCGATCAATCGCGGCACATCGTTGAGGATCGAGCCGAGGATCACACAACCCAGGCCGAGCGATTCCGCCGCGGTCTCCATCGCGTGCAGCGCGAGCACGGCGTCGTTCTGGGCTTGGCTGAAGCGGTAGCTGTTGTTGAGTGTGAATTCGTCGGAATCGACCGCCACGCCGCTGTTGCGCGCGATGACGGCATTGCGGTATTCGTCAAGCACAAACACATACAGTGCGGCGGCGTCGGCGATATACGGCTGGCGGCCGACTTCGGCGATCTGCTGCTTGAGCGTGTGGTCGAGGATGCGGATCGCGGACCAGTCGTTGAGATATTGGCTCGAAGCGGCATGCTGTGCCGCCGCCTCGATTGTGGTCAGGATCTGCGGGTCGATGGGTTCCTGTTGGAACGCGCGGATGGAACGGCGGTCGAGCAATACGTCGACCGTGGGATTATGCATGTATTCAGTCATGGTTCCAGTATGGCGACGGTGCCAGAACAACGGAAGCGGATTCACCCCATGTGTGAACATGCCTCGCGCCCGTACTGGGCGAATACGGGCGCGGTATCTAGTTTGTGCAGCGGTCAGCGGTCGCGTTTGATCTGCATGTGGTGCACGAGCGAATTGGCGCCCTTGTCCGAAAGGCGCGTCAGCAGTGTGCCGAACGCCGCCGACGCCGCAGCGAACAACACGCTCATCATCAGGCCCTGCTGCTGGTCTTTCGCATCGTCGTCCGGACTGGGATGCACACGTGCCATGACACTGTTCCACACCATTTGGAAGAGCTTGCCCCCCACGAGACCAGCGAGGCTGGGGATGATCATCTTGAGCGCTTTGTCGCCCAACGTGTCGGGGTCGGCCATGCGCCGCTGGCGCATCTCGGTGACCTTGGTGTCGACCTTGTTGATCGCCGCGACGGTCCTGTCGGCTGTCTCGTCGAGGTCGTGCATGTTGTTGTGTTCACTCATAGGTCCCAGTGTAGGGTATGCGCGCCTACAGCAACGGCGATAGCGCGCAAAACGGAAATGGTGCGGCGGCACGCGGATGTGATGGCGCGCTGTTCTTGCGGCGCACATGCGCCTACAGTAGTACCCATGGAACAGACGACCATACAGAACAGCGTGACCCAGACCTTCGGCGATCTGGTATTGCTGCGCCACGGCCAGACGCTGTGGAGTGAATCGGGCCAGTACACCGGCCGCACCGACATTCCGCTGACCGGGACCGGCCGCGAGCAGGCGCGTCAGGCGGGCGAACGCCTGCGCGCGATGTTCCCGCGCGGGTTCGAGCCGCGCGACGTGTATACGAGCGATCTGCGGCGTGCGATGACGACGGCCGAGCTCGCCGGATTCACCGAACACGAGGTCACCGCGGACCTCGAGGAGTGGGATTACGGGCGTGCCGAAGGCCGTACGCGCAGCCAGCTGTTTGACGCGCTCGGCTACGACTGGAACGTGTGGGAGCATGGGCCGGCCGTTCTCGACGCCGCGCTCGGCGGCGAGCGGATCGAGGTCTTCCCCGGTGGTGAAAAGATACACATCATCAACGGGCCGGGCGAACGCCTTGAAGACGCCGCAGCGCGCACGCGGCTCGTCATCGAGCGCGCGATGCCCGCGCTGCAGGCGGGACGTGATGTGCTGTGCGTGGCGCACGCGCATATTCTGCGCATCCTGACGACGCAGTGGCTCGGTGTGGAGCCAACGTTCGGGCGCAATCTCAAGCTCGACACCGCGCACATCAGTGTGCTGAGCCTGTACAAGGGGGATCATGTGATCCAGCAGTGGAACTGCTGAACCACATGATCCATGCGTAGCGCCGTCAGATGCGCATCCACACCGCGGCGTCAGTCGGCAGCCGGTGTCCGTCGAACGGGATGGACCGCATCACCACGTCGCCGTGCGGCAGTTCGATGGGCGTGGCGCCGAAATTGACGATGCACGCGAAGCGGTCGCCGCTGTCGTCGGCGAGCGGGCGCGCATAGGCCACCACATCGTCGCCACAGTCGGCGAAGGCCTGCGGGCCGAGCCATGTGAGCGACGTGTCACCGGTGGGCGTCAGGTGTTCCTGCCGCCAGTGCATGGCGCGCCGGTACAGATTGAGTATCGAAGCGGGGTCGGTGTCCTCCGCGTCGGCGGCGTAGCCGGCGTACCACAGCGGCTGCGGCAGATGCGGGTCGGCGCTCGCGCGTCCGCCGGCATGCTCGGAGAAGCCGAACGAGGCGCCGGCGCCGAACTCGGGGTCCCATGGCGCGGGCTGCGGCATGTCCTGGGCACTCCACGGCAGCGGCACGCGGCAGCCGTCGCGGCCCTTCGCCGCGTCGCTGTGGTCGGTGTTGAACGCGACCGGGTCCTCGAGATGATCCCACGGGATCGTGGCGACTTCGGGCAGGCCGAGCTCCTCGCCCTGATACACGTACACCGATCCGGGCAATCCCAACTCCATGAGGATCGCGGCACGGCCGCGGCGCGTGCCGAGCTCGCGGTTCTCGATGTAGGTGGTGCCGTTGCGCAGCAGCCAGTCATTCGGCAGCTCGTGGTAGCCGCGCGTGTGTACCTGCGGCAGGCCGTAGCGGCTCACGTGGCGTGGCACGTCGTGGTTGCTCATGACCCATGTGGTCGTGGATTTCGATTCGTCGGCCGAGGCCAGGCCCTCCTCGATGGCAAGGCGGAAGTCGCCGGCGAACCAGTTGGCCTTGGCGAACTCGAAATTGAAGACCTGGCCGAGCTCGTCCTTGGACGCGTAGAGATGCTGGTGCTCGGCGGGCACCCACGCCTCGCCGACCGCGAAGCGCGGCGGGTCGTATTCGTTGAACACTTTGTTCCACTCGCGGTAGATCTCGTGCACTTCCGGACGGTCCCACAGCGGGTGGCCCGGAACCGGATCGCCTCCGACCGGGAAGCGCTCCAGGTCTTTGAGCGGCTCGCTGTCAAGGTCCTTCGCCAAGCCGTGGGCCACATCGATGCGGAATCCGTCGACACCGCGGTCGGACCAGAACCGCAGCGTGGTGCGGAAGTCCTCGTGCACGTCGGGGTTCTTCCAGTTGAGGTCGGGCTGCTCCTTCGTGAACAGGTGCAAGTACCACTGGCCGTCGCCGGCGGCCTCCCATGCGGGGCCGCCGAAGAGCGACTGCCAGTTGTTCGGCGGCAGTTCGCCGTGCGCGCCCTCGCCGTCGCGGAAGATGTAGCGGTCGCGCGCGGGGGAGCCCGGTGCGCTCGCCAGCGCCTCCTGGAACCACGGGTGCATGTTCGATGTGTGGTTGGGCACAATGTCCACAACCACTTTGAGGCCGGCGTTGTGCGCGGCGGCCACCATCGCGTCGAAATCGTCGAGCGTGCCGAGGCGCGGGTCCACGTTGCGGTAGTCGATCACGTCGTAGCCGCCGTCGGCGAGTTCGGAGGGGTAGAATGGCGAAAGCCACAGTGCGTCCACGCCGAGCTGGCGCAGGTATGGAATGCGGCTCGTGATGCCGGCGATGTCGCCGAGCCCGTCGCCGTTCGCATCGCGGAAACTGCGGGGATACACCTGGTAGACGACGGCTTGCTTCCACCAATCGTCATGCGTATTGTTGAGGGTCATGCTGTTCCTTTCCATGGGGAAGCCGGCGGTGTGGCCGGTCGGGTTTCGTGTCTGTTCGTCGTCGAAAGCCGCCCGAGACGGTCAGTTTCAGTGCCGGCGGAGCGTGCATAGAGGCGTGTTGGCAAACGCTTTCATACGTGTGTAATCATAACAAACATATTGAAAATAGGTCATATCGCTGCATGGGACAGTGAAAATTGTGGAGCTTTCTTGCAGTTCGGCGTGCCCACGTTTGCATATTTTGCCAAATTGGTGCACAATGGTCTACGAAAGAAGTTGTTGAGGAAAGTAGCTTCTTTGACACGCACACCAGTGCGGCGCCATTACAGGCGTACAGAGAAAGGTTCGAAGATGAATCGTACGATGAAGACAGCTGTAGGTATGCTTGCCGTCGCGGCAATGGCCGTCCCGCTCGCCGCATGTGGCGGTGGCTCCGGCTCTTCGGGAGACAATGGCAAGGGAAGCGTCTACTTCCTGAACTTCAAGCCGGAAGCGGCCGACCAGTGGACCGCCCTGGCCAAGGAATACACCGATGAGACTGGCGTGCAGGTCAAGGTGCAGACGGCTGCATCGGGCACCTATGAGCAGCAGCTCAAGTCCGAACTCGCCAAGAGCGAAGCCCCCACGATCTTCCAGGTGAACGGCCCGGTGGGCTACCAGAACTGGAAGGGCTACACGGCCGACCTGACCGACTCCGACATCTACAAGGAGATGAACGACCAGTCGCTCGCCCTCAAGGGCGATGACGGCCAGATCGTTGGCGTCCCGTACGTCATCGAGTCCTACGGCATCATCTACAACAAGGATCTGCTCGACAAGTACACCAAGCTCGACGGCGCGGTCATCAAGTCCGCCGATGAGATCAAGGACTTCGACACGCTCAAGAAGGTCGCCGACGACATGCAGAAGCGCAAGAAGGATGTCGGCATTGAAGGCGCCTTCACCTCCGCCGGCTTCGACTCCAGCTCCGACTGGCGCTTCAAGACCCATCTGGCGAACATCCCGCTGTACTACCAGTTCAAGAAGGACAACATCACCGCTCCGCCGGCGTCCATCAAGGACATGTACATGGACAACTTCAAGAACATCTTCGACCTGTACGTCACCGATTCGACCACTCCGAAGACTCAGCTGAGCTCGAAGACCGGCGATGACGCAAGCTCGGAGTTCGCGCTGGGCAAGGCCGCGTTCTACCAGAACGGCACCTGGGCCTGGAGCGACCTGCAGAAGGCCGGCATGAAGGCCGACTCCCTGGGCATGCTCCCGATCTACATCGGCGTCGACGACAAGACCGAAGGCCTCGCCACCGGCTCCGAGAACTACTGGTGCATCAACTCCAAGGTCTCCGACGCCAACCAGAAGGCCTCGCTTGAGTTCCTCAAGTGGGTCATCAGCTCCGACAAGGGCAAGAAGGCACTGAGCGAAGACATGGGCTTCACCACCCCGTTCAAGACCTTCAACGACATCAAGACCGACAACCCGCTCATCGCGGATGCCAACAAGAGCATCCAGAACACCGAGCTGACGCAGGTCGCTTGGGACTTCTCGATGATGCCGTCGGAGGAGTACAAGAACGTGCTCGGCCAGGCCATGCTCAACTACGCGCAGGGCACCGGCGACTGGAATGCCGTTGTGGACGCCTTCGTGAACAACTGGAAGACCGAATACGACGCCGCTCACTGAGTCGGCGCGCCCCCCGCTGTGGCCGGATCCCCCCGAACCGGCCGCAGCCTCTAGACTTCTCTAGTCTCTTTCTTTTCTATCACGCTGAGGGCCCCGCCAATCTTCGGATTGGCGGGGCCCTCAGCGTTGTGTATCTGTGTTGTTCCGTTAGGCGTGGGTCTTGGGGCACGGGCCGGTGCTCGAGCGCACAATGAGCTGCGCGGGTTCGAGGATGAACGGGTCGCGCGGCGTCTGCCCGTCGATCAGCTGCAGCGTCATGCGTGCGGCGATGTGCGCGAGCTCCACCGGGTCCTGGCTGATTGTGGTCAGGCCGATGTCCGCCGCATAGACGCTGTTGTCGAAGCCGATGACCGAGATCTCGCCGGGAATCGAATAGCCATTGCGCATGAGCTGGAAGATCAGGGGGATCGCGATGCCGTCCTCCTGGCAGGCGATTGCCGTGGGCATGCGGTCCATGCTCAGCAGCTCGGTGATTACCTGGTTGATGCGCGTGGGCCCTTCGGGCGCCGTGATGACCTGCGGCGCGATGCCGGAATGCGCGCAGCACTCCATGAACGCGTCAAAGCGCTGCTGCACGCTGAAGTGCAGCGAGATGTCGCGGTCGGTGCGCACATAGGCGATGTCGCGGTGCCCGAGCGAGATGAGGTGGCGCGCCGCGAGGATCGACCCCTGCACGTCGTCGATGTTGATCGACGCCGAAAAGCCGCGTTCCTGCGGCAGCACCGAATTGATGCCGACAATCGGCACGGCGGCGGAGTTGAGCTGGGCGATCTCGGTGTTGTCGATGTCGAACGACACGACGATGACCGCATCGGCGTTGCGCCGTACCGGCAGCATCTCGAAGAACTCCTTGCGCTCCTCGATGCTCGAGATCTGGAAGATCGAGATGTCGTAGCCTTCTTCATGCAGCACCTGGTTGAGCCCCTCGATCACCGAGGCGCTGAACCATAGGCGTATGTGGTCGCTCACCAGCAGGGCCACGCGCAACGCGCGCCCCGTCTTGAGCGCCACAGCCGAACGTGACGTGGAGAAATTGAGTTCCTCGGCAATGCGTAGGACCTTTTCTCGCGTGGCTTTGGACACCAGCTCGGGCCGCGTGAAGGAACGCGATACCGTGGAGATGGAGACGTTGGCCGCGCGCGCCACATCCTGAATGCTCGTGCTCATACCCGTTCCTCTTCATCGTTGAAGTGAATGCAATGAAAACGTTTGTGCAATGCTCACTTTCACAAACGTTTTCATCGTAGCATGTTTTAGTTGAAATGGCGAACTTTCAGCGTTTATGCGATTTGTGTCTACATAGACAAGCCAAGCAATGCCGCATTCAAAACACCGTAAATGTAAACGTTTGACAGTATGGCCATGAGTTGTTATGGTTGTACTGTCATTTGCACCGGCGGGCTTGTATGCCTATGACTCAGACGTCATGCGCCGGCACGCCATGATCGCATACACGGAAGTATGCACGGAAAGAACGAGGAAAGTGGGCGTACTATGATCAGTATGGCCGGTAAGGCGATACGCCGTTGGTGGGCGTTATTTGTGCTTCCGACATTCGCCGCATTCATCATCGGTTTCGTGGTGCCATTCATCTACGGCATCTACCTGAGCTTCTGCAAGTTCAGCACCGTCACCGATGCGCAATTTGTGGGCTTCAGGAACTATGAGAAGGCGCTGCAGGACAAGACGTTCCTGCACTCGCTGCTGTTTTCGACGCTGTTGACGATCGTGACCACGATCGTCATCAATGTGGTCGCATTCGCCATTGCGTATTTGCTGACCAAGTCGATTCGCGGATCCAACCTGTTCCGCTCCGTGTTCTTCATGCCGAACCTCATCGGCGGCATCATCCTGGGCTATATCTGGATGCTGCTGCTCAACGGCGTGCTCGCCCACTGGCAGCGTTCGCTCACCTATGACCAGAAGTACGGCTTCTGGGGCTTGGTCATCCTGGTCTGTTGGCAGCAGATCGGCTACATGATGATCATCTACATCGCCGGCATGCAGTCGCTGCCCACCGACGTGCTCGAAGCGGCTTCCGTGGATGGCGCAAGCGGCACGCAGACCATGTTCAAGATCATCATCCCGCTGATGATGCCGAGTATCACCGTGTGCTCGTTCCTCACCGTGACCAACGGTTTCAAGCTCTTCGACCAGAACCTCGCACTGACCAACGGCGCGCCGTCGCGACTGTCTGAAGGTCTTGCGCTCAACATCACCAACACGTTCTACGCCCGCACCGGATTCGAGGGCGTCGGCCAGGCGAAGGCAGTGCTGTTCTTCATCCTGGTGGCAGTGGTGTCCCTGCTGCAGAACAAGCTCACGACGTCCAAGGAGGTCGCAGCGTGAACGGCGAAAAAGTAAAGCACGGTGCATTGTGGACCGTATTCTTCTCCATGATCTCCATCGCGTGGGTCTTCCCGATCTTCCTGGTGGTCATGAACTCCTTCAAGTCGAAGACCTACATCAGCGCCAACGCGTTCTCGTTCCCGACCGGTGACGCCTTCGTCGGGTTCGACAACTATGTGCGCGGCATCGAGACCACGAACTTCTTCGCGAGCTTCGGCTGGACGGTGCTCATCACCGTCGGCTCCGTCGTGCTGATCCTGCTGTGCACCTCGATGTGCGCATGGTGGATCGTGCGCGTGAACAACTGGGCCGCCAAGGCACTCTACACGCTGTTCCTGTTCAACATGATCGTGCCGTTCCAGATGCTCATGTTCACGCTGTCGTGGCTCGCCGACCGTCTAGGCCTGAACACCCCGTGGGGCCTGTGCCTCGTGTACCTGGGCTTCGGCGCCGGTCTGGCCGTGTTCATCTTCACCGGCGTGGTCAAGGGCATCCCCGAGTCGCTCGAGGAATCGGCGATGATCGACGGCGCCTCCGTGCCGCGCATCTTCTTCCAGGTCGTGGTGCCGATCATGAAGCCTTCGATCATCTCGGTGGCCATCCTTGAGGCCATGTGGGTGTGGAACGACTACCTGCTGCCGTACCTGACGCTGGACCTCAACAAGTACAAGACGATCTCGGTTGCGATCCAGTACCTCAAGGGCGGCTACGGTTCCGTCGACATGGGCGCCATGATGGGCTGCCTCGTGCTGGCGATCATTCCGATCATCCTCTTCTACATCCTGTGCCAGAAGTACATCGTCAAGGGTGTCATGGCCGGCGCGGTCAAGGGCTGATCTTTCCACCATCAATCAACAATCCATGGCCGGGAGCCATGGGGTCCCTTTCCTGGGGGCTCCGGGCGCCCGGCCTTCGTTTTGCCCGCGCGGAGGCATGGGCGTGGAGTAAGCTCGAACCGAGCACGCGAGACAAGCAGGAGCAAAATGAACTGGCTTTCCCCGGATTCCAAATTCATGCAGGCATGGAACAACCTCACCGACGCGATCGTCATCAACATCCTCATGCTGGTGACGAGCATCCCGGTCGTCACGATCGGCGCCGCGCTCTCCGCAGGGCAGACGGCGACGCGCAAGATGCTCATCGGGCAAGGTCATGTGGCGCGCAACTACTTCGCCGCGTTCAAGGAGAACTTCGCGCGTGCGACGATCCTGTGGGTCGTCTACCTGCTTGTGGGCGCCGGATTGGCCTACAGCTGGGTCGTGCTGCAGATCACGCCGCTGCTCATCCCGAAGATCGCGGTCACGATCCTGTGGGTCATCGGATTCGAATGGGTGTTCGCACTGCAGGCGCGGTTCGACAACCCGCCCACGCGCACGATGGCGAACGCATACATCTTCGGCGTCAGCTATTTTCCCGCGACGCTTGCGCTCGCCGCAATCGACGCCGTCTACTTCGGCCTCTTCGTCTACCTGTGGTTCAAACTGCCGCAGCTGCTGTTCCTGCTCGTCGTGCTTGGCTACGGCTCGATGCTTTCGCTGCATGTGCCGATCCAGGAGTACGTACTGCGCAAATACACGGGGCAGGCGTTCTCGACGCATGTACAGGAAGACGAGTGGAACATCAAGGACCACCGCCACGACGGCGAGTGAGCGGCTAGCCAAAAGCCAGTCGCTAGTCGCCAGCCACTCGCATCCAGCCGTATCTGGCGCTTTTCGCCGTTTCCGTCACTGTTTTCGCGGTTTTTGTCAGGCTTTTCGCTGTTTTCGTCATTTTTTCAATGGTTTTGTGACCAAAACAGCGAAAACAGGGGGTGAAGGGGTGGTAGTCGTTGGGCGACGAAGATGGCGCAGCAATGCAAATGGCCTCCCTTTGAGGGGGAGGCCATCCGCATATGGGGTACCGGCGAATCAGTGGTTTGTGATCGTCGCCGGCGCCATCACGTACCGGCGAATCAGCGGTTCATGATCTTCGACAGCGCCATCACACGCGGCGAATCAAACACCTCGTCGGTCGGCACGACCTTGCCGTGCTCGTCGCACAGCGGGATGCGCCAGTTCGGGTACTGATCGGATGTGCCCGGCTGGTTCTGCGTGCGGGTTTCGCCCACACCGTCCACAAGCGCGGCCTGCAGCAGCAGCGAAGGGGCATCCTTGAGCATCGCGTGCATCGCCTCGACAATCTCTTCGATATGCCCCGGCACATCCTGCGCGGCCTCGGCGTTGAGCCAGCCGCCTTCGACGAGCACGTCGAGCATGGCGCGCTGTTCGGCCTGCGCCGAGGCCATGAACGCGTCGACTGGTTCGCTGAGCAGATGCAGCCGCTCGCGCAGCTTGACGTGCTCGTACTGCAGGTAGCCGGCGGTCGGCGGCAGGTCGTGCGTCGTGACCGAGGCCAGCGCATATTCGCGGTAGGTGCTCGGCATGGCGTATGGGTCGCCGGCGGTGGGGGAGTCGTCGATGCGCGCGAACCATTCGACGACGGTGCCGAGCACGCCGTGGTCGGCGAGCACCTTCGACACGTACTTCGGCACCGTGCCAAGGTCTTCGCCGATGACCATGCCGTTGACGCGCGAGGCCTCGAGCGTCAGCACGGCGAGCATCGCCTCATAGTTGTAGCGCACATACGCGCCGCCGCGCGGGCCTTCGCCGGCGGGAATCCACCACAGGCGGAACAGGCCGAGCACATGGTCGATGCGGATCGCACCGGCGTGCGCGAACATGTTGTGCACCATGTCGCGGTAGACGGTGTAGCCGGTCGACTCCATGTAGTTCGGGTCGAACGGCGGCTGTCCCCAGTCCTGGCCCTGCTGGTTGTAGAAGTCCGGCGGGCAGCCCACGGTCACCGTGCCGACGGCGAAACGTTCGGGGCTCCACCACACGTCCGAACCGTAGGTGTGCACGCCCACGGCCATGTCCTGCATGAGGCCGAGCGCCATGCCGCTGTCTTTCGCGGCCTGCTGCGCGGCCGACACCTGCTCGGCGGCAATCCACTGCAGCCAGCATGCGAACTCGTAGAGGTCCGCGTGGTCGTGCTCGAGCTGTGCGATCTCGGGGCTGTCGCGGTTCGTCGACGTGAACCAATCGACGCCTTCCTCCCACGGTGCGCCCCACACCTCGAACGCGACGCACCACAAGGCGAACGCGCGCAGGTCGTCGCCTGCTGCACGGCGGAACTCCGCGAACGCCGCCTCGCGCTCGGCGGAGCGCTTCTGGCGGAAGATGATCTCGAGCGCCGCACGCTTGGCGTCCCATGCCGCGTTGATGTCCATCGGCTCGGGATTGGTGTTGTTCGCCGCCACGCGGTCGTGCAGGTCACGCACGGTGGCCCGGTCGGCGTCATCCAGCTCCTCGAATTCCGGGATGTCCTGCGGGCGGATGTAGGTGACGTTCAGGAACCGGCGCGACTCCGGCAGGTACGGGGAGGGCTCGAGCGGGGTGATCGGGGCGCTCGCGTGGATCGGGTTGATGAGCATGAAATCGGCGCCGGATTTGGCGGCCGCGTCGGAGGCGAGCATGCGCAGGTCGCCGTAGTCGCCGACGCCCCACGATCCGGCGGAGCGCACCGAGTACATCTGCGCCATCCAGCCCCAGCGCTGCTGGTCCTGCACCGCCTGCGGCACGGGGATGCGCGCGGGGGCGCACAGCAGCGCGCACGAGATGGTGCGCTTGCTGTCGGTGAACGTGAGCGTGTGGTAGCCGGCCGGGATGTCGTCGTTGAGGCTGAGCGTGTAGACGTTCACGTCGTCGCTCTCCGCCTGGAACGCCAGCTCGCCGAACTCATCGGTGAACTCGGAGCCGTCTTCGAGCGTGAGCGTGACGCGCGGGTCGGTGCCGAAGACGTGCAGCTGCACCGACTTGGGGGTGCCCAGGAACTTGACGATGGTGGGGGGAGCCAGCAGTTCGTGCTCGTACTTCCGGCGGTCTTCGAGCGCCGTCGCGATCGCCTCGTCGGTGGAGGCGTCCACGCCGAGCGCCTGCAGCACGGTGACGAGCACTTCGTCGCGGATCTCCACATAGGTGCCCAGCTGGTCGATGTACGAGGTGGAGATGCCCCATGCATTGGCGAGGCGGATGAGCGGGCGGGCGAGACGCTCGGCGCTTTCCCTGGGATTGTCGGACGCCTTGAGCGCGTTCCCCTGCTGTGCGGCGTTGGCTTCGGCCATCATTGCTCTCTTTCCCCTGCAATACGCAAGTAGTCAACATAGAGGGTGGTTGGCGTGCGCGGTGGGCCATCGTTGGCTCCGCGCGCGTCTGATTGTGCTTCAGTATACCGCATTGTGAAAGCGTTTGCAAAATAGTTGATACGGGCAAATAAGCTGGAAAAGCAAGGAAATAGTGAAATCTGACTGTGTTCTGGGCGCGTTGCGTTCTCCCACGTTTGCAAGAGGCAAAGCGATGTGTGGAGGTGTGGGGTGGACGCACTGCATGGGGCCCCGGCGGCCAATTGCAGGTGCCGGGGCCCCATGCCGGCGCATGCAAAAGCCCGCGTGCGTGGGTGGCGCACGCGGGCTGGGATGGGTTCGTGCGGTTGGCTGGATCTACTGCAGCACGGCGAAGGACTGCGGGGGCAGTGTGAGCGTGGTGCCGTCGAGGGCGGGTTCACCCACCTTCAGCGTGATCGTGCGCGCGTCGGAACCGTCGCCGGCCGGCAGCTCGATGATCTCCGTCTCGCGGCCCGGATTGACGGCGACGATCGCGCTGACGCCTTCGGCGCTGCGCTTGAAGACGAAGGACCGCTTGTCGTCCGCCGCGAACAGCGTCTCGAACGCGGCGTCCGGGTGGAAGGCCGGCGTGGCGTGGCGCGTCTGGAGTGCCGCGTGCACGGTGTGCCACAGCGAATCGCCGTCGTCCATCTGGCCCGCCACGGTCGGCGCATCCTCCACGCCGTCGACCGGCAGGTAGAGCGCGTTGGCCGAGGCGCTGGAGAAGCCGGCGTTCGCCGAGGCGTCCCACTGCATCGGCGTGCGGCTGCCGGTGCGCGTGTAGGCGCCTTCGTGCGTGGGCAGGTCGCGGTAGCGCATGCCGATCTCGTCGCCGTAATAGATGAACGGCACGCCCGGCATCAGCAGCATCGTCGCGTAGGCGAGCTTGATTTCGCGCGGGCTCAGGCGCGGCGCCACGCGCGCGGTGTCGTGGTTGCAGGTGATCAGGTTGAAATAGCCGTGCGCGCGCTCGGCTTCGCGCAGGCGCGGCTCGTATTCGGCGAGGAACGGGCGGATGCTCGCGCCGCTGTCTGCGTTGAAGTAGCTCTTGTCGCCGTCGTGCACAAGCGGCGTGTCGGTGTTGCGCAGCAGCAGGTTGTAGCCGTTCGGCACGCCGTCCCAGCGCCAGTCGAGGTAGAAGTCCATGTCGAATCCGGCCTGCAGCGATTCTTCGGGGCGCCCCCACTCCGCCACGAACGCGGCCTGCGGGAACTCCCCGCGGATCTGGCCGAACATGTACTGCCATGTGGCGATTGTGGCGGGTTTGCCCGCGTCGTCCCCTTTGACCAGACTGTCCGCCATATCCACACGGAAGCCGTCCGCGCCGCGCGACAGCCAGAAGCGCATCACGTCGAGCATGGCGTCGCATGTATTGATCGCGGGGTCGGAGAGCGCGGCGTTCTGCCATGGGCGTGAAGGATGTGCGAAGCCGTAGTTGAGCGCGGGCTGGAACGCGAAGAAATTGACGATGTACGCGCCATTGCGTGGCATTTCGCCGCCGATGAACGGCAGGCCGTCGCCGCCGGAGATCCACGTGTCGGTCCAGATGTAGCGGTCGGTGTAGAGGTTTGGTTTGTCCTGGCCGCTCGCAATGAACCAAGGGTGCTCGTTGCTCGTGTGGCCCGGCACCAGGTCGAGCAGCACATGCATGCCACGCGCGTGCGCCGCGGCGAACAGGTTCTCGAGGTCTTCATTGGTGCCGTAGCGTTCGGCGACACGCGTGTAATCGCTGATGTCATAGCCGGCGTCGCGGAACGGCGAGGCGAAGCAGGGATTGATCCACAGCGCGTTGCAACCCAGTTCTTGTATATAGTCGAGGTGTTCGGTGATGCCTTGGATGTCGCCGATGCCGTCATTGTCGGAATCGGCGAAACTCGCGGGGAACACCTGATAGAATGCCGCGTGGGCAAGCCAGGACGCGGGGGTGTGTTGCGGTTGATTCATGAGTCGCTCCTTAACGGTGCAAGCGTGTTTCATTTGTCGCAAAAGTGACACTCACATGGTGGACAATTTTGACAACGTTTGCAGGTGTGGTATACAGTATAGACCACTGAAGCGTTGCGCGGATTGGTGATGAACAACATCATCGCCTGGCGTGTTTCACTGCGGGGGCTTTTTCATGAAAGCCGCCGTTCGAGGCATGTCCGCGTGGCGTTGAGGATTGACAAAATGCGATTGCATTGATGGAAAGGAAAGGTCAATGATGATCAATTGGAAGAAGGCGGTTGGGATCACCGCTGCTGCAGCTATGCTCATTCCGATGGCGGCTTGCGGTGGCAATGACAACAACAGCAACGGCGGCGCTTCCTCGAGCGCCCCTGCTGAGACCCAGTCCGTGAACCTGACCGTGTGGTCCCCGCAGGAGGACGCCGACTGGCTCAAGGATATGGAAGCGGCCTTCGAGAAGGCTCACCCTGAGTACAAGGTGACCTGGAAGAACTCCGTGGTCTCCGAAGGCGACGCGGCCAAGACCGTGCAGACCGACCCGTCTGCCGCCGCCGACGTCTTCATGTTCGCGAACGACCAGCTTGGCACCCTGCAGGAAGCCAACGCGATCGCCCCGGTGAACGACACCGTGGCCGCCCAGGTCAAGGAGCAGAACGATCAGACGATCATCGACTCCGTGACCGGCACCGACGGCAAGATCTACGGCGTTCCGTACACCGGCAACACCTACTTCATGTTCTACAACAAGTCCAAGTTCACCGAGGACGACATCAAGTCGCTCGACACCATGCTCTCCAAGGGCAAGGTCAGCTACCAGCTGCAGAACTCCTGGTACATCCCGGCCTTCTACCTGGGCGCCGGCATGACCATGTTCGGTGCAAACGGCAACGATGCCAAGGCCGGCATCAAGTTCGAGAACGCCGATGCCGTCTCGAAGTACCTCGTTGACCTCGTGGCCAACCCGAACTTCACCAACGACGACGGCACCGCCGGCCTGTCGAACCTGACCTCGGGCGCCGTGGACGCTTACTTCTCCGGCTCCTGGGATGCCGCCAAGGTCAAGGAAGGCCTGGGCGACAACTACGGCGCAGCCGCAATGCCTACCTTCAAGGCCGATGGCAAGGACTACCAGATGAAGTCCCTCGCCGGCTCCAAGGCCGTTGCCTTCAACCCGAACGCCAAGAGCCCTGAGGCCGCTTCCGCGTTCGCTGCGTTCCTCGGCTCCACCGAGGCCCAGAAGAAGCACTGGGAGATGCGTCAGATCATCCCGACAGACAAGACCCTCACCGATCTTGAAGGCATGAAGGAAGATCCGGCCGTCGCCGCCCAGCAGAAGACCCTGGCCGAGACCTCCGTTGTCCAGCCGACGATCGCCGCCATGAACGCTTGGTGGACCCCGGCCGAGACCTTCGGCAAGTCGCTCGTCAGCAAGGAAACCAACGCTGACAACTACAAGGAGAAGACCCAGGCCTTCATCGACAGCGTCGACAAGGACGTTGCCGCTCAGAGCGCTGAATGATTCTGAGCCTGGCATTCACCCCGGTGAATACTAGTCAGCGATAACTCAAGTGTGCGGAAGGTTTGAGACTCTGAGCCTTCCGCACACATCATGTTCGGAGTCACCACAACGTGCCCCCGGGCGCTTGCCGCACAGCCGCGCAAACGCCCCATTCCAGTGCAATGCCGCCGGAACCGCAGGCACAATCATCTGTTAGTACAAGAAGAGAGGCGGTAGGGGATGAGTACAGTCACCCTTTCACAACGAGAACTCAAACGCCGCCGGAAACTGGGCGCGGAGTATGTGGCCCCCTCGCCATATACACTCAAGGCAGCGCTCGAAAAAGGCGACATCTTCACCAAGTTGTCGGCCCTGGTTTTCGGTCTGGGCAACATCGTCCATAAGCAGTACGTCAAGGGTCTGCTGTTCCTTGCGGGCGAAGTCGGCTTTATCCTATTCATGATTTTCTCGGGTGCACACAACCTGTCCATGCTGCCGTCGCTCGGCTGGCGCAAGGAATCCACCGAATGGGTGGGTGCCAAGCTTGTGCACACCCCCGGTGACAACTCGGTCACCATCCTGCTCTACGGCGTCTGCACGCTCGTGATCTGCCTGCTGTTCCTGCTGTGGTGGTCGCTCGCGATCCGCTCCGCCTACAAGGCGCAGTGCCTCGGCGGCAAGAACGGCCGCGCGCCGTCGTTCATGGATGACATTCACACGCTGTTCGACGCGAAGGCGAACATCCTGCTGCTCGCCCTGCCTGTGGCCGGCATCGTGATCTTCACCGTGCTGCCGCTGATCTTCATGATCTCGATGGCATTCACGAGCTACGACCACAACCACCTGGTCCTCTTCGACTGGGTCGGCCTGCAGAACTTCAAGGCCGTGTTCTCGAACTCCGGCAGCATCGTCTCGGGGCGCCTGTTCCTCTCGGTGCTCACATGGACCCTGGTCTGGGCGTTCTTCGCGACGTTCCTGAACTTCTTCTTCGGCCTGTTCCTGGCCATGGTCATCCAGCGCAACACGACCCGTGGCAAGGGCTTCTGGCGTGCGGTCTTCTCGATGTCGATCGCCGTGCCGCAGTTCGTCTCGCTGCTCGTCATGCACCAGATGCTGCAGCCGCAGGGCGCGGTGAACCGCATCCTCGAGCAGTGGGGCTGGATCAACGGCCCGATGCCGTTCTTCACCGACGCCACATGGGCGCGTGTCACGGTCATCGTGATCAACCTGTGGGTCGGCATCCCCTACACGATCATGCAGGTGACCGGCATCCTGCAGAACATCCCGGCCGAGCTTTATGAGGCGGCCAAGATCGACGGCGCGAACTGGTGGCAGATCTTCACGAAGATCACGATGCCGTACATCATCTTCGTGCTCACCCCGTACCTGATCACCACTTTCACCGGCAATGTGAACAACTTCAACGTCATCTACCTGCTGACACGCGGCGACCCGATCCAGGTCGGCGACTCGGCCGGAAAGACCGATCTGTTGATCACATGGCTGTACAAGCTCACGGTTGATCGCAGCGATTACAACCTCGGCGCCGTCATCGGCATCATGACGTTCATCGTTCTGGCCATCGTGTCGCTGATCACCTACCGCAGCAGCGGTTCCTACAAGAACGAGGAGGCATTCCGGTGAGTAAACACACTCAAGTCAAGCCGCAGAGCCAAGGATTCCTGCATGACCAGCGCAAGCGCCGCATTGCGGCCGACGTGGCGACCTATGTGTTGCTGACGGTGCTGGGCATCATCTGGCTGCTGCCCATTGTGTGGATCTTCCTCGAGAGCTTCAACAAGAACACGGCCCCGTACCAGGACACGTTCTTCCCCACGGAGTTCTCGCTCGACAGCTACATCAGCCTGTTCACCGAAACGAAGGTGCTCAACTTCCCGCGCATGTTCATGAACACGTTCATCATCGCGGTCTTCGTGTGCGTCATCTCGGTGTTCTTCGTGCTCTCCGTGGCGTACTGCATGAGCCGCATGCGCTTCCGCGGCCGCCGTTCGTTCATGAACTTCGTGCTGATCCTCGGCATGTTCCCGGGCATCATGTCCGTGGTCGCCATCTACTTCATCCTCAAGGCCATGGGCCTGACGAGCGATGGCATGACGATCCTGGCACTGATCCTCGTGTACTCCGCCGGCACCGGCGCGGGCTTCTACGTGATGAAGGGCTACATGGACACGATCCCCACCTCGCTCGACGAAGCGGCGATGCTCGACGGCTGCACCCGTTGGCAGGTGTTCACCAAGATCATCATCCCGATGTGCCGCCCGATGATCGTGTACCAGGCGATCGTGGGCTTCCTGACCCCGTGGCTCGACTTCGTGATGGCGAAGGTCATCGCCCGCACGCAGGAGAACTACACCGCCTCGCTGGGCCTGTGGCTCATGCTTGACAAGGAATACATCAACAGCTGGTTCGGCCGCTTCGCGGCGGCCGCGGTGCTCATCTCGATCCCGATCGCGATCCTGTTCATCGTGATGCAGCGCTTCTACCAGGAATCCATGTCGGGCGCGGTGAAGGGCTAATCATGATCCAGGCATTCGAGCCTCTGTCCGAAGGACTGGAGCCGGGTGTCGCAGAACCGTTCCCGCTGTGTCTGGAACGCCAACTGGGTGCCGTGGTCACTGAATCCGGCACCCAGTTCGCTCTCTGGGCACCTTCGGCGAAGGCTGTGACGCTGAGGCTGTTCACATGCGGTTCGCAGCAGCAGACCGGCGACCGGCTCATCGAAGCCACCGCCATGGAGCTGCAGGCCGACGGCGCATGGACCGCCATGTTCGACCGCGACTTGGACGGCGTGTACTACGACTTCATCGTCGACTTCGCCAATGGCACATCATTCCGCTCGGCCGACCCATGGGCCCGTGCCGCCGGCATCAACGGCAGGCGCAGCATGGTCGTGGATCTGCCGCGCACCGATCCGGAAGGCTGGGCCGACGACAAGCGCCCAAGCACCCCGCTGGGCGAGACGATGGTGTGGGAGGCCCACGTGGGCTCCTTCAGCAACAACCCGCACGGCGGCTTCCCCAAGGAGCACCAGGGCAAGTACCTCGCGTTCACCGACATGCAGACCTCGCTCGACGGTGATGGCGAGTTCCCGACGGGCATCGCCTACCTCAAGCGGCTCGGCGTGACCGCGGTGCAGCTGCTGCCGTTCTACGACTATGGTTCGGTGGACGAATCCGACGAACGCCAGTTCAACTGGGGCTATGACCCGCTCAACTACAACGTGCCGGAAGGCTCGTTCTCGACCGACCCATACGACGGCGCCGTGCGCATCACCGAATGCAAGCGCATGATCCAGTCGCTGCACGCGGCCGGATTCAAGGTGATCATGGACGTGGTCTACAACCACATGTATTCGGCCGACAACTGGTTCGAACGCACCGTGCCCGGCTACTTCATGCGGCGCAACGAGGACGGCACGCTGTCGAACGGCTCCGGCTGCGGCGACGACATGGCCACCGAGCGCGAGATGTTCCACCGCTTCATCGTGGAGTCGGTCACGTACTGGGCCCGCGAATACCATATCGACGGCTTCCGCTTCGACCTCATGGGCCTGATCGACGTGACGACGATGAACGCGATCCGTGCATCGCTCGACGCGCTGCCGGGCGGCCGCGACATCATCATGTATGGCGAGCCATGGGCCGCCGCCTCGACCACGACGCTCGCCGGCACGGATCTGGCCGACAAGCAGGGCCTGCGCCTGCTCGACCCGCGCATCGGCCATTTCTGCGACCGCACGCGCGACGCGATCAAAGGCCATGTGTTCTACAGCGAGCTCAAAGGCTATGTGAACGGCGACGCGCGCACGAACAAGCCGCTCATCGAACTGGCGGCCGACGCATGGCGTGCGCCGGAGACGAACGAAGGCAACGCCGGCCAGATCGTGCAGTATGTTTCGGCGCACGACGACTTGACGTTGTGGGACAAGCTGGCCGTGAGCATGTTCGGCGCAGACGGCGCCGTCGATCTGCAGGCGCTGTACGAAGCCGAGCCGGGTGAGCAGACGGAGCGCGTGCTCGAGGCGAACAAACTCGCCGCGGGCATCATCTACACCGCCGCGGGCATCCCGTTCATGCTCTCGGGCGAGGAATACGGAAAGACGAAACACGGCAACGACAATTCGTTCGACTCGGGCAAAGAGGTCAACCAGATCGACTGGGTGCGCGCCGCACGCATGGGCGGTCTGCTCGACTTCTACCGCACGCTGATCGCACTGCGCCGCGCGAACCCGGACTGGTTCAGCGCCGAGCACATCGCGGTCGACGCGCCGGGCGACGCCGTGGCGTACCGCGTGCACGACACCGCCGTACTGGTCAATCCCGGCAATGACGACGCCGCGCTCAGCGCCCGCGCGATCGAGCAGGCGTACGCCGACGACGCGCACGACGACCTGCCGGCAACGCCCGGCGATGCGCAGTCCGCGCAGCCGCCGGTCTGGACGTGCGTGCTCGATTCGACGAGCGCCGAACCCGCGCGCTCGGCATTCGCCGCCGTGCGGACGGACGGCGTGTTCCCGATGCCCGCGCGCGCACTGACCATCTGGAAGCGCACGCCGAACACCGGCGCATGAGCCGCGACACTGACTGGAGTTGATAGCGATGACCGCGAACCGTTACCCTGTGGTGCTGTTCGATCTGTACGGCACTTTGGTGGACATCCACACGGATGAACAATCCGAAGACGCCTGGACCGCATTGCGCGCCGCACTGTACCGGGAAGGCGCGGAATACCCGACGAACGGGCGGTTGCGCGAGCAGTTCGCGCGCGAGGTGGTGCGTGCGAACGCCCGCCGCGACCGCGGTGACTGGTTCGAGCCGGATCTGCTGCCCGCCTACCGCGCGTTGTTCCGCGCGTGCTGGGTGGACGGCACGCTCGACCAGGCGCGCCGCGCCGCATGGACGTTCCGGCGCGCTTCGACGTCGAAACTGCGGCTGTTCCCCGGAGCGAAGGAACTGTTGCGCACGCTCAAAAGCGAAGGGCGGCGCGTCGTGCTTGTCAGCAACGCGCAGGCGAGCTACACGCGGCCCGAACTCACACTGCTCGGACTTGACGAGATGTTCGACGACGTGATCATCTCGAGCGACGAAGGCGTGCGCAAGCCGTCGGTCGAGATCTTCCGTCGAGCGCTCATCCGCGAGAACATCGAACCCCGGCACGCGCTGATGGTGGGCAATGACGAGGCGAGCGACATCTTCGGCGCCGCGGTGACCGGCATCGACGCGGTCTACCTGCACACCGACGATAACACGGGCGGCAAGACCGCCGACCAGGCCGCCGCATCGTTCGAAGGCGCCGACTACCAAGGTGTGCTCGACTACATCCATACGGCCGAGGCCGAGGCGGCCCCGGCGGAGCAGGCGTGAGCGCGCCGGGCGCGACGCACCGGCGTATCTACAGGAAGTGAATGATGGACGAATACGCGAAGTACCTCGAAGAGAAGAAAGCGAAGCCGAAAGGCCTGTCGACGTTCAAACTGAAGGTGATCGGCGACATGCTCATGTTCCTGTCCGCAGCGAGCATGACGCTCGTGCCGAAGATCTTCGGCGCCCCGTCGACCGACGACATGGGCGTGCTAACCGTGGTCGTGCTCTGTGAGGCGATCTCGTGGGTGGCCATCCCGATCTACGCATGGCTGCTGTACATGGGCTTCGACAAGACCCGCAGCTGGTTCAAATACGGGCTGCGCCTGTTCATCCTCGCGCTCGTGTGCGAGGTGCCGTACGACATGGTCACCTTTGGGCCGAGCCATCCCTTCGACATGCGCTCGCAGAACCCGGTGTTCGGCCTTGTGGTGGCGCTTGTGGTGATGGTGCTGCTCGACGCCGTGGAAGACCTGAAGACCTGGGTGCGCGCCACGCTTTCGACCTTCCTTGTGATCATCGGCCTGCTGTGGGACGTGCTGCTGCGTGTGGGGCAAAGCCAGGCGATGCTCAACATCGGTTCGCTCACCTTGGGCTTCTGCGTGGTCTACTACTTCCTGCACCACCGTGAGAACACGATGATGCTCACCGCGGCGCTGCTCGGCGCCGTCTCGTTCATCGCCCCCGGCATCGGCGTCGCGTTCCTCCACTACCGCAACGGCGAGCTCGGCTACCGCCATTTCTGGACACCGTGGGTGTTCTATGCGGCCTACCCGATCATCCTCCTGGTCTGTGCGCTGTTGGCACTCTGACCGGACACCCCTATGCAACCGAACAATCCACAGACCAATACAACCACCCAAGGGGGGCATTGTGCACAAGAAGGGCATTCGTGAAGTGGCGAACATCGCCGGCGTGTCGATTTCCACGGTTTCACGGGCATTCACACGCCCGGAGCTCGTCTCCGAAAAAACACGTGAACGGGTCATGGAAGCGGCATCGATGCTCGACTTCAACATCTCCCGTTCCGCGACCGCACTCAAATCGGGGCAGACGTTCCGCGTGGCGCTGCTGATGAACGAGGAGGTGACGAGCTGGTTCAACGCGCAGGTCTTCGCCGGCCTCAATTCGGTGTTGCACGACGCAGGGTACGACATCTCGCTCTTCCAGCACATCGACGACGCGAAGAACCGTGAATCGTTCTTCGTGAACCTTCCGGTGCTGCGCAACGTGGACGCCGTGTTCGTCGCGTCGTTCGCCATCGAACCGAACGAGGTCGAGCAGCTGCGCCGCACGCGTGTGCCGATCATCGGCATCAACACGCCGTCGAGCAGCGCGTTCGACGCCTCGATCAGCATCGACGACGAAGCGGGCATGTTCCGCGCGGCCCAGCACATGATCAATCTGGGCCACCGCAAGATCGTCTACACGTGCTCCGCCGCCGAGGAGACGCTCGAGGCGTCGATCGACGCGCGCGGGCGCGGGTTCGTGCGCGCGTGCGAGGCAGCTGAAAGCACGCACGACATCGACTGGAAGGTGCTGTCGGTGCCGCGCGGCCGCGATTTCGCGGATGCCGCGCTCGCCGCCGTGCTGTCCGAGGAGACGTTCCCCGACGCGATCTGCTGCCAGATGGACATGATGGCGATCCCGCTGATCATCAAATTGCAACGGCACGGGTATTATTCGCCCCGTGATTATTCGATCATCGGTTTCGACGACAGCTCATATGCGGATACGGTCGATTTGACCACCATCCGGCAGGACCCGTTCGCGATGGGGTCGAC
This sequence comes from Bifidobacterium pseudolongum subsp. globosum, assembly GCF_004155535.1. Lineage (GTDB taxonomy): Bacteria > Actinomycetota > Actinomycetes > Actinomycetales > Bifidobacteriaceae > Bifidobacterium > Bifidobacterium pseudolongum_C. The sequence goes on along the minus strand of NZ_RYUH01000015.1, from coordinate 98,721 downwards.
CGCCGCGAAGAAGGGCCTCAAGCTGTTGCGCGGCGAGTCGCTCGATGAGCCGCATTCGATTGTGGAACCGCGCCTTGTGCTCCGTGGCACCGATGCGCGCCTCGAACCCGGTACCCCGTTGCAGCGCTGAGCCGGGGCATATCGAGCAGGGGGCGTCACGTGTGTCCGGTCGTGAGGAAGACGCTGATGTCCGCGATCACAGGTCGCACCAGTGTTCCGGGACATACGCCGTGCCGCCGAGATGGGGGTGATGCCGGCGTTCGCCGCTATCAATACGCCCTGAGAATTCACTGAAAACGCCGCTTCATACCGACTGCTGAAGCGGCGTTTTCGTTGGTATGTTGCGGTTTTCGGAGTCGTCTGGAAAATCTTTTCCGCAGCGGGAATAAAGTTTGACAGCAAATGTTGAGTGATGTAGGCTCAAGTTTTGGAAGGTCCAAGAAGGCCGCCCGCGCGAGAGTGAGGGCAGCGCGCCTGACAGGACTTGAGCAAGCATTGTTAATGAATAAGCGAACCTAACAAAGGAGAACAAGTATGGGACGCGCAGTCGGTATTGATTTGGGTACCACCAATTCCTGCATCGCAACGCTGGAAGGTGGCGAACCCACCGTTATCGTGAACGCCGAAGGATCGCGCACCACCCCGTCGGTGGTGGCCTTCAGCAAGTCCGGCGAGATTCTCGTCGGCGAAGTGGCCAAGCGCCAGGCCGTGACGAACGTCGACCGCACCATCAGCTCGGTCAAGCGCCATATGGGCACTGACTGGACCGTGGACATCGACGGCAAGGAATGGACGCCGCAGGAGATCTCCGCGCAGATCCTGATGAAGCTCAAGCGCGACGCCGAAGCGTACTTGGGTGAACCGGTCACCGACGCCGTCATCACCTGCCCTGCGTACTTCAACGACGCCCAGCGTCAGGCGACCAAGGACGCTGGCACCATCGCGGGCCTGAACGTGCTGCGCATCATCAACGAACCGACCGCCGCGGCTCTGGCCTATGGTCTGGAGAAGGGCAAGGAAGACGAACGCATCCTGGTCTTCGACCTCGGCGGCGGCACCTTCGATGTCTCGCTGCTGGAGATCGGCAAGGACGACGACGGTTTCTCGACGATCCAGGTGCAGGCCACGAGTGGCGACAACCACCTGGGTGGCGACGATTGGGACCAGCGCATCATCGACTGGCTCGTCGGCGAAGTCAAGAACAAGTACGGCGTTGACCTGAGCAAGGACAAGATCGCCCTGCAGCGCCTCAAGGAAGCCGCGGAGCAGGCGAAGAAGGAATTGTCTTCGTCCATGTCCACCACGATCAACATGCAGTACCTGGCCATGACCCCTGACGGCACGCCGGTGCACCTCGACGAGACGCTCACCCGTGCGCACTTCGAGGAAATGACGAAGGACCTGCTCGACCGCTGCCGCACGCCGTTCAACAACGTGCTGGCCGACGCCGGCATCTCCGTCTCGCAGATCGACCACGTGATCCTGGTCGGCGGCTCGACCCGTATGCCTGCCGTGAAGGAGCTCGTCAAGGAGCTCGACGGCGGCAAGGAGCCGAACCAGTCCGTGAACCCGGATGAGGTTGTGGCCATTGGCGCAGCCGTGCAGTCGGGCGTCATCAAGGGCGACCGCAAGGACGTGCTGCTGATCGACGTGACCCCGCTTTCGCTGGGCATCGAGACCAAGGGTGGCATCATGACGAAGCTCATCGAGCGCAACACCGCCATCCCGGCGAAGCGTTCCGAGATCTTCTCGACCGCCGAGGACAACCAGCCGTCCGTGCTCATCCAGGTCTATCAGGGCGAGCGCGAATTCGCCCGTGACAACAAGCCGCTGGGCACCTTCGAGCTGACCGGCATCGCTCCGGCGCCGCGTGGCGTCCCGCAGATCGAGGTCACCTTCGATATCGACGCCAACGGCATTGTGCACGTCTCCGCGAAGGACAAGGGCACCGGCAAGGAACAGTCGATGACGATCACCGGCGGCTCCGCGCTGCCGAAGGACGAGATCGACCGCATGGTGCGCGACGCCGAGGCCCATGAAGCCGACGACAAGAAGCGCAAGGAAGAGGCCGAGACCCGCAACCAGGCCGAGGCCTTCGCCTACCAGACCGAAAAGCTCGTCAACGACAACAAGGACAAGCTTGCCGACGACGTGGCCAAGGAAGTCACCGACGCGGTCAACGAACTCAAGGACGCGCTCAAGGGCGACGACATTGAGAAGATCAAGGCCGACCAGGAGAAGCTCATGACCGCGGCCCAGAAGATCGGTCAGGCGCTGTACGCGCAGCAGGGCGCCGAAGGCGCGGCCGCCGCGGGTGACCAGGGCACCGCCGACAACAGTGGCGACGATGACGTGGTGGACGCCGAGGTCGTGGACGACGACAAGGACAACAAGTAATGTCCGAATTCAACAAGGACGATTACCTCAACGACCTGCCCGATGCCGACGAGCTGGCGGCCGGGCAGGTCGCCCCTGAGGGCGGTGCCGCCGAGGCACAGCCCGAAACGAACAACGATGCGCAGTCCGAAGACGCTCAAGGCGCGCGGCAGGAGCAGCCGGCCGACGAGGCCGCCACGCCCGAAGAGGGCACGGCGGCGGACTCCGCGGAAGGCGAACTGACCCCGCTCGGCCAGGCCAAGAAAGAGGCCGCCGAATACCTCGAGGCCCTGCAGCGCGAGCGTGCGGAGTTCATCAACTACCGCAACCGCACCAAGAAAGACATGGATCGCGCCCGCCAGCAAGGCATCATCGATGTGCTTGCGGCGGAGCTCCCCGCGCTTGACGACATTGACCGCATCCGCGAACACGGCGGCGAGATGGACGAATCGTTCCAGGCCGTCGCCGCGAAGATCGACAAGGCCTTCGAAAAGTTCGGCGTGGAGAAGTTCGGCGTGAAAGGCGAGGATTTCGACCCGACCCGCCATGACGCCATTCTGCACAAGCCGGACCCGCAGGCCGAGAAGGCGACCGTGGACACCGTGGTCGAGGCGGGGTACCGCATCGGCGACCGGGTGATTCGCGCGGCGCGTGTGGTGGTCGCCTCGCCGCAGGAGTGACGACCGCCGCATATGCAGGCAAGCGTGGCCGTGGACCGCATTCGATTCCGGTCCACGGCCACGTTCGCATATGCACAGATTTGTACAGACGACCAACAGTGAAACATAAGACCTCGAAAGGAGGCACAATATGGCTGAGAATGAATGGCTGAACAAAGACTTCTACAAGACCCTCGGTGTCTCCAAAGACGCCTCGGAAAGCGATATCACCAAGGCGTACCGCAAGCTCGCGCGTAAGTACCACCCCGACATCAACAAGACAAAAGAGGGCGAGGAGAAGTTCAAGGACATCTCCGAAGCGTACGACGTGCTCAAAGACAAGGAATCGCGCGAACGGTACGACGCGATTCGCCAATTCGGCATGGGCGGCGCCCGTTTTGCGGGTGGCGCCGGTGGCGGCTTCGACGGTGCGGACTTCTCCGACATCTTCGGTTCGATGTTCGGTGGCGGCGCCGGCGGCAACGGCTCGCACATCCGCTTCTCGACGAACGGCGGCGGCGCCTCGAACCTCAACGACATCTTCTCGATGTTCGGCGCCGGCGGCGGCGAAGGTTTCGGCCGCGGCTATGGATACGACGATTACGGCGAGGGCGCGTACCAAGGCTACCGCCCCACGCCGGTGCCGGAAGACGGTGGTGACCTGAACTCGAAGATCACGCTGACGTTCCGCCAGGCGGTCAAGGGCGCAACGGTCTCGCTCAAGGCCAATGGCAAGAAGTTCAAGACCCGCATCCCGGCCGGCGTGAAGAACGGCCAGAAGATCCGCCTCGCCGGCAAGGGCAAGCCCGGCAAGCACGGCGGCAAGACCGGCGACATGTATCTGCAGGTCACCGTGACGGAAGATCCCAAGTTCACGATGGACGGCGTCGACCTGGTCGTGGACCTGCCGATCACTGTGGGCGAGGCGGTCGACGGCGCGAAGGTCACCGCGAAAGACATGGACGGCGAACAGGTCACGTTCAAGGTGCATGCCGGCGCCTCGAGCGGCGACGAAGTGCGCATCTCGGGCAAGGGCGTGCAGACGCCGCGCAAGACGGGCGACCTTGTGGGCCGTGTGCAGATCCGCGTGCCGAAGAAGCCGAGCATGCATGAGAAGCATGCGGCGAAGGAATTCGACAAGATGTGCGGCGACTTTGTGAACGAGGTCGCGAGCGAGCGGGAGGCCTGATGCCGATGGCGCGCATGGAACAGCAGAGACGTAGGCTGTACGAGATGTGCGCGATGGCGATCGTGGCCGGCAGGGCCGATCTCGACGGCGCCTCGCGCGTCGGATTCGACATCGACCTGCCGATCTTCAGCGTCGGTCGCGCGGCCCAGCTGGCCGACATCCACCCGCAGACGCTCCGGCAGTACGACCGCAGCGGACTCGTCGTGCCTCAGCGCACCGGCGGCGGCGCGCGCCGGTACTCGCTGCGCGACGTCGACAGGCTGATCCAGGCGCAGCACATGAGCCAGCGGGACGGCATCAATCTGACGGGCATTGCGCGCATCCTCGATTTGGAAGAAGAGAACCGCCAGCTGCGCCGGCAGTTGCGCGCCGCGCGTGCGGATGGCCGTGTGAGCGTTTTCACGGCGGACATGAGCGGCCGCATCACCGAAATGCGCCGCTGCCCGCGTGCGCGTCATTGGAGGCACCAGTTCCAGACGCAGACCCGGGAACTGACCGCGGGTGTGAGTTCTGACCCCGTGGGGGTGCGTTCCAAGTCGGTGGTGCTGTGGCACACCAACCATCGTTGACATGAAAATCGGCCCATGCCGGGCAAAGCTCAGGTTTTTGAGCTTTGCCCGGCATTGTTGTACATAGGCCGCATGCGTTCGATCACATGGCGTGTAGCACGAATATGTGATGATCACGCAGGGGCTCCCGGGCATGGGTCAGGTATATTGCGACACATGACGCCAAGGTGTCTTCACGTGTTTGTCTGGCGGTGAATTGAGATGGGCCCCAACGGTGGAAGTGTGCATATAAACGGGCGGAGAAAAGAAGGCCCTTTCGCTCGGTAAACAATTTTACTCGGATTTGCGGAAGCCGTTTGTTATCGCTGCCAGAGGATAAAAATTGCCAATTTTCTGTGACTACCATGGAAATCGCCTCAGATGAGTCATGGGGAGAAAGGCAGAATAAGCAATAAACAAGTTTTCTCGTATTGGCGCGTCCATCGCGGCGCTCGCCTTCATGGCCGCAGGAGGTGCTGTGACAGGCGTTGCGTTCGCTGATGACCCTGCTCCTGCCTCGACCTCCGTGGAATTGGATGTGGCGACGCGGCAGCCCATAACCGTCAAAGCCGAAGGGGAGGAGAGCCTCGCGGGCCACACGTTCAAGGCCGTGCAGCTCGCCACCTATTCCAAGGCGTTTGGTTTCAAGGGCACTGATGGCCGTGTGACATCGTTCGACGTCTCCACCAACCCAGACCTCAAAGACGCCATCAACGCGTCCATCACGGCCGAACACGACACCGCCAACCCGATGGCGTGGGTCGTCAAGAACCTCATGGATTCACAAAGCTCGCCGTGGGCCGGCAAGTTGCGTGACTTCCTTGACCAGTTGAACACGCAGGCTGCATTCACCGGCGCTTCGGGCACCCCGCTTGCCGTGGACGGCGCAAAGGCCACGGCAAATGTCGCCCCAGGCATCTATGCGATCGTCGACACGACGAACACTGCAAACACGCCGGCCGCCATCATCGCGATGAACGGCACCGGCATCGATGGATTGACGAAACTGCAAGGTACTGCAGCCGATGCACAAGCATACACGCTCGGCACCGTCGAGTACAAGGTGCACAAGACGACCGTCGACAAGACGATTGACAGTACCAGCACGGCACTCGACCCACATGATTCGGTTGCCAACGGAAAACACGCCGTATCCTCGATGATCGGCAAGGCGATCCCCTTCAAGATCACGTCGACCGTGCCGAACTGGACCGGCTACACCAAGTACTACTACGGCATCAACGATTCCTATACCAAGGGTCTGGATATCGATGCCAGCACCGTGCAGATCACCGTGGGTGACACGACGCTTGACAAGCAGTATTATACGGCGACGAATACTTCGGCGACGGACTCCGCAAATGGCACCTTGGCGATTGTCTTCGGCAACAATGGGGACATTGTGCCATCGAAGACTGCATTCCCGGTGGGAGCATCCGTCGTCGTCACCTACACCGCCAAGCTCAACGCCAAGGCGGTCTCCACCAACCCTGAGACCAACGAGGCGACGGTGCAGTATTCGCAGAACCCGAACGATTGGACCAACCACAAGACCACGCCGAACACAACCGACAAGGTATACACCGGTTTCGTGGACATCGCAAAGCAGGACATGGACGGCAAGGCCCTCTCCGGAGCCGAGTTCCAGGCAATTGACGCCACCGGATCCAGCACCGGTGCAATCAACTTCGTCAAGGTGAGCGACGGCAAGTACCGTGTGGCGACCGACAAGGACACCGGCACGACCCAGACGCTGGATGTGGCCAGTGACGACGGCACACTGCACATCGATGGCATCGCGAAGAGCTTCACGCTCAAGGAAACGAAGTCGCCATTCGAAGGCGCCTATCTTCCGCAGGCCACCGTCAATGCCGAAGTCAATCCGGACGACGGCACAGTGACCACCACGGTGACGACGGACAGGAACCACATGGTGAAGAACGGCACAAACCAGGTCATCGTGCAGAACGCGCGTAACCTCGTGGAGATGCCGAAGACCGGCGCCACATGGATGACGATCTTCATCGTGGGCATCGTCGCGTTGCTCGCGGTCGGCTCGCTGCTCATCGTGCGCTCGCGCATGAAGGACTGACCCCACCGGTTGGTGTGAGTGAGCCGACATACGTGAAAGGCGCATCCGAACAATGACGAACCATACGGCGAGGCGCCGGGCCAAGGGAAAAGCCATGAGTGCCTTGGTGGGATTCATGTGCATCCTGCTCGCGTGCCTCGCCGTATGCGTACTCATCACCATGAACGTCAGCAACGCACGCCATGACGCGACGCTCGCGGATGCGCACGACCGCGCCGTGGCGCAGCAGGCCAAACAGGAAAACGACCGTCTCTACCGTTCCGCCGTGGCCTACAACGAACGCCTTGCGCAGTCGGGGCAGCCGCAGCTCGGGTTCGACCCCTTCGCCGCGTCGTCATCCGCGGCCTTGGGGCAGAACGAGACGAAGGATTATCTGGCGCAGCTCAACAAGCCCGCCGACAGGATCATGGCCACCATCTCATACCCAAAGCTCGGCATCAAGTTGCCGGTCTACCACGGCACCTCCGCCGAGGTGCTGGAACAGGGCGCCGGGCATGTGGCGGGCACGAGCCTGCCCGTAGGCGGTGCGAACACGCACGCCGTGATCAGCGCCCACACGGGGCTTGCCAACAGACAGCTCTTCGATGCGCTGCAAGTGGGGCGCGGGGCCAAAATCGGGGATGTGTTCTACATCCACGTGCTCGACCGCACGCTTGCCTACAAAGTGGATCACATCTCGGTCATCGACCCCGATGATTTTGACGCGTTGCGCATCCGCCCTGGGCAGGACGAGTTGACGTTGCTCACCTGCACACCGTACGGCGTGAATACACAACGCCTGCTTGTCACTGGCGTGCGGGCGGAGATACCTTCGCAGGCCCCTTACGAAAGCGAGGCCCCGAAGGACCATACGTTGATGTGGCGTCTGCTTGCGATCGGTGCCGGTCTGGCACTCGTCGTGGCGGCCGCATGGGTGGCCGCGTTCCGCAGCCACAACAACACTACCAGGCGCCGGCGCGCGCAAGCGCGGACGCCGCAACGGGCCCAAGGCCCGTCATCCGAGGAGGACAACCATGAAAGGCACGATCAATAAGATAGCAAGGCGCGCTATAGCGTGTGTGGCGGCTTGCGCCTGCATCGTGCCAGCGCTGCCGGTCATGTCGGCAGTGGCTGAAGAACCCTCCTCAAGCGCACAGCCAATGACGTCGGTGCGTACCATCGCGAAAACGCAGACTTCGGATTCCAACGGCGCCCCTGAAGCCATCACCGCGGACACACTCCGCAGACAGCGGGCCGAAGCCGAGGCTCCCGCGGCCGCGCACACACACGCCTATACGCCCGTGCAGGCGCAGCCGATGCGCAACGAGCGGTATGATGGCTGGCCGGTGATAGGCAAGTGGCTGTCCGACGCCACGGCCTCGAACACCACGCAACCATTGGCCGACAACAGTGACGCCGATGTCACGCACGGCGATGGCACCACCATCGAAGACCTCTCCGTGCAGTGGCGCGCAACGCACGACACCACATACACCGTCAATCCGTCCACGAACGACCCCCTTTCGTTCATCGCGCGCGTCAACTTCGCGCTTTCCGGGCAGAACCCGTACGAGGCGGGTACGATCCAGTTCACGCTCCCGCTCAACATCTTCAAGGACCATTCGGGCGCGGACGAAGGCGCGCTTGTCATGTCGCTTCCCGAAGACCCCCAGAAAGCGACCGTGTTCAACTACAAGCGGCTCGACGACCGCGTTGTGGTGACGAATGTGCAGAAACTGCCCGCCGGGTACCAGGGGTACTTCGATCTGCAGTTCACGAAGGTCGTGCCTTCCGAGGTCGTCTCCGGCGCGAAGAGCGACCCGCTGCGCACCGTGCTCACGGTGACGACGCCACAGGGGAATGTGCTGCGCAAGACCTCGAACAGCGTCGATGCGGTGGTCAATACACACGAAGAAGTCATCAATGATTGGAAGACGGGGGAGATCAGCGAACAGATGCCCGACGACTGGTCTGACGACCTTTCCCTTCCCAGTGGGTTCAAAGCCCAGGATTACATCTACGTGGACTGGTACACCTACGCGCAGGTGGCGGGCAACCAGCGGTTCACCTTGGGGGTGACCGACACGCCGAACCAGAATGACCCCTACGCGCACGGCATCATCATCGGCTCCACCATTCCGCACGCCACCATATCCGACGACCGCCATAGCGTGACGTCCGCCAATGTGTTCGGTGATGGTGCCAGCTACACGGAGGATGGCGTCGGGTTCTATTACCACACCTACATGGCGTACCCGCGTGATCAATTCACGGTGCCGCAGAATGTGCCGCAGACGGCCGACCGCGTGGACATCAAATCCATGCAGAACACAGTGCGGTACACACTGACCACGGAAGACACGCATAAGACGACGACACAGGACGCGTCAAGCACGGTGACCTACAGTGAATACCTGTTTGTGGCGCCTGGCGGCGAGTACTACGTATACAAGTGGGGTGTGGGGCCCAATGGCGAGGCCATAGGCAACAACCCCTCGGAGTGGCTGTGGAATGGCGAGGAATACGATCCGGTCACCAAGTACCTGGGCCGCTATCCCCATGCCCTCAATGACCTGGCGCAGGGCAAGGCGGTTCGGCTGAGCTACGACGTCGCCTCCACGAATTACACGTACAGGGACACCTACGACCGTTCCGGCAATCCCAAGGACCCGGCGAGCTACGGCAAGACGCCGGTCGATGTGCAGATCGTGGATGACGAAGTCCGCTTGCCCTCGCTCGGCACCGCTCCTTTGACGGCCGCGGACTACGCCGTCACCTCGTTGCGCGTGTTCGACCCGGCGATGTATTCATATACAGGGTCGTCGTGGGAACGGTGGCAGTTCCGCCGCGATCCGTCCGTCGCGCGGCCGGACATCGCCCTGTTCGGCAAGTCCGCACAGGGCGACTGGGTGCAGTATGGAACGGCATCATGGTCGAACGGCGGCGTGGGCACAATCAATCTGCAAGCCATGAACGGGGCGAGCGCCAGCGGCGACGTGCTCAACCTGCCGCAAGGCGTCACCCAGTGGAAGATGAGCTACTCGACAACGGCGGCGAGCATCTACACCAGCGTGGTGCCCACCATCACGCTCAATGCCAACGACCGCATCAAGGCGTTGGCCACAAAGCTCATGGGAGAAACGCAGACACCGCAGACCGATACGACCAACACCGCGAAGATGACGGTCAGCCAGAAACTCGACGGCGAGACGATCCAGATCTCAGGGAACCAGTTCACTGGCGCCGACAGGCTGGGCGCGGCATCGCAGTCGGTGTGGATGACCAAGAGCGGCAAGCAGACCGGCGTGGACAAGACGAACCAGCAGGTTTCCATGCATTACACGGCGAATGTGTTCGAAGCCTCGAACCAGACCACACAGTCGGCGTACAACAGCCTTGTGGCTGCGGGAGTGCTGCCATCCGACCCAGGCGGCACGTACTACGATCTGCTGCCGCGCAACGTGCGTGTGGACCTTGGCAGCATCAAGGCGGACGGCCTGCAGTCGGTGCGCACAGTGGACAATTGGCGTGGCAGCGGCAGGACGATGCTCATCGTCGACGTGCGGCACACCATGCAGGCGCAGGAGTACGAGGTGGGCAACGAAGACATCTACGGCGAACGGCTCACGTTGGACTTCAACGCCACGTATTCGTGGTTCGACCTCAAGGAGGATGGCGGCCTTACCAGCGATGGCGGTCTGGAGACGACGCTGACGAACAACATCGCGTACGCCTCCCGCGCACCGTATCTGGGGACCGTGCCGGGGCGCGAAGGCGAGGCCGACGACCCTACCGCCGGCAACAACACCGATTCCGCGCAGGCCACCAAGGGCGTGGAACAATACATGACGAACCTCACCGGTGCCAAGAACCCGAGCGTGGTGTATGCGAGCAGCGTGCTGCCCATCAGCGCCCTCACGTATGCGTTCGTGGGGCTGCACAAGGCGGTCTCGCATGACGTGGACGGATCGTGGATTTCCGAAGTCAGCGACGGCAACAGCGCGGATGGGGCGAGCGTGGCGCAGGGAGGCGTGTACAGGTACCGCCTCACTTACGAGACAGCCAAGGGCGACCGCATGCGCAATCTGGTGCTGTACGACGACCTTGAGCAGTACGTGCCCGACCGCGGAAAGCCCGACCATGGCAAGCCACAGTGGCATGGCACCTTGTTGGGCGTCGACACCTCGGACCTGCAGGCCAAGGGCATCGCACCCGTCGTCTACTACGCCACACAGTCGCCGGGCTTGCAAGGCAGCACCACGAAGCCCGACCTGACGTCTCCGATATGGACGAGAACGGCACCTGCGGATTTGAGCAGCGTGAAGGCGATCGCGGTCGATTGTTCGAAAACCACGAACGGCGGCGAGTTCACGCTCGACGAAGGGCAGCAACTGCAAGTGCAGCTGCGCATGCGCGCGCCGAGCGGCGACGCCTCGAACGAATATGCCACCCAACAGGCATGCGCGTACAACAACGTGTACATGTCGGCGTCGAACTCGCTCAAGCCGCAACAGTCCGACGAGTTCGTGCACCAAGATTACACAAAGATCGCGCTTGTCCCGTTCAAGGTCGTGGTACTCAAGCAGTGGAACGACGACAACGACCGCGACGGCAAACGTGCACAGTCCATTTCGGTGCAATTGACGCGCAATGGCAAGCCATACGGTGAGCCAGTCACACTGGACGCGTCGAATTCGTGGAAGCATGAGTTCGAGAACCTCGCGCAGACGGACGAATCCGGCAATGCATACACATGGAACGCCGCGGAGACGGACGTGCCGCAAGGGTACACGGTGTCGGCGGATGTGCAACTCACGGGTACCGGGGCTACGGCCACCCTGACGAACACACACGCAATCGACACCGTGCCGGTGCGCGGCGAAAAGACGTGGGCGGGGGAGCAGAGCGCTTCCACGCGGCCGAAGAGCATCGAGGTGACCCTGTACCGCGACGGCACGGCCGTGGACAAGAAGACCGTCACTCCGGGTGTCGACGGCAAGTGGGATTACGACTTCGGCACACTGCCCAAGAACCATAAGACCGCCAATGGCAGTGTGCCGTACGCGTACACGGTCAAGGAAGCGTATGTGGAAGGATACATCCCCACATACGCCGGCGGAGGCACCGGGTACGGTGAGGATGTGGCGGGCGCCACGCTCGACCATGGCTTCGCCATCACCAACACCTACCATCCCTTCGGCAACATCAGCATCTCCAAGAGCGCTTCGGACGTGACCGACGAGACCCGCGACGCGGTGTTCACCTTCCAGCTTGTCTTGCGCAAGCCGAATGGCGACCCCGATTCGGGCACCTACCGCTGGACACGGCAGAACGCCGACGGAAGCACTGCGGCGCTTGATGGCGATTCCGGCGAGGGCACCGTTGGGACCGGTGGTTCCGTGCGCCTGCGCGCAGGCCAGACGGTGGTGGTCCATGAGGTGCCGTCCCAAGACACATACGTGTGGAGCGAGCAGGACCTGAGCGGATTCACCATAGACGGCAGCGAACGGCTCAACGGTACCGTCACGACCGGAGGCACCACACAAGCCAACGTGCTCAACGTGTACCACACCCATGGCGGCGTGCAGCTCAGCGCAAAGAAGGTGCTCAAGGGCCGCAAGCTCGGCAACATGCAGTTCGGGTTCATCGTGCAACAGCTCGATGGCAATGGGAACCCGCTCACTGGCGATGACGGCACGCCGCAGACACTGCGCGTCGCCTACAACGACCAGGACGGCAATGTGGAGTTCGGCCGCATCGGGTATACGAACAAGGATGTGGGCAAGACCTACGTCTACCGCATCAGCGAGATCGACTATGGCCGGCCCGGGTACACGTATGACGCCACGCAGTATACGGCCCAGGTCCATGTTGTGGACAACGCCGATGGAACAATCAGCGCCGTGCCCCATTACTACGATGTGCAGGGCCACGAACTCGGCGCACCGCCGACATTCACCAACACGTACACGGCGAGCGGCGAGCTCAACCTCACGGCGAACAAGGTGTTCGTGGGCGGCGACCTGACGAAGCGCGCGTTCCGGTTCGTCATCACCAAGGACGGCAAGCAGGTCGCCGCCGCCACAACCAACAAGAGCGGCGAGGCGGTGTTCCCCACGATTCACTACACCGAGGCGGACGCAGGCAAGACCTACGAATACACGGTGAGCGAGGAGAAGGACGGCGCCGACTCCGCGAACATCATCTGGGACACACACAGTGAAACCGTGAGCGCACAAATCACTGACAACGGCGATGGCACGTTGCAGGTGAAGCAGAGCTTCACTGGGCAGACCGGCAGTGTGCCGCTCGTCTGGACGAACCGCGCGCAGACGGGTGGCCTGAAGCTGACGAAGCACCTGACCGCCGACAGCGCGACGCAGGCGAAGCGCGACACGAAGTTCCCCATGGAAGTGACGCTCGCCGTGCCGAAGGGCGCGGATTCATTCGACGGGCGGCGCACCGCCAAGGTGTATACCCCCACCGCATTCGATGCGAACGGCAAAGCGACGGCGACCACTGAGTCCGATGTGACCGTCATCGTCAAGAACGGCAGATTCCGTATTGCGGTGCCTGCCGAAGGATGGGTGGTCATCAACAACATACCGGGCGGCACCAGCTATCTGGTGACCGAGGTCGACTCGGTCACCATGCCGCAGGCGGCACAGGAAGGAGAAACGCGATGAGCGGGAAGGCGATTGGACGCGCGCTCGCGGCGTCTGTGGCGGCATTCGCGATGCTCTGCCCATGGGTGCAGCCGGCATTCGCACAGCAGGACCAATCCACTGAGCGGGCACCGGAGACGGCGCAAGTCACGAATCAGCCGGACAACACGGCGCAGCCGCGGGATGCCGAGCCCGCAACAACGCCCGTTGTGGATGCGGACGGCTACCAACAGTGGAAGGACAGCAGTGTCACGACCGATGAAGGCATCGGCTGGAAGATCGACGAGCAAGGCACCTTGCACATACGTCCATGGACGGGCGATGAGGGGACGACCGGTTCCGCGTCGGTGGACAGCCCGCTGTCGGACCTGCCGTGGTACACACGCCGCAAGGACATCAAGAACATCGAATCGACAGGCACAATCCACCTCAACGCCAACAGCGATCTGCTGTTCTATGGGTGCGAGAACCTCGAATCGCTTGAGGGCCTGTCGGACTGGGACGCGAGCAAGCTCGTATATGGCCGGGCGATGTTCCAAGACTGCACGAGTCTGAAGAATCTGCATGGATTGGAGCACTGGCAATTCGCTTCGGAAAATGGCGTGCATCTGGGGAGCAGTTATCCCTCCTCGTATGGGGATGGGTATTATGATTCCCGCAACAAAGGTGAGGGCATGTTCCAGGGGTGTTCCGGGCTGACCGATCTTTCCGCGCTGTCGAATTGGCGGTTCCCCCACGCGGGCAATGGCGACATCAGCGGTATGTTCCAAGATTGCACAGGTTTGACGAATCTGCATGGGTTGGAACACTGGAATGTGGGGAATCTGGAATATCTGTCCAATGCAACGTGGTATCCCGGACAGGACGACACAAGCACAGTAAACGCTGGGCTGTTCTCCGGCTGCTCCAATCTGACCGATATCTCAGCGCTTGCAGATTGGAAGCTGACCAGTGATGAGGGATTAGGCCCCAATACATTGGGGGGCATGTTCCAAGGTTGCGTCCACCTGACAACCCTGAATGCGTTGTCCCATTGGGAGTTGCGTTCTGTGATGTCGCTCAATTCGATGTTCCGCGATTGCACTGGACTGACGGATGCATCAGCCGTAGCCAACTGGTACATATACAACGTCCAAGACCCCATGGGCATGTTCTACAACTGCCCGAATCTGGAGCGCATCGGTATTCCGTCGTATAAGAATGGCGGGTACGCGTTTATCAACAGCAACGTCCCCTATGGCGATACATCGTCGTCAAGTGACATCGGGCTGAATGTGGACATGCCGCAGATCATGCGTGAGGATGGCGCATATGGCCCGTGGACATGGGAGCAGCTTTCCAATCGGCTGGCTCAAGAGGATGATGACGGCGAAGCCATGCTCGCCCACGGCACTGTGTGGGTCCATACCCCGTCATGGATCATCGACTACAACTCCAACGGTGGTATGGGCTCGATGCCGTCGTCGACGACCAAACTCAAGGACGCGGCCACTCTTCCGCGGTGCACATTCCTGCGCTTTGGCTACGAATTCATCGGTTGGTCCACGCAGCCCACCGACACCATAACGCTCTATCAGACAGGTGATTCATGGCGTCCAGCGGATCCGAAGGAAAGCGCCCGTTACACACTCTATGCGCAGTGGAAGAAGCTCGGTTCCAGTGAGACCGGCCCAATCAGTGGTGATTCCGGCATGCTGCCCGGCTGGGTGCAGTACGGCCACCAAGGCACGCAGGGCACAATTCCGCCGAACGCAGTGGCCAACGCGCAGTTCACCAATCACTATGCGCCTGGTGCCGTGACGGTCACATTGAAATTCACCAAGCTGCTCGACGGCAATGTTCCCGGCACGCAGTTCGACTTCCAGCTCCTCGATTCATCCGGGAAGCAGCTCCAGACCGCACGCAACGTCGGGGCAATAGTCCAATTCGATCCGCTGTGGCTCAACAAAGCCGGTGAATACACCTACTTCGTCAACGAGACGGGCGTGAGCGACACGGTCGACATGGACACGCACCCGGTCGAAGTGAAGATCACCGTGACCGACGACGAGCAGAACAAAGGCAACCTCAAGGCCGTCGTGCAGCTGACCGGGGACACGACATTCCGCAACACGACGAAGCCGGCGTCGATCGAACTGCACAAGACAGTCACCGGCACAACAGACACGTCGAAGGACTTCACATTCAAGGTCACCCTCACCGGGCACGACAAGCAGGCGGTCAGTGGCACGTATTCGGGCGTGGAGTTCCGCAACGGCGTGGGCACCGTGCATCTGCGCGCCGGCGGGAACGCCACGATCAGCGGTATCCCGGCCTACACGAACTACCGTGTGGAAGAGACGGATCTGCCCGCCGGGTACGCGCTCGCGTCGATCGACCACGCGACCGGCACGCTGCAGGCGGCAGGGCATGTCTCTGTGACCGCCGCCAACACCTACCAAGCCAAGCCGGCGGTGGCCACGCTCAATGCGGCGAAGTATGTGCAATACGGCACTGGCTCGCCGCTGCGCCAGATGACGGCCGGCGCGTTCCGGTTCTCGCTGTGCGAGGTGTCGGGTGACGTGTGCAACGACGTGTCCGAGGCGCCGAACGCGGAAGACGGCTCGGTCGTGTTCCCACAGCTGACGTACGACGCCGTGGGGAAGTACGTGTACCACATCCGTGAGCAGAACACCCATCAGGACGGCGTCACGTACGACGGGCGCGCGGTGACGGCCACCGTGGACGTGACAGATGACGGCACAGGCCAGCTGCAGGTCGCCGTCGCATACAGCGGAGGCGCGCAGGTGGACGGCGCGGACGGTGCACATGCGGCCGTCTTCGTCAACCAGTCGCGCCAGATGTCGGCGATGCCGCAGACCGGCTCGGCTCCGTGGGTCGCCTTGCTGGTGGCCGCGTTCGTCGCGACGTTCGTCATGCTGTGCATGGTGAATCGCCGTCACGCGGGCAGGCACAGCGCGTGACATGCCGCGCCATCGCTGCGAGTATCGTGGGCACGGACGATACTCGCAGCATGACGATGGCGAAATGAGGTGCGCATGAGTGTTCAGAAAAACGGGGCTGCCAAGCTCAAGGCATTGCAGGGTGTGTTCTGGGACATGGACGGCACGCTCATCGATTCCGAGCCGCTGTGGCATGAGGGCGAGCTGAGGCTTGTGCGCGAATACGGAGGCCACTGGACGAAGCAGCTGGCCGAAGGCGGCTCTGGGCGCCCAGTGCCGCAGATCGCGCAAGAGATGGCCGATCTTGGATGCCCGCTGCCGCCTGAGGAGATCGGCCGCCGCATGATCCAATACGTGACCGACGAAGAAAAGAAGCAACTGCCGTGGATCCCCGGCGTGCGCCGTCTGCTCGAGCAGCTGCGCGACGCGGGCATCCCGTCGATGCTCGTGACGACCTCGCCGCGCGACCTTGCCGAAAACCTCATCGCGCAGGCACCGGAGGGCGCGTTCGCCGGGTATGTGTGCGGCGATGACGATGTGGCGAAGAAGCCCGATCCGGCGCCGTACAGGCTCGCGGCGGCGAAACTCGGCATTCCCGACGTGCTGCTGCCGTGCTGCGTGGCGTTCGAGGATTCGATGAGCGGGCGCACGTCCGCCGCCGCCTCCGGCATGACGACGGTTGTGGTGACAGGGTATCTGGCCGGCGGTTATGTGCCTGGGCCGGGGTACACCACGACCGAGAACTACGACGGCATCACGCCGGAATCCCTCAACCGCATGGTGCAGCGCATGTACGACCGCCTCGCGCCGTTGGCGTGAGCGGGAAGCGGCTCTGTCTCACGCCCCTTGGATCCTAGGTGCGCCTTTTCGCTGTTTTGGGCGCCATTTTCGCCGTTTCCGTCACGCATTTCGCCGTTTTGGTCACAAAATCATCGAAAAAATGACCAAAACGGCGAAATGCGTGACGGAAACAGCGAAAAAAGACTACCCGTAGTCTGCACACCATCTGGTGTTGGAACGAAGAGGGCGGCAACGATCCCGCCAGCCTCTTCGCATGCCCAGAGGCACCGTGTGGGATGGGCAAATGAGGGCATTGTGTGCAAGAAAACAACACGCCGATAGGCATCTCGCTCGAAAACTTACTGAACAGTCAGTAACATTACACACATTCAACACGAATCCACAAGGTTCGAATTGAATCATGGTAGGATTCCGTTCTCGTCTATGGAAGACGATGTGTACACCAATCGTGATTGCTGCCTCCGCTGCAATGGTGGCATCCATGGCGGCATGTGGCGGCGGCAGCGACGCGCAGTCGAAGACGGCCGATGGCAAGACCATCGTCAAGATTCAGACATTCAACAACTTCGGGTATGGCAAGAGCACGGATCAGAAGCCGGGCGCCGACCTGTGGGCGCAGTACGAAAAAGAGAACCCGAACGTCAAGGTCGAGGAGACCGTGGCGTCCAGCTCCGACGAGGCGCGCACGGCGTTCAACACGGCCATCTCCTCGGGCGCCAACACTTACGACATCTCCGCGGTGGACATCGCATGGATGCCGTCGATTCGCGCGATGGGCAGCAAGTTCGTCGACCTGGCCCCGTACGCCAACGACAACAGCTGGCCGGACTGGGTCAAGGAAGGCGGCACCGCGGACGGCCGCATGATCGGTGTGGGCACCGACATCGGCCCCACGGCGATGTGCTACCGCAAGGACCTGTTCGAAAAGGCCGGGCTGCCATCCGACCGCGACAAGGTGAAGGAATACTTCGGCGGCGACAGCGCCAGCTGGGACCGTTACTTCGAGATCGGCCAGGAGTACACCAAGAAGACCGGCAAGCCGTTCATCGACAACATGGGCGATGCGGCCGCCATGATGAAGATGCAGCAGAAAGAGGTGTTCGTCAGCACCGACGACAAGATCATCGCGACCGACAAGACCGTGCACGGCATTTTTGACGAAGTGGCCGAGAACTCGGACATCTCCGCGCACCTCGACTCGTGGACCGATGACTGGAACTCCGCCTTTGGCTCCGAAGACGGCTTTGCGACAATCATGTCCCCGGCATGGCTGCTCAACAACATCAAGGGCAACGCCGGCCCGGACTTCCGTGGCTGGGACATCGCGGACATCACGCCTGGCGGCACTGGAGCCGACCAGGGTGGCTCATGGCTCGTCGTGCCGGAATCCTCGCCGGTCAAGGAGGAAGCCGCCAACAAAAAGGACGAGTATTTCAACAACGCGCCGGTCGGCAAGATCTTCGCGAACCGCGCCGCGGCAATCAAGCACATCCCGTACATCAATGGCCAGTACTACGACATCGACGCCAAGTTCGGCACTGCGATCAGCCGCGGCGATGTCGTAATCCATTCGAAAGAAGGCGCATCATGACCACCGTATCCTCCGCGCAGCCACAGGCCCGCTCCGGCCGCCTGTCCGGCTTGGCGTACAAGGCAACCCCGTACCTGTACATCGCGCCGTTCTTCTTGCTGCCGTACATCGTGGCCGCGTCCACCGCGGGCATCATCTTCTCGCAGATCTTCTCCGACCGCATGGATGCCGCGAACATGCTGCTGCAGACGCTCGGCATGAACCCGGTCGCGTGGCGCACCAACACGCTCGCCGCCATGCAGGCGGTGCCCAACGACGTCATCGAGGCGGCGATCGTGGATGGCGCGGGCAAGGCGCGCACGTTCTTCTCGGTCGTGCTGCCGATGCTCAAGCCGACGCTCATCTTCGTGATCATCAACTCCACGATCGGCGGCCTGCAGATCTTCGACGAAGTGCAGATGTTCAACAACGGCACCGGCGCGGCCGGCGGTCCGAACAACCAGTACCTGACCGTCTCGCTGTACCTCTACAAACTCGGTTTCAACCAAGTGAGCATAGGGCAGCCGAATCTGGGGCGCGCGGCCGCGCGATCGCCGAGATCATCTTCGGCATGACCGAGCCGAGCGGGCGTCTGCCGATCACGTTCCCGCGCCATGCAGGGCAGCTGCCGGTCTTCTACAACGAGATACGCGGGTAGCATGGCGACCGCTACGCGGACCTGACACAGGACCCGGCGTTCGCGTTCGGCGAGGGGCTCTCGTACACGACCTTCGCATATGGCGAGCCGCGCATCACGAACGGCGCCGAGTTCACCGCGCAAGACGTGGTGCATGTCGAAATCGACCTGACGAACACCGGCGTGCGCGGTGCGGATGCCGTCTGCGCCGTCGTCGAACGATTTGCCCCACGCTCCGTGCGCATGGATGTCCACATAGCCGGGCACCAGCAGCATGCCGTGCGCGTCGAAACGGCTTTCTTCGACGATGCCGTGCCGTTCGGCGGCTGCCTCGAACGCCTGCGCCGACGTTCCGGTCTCGCTGATCACGCCGTCTTCGCTGATCGCCCAACTGTCGGGGGCGATGCCGCGTGCGTCGATGCGCGTAGCGTTGACGATGCCGAAGGCCTGTGGCGGGCGCTCAAATGACTGTGCGATGCGTTCGGCCTCGGCTTGCCGCGCCTGCGGGCTGCGTGAGATGCCATCTGGTTCTGATGATTGTTCGTGCTGCATGGTGCCACTTCTGGTTTCTGGGTCCGTACGTATGGGTGTGGTGCGCGCCGCGGCGTGCGCGGGCGGGGTGGGTCAGATGCCCTGCCACTCGGGCTTGTGTTCGTAGGCGTAGCGGTAGTAGTCCTTGTTGCGCAGTTTCGACGCGGCCTTCTCGTCGACGATCACGGTCGCGTGCGGATGCAACTGCAATGCGCTCGCCGGGCAGAACGCCGAGACGCCGCCTTCCACGGTTTCGGCGATCGCCTCGGCCTTGCCGCTGCCGAACGCGAGCAGTACCAGGTGCCGTGCTTTCATGATCGTGCCGATGCCCTGCGTGATGCAGTGTGTGGGCACTTGGTCGGTGTCGTTGTCGAAGAAGCGGGCGTTGTCTTCGCGTGTCTGCTGGGTGAGTGTTTTGATGCGTGTGCCCGACGCGAGCGATGAGCCTGGTTCGTTGAATCCGATGTGCCCGTCGGTGCCGATGCCGAGGATCTGCACGTCGACGCCGCCCGCCGCCTCGATCGCCGCGTCGTACTGCGCGCCGGCGTGCTCGATCGTGTCGAGGTTGCCGTCCGGCACGTGCACGAGCGCCGGGTCGAGTCCGAGCGGTTCGACGACGGTGCGTATGCGAACACGATACAGTCCGCATCTTCGTTGTGCGCGAAAGCGCTCAGGACTGCTGCTTGACCCAGTCCTCCACGGTCTGCGTGTTCGCCGACGAACTGAACCGCTGGCCTTCCTTCCAGTCGCCCGTTGTGGTGAGCTTCGCCAGGTTGCTCGCGCTTGAGCCGAGCGGGGAGCTCGCGGACGTGCAGAACGGAATCACGGTTTTGCCGCTGAAATCGTTGGCGCGTACAAAGGTGTTCATCGGCCATGCCGCTTCACCCCACCAGATCGGGTAGCCGATGTACACCGTCGTGTAGCTGCTCCAATCAGGCACGTCGGTCGTTTTCAACTTCACATCCCGCAGCGATTCGTTGTCGTGCTCCGTGCTCACGCGGCTATCGGGGTCGCTGTAGTTGAGGTCGTCGCTCGTGTACGGCTCGGCCGGCTCAATCTCGAACAGCGTGCCGCCGGTGGTCTTTGCGATGTCTTCCGCGACGCGCTTCGTGCTGCCGGTCGCGGAGAAATAGGCCACGAGCGTCGCCGATTCACCGCCTGTGCTCGGTGTGATCGTCTGCGTGGCTTCGGGTGCCGGCGATGCGCCGTTTCCGGTATTGCCCGATCCGCCGCACCCCGCCATCGAGATGATGGCCACCGCGCCCGCGACGCATGTGAGAAGACGCTTGCCCCACTGCATGGTTTCCTCCCTGGTGTCCCTATGTGTTTTTGTGTATCTCTGTCTCTTGTCTCTGCGCCAGTGCATCTGCCGCATGCGCAATGCGTACGACCAGTGTCTCATGCGCGCATGGTGCAAACTAATGTGCATGTGTGCGCAGAATATATGCGCAATCGCAATCTATTCCTGCTGCGGATTGTGCGTTGCCGCTACGGGTAGTGTTCCCTACGCTACGGGTAGTGCTTTTCTGGCTTACCCCACCCTATGATCCGCCATTTTTCAACGACTATAGGGGGATGCTATCCGTGCAAGCACTACCCGTAGCAAGGAAGGCACTACCCGTAGCGAGGAAGGTTTGATCCCGGGCACGTATTCCAGACGACAGTCATGGTTTGGGCGGTGAGGAATGACGAATCTCGCCGGTCTGCAGACGGAAGTCGTGATTGAGGTGGTTGTGCATGACGAATCTCTGGAGTCTGTAGACGAACGTCATGGCATGGGCGGTTATATACGACAGATCTCCGGAGCTTGCAGACAGAAGTCATATTCGGGGCCGCGGAGCATGACAACCGCCTGTGATCGTCCGGATCCCTGGATTCCGGTGATACTTGCGACGCATTGCCGTGCTCGCGCTCCGACCAGTACCGGAATCCCGAGGTATTGGTGGTATTTGAGATTCCTAGGCGTGGTGGCCGTCTGAATCGCTCAGAACCGACGGCTGCCGACCATCCACGCGACGCCGGTTGTAGTCCCATTGCGACAGCTGGGGGAAAGAAAAAGACCGCTGCGGTGGAATGAATGCAGCGGTCTTCGTGGAGCTGATGGTAATCGAAACCACGACCTCTTCGATGCGAACGAAGCGCTCTACCAACTGAGCTACAGCCCCGTGGATGTTGCTGTGCTCTGCATAGCAACTCGACACAGCTTACTCACATCCGTGAACAAACGCAAATCGACCGCCCGAACAACCCCGTTCCGCGTGTCGCGCACAACACCAGACAGCAAAAGCACCATAGGTGCAGGGCGATATGTGTGCATTCCGTGCACATATTTCGATATATTTCGACAACGGCGCCCGCTCGATGGAGCGCATCGTCGAAAACCGCTAAGATGGCGCGCATAGTTCACTTGCACTCGGGTGCGCCAAGCGCAACGCGGCGCGGGGCGCACCCACCGTCGAACGGGGTTGGCATGGCAGGCATCAAAGACGTGGCGGCGCGCGCGGGCGTTTCGATAAGCACTGTGTCGTATGTGGTCAGCGGCAAACGCAGGATCGGCGCCGAAACGCAGGCGCGCGTGCGCGCCGCCGCGCTCGAGCTCGGGTACCGCCCGGTGATCGACGCGACCGAACCCGCCTCCGCGCGCGGCACGCATGTGCTCGCCGTGAGCTCGCCGCTGCGCCCGTACACCGACGTGGCGAATTACGCGGCGTTCTTCTTCGCGCTCGCCACCGCCGCCAAACGCCACGGCTACGACATTCTGCTACTCATGCACGAGGCGGGCGACCAGGAGATGCGCCGCGTGGCCGACCGCGGCATGGCGGACGGCATTTTCCTGCTCGACGTGCTGCTCAGCGATTCGCGCGCGGACATGGCCGCCGCGATTGACATCCCTGTGGTGAGCATCGGCTACACGAACGACACCGGGAATGTGTACACGGTCGACATGGATTTCGCGCGCATGGGCCGTGAGGCGATGGAGAAGGCGCACGTGCTCGGCCACCGGCATGTGATGCTGTACTGCCCGGACCGCCGCGCGTTCATCGACGGCTCCAATTTCCTGGTGCGCTTCCTCGACGCCGCCATGCAGCGCGGCGAGGAGCTCGGCATGACCGTCGTGCGCAAGTTCGCGTTCGGGCGCACGGCCGACGATGTGAACCTCGCCATTGAGGAGGCCTTCGGCGAGGACCCGCAGATCACCGCGATCATCTGCGAGGAGAACGCCGCGCAGATGGGGCTTGTGCGGGCGGCGCTCGCGCGCAAGGGACTCAACGTGCCACAGGACGTCTCGATCATGGCGGCGTGCGCGAACGGCTCGTCCGCGCGCCTTGCCGACGAGATGCCCATGAATCCGGGCGCGGTGTGCGAGCGCGCGGTGGACATCATGATGGAGGTGCTGCGTGGCGAGCGGCATGACGTGGGGTATGTGGAGCTGCTGCCGAGTGAATACTGCGCGCGGGGCACCATGCGCGCGCGTCAGGCCCGCGAGTGATTTCGCCGTGGTTCGGCCCGGGTTCGACGGATGTTTCGACAATAGTCGAAACAAGTTGGCGCCAAGTTACTTCGATGATTTAATTAACTCATGAGATTCAACGGCTGAATCTCCATCATCTGCATTATCCACAGTCAGTAATGGCGCTGAAGAAGGAAGAATCATGAACGTTCGTAAGGCAATCGCGGCCGGTCTGGCCGCAGTCACCGCGGCCAGCATGCTCACTCTCGCCGGCTGCGGCGGCGGTGGCACCGCACAGGAGGAAAACCCGACCTCGATCAAGGTCTGGCACTACGAGGAAGACAACGGCGCGATGGGCGTGGCTTGGAAGAAGGCCATGGAGATCTTCGAAAAGGAGACCGGCGTCAAGGTCGAATTCGAAAAGAAGTCGTTCGAGCAGATCCGCCAGAACGCCTCGCAGATCCTCAACTCCGACGAGGCGCCCGACGTCATGGAATACAACAAGGGCAACGCCACCGCCGGCCTGCTCGCCAGCCAGGGCCTGCTGACGAACCTCGACGACTACGTCAAGGAATACAAGTGGGACGAAAAGGTCACCGGCTCGCTCGCCGACACCGGCAAGTACAACGAAAAGGGCGTGATGGGATCCGGCAACTGGTACGGCATCACGAACTACGGCGAAGACGTGATCATGTACTACAACAAGGACATGTTCGACAAGAACGGCATCGAGATCCCGACGACGATGGACGAGCTGACCGGCGCGATGCAGAAGTTCGTGGACAAGGGCATCACGCCGCTCGCCGAAGGCGCCGCCGAATACCCGTTGCAGCACCTGTGGTGGCAGCTCGTGCTGAGCAAGGCCGACGACCAGTTCGTCAAGGCGTACGAGATGTACGACGGTGATGTGGACTGGGATTCCGAGCCGATCACCTACGCCACGCAGACGATCAAGGACTGGACCGACAAGGGCTACATCTCCAAGGACTGCACCGGCCTCAAGGCCGAGGACGTTGGCCAGGGCTTCATGAACGGCACCTACCCGATGTTCTTCTCGGGCACCTGGTGGTACGGCCGCTTCCAGAACGACATGAAGGGCACGAACGTCACGTTCTCCACCTTCCCGCAGAGCAAGAAGGTCGTCGGCTCCTCCGGCAACCTGTGGGTCATCCCCGAGAACTCGAAGCGCAAGGACCTGGCCGCGAAGTTCATCAACATCACACTGAGCGATGAAGTGCAGGACCTCATGGGCAACTCCGGCGGCCTGCCGATCGCCGCCGACCCGGCCAAGATCACCGACGAATCCACGAAGGAGCTCATCGAATCCTTCAACAAGGTGCTCAAGGACAATGCGCTCGGCTTCTACCCCGACTGGCCCACCGCCACGTTCTACGACGAGCTCAACGCCTCGCTGCAGGAGCTGGTCAACGGCTCGACCGACGTCAAGGGCGCCATCGCGCAGATGGAGTCCGACTACGACAAGGGCGTGCAGGACGCCGGCGTCAAGGACTGACGCGCCGCCAGCCCGATTGTTCGCTTGCGGCGGCCGGACGGGCGGAGCAGATCCGCCCGTCCGGCCGCCTGAACCATACGAATCGCGAAGAGAAGTGCCATCATGTCTTCAACAACCAACCAAAAGCGCGGCCGCAAGGCGTCCAAGCGCGAACGGGAGATGTCCCGCATTCCCGGAAGCCCGTCGCGGCGGTTCTGGATCTATCTGATCCCGGGCCTGCTCATGCTGCTGTGGATCATCGTGATCCCCGCGGTGTGGAATATCTACCTGAGCTTCACCAACTACCGCGGCATCAAGCCGCCGGTCTGGGCGGGCCTGACCAACTGGGCGCGCCTCGTCAAGGACCACACCTTCTGGATTTCGTTCATGAACTCGATCTGGATGATCCTCGCGATGGTGATCATCCCGATCCTCGTGGGCCTCGTGCTCTCGTCGCTGCTGTTCGACGTGGTGCAGAAGAAGTTCGGCCC
Organism: Bifidobacterium pseudolongum subsp. globosum; assembly: GCF_004155535.1. Taxonomy (GTDB): domain Bacteria; phylum Actinomycetota; class Actinomycetes; order Actinomycetales; family Bifidobacteriaceae; genus Bifidobacterium; species Bifidobacterium pseudolongum_C. The sequence continues at coordinate 73,298 of NZ_RYUH01000015.1, read as the reverse complement.
GCGCACCGCATCCACGATGCGCGCGCTCTACTACTTCCCGCAGCTGCTGCCGATTGCCGTCGCCTCGCTCGTCATGGGCTGGATCCTGCGCCCCGAGAACGGCGCACTCAACGCGCTGCTCAAGGCGATCGGCCTGGGCGACCTGCAGCATGACTGGCTCGGCAAGCCCGACACCGCGCTCATCTGCCTCATGCTCATCATGATCTGGATCCAGATCGGCTACCCGCTCGTCATCTTCATGTCGGGCCTGCAGCGCGTGGACCCGGAGCTGTACGAGGCGGCAAGCCTCGACGGCGCGAACTGGTGGCAGCGCTTCCGTGCGATCACCCTGCCGTCGATCAAGCCGGAGATCTTCGTGGTGGCGCTCACCTGCACGATCGCCGCGCTCAAGGTGTTCGGCCCGGTGCAGATGCTCACCCGCGGCGGCCCCGGCACAAGCACGACCGTGCCGTCGTACTACTCGTACAAGCAGTTCTTCCAGTCGCAGCAGGTGGGCTACGGCGCAGCCATCGCCACGGCGCTCACCATTGTGATTGTGATCGTTTCCATTGCGTTCACGAACCTTCAGGAGAAGGTCGCCAAAGAGGATGAGGAGTAGGCCATGACTTCCGCACTCGTTTCCGCAGAGCAGGATTTTGAATACAACTCACCCGACCAGCACAAGCTCACCCCCAAGGAGCTCAAGGAGATCGCGCACGTCAAGAAGAACCGCACAGCGGGCGACTGGGTGATCCTCGCGCTGCTCATTGTGGGCGCGCTGATCATGATGTTCCCGTTCATCGTGCTGTTGCTCAACGCCTTCAAGACGCCCGGCGACTACAACACCTCCGGTCCGCTGTCGTGGCCGAAGGAACTGAGCTTCACCGGACTGTCCACCTTCTGGGACCGCGTGAACTTCCCCGAAAAGGTGTGGAACAGCGTCTGGACCTCCGGCCTTGTGGCGCTGCTGGCCGTGGTGCTCTCCATGTTCAACGCGTACGCGCTGGGCATCGGCCGCGTCAAGGGCCGCAAGTGGATCACGCTGCTGATCATGCTCGCCAACATGCTGCCGCAGGAAGCCATGCTGTACCCGCTGTACACGATGTTCAAGGGCATGGGCCTGTACAACAACCCGTGGGCCATTGTGATCATCTTCACTGTGATCCAAAGCGCGTTCGGCACCTACCTGCTCTCGTCCGTGTTCGGCACGTTCCCCAAGTCGATCCTCGAGGCCGCCACGATCGACGGCGCAAGCCGCTGGCGCATCTTCAAGGACGTGGTGTTCCCGATCTCGAAGCCCACACTGAGCGTGCTCCTGGTGTTCTTCTTCATCTGGACGTGGAACGAATACATGATCCCGCTCGCGTTCCTGGTCGACAACTCGTCGCAGACCGTGCCGATCGCGATCAGCTCGCTCACCGGCGACCGCCTCATGGACGTGACGACGACCGCCGCGGCATCGCTCATCAGCATCGTGCCCACGCTCATCTTCTTCCTGCTCTTCCAGCGCACGCTCTCGCGTGGCATCACGGCAGGGGCGGTGAAGTAGGACCCCGCGCACTTTTCTCGAACCTTCGAGAAAAGTGCGCTCCAACACGCCGGCAATATTGTACTTTCCGCACAACAAGTGCCCATTTTCAACACGCACTTTTTCGTCAGTCCCCAAAAAAGTGCGCACTGCCCTAAGGAGACCCCATGAAATTCACCAATGGCTATTGGCTCATGCGCGACGGCGTCGACGCCCTGTTCGCACGCGACACCTACGAACTGCACCCAGACCCGGAGCGCGAGGCGATCTCGGTGCTCGCGCCGACCCGCCCGATCGCCGAACGCGCGAACACGCTCAACCAGCCCGCGTTTCACGTGGAACTCAGTACGCCGATCGAAGGCGTGATCCGTGTGCGCGCCACGCATTGGCGCGGCGGCCCGCAGGGCATCGGCTTCCCGATCGCGCAGGACGAACCCGGCGGCCGCGACTACGTGAGCATCACCACGCACGGCGACGGCGACGGCGAAACCGGCGAGCGCGGCGCCACAGCGGCACTGAGCTCGGGCGGCCTGACCGCCACCGTGGTCAAGGGCCCCGAGTGGAACCTCACGTTCACCGATGAGCGCGGCAACACGCTCACGCGCTCGCAGGCCAAGTCGCTCGCGCACTTCGCGCTCAACGAGCTCGCCAATGTCAGCGCGGAGCCGGTCGGCGAGTTCGGTGTGACGCGCACAGGCCTCGCGAACGACGAATCGCGCACGTTCACGTCGATCCAGCTCTCACTGGGTGTGGGCGAGACGGTCTACGGGCTCGGCGAGCGTTTCGCCGCGTTCGTGAAGAACGGCCAGAGCGTCGACATCTGGAACGAGGACGGCGGCACCGCCTCCGAACAGGGCTACAAAGACATCCCGTTCTACATGACGAGCGGCGGCTACGGCGTGTTCGTCAATGACCGCGGGCACGTCTCGTTCGAGGTGGGCACGGTCAACACCGAGGCCGTGCAGTGTTCGGTGCCGGGCGAGACGATCGACTTCTGCGTGATCTACGGCCCCACGCCGAAGCAGATCCTGGACCGCTACACGCGCCTGACCGGCCGCCCGGCGCAGGTGCCGGCGTGGAGCTACGGCCTGTGGCTCACCACGTCGTTCACCACCAAATACGACGAGGCGACGATCACCTCGTTCGTGGATGGCATGGCGAGCCGTGGCATCCCGCTCAGCGCGTTCCATTACGACTGCTACTGGATGCGTGAGTTCCACTGGACCGATTTCGAATGGGATTCGCGGTTCTTCCCCGACATCGAGGCCACGCTCAAGCGACTGCACGAAGACAAGGGGCTGCACCTGTGCGCGTGGATCAACCCGTACATCGGCCAAAGCGGCGCGATGTTCGACGAGGGCATGCGCAACGGCTATCTGGTGCGCAACCCCGACGGTACGGTGTGGCAGACCGACAACTGGCAGGCGGGCATGGGCCTCGTGGACTTCACGAACCCGGACGCGCGCGCATGGTTCAAGGGCAAGGTCGTCTCGCTGCTCAAGCAGGGCATCGACGCGATCAAGACCGACTTCGGCGAGCGCATCCCGCGCGACGTGGTGTGGTTCGACGGCGCGCCGAAGCTCTCGATGCACAACTGGTACACCGAACTGTACAACCAGACGGTGTTCGAGGCGATCGAGGAGACGTACGGCACCGGCAAGGCGTGCCTGTTCGCGCGTTCGGCCACCGCCGGCGGCCAGCAGTTCCCCGTGCATTGGGGCGGCGACTGCGAATCCACGTTCAATGGCATGGCGCAGACGCTGCGCGGCGGCCTGTCGCTCACGTCGTCCGGCTTCGGCTTCTGGAGCCACGACATCGGCGGCTTTGAGGGCGCGTTCCCCGACTCGGCCGTCTACAAGCGTTGGCTTGCATTCGGCCTGCTGAGCTCGCATTCGCGCCTGCACGGGTCCACCGTCTACCGTGTGCCGTGGCTCTTCGACGAGGAGGACGAGCGCCAGGGCCGCACGATTGAGCCCGGCCAGAGCGCGGTGGACGTGTGCCGCACGTTCACGCTGCTCAAGCTCAGCCTCATGCCATATCTGTATCAGACGGGACTTGAGGCGCATCGGCACGGCACGCCGGTCATGCGGTCGATGTTCGTCGAGTTCCCCGACGACCCGGCCTGCCGCATGCTCGACCGCCAGTACATGCTCGGCCCGTCGCTGCTCGTGGCCCCCGTGTTCACGTACAATGGCGAAGTGACGTACTATCTGCCGGCCGGCGGCTGGACGAACTGGTTCACCGGCGAGCGTGTGCACAGCGAGCATGGCGTGTGGCGCACCGAGCACCATGGGTTTGACTCGGTGCCGCTGTGGGTGCGTGACGGGTCGGTCATTGTGACGCACCCCGGCGCCACGACACCGGATTATGACTACACGGCCGATCCGGATGTGCGCGTGTTCCTGGGCGACAGGGACGAGGCAAGCGCCACGGTGACGCGCATCGACGGCGGCAGTGTGGTCTTCACCGCCCGCCGTGAGGGTGATGAAGTAAAGATTACCCAAAGCTGAGCGCGCACTTTTTTCGGGTGCTGCAGAAAAGTGCAAGAATGCCGGAAGCGGTTTCGTTGGAATTCCAACGAAACCGCTTCCGGCATTCTTACACTTTTTGGGTGGTGAGGAAAAAAGTGGGAGACTACTTCCAGCCCTTGGGCGTGTGTTCGATCGACCACATGCCCAAACGGTGCGAGAAGCTGCGCTCCCATTTGGCTTCGAGCTCCTCCTCGCTCAGCACATGGCCTCGCAGCCGGTTCATGGCGTTGGTATGCGTGTCGTCGAGCAGCCACTTGCGGATGATGAAGTTCCAGATGGCCACCACCACCGTGGCGATGAGCTTGCCCACGTTGGTGCGCAATAGGTATTCGGCGTGCTGCGTGATGAACGCGTCTTTGTTCATGCCGTAGGTGGACAGCCAGATGATCAGGCCGTTGATGAGCAGGCCGATCACCGAGGAAAAGGCGAAGATCGCCATTTCCATCCACCGTGCCATGTCGGGGCGGTGGCGGAAGACGTACTTCATGCTGGCGAAGTAGTTGAAGATGAGCGCGATGGTGAACGATATGGTGGCCGCGATCACGTTGTGCATGTGGAACACACCCACCAGCAGGTTGAGGATGCCCCAGTCGATGAGGAACGCGATGATGCCCACCACGCCGAATTTCAGAATCTGCTCAATCAGTTTTTTCACGCCAACCACTGTACGCAATGGTGTGCGCAAAACTCCACAAGGTGTGAAATCTTGTCAGCGCTCGTCGTCCTCGGTGAGGGGAGTGGTCTCCTCTTTGGCGATCGCCGAGGCGGACTGCGGCTTCTTCTTGCCGAACTTCGCCTTGATCAGGCCGACCACGGTGGGGATCAGCGAGATGAGCAGGATCGCCACGATCACGAGTTCGAAGTTCTCCTGCACCACGGGGATGCCGCCGAAGAAATAGCCGAGCAGGGTGAACAGCGACGACCACACGAGGCCACCCAATACGGAGAATGGCGTGAAGCGGCGCCACTGCATGCCCGAAATGCCTGAGATGAACGGCATGAAAGTACGGATGAACGGGAAGAAACGGCCCAGGAACACGGCGAGCGGGCCCCAGCGGTCGATCATCGTCTCGGTTTTGGCGATGCGCTCGGGCGTCATGGCCTTGACCTTGCCCGATTCGATGATGCGGCGGCCGAAGAAATGCCCGATGAAATAGTTGCACTGGTCGCCGATGATCGGGGCGAGCCACACGACCGGCAGCAGCGCGGCGATCGGCAGCGCGGACTGGCCGGTGGCCGCATCCGGCGCGGCGAAGAATCCGGCGGCGAACAGCAGCGAGTCGCCGGGCAGGAACGGGAAGAACACCACGCCGGTCTCAATGAAGATGATCAGGAAGATGAATCCGAGCGTCGGCGCCACGCCCATCGCGATCCAGCTGGCGATCGCGGCGCGCGGGTCCTTGAGCAGTCCGGCGATGAAATGAAAGAATCCCATGGGGCAAACGTTCCTTATGCGGTGTGACAGTACAGCTGTTACCGCATTCATTCATAGCAAGACTGAGCGACGGGCCTCACATGCCGCTGTTGGCGTTGACGTACGTGGTGCGCTCGACCTGGCCGTAGCCGCCGTACTTGCGAAAGCCCCACAGCAGGATGAGCGACTTCGCGTAGAAGACCCAGCTCAGGCCGAAGATGAGCATGAGCACGCGGATGAACGGCACGAACAACGCCAGGCCGAGCGCCATGATGTCGACGCCGATGAGGGCGAGCGTGCAGCCGAATGCGCGCCACGGGAACAGCGCGGCGAGCTTCCACTGGCGGGGCAGCGGGTTGGCGAAGCGCGCCTGCAGCGCGAAGATGTATTCGGCGATCACGAGCGTGACGACGGCGGCCGCTACCATGACGATCAGCGGCGCGTATGCCATGTTGGTGTCCCACGCGGCCCAGAAGCCCAGTCCGAAAAGGACGGCCGCGATCAGCGCGAGCAGCAGCAAACCCGAGATGAAGCCCTGCTTGAACTCCCGCTTGAAGCGGCGCAGGTATTCGCGCACCAGGTTGATGTCGTCGTTCTTGTCGTAGGCGAAGAGCGTGCTGTAGAGCGCGGCTTGGGCCGGGCCGATTGTGACGACTGGGAGCATGGTGGCGAGCGCCACCACGTTGAGCCCTGTGAAACGGGCGAGTGTGCCCATGAACTGCCGGAACGGCGCTTCGGTGTTGAATTTCATGCCGGACTCCTCAATCATTCCTCTTTATATGACGCACAGCAGTGTGCGCACTGTTATTGATAAGTATATAAACAGCGCGTAGTTATGTCGAGAGAAAAACTTTGCCAGCGTGTCGCTTGCGCTACTGCCATATGGGAATGCGGGGAATCGGCGATATTCCGCGCGTTGGGGTCCTGAGTGGCGCCAAATGGACAATCCGGCGCAATCAATCCACTTTGTGTGTCGGTTTGACAAATATGTTTCTTGTTTATAACCTATTCAACAAGAAGTGAACGAAGCCTCGCGATGATGCGAGACGAGGATCGCTGACCATCCAGATTCCAAAGGAGGAGAAGATGCAGACGTCCTCAAGCACCGAAGTCGACGAGACCGTCGGCATGGACGGTGGCGCCGAAGCGGTTGTGGGCCGTGAGGTCGAGGCCGCCGAAGACGCCGCGGGCAAGAAGCTGACGCGCAAGGAGCGCCGCGAGGCGAAGAAGACCGCGAAGATGATCGGCGAACAGCCGATCGACAAGAAGCACGCGTTCAAACTGTGGCTCTACGTGGCGCCGCTGCTCGTGCTCGTGTTCCTGTTCAGCTACGTGCCGTTGTTCGGCTGGATCTACGCGTTCTACGATTACCAGCCGCCGATCCCGCTGTCCGAAAGCAAGTTCGTGGGGCTGCAGTGGTTCGAGATGATGGTGCAGAACCCCGCACAGCTGCGCACGATCGGGCAGGTGCTGCTCAACACCTTCGCGATGAGCGGTCTCAACATCCTCACCTCGTTCCTTCCGGTGATCTTCGCGATCGCCCTCAACGAGATTCGCGCCAAGTGGTTCAAGAACCTCATCCAGACGCTCACCACGCTGCCGAACTTCATCTCGTGGGTGCTCGTCTACTCGATCGCCTTCGCGATGTTCTCGTCGTCCGGCATGGTCAACGAGCTGCTCATGAACATGCACTTGATCAGCGAGCCGATCAAGTTCCTCGATTCGCCCGACCAGGTGTGGCTCAAGATGCTGCTGTGGAACCTGTGGAAGGGCCTCGGCTGGGGCTCGATCATGTACCTCGCCGGCATCGCCGGCATCGACCCGGAGCTCTATGAGGCCGCGCAGGTGGACGGCGCCAACCGCTTCCAGCAGATCATCCACGTGACGATCCCGCAGCTGATGCCCACCTACTTCGTGCTGCTCATGCTTTCGATCTCGAACTTCCTGAACAACGGCATGGACCAGTACTACGTGTTCCAGAACGCGTTCAACCAGAAGTGGATCCAGGTGCTCGACCTCTACGTCTACAACGTGGGCATGGGCCAGAACAGCCTCTCGCTCGGCACCGCGATCTCGATGCTCAAGTCGCTCGTCTCGGTTGGCTTGCTGCTGCTCGTCAACTGGCTGTCCAAGCGCACACGCGGCGTGGGCATCGTCTGATCCAGCGTATCGTTTCCAGGACTTAAGGAGAAGAAATCATGGCAACTGCCAAAGTTAGCATCTCCCCGGCGATGCGCCGCACCACAGGGGAAAAGATCTACAACGTCGTCAACGTGATCATCCTGTCGCTCTTCGCGTTGATCTGCGCCTACCCGTTCTACTTCCTCATCATCAACTCGCTGTCCAGCAACCAGGCCGCCGCCGCGGGCGAAGTCACGTGGCGCGTGGTCGGCTGGCACTGGGACAACTACAAGACCGTGCTTGGGCTTGACGGCCTGGGGCAGGCGGCGTGGATCTCGGTGGCCCGCACCGTGATCGGCACCGTGCTCACCGTGCTCGCGAGCGCCTACCTCGGCTTCATGTTCACACAGCAGAAGATGTGGAAGCGTTCGTTCTGGTACCGCTTCGTCGTCATCACGATGTACTTCAACGCAGGCCTGATCCCCATGTTCATCACGATGAAGAACTACGGGCTGACCAACAACTTCTGGGTCTACATCCTGCCCGCCATCGTGCAGCCATTCAACATCATCCTCGTGAAGACCTACATCGAATCGATCCCGGCCTCGCTGCAGGAGGCCGCCGAAGTGGACGGCGCCGGCACGATGACCGTGTTCTGGAAGATCGTGCTGCCGATGTGCACGCCGATCCTGGCCACGGTGGCGATCTTCTCGGCTGTGAACCAGTGGAACTCGTTCCAGGACACGCTGATCTACATGACCGACTCGAAGCTGTGGAGCCTGCAGTACCTGCTCTACACCTACATCAACCAGGCGAGCTCGATCGCGAACTCGGTCAAGGCGAACGCGGCGAACGCGGCGCTGCTGGCCACGGCGGCCACGCCGACCGCGATCCGCATGACGGTCTCGGTGATCGTGGTGCTGCCGATCATGTTCGTCTACCCGTTCTTCCAGCGCTTCTTCGTCAAGGGCATGATGCTCGGCGCGGTCAAGGGCTGACCTGTACCAACCAAAAAACAACAACCAAAATACACAAATCTGTTGCTCACTGCTGAGCACGCATAGATAGAAGGAACAAGGAGGTTTCCCCATGGAAATCAAGAAGAAAGTCGTTGCCGGCCTGGCGGCCACGCTGTCCGCGGCGATGCTGTTCTCGGTCGCGGCCTGTGGCGGCGATTCCGGCGCAAGCGACGCCCCGGACGACGGCAGCCTCATGAAGGTGGATGTCTTTTCGTCGACCGCGAACTACCAAGGTGTGCAAAAGGGCTGGTTCGCCAAGATCGTCAAAGACAAGTTCAACATGGAACTCAACATCATCGCGCCGAACGTGGCCGGTGGCGGCGACACCTTGTTTGACACCCGTTCGACCGCAGGAAACCTCGGCGACATCGTGATCGTCGGTATGCAGAACGGCCGTCTGCAGAAGCTCGTCAAGTCGAAGCTCATCACCGACATGACCCCGTACTACAAAGACATGCCGCATGTGAAGAACTACCAGGCCGGCGTGGACTACGTGACGAAGCAGGCCGGGCAGGACGGCATCTGGGGCGTCCCGGGCAACGTCTCCGACGAATCGCCCACCAAGAGCGCCGACGGCGTCGAACCGACCGCCGCCCCGTACATCCGCTGGGATTACTACGCGAAGATCGGCTACCCGGAGATCAAGAACCTCGACGACTTCGCGAACGTGCTCAAGCAGATGCAGGACAAGGCGCGCCAGGAGACCGGCAAGGACGACATCTACGCCGTCTCGCTGTTCAAGGACTGGGACGGCGAGATGATGCAGAACGCGCAGGCCGCCGCGCAGTGGTACGGCTACTACGCGCAGAACTCGGTGCTCGTGCCGTCCGACGACAAGGACTCCCAGGTCGTGCCGGCCACCCAGGTGGGCAGCGCGTACGACAAGATGATCGAGTTCTTCAACAAGTGCGACACGATGGGCCTTGTGGACCCGGAGTCGACCACCCAGAACTGGGACACGCTCTCGACGAAGGTGACCAACGGCAAGGTACTCATGTCCATCTGGTCCTGGCTGGGCAAGCCGCGCATGAACAGCACCGACAACCAGAACAAGGGCATCGGCTTCATGCTCGCCCCGCTGCAGGACATGGACGTCTACACCCCGGGCTTCCAGCCGGAGGGCGACGGCAACACCTTCATCGCCATCGGTTCGAAGGCCAAGAACAAGGAACGCCTCGCCAAGTTCATCGACTGGCTGTATTCGCCTGAGGGCATCTACGCCTCCGCCTCCAACTCCGGCGGCGCCGCCTGCCCGAAGGACATGTGCTGGACGCTCAACGACAAGAACGAACCGCAGCTCAACGAGTTCGGCGAGAAGGCCATGTTCGACTCCGACGGCCTGCAGGTGCCGGCCGAATACGGCGGCGGCTCCTACAACGACGGCATCTCGACCCTCAACTTCAAGACCGTGAACGCCAACAGCACCGACCCCGACACGAAGGCCGCGTACAACCCGCAGCTGTGGGCCACGCAGCTCGCCAAGACCACCAAGCTGAGCGAGGACTGGTCCAAGCACATGGACGGCGCGAAGACCGACATCGAATACCTCGAGAAGGCCGGCAAGCTCGCCGTCGCCCCGGGCGCCACCTACACGCCTCCGGAGGAGGATTCGCAGATCTCCACGCTGCGCTCGTCGGTCAAGACCGAGGTCATCAACGCCTCGTGGCAGGCGGTCGTGGCCAAGAGCCAGGCGGAAAGCCAGTCCATCTTCAAGGGCATCAGCAAGCAGATCAACGACCTCGGCTACGAGCAGGTGCTCAAGGTGGACGAGGACAACGCGAAGTCGCTCATCAAGGCCCGCGAAGAGATCGTCAAGCAGTTCGCCGACAAGGACTCCGAGTGAGCCCGAACCCCCAGCGAGGCTGAAAAGCCCCCCACTGACCGGCCGGGGCGCGCGCCATACCGTGCCCCGGCCCCCACACAAACCGACCCGACACATCAAATACCGAAGAGGAGGCAGCCATGGCGGGCATCACGACAATCGAGGCCGTGGCCAACGCCGGACCCTTCGCCCCCACGTGGGAATCCCTGGCCCACAACCAGGCGCCCAGCTGGTTCGCCGACGCCAAGTTCGGCATCTTCACCCACTGGGGCCTGTACACCGTGCCCGAATACCGCAACGAATGGTATTCGCGCAACATGTACATCCAGGGCTACCCCGAATTCGGCCACCACCGCGCCACCTACGGCCCGCAGAGCGAATTCGGCTACAAGGACTTCATCCCCATGTTCCGCGCCCAGGCGTTCGACGCCGACGAGTGGGCCGGCCTGTTCGCCCGCGCCGGCGCACGCTACATCATGCCGGTGAGCGAACACCACGACGGGTTCCAGATGTACCGCAGCGCGCTCTCGCACTGGAACAGCGTGGAGATGGGACCGCGCCGCGACGTGCTCGGCGAGCTGCGCGCCGCCGCCACGCGCGCCGGACTGCACTTCTGCACATCGAACCACCGCGCGGAGCACTGGTGGTTCATGGGCCACGGCCGCGAATTCGACTCCGACGTGCGCGAGCCGATGAGCCGCGGCGATTTCTACTGGCCCGCCATGCCCGAACCGAACGAGTTCGACACGGTAAGCGAGCCGGCGCCGACCGCCGAATACCTCGAGGACTGGCTGCTGCGCGTGGCTGAGGTCATCGACAACTACGAGCCCGAACTGCTCTACTTCGATTGGTGGATCCAGCACCGCGCGTTCGCCCCGTACCTCAAGACGCTCGCCGCCTACTACTACAACCGCGCCGCCGAACGCGGCGCACAAGCCGCGATCTGCTACAAGTACGACGCGCTCGCCTGGGGCGCCGGCATCGTGGACGTGGAGCGCGGCGGATTCGCCGAACCCACGCCGTTCGTGTGGCAGACCGACACCGCGATCGCGCGCAATTCCTGGTGCTACACCGATTCGCTTGACTACAAGACACTGCCCGAGCTCGTGGTGGCGCTGATCGACGCCGTGAGCAACAACGGCAACCTGCTGCTCAACGTGGGCCCGCGCGCCGACGGGTCGATCGCCGACCACGACCGCGCGCTGCTCGAAGGCATCGGCGACTGGCTCGCCGCCAACGGCGCCGGCATCTACGGCAGCAGGCCATGGCGCATCGCGCACGAAGGCCCCACACAGCAGGCCTCCGGCATGTTCGCCGACCAGGCGCCTTCTGCGTGGACCGCCGCGGACTGGCGGTTCACCACCAAAGACGGCGCGCTCTACTGCTTCTGCCTGGCGCCGGCGGGCACGCGCGAGCTTGTGTGCGCATCGCTCGCCGCGTTCGACGGCACCCATCAACCCGTGTTCAACGGCATCGTCAGCGCCGTCGAACAACTCGGCGCAGGCCCCGTGCCGTTCCGCAGGGAGCCCGATGGCCTGCACATCCAACCAGCTGACCGCCATGAACCACTCCAGAACCTGCCAATCGGATTCAAGATCACGGTTGGCTGACCTGTTGGCGCAGACGCCAACACCCACCACCTGAAAGGGAGCTCCACGATGACCATGATCAGTGAGGCCAACAAGGCCAAGGCGCGTGCACTCACCGCCCGACTCACACTTGAAGAGAAGATCGGCATGATCCACGGTGCCGCCCTGTTCCATACCGCGCCTGTGGAACGCCTCGGCATTCCCGCGATGACGTTCGACGACGGCCCGATGGGCGTGCGCGCGGACACCCATGACGACGACTGGGCTCCCCTGCACAACACACGCGACTACGTGTCCTATCTGCCGAGCGGCTCCGCCGTGGCCTCCACATGGAACCCCGCGCTCGCACGGCTCACCGGCGAGGCTCTGGGCCAGGAGGCCCGCGGCCGCGGCAAAGACGTGATCCTCGGCCCCTCGCTCAACATCAAGCGCAGCCCGCTGTGTGGCCGCAACTTCGAATACATGAGCGAAGACCCGCTGCTGACCGCCGTGCAGGGCTCCGCGTACATCAACGGCGTACAGGAATCCGACGTGGCCGCATGCCCCAAGCATTTCGCCGCGAACAGCCAGGAGACCGACCGCCTGGACGTGGACGAATCGATCGGCGAACGCGCGCTGCGCGAGATCTACCTGCCGGCGTTCCGCGCGGCCGTGCAGCAGGGCGGCACGCTGACGATCATGGGCGCCTACAACCTCATCGACGGCACGCAGTGCTGCGAGTCGAAGCTGCTGCTCGACGACATCCTGCGCGACGAGTGGGGCTTCGACGGGCTTGTCGTCTCCGACTGGAGCGCGCTCAAAGACACCGAGGCGAGCGCGAAAGTCGGCCTCGACGTGGACATGGGCGTCACGCCGAACTTCGACGACTATTACTTCGCGCGCCCGTTGCTCGAGGCGGTGCGCGACGGCCGCGTGAGCGAAGCGGACGTCGACCGCAAGGTCGAGCATGTGCTCGCCGTCATGGACGCGCTCAACATGCTCGGCGAAGCACGCGCCGAGCGCAAGGCCGGCTCGTACGCGACGCTCGCGCACGCGCAGGCCGCGCTCAGCGTGGCGCGCGAATCGATCGTGCTGCTCAAGAACTCGGCAGGCGTGCTGCCCCTGGACGAGCGCGGGACGAAGCGCCTGCTCATCATCGGCGCGAACGCCGACCGCGTCCACTCGTCCGGCGGCGGCTCGGCCGTCATCAAGGCCGTGCACGAGATCTCCCCACTGCTCGGCATCAACGGCATGCTCGGCGGCAATGTGGGCATCACGTATGCCGAAGGCTATTGGGCGCCGCAGATCAAACAGGACGACACATGGCAGGAAGACAGCCTGGAGAACTCGGCGCAGGACGCCACCGCGGAGGCCGAGCGCACGCGCCGGCTGCGCGACGAGGCGCTCGCGCTCGCCCGCGAGTTCGCGGCGAGCGGCGACCCGATTGTCTATATCGGCGGCCTCAACCACGACTATGATCTGGAAGCGCGCGACCGCACCACGATGGACCTGCCGTACGAGCAGGACGCGTTGATCGACGCGCTGCTCGACATCGACCCGAACGCGGTGCTCATGTTCGTGGGCGGCTCGCCGGTGGCGATGCCCTGGGAGCCGAAGGCGTCGACGATCGTCTGGAACTGGTACAACGGCATGGAAAGCGGCACGGCGCTCGCCGAGACGCTCTTCGGCCGCGTGGAGCCGAGCGGGCACCTGCCCGAGACCTTCCCCATGACGCTCGACGACTGCCCGGCCCACGCGATTGGCACGTTCGGCCTCGAAGGCCATGTGGACTACACCGAGGGCATCTATGTGGGCTACCGCCACTACAGCACGGACGATGTGCCGGTGCGCTTCTGCTTCGGCCACGGGCTGACCTACACGACCTTCGACTACACCGACCTGCGCGTGCGCGAGGCCGACGGCGACCTGCTCGTCGAGTTCCATGTGCGCAACACCGGCGCGCGCCCGGGCAAGGCCGTGCCACAGGTGTATCTGGGGCTCGATGGCACCGGCGAGGACCGCCCGCGCTACGAGCTCAAGGGATTCACCAAGGTCGCGCTCGAGCCGGGGGAGCGCCGGCAGGTGACGGTGCGCATGCCGCGCGCCGACGCGCTGCGCTACTGGTCCGAACGCATGCACGGCTTCTGCGTGGCCCCTGCCGCCGCCGTCTCGGTCGGCGAATCGGTCGGTGACCTGCGCCTGCACACGCACATCGGCTGAGCGCCATCAATACACATCACCCACAACACACCAAGGAGAAGAGACCGATGAAGTTCCTCAATGGCGGCTGGCTCGTCAAGGACGGCTACACCGTGAAGTACGCGGCCAACATCTACACCGCGAACATCGAGCCGGGCAAGCTCACGCTGTTCTGCCCGTTCGGCTCGCCGATTTACAATCCGGGTATGACGCTCGACGGCGGCATCCTCACGATCGAGGTGACGAGCCCGCGCGAAGACATCATCACCACGCGTCTGATCAACTTCCGCACGAACCGCGAGCACTGCCCGCAGTTCCACCTCAACGAGACGGCCCCGCACGTCGAGATCGACGAGACCGACGACGCGTGGACCTTTACCTCGGGGCGCCTGACGCTGCGCATCGCCAAAGGCGAGACGATCGACTTCGCATACCTGTATGACGGCAAGCGCATCGCGCACTCCGGCTGGCGCGCCAAGGGCCTTGTGACGAGCCCGGACGGCCGGCTGCATGTGACCGATCAGCTCGACCTGGGCGTCGGCGAGAAGATCTACGGCCTGGGCGAGCGCTTCACGAACTTCGTCAAGAACGGCCAGAGCGTCGAGATCTGGAACGAGGACGGCGGCACCGGCACCGAGCAGGCGTACAAGAACGTGCCGTTCTACCTGTCCAACAACAATTACGGCCTGTTCGTGGACGAGCCGGGCAAAGTGGAGTTCGAGGTCGGTTCCGAAAAGGTCTCACGCGTGCAGTTCAGCGTGCCCGGCGAGCAGATGACCTATTCGGTGATCGGCGGTGCCAGCATGAAGCAGATCCTGGCGGACTACACGGCCCTGACCGGCCGTGCCCCGCTCGTGCCGGACTGGAGCTACGGCCTGTGGCTGAGCACGAGCTTCACCACCGACTACGACGAGAAGACCGTGCTCGACTTCGTCGACGACATGGCCGAGCGCGACATCCCGCTTTCGGTGTTCCACTTCGACTGCCGGTGGATGAAGGAACTCGAATGGTGCAACTTCGCATGGGACGAGACGAAGTTCCCCGACCCCGAAGGCCTGCTCGCGAAACTGCATGACCGCGGGCTCAAGGTGTGCGTGTGGATCAACCCGTACATCGGCCAGAAGTCGCCGCTGTTCGAAGAGGGCGCGAAGTTGGGCTACTTCATCAGGAACACCGACGGCTCGGTGTGGCAATGGGACAAGTGGCAGGCCGGCATGGCGATCGTCGACTTCACGAACCCAGACGCCACTGCTTGGTATCAGGGCTATCTCAAGAAGCTCGTGGCGATGGGCGTCGACTGCTTCAAGACCGACTTCGGCGAGCGCATCCCCACCGAAGGCGTGCGATATTTCGACGGCTCCGACCCGCAGATGATGCACAACTACTACACGCTGCTCTACAACAAGGCCGTCTACGACGTGCTCGCCGAGACGAAGGGCGAGGACGAGGCGATCCTGTTCGCACGCTCGGCCACGGTGGGCGGCCAATGCTACCCCGTGCACTGGGGCGGTGACTGTTCGTCGAACTACCCGTCGATGGCCGAATCGCTGCGCGCGGGGCTCTCGTTCGGCATGAGCGGCTTCGGCTATTGGAGCCACGACATCGCCGGGTTCGAGGACCAGGCCACGCCCGACCTGTACAAGCGCTGGACGCAGTTCGGCCTGTTGAGCTCGCATTCGCGCTACCATGGGTCGACCGCCTATAAAGTGCCGTGGTTGTACGGCGACGAAGCGGTGGACGTGTGCCGCGAATTCGTCGACCTCAAGCTCAGGCTCGTGCCGTACCTCAAGCGCATGGCCGTGCAGACGCACGAGACCGGCGTGCCGATGATGCGCGCGATGGTGCTCGAGTTCCAGGACGACCCGACGTGTGAGGACATCGACACGCAGTACATGCTCGGCTCCGACATCCTTGTGGCCCCGATCTTCAACGACGAGGGGCTGGCGCGCTTCTATGTGCCCGACGCCGGCGACGGCCGGCCGTGGCGCAACCTGATCACCGGCACCGAATACGAGCCCGGCCGTTGGTACACGGAGCGCTATGACTACCATGCGCTGCCCGTGCTCGCCCGCCCCGGCACCGACCCCTTCGCGGCCTGACCGGTCCGGACCCGTAAGGACCTGCCATGACGATGTTCAACCGATTCATGTTCGGCGGTGACTGGAACCCCGAACAGTGGCCCGAAGACACCTGGGAGCACGACATCCGGCTCCTCGAGCGCGCGCACATCAACGAGGCGACGATCAACGTGTTCTCGTGGGCGCTGCTCCAGCCGGACGAGCAAACGTACGATTTTTCCATGCTCGACCGGATCGTCGACCTGCTCGTGCGCCACGGGTTCACGATCGTGCTGGCCACCGGCACCGCCGCGATCCCCGCGTGGATGGCGCGCGACTACCCGCAGGTCATGCGCACGGGCGTCGACGGCACGCACCAGGTGTTCGGCGGGAGGCACAATTTCTGCCCCACCTCGCCCGACTTCCGGCACTTCGCCCGCGCGCTCGCCTCGCGCGTGGCCGAGCGTTACGCCGGCACGCCGGGCCTCGAGGCGTGGCATGTGAACAACGAGTACGGCAACGGCGGCGGCTACTGCTACTGCGACCTGTGCGCGCAGGCGTTCCGCGGCTGGCTCGAACGCAAATACGGGTCGGTCGAGGAGCTCAACCGCGCGTGGTGCATGAATTTCTGGAGCCACACGATCCACGATTGGAGCGAGATCGTGCCGCCTGTCACCTACGGCGACGCGATCGGCACCGACAAATGCGTGATCTCGGGCCTGCAGGTCGACTACCGGCGCTTCCAGAACGAGCAGATGCTCGACTGCTTCCGCCTCGAACGCGACGCGATCCGCGAGCACGACGCGCACACGCCGGTCACGACGAACCTGATGGGCGTGTTCAAGGACCTCGACTACTACAGCTGGGGCCGCGAGATGGACGTGGTGAGCTGGGACAACTACCCGGGCATGGACACCGAGCCGAGCTTCACCGCCATGTGCCACGACCTGATGCGCGGTGTGGGCGGAGGCAAGCCGTTCATGCTCATGGAGCAGACGCCGAACCAGCAGAACTGGTTCCCATACTGCAAGGTCAAGCAGCCGGGCGAAGTCGCCAAACTCTCATGGCAGGCGGTGGCGCACGGCGCCGACACCGTGCAGTTCTTCCAGCTCAAGCAGTCGATAGGCGGCTGCGAGCGTTTCCATGGCGCGGTGATCGGCCATGACAATTCCGAGCGATCGCGCACCTACCGTGAGGTGCGCGAGCTCGGCGCCGACCTGGAGCGGCGTGCGCCTGCATTGATGGGGTCGCGCGTGCACGGCCAGGTGGCCGTGATGTTCGACTGGGAGAGCTACTGGTCGCTCGAAGGATGCGTCGGCCCCACGCAGGGCCTGCATTATCCGGATGAGGTGCACCGTTTCTACCGCCCGTTCTGGAGGCGCAACGTGCCGGTCGATATGGTGGAAAGCACCGTGGACCTAGCCGTGCTCAAGCGGTACCGTGCGGTCGTGGCGCCTACGTTGATCATGGTCAAGCCGGGTGTGGCGCAGACCCTCGCGCAGTATGTGCGCGAGGGCGGCACACTGATCACCGGCTACATGTCGGGCATCCACAACGAGTTCGACCTCGTGATCGAGGGCGGCTATCCGGGTCCGCTGCGTGAGCTGTGCGGGGTGTGGGTCGAGGAGATCGACGCGATCGCACCGGACGCGCACATCGACGTGGAGGTCGGCGGACGCACCGTGCGCGGATCGATCGTGGCGAGCATCATCGAGCCCGAAGGCGCGCAGACGATCGCCACCTACGGCGGCGATTTCTACGCGGGCACTCCGGCTGCCACCGTGCACACGGTGGGCGAGGGGCGCGTGGTCTTCATCGGCACGGCGCTCGACGCCGAAGGCATGAGCGCGGTCATCGATCCGGTCATCGACGCATGCGGCGCCGAGACGGTCGATTCGCCGGAAGGTGTGGAGGTGATGCGCCGCACGGCCGATGACGGCACCGTGTTCACGACGGTCATCAACACCGCAGGCCGGCCTGTGCACTGGCCGCACGCGCTCGGCGGGGAGGACCTCGACCTAGCTCCGTTCGAAACGCGCATCATGTGATGAGACAACGTGCGCTGTGGGGCGTGTTTTATCCATGCCCCGCAGCACACTGAGCACAAGGGACCCACGGGGCGCAGGAGCCGCCGGCGCCCCTGGAAAAGCGAGGTTGACATGGCGGGCAAAGCGCAGCATCACGTCCTGGCGTTCGAAATCAACACCAGCTTCACCCGGTATGCGTTGTTCGCGGACGGGCGCATGGGCATCCCCGGCACCTTCGCCACGCCGAACACCGACGTGGACGCGTTCTACGAGGCGCTTGTGCAGGTGGTGCGCAAACAGCAGGCGCCCCTCGACGGCATTGCGATCAGCATGCCCGGGTTCATCGACACGAAGACGCAGACCGCGCGCACCGCCGGTGCGCTCAAGTTCCTCGCCAAACAGCAGATCGGCGTGGAACTGGCCGCGCGGCTCGGGCAGGATATTCCCACATGGCTCGAAAACGACGCGAACTGCGCCGCGATGGCCGAAAAGATGTCTGGAAACGCGCAGAAACTCGACGATTTCGTCCTGGTGACGCTTGACACCGGCATGGGCGGCGCATTGTTCCTCGACGGCAAACTGCGCCGTGGCAAGGACTGGCGTGCCGCGGAGATCGGCCAGATGATCGTCAATTACGATTCGGCCGGCGCCCTGCCGCTGCACGATTTCGTCTCGACACTGTGCCTCACGGAGTGGTACGCCGAGGAGTTCGGCGGCGAGGCGGGCGAGGTGCTGCCGAGCACGCTGTTCCAGCGGCTCGACGACCCGCGCGTGCGCGCGATCGTGGAGCGCTGGGTGCATTACATCGCCGTCGGCATCTTCAACACCGTGGCCACCGTGGACCCCGAGGTCGTGCTCATCGGCGGCAGCATCAGCCGCGAACCGCTGCTGTTGCCGATGCTCGAGGACGCGCTCGACTCAATCCGCGATTGGAAACCGTTCAAAACGGCGATCAAACGCTGCCGCCACAGCGGCAACGCCGGACTCATCGGCGCGTACTACGCGTTCATGGAGGAAGTGGGCGTCAACGCCTAGCCACGCTCCTGCAGCGTGTATGGCATGAGGCAGCGTGGGTCATCCGGATCCTGCTCGGACGGGTCGCTGATGCCTTCCCACACGTTTGCGGGGAAGATCACGTCGCTGAAATGCATCCATTCCTCGAGCAGGTCGAGCGAGTCGTCGGCGAGCCAACGCGCCTGCAGGCCGTCGATCGCCGAGGCGACGAGCGTGTACAGGTCGAAGAACCGCTCTTCGTTCATGCCGTTCGGCAGCAGCCAGTTCATCGAGCCGATCATCTCCCAGCGGCGGATGTGCCGGCCGGTGAAGAACTGGTGTGCGGGGTGGTCGGGATTGAGCGCCTCGCCGCTCAAGACGCACAGCAGCTGGATCATCTCGGGCCGCTGCATGTTGTACAGCACGGTGTTGAGGCAATAGCGCGGGTAATAGTAGATGCGGTGGCCGTCGGCGTCCACCGCCGACGCGCTGAACGCCGCGAACTCGTTCGACTCCGTCGTGTCGTACCCCTCGGTGAGCACCATGGCCAGCAGGTCCTCTTTCGAGGCGATGTAATGGTAGAGCGCGGCCTCGCTGATGCCGATCTCGTCGGAGATGTCCTGCAGCGACATGCCCCAATACCCTTTGACGGCAAGGATCTTCGACGCGGCGCGCAGGATCTGCAGATGGCGTTCCTCCTGCGTCATGCGCTTGCGCTTTTCGAAGCGCTTTGCCGATGTGGTGTCGCGTACGGTCACCTCATGTGAGGCGAGGATCGGCTTGGGCCTGCCCGAAGCGGCGACGCCGTGCTGGTCGAGGATCTGCTGCCATGCTGCGAGGGTCATGTGGATTGGCGTCCTTGTCGGTGGTCGGAGGGGTGGAATCGGCACTGCCATCGTACCTCACGCACGATGGCGGTGTGCGTCAGTCGGCGAATGTGCGCGCGAGCCAGTCGAGTGCCAGCCCGATCCACGCCTGCACGCCGGGTTCGATGCCGTTGACGCCTTGCCATGCGGTCTGCGCGGTGGCGAGCGCAAGGCCATGGCCGCCTTCGGGGAACAGGTGCGCCTCGACCGGCACGTGCGCGGCGCGGCACGCCTCGATGAGCATGAGCGTGTTCTGCACGGGCACGCAGTCGTCGGGCATCGTGTGCCAGACGAAGACCGGCGGCGTGCGCGCGTCGATGTGCTCTTCGATGCTCACTTCGTGCATCGCGTCTTCGTCGCCGTAGCGGCTGCCGAGCAGCGCGCGGAAACTGCCGTCGTGGCGGTATGCGCCTGAGGTGACGACCGGGTAGGAGAGCATGAGCGCGGTCGGCGCGAGCAGCGCGGGGTCGTAGCCGTGCGCGCGCAGCACGCCGTCGGAGGCGGATGTGGCGAAGTCGGCGGCCAGATGGCCGCCCGCGGAGAATCCGAGCACGGCGATGCGCGCCGGGTCGATGTGCCACGCTTCGGCATTGTCCAGGATGAGGCGCATCGCCTCGGCCACTTCGAGCAGCGCGGTGGGGTAGACCGAAGGCGCGCACGAATAGCGCAACACGAAGGCGTTGCAGTCGGCCGCCAGGAACTGCAGGGCGATGGGTTCTCCCTCGCGGTCCGACGTCATCTCGTAGCCTCCGCCGGGCACGATCAGCACGGTGGGGCGTGTGCGGTCGGGCACGATTTCGGGGGAATTGTCGGGTACGTAGCCAATGAAGCGCGCGGTGGTGCCGTCAGTGCCGGTGATCGTCTGTTCGATGTATTGCATGCTGCCTTCTTGCTGGGGTCAGTGGATTGTGGATGGTGCCCCATCCATATAGTTCAATGATATGACTATTATAGCCCGGCCGATGGGCGGGCGGGTCAGATCCACGACTCGAGCCACATGTGGCTCAGCCAGAACCCGTACGGCACGGGCATGGCCGTCCAGATCGGGTAGAAGAACGCCGAGACGAGCAGGCACAGCCCCAGCGTGGAGCCGAGCGCGGCCTGCCATGTGGCGCGCGCGACGGCTGTGCGCAGCCAGTCGAACACGTAGCAGATCGCCATGATCATCCACGGCAGCAGCACGATCGAATAGAACGTGAACGTGGTGCGGTTCAGATACTGCGCCCACGGCAGCCAGCCGCCGAGGAACCCGGCGAGCACGGCCCAGATGCGCCAGTCGCCGCGGCGCCAGATCGCGATCGCGATCGCGCCGATCGCGCACAGCGAGCCGAGCCACCAGATGAGCGGGTTGCCGAGCGAGGTCACCGCCGCCACGCATTGCGCGTGCGGCGCGAGCGAACACAGGCCGGGGTGGTCGGGCAGCTTCTCCCAGTAGAAGCTCGTGGGGCGGATCTGCAGCGGCCATGTGAGCGGGTTCGCCTTGTAATCGTGTGGCGCGTCGAGCGTGGTGTGGAACTGCCACATCTGCGCGTGGTACTGCACGAACGAGCGCCACGACTCGGACAGCCACTGGATGCCTTCGCCCGGGTGCAGCCGCGCCCAGTCGTGCATGTAGGAGTCGGGGTGCAGGAACCAGCCGGTCCATGTGGCCAGATACGTCAGTGCGTAGACCGGCAGCATCGTGCACGCGGCGAGCGCGCCGTCGCGCAGCACGCCCGTGACGAACCAGCGACGGTAGCCGGCCTGGTGGCGCATCCACGCGTCCCACAGCACGCTGATCACGCAGAAGACGGCCATGAAATACGTGCCCGACCATTTGACGCCCGTCGCGAGCCCAAGCAGCACGGCCGCGCCGATGCGGTACCACGAGACCGCGATCTGCGGCGGACGCGCGCCCGGGGCGGCGGCGCGCCCGAGCCGTGCCTTGGCCCAGTCGCGGTGCATGAGCAGCAGGCTGAACGCGCCGAGCGCGAGCACCATGATGAAGATGTCGAGCAGGCCGGTGCGGCTCATCGTGATCCCCACGCCGTCGATCGCCATCAGTGCACCGCCGAACAGCGCGATCGGCAGGTTGTGGAACAGGCGCAGGATCACGCGGATCAGCACGATGATCGCGATCGTGCCGGCGATCGCCGTCGCGGCGCGCCATGCGAAGGGGTTCGCCGCTCCGCCGAAGAGCTTGAGACCCCACGCGATGAACCATTTGCCCATCGGCGGGTGCACCACGTATTCGGCCGAATCGAGCCACAGGTCGGTCTCGCCGCTCGCGAACGGGATGTTCGGGTTGACGTCCTGCCCCAGGTACGGCACCGTCTGCGGCCAGTTGCGCGGCTCGCCCGTCTGGAGCATCGTCCACGCGTCCTTGACGTAGTACGTCTCGTCGAACACGACCGCGCGCGGCTCGCCGAGGCGCACAAAGCGCAGCAGCGCGCCGAACAGCGCGACGATCAATGTGCACGCCCACTCCACGGCGCGCGTGGGGTGGGTGAACAGGCCGGCGTGCACGCGTGCGGCGTGCGCGGCGTGCCGTGCGCCGGTGCGGGCGGCGGATGCGCGTGGTTGCGGCGGTTGCGACATGGGGTCCTCCTTGGGGCTGCTGCGTTCCATTATGGTCGTGCTCTTATATTTGAGGGAAGGCATTCGCATAGGGCCGCGCGGCGGCGGGCATGATTGGAGGCAGGGCACATGACTCAGGTGGGAGCGCAGGAGCAGGTGGTGCAGGTGCCGGATGTCACTGTTCCACGTGGAACGGTCGTACTCGCGGCCACGCCGATCGGCAACACGGCCGACGCCTCGGCGCGGCTCGTGGCGCTGCTCGAGCGCGCCGATATCGTGGCGGCCGAAGACACGCGGCGGCTGTACGCGCTCGCCAACAGGCTCGGTGTGCGCGTCGGCGGCCATGTGGTGGCGAACCACGACCACAACGAGCGCGGCAAGGCCGACGGACTGCTCGACCAAGTGGAGGCGGGCGCCACGGTGCTCGTCGTCTCCGACGCCGGCATGCCCACGATCAACGACCCCGGGCTCGCGATCGTGCGCCGGGCGATCGAACGCGGCCTGCCGGTCACGTGCGCGCCCGGGCCGTCCGCCGTGCTCGACGCATTGGCGCTGTCGGGCCTGCCGACCGACCGTTTCTGCTACGAGGGGTTCCTGCCGCGCAAGCACGCCGACCGCATGCAGCATCTGCGCATGCTCCAGTCAGAACGCCGCACGATGGTCTTCTACGAGACGGTGCACCGCATCGACGAGGCGATGGCCGACCTCGAAACGGCCTTCGGCGCCGACCGCCCGATGGCGCTGTGCCGCGAACTGACGAAGGACTACGAGCAGATCCGCCGCGGCACGATCGGCGAAGTGCGCGCATCGGTCGAATCCGACCCGCCGCGCGGCGAGATGGTGCTCGTCATCGGCGGCGCGACCGGCACCGAGCCGCAGCAGGAGCGCGCGCTCGATGTACAGGAGCTCGCGCGGCTCGCGCAGCGGATGGCGAGCGATGGGCACATGCGCATCAAAGACGCGATCGCGCACGTCGTGGCGCAGCATCCGGCGCCCGACGGATCGCTCGCGAACAAAAAACAGGTGTACGCGGCCGCACTCGCGCTCAGGGAGTGAGTTCAGGCGCGCCGTTCGAGCGCGTCAAGCAGCAGCTCGAGCGTCTCGCGCACACCGGGGCCGCCCTGCTGCGAGATGAACTCGAGCAGATTCGCGTCGGCGGCGCGGTTGACAACGACCCATTTGCGCAAATGCGGGGCGTGGCGTGCGATGTGCCACAGCACATCAATCGGCGTGTCCGGATCGCTCGCCACCACGGCGTTCAGTGCGATCGGCGGCGCCGGCGGGTCGAGCGGGCGCGCCGGCCCGTCGTGTCGGCCCGTGCGCGCGGCGGCGGCGAGCCGGCGGCGGGTGCTCGCGTTTCCCCTGCGGGTGGAAGGCATGGTGGGTCCTTTCTGTGGTGGATCTGTGGGGAGGTCAGGCGATGCATGCGAAGTCGGTGAGCACGTCGCGCGCCTGCTTGGCGGTGTGCAGGTAACTGCAGCCGTCGAGGATGTTCAGGCACGGCTGCAGCCCGAAGTCGTATTGCTTCATCAGTGCGGCGATGACCGGCTGCCAGCTGTGCGCGCGGATCTCCTCGATCGGGCTCAGTGCGAGGTCGCACGCGGTGCGTTCCGGTGTGGTGAGGCTGAGCGTGCCGATCGACGTGATCTGGTCGGCCGGCACACGCCGTGCGCGCGTGCGGATCGGCCTGCCGAACACGCGCGTGCGGTGGTGGCTCGACGAGAGGATGTCCACCGTGGCGGGGAAGTCGCCGCCGTGCCACACCCACGCCGCGGTCGCCCCGCACACGGTCATCGAGGTGATGCGCTTCGGCAGCGCCGCCGCGGTGATCGCCGCGCGCCCGTACAGCGAATCGCCGTCGTCGCGGCGGTAGGCGTGCGCGTCGTCGAGCGGGATCAGGATGCCCAGATCGATGAGCATGTGCATGCCGAGCGGGCCGGTCACATGCTCGGCCGTGATGATCGGCGGAGGTCCGGGCAGCGAAAGCGGCGCTGGCGGCGGGGCGCTGCGCTCGGTGGGCGGCTCGTCCCACAACGGCAGCATGGGCTGGTACATGTCGGTCGTCATGGGCGCACAGCGTAAGCCACATATGCGGCATGACGCAAACCGTGGCCCGGTGCATTGTGGATATGTGGACAACCCGCACTGTGCGCCCGCGCGCATGTGGACGCAGCGGTGGATTCGGCGGCGGCCGGGCGGGCCCGCAGTGTCCTAGCTCGGCCGGATAATCGGCGCATGACTCATATTATGGTGAATGTTGCTTGGCCGTATGCCAACGGCCCCCGTCATATCGGCCACGTCGCCGGATTCGGCGTGCCCTCCGACGTCTATGCGCGCTACCAGCGCATGAAGGGCAATGATGTGCTCATGGTCTCCGGCACCGACGAGCACGGCACCCCGATCCTCGTGGAAGCGGACAAGGAAGGCGTGACCCCGCAGGAGCTCGCCGACCGCTACAACCGCGTCATCGCCAGCGACCTGTGCAAGCTCGGCCTGAGCTACGACCTCTTCACCCGCACCACCACCAAGAACCACGAACTCGTGGTGCAGGAACTGTTCCGCCAGTGCCTTGCCAACGGCTACATCTACAAGGGCGTGCAGAAGGTCGCGATCTCGCCGTCCACCGGGCGCACACTGCCCGACCGCTACATCGAGGGCGAATGCCCGATCTGCCATGCGCCGGGCGCGCGCGGCGACCAGTGCGACAACTGCGGCAACGAGCTCGACCCCGACGAGCTGATCGACCCGGTTTCCAAGATCAACGGCGAAACGCCGATCTTCCAGGAGAGCGAACACTACTTCCTCGACCTGCCGGCGCTCGCCGACGCGAACCTGGCATGGCTCAAGACGCGCCAGGGCTGGCGCACGAACGTGCTGAACTTCTCGATCGGCCTGTTCCGCGAAGTCAAGCCGCGCGCGATCACGCGCGACATCGACTGGGGCATCCCGATCCCCGTGCCCGGCTGGATCGACAACCCGAACAAGCGCCTGTACGTGTGGTTCGACGCGGTGATCGGCTACCTTTCCGCCTCGATCGAGTGGGCGCGCCGTTCGGGCGACCCGGAGGCGTGGCGCAAGTGGTGGAACGACCCCGAGGCGCCGGGCTACTACTTCATGGGCAAAGACAACATCACGTTCCATTCGCAGATCTGGCCCTCCGAGATGCTCGCCTACAACGGCCAGGGCTCGCGCGGCGGCGAAACCGGACAGCTCGGCCCGCTCAACCTGCCCGAGCAGGTCGTGGCGTCCGAGTTCATGACGATGGAAGGCAAGAAGTTCAGCTCGTCGCGCGGCATCGTCATCTACGTCAAGGACATCCTCGAACGCTACCCGGTGGACGCCGTGCGCTACTACATCTCGATGGCCGGCCCGGAGACCTCCGACTCCGACTTCACATGGTCCGAGTTCGTGCGCCACAACAACGAGGAGCTCGCCGCGTCGTGGGGCAACCTCGTCAACCGCGTGGCCAACCTGATCGCCAAGAACTTCGGCGAGGTGCCGCCGGTGGTGGAATCGAAGCTGACCGACGACGACCGCGCGCTGCTCGCCGAATCGGCCGGCGCCTTCGCCACGGTGGGCGACCTGATCGAACACCACCGCCAGAAGAACGCGCTGAACGAGGCGATGCGCGTGGTCGGCGACATCAACAAGTACATCTCGGCCACCGAACCGTGGAAGATCAAGGACGACCCGGAACGCCTCGGTACCGTGCTGCATGTGGCGGCCCAGGCCGTGATGGACGCGAACCACCTGCTCGCGCCGTTCCTGCCGCATTCGGCGCAGAAGGTCTTCGAGGCGCTCGGTGGCGCCGGCGTGTTCTCGCCGCTGCCGCGCATCGAAGAGGTGGAGGACCTCGACAACCCGGCGTTCCACTACCCGGTGATCACCGGCGACTATGTGCTCGGCGAAACGGTGCGCCCGTGGAAGAGCGAGCCGATCGAGGTGGGCGCCCCGGTGGCCAAGCCGACGCCGATCTTCGCCAAGATCCCCGCCGAGGCGGTCGACGAGGAGCTCGCGCGCTTCGAAGAGGCGCTCAACGCCCGCAAACAGGCGGAATCCGAGCGTCTGGAAGCGGAGAAGGCGAAGCTCGCCGCCAACGAGTGATGCGCGTTGGCGGCGGTGTGCGCACACCCGCCGCCAACGAACGTCCAGCTTGGATGTGTGCGCGCTCACACCCAAGCTAGCTGTGAGCAAAAAAGTCGAACGTGTTACAGGCCGATGGCGTATATTGATACCTATCAGCGATGCCTGTGACGTCGTTGACGAGGTTCCTTCTCTAGAACCCCATAACTGAACCCTTCTTCTCTCTCTTCTCTCTGAGCCGGCGGCCTTCTCTCCGCCGGCTTTCTCTTTTCCTGCGCGCCGCGGCCCGCACTCAGCCGAGCGAGTCGGCGATCATCGCGTACTGCGACTCGACGAGGCGCCAGTAGGCGCCGCGCTTGGCCATCAGCTCGCTGTGCGTGCCCTGCTCCACGATCTGCCCGTGGTCCACGTAGCAGATCATGTCGGCGTCCTCGATCGTGCTCAGCCGGTGCGCGATGATGAAGCTCGTGCGCCCCACGAGCAGGTGCGCGAGCCCCGCCTGCAGCGCCTCCTCGGTCTGCGTGTCGATGTTGCTCGTCGCCTCGTCGAGGATCAGGATGCGCGGGTCGGCGAGCAGCACGCGCGCGAACGCGATGAGCTGGCGCTGGCCCATCGACAGCGTCGAACCGCGCTCCTCGACCACGGTGTCGTAGCCGTTGGACAGCTGCATGATGAACTCGTGCGCGTGCACGGCCTTCGCCGCGCGCTCGATCTGCTCATCGGTCGCGTCGAGCTTGCCGTAGCGGATGTTGTCGCGGATCGTGCCGGAGAAGATGAACGTGTCTTGCAGCATCACGCCCATCTGCCGGCGCAGCGACTCGAGCGTCACACCGCGCACATCGTGCCCGTCGATCGTGACCGACCCCTCCGCCACATCGTAGAAACGCGACAGCAGGTTGATGATCGTCGTCTTGCCTGCGCCGGTCGGGCCCACGAGCGCGACCGTCTGCCCCGGGCGCACATGCAGGTCCACGAGGTTGAGGATGTTGCGGCCGTCGGGCTCATACCGGAACACGACATCGTTGAAATCGACCTGCCCGCGCACCGGCGGCAGTTCCACCGCATCAGGCGCGTCGGTGATCTCGGGCCGCACGTCGAGCGTCTCGAAGATGCGCTCCAGATACGCCGAACACGTGATGAGCTGGTTGTAGAAATTGCCGATGTTGATGACCGGGTTCCAGAAGTTGTTGGCGTAGCCGATGAACGCGATCAGCGTGCCCGTTGTGGCGGCCACACCGCCGATGTTCATGATGCCCACGTAATACAGCAGCGCCATCGTGCTCACCGAGATGATCTCCATGCTCGGCCACAGCAGGAACTGCAGGTGCACCGCGCGCATCCACGCGCTGCGCACCTGCCCCTGCTGCTCCTGGAACGTGGCGAGCTGCTCATGCTCGCGCGCGAAGGTCTGCGTCGTCTTCACGCCGGCGATCGACTCATGGATGTAGGCGTTGAGGTTGCTCTGCTTGTTGCTCAGCCGCTGGTACGCCTTGCGCTGGAAATGCTGCAGCACGCGCACCACCACGATGAGCAGCGGGAACAGCGCGAGGCTCCACAGGGCGAGCCGCCAGTCGATCGCGAACATGATGACGAGCGTGATCACGAACGTGAACACGTCGGAGATCACGTTGATCAGCCCCGAGCTGAGCGTATCGGACAGCGTGTTGACGTAGTTGACGACGCGGATCAGGATCTTGCCGTGCGGGCGCGAATCGAAATAGCTGAACGGCAGTGTCTGGATGTGCGTGAACAGGTCGCGCCGCATGTCCTTGAGCACAAGCTGGCCGACGCGCGTGATCTCGTACGTGCGGTAGCGCAGCGCCACTTCGTACAGCATGATCAGCACGAGCATGATGAGCGCGATCCAGCCGAGCAGCGCGTAGTCCTTGTGCGGCAGCACGTCGTCGATCATGATCTTCGTCAGGTACGGCACGCTCACGGCGATGCAGCTCATCGAGACCACGACCGCCACAATCGCGGCGATGCGCTTACGGTACGGTTTGAGATACACGGCCACACGGCGCAGGTCACGCAGGTTGATCTGCTCCTCGAGTTCCTCGTCTTCGCGGTAGGTATTGCGTTGTGCCATGGTGCACCTCCCTCAGTTCGTCGTGTCCGTTGCGCCGCCGGCCGTCTCGCCGGCCTGTGTGTAGCCCTGCGACTGGCCCGATTGCAGGCCGAGCTGTTTGCGGTAGATCTGCCAGTAGCGACCGTGCGCGGCGATCAGCTCCTCGTGCGTGCCGCGCTCCACGATGCGCCCGTGCTCGAGCATGAGGATCAGGTCGCAGTCCTTGACCGACGAGATGCGGTGCGCGATCGTCACAATCGTCTTCGTGCCTTCCAGCTCGGCCAGATGCTGCTGGATCTTCGCCTCGGTCTCCATGTCCACCGCGCTCGTCGTGTCGTCCATGATCAGGATCGACGGGTCGTCGGCGATCGCGCGCGCCAGGCTCAAACGCTGCTTCTGGCCGCCCGAAAGCCCGACGCCGCGCTCGCCGACCACGGTGTCGTAGCCTTCGGGCATGCGCTCGATGAAGTCGTCGGCGCCGGCGATGAACGCGATGCGGCGGATGTATTCGGGGTCGGGCGTCTGCCGGCCGCCGAGGCCGAAGCCGATGTTGCCGCCGATCGTGTCGGAGAACAGGAACGTGTCCTGCGCCACGACGCTCACCTCTTCGCGCAGCGTCTTGAGCGGCCATGCGCGCGCGTCGACGCCGTCGATCAGCACGCGCCCGCTTGTGGGGTCGTAGAAGCGCGCGATCATGTTGACGAGCGTCGATTTGCCGGCGCCGGTCTCGCCGAGGATGCCGAGGCGCGCGCCGGCGGGCACGGCGAAGTCGATGTCGTCAAGCACCGGCGTGCCCGGGTCGTCGGGGAACGCGAAGCTCACATGGTCGAAGTGGATCGCCCCGCGCACATGCCGCGGTTCGGCGGCGCGCCCGGGCGCCTCTTCGCGGATGCGCGGCTGTGACGTGAGCAGGCGGCGGATCTTGACGCACGACGCGTTGAAACGCTGCCAGTCGTTGACGAGCCAGCCGGATTGTCGCACCGGCGAATCGATCATCCACAGGTACGAGCTGAAGGCCACGAGCCCGCCGAGCGTCATGTTGCCCTGCAACACGAGCAGGCCGCCCAAGCCGATCGTGATGAGCTGCAGCGAGAAGCCGAGGCCGTCGAGCCATGGCATGAAGCGGCGCGTGTTTTCGGCCATCGCCATGTTGCGGTCCATGTAGTCGGCGTTGCGTTCGTCGAATTTGCCCGTCTCATGCTCCTCGCGCACAAACGCCTTGACCACGCGGTTGCCTTCGATGTTCTCTTCGACCATCGAGTTCATGGCGGCGAGCGAATTGCGGATGCCGAGGAACAGCGGCTTGGCGCGCTGCGACAGCGCGCGCGTGAGCAGGAACAGCGGTGGCGTCACGCACGCGAGCGCGAGCGCGAGGCGCCAGTCGATCGAGCTCATCATCGCGAGCGCGCCGACGAACATGACCACGCAGTTGAGCGCCTGGTACGTGACCCAGCTGAGCAGGTGGCGGATCGCGTCGGTGTCCGACGTCATGCGGCTCATGATGTCGCCGGTGCGCGTGTGGTTGAAGTAGTTGAAGTCGAGCTCGTGCAGTTTCTCGTATTCGTCGCTCACCAAGCGGAACACGGTGTTCTGCCCGAAGCGTTCCATCCACATGGCGTTGCCGTAGTACGCGGCGTCGCGCACCACGGTCACGACGATCATGAGGATGCACAGGCCGGTCAGTTGGCTGATGCGCCCGGCCTCGATCACCTGGTCGACGATGCGCGCGGAGATCAGCGGTGTGATGAGCGCCATCGCCGCGCTCACCGCGTACAGCACAATCGCGCCTATCGCACGCGGCAGGTCGGGTTTGCAATACGCCATGAGCCAGCGCAGGTTGCCGGCGTTGCGGTTGCGGTTCGGATTGACGTACATCGTTGGCGTCCTTAGTGGTTGCTGTTTGTCTGTCCAGGTGGATCGTCCGGCGGCGGCCCGCGGCTGTGCGGGGACGCCGGCGCGCGTCGGGTATGAACCGCTTAAGTATATCGCATCATTCGCGTCACCGGATGGAGTTTCGACGAATCCGCTTGCGGGGAACATTCGTTGTGTGCGGTCGTGCATAATGGAACTGAACCAGAGTGAAGAACAGAGTACGGGGTCGAGCCATGGGCGGTTGCGCGCATCGCGGCGCGCGCGGCATGGCGGCACCCGGTGCATGAGGTGGTGGAAGGAACGGGCGAATGATGCAGTGCAACACAACATTCGAGGTTCTGTGCGCCGGGGCAGACAGGATCGGTGCAGGGGAAAACGGCAGGATCGTATGGGGCAATGGCGTCGTCACGCTCGTCTTCGACGTGCGCGATGACGCGCCGGTGCGGCTCGTCGGCATGTCCGGGCGCGGCATGCGCGCCGTGGACGCCAACATCGCCGGCGAACCGGACGCGCAGCCGATCGTGGAACTGCGCTCGTCGATCGACAGCGGTGGGGACAACCGCCTCCAACTGGCCAAATCGGCCGCGGGCAGGAAACTGCGGTTCGTGGAGGCGTACCGGCATACGCCGGCCGACCCCACGGCGCCCGACGCGTTGTACCGCCTGTCGATCGTGCAGCGCGACCCGCAGGGCGGCCCCACGGTCGTCTCGGTGTTCGAGGCGTACCCGCAGTTGAGCGCCGTGCGTACGTACACGCAGCTGTGCTGCGACAAGCCATACCCGGTCGAGGCGGTCTCGTCGATGAACGCGACGATGCCGCTTGCCGTGGCGCGGCTCGATGACAGTCAGACGATGATCTACTGGGGCGAGAACTCGTGGGACCTCGAGAACGCGTGGCATTGCCAGCCGCTGCGCTCCACCTCGCTGCGCGACCGCGACCAGAAGGTCAACCCGGGCGCGTCGTCGGCGCGGTTCGCGTTCCGTTCGTCGTCCACATGGTCGACCGGCGAGTTCTCGCCGACCGGCATCGTCGAAGGCTTCAGCGAGGCCCCCGAATCGCGCCCGTTCGCGTTCATCTGGCAGATCGAGCACAATGGCGCATGGGAATGGGAGATCGGCGAGGACGACCCCGGCGTGCGCATCAGCGCGTACGGCCCGGAATACGCCGACCACCAGTGGTTCACCATGCTCGGCGAAGGCAACGAGTTCACATCGGTGCCGGTCTCGTTCGCGGTGTGCGCGGACGACTGGCAGCAGGCCGTGGCCGAGATGACGCTGCAGCGCCGCGAAACACGCATGCGGCACGCGCGCGAACTCGGCCGCGCCGCCGAGTTCGACAGCATGGAGCTGCGCGTCGTCTACAACGACTACATGAACACGCTGTGGGGCGACCCGCACATCGAGCAGGAACTGCCGCTCGTCGAAGGCGCCTACAAGGTGGGCGCCGATGTCTTCTGCATCGACGCCGGCTGGTATGACGACGCCGACGGCGGCTGGTGGGACATGGTCGGCGATTGGGAGCCGTCCGTCGACCGCTTCGGCACCGTGCGCCTCGCCGGGCTGATCCACGATATCCAATCGCACGGCATGGTCGCCGGCCTGTGGCTCGAACCCGAGGTCATGGGCGTGCGCTGCCAGCTCGCGCAGGATATGCCCGACAGCGCGTTCTTCTGCCGGCACGGCGCGCGCGTGGCCGACCAGGGGCGTTATCATCTGGACTTCCGCTCGCCGATCGCGCGCGCACACGCGACGCGCACGGTGGAGCGGCTGATCAGCGAATACGGCGTGGGGTATTTCAAGTTCGACTACAACACGACGCCCGGCGTGGGCACCGACGTCGACACCGATTCGGTGGGCGCCGGCCTGCTTGAGCATTGCCGCGCGGTGCAGGACTGGGTCGACGGCATCCGCCGCGCGCACCCCGACGTGATGATCGAGAACTGCTCGTCGGGCGCCATGCGCGCCGACTACGCGATGCTCAGCCGGCTCGACATGCAATCCACATCCGACCAGGCCGACCCCTCGATCTACGCGGCGATCGCCGCCGGCGCCGGCATGACGATCCTGCCCGAACAGCAGGGCAACTGGGGCTACGCGCAAGAGGAGATGGACGACGAGACGGCCGTGTTCACGCTGACCGCCGGCGTTCTGGGGCGCCTTTACCTTTCCGGGTTCATCAACCGCATGGGCGACCAGCGGCTCGGTCTGGTGCGCGACGCCGTGGCGCTCCACCGCCGTGTGCTCAACGAGCAAGGTCATCTCATGCCATGGTGGCCCGACGACCTGCCGGATTTCAACGGCCCGTGGCTCGCGTACGGCCTGCGGCACAACCGCGCGATCGCCGAAGCGGTCTATCCGGATGTGGCGAAGCTCATGGACGGCAACGAGCACGTGGAGTACCTGGCCGTGTGGCGCCGCAGCGGCATCGACACGATGTACCTGCAGCTCGGGCATGGCGCGCATGTGCGGCAGGTGTTCCCCGACCCCGACCATCCGGAGCATGCGCCGGGCGCGCATCCATGGACGATCGAGCATGTCGACCCTGACACCGTGCGCCTCACGGTGGCCGACCGCGAACGGCCGAGCGCGCGCATCTTCGAAGTGAGCTACCGCGCGCAGTGAGCCGCGCGTAGACTGGGGCCCATGAGCAAAAAGCACCGCGATCGCAATTGGGCCCCCGCGCCGCCCGCACTGGGCGCCGACGCGCACGTCATCGACAATCACACGCACGTGGCCTCCGTTGTGCCGTTCTCGCGCGCCATGAGCTACGAGGCGCAGGCCAAGGGCCAGCCCGAAGTGCCCGTGTACAGCGTGAGCGAACTGTTGGCGCAGGCGCAGGCGGTGGGCGTCGAAGGCGTGATCGACTGCGGCTGCGAACTGCCGAACCTCATGACCGCGGTGGACATGGCGCGCGAACACCCGGGCGTGGTGCACGCGGCGATCGCGATCCACCCCAACGAATCCGTGTTGCACGGCCACCGCGGCGTGCCCGGGCCCGACGGCCTGCCGCTGCGCTACAAGCCGTGGCACGATGTGAGCTTCGACGACGCGATTGCCGAAGTGGACCGCATCGCGCGCGCCTACCCGCGGCAGGTCGTGGCGATCGGCGAGACGGGCATGGACCTGTTCCGCACCGGCGAAGGGGCCAAGGAACTGCAGCGCGAGGCGTTCCGCGCGCATATCGCGCTCGCCAAGGAGCTCGACCTGCCGCTGCAGATCCACGACCGCGACGCGCACCGCGAGGTCATCGAGACATTGCTCGCCGACGGCGCCCCGCGGCGCACCGTGTTCCACAGCTATTCGGGTGACGCCGAGATGGGGCGGATCGCGTGCGAGCACGGCTGGTACCTCTCGCTTTCGGGCACGTCGAGCTACAAAGGCAACGACGGCATCCGTGAATCCGCGCGCATCGTGGGCCTCGACCATGTGATGGTGGAGACCGATGCGCCGTATCTGACGCCGATGCCGTACCGTGGGCGCACGAACGCGCCGTATATGATTCCATACACTTTGGATGCGCTTGCCCAATATCTGGCATTGCCGATCGACGAGGTGGCGCGCACGACCCGCGCGACGACGCGCGAGGTGTACGGGGTCTGAACACGGCCTGTTGACTGGAGAATCCGCCAGTGCGTGTTGCGCGCGCCATCGCGATCGCACGCACTGAACGGGCGTGAAGGGCAAGGCCTCGACCATTGCGCGGCGAGTGCGCTGTACGAAAAGTGCGGCCATGCCGGAACCCATGAGGCATTACCGTTCCCTAATGCGTATTTTGAGGGCGGGGTTAGTCCCGCTGTTGAAAGGACATCGTGATGGCTCAACGGCCTGATGACGAAGACCCGTTGCTTACGCAGACGGGCCAATACACGCGTGCGCCCAAGGTCTCGCACGAGGTGCTCACCAAAGAGGAGCGCGAGGAGCTGCTCAAGGAGCGCGCCGTCAAGCAGCAGGCGGCGCAACGGCTCAACCAGCCGTGCGCGGGCGGCCCGGTGGGCCGGTGGTGGCGCAAGCTGCAGTCGGGGCCCGACAAGGTCACGCTCGCCATGTCGATCGTGGCGCTCGGTGTGGTGTATGGCGACATCGGCACGTCGCCGCTCTACACGATGCAGACCTTCCTCGCCGGCCAGGGCGGCGTGGCGCACGCCGACGAAACGGCCGTGATCGGTATGCTCTCGCTCGTGTTCTGGACGATGACGCTGATCACCACAATCGAATACGTGCTCATCTGCATGCGCGTGGACAACAAGGGCGAAGGCGGCATCTTCGCGCTGTATTCGCTGCTGCGCCGCTACGGCGGCTGGCTCATCGTGCCGGCGATGATCGGCGGCGCCGCGTTCCTGGCCGATTCGGTGCTGACGCCGGCCATGTCGATCAGCTCGGCCGTCGAAGGCCTGCAGACGCTGCCCGCGTTGCAAAGCGTGTTCTCCGCCAACCCGAACCTCACGCTCGTCATCACCCTCGTGATCATCGTGGCCGTGTTCGCCGTGCAGTCGCGTGGCACCGAGCGCATCGGCAAGGTGTTCGGCACCACCGTGCTCGTGTGGTTCGTGTTCATCGCCGTCACCGGCGGCATCAGCATGGCGCACAACCTCGAGGTGCTGCGCGCGCTGAACCCCGTCTACGGCGTGGAGTTCCTCGTCAGCGGAGACAACCGCGCGGGGCTTGCGTTGATGGGCACCGTGTTCCTGTCGATCACCGGCGCCGAGGCGCTGTATTCCGACATGGGCCATGTGGGCCGCGGCAACATCTACGCCACGTGGCCGCTGATCAACCTCGCCCTCGTGCTGTCGTACTTCGGGCAAGGCGCATGGATCATCCGCACGCTCGACAATCCGGCCTTCGTGCGCGAAGGGGGAGCGCCGAACCCGTTCTTCGCCATGATGACGCCCGAACTGCGCTATGTAGCAGTGGTGCTTTCGGTCGTGGCTGGCGTCATCGCCTCGCAGGCCCTGATCTCCGGCGCGTTCACGATCGTCTCCGAGGCCACGCGCCTCAACTGGATGCCTCATCTGCAGGTGCGCTACCCGGCGCGCACGCGCGGGCAGCTATACATTCCCACCGTCAACTGCGTGCTATGCGCGGCCACGGTGGCGGTGCTGCTCATCTTCCGCGATTCCGAGCACATCGCGGCCGCCTACGGCCTGGCGCTCACGGTGACGATGATCATGACGTCGATCCTCGTGACCGTGTACCTGTGGCACAAGCGCATGCATGTGGCGGCCGTGGTGTTCGCCGTGGTGTTCCCCACGATCATGCTCTTGTTCTTCGTGGCCTCGATGGCGAAGTTCATGCATGGAGGTTGGTTCACTGCGCTGCTCACAATCGCAATCCTGACAGTGATGGTCACGTGGAACGAAGGTACAAAGCTCGAACGCGCGCAGCGGCGCCACATGCAGCTCGACGACTGTCTGCCGGTGCTGCAGCGGCTGCATGACGACGCGACGATCCCGTACTATTCCGACAACATCGTGTACCTGACGTCCGATCAGGACATGAAGCGCATGGACACCGACGTGTTCTTCTCGATCTTCGCCAACCACCCCAAGCGCGCACACGCCTGGTGGATCGTGTCGGTCGAGACGACCGACGACCCGTTCACGCGCGAATACACGGTGGAGGACTACGGCACGGACTACCTGTTCCGTGTGCGCATCCGCCTTGGATTCAAGGTCTCGCAGTCGATCCCCGCCTACCTGCACCAGATCATGCACGACCTGCTGCGCACTGGCGACCTGCCGCAACAGACGACGCGCTACCCGAAGGTGGATGCCGACCCCGAGATCGGCCCGATCAAGTACGTGCTCATCCACAAGGCCCTCATGCCCGAATCCAAGGTCTCGGCCAAGGGGGCGTGGGCGTTGCGCATCAAGTATGCGATCCGGCATGTGGCCGGCTCGCCGGTCAAATGGTTCGGTCTGGCGCCCTACAACCCGGTCACCGAAGTGCAGCCGCTCTTCTTGTCCACCGTGCGCCCGCCGCGCCTCAAGCGCGTGGGCTGACCGGCCGTTTCGGCGCCATGGCGCGGGTCTTGCAGGGGTTAGAAGCAAAACCGATAGCGAAATCCTGAGAATCGGTGGCGGGCGCCGCGCGGAATCGTTACAGTAAACGATTATGTGCAGATTACTGGGATACGCCACCGCGAATGTCAATGTGAGCCTCGACGAGGTGCTTGGCATGCGCGAGTGCGCCGCGTTCCGTGATCTGAGCGAGATCCACAACGACGGCTGGGGAGCCGTGCTGATCAACGAGCCAGGGCACGCGGCGCACGTCAACGACGGCGGCGCGCCCTCGCCCGAGACCGGGTCGGCGCTCTACCGCAACACGATCGCCGCGCAATACGACCCGATCTTCAACGAGCTCGCGCATGCACCGGCGCGCGGCGCCATCTGGCACCTGCGTCTCGCGAGCTCGAACCTGCCGCTGATCCTGGAGAACCAGCAGCCGTTCTTCGCCAGCGGCCTCGGCTTCGCGCACAACGGCGACATCTCGGACGCGCAGGGCCGCAACATCACCACGAACCGCGCGTACCCGATCGACCAGAACCTGGTGCAGTCCACCGGCGGCCGGTCCGATTCGGCCATGTACTTCGCGATCGTGCTGCAATACCTGGGCTTCGGCTTCGCGCTCGAAGAGGCGCTCGCACAGGCGGTGCGCGAACTGCGCGCCACCTACCCCGACGCGAGCTACAACTGCATGATCCAAAGCCAGGACCAGTTCATCGCCCTGCGCGCGGAAAGCGGGCGCCCCACCGCGCAGGGCGTCGTCGACATCTACGCGCGCCATGGCCGCGCCGACGAGGCGCGCGACTACAGCGTGCTGCACTACCGCGAACTCGGCGCCAAGCCAGACGAGCCAAAGGGTGTTGTGGTGGCGAGCACCGGATTCGACCAGCCCGCCGAAGAGGGGTGGCGCGAACTGGAGAACAACCACATGATCGTGGCGTCGAACCGCACCGGCGCGTTCCGCGTACGCGGCATCTGAACGCCGTTCGCACTCGGTGGAGCCGCATGCGCCCGCGCGCGACTACGATGGGCAGCATGACAGGAATCATCCCCACCGTCGACCAGATCGAGGCGCTGCACCGCAAGCTCGCGCCGTCCGACGCCGCCTACGACCTCATCCACACCCACTGCGTGATCATCGCGCAGATCACCCGCCAGCTCATCCACCGCCGCAACGCGCTGTTCATGCGCCGCTGCACCCTGCCGGCGGACGCACCCGAACGCACCGGCGAGCCGGCGCCCGGCGCGTTCGCCGTGCCGGCGACCGACGGCGTGACGGGCGGCACCGTGCCGCCGCGCTACCTCGACGCCGGGCAGGCCGTGCTCGGCGCGCTGCTGCACGACATCGGCACATACCGCGTGCTGAAGAACGACGGTTCGAACGGCGAGCCGCTCACGTTCGACGGCCCGCACTACGTGCAGCACGGACTCATCGGCTACGACCTGCTGCTCAACGAAGGCTACGACGAGTCGATCGCGCAGTACGCGCGCAACCACACCGGCGTGGGGTTGACGCGCGAGGCCGTCGTGCGCCAAGGCCTGCCGCTGCCTCCGGACGATTACGTGCCGATGAACCTCGAGCAGGAAGTGGTCATGGTGGCCGACAAATACCACAGCAAGTCGGTGCCGCCCAAGTTCCTGACCGCCGACGCCTACGCGCGCAAGGCCGCGCGGTTCGGCGAAGACAACAAGGAGCAGTGGCTCGACCTGGTGCGCACCTATGGCGAGCCGGACGTGCCGGCGCTCGCCGAGGAATACCACATGCGTCTCGTGGACTGAGCCGGCCGCGGCCAGCCCGGTGCGGGGTCAGTGCGTCAGGTCGATCGTCTCGTCCATCGCGCCGGCCACGTGCGGGTCGGTTGTGACGACGATGACGGTGCGCTGCTTGGATTCACCGTGCACCTGCGCGCGCAGCAGGTCAAGGATCGTGGCGGCGTCGGCCTCGTCGAGTGTGGCCGTCGGCTCGTCGGCGAGCACGATGTCGGGGTCGGTGGCGATCGCGCGCGCGACCATGACCCGCGCGCGGTCCACGGCGCCGAGCGTGCGCACAAGCGCGCGTGAACGCTCGGTCTGCGTCGCGTTGTCGTCGCCGCTTGGCGCGAAGCCGACGTGCGTCAGCAGCTCCTGTGCGAGCACGGCGATCGGCTTGAGGTAGTTGCGGTTCGACGCGTCCATCGCGTATTCGAGATTCGCTGCGGCGCTCAGGTCGCCGCGCAGCGCGAACTGCTGCAGCAGCACGCCGATGCGGTGCCCGCGCAGTTCGAGCGGCGTCAGGTCGTGCAGCGGTGTCGATTTGGTCATCACACTGCCTTCGGCGGGGTGCGCGAAGCCGGCCATCAACGCCACAAGCGTGTCGTGCTGGCGGGTGTCGTGCGCATCGACGAGCACGCCGTACGAAGTGCCGGCCTCGCACCGCATCGTGAGGTCGTTCCAGATGTGCTCGCCGGTCTTCGTGCCAGTCACCGTCACGCCTCGCATCGAGAACATCGGGTAGGCGCGGAACACCGAATCGTCCACGTCGTCCGTGCCTGCGCCGTCCGCGCTGGGCTCCGCAGTGGCCTCGGGCTCGGCGTCTGTGCTGTCTGCGGTGTCTGTGTCATCTGCACCGGCGTCTGCGCTGTCAGTGTCGTCGTATTCGATCGTGTAGCCCATACCCGGCTCGGTCGACTCGTCGGTCATCAGCTCATCGAGCTCCTCGACGGCGTCGGTGCGCTCCTGCGGCTTCTGGTTGCTCATCACTGCTCCTTCGTGGTCGGGTCGGCGGAATCGAGGTATGGCGAATGCGTCAGCTGCGCGGTGCGGAACAGCGCCACGCGCACGCCCGCGATGATCGCGAGCAGCAGGCACGCCAGCAGCGCGATCCACGTGACGTTCCACAGCACGCCGCCGTGCATCGCGATCGTGTGGCCTTGCGCGAGCTGCGTGGCGAGCGGATTCGCCGTCCAGCCGCCGATCAGCAGGCCGAGCGCCACACCCAGCACGGTCTGCAGCAGGATCTCCACCATGAACTGCCATGCCATGCGCGACTTCGTGACGCCGACGGCCAGACCGTAACCGATTTCTTCGCGGCGCGGGCATGCCTCGAGCAAGGTCAGCAGCAGCGCGAGCGCCCCACCGATGCCCCACAGGCAGATGAGCATGACCTTCGTGGTGTTCGCCAGCTTGTCGAGCGGTTCGAGCGAGCGGTTGTAGGCGTCGATCGTGGGGGAGCTCACGGCGAAGCCCTCCGGCAGGTCGGGCTTCAGCGCGCTCTTGAACTGCTCATACGCCTGCGGGTTGGCCAGCGTGAACACGATGTTGATGTCGGGCACGGCCCAGCCGGTGCCTTCCGTGGTGTCGAGCCCGCTTGCCGCGAAGTCGTAGTAGCTCGTGTAGATCACGTTGTTGCGGTTGTCCTTGGCGAATTGCGCGTCATCGCCCTGCACGCCCTGCGGCGTGCTTGTATAGGTGTAGATGCCGCCGACGGTGAACGTGTAGGTGGCCTTGGCGTCCGCCGGGTTGCCGATGGTGATTGTGCTGCCCACCTTGAGGTTGTTCTTCTTCGCGAGTTCCTGCGAGATCAGCACGTCGCGCGCCGTCACGTCCTGGTAGTCGAGCTTGTTGCCTTCCACGACCTTGAACGTGCCGTATTCGTTGGCGTCCACGGCGGCCTCGTTGTAGAACGAGGTGAGCGTGAAGTCGCCGCCGGTCTCGTTCTGGCTGGCGCCGGACGTGGCGCTTGCGGTGATCGCCTTGAAGGAATCGGTCGAGCGCACCGGCACCGACGCCACCACCGAGTATTCGAACTGCACCTGCTTGGCCTGGGCGGCCGCGCCGAGCACGTTGTACTCGTCCCACGTGATGTAGCGCTTCGTCCAGTCGGCGTCATCGCCGTTGCGGTCGCTGAGCGCCGTGTCCGTCATGCGCACCACGGCCTGCGGTTTGAGCGCCTCGTACCCTTCGCCGTGCGCGGCGTGGTATTCGTGCATCACCGCGGCGCCGAAGACCGACCACATGGTCACGAGCAGGCTCACAATCACCATGAGCGCCGTGCGCCACGGGTGGCGGCGCAGTTCGACCCATGCGTTCTTGGCAACAAACATCCGGTGTCTCTCCTGTGTCCGTTCAGTGTGGAAATTGTTCCGTCTGTTGTCTGGTTCTACTCAGACCGGCTGAAAAAAGCCTGCACGCGCGCCTCTATCCACAGTCGGCATGGCGGTTGTGGATGGCCGGAGTGTCGTCCACTTATCCACATTCTTCACTCTGGCCGTGGTGCGGGCGCGCGGCGCATGGGAATGTGGCATCCATGCGCGACGGCCGCCGCTTGAGGTGCCGGCGCGCGCAGACACGCAACAGGACACAGACAAAGGAGCACACCATGCGCACACCATTCACGATGGATTCGGCCGGGTTCCTCGCACTGCTCGACGCGCTCGAGCGCAGGTTCAACGACGTCACGGCCGCCTCATCGCTCTCGTTCGCCGGCATCGACGGCGACCTGCACCCCGTGGTCCAGCCAGTCCGCGCGGACCGTGGCGAATCCGCGGACACGGCAGACGGAGCGGATCGCACAGACAACGCAGGCGCGGCGGACAGCGCGCAGCCTGAGCCCGCGGCCGGCACTACGCCGTGCCCCGGCGCGCGTTGCGACAGCGAGCTGCGCAGCCCCGCCTCCACACCGCTCTCATGCGATTTCCACGGGCGCACCGGCGCGTTCCACGACGAGGTGTTCGACCCGCAGCTCGTCGAACTCGCGTCCAGCGCGTTCGGCTCCACATGCTGGGCCTCGCTCATGTGCGTCGCGTCGTTGGGCCTCGACGCCGCGCTCGTGGAATGCGCGCGGCAGTTCCTCACGCACACGTCGATCATCGTGCGGCAGAAAGGGCTCGCCGTCTGGCTCTACGACTTGATCAACGACGCCACGATGGCCATGCTGCTCGGCCAGACAAGCCCACGCATGCCCGTGACGATCCGCCCGATGAGCCAAGTGCAGATCTCGCGCTGGCTGCACGGCAGCGGTGTGAAACGCTTCGGCTCACAGCAGCAGCGCGCCGCGGACCGCGCGGAATACGGCAACCAAGCGCACCGGCTCGCCGCCTACTGCATGCTGCGCTGGGGCGCTCCAGCCGCGTCGAGCGCGCAGATCGCCACGATGCTGCTCACCAACCCGGGGATAGGCATGTGCATGCTGCGCGAAGACCCGAACGTGCGCGCACAGGGCGCCTGCACCGATAC
This sequence comes from Bifidobacterium pseudolongum subsp. globosum, assembly GCF_004155535.1. Taxonomy (GTDB): domain Bacteria; phylum Actinomycetota; class Actinomycetes; order Actinomycetales; family Bifidobacteriaceae; genus Bifidobacterium; species Bifidobacterium pseudolongum_C. The sequence goes on along the minus strand of NZ_RYUH01000015.1, from coordinate 31,380 downwards.
GCGCTACCGCCGCGTGGCCGACTACCTGCGCTCGCTGCATGCGCAGGCCGACCTCGACTACGCCCGCGCGCTGAAGATCGGCGACGTGCCGTGGCTTTCGCCGGACGGGCACGCGACCGTCACGATCGCCGCGGACAGGCGGTACCTCTACGACGCGAACCGGCTCGTGCACGCCTACCGTGCCCTGTGGGACCGCGCCACCGCCGACCCCGCGCAACTGCTGATGGCGGTCGAGGAGACGCGCACACTGCCCGGGGAGCCGCTGTGGGAGAACCCGGTGTATCTGCGCGACCTCGCCGACTCGCTGATGGGCTCGGTGCTCGCCGAAGACCTGACCGTGGGGTTCCAGCAGCGCGACCGCGAACGCTTCGACCGCGGGGTGCGCACGCTCGAGCACATGGGCGATCAGGTGCGCGCGATGAACGTGCTGATGCTGCCGATCATGGCGATCGACGAATGCGAACCCGACTGGAACGCCGTCGCCGCGCGCGGGTACAAGGCGCGCACGACGCAATGGCGCGCGTTCTGCGACCGCTGCGACGACCTGGCCACCGTGGTGCTGGCCCAACTGCAGGGGCAGGGCGAGGGGCTCCATGTGCGCGCCGCGGCGAGCCTGCTCAAGCAGTCGCTGCCCGAGTACTGCGAGCTCGCGCTGCCGCTGTTCGAACAGGAGATCGAGCGGCTTGCGGCGCGCGAGCAGGGTGGTGCGGATGCAAGCGCCGGCGTGCGCGGGCATGAGCGGGAAGGCGGTGCGGTGCATGTTGATATGGCTGCCTGACGACTGTTATGTGCCCGCGCCCGACTGGTGCGCGTGCGCGCCCGCGCCGGTCGCGCTGTGCGACGAGTGACGTGACCGCCGGCCGGTGTGCGCCTTTGGGCGAACACCGGCCGGCGGCCACGGAAATTCTACGACGGTGATTATGCTGAACGTGAGTACCAGTATCTGTTGAATCGTCGAGATGTTTGGGGTTGGTGTATGCCATCGATACAATTTGCGAACGTTCTGTTGGAGACGAATCCGCGTTCCGTCAGCTTTCCGAGCCTGTACTGCGAGTCCGACCAGCCGGTGGTGTTCGACGCGCAACTCGGCGATTGGGTGATGTACGGGCAGGGCGTGTATGACTTCACCACGTATTTCAACGCCCTGTCGGTGAGCAAGCTGCGCACCTACACGAGCATGCGCTCCGCGATGCTCCATCTCGAACTCAAAGGCGCCGCATGCACGGTGCAGCAGACGATGGGCGATGCGCTCGCGCACGAATCGCTGCTCGTGGAGGGCACCGAGGTGGCTGTGCCCGCGGCCGATGAATGGCAGGTCGTCGACATCCCGCTCGTCATCACCGACGCGATGGTGCTTGTGGGCTTCAAGATCGTGACCGAAGGCCAGGTGGCGATCCGCAACAGCCACTATGTGCTCGATGTGGCGGACGACTTCAACGAGGTGGAGCTGGCCGTGGCCACCACCACGTTCAAGAAGGAAAGCTTCATCATCGACAACATCGACTTGGTGCGGTCGCACATCATCGAGTCCGGTGACGACATCGCCAAGCACTTCCACATGTATGTGATCGACAATGGGCGCACGCTCGACGCCACAGCGCTCAGCGGCGACCGCGTCGAGGTGATCCCGAACGAGAACGTCGGCGGCGCCGGCGGCTTCACGCGCGGCATGATCGCCGCGATGCGCCAGAAGCCGAAGGCCACCAATGTGCTGTTGATGGACGACGACGTGGCCGTCTCGCCCGAAAGCATCAAGCGCACCTACAACCTGCTGCGCATCCTCAAGCCGCAGTACCGCGAGGCGATGATCAGCGGCGCCATGCTCAACTACGAGGTGGGCGAGGACCAGTGGGAAGACACCGGCTTCATGACGAAGGACGGCATCTTCGCACCGTGCAAGCCGCCGCTGCGCCTGACCCAGTTCGAAGACATCATCTTCAACGAGATCCACCAGATGACCAAGGAGATCACGCCCGACAACCATTACGCGGCGTGGTGGTACTGCTGCATCCCGATCTCCGTGATCGAACACAACGGCCTGCCACTGCCGTTGTTCGTCCGTTGCGACGACGCCGAATACGGCATCCGCTGCAAGACCGACTTCATCACGATGAACGGCCTGTGCGTATGGCACATGTCGTTCCACAAGCGGTACAACCCGGCGGTGGAACGCTACCAGACCACGCGCAACACGATGATCGCACAGGCCGCGGCCGGCATGGCGCCCCACGCCGACTTCATGCACGAACTGCACCGCAACATGCAGCTCGAACTCAAGAAGTTCGGCTACGACAACGCCGAGTTGTGCCTCGACGCCTTCGAGGACTTCCTCAAGGGGCCCAAGTTCATCGGCACCAAGGGCCAGGCCGAAAAGAGCTTCATGGCGGCGAACCGCAACAAGGAGACCCTGCACGATCTCGACGAACTGCAGCGTCTGGCCGCCGAGGACCCGGACCTCGCCGGATTCGACGTCTATACGATCACACGCCAGCTGATCGATGCCGACAAGCCGCGTTCGCGCAGCGAGCGCATCCAGGACTTCGTGACCGACAACGGTCAGCGCATCCTCAAGAACGAAGGCGAAGGCTACGCGGTCATCCCGCTGCTGGGCTGGGTCTATCCAGCCGGCGTGATCCGCGGCAAGAAGAAGCTCATCGTCATCGACTGGTACAACCGCAAGGGCGCGATCCGCACCAAGGACCCGGACCGCTACGCGCGCATCATGAAGCGCTACCAGCGTGACCTGAAGTACTATAAGGCGAACATCAACCGCCTGCGTGAGGAATATGCCCAGGCCTTCCCGAAGCTCACGTCGCTGCAGTTCTGGGAGCACTACCTGGACCTCGACTGACCGCGGCCTTGCGCGCATAGGACCGTGGGAAGACTGGAAGTAAAGGACAAGACGAGTGCACGATTTGACTCAACGACTGCGTGACCGGTATGGGTACGCGATGACCGTGTTGCGGGGTCTGGTGAAAACGGACTTCAAGATGCGCTACCAGGGTTCGTTCCTGGGCGTGGCATGGTCGGTGCTCAAGCCATTGATGCTGTTCTGCGTCATGTATGTGGTGTTCGCGAAGTTCATGCGCATGACCGACGGCACGCCCACCTACCCGGTCGTGCTGCTGCTCGGCATCAGCTCGTGGCAGTTCGTCACCGAAACGGTCGGCATCGGCCTGCGGTCGATCGTCGACCGCGGCGACCTGCTGCGCAAAGTGCATTTCCCCAACTACATCGTGGTGGTCTCGGCCTCGGTCGGCTCACTGATCTCGTTGGGCATCAACTACCTCGTGGTGCTCGTCTTCGCGCTGTTCGCGCGCGTCCAGTTCACATGGCGCGTGCTGTGGCTGCCGCTCAACGTGCTTGAACTGTATGTGATCGCGCTTGCGCTCGCGCTGATCCTGGCCACGTTCTACGTGTACTACCGCGATGTGCTGCATATCTGGGAAGTGCTGCAGCAGATCATCTTCTACGCCATGCCGATCATCTACCCGTTGAGCTTCATCACAGAAAAGCACCCGGAATACAGCGCGGTGGCGAACCTTGAGTTGCTCAACCCGATCGCGCAGACGATCCAGGACATCCGGCACAACTTCATCGCGCCGGCGACGCAACCCACGATCTGGAACACCTTCCATTCGCCGTGGGCCAAGGCGTTCCCGTTCGTGGTGACACTCGTGCTGCTGTGGTTCGGTGTGTATATCTTCCGCCGCAACAGCCGCAAGTTCGCGGAGGTGATGTGATGACCGGGCTCAACCAAGACGGCACCGTGGAGGCAGTGGGCATCGCCAACTACCAGGAGCAGCCCGTGGTGCTCGACGTGGACCACGTGAGCAAGTCGTTCAAACTGCCCACCGAACAGGCGACCGGCCTCAAGCAGGCCTTCATCAACTGGACGAAGGGCATCAAGGGCTACGAACTGCAGCAGGTGCTCAAAGACGTCACGTTCCAGGTGCACCAAGGCGAGTTCTTCGGCATCGTGGGCCGCAACGGCGGTGGCAAGTCGACCCTGCTCAAGCTCATCGCGCAGATCTACTACCCGAACCAGGGTTCGGTCACGGTGCATGGCAAACTCGTGCCGTTCATCGAGCTGGGAGTGGGGTTCAACCCCGAGCTGACCGGCCGCGAGAACGTCTATCTCAACGGCGCGCTGCTCGGGTTCTCGCGCGACGAAGTGGATGCGATGTACGACGACATCGTCGAATTCGCCGAGCTTCAAGACTTCATGGACCAGAAGCTCAAGAACTATTCGAGCGGCATGCAGGTGCGCCTCGCGTTCTCGGTGGCGATCAAGGCGCAGGGCGACATCCTCGTGCTCGACGAGGTGCTCGCCGTGGGCGACGAGGCGTTCCAGCGCAAATGCGATGACTACTTCACCGAGATCCGCAAGGACCCCACCAAGACCGTGATCCTGGTGACGCACGACATGAGCGCGATCAAGCGCTACTGCACGCGCGCCATGTTCATCCAGGACGGCGAGGTGGCGGTGATAGGCGACCGCGAGACCGTGGCCGAACGCTATACGCTCGCCAACCTCGAAGCGCAGAAGCAGGAGGAATCCGAAAAGCGCAAGGCGCTCGAGCGCAACCCTGACGAATACCCGAACGGCCTCAACGCGCGCTGCCCGCTCCTGCGCACCTATGGCGTCTCGCCGCTGATGCTCACGAGCGCGGAGACCTTCCGTTTCGCCGTCGAATACCAGTACGACGAGCCCGGTGACTTCTACCTCGCGATCGCCCTGCACGACATCCGCCGTGGCGGCATCACGTTCGACACCGGTGCGCGCAAGATCAAGATGACGAAGCACGGGCACCAGACCGTCTACTTCGAGCTGCCGCTCGCACTATTTAATAATGGCGAGTTCCGTCTGATCACCTCGCTGCGCACCCCGACTCCGGGCGACGACAAGATGACCGACGCAGTGGCCGTGGCGCTCGACGACAACGCCTGCACGTTCGTGATCCGCGACCCGCGCAACACGAACTACGCGCTCATCAACAACCGTTCGCTTTCAATCACGCAGGTGAGCGAGCAGGAGGCGCAGGCCGCGGCCGAAGCGCAGCGTGCCGAGCTCGACGCCCGTACCGCCGACGGTTCGCCGCGTGCGGAACACAGCGCCGAGGCGGCGCGCTGAACGTTGCGCCGGCCGCGCACAAGCCGTTTGCACGACCCGCCCGCGGTGAGGTACATTAAGACGACTTGCCCGTTAGTGTTGGGAGCCGATTATGCGCACTGACCGCGCCTCGCATGGCAATGCCGTGGTGAACGCCGCCAAACAACGGTTCTGGAACGTCATCACCGCGCTCCACGACCGGCATTACGGCATCGGTCGGGAACCTGCACAACCCGCGCCGGCAGAGGCCGATGCACCGGCTGTACCCGCCGCCCACTACCTGATCGGCGAGGCCGGGTTCCCCAATTACGGTGACGAGCTCATCGCCCGCGAATGGGTCAAATATCTGGCACAGATCGATCCGGAGACGCCTGTTGTGCTCGACTGCATGTGCTCCGGACCGGCCGCGGCGTACCTGTATGGGCTGCACCCGCGTGTGATGAGCGTGGACACGGTGGCCCAGCTCGCCCAGAACAATTATCTTGACCTGCTGCGTGAAACCGGCCAAAGCGAAGGTGGCGTGCCTGTGGCACTGCTCGCCGAACGCCTGCGCGCACAACTCGCCGACGCTGGCCAGGCGCCGCGCTACGCCGCCGGCATCGAGCTCTTCGCCAACCACATCAAGGATTGCCACGTGATCGGTGGCGGCTACATGCACAGCGAATGGTCGGCGGGCCTCTCACGGCTCGCCGCCGCCCAATGGGCGCAGCAGCAGGGCATCCCCGCCGTCGTCAGCGGTGTGGGGCTGGAACCATTGACCGCCGGGGACGCCGCATATGTGCACGATGTGGCGCTTGCCATCACCGCGTTCTCATGCCGCGACCAGCAGAGCATGACTGCGGTGGACCCCAAGCGCGACCTTGTGGACATCGCGCCCGACGACTGCTTCGTCAACGCGCTCAACGGCGTCTACCGTGACGACACCGCCGACCTGCCCGATACGATGCTGTGCATCCAATCCGACCTGACCGACGACAAGCAGGCGGTGTTGCGGCATGTCATGGCCGCGTTCGATCACTGGCACGTGCCGCAGGGCGCGCCGGTCGGCGTCGTCGAATGCATTCCGCGCGACAGCATCGACACGATGGAGGCGTTGCGTGCGCACGGTTACAAGCCGGTCCTGTTCCCGCTGCAGCACCTCATCGACTTCGGGTTCCCCGCACGCCCGGGCCAGCGCTGGCTGTCCACGCGCTACCACCCGCATCTGCTCGCGGCCGCGCGCGGGTGCTCCGGCTCGTATATCGTGGTGAAGCCCGGGTATTACGATGTGAAGCACCAGGCGGTGCTGCGCATGGGGTCACGCTGGACGCAAACGGCCATCGGCCAGCCGATTCCCGAGCCGGGCGCGGGATTCGCGGACCCGGAGGTGCGCTACCAGTACCGCGACCGCATCCGCGCGCAGGTCGCGCCGATCTACGGCGAGCCGCCGGCGCCTACGCGGTAGCGTGCGCCCGCGTTCGCCGCGCGGACTACACTCGAACACCGTATACCCAGTACGGAGCTTCCTACGCCGAAAGACGTGGCGTCGAGACACAGTAAGTGAGGAACCATGGCGTCGATTCGTTTCGCGAATGTGCTGCTGGAATCCACCCCGCGCGCATTGCATTTCCCAACCCTGTATTACCGAACGGACACGCCGTTCCGCCCCACGGGCGACGACGGCGCGTGGACGCTCAGCGAAGGGGGAGTGGTCGATTTCACCACTTACTTCAACGCGTTGTCGGTCATCAAACTGCGCCGCTACACGCGCGCGACGGCCTATCGGTTGCGCTTGCAGGTGAAAGGCGCGCCGTGCACCATCACGCAGACGCGCGCCACGCGTTTGGGTCTGGAACCGGAAACGCTCGACGAGACCGCCGTGGCACTGCCGCAGACCGCCACATGGACCGACGTCGTGCTCGACCTGACGGACGATGAACAGACCGTGCTCGCCGGATTCCAACTCAGCGCACAAGGCGCCGTCTCGATGCGCGACGCGTACTACGAAGTCGACATCGACGGCGACCCACGCACGGTTGACCTGGCGATCGCCACAACGACGTTCCGCAAGGAGTCGTTCATCCGCAAGAACATGCAGCTCGTCAAGAACGCACTGCTCGATTCGCATACGGACATCAGCGAGCATCTGACGATGCACGTCGTGGACAACGGCAAGACACTCGATCCGAATGAGTCGGGCGATCCGCGCATCACGATCAGTCCGAACGAGAACGTGGGCGGTGCCGGCGGCTTCGCACGCGGCATGATCGAGGCGATGGAGCAGTCCACGCCCGCCACGCATGTGCTGATCATGGACGACGACGTGGAGGTCTCGCCCGAAAGCATCCGCCGCACCTACGAACTGCTGCGCATGGTGAACAGCGAGTATGAGGAGGCGTTCGTCTCGGGCGCCATGCTCAACATCGAAGACACGCAGCTCATGCGCGAGGACACCGGGTACATCAGCCCCGAACTCGGTGTGTGCGTGCCGGCGAAACGCCAGATGCTCGTCTCGCAGTACCTCGATGTGGTCGACAACGAGGCGTTCAACGAAGAGGAGTCGATTCCCGCCGACGCCCACCGGTACGCGGCGTGGTGGTACTGCTGCATCCCGATGAGCGTGATCCGCCGCGTCGGCCTGCCGTTGCCGGTCTTTGTGCGCTACGACGACGTGGAGTACGGCATCCGCAGCCACCCGAAGTTCATGACGATGAACGGCATCTGCGTGTGGCACGCCAAGTTCGAAATCCGCTACAACGCCGGCGTGGAGCGTTACCAGAGCACGCGCAACGGCATGATCGCGCAGATGACGACCGGCCTCGCCCCCGATTTCGACACCTTCCTCAAGGGACTGCACCGCCAGATTGACCTGGAGATGCGCAAATTCAACTACACCGACGCCGAGCTCGCGCTCGACGGCTTCGAGGACTTCCTCAAGGGCCCGAAGTTCATCGAACAGCCGGTGGCGCAGGAACGGTTCATGCGCGCCAACCGCCTCAAGGAGCAGGTTGTGCCATTCGACGAGCTCAAACAGCAGGCCGCCGAGCAGGGGCTCGTTGGTTTCGACCCCGATCGGCTCACGCGCCAGACGGTCGAAACGGACCGGCCACGCTCGCTGCAGGAACGCGCGTTCGACTTCGTGACGCACAACGGCCAGCGGTTTGTGCGTGACGGGCAGGAGGGCCAGGACGGCGGCGCCGATTATGCGATCATCACGCATGACGGCTGGGCGTATCCGTCCGGATCGATCCATGGCAAGAACACCATCGTCTCGATTGACTGGGCGAGCCGCAAGGGTGTGATCCGCCACAAAGACGTGAAACGCTACCGCGAGATCGTCAAGCGGTACAAGCGTGACGTGGCGTATTTCAAGAAGCACCGCAGCCGTTTGGAGCGCGAATACCAGGAAGCCGCCCCGACGCTCGAGTCCGTGGACTTCTGGAAGCAGTACCTTGGCATGGCGTGACCTACGACACGCCATGACTTGCCATTCCATGTGAGGTGAGTTATCTTATTCAAGTTGCGTTGCATACGTAGTATGCGTGCACGTGGAGGATTCGCCTAGTGGCCTATGGCGCACGCTTGGAAAGCGTGTTGGTGTAACAGCCTCGCGAGTTCGAATCTCGCATCCTCCGCCACCAAGCCCCGGAACTGTAGGTTCCGGGGCTTTTGCGTTTCGCTGCGGCTCCTGAGGCCTTATATTCGACAGGCAATTCAGCTGTGTTGAATATTAATGAAGTATACGCTTCGCAGGGAATTGAACATATTGCAATATATTTTTGCTACCAATCTGCGCCAAGATAGCCGATGGCAATGATGGGGAAAATGGGTTGTATACTGCTAATTGAGTGGATCGAAGGCGAATCCACGCCACTGATTACAAAAACGTATAGGAAAGAAGGGTGCAATGAGGGGGAAACGACTCTTTCATCACTCGACTATCTGCGCAATGACATGCGCGGTAGCCATGTTGGGAACGGTCGGGCTCACCACGAGCCAGGCCTTGGCGGATCCAGTCGAAGCATCAACGACCGCGTTGGACGTGGCCCCTTCGGGCCTTCCTTCGCGCACGGCGCCGTTCGACCAGACGGTCGCGTATTTCCTGTGGCCATACCAGTGGGGCCGGCAGACCGTCGACGGGCAACTGGGGCCGCTGGAGGCAGGCGAATATGGATGGACGGGCCCTGGTGTCCGTCCGACCGAGCCGAATCTGAAGTCGCTTGACAACCAGATTCGCCTGGTCAAGGAATCCGGCATGGAGTATGTGAAGACCTCGTATTTCATCAGCCCGCTGAACGTGGCGAACTACCCGTGTGACCAGTCAAAGCCGGGCAATTGCACGCCCAGCACCGACCTGCCTGATCAAGTGGTCCAGCACATCCTTGACGCCGGCCTCAAGCCGGTCATCTACTTCAGCCAAGGCAATCCGGACCCGAAGGCTGTGGCGAACCCGGACCCGAACGAGGTCTACAAGACCGTGCCGTCGTTCACCAAACAGCAGGTGAAAGACACCATCTCGCATGCCATCCAGAAGTTCGCCAACAAGGGTGTGATCTGGGAGTCGTTCAACGAGCCCGAGTCCGAAGAGCACTGGCCGGGTGGCAACGACCTTGCGCAGGCGAAGACGCAGTGGATCGAGCTGGACCAGTTCATCGGCGACTCCATCCAGCAGTATGATCCGCAGGCTCCCTATGTTTGGGGCAATTTCTCGAACGCCGGCAAGCTCAACAACTACACCGAGCAGATGAAGGCCGCACATGCGACCGCAACATCCGGCCATGGCTACTGGGTCGACAATCCGGAAGGCGTGGGAGGCCCGGTCGTGGACGGGTACGACTACATGGACAGCGAATTCGGCTGCAGCAGCGGCAATGAGACGTCGTGGTCGTGCGGATTCTCCGGCGTGCCGAAGAACTCCGAACTGCAGGGCATCTGGCTGATCCGCGAGCTGCTCGTGAAGGACATCAAGGGCGTGAGCCTCGCTTCGCCATACCGCATGGTCGGATATGACTCGTTCAACATCAACAGCGACAACGATGCCAATGACCCGGGCAATGTCAAGACAACCGCCGCATACGACCTGATCAAGAAGACCACGCTCGCGCTCAAGGGCTACCGCTATGTCGATGGATCGTACCAAGACGCGGACGGCGTCTACCGGGCCATCTACGACAATGGCGGCAAGACGCGCAAGATCGTGTATTGGACCGACGACAAGCCCACGCTGGACAACATGGGCGCCACGAAGAAGGTCCATCTGGAATTCGACGGGCAGTCCGCCGACCTGACGGCCACCGCCGCTCCTCAGATTCACGAATACGACAAGGACGCCCCCAAGCAGGCACTCACCAACCTGACCGCATGGAGGGACACCGACGGCAACGTGATCCAGGCGCATGGCGGTTCGGTGCTCAAGGACGGCGACACCTTCTACTGGGTTGGTCAGGGCGCCCCTGACAATGTGCCGACCGGATACGAAGGCTCGGGCGGCGTGTTCAAGAACCAGTGGCTCTACACCACCATCAACATGTACAAGTCGAAAGACCTGGTGAACTGGGACTTCGCCAACGAGGTGTTGAGCATCGACGACGACAATGCCGCCACATATTGCGACGGCAACGCCGAAGGCCTCACGAGCAAGGTGCTTGACTATACGAGCACCGACCCCGCGTTCCAGAAGCTCGTCAAGGAGCATCCGCAGTACCTGCAGAACAAGACACTCGGCTGCAAGATCGAACGTCCGCATATCCTGAAGAACCCGAAGACAGGCAAGTACCTGATCTGGGCGCATTGGGAAGGCACGGTCGGGTATACGTCGTCGCAGCTTGTGGCGTTCCAGTCCAGCACCGTGGACGGCAAGTATGAGCCGGTCGAGTGGCAGGACGGCCAGACGCACGCCCAGCCGAAGGTCATGGTGGACGGCAAGCTCACGCCGACAGCCTCACGCGACCTTTCGGCATGGATGGATCCGGACACGGGCGCCGGCTACATCATCTCGAGCACCAACAAGGTGCGCCTGTACAGGCTCAACAGCACCTTCACCGGCATCGATCCGAACGGCTCGTACGAGCTGCCCGGCATCAGCTCGCGTGAGGCGCCTTCGCTGTTCAAGGAGCGCGGCCACTATTACATGATCACTTCGGCGCAGGATTACTGGGATCCCACGCAGACCGAGTTTGCCACCACCACGAACCTCAACAACCCGAACGGCTGGTCCAAGCTCACGGAACTGCAGAGCCGCTCCGAGGCGCGCACAAACTGGGGCAACCAGGATCCGAACACCAGGACGTACATCGGCCAGCCCACATATGTGCTGCAGTACACCGACGGCAATGGCAAGCCTGCGGTCATGCTGTTGGCCGACGATTGGAATCCGCTCAGGGCCCGCACAGCCGATGTGGATACGACCAAGGCGAACTACGTGATGACGCCGATCCAGCGCAAGCCCATGCAGCAACTGGCCGCGCCGTTCACGCGCACCGTGGTGCCGATGCAGTCCGGTGCGGATCCGGAGCGCCTGTTGTTCAAGGATGTGGACAACCATACGCCGCACAACATCGACATCCAGTGGATGGCGGACGAGGATCTGGCCACCGGTTGGCTTGAGGCTGACGGCACGTACACGTTCCGTGGCATGAGCCCGGTCGTGCGCCAGGACATGGCCGCCTTCATCCGCCGTGAAGCCCAGCGCCGCCATGTACTCGATGCCGATACATGGGTGCCTACCGCTGCGGACTATGCTCGGTTCACTGACGTGGATGCCCAGACGCCGCATGCCGAAGACATCCTGTGGATGGCGCACGCCGGTCTGGCCACCGGTTGGCTTGAGGCTGACGGCACGACCACGTTCCGTGGCATGAATCCGATCGTCCGTCAGGATGCGGCCGCGTTCATCCAGCGTCTCGCCGCCAAAGCCGGCAAGGCCGATGGCGTGAAGCCGAAGACCGACTTCACGGATGTGGACGCCAATACGCCGCATGTCAAGGAAGTGCAGTGGCTTGGCGGCTCCGGCATCGCCCAGGGCTACAGCAACAATGACGGCACATGGAGCTTCGGTGGCATGACGTTTGTCTTCCGTCAGGACATGGCCGCCTTCATGCACCGTCTCGACGACCGCATGGCCTAGGCCTGTTCCCTCCTGCCGCGTATGCGCGCGACGCCTGTGTGCGTCGCGCGCATTATTGTTTGCATGCCGTATGTTTCCTCTATTAGTTCTTAGGCATTACTGGTCGATGTTGCATTGTGAGATCCGGAATATCCCTGGGCGTCGAGTTGCGTATTCATGGTGTAGGTTCGACTAACGCTAGGGTGATATTGTGACGCTGCGATATAAACTTGTGTTTCAAAAGCGAATTGTGTTCGATCCTTGTTGGCGAACACGGTAAGCACTAGGCCAGTGAAAAAGGCGATAACCCCGATAATCATCAACATCGTGGAACCGATCAGGAGCGGGAACCGCCTCACTACCCCCGTTTGTGCGAATTCCACGCATACCCAAATCGCCAATCCCAATCCCACTCCGCCAATGGCGGCACCCAAAGTACCAAAGAACGGCAACGGGCGATTTTCGTACACCAAACGGAAAATGAGATTCAGTACGCGTAGGCCGTCCGAGAATGTGCTGAGTTTGCTGGTGCTTCCTTCGGGTCGGTCTCGATATTGAACAGGGGACTCCGTGACGCGGAGTTTGCGGTCCATGGCAAAGATCGTCATTTCGGTCTCAATTTCAAAACCATTGGACATGACGGCATATGATTTTGCAAACAGATTGTTGAATACGCGATATCCGCTCATTACATCATGAATATGCGTATGGAACGTACGATTGATTGCCGAGCGTACGAGACGATTCCCGACGTTATGAAAAGGACGTTTATTCTCGGTGAAATAGGTCGAGGAAAGCCGGTCGCCGACGACCATATCCCAACCCTCGTCAAGTGTCGACAGTAAGACGTGCACATCTTCAGCCGGATAGGTGTCATCACCGTCCACTAACACATAGCGGTCCGCGTCGATGTCGCGTAGCATCCGGCGCAATACGTTTCCTTTGCCGCGTTCAGGCGCCAAGCGTACGATTGCTCCCGCTGCGGCGGCGATTTGGGAGGTATGGTCATCACTGGCGTTGTCATATACGTATATTTGCGCATCGGGTAATTCTTTACGGAAGTCTGAGACAACTTTCCCAATCGTTTGCTCCTCATTCAGGCATGGTATGAGAACTGCGGTTGTCTGGTGAGTTGTCATCGCGTCTTTCCGTTCATGATTCGATCCTGTGGTTTTGGATAGCTTCAATGTAGTACCTCTGCGGTACGTATTCTAAACTGCTGAGGCGCCCACATGCATAGTGTAGGGGTGTATGAGCGCCCCAACGTTGCCGTACCGTGTCGGCTCACGCAGTCAATCCGATAAACCAGCTTTTCACTTCATTGAAGAGGTCGGGAATCTGACTGTCCCACGATCCCAACAACCCTTGAGTGAACATTCCCAGAACAGTGATAATGGCGGTAAGGCTTACCGCGATTTCTGCAACTACAATGAGGGTCCGCATTCCGATTGAAGAGACCGCGTCGATAGGAAGCATCTCTTGGTCTGAATCCGTGCCACGTGGTGAGTCGCCGGCGGCGTATGCAAAGATGGTCAGGATGGCTGCGAGCATGAATAGATAGCCGGAGTCGCCGTAATACCGCATAGTGGTACCGCAGATATAACTGTCCACGAACACGACAATGCAAGCGAGGGCTACTGCGGTAACTGCGATTCCCCATGCTTTATGAACGGCTAGTCGACGTCGCACTATCCATACGAACAGCGCAAAAATAGCAATAGGCGCAACGGCGAAATAACCTCCCATGGATGGTTCATTGGGAGCTTCTACATAGGTGTCGACCATTGTGATGAACGGGAACTCGCTATGGGTTGAAATAGGCTGGAATAACGCGTTAAAAAGCACTTTTGGCATGAGATAGGGTGAAGCGTGGCGAGCTGTCATATCGTAGCCGGTAAGGTTATAGGATTGTCCAAAATTGAGCAAGCTATGGAAACGCGCATAATTGTATGCAAGTGTAGGAACTGCGATGACTGCGAATGGAACGATGGCGCCGATGGTGGCTCCAAGGCCTTTGCGCGAGAACAGCGTGCGATGGTGGAAAATCTCATCCCAGAATATCGGGAATGCCAGCACCCATGCAGCTAGGAATTGGGGCCGTGTTCCAAGCAATAGCGCCATGCAGAAAGATCCGGCTGCAACTAAGGGGATGGAAACGGTGCCATTCTCACGCTTGGATTTCAGCCAGAGCCAAAGACCCGCAAACACAAAAGCGATTGCTGCAGTGATGGGGATGCCATAAAAATCCGAGCGCCGAGCATAGGCGAACAGATTGGTTCCAAGTCCTAGGCCAATGATGGAAAGCCACATAATACCTAAAGACATATTCGGGAAGTACTTTCGGGCCAGGGTTCGCACCAGCAGAGTGCCAAACAGCGAGGCAAGAGCAAAGAACACACCAAGAGCCAACCACGTAGGCATCCATTCGCCGGTAAGCAATTGGAAAGGCACAAAGAGAAGTGCGACTGGCACTACGCCAAAGTAGCAGTAGTAGTGTCCGTCATAGTACGCGTGATCCCAGAAGTATTGCATCCCGTGTTGTTGCACTAACTCTGTTCGATCGTAGAAAGAATAGGGGTTGGACATATTCGCTAACTGAGGGTCGACTGGAAGATCAAGCCAGGTATGGCCGCGTATGAGTGCATCGCCAAGTCTTTGATACTGTTCGGTGTCCATCCAGAAGTTGCCCACTGATCCAAATACGTGGGTATTGGTAAGGCGAGCTATGTAAGTGAGAATAGCTGTGCATGCAAGTACATATATGGCTAATGCAACATTCTGGCGCACGCTCTTTGTGTTTACACGCATACGGTACATACGTGATGAAGGTCGGAAGATGACGAAGAAGGCGGCGGCCGTCAATTCCATGCATAGGCGAATTGGGTTGATGGAGAAAGGTATCGTCGCATTGACCTGCATGCCGGAGAATGCGACTTTGAGGCCTTTCTCGCCTAAGAAAGTGATCCGGGCGCTGACTGCTTCATATACTGAGCGTTTTGCGCCGAAAAGGAGTGTTTGGCTGGAAGGAAGATTGGAATACCATAGTGTGTGGCGTGGAGCTTCCCATGCGCCGTCGCTTTCGCGCGCGTCGACCCATCGTCCGTCTTTTCCTGGCGTTTTGATGGCGAAAGCAACTTGTTGTGGGGTGGATGAGGTGTCTTCCATAACACGCACGCTGCCGACGTATACAGGGCCGCCATTGGAGGCGGATGCAATGGGAACCGTGATAGTCGCTTCCGCAGGTTTTACGATTTCATATTCGTCGTTGCCCAGACTGCGTAAGCCCGCACTGACCTCTGGCGTGCCTTGGGTAACCGCTGGAAGTTGATGAGTTCGCCAATAGCCTAGGTTAAAGAACCCGATTTCGACAAAGGCGACCACTATGAGGGCCAGCACCCATGGAAGCCAAGCCTTTTTCTGTCGAGAGCGACATGCTGCTTTTTCGGCGGTGTTGCTGTTGTCGTAGTCGTGCTTTTTGTGATGGGGTTGAGCAGATGAAGTAGGGTCAGGAGGTGCAGTGAAGTTCGTTTCGCTATGTAATGGTTGCGCGGTGACGGGTATTTCGCTTGATGATGAGATGGCGCCCACGGATTCTCCTTGTTTGCAGTGGTTGATGCTTGCGTCGTTAGTTGGGGTAGATGGCGCTGCGCATAAGACCTGTTGTATCAGAGGCAATCTGTCCTGATTGTTGCAATACGGTGCGACTGAAGGGCGGTGTCTGAGACAATATGCTCTATATAAATAGTAATTATGAATTAATGATTCTTTTTTGGATATCATATTTGGAACTACTCTTTTTCGAAAGAATTCCCTATGTGAAAAGATTCGCTCTCATCGGTAGAGATGTTTTGCCGGCCTTCACTGCTGTACGGTTGAGTCAATATGTGATTTTGCTACTATGGTGAGTGAATTATGTTCACGGCATAATCCATAAAAAGCCAAGGGGGACATCATGAGAAGAATCCAACGCAATATGGCGGTCATCACCGCATTGGCGGTGCTGTGCACCGGTATTCCTGCAGCGAATGCGCAGGAGGCGCCAGCGCTGGAAGCGCAATCCACGACCGTGCTGTCGGCTCCGGAGCGGGCGACTGCCGTGGGAGGCACGACCAGCGTTTCGCTCGGGGAGGGCGGCGCGACCGTGTTCACTCGGGACACAGTCGACCAGCGGGCGGTGTATGCGCAGGCGCTCAACGGCGTGATCGCATGGCGCAAAGACGCGCTCGCCGACGCGAACATCAAACTGCCATACAACGACACCTATCTGACCATGCCGGAGTACCTACAGGAAATCGGCATGACCGAAAGCGAGTATCTGAGCCCGCAGTGGTCGAATGCGCTTGAACTGATCGCGCTACAGCGCGCGATTGAAGCATATGACTACGATCTGGGACACACGCGCCCCAACGGCGACAGTTGCTGGACGGCGCAATATCGCGACATTGGATCGTGGGGCGAGATTCTGGCATGGGGGCCACCTACCATACGCGGCGCCATCGATCTGTGGGCTTCCGAAAAAGCGGACTATCTCAAGGAACTCAACAACGAGCTGCACGGTCCCACCGGCCATTACGTAGCACTGATCAATCCGCAGAACCGGTATTACGGGTTCGCTGGAGCCTCCGGCATGAGATATGGCACCGCATGGTCGGGAGAAATGGCGTCGACGCTGCAGGGCTCGCAGACCGCGACGAACCTCAAGGGAACGTACGAGTTCTCGGTCAATGTGAGCGCGGACAAGCTTGCGCAGGGCGTCACCGTCGAACTGCCCAGCCAGTTGAAGATGGGGCAGCAGGCGCAAGCCAAGGCCAAGCTCGCCTATATGGGCGGCCGGTACGAGCTCCGGGGCGGCTGGACATCGTCGAATCCGGCGGTGCTCTCGGTTGACGCGAACGGCACAGTGACCGCGCACAACGAGGGCACCGCCCGCATCACCATCAGCGCCCAAGGCCAGTCGTTCTCTGCAAGCGTGCAGGTCTCGGCGGTGAGCCTTGCACTCAACGCGAACGGCGGCAGCGGCTCCGCACAGGCCGTGAAAGGTGCCGTCGGCGCCAAAGTCACCGTGCCGGCGAACGCGTTCAGCCGCACGGGCTACACCTTCACCGGCTGGAACACCAATGCCAATGGCACCGGCACTGCGTACAAGCCGGGCGCGCAATACACGCTCGGCTCTTCGGACGCGACATTGTATGCGCAGTGGAAACTCAACACATACACGGTCCGGTTTGACGCAAACGGCGCATCCACAAGCGTCGCTCCAGTGCTGGTGCAGCATGGGAAGACCGTCGCACAGCCGCAGACACCAACTAACATCGGCCGTGCCTTCGCCGGCTGGTACACGGCGCGCACCGGTGGATCGCGGTTCGATTTCAAGACGCCGGTCACTGACGACATGACGTTGTATGCGCGTTGGAACCGTATGGTCTTCGCGGATGTGCGCCAGCAGGGCAAGAATCCCACACCACATGCGTCCGACATCCAGTGGCTCGCCGACAACGGCATCTCCGGCGGTTGGCTCGAGGCAAATGGCACCTATACGTTCCGTGGCATGGATACCGTCAAGAGACAGGATATGGCGGCGTTTTTGCGTCGTGAGGCGGTAAGGCACGGCATCGGTGATGCGGCCACGTGGAAGCCTTCGGCCGCGGATTGGAAGCGGTTCCAGGATGTGAACAGCGAGACGTCGCATGCCGAGGACATCCTGTGGCTCGCCCACGCGGGCATCTCCACCGGTTGGCGGGAGCGGGACGGAAGGTGGACGTACCGTGGCATGAGCCCGGTCGTGCGTCAGGACATGGCTGCGTTTTTGAAGCGTTTGGCAGACAAGGCCGGCAAAGCGGGTGGAGTCACGCTGAAGACCGATTTCACCGACGTGACGCCCGGCGAGACGCCGCATTGGGCCGAGATCCAGTGGCTCGGCGGTTCGGGAGTCAGCCAGGGCTACAAGAACCCGGATGGCTCATGGCGTTTCGGCGGCATGACCCCGGTGTACCGTCAGGATATGGCCGCGTTCATTCACCGCCTTGACAACCGCCTCGCCTGATTCGGGCATCTGCACGTTCTTCTACACTGGTGGTGTCCGCTGGTTCATGGTCGGAAGCGGTGGATCGGCTTTTTCGCACGCATAATCACAACGTAACACCACATTCACCGGTACTGGAACGGAAGGTAGGGGGCATATGGGCCAGCATTCCCACCCGAGGATTCGCGTCTCGCTCATCGTGGCCGTGCTTGCAGCGGCACTGGCATGGGGAGGTGGTGTGACCGCAGTGGCACCAGCGTATGCGCAGGAAGACACCGCCGCCACCCAAATGGAGGTGGCGGCGGAAGACGTGCCACCGAACCCGACGCATATGTGGGCCGGCGCGGACGCCTCCACCGATCCGGGCTCCGGCGAGCAGTCCACGACGCCCCGCTCCATGCTGCGATCCATGGCGCCACGCACGCAGTGGGGCTGGGGCTCCACCGGCCCCGGCAATGCCTACAAGACCTTCCGTCAGTCGGACGGCACTCTCATGAACCCGGTGCTCAAGGTCATCGATGTGTCTGAGCACCAAAAAAACATCGATTGGAACCAAGTGAAGAATTCGGGAGTCGACGGCGTGATTCTGCGCATCGGCTACGGGTATGGCTACGAAGACAAATACTTTGCCCGATATCTTGCCCAGGTGCGCGCGCTGAAGATTCCCTTCGGCATCTACCATTACAGCTACGCGTACGACACGGACTTTGCCCGCAATGAGGGCAATTGGACGGTGCGGCTGCTGCGTAAGTACAAGATCACCGACAATGCGTTCCCAATCTTCTACGATCTCGAACAGGAGGACTGGGGCGGTCATACGATGCCAACCGCAGCTTCGCAATACGAGCGGATCGCGCGCACGTATTTCAGCGCGCTCTCCTCCGCCGGCTATAACGACGTGTACATCTACAGCTATCTCAACAACATGAACACGCGGCTCAACACCACGTGGTTGCACGCGCGCACAAAGTGGATCGCGCAATACAACACGAAGCTCGACTACACGTTCCCGAGCTACAACGGCTCGCGCGGATGGCAGTACACGTCCTCCGCGGCGGTGCCCGGAATCAGCGGCGACGTGGACATGAACGTCTTCGACAAGAGCCTATACCGCGACCTGACGTTCCGCACCCCGCATTATGACGATGTCGTATGGCTGTCGCAATACGGCGTGACCACCGGTTTCCCCGACGGCACATTCCGTGGCATGAGCGCCGTCGTACGTCAGGACATGGCGGCGTTCCTGCGCCGTGTGGCCGCGAACCGGGATATCGGTGATGCCAGGACGTGGAAGCCGACCGCCGCCGATTGGGCGACGTTCTCCGATGTGAATGACAGAACGCCCCATGCGGAGGATATCCTGTGGTTGGCGCATGCCGGCATCGCCGACGGCTATGACAATGAGGATGGCACACAGCGCTATGAGGGCATGACGACCGTCTACCGTCAGGACATGGCCGCGTTCCTCAAGCGTCTGGCCGACCTCGCGGGCAAATCGGGCGGTGTGACCCCGCGCACCGATTTCACCGATGTCACTTCGGATACGCCTCATGCCGCGGAAATCCAATGGCTCGGCGGCGCTCGCATCTCCGATGGCTACCAGAACGCCAACGGTTCCTGGCGTTATGAGGGCATGACGACCGTCTACCGTCAGGACATGGCCGCGTTCCTCCATCGTCTGGACGCGCGTCTCGCCTGATCGCAATCCGCTGTTGGTGGATTCGGGGACATGCGTCGCTACTGCAGCTGGTTCTCCGGGGATTCGAAGACCTTGGCCCACGCCTCGAAACTGGCCATATTGGAGTTCTGGTATTCCTTGGCCAAGGCTTCCCAACGTTTGAGCAGCTCCTTGGCCAGGAACAGCCCGCGCATCGTCTGCTGGCGGTAGAGCTTGCTGTCGCGGCGCAGCCACGCCACCGAATCTCCGTCCGGAGATGTCACGACCGCGGAATTCACACCTGCGTAGGCGGGCCAGGATGCGTCGCGCGAGGGGATGAGCAGATCCGGCTGCGTGTCTCGCATGCCGTTTCCACGTGAAACAAATGCCTTCGCAATCGTCTTCATCGCCTGCAGCCGCACGTCGATCATGCTCGGGCGCGGCTTCATGTTCGCGATGTATTCGGCCTTCGGGGTGGGGAAGTCATCGCGGTTGCGCGTGGTCTCGGAATCCGGGAATCCTTCGCGCGCCTTGCGCACATCGCCGAGTTTCGTGGCCAGTGTGTCCGCGATGTAATCGGGGCCGCGCATGATGTCGCGCAGCGCCAGATGGTGCAGGTGCATGGCGGAATAGACGAGTTCCACACCGGCCTTCGCATCGTCGAACAGCATGCCGTACAGGAAGTGCCATGAGGGCTTGGTGCAGTGCAGCAGGCTGCAGATCCAATGGTTGCGGTACAGGTAATACCCCTCCCACGTGCGCGAGGGGTCCTTTGCATGCCACGCCTGGTGCCATACGGCCACGCCCGGCAGACACACGGTGTGGTAGCCGTGCTCCTCAGCGCGCAGGCCGTAGTCGATGTCGTCGAATTTGATGAACAGCGGTTGCGCCAAGCCGATCTCGCGCATGATCTGCGTGGGGATCAGGCACATCCACCAGCCGTTGAAATCGGAATCCGCGCGCCGGTGCAGCTTCGGCGAATCACGCAGCGGCTGCGTGGCGAAGTCATGGTTGTATTCGAGCCCGGCCGCCGGCTGTGTCCAGTACGACGCGCGGTTGTAGCGTTCGCCGAGCGTGTACAACATCGTGCGGTTGTCGAGGTGGAACATGCCGCCGCCCACGATTGTGGGGCGTGTGCAATAATCGGCGAATTGCACCGCGCGCATGATCGACTCGGGCTCGCTGATCGCGTCGTCGTCGAGCAGCAGCGTGTAGTCGCTGTTTCCTGCTTTGAGCGTCTCGTACATGCCGCGCGCGAAGCCGCCGGAGCCGCCCATGTTGCGTTGGCGCACGTAGGTGAGTTGACCGCCCAGATCCTTTGCCACTGCGGCAAAACCCGGCTGGTCACGCACCAGGTCGGTGCCTTGGTCGGTGCAGTAGATCGTGTCGAGCCGCCCGCGCACATTCGCGTCGCCGGCGATCGCCTTGAGTTGGTCGAGGCAGTACGGCGCGCGGTTGAACGTGGTGATGGCGATCGACAGCGTGCCGTCACTGCCGCGGCGCGCCTCAACGGGCACGCCCCATGCGGCGTCTTCGATCGTCAGGTCGTCGTCGTCGCCGGCCTTGGCGTCGAACCAGAAGAAGCCGCCGTCCATGAGGCCGGTCATGGCCAAGTCCATGTGCACGGTCGTCGCGCGGGTCGGGGCGTGCACGTCGATGGTGCCGGCGGGTTCGAACAGACCACGGCCGCTCGAGCGGAACAGCATGATCGTGCCGCGGCCGCGCACGCGCGCGCTGAAGCGCACGGTGTCCACGCTCGTCCAGCGCCGCCAATAGCCGGCGGGGAAGGCGTTGAAGAACGTGCACAGCGAGGCGTGGCGCCCGGCGAGCACGGTGAGCGACGCGCGGCCGTTCACTCGGAACACGCTGTGTGCGCCGTCGGCCGGCTGCGCGTGGGCCGTGTCTTCAAGCAGCGAGCGGAACTCGGTTTTCGTCATCTGCGCGAAGTCGAGCGAGACGAAGTCCTTGTGCGGGTCGAGCGTGCCTTCGCCCATGTGCGGGCGCGTCCACTCGATCGCGTACAGCGGCATCGTCAGGTCCTGATCGAGCACGGGGTAGACGACACGGCTCACCGCCTGCCATTGCGGGGTGGATGACTGGGATTGCAAAGGGTTCGTTCTCGGCATACGCCCCAGTATAACGACAGCGGCTCACTGCTTCGGCAGATCCATGAATCCCATCTGCTGCAGGTAATTCTCGCCCACCGTCATGTCGTACTGCACCATGCGGTAGTCGTCGAGCAGCTGTTTGGCTTCTGCGGAGAGCGACTTTGGGTCGATCGGCTCGCCTTCGCTGTTCAGGTACGTCGGCGCGTCCTCGGTCTCCCATTCGCCCATGTTCGTGGACGCGCGTGAGATCGCGGGGACTGCGGCATGCAGCTCGTCGAGCAGCGCCAGGTACGGCGAGATCTTCGAATCGAGCTGTTGCGCCGTCTGCGCCATGAAGAAGTTCGACGACGTGTAGGCGGCATCTGCTTCGGGCAGCTTGGTGTCGTGCGATTTCGAGGCGGCGTTCGACCAGATGAAGTAGTTCGTCTCGTGGAGCGCGAGATTGTTCTTCGTGTTTTGCGAGGCGGTCGTGTAGATGCCGGGCAGATGGTCGCCGTAGAACACCACGGTGATCGGGCTGTCGATGGCGTCGAGGTCGTTGAGGAACCGCTCGGTGGCCTCGTCGGTGCGCTGCACGCCCTTGGCGTATTCGGAGTGCACGCCCATCTCGTTGCCCGGCACGCCCTGCGAATCGTTCGCGGCGTGGAATTCGTTCTCACCGCCGTACAGGTCCGGGTAGGGCGAATGGTTCTGCATCGTCACGAGCTCGATGTACTGGGCCGGTTTGTCGCCGGAGGTGTTGGAACGTACCTCTTCGACCACGTTCTTGTAGGCCTCTTCGTCGGTTACATTGTCTGAATTGGCCACCGCACCGTGGTAGGTGCCCGCGTGCGTGATCTTCGGGTCGCTGTCGAGCGTGTACAGGTGAGAGAAACCGAACTTCTTATAGTTCGCGCCACGCAGATAGAAGCTTTGGAGGAAGGGATGGAAGCCGACCGAGCAGCTTGTGGAGCCGCATGCCTGGTTCCACATCTGGTTGAACGAATACATCTCGGGGCGTGTCGGCACAAGCTGCTGGTACGGCGAGAGCATGGTGTCACTGAAATTCGCCATGCTCAGGCCGGTCATCTGTTGGAACTCGATGTTCGCGGTACCACCGCCATATCCTGGTGAAAGCATGAGCCCCGACGTCGTCACGTCGCCAAGCGAGCGGATGAACGGCATGGGGTCGGTGTTGAAATGCACGCCCGGCACGCGGTTGGGGTCGGAGAACGATTCGGAGAGCACCATGATCACGGTGTTGTCCGTGAGTGTGCTCGACCGTTCCGCGTTGATGCGTGCGGCGGCCTGCCTGTAGCGCTGTGCGATGGCCTTCATCGCCTGTTCGTTGTAGCCGGGCTCATCATCCATCGCCTTCACATTCGTCAGGCTGAGGAATGTGGTTGTGGCACCAGCTTGCTGGGCATCGTCCATGACGTTCCACAGGCGTGGAATATAGCCGACGTCATCAGCGAGTTCGCGCGTGCGCGAGCCGGGGATCGCAAGGCCGGTGGCATACGAGACCATGAGCCAGACGCTCAACACCGGCGCGAGGATGCGGCAGACGAGCCCGAAGGTGTTCTTGGCGTTCGCGATCGGGTGGCGCCACGAGCAATGGATGAAAGCGGAGCGCCGGTCGATGAGCTGCAACAGCAGGCAGAGCACCACAAACCAGACAACGAGCGAAACGCCGGCGTTGATGGTGGTGCGCAGGTCGTCGGTCACGAATGAGGTGACATGCTCACCGCCGCCACCATTGCCGGTCAGGAACCCCAGATCGGAAGGGATGATCGGTTCGCCGCGCATGGCGACCTTGACTTTGCCCGCGAATGCGGTGATGCCGGCGATCGCGCCGAACACCGCCGTGCCGATCCAGAAGCGGTTGGTCACGGTGACGCAGATCAGATACAGGATGCCAAGCGCGAAGAAGTTGAGGATGCCGGAGGTGTTGGCCAGCCAATGGTATGTGCCATCCATGACCTGCATCACCAGGCCGTCTTCCGCTGTCGGGTCATAGGTGAGTTGCGGCACCACGCTCCACAGCAGGAACATGTTCGCCATCTCGATGAGCACGAACATGATCACCACGTACGCGCCATACGAGAACTTCGGGCGCTTGGCCCAGGTCTGGTAGAACCTGGTCTGCTTGTACTGGTCATATCGTGCGCGCCAGGCGCGGATCGGGTGCTTGCGCCAATCCACAGCATCGACAGGCTTGCCCTCACCGTTCTCGGCGTTGCCGTTCGTGCCATTCGCCGCATCCACAGTGCCCTCTGTCTTGGTATGCTTGCTACGGGCAGTGCCTTCTTTGCTACGGGTAGTGTTTTTCCCGCTCTCCTTCGGAGATTTTCCGCTGAAAATGGCCGTTTCTGCAGGGCCCGTCGAGGCTAAAGCACTACCCGTAGCAGAAGAGACACTACCCGTAGCGATTTGGGAAGTGCCCAGTACGGTGGTGATAGTGGTGCCAGCCGTAGCAATGCGGCCCCCGGCCATGGGCGTGGGTGTGCGGTCGGCACGGTGCCGCCGTCTGATGCGTTCGATTTTCGCGTCGTGCAGCCTGCGCAGACGGGTGCCGGTGTGGCGGTGGTGATGGCGCCTGATCGAACTACTCATACGGTATTGCCTTTCCACAAACACTGCACACAGCTGCGCCAATCGCCTTGGTCATTCTCTCAATGGCGCGCAGCCGTGCATCAGCATTGTAGTCAGCGTGGCCGATAGCGCCAGCACACGCGCCCCGGGTATGCTGGAGCCATGCGTTATTCCGTCACCGCCGTCGTGGTCTCGTACAATCGCGAAGACCTGCTTGCCGAATGCCTCGCCGGCATCGACCGGCAGACGCGCCAACCCGACCGCCTGATCATCATCGACAACGCCAGCACCGACGGCGCGCTCGCCGTGGGCCGCCGTTTCGCCGCGCGCACCGCCATCCCCACGCGCGTGGTGGCGCTGCCGCGCAATGTGGGCGGCGCGGGCGGCTTCACTGCGGGAATCGCGCTCGCCGTCGAGCCGCTCATGCAGCCGCTCGGCCCGCACGAATCCGGCGCCGGTTACCGCATGGGCGGCTATGAGCCGCAACCGGGCCTCGTGCACGACGTGTGGCTCATGGACGACGACACCGTGCCGCTGCCCAACGCGCTCGAGGAGCTGCTGCGTGCCTCCGACGCGTGCGTCGCGCAGAACGGCCGCGTGCCGGTGGCCTTGGGGTCGAAGGCCGTGTGGACCGACGGCCGCGAACACCTGATGAACAAGCCGCGCCCCCGCACGCACCCTGCGAAGGGCGGCGCGAAACTGCGCGGTTTCCCTTCCGCCTACCAGACGCGCTCGCTTTCGTTCGTCTCGTGCCTGCTTAACGCGGACACGGTCGCCGCCATGCGCCGGCTGCCCAAAACCGCGTATTTTCTGTGGAACGACGACTACGAATACACCACCGCGCTGCTCAAACGGCACATCAGCTACTATGTGCCCGCGAGCGAAGTGGTGCACAAGACGAAGGTCTTCGGTTCGAGCGACGCCGACCCGGGCGCACGCTTCTACAACGAGGTGCGCAACAAGATCTGGCTGTGGCGCGAGTCGCGCGGCAATTTCACGCGCGCCGAACGTGTGCTGTTCCTGCTGAAGACCGTACGCCGCTGGGCGCTGACATGGCTGCGCTCGCCGGACCGCACGGTCATCGCCGACTGCCTGCGCCGCGGTTGGCATGACGGTTGGCATACCACGCCCGAACGCAATACGCGCATCGATTTCGGCGACGCCGCAGTGAACCGCGCCGTGCGCGCGTGCGAAAGCGTACCCGCCCGCGATTAGGACGCGTTCGACGCGTCTTCAGGGTTGCCCGGCGCGCTGTGCCGGCCGCGCTTCGGTGGCTCCGGCTGCTCGGGCGCAGCCGCAAGCTCACCATTGCGCTTGTCGACGATTGCATGGTAGGCGCGGCGGCGGATCGCCATCGGCGTGAGCCGGTACGCCGCGCGCACGGCCACATTGCGCAGGAACTGCCATGGTGTGGTGAATCCGTCGCGCATGAACCGCCACTGCAGGCGGCATTCCTCGACGAACATCGAGAATCCGCCGCGCCGCTCATACGCCTCTTTGTTCGTGCGGTAGAGCACAAGCGGCTCGGGCACGTTGAGGAACTGCGCATGGTTGAGCATCATGCGCTCCCACAGCATGTAATCCTCGAACCGGCCGGCGTCTTCGGGGTAGCCACCCGCCGCGATCACCGCGGATTTGCGGAACACGACGCTCGGGTGGTGGATCGGTGACTGCAGTCGCGCGTATTTCGCGAGTTCGGCGCCTTCCGCCGGCAGCAGGCGCACCTGCCCGGGTTCGCGCTCGTCGTCGCTGAATTCGCGGATCGCACTGCCCAGCACATCCACATTGCCCGAGCCGTCCGCCCGCGCATGCGACGCCGCGCGTGACGACGCGACGAATTGCGGGATGATAGTGGCGAAACGGTTCGGCAGCGAGACGTCGTCGCAATCCGCACGTGCGATGTATTCGTACAGGCAATGCTCAAGCCCCACGTTGAGCGCGTGGGCGAGCCCATGGTTCTCCTCGAGCGGCACCACCGTGACGGTGGGGGCGGGCATGTCCGGGTGCTCGACGGCGAACCACACTGCCATCGTGGAGGGCAGCGAATCGAGGTACCGCTGGATGTCGTCGGGCACCGGGCCGTCGCGCACGATCACGAGTTGCGCAGGCGGCAGCGTCTGCTCGATCGTGCCCGACTGCACGGCGCGCTCGAGCTCGCGAAGCGTGTTGCCACCATACACCGACATAAGCAGTGTGAATGGAGGCAGTTCGCGTGTGGGTTGCTGGTCCGACTTCTTCACGGTTCCATCGTAAACCACACACAATGACGAAGCGATGTGCAGGCGCGTGCATTTCCACGCCTTGAGCGAACGCCGCCGGCCCGTTCACCGCGAAACCGCAAGGATGAACGGACTCGCCGGCAGGGCGCTCGCGTTGTACAGCAAACTATCGCTGTGCGGCTCGCCGGCCCACAGGTACCGCACCTGGCTGATCGTGCGCACCTGCGGGCAGCGCAATGTGACGGTGCTGCCGTCGATCGAGGCCGTGGCCTTGCGGAACTCGCCACTGGAATCGGCCACTTCGAACCCTTCCACCGGTTGCGACGTGGCGGTCGCCACCGCGTCGGCGCTCGCCGAGAGCGAATAATCCGGTTTCATCGCGCGCAATCCCTGCGCGGTGCCGCTCTGGAATGTCAGTTGCACCGTGCCGTCGCCGGCGCGGCGTGCGGCTGCGGCGATCGGGCCGGAGGGAATCGCCTTGTGCGCGCGGATCGCATGCCACTGGTCGGCCATGCGAGCGGCGATGATGTCTTTGCCGAGCGGGTGAATCACCGAGGATGTGCCTTTGTCGGTGTCGATGGCGACGGTCATCCCCAGATTGGATGTGCTCTTGAGATTGGAATCGGTAAGCGTGTCAAGCTGCGCTTGGCGCACATACTGCGTGTACTGCGCGCCGCCCCATCGTGCGAGCTGCACATACAAAAACGGCAGGTCCGGGTCTGCGAACACGGCGCGGTAATCGTTGATGAGCGTGCTGAACCGCGCCTCGTATTCGAGCGCGTTCTGCAGCTGCCACGCGTCATTGCACCCCTGGTACCACAGCACGCCGGCGATGCGCATGCCGCGCAATGGCTCGATGTGGTTCTTGTAGATTCTCCCTCCCGGCACATGGCTGCTGATCGGCGTGCCGCCCCACGAAGTCTGTATGATGCCCACCGGCACATGCGGCTCGCGGGCGCGTAGCTGTTGCGCAAAGAACTGCGGCAGATACCCCAGATACTGCGCGTTCGAACCCGTGCATGGCTTCCATTGGCCGTCCATGACGCTGTCCATCGGAAAATCCACGCTGGTGGTGTCATGTGCCGCACGGACGAAGTGGATGCCCGGGTCGTTCACCAACTCGGGCAAGTCGTCGAGCGTGAACGCGGACCTCAGGTTCTCGCGCGCCTGCTGCTCGGTGCCGTAGTACTGCTGGTAGTTGAGCTCCATGTTGGACTGTCCGCTCGCCACGAACACGTCGCCCATGTACACCTCGTCAAGATGAAACACCGAGCGGCCGTCGTACGCGATCGTGAGTGCATACGGGGTCTCGCTCGCCGGCAGGGGATCGATCGTGGCGGTGAACCGGCCCTTCGCCACGGTGGCGGTGCCGGTGTGTTTGGCGCCGTCGCCGGTGAGTGAGACTTCGAGCTTTGACGCGTCCACATCGCCGTCTTGGCGTGCGATGAGCCCGCTGATCGTGATGGGCGCCTCGCGTTGCAGCACCATGTGCTCCGCGAAATACGGCTGCAGGGTCACCGCCACAGTGCTGGATGCAGGTGCGCCTGTGGCGGTGGCGGATGCGCCGCCCGCATCGGGGCGCGCGCCGCAAGCGCCCGCGCAGACGGACATGCACAGGGCGAGCAGCAGGACAAACGCACGTCGGAAGCCGTGCGATTCACGTGTCTTGTGTTGCTGTGCGCGCGTGCTGTGCGGGGACTGCGTCGAAAGCTGCATGGTGGATTCCTCGGTTCGTGACAAGTAGGCATCGTATGGGTCCAGAAGGCCGCTGCATTGTTTCCTAGGGTAGCTCTACCATTCATAATCACGAGTTCATGTGTTCGCGCAGGCGCGTGGGAACTGTGCTGCGCAGCAGAGGAGCAACAGCGAAAGGAAAGCGGATATGGCATCCGAAAACAACGAATACCCGGATCTGGTCATTGTGGGGGCCGGTCTGTTTGGCCTCACCGTGGCACAGCAGGCGGTGGAGAAGCTGGGCGTGAACGTGCGCATCATCGACGTGCGCGACCACATCGGCGGCAACGCATACTCGTACATGGATCCGGAGACCGGCGCCGAGATCCACAAGTACGGCGCGCACCTGTTCCACACATCCAACAAGCGCGTGTGGGACTACGTCAACCGCTTCACCTCGTTCACCGATTACGTGCACCGCGTCTACGCCACGCATGACGGCGAGGTCTATCCGCTGCCGATCAATCTGGGCACGGTGAACCAGTTCTTCCGCGCGCACTACACGCCCGCCGAAGCCAAGGCGCTCATCGAGGAGCAGGCCGGCGAGCTCGCGGGCACCGATCCGGCGAATCTCAACGACCAAGGCATTTCGCTCATCGGACGCCCGCTGTACGAAGCGTTCATCAAGAACTACACCGCCAAGCAATGGCAGACCGACCCGAGCGAACTGCCAGCGAGTATCATCAAGCGCCTGCCTGTGCGCTTCAACTACAACAATCGCTACTTCAAAGACACGTGGGAGGGCCTGCCCGTCGACGGCTACACCGCATGGTTCGAAAAGATGATCGACGACCCGCGCATCGAGGTCTCGCTCAACACCGACTTCTTCGACGAATCGCAGCCGTACAACAAGAAGGCGCTGCTCGAAGCGGGCGTGCCGGTCGTCTACACCGGCCCGGTGGACCGTTACTTCGACTACGACCTGGGCGAGCTCAAGTGGCGCACCGTGGACTTCAAGGAGGTGCGCTACGACGAAGGCGACCATTTCGGCTGCCCGGTCATGAATTTCTCCGACGCCGACGTGCCGTACACGCGCGCCATCGAGTTCAAGAACTTCAACCCGGAGCGCGCGGACCAGCAGAACCCCGACAAGACCGTGGTCTGGGAGGAGTACTCGCGTTTCGCGGACCGCGACGACGAGCCGTATTACCCGATCAACACCGAGGCGGACAAGGCGCTGTACGCGCAGTACAAGCAGAAGGCCGCCGAAGAGCCGGACGTCGTGTTCGGCGGGCGCTTGGGCACATACGCGTACTACGACATGCACAATGTGATCGATCAGGCGCTCACCGCGTATGGGGAGCAGATCGAACCGATGCTCAAGAAGGACTGATCCGCAACAGGCTGAAGCGCACGCGGGCCGGGCACTGTTCCCGGCCCGCGTGTTGTGCGTGGGAGAGAAGGGAACCAAGGATGCCGGCTGTGCAGCGGATCCGTTTTTTCGATATGGCCAAGGGCATCGGCATCCTATGCGTGGTGCTCGGTCATGCCGCCATCGAATCGATATTCGTGGAGCCGTCGAACACGGCGCAATGGGCCATGGCAACGTGCTTTTCGTTCCATATGCCGCTGTTCTTTCTGATCGCCGGGTACTTCATGCACCCCGAGCGTGATTTCCAGTGGCGCAAAGAAGGCAAACAGCTTGTGCTCACCTATGCCATCACGGCGTGCCTCGTGGTCGTGGGCGCCGGCGTGATGGCCAAACTGCGGCACCTCAACGTGCGTGACATGATGCGCTTCTGGGCCGATGCCGCGTGGTACGGCTCCGGTGACGTCTCCGCCAACACGATGTGGGAGGTGCAGGGGCGCATCGGCGCCATCTGGTTCCTGCTCGCCATGTTCTGGGCGCGCCTGCTCATGCACATCTTCGCACGCATGCCCTATACCGGCTGCTGGGTGGCCGGCAGCTTTGTGATGGGCTGGGTCTCGAGCCGCAGTGTATGGCTGCCATGGAGCTTCCAGTCGGGCATGTGCGCGGTGGCGTTCGTGTACTTGGGTGTGCTCGCCAAACGGTACGACGTGCTGGGACGCGTGCGCAGGTACCCGTGGATTTGGGTTGTGGCGGTGGCGTTGTGGGCGCTCTCGATCTGGAAATTCACCGGGTTCAGCATGGCCATGAACAACTATGGGGTGCATCCGGTGATGGCGGCGGTCGGCAGCATCGCCGGCACCTTGTGCGTCATCGGCCTGTGCCAACTGCTCGACCATGTGCAGTGGATCGGCGCCGTGCTCAGCCGCGCGGGCCAGGCCACGCTCGCCATCCTGTGCGTGCATCTGATTGAAGACGATGTGCTGCCATGGGGTGAGTGGCTCGTGACACTGCACGCGAAGACGATTGGCATACCGCTCGTGGCGGTGGCGTTCTGCGCTCATCTGGTGATCGACCTGCTGGGTGCATGGGCGTTGTATTACGTGCCGGTGGTGAACACGTGGTTCTACCCGACGCTCGCCAAGGCGAAGGAGCAGGCCAAGGTGGAAGGCGGGCGGCCGCTGACCGCGCCGGCCGGCGGCGGGGCTTCCGCCGCGCAGTGATGCGTGCTGGTGAAATGTCTGTCTGAGGGGCGGCTGCGTTGCAGTCGCCCCTCTGGTGTTGTGGGTGTTTGCGACACGCCGGTGGATGTGTTGTGGTTGTTGGGTTGTGGGGGTTGCGACACGCCGGTGGGTTGTGTTGTGGTGGGGGTTGGTGTAGGTTTTTCTCTTGCTGCCGCTCATGGCTTGCCGGGGTTCCCGGGGTTGGGTTGTGGGTGTGTTTGGTGGTTTGAGAACTCAATAGTGTGTACTGTACTACTTGCCATGATCGCGCTGTTTTGGTGTGGTTGTGGTTTTTGATTGCCAGTCCGATGCCCGCCCGTGTGGTACCCGAGGGGGTTTG
>NZ_RYUH01000014.1 GCF_004155535.1 Bifidobacterium pseudolongum subsp. globosum | reverse complement strand
AGAACACCTGGTCGATAGACCGGACGTGGAAGCCGCGCGAGCGGTGGAGCTGACCGGCACTAACGGTCGAAACACAAACACACCAGACCCGTTCCACGGGCACTGGCCAAGCATCCAACTACGCTAACCAGACCGACCACACACTTGGTCGACAGTCACGAACACACACACGCCCCGCGTCCACCCACCGGTCCCCAAACAACCACACCCGGCCCACGCCACGGGCCATAACAGAAGATTTGCGGCGGCCATGGCCCAGGGGAGACGCCCGGACCCATTCCGAACCCGGAAGCTAAGACCTGGCACGGCAATGGTACTGCACCCGACAGGGTGTGGGAGAGTAGCACACCGCCGCACCACACTTGAGGACCCCGGAAGGCGAACAACCAACCGGGGTCCTTCGCATACCCAACCTATACAACCACGCATCCACCAACACCAGCACCCCACCACCCCGCCAACACACGTTCGTCACGCCAGACGGCATCACGCACGACTTCCGCCAGGACGGTACAGAAGACCGTCATGTTCAAAGACGCCACGCACGACCTTCGTCAGGACGGTACCGAGGATCGTCACGGGACCACCCCCAATGGATGACTTCCGTCGAGGATATACAGAGGATTGCCATGCTCACAGGCGTTTTGCATGACTTTCGTCAGAGAACCACTTAGAGAACCGAAGGGCGCCACCTGTAGATATCGCTACAGGCAGCGCCCTTCGTATATGCCCTGAAACATAGGACATCTATGCCCTGCTATAGATATATATGCCCTGATATATAGGAGCGGATTCGGCTCAGCGGGTGAGGGACCAGTGGGAGAATGGCCAATAGATCAGTTTGCTGACGCCGGTGATATTGTTCATTGGCACGGTGCCCGTGCCATCGGTGCCGGCATCATTGAGGTGGTAGCGGGAATCAGCGGAATTGGTGCGGTTGTCGCCGAGCACGAACACATGCCCTGCGGGCACCGTGACGGAAAACGGGATCTCGCTTGGCGCCATGCCTTTCTGCAGATACGCGGATTCATCAAGCGGCTTGCCATTGACCACAATCGGCGCGCCACCGCCTTCGCACTCCACCGTGTCGCCGGGCATGCCGATCAGTCGTTTGATCAGGATGTCGGAGTGCTTCTTCTCGTCGGTGCGCAGCCAGCCGCCCGGGTCCTTGAACGTGATGATGTCACCGCGTTCGGGCTTTGCGATCGTCGGCTTGACCACCATCACGCGGTCGCCGATCCTGAGCGTGTTCTCCATGCTGCTCGACGGGATCTCGTACATCGTGAACACGAACATGCGCAGCAGCACAACGACCACAATCGGCACGACAACCCAAGGCAGATACTCCAGAATCGTCCTGCCGGCGCTGTGGTGCGGCTCCTGAGCGATCTGTGCGGCATCGGCCCCCGCACCGCCCGCATTGGCGCGCGGCTCGGTACTGTGCGAATCGGAAGAAGTCATTGGTGCACCCCTCATCCCCAAACCCCAGCGGGAGGGATAGTCAACGTTTGCATACTGACACAACATGGTAGCAGTTCGGCGCCGCCGCCCATAGATATGGCAACGCGCGGGCGCACAATATTCACATGTGCGCCCGCGCGTTGCGGGAAATCGCTGTATTACGCGTAGATATTGCGCGTGCGCATGTCTTCGGGCAGGCCGTTGAGCAGATTCGACACGGAGCGCGCCTCGAACACCGAACGGATGCCTGCCGCGAGCAGTGGCGCCGCGGACAGCACCGTCATGTTCGGCAGGCGCTTCTCTTCGGGGATCGGCACCGTGTCCATCAGCACGATCTCCTTGGCGCCGCAGTCACGCAGGCGCTCGACGGCCGGACCGGAAAGCAGGCCGTGTGTGGCGACGAGCGTGACCGACTTGGCGCCGTGCTCGTGCAGCGTGCGTACCGCTTCGGTGATCGTGCCCGCCGTGTCGATCATGTCGTCGATCACCACGCAGTCGCGGCCCTTGACATCGCCGATGATGCCGTGCGCCACCGCGTGGTTGGGGCGCGTCGTGTCGCGCGTCTTGTGGATGAACGCGAGCGGAAGCCCGCCCAGCTTCGCGGCCCACTGTTCAGACACCTTGATACGGCCCGCGTCCGGCGAGACGATTGTCGTATTGTCGAGCGGCAGGCGGCTGCGCATATAGTCAAGCAGCACGGGCAGCGCGGTCAGATGGTCGACAGGGCCGTTGAAGAATCCCTGCTCCTGTGCGGCGTGCAGGTCGACGGTCATAATGCGGTCCGCTCCGGCTGCTGCAAATAGCGTGAACATCAGTTTCGCCGTAATCGGCTCGCGGCCCAGATGCTTCTTGTCCTGACGTGAATAGCCCAGGAACGGCGCCACCACGGTGATCGAGCGGGCCGACGCACGCTTGGCGGCGTCGATCATGATGAGCTGTTCCATGATCGCTTTGTTGATCGGAGTCGTGTGCGCCTGCATGATGAACACGTCGGCGCCGCGCACGGGCTCGGTGAACCGCACATACATCTCTCCGTTGGCAAAGTCGTACGCCGTCGTTGGCAGTACTTCCGTCCCGAGATAATGGGCGGTCTCCTCAGCCTGCTCCGGGTAGGCACGGCCCGTGACGAGTGCAAGACGTTTATCGGGGGTGCCTTCGAGAACTGCAGACATTATTCGCCTTTCAAACTGCGTTCGGATGCCCGTGAATCGAGCATATTCACTATAGCAACGTGCATGTATGTGCGGCCCGTGCGTGTCCAATCTGGCGGGTATGCTGGCACAGTTGCCCGCGCACACCAGTCTGCACCTGCAGTCCGCGTGCGCGCAGGGGCACAACGCATACACACTCCTGTCGCGGAAAGTCCGCGGCCAACAGTCCGAAGGAGGTGGGTGATGTCTGCGCATAACTACGAACTGATGTTCATTGCCGATCCTGAGATGGATGACAACGGCCTCAAGAAGCTGACCGATCAGCACATGGAAATCGTCACCAAGGAAGGCGGTTCCGTCGACAACATCGATATCTGGGGTCGCCGCAAGCTCGCGTACGAGATCGACGGCAAGACCGAAGGCAACTACGTTGTGGTGACGTATTCCTGCGAGCCGGCCACGAGCGACGAGCTCGACCGTGTGCTCAACCTGAACGAATCCATCGTTCGCACCAAGATTCTTCGCAAGTAAGACCACTGCGGCATCAGCACACATACGTTGGAAGGAACGTTATGGCAGGTGAAACGATTATCACCATCGTGGGCAATCTGACCCGCGACCCGGAACTGCGCACCGTGGGCAGTGGCTCCACGGTCGTCAACTTCACGATCGCGTCATCGTCCAGGCAGTTCAACCGCAACACGAACCAGTGGGAGGACGGCGATACGCTGTTCCTCAACTGTTCGGCGTGGGATTCGGCCCGCAACTCGCTGGCGTCGAACATCGCGAACTCGCTGTCCAAGGGCATGACGGTCATTGCACAGGGCCGGCTCACCCAGCGTTCCTACCAGGCACAGGACGGTTCGCAGCGAACCGTCGTGGAGCTGCGGGTGGACGACATCGGCCCATCGCTGCGCCGCGCCACGGCCCAGGTGAATCGACAGTCGTCGAGCTCCGGTTTCGTGGGCAACCAGCAGCAGGGCGGGTTCAACGGCGGTTATCAGGGCGGAGCAGGCTATGCCGGCGGTGCCAACGGCTTCGGTGCGCAGGGCGCGCCGCAGCAGCAGGCACAGGCACCGGTCTCCGACCCGTGGAACAGCGCCGAACCCTCCGGATCCAGCTTCGGCTCCTTCGGCACCTCCGAATTCGGCGGTGGATCCGACGAGCCGGAATTCTAAGACGTATCGCGCGCGTAACGCCGCACCCCACAACATATTGAACAGTATTCGTTAAGGAGACAAATAGATGTCACGCAAGAGGCCGCAGCCGCCGGTCAAGCCGTTTAAGAAGAAGCCGAACCCGCTCAAGGCCGCCAAGGTCACCGAGATCGATTACAAGGACGTCGCGCTGCTGCGCAAGTTCATCTCCGATCGCGGCAAGATCCGCTCCCGTCGCATCACCGGTGTGACCGTGCAGGAGCAGCGCGAGATCGCCAAGGCGATCAAGAACGCCCGTGAGATGGCTCTGCTGCCGTACGCGACCACCGGCCGCTGAGTTCTGAGGAGGAGACGAAATGGCTACTACCAAGGTTATTCTCAAGAAGTCCGTCACCGATCTGGGCCACGCAGGCGACATCGTCGAAGTCAAGAACGGCTACGCCCGCAACTACCTGATCCCGCAGGGCCTCGCCTTCGCATGGTCCAAGGGTGCCGCCGCCCAGGCGGAAGCCATGAAGCGCGCTCGCCTGGCCAAGGCCGTGGCGACCCGTGAAGGCGCCGTCGAGGCCAAGGGCATCATCGAGGGCATCGCCGTCGAGATCCCGGCCAAGGTGTCCGAGTCCGGCAAGCTGTTCGGTGGCATTTCCAACGACCAGATCGCCAAGGCCCTCGCCGACAAGGTTGCCGTGGATCCGCGCGCAATCACCGTCGAGAAGATCCAGACCCTCGGCGAGTTCCCCGCCACCGTGGCGCTCCACCCGGAGATCTCCGCGAACTTCTTCGTGAAGGTCGTCGCTGAGTGAACCCTCGTTGAAGATCGTATGACCGTATGATCTTCCCATCAGACCGATTACCAGTCTGAGCTTAAGCATTGGAAGGCCCCTGCAGTTCGCGCTGCAGGGGCCTTCTGTATGCATGGATTGGGGCCGGACGGTGGCCGGATTGCATGCTTCGGCG
Source organism: Bifidobacterium pseudolongum subsp. globosum (assembly GCF_004155535.1). GTDB lineage: Bacteria > Actinomycetota > Actinomycetes > Actinomycetales > Bifidobacteriaceae > Bifidobacterium > Bifidobacterium pseudolongum_C. The sequence goes on along the minus strand of NZ_RYUH01000014.1, from coordinate 265,930 downwards.
TGTCGTTTGTGAAGATAATGGCCGTTGGAGCGGATTATCCGCGCGATCATGTCTGAGCTGGGCGCGTTTGGGGCACATGTGGCCTAGTGGCGCAAAGTGCCCAAAATCGTTGGAATCGCAATGATTTCCTTTTTGCGACACGCCGAAGGTTGCGAAGATGCAGAATCTGAGTATATTTATCACTCGGTTCGCAAAACCAACGCCCCTTTAGCTCAGTTGGTTAGAGCAGCTGACTCTTAATCAGCGTGTCCAGGGTTCGAATCCCTGAGGGGGCACCTGCAAGAAGCCTCGGTCATCACGGCCGGGGCTTCTTTCGTATTCCGGCGCACTGTTGCCCATGGTGGGCGCTACACTCATACCGGTTCCCACGCATTCCCATACGGGGTGAACCATGCAATCCATCCATCAGAGAAGATTATTCAAACCATCTTGCATACGCAGAGAAAAGGCTGAAGAGCAGTGGAATACTCGTTGTTTACGCGGTTGGCGGCGGAGTTCGTCGGTACCGCGGTACTGATGATCTTTGGCAATGGCGCAGTGGCCAATGTCGAATTGAAAAACACGAAGGGGCATAACGCCGGCTGGATCAACATCGCCATGGGCTACGGCTTTGGTGTCATGTTCCCCGTGCTGATGTTCGGCGGTGTCTCCGGCGCGCAGATCAACCCCGCCATGACGATCGCGCAGGCGGTCAATGGCATGTTCCCGTGGAGCGAGGTCCTGCCGTACATCATCGCGCAGGTGCTGGGCGCGGCCGTCGGCCAGCTTGTCGTGTACATCACGTATTACCCGCACTACAAGGCCACGGAGAATTCCGAGGCCATCCTCTCCACGTTCTGCACCACCGATGCACATGAGAGCCGCAGCAACTACTTCATCAACGAGTTCTTCGGCACGCTCATGCTCGTGCTCGGCGCGCTGTGCTGCCTCGAACTGCAGTGGGGCCGCCAGAACTATGCGTCCGCTTCGATCGTCGTCGGTTTCATCGTCTGGGGCCTCGTGTGCTCGATGGGCGGACCGACCGGCCCCGGCCTCAACCCGGCGCGCGACCTGATGCCGCGCGTGCTGCATTCGATCCTGCCGATCCCGCACAAGGGGTCGTCGCGTTGGAACGAGGCGTGGATTCCGGTCGTCGCCCCGATCCTGGGCGCGATCATCGGCGCGTGGCTGTTCAACGTGCTGTTCGCCATCTGATTGCGCGCGTGCTTGTGCACGCCGCATCGTCCAGACAATCCCCGGCAAGCGTGCCGGGGATTGTTGTTTCGAGGGGGAGCGGATATACTCGCCGTACTACCCCAAGAAGTCCATGGAGTGAGAGGTCACGGTGAGCACTACCCGCAGTCCGCGCCGCCACGTGCACGCGCGCCGCAGACGGATCTACCGCATCCGCCGTGCCGTGGTGGTCTGCGCATGCCTGCTGCTCGTGCTTGGCGTCACGCTCAGCGCGCGTGGTGCGTTGCGCGCGCTGAACGCGCTCCACGAGCAGGCCGCGGCGCACACCGGTTCGGGCATATGGTCGTCGGCGATGAGCCCATACCGCGCGCCTGAGCGCAATGCGAGCCCCTCGCCGTCTGAGCAGACGCCGACCGAAGACGAGCATACGAAGAAACAGAGGCAGGAGATCGCCGCACTCGAGGCGCCGCTGACCGACGCTCAACGCAACGAGATCTACGCCAAGGCGAAACAGACCGCGCAATCGAGCGGTGCGGTGCCCACACGCATGACGTATTGCATCGCCTCGCGCGGCAACGTCGGCTCGGTCGACCATTTCGCCAACACCGTGTACCGCGCGCTCAACGACGTGCGCGGCTGGCCGCGCGCTGGCGTCGTGTTCGCGCAAGGGCAGGACGGCCAGTGCGATGTGACGATCACGCTCGCCGAAGCGAAGGAGCTGCCGTCGTTCTCGGCGGGTTGTTCCGAGGAATACAGCTGCCGGGTGGGCAGCGACGTCATCATCAACAAGAAGCGCTGGGGCAGCGCCGTGCAGCACTGGTTCGACGCCGGCGCCACGCTCGCGCAGTACCGCACGATGGTCATCAACCACGAAGTGGGCCATGCGCTCGGGCACATCGACAACGAGACGCCGTGCGGCGGCGACAAGCAGTCGGCGCCGCTCATGCAGGAACAGTCGATGTTCCTCAAGGAATGCTCGCCGAACCCTTGGCCGCTCGACAGCGAGCTGTGGAGCACGTTCGTGGGGACTGAGCCGTAGATGACCGGTCGTTTCGCACCCACCCCCTCGGGACGCATGCACATGGGCAACGCGTACGCCATGCTCGCCGCGTGGCTGTCCGCGCGCGCACGGCACGAGCCGATCCTGCTGCGCATCGAAGACATCGACGCCCCGCGCGCGATTCCCGACGCCGACCGCTGGATCATGGACGACCTGGCATGGCTCGGCCTGGACTGGGACGGCGAGCCGGTCTACCAGTCGCAACGGCTCGACCTGTACGAGGGGGCGTTCCGCCTGCTGCGCGACGCCGACCCCTCGCCGCTCTACCCGTGCTTCTGCTCGCGCGCCGAGATCCGCGCGGCGAGCGCCCCGCAAGAAGGCGATCGGTTCATCATCTACCCGGGCACATGCCGCCGCCTGTTGGCGCACGACCCGCACGAGGTGCGGCGCAGGCTCGACGCCGGTGTGCGCCATTCGTGGCGGTTCGCCGTGCCGCCCGCAGGCACCCCACAATCGCAAATACTGTTTGATGACCGCGTCTTTGGCGCCCAGAACTTCGATTTGGGGGCGGAGCTGGGCGACGTGGTGCTGCGACGGTCGGACGGTCTGTTCTCATACCAGCTCGTCGTCACCGTGGACGACCTGCTGATGGGCGTGACCGACATTGTGCGCGGACGCGACCTGCTGCGCTCGACCGCGCTGCAGATCGCAGTGCGCGAACAGTTGCTCGCGCTCGGCGTGGGCGGCGCGGATTCGCCTGCGGCGGTGCCAGAGTACGCGCATCTGCCGCTGCTCGACAACGCGGCGGGCGTGCGGTTGGCGAAGCGCACGCGCTCGCTCGATCTGGGTGTGCTGCGCGCGCAGGGCGTGAAGCCGCAACAGGTGGTGGGGTATTGCGCGTGGGCGCTCGGGCTTGTGCCGCAGCCGCGTGCGATGAGCACGCGCGAGGCGCTCGCGGCGTTTTCGTGGCGGCGCGTGCGCGCGCATGCGGCCGACGTGCGCGTGCCCGACGACCTGCCCGCGCGCCTGCTGTGCCTGTAGTGCGGGCATTGCGCGCGCGTTGCGGTATGGTTGCGGTAGAGGACTGCCGTTGGCGAGGAAAGGCGGGGCAGCATGACTGCGTATATGGACCATAAGGATCTGGCGAACGAGACGATCGATGCGGCGCGCATCCAGGAGATCACGGATGGCGCGCACCGTGTGCTCGACCTGATTGCACAGACGGAGTTCACGAGTGGGCGCGAAGAGGGGGCGGTCACACTGCTGGCGGCCACGAAGACGCGCGACGTCGGCGAGATCATGGCCGCGATCGACGCCGGCGTGCACATGATCGGCGAAAACCGGCCGCAGGAAGTCATTGCGAAAATCGATGGACTGCGGTATGCATGCCTGCAGCGCGGGATCGTGCTCGGCGCGAGCGACATGCAGACCGTGGCGAGCCTTGACGAGACCGACGACCCCGAGGCGCTCGACCGTCTGCCGCTGCACCTGATCGGGCAGTTGCAGAGCAACAAGATCGGCAAGATGCTGCCTGACGTCAACACGATCGAATCGGTGGACTCGTTCGAACTCGCCGAGAAGATCGCGCGCCGTGCGGCCGCGCGCGAGCAGACGGTGGGTGTGCTGCTCGAAGTCAACGAGTCGGGCGAGCCGACGAAGTCCGGCTGTGCGCCCGACGAGGCGTTTGAACTCGCGCTGCGCATCGCGCAACTCGAGGGGCTTGAATTGCAGGGATTGATGACGGTGGGCGCGCATGTGGATGATGAGCGTGAGATCCGCCGTGGATTCGCGCATCTGCGCGATGTGCGTGACCGCGTGCGCGATTCCGACGCCGAGGGGACCGCCACGTGTGTGGAGCTGTCGATGGGCATGAGCGGCGACATGACGTACGCGATCGATGAAGGCGCGACGATCGTGCGCATCGGGCAGGCGATCTTCGGCGAGCGCGACTTCAAGTGAGCCATGGCGTGCGCCCCGGCGAGGGGATGGTGCCGGCGATGGAGGGTATGCCCGGCACCACTTGAGGTTGCTAGACTGCGGTGCGTTGGCATGGTGCGGCGTCTGGGCGCCCACCGCAGACAGCGCAGGAGCCGGGGTGATGATGCACGCGAACAGCGACGCCGGAACAGGTGGAGGGCCAAGACCACAGTGGCGTCCAGCCACATTCGAGGAGGCGACCGACACCGCGGACGTGGTGCGGGTGCGCAGGTCGTTGCGCCGGCGCATGATCGCGATGCGCGCGCTCGCGCTCGTGCTTGTGGTGGCGGCGATTGTGGTGGGTGGCACGCCGTTCGTGCTGCAATGGAACACCTCCCGTGATCTCGCGTCACAGACGCGGCATGTGCACCAGCGGGTGCTCGGCTGGTCGTATCCGCAAGCGGAGAACCAGCTCAGGGAGGCTCGCGCATACAACAGCAGGCTTGCGGCAGGCGGCCAGGCGGTGCTTGGCGAAGCGGCCGACCCCTTCGCCACCACGGGTGGCGGTTCGGCGGCGTCCACGCAGACGGATCCCGCTTCGGCCCAGAACCGGGAATACCAGTCGCTGCTCGATACAGGTGGCGGGGTGATGGGGGCGATACGCATCCCAAAGATCAGTGTGGACTTGCCGATCTACCATGGCACTTCTGAAAAAGCTCTTGCGGATGGCGCCGGTCATCTGTATGGCACGAGCCTGCCCGTCGGTGGGGTGAACACGCATGCGGTGGTCACCGGTCACCGCGGTCTGGTGTCCGCGCCGATGTTCACGCGCCTCGACGAGTTGCGCAATGGCGATTTCTTCTACATTGAGGTCATGGGTGAGCGGCTCGCGTACCAAGTGGACAGCATTACGGTGATCGAACCGGACGACGCGTCGACGATGCGCGTGGTGCCAGGGCAGGACCGCGTGACATTGATGACGTGCACGCCGTATGGGGTGAACACCCATCGTCTGCTTGTCTCTGGGCACCGCGTCTCGGTACCTTATCAGGCACCGGAGCCGGCCGATGTCCATGATGCGCGGCTGCTTGCCATGATGGCTGCGACTGCGGTGCTCCTAGTGGGCCTGCTGCTGTGGATGTCGTTTGCGAAGCGGCACGGCCGCACAATGCGCATGCGTCATGCACGTTTATGATTTATGTTTTTTCTTTACTCAGATACGAGGAAGATAAAATATTTTCTCATTATACTTATCGTTAGAAGTATCGCATAAATATGCTATTTATTTTACTCCATTAGCGGAACGGGTGACGATATTGCCCTTCTTGTCGAATAGAACTACGGGTTACTGGGCATAGTGTGAAAAGTGTTGGGATTTATGGAATTATGACGTAATGACGGATTGTGGAAATGAGGTTGTCTTTACATGATTCACGACTTTTATATCTTTTTTAAAAGAAACTAGAGGCGGGCATATTCGAGGGGATTACAACGGCGCTGGCGCGGTAACCGCATATGTGTTATGAGGGGATGAATACCTCGAATGGAGAGGTTGGGAACATTGATGTTTTCAGTAGAGTTTCAGTCAGATAGATTCCGCTATCCGTAACACATTGGGGCAGTTATGAGAACGACTATACGATTTGGAAAGTCCCGCGGCGTTGGGCTGATCGCGGTCCTCTGCGTTGTGATCGCCACAGTCGCTGGCTGTGTCGGGCCAGTGGCCGCCGCCCATGGCGAGGAAGTGCCGGGCCAAGAGGCGCCGGTGCATGGCAAGCACGTGACCGCCCATGGCGATGGCACCTATACGTTGAGCATGGACGTGAAAGGTGGGTCCACCGAACAGGAACAGCAGCAGGTGATCCCGCTCGAGGTCGTGCTGGTGCTGGACGTGTCGGGAAGCATGGACGGGGTAATCACCAGAGGGCTGTATCAGGGCAGGACCAGACTTTGGGCGTTGCAGGATTCGGTGAAGTGGTTCCTGCGGCAGATAGGCGAGGAAAACCGGCAGATTCAGCGGCCCGATGACCGCATACGGGTATCGCTCGTCAAATATGCGGGTGAGAGCACGGACAGGATCGGCAACGACACCTACCGCTTCCGGGGAGGCGCCGCTTCCTACAACTACTCCCAGACGGTGAGCCCGCTGACGTCCGATACCGACCGGCTGATCGGCATGGTCGACCAGTTGAGGGCGGCGGGCCCCACCAGAACGGATCTGGGCATGCGGCACGCGGCGGACCAGCTGGGTGGCGCCAGGGTCAATGCGCGGCGTGTTGCCATTGTGTACAGCGATGGTCAGCCGACAACATGGGCCGAGGACTTCAACTACACCGTGGCGAACGCAGCCCTCCAATCGGCGGCGGCCATCAAGAGGATGCCCGACTCCACGGTCTTCTCAATCGGTGTCAGGGACGACGCGAACAACCAGTGGGCCCTGACCAACCAGTTCATGAACTACACCTCAAGCAATTACCCTGATGTGCAGTCCATGCCCCGCACCCCATGGCCTCCCGCCAGTGGCCCCTATTACTATTCGGTCACAGACGACACGAACCTGAGGACCATTTTCGAGAATATCGTCAGCATTGTCATCACCGGAGCCGCGTATCAGGACGTGAAGATGACGGACACGTTGTCGACATACGCCGAATTCGCCATGCCCGACGAGCCGAACTTCGGCGCCCGCCTTGTCGTCAGGGATGCGCAGGGCAAGGATGTCCCCGCGGCATCGGTCGGATTGGGCGGCGATCAGGGAGGCTCCTACACCATTGCCTCTGACCCGGCGTCGAAAACCATCTCCGTGGCCTTCCCTGAAGGCTATGTGATGCGCGACGGATACACGTATTCGCTCGAATACAGGATCAAGCCGTCCACTGAGGCCCATGAGCGGTACGCGGCCAACATCAACGCCGGGGTCAACGGCTATGGCGAACCCCCGGCCGTGGGCGAACCTGGAACCGGCGAATCGTCCGCTGGCAAGGAAGGGTTCCTGAGCAACCAGAAGGCGACGCTCGACTACACGCCACGCGTCAACGGCAAACCGGCGTCGGACCCCCAGACAAGTGAGTACCCGCATCCGGTCATCCAGGTGGACGGTTCGAAACTCACGCGCATGACCATACGCAAGCACTGGGAGGGCGTCACCGAGCCCCCACAGTCCATCCTGGTGAACGTCGAATGCTCGACCGGCGGCAGCCAACCCTGCGCAAGCTACACGGACCTCGAGCTCACGGCAGGTCCAGACGGTGGCGATTGGCAGCGTGATGTGGTCATTCCCGTCAGCGGTGTGGACCGCAGCTACACAGTGACCGAACACAGCTCCGGCGACTACTACACGCGTTACGACGACAAGCGTGTGTGGAACCTGAAAGCCGGTGAGTCGGCCCTTGCGGGTGGCTACGTCACCGTCATCACCAACTATCCGCGCACGGGGCTCGTCGATCTGCACAGCATCCGCATCGGCAAGACCGTCAAAGGGGTGAGCTTGGGCGTGCAGGGGAAGTTTGATTTCACGCTCCTCGCGCCGGAACACCAAGGCGTCACCAAGGACGGTATGCCATTCACTTCCACGTCATCCAGCATCACCGGGCCGTTTGAGAACGGCAGGCAGAAGACCGGCGCGTTCAGTGGGCGTGTGTCAGTTCCGCTGCCCGGACCCGAGGAACAGGAGCGGCGCTACTCCTTTGTTGTTTCGGAAGAAGCCCCGGTCTCCGGCCAGTGGGAGTGGGACCGGGACCATGTGGATGTCACGGTGACGGTCACGAACGCCAGTGGGGGCGTGCCCGCGTTCAACAGCGATAACACCGTGCGGGCCGCAGTCACCTACACATACCAGGCCGGCGACGCCGATGGCGCGGCGTCGAACAGTGGTTTGGCGGCCTTCACCAACACGGTGAAGCCTGTATCGAAGCTTCCCCTTACCGGCGAGAACGGTGCGACGCCGTTGCTTTGGGCTGGTATCGGGGGCGGATTGGGCGCGCTCGCGCTCCTGCTTGCAGGCAGCGCGGCCCTCTTGCAGCGGCGCCGCCCGATCTGACGCCTTCGCCCGGCATGGCTTTTGGCGGTTGCCAAAGGACATGCCGGGCGGGGCGAATACGTCGCCGCATGGCGGCGGAGAACACAACACAGGATGTGGCGACTCGCAGCAGTACGAAGAGGAGCCATACCGCGTTCGCGCGAAAGGCGCGACACAGGAAGGACAAAGCACATGAAATGCAAACGACTGTTTGCCGGCATCGCCGCGGCCGCGACCATGCTCGGGGGTCTGGCGGTGGGCGCCATGGGCGCCAATGCGGCCGATGCGCAGACCATCACCATTACCAATGTCCGTGACGGCATGACATTCAACGCCTACCAGCTTGCGACGTTCTCGGACGTCCAGGGTGCGGATGGCCGAATCTCCTCGCTGCAGCTGGAGACCAATGCGGAAGCCGCCGGAGCGCTGGGTGAGGCGATGGCGCAGATCGGGCAGGCGCCTGCCGACCCGTACCGGAAGAACCCCGCCGCGCAGGCCGCAAGGTTCGATGACGGCCTGCTGCGCCAGCTCGCGGACAAGCTGAAGGACGGGACCGACCGTCTTGGCCAGGCGTACCCGTCCGGTGAGGTCGCCGGCGAATCGACGACGGTCACGGTGCCGGCCGCCGGCTGGTATCTCGTCACAAGTCCCACCGAGGGCGTCGCCCCGGCGATCGTGGCGTCCACCGTCTCCGGCTTCACCACAATCGACCGCAACAACCCCGCCATCACAACGATGGATCTGGGCAAGCTCGTGGCCAAGCACAACCTCACGCCCACGCCCGATAAAACCGTGGACAAGGGCGGCAAGAACGTCGTGGGCGTCGGTGACACGTTGGACTACGAGATCAGGACAACGCTGCCGAGCCGTCAGGCGAACACGGAACCCATCGCTTTCCGCGTGCACGATCGCCCGAGCACCGGCCTGAGCGTCCGGTCGTCCGACATCACAGTCAAGGTCGGCGGTACCGAACTCGCCGCCTCCGACTACAAGCTCGAAGGCTTCGGCGACGATGGCGCCTTCCGCGGCGACGGGCAGCGTCACTTCACGGTGAACCTCGACGACTATGCCAACTCCGCCGTAGGCGAGCGGCACGCCGGCGAGCGCGTGGTCATCTCCTACAAGGCCACGGTGAACGACGACGCCAAGACCGATCCGGTCACCAACTACGTCGCGGTCACCACCACGCCCACTGACGAAGTGGACTTCAGGAAGAAGACCGAGGACATCCCGGTCGGACGCTTCGAGTTCAAGAAGGTCGGTGTCGACGCGCAGGCCACGGGCCTTGCGGGCGCATCGTTCCAGGTGCGCAATGCCGAAGACGCCGTGCTCGCCTTCAGGAATGACGGCGACGGCGTCTATGCCTACGCCCCCGATGGGGGCGCGGGCACCGTTGACACGATCGTCTCGGGTGCGAACGGTCTGGTCAAGGTGACGGGTCTGCCGCAGGGCACGTACCAAGTCACCGAGACCAAGGCCCCGGAAGGCTATTCCGAGCAGTTCAGGCCGACCTTCCGAATCACCGTGGACGGTGACGCCGATGGGGCCGCATGGAGCCTTGCGTCCGGCTCGAACGCCCTTGGCCTTGCGTCTGGTGGTGCCCGGAACGACATCACCGTCAAGAACGTCAAGGCGATCACCCAGCTGCCGATGACCGGTGCCGCTGGCATCACGGTGCTTGTTGCCATGGCGCTGCTGGTCGGTGGCGCGGGCGTGCTGATCGCGATGCGCGCCAACAGCCTCAAGCGTCAGCTGCACGCCTGAGTGGGGCATGATCCGGTCGGGTGATGTGGACTGAACTCCTGATCACCCGCTGCCTCATCCGATGCCGGCCGTTCATCCGCGACGACCGGCATCGGACTGTTCTATCCCGCATCGACCGGTGCCAATCATGGCAGGTGCCCCGCACGGCGATATCCAGAGGAAGGAGCCCATGATGACCAGTGGGGGAGGCATGTTCAGTGCCGAGGAAGTCGCATATCTGAAAACACTGCCAGCGGTCGCGGACGCGACGGTGAAACGCATACTGTACACCGAGGAATTCAAGGCCAGCTGTGTGCAGCGCTACGCGCAGGGCGGCTCGCCCGTCGGGATTTTCCGGGAGGCCGGGCTGGACCCCGCGTTGATAGGGTACAAGCGCATTGAGTGTGCGATCGCCCGTTGGCGCAAGGCGATGGGCGTACCCGCGCGCACCACGGCCCGTGACCGGACCCGGGCCATGTATTCGGCCGGTTCGCCGACGCAACGTCCGTCCCCAGGAGGAAGGGGAAGCGGTGACATACGTGATTTGCTGATCTCCCAGCAAGTGCGGCGCATCGATGAGCTCGAACGGCAAGTGGAGGAGCTGACCGCGCAGCTCGAGGCCGCTGGTGTGGAGCCGCATGCCGCCCAACGGCGTGACACGCCTGGCCTGCGGGACGCGTAGACTGGGGCGCATGAGACTCGCACGTTTTTCCAAGGATGACACGCCCCGGTACGCATTTGTGCAGACCGACGAGGCGGACGGCAACGATTATCTGGTGGTGCTCGACGGCTACCCGCTCGCCGGGCAGGTCAGCCCGACAGGCGAACGCATTCCGCTCGACGCGGACGGCGTGCGCCTGCTCTCCCCGGTGATTCCCTCGAAGGTGTATGGCCTGGCCAAGAACTACGAGGCCCACGCGCAATACATGTACGAGCAGGGGCAGTCCACGGTGGAGCATGCCCCCGAAGACATGGTGATCTTCATGAAGCCGTCGACGTCGGTGATCGGCCCCGACGACCCGATTGTGTACCCGCCGTGCTCGCACGACATGAATTTCGAGCCGGAGGTGGCCGTCGTGATCGGCCGCATCGCCAAGAACGTGCCGGTGGAGCGCGCGATGGACTACGTGCTCGGCTTCACCTGTGTCAACGATGTGACGCTGCGCGACCTGCAGCAGGGCGATCCGATGTGGACGCGCGCGAAGGGCTTCGACACCTCGTGCCCGCTCGGCCCATGGCTCGTGACGAAAGACGAATTCGACTGGCGTGATGCGGCGATCTCGTTCACGCTTAACGGCGAGGCGGTTGAGAAGGCGAGCGGCACCACCGCGAACCTGATTCACGACATCCCCTCGCAGATCGCGTTCATCTCGAGCTTCTCCACGCTGCTGCCCGGCGATGTGATCCTGACCGGCACGCCGGATGCCTCCGGAAGCCTTGTACCAGGCGATGAGGCCGTGGTGCATGTGGAGGGCATCGGCGATTTGCGCAACGTGGTCGTTCGCGGCTGAGCGCTTCCACTATCCATATGCATCCCGCCGGCGCAACCGCGCCGGCGCTGCTGTATCTGCGGCCATCGTCGCAGCCGTATCCGCTTCAAACAAGGCGTTCAGTGGCTGTATTCGCTGTTTTGGTCGGGGTTTTCGCCGTTTTGGTCATGAAATGGCCTAATTTGTGACCAAAACGGCGAAAACCCCGACCAAAACAGCGAACGCATGGACCAAAACGGCGAAAACAGCGGTTAGTGGGGTCGGCTGGATGAGGGTGGTAGCTGAGTAAGAGGGGGAGGCAGCCGGCGGGGCGGAATGGCTGGCATGCGCAGAGACCATCAGGCCAGAGGGGCAGGTATCTGGCAGGGGGCGCTAGGCCAGAGGGGCAGGTGTCTGGCAGGGGGCGCTAGGCCAGAGGGGCAGGTGTCTGGCAGGGGGCGCTAGGCCAGAGGGGCAGGCATCCGGCAAGGGAGGAGCCTCTCGGGCAAAGAAGCGTCCACCCGGCAGGCGGGCTACATTCATACGCCTGACTGGAAGGTGCCGTGGCGCTCTCTGGCTGAGCGCTGAAAACCAACATCCTCCCACCGTTGCGCGACACAATGGGCTGTGGATGGTCGATTGCGAAGCACATCATCATCGTTTTTCAAAACTTGAGCGAGATTCACTCAAGTTTTGGGAATACATGATCTGGATCGTTGGTTGACCATATCAGACAAACGAAGCCGCCGGCTCCGCGTACGCAGCAGCAGCGCGGGGCCAGGCGTGCACTGATGGAGGATGATATGGAACAAAAATTCACGACACTGGCACAGGAGGCCTTGGGCGACGCGATCCAGAGCGCTTCGGCGGCCGGTAACCCGCAGGTGGACCCGCTCCACCTGCTTGACGCACTGCTGCGTCAGGAAAACGGTGTGATCCGCGGCCTCATCGAACAGTGTGGCGCGAACGCACAGCAGATCGGCGCCGCCGTGCGCAACGCCCTCGTCGCGCTGCCGAGCGCCTCGGGGTCGTCGACCGCGCAGCCGCAGGCGAGCCGCCAGCTCACGCAGGCGATCGCCGCCGCGGAAAAGGCGATGAAGGAGATGGGAGACGAATACGTCTCGACCGAGCACCTGCTGCTCGGCATCGCCGAAGCAACGCCGAACGAAGCCGCGAAGATCCTGGGCAACAATGGCGTGACCGCCGACAAGATCCGTGAGGCGATCCCGCAGGTGCGCGGCGGCGCCAAGGTGACAAGCCCCGACGCCGAAGCCTCGTACAAGGCGCTCGAGAAGTTCTCGACCGACCTGACCGCGCGTGCACGCGACGGCAAGCTCGACCCGGTGATCGGTCGTGACCAGGAGATCCGCCGTGTGATCCAGATCCTGAGCCGCCGCACCAAGAACAACCCGGTGCTGATCGGCGAACCCGGCGTGGGCAAGACCGCTGTTGTGGAAGGCCTCGCCGAGCGCATCGTGGCCGGCGACGTGCCGAGCACACTGCAGAACAAGCGCCTGATCAGCCTCGACCTGGGCTCCATGGTGGCCGGCTCCAAGTACCGCGGCGAGTTCGAGGAGCGCCTCAAGAGCGTGCTCGACGAGATCCGCAAGTCCGACGGGCAGATCATCACGTTCATCGACGAGATCCACACGATCGTGGGCGCCGGTGCGGCGGAAGGCTCGATGGACGCGGGCAACATGCTCAAGCCGATGCTGGCCCGCGGCGAACTGCGCCTGATCGGCGCGACGACGCTCGACGAATACCGCGAGAACATCGAAAAGGACCCGGCGCTCGAACGCCGCTTCCAGCAGGTCTTTGTGGGCGAGCCGAGCGTGGAGGACACGATCGCGATCCTGCGCGGCCTCAAGCAGCGCTACGAAGCGCATCACAAGGTCACGATCGGCGACGACGCGCTCGTCGCGGCCGCCACGCTGTCGAACCGCTACATCACCGGACGCCAGCTGCCCGACAAGGCGATCGACCTCGTCGACGAAGCCGCCGCGCACCTGCGCATGGAGCTCGACTCGCAGCCTGAGGAGATCGATGAGCTGCAGCGCAAGGTGACGCGCCTCGAGATGGAGGAGATGCAGCTCAAGAAGGCAGAGGACCCGGCGTCGAAGGACCGCCTGGCCAAGCTGCAGTCCGAACTGGCCGATAGCCGCGAACAGCTCGCGGGACTCAAGGCCCGTTGGGACGCCGAAAAGGCGGGCCACAACAAGGTGGGCGACCTGCGCGCCAAGCTCGACGAAAAGCGCGTGGAAGCCGACAAGGCCACCCGTGAGGGCGATCTGGCGCAGGCCAGCCGCATCCTCTACGGCGAGATCCCGGCAATCCAGAAGGAACTGGCCGCGGCCGAAAGCGAAGCCGAAAAGGAAGACGAGTTCGCGCACCAGAGCGAACCGATGGTCCCCGACCACGTGGACGCCGACTCGGTGGCCGGCATCGTCTCCGAATGGACCGGTGTGCCGGTGGGCCGCCTGATGCAGGGCGAGAACGAGAAGCTGCTCAACATGGAGGAGTACCTCAACAAGCGTGTGATCGGCCAGCCGGAAGCCGTGCAGGCGGTCTCCGACGCCGTGCGCCGTTCGCGCGCCGGCATCTCCGACCCGAACCGCCCGACCGGATCGTTCCTGTTCATGGGCCCGACCGGTGTGGGCAAGACCGAGCTCGCCAAGGCGCTCGCCGACTTCCTGTTCGACGACGAAAAGGCCATGGTGCGCATCGACATGAGCGAGTACATGGAGAAGTCGTCCGTGTCGCGCCTGATCGGCGCCGCGCCCGGCTACGTCGGGTATGAGGAGGGCGGCCAGCTCACCGAAGCCGTGCGCCGCCGCCCGTACTCGGTCGTGCTGTTCGACGAAGTCGAGAAGGCGAACCCCGAAGTCTTCGACATCCTGCTGCAGGTGCTCGACGACGGCCGCCTGACCGACGGTCAGGGCCGCACGGTGGACTTCAAGAACACGATCCTGATCATGACGTCGAACCTCGGTTCGCAGTACCTGGTCAACCCCGACCTGAGCGAGCAGGAGAAGCGTGACGCGGTCATGAACGCGGTGCACACGCAGTTCCGTCCGGAATTCGTGAACCGCCTCGATGAGCTCGTCATCTTCCACCCGCTCACCCGCCAGGAGCTCGGCAAGATCGTGGATCTGCAGGTCAAGCAGGTCGCCTCGCGCCTGACCGACCGCCGCATCACGCTCGACGTGACCGACGCGGCGCGCGAATGGCTCGCCGACACCGGGTATGACCCGGCGTATGGCGCACGTCCGCTGCGCCGTCTGGTGCAGACGGAAGTGGGCGACCAGCTGGCGCGCATGCTGCTCGCCGGCAAGGTCAAGGACGGCGAGACCGTGCTCGTCGACCACACGGGTGGCGAGCATCTCGAGCTTTCGGTGCACGAGATCAACCCGATGGACGGCGACACCAACCCGCTCGACACGGAAGTCAAGATTGACGGCAACGCCGATGCAAACGGCACCAAATAACCCCCGGGAGTGATCCCGGCCTCGCGAACTGCGCAGGCGCGTCACCGCACGCACCTGCGCAGTTCGCATATGGTCGCGTACAGTAGTCACTGTCCGTCAACAACATTGGGGGAGACCCATGAGTCTGAATCTGTTCATTGCAGTGGTGTGCGTGGTCGCGGCGATCCTGCTGACCATCGCAACGGTTCGTTTCTTCTTCAGCGCGCGGAAGCCGCAGGCGCGGCCCGCCTTCAAGGACCAGCCGGCCGACGCGCGCGCGAGCGCCGGCGACACGCTGCGCACCCGCCGTTCGGACAACCGCGAAAGCATCGTGCTGCTGACGCGCCAGCTGGTGGTGAGCGCCATACTGACGCTGCTCGTGCTGCTGCCGTCGCTTGTGCGCGCGCTGTACCCCAACGTTGTGCCCGACTGGATGGTCGACCCATGGGTGCAGGCGATCATCATCACGCCGGTCATGTTCTACGGCGGCGCGCCGATCCACATCGACGGCTGGGACGCGCTGCTGCGCCGCGTGCCGAACATGAACTCCCTCGCGTCGATCGGCACGATCGCCGCATACGCCTACGGCATACTCGTCTGCCTGTTCGAGAGCGCGCTGCCGCAGGCGATGCGCGAACCCTACTTCGAAGTGACCGGCGTGATCATCACCCTCGTGCTGTTCGCGCGCTGGGCGGTGGACATGTGGTTGCCGCGCCGCCCCGCGTTCCCGCTGCAGGAGCGCGTGGACCGCGTGTCGCGCGTGTGGGTGCCTATCACGATCCTGATCGCCCTGTGGGCCTTCGTCTGCTGGCTCATCTTTGGCCCGCAGCCGTCGTTCACGCGCGCCCTGCTCATGGGTGTCAGCGTGCTGATCATCGCATGCCCGGCGGCGCTCGGCTGGGCGGCGCCGCTGTCTGCGGGCGCGGCGCTCGACGACGCGCAGCGCTACGGCCTGACCGTGCGCACCACAAGCGCGCTGCAGCAGGCGAAAGACACGGCTGTGGTGCTCGTGTCGCGCAAGCTCGCGCCGAGCGCCGGGCAGGCCATCGCGCAGCTGAGCGGCACCGGCGTGGCGGTCGCCGAGGTCGATGCGCGACGCACCGACGAGGCGGTGCGTGCGCTCGCCGAACGCCGTGCCAATGGCGCGACCGTCATGTTCATCGGCGACGGCAGCGAGGACGTGCGTGTGCGCGACGCGGCGGACATCGCCGTCGCGTGCGTCGCGCTCGACAACCCCGAGGCCGCGCCGATCCACGCCGACGTGATTGCCGCACCGACCGACTACGCATGCGCGCTCAAGCTGATCCGCCTGTCGAAGGCGACCATGCGCAACATCCGCGAGAACCTGTGGTGGGCGTTCATCTTCAATCTTGTGGGCATTCCGCTCGCAGCCGGCGTGCTCTACCCGTTCACCGGCTGGGTGCTCAACCCCATGCTCGCGTGCGTGGCGATGATCCTCTCGTCGATCTGCGTGGTGCTCAACGCCGTGCGTCTGCGCCACTGCAAGCTCGACGGCGCATGGTGAGTTTTGACAAGCGGCAACGGTACGCTGGGCACCATGAGTGAGGACACAGAATTCCGCAAGACGGGGAGCGACTTCATGATGATGGAGCCGCGCGACCAGCTCAAGACGCTGCTGCGCGAGCATATGCACGACAAGCCGTTTTCCGAGCTCGCGCCGGTCACGTTCGACCACCGTGGCGCCGCGCTGATCGGGCACATCATGCTCGACACCTTGGAAGAACAGGGCTATTCGATCGAGGACTTCGACGCGGTGGGCGCGCTGACGGCGGCCGCCGTGCCGATGGTCTGCTCGCTCATGCATGCCGCCGCCTCGCGTGGCGAGGATCTGGACGGTTTTGTGATGGACTTCGTGTACCCGGCGATCAAGGGGCCATCCATTGCCGGCAAGCGTGTGATCCTTGTTGATTCATGGCTTTCCGAGAAATCGTATGTGCAGACCTCGTCGCTGGTGACGTTGCGCAACGGCAACGAGCTGAGCCTCGACTTCGGCATCGTCGACGCGCAGGGCGCCACCGTGGTGGCCGTGGCCGCGCTGATCGGCGGCGTCGACATGGAGGAGCCGACGCTCAAGATCACCGACCCCGTGACCGGCGGAGCACATGAGACGCCGTTCGTGGAGGTCTTCCACGAATCGGAGCTGCACTAGGCCCCCGCGCACTTTTTCGGGCCGCCGAAAAAAGTGCGCGGACAACAGGGGGATATGGCCAAAAAGTGCGCGCTGTGGCTTCCACTTTTTTCGGCATTCCGAAAAAAGTGGAAGAGCCCCTATCTGACCACCTTCTTCAATCCCATCAAATGATGCTGCTGCTCAACGGTGACCTGGATAATATCCAGAAATTGGGCTGGATTCCGGAAATCTTCCAGTGTCACATAAATAATCTGCCATCCCCTTTTCAACAGGTCATTATGTTTGGCCATGTCCCGGCGCATCTGTTCCACATCGGCGTGGTATGCGCCCTGATATTCAAACGCTATTTTGAGATCCGGGTATGAGATGTCGAGATAGCACACCCTACCTTCAAGCTGTACGCGGAAGTTGGCCACTGGCTTGCCGAATCCGTGGCGTATGAGGAACGCCGCAAGCATGGCCTCCCGGGGTGAGTCGGTGTTGTCAATGAGGAACGGGATGACCTCCATGCACTTCCTCTTGCCATGAAATCCCTTGAGGCTTGTTGCGTACCCTATGATCTCGTCCAATGTGGTCACCCTCCGGACCCTGTCGCGGCATGTGAAGTCGGCGGCGATGGTGATCAAGGTGGTGGGTGGGCAGTGTTGGGCCATCTGCGCCCAACACACTTCCGGACGCACTATCTCGAATCCGTCGTCCACATGGGTGAGGAGCGGGCCACACCACAGATGTGCGCTCACACCTTGCGTATGGGGCCTCTCATCACGTCGAGGCACGCTGACATGGAGCGTGAGCGGCTTCATACTGCTGTCAGTGGCGCGGCTTCCCCAATACTCGATGGCGGTACGGTGCGAAAAGACAGGAGTGTGCTTCATATGGGGAAGCACCAACCGCATCTTGCTTCGGATACATGAACTCAAATGCTGCGCTTCATCTCTCATGAACGATGCCATATTGCTTCCTTTCTATAGGTCGAATGGCCAATGTAGGGGCGCCGGCGTGGCCATGACAATCTGAACAGGCACATGTGGTCGGACGGTCCGCGCACTTTTTTCGTCAGAGAGAACAAGTGCGCGGACCATGAGGGGATATGGTCAAAAAGTGCGCGCTGTGGCTTCCACTTTTTCAAGGCGTCGAAAAAAGTGGGTAAGCTGGGCCCCATGCATGAGCCGAATCCGATCGATATCGCAGCCAAAGCCTCCGGCGAGCCCACATTCCGCGAAGTCGGCGTGGGGCCGTGGGAAGAGGCCCACCCCGGCGAACCCCGCCCCGATGACCCGCGGTTCAGCGCACAACTGCTTGATGATGGCGACCGCCGCAACGTGCTCGACCGCTACCGCTATTGGACGGTCGAGGCGATCAAGGCCGACCTGGACGCGCACGGCAGGCATCCTTTTGAAGTGGCCGTGGAGAACTGGACCCATGACTTCAACATCGGCTCCATGGTGCGCACAGCCAACGCGTTCACCGCGAACCGCGTGCACATCGTCGGCCCGCACAAATGGAACCGCAAGGGCGCGCTGATGACCGAGCTCTACCAGCACGTCGTCAACCACCCTTCCATCCAGGACCTTGTGGACGACTGGCACACACGCATCGCCTCCGAGCGCGCCGAAGCCGAACGGCATATCGCCGAACTTGAACCCCAGCTGCTTGAACTGGCGCCCGGCGACCCCCGCACCGCCGACCTGCGCGCAGGGCTCGAACAAGCCCGGCACCAACTGCACATGGCGCAACATGCCAAGATCATCGCGCTCGACATTGTGCCAGGCGCGGTGCCGATCGAGACCTATGATTTTCCCGAACGCTGCCTCATGCTCTTTGGCGCGGAAGGACCTGGCCTGTCACAGAAGGCCATCGATCTGGCGGACGACGTGGTGTACATCAGCCAGTTCGGCTCGGTGCGCTCAATCAACGCGGGGGCCGCGGCGGCCGTCTCGATGCACGCGTGGATCAGCCAACACGCAGACACAGTGTGAACGCCGCCCCGCGCGGCACCGCCCGCGCATGCTAGCCTTGCGGCGTGATCGAGATACAGGGCATTACCAAGACATTCGGTGCCAACCGCGTGTTGGACGATGTGAGTTTTGTGGCCGCAAACGGCGCGGTCACCGGATTCCTGGGGCCCAACGGCGCCGGCAAATCCACCACGATGCGCGTGCTGCTTGGGCTGATCACGCCCGACCACGGCACCGCGCTGATCGACGGCGTGCCATACACGCGGCAGGCGAGCCCGATGAGCTCGGTCGGCGCCGTGCTCGACGCCAAATGCGCGCCGCGCAACCGCTCCGCTTACGCGTACCTGTGCGCGCTCGCCTACACGAACAACATCGCGCGCGGCCGCGTGGACGAGGTCATGGACCTGACCGGCCTCGCCAGTGTGAAGAAGACGAAGGCGGGCAAATTCTCGCTCGGCATGAGCCAGCGTCTCGCGATCGCGGCGGCGCTGCTGGGCGACCCGAAGAACCTCGTGCTCGACGAGCCGGTGAACGGCCTCGACGCCGAAGGCGTGAAGTGGGTGCGCGACCTGTGCCGCAACTGCGCGGCACAAGGGCGCGCGGTGCTGCTCAGCTCGCACCTGATGAACGAGGTGGCGCTCACCGCCGACAATCTGGTGATCATCGGCGAAGGCCGCATCCTGCGCACCGGTACCGTGGCCGACTTCGTGAAGGAACATTCGCGCCACCTGCTCTCGGTCGTCACGCCGGACGCCGGGAAGATGCATGCGATGCTCGCCGCGTCGCCCACGGTGCGCATCACCGAGAAGCCGGTGGAATCCGGATATCCCGCCGACGCGCGCGCCTTTGAGATCGAAGGCGCGGATTTCGCCGCGGTCGCGCGCGGGTTCGCCGCACACCAGATCATCGCATACCAATTCGTGCGCCAGCAGGTCTCGCTCGAGCAGGCGTACATGGAACTGACCCACGGGCACGCGCGCTATGTTGCTGCGCAGCCCGCCCAACAGCCGCAGAACGGAGGTGCGCGATGAGCGCAACCCAGCCGGCCGAACGCCATGCCGCGCACCGGCCCGTACACACGTTGACCTTCGCCGGTGCGGTGCGCTCGGAATGGTGCAAGATGTGGAGCGCCATGTCCACCTATGTGCTGCTTGTGCTGTGCGTGGCGTTCTTCGCCGTCAACAGCCTGATGATTGGCTGGCTCCTCAATTTCATGGCGTCGCAGGAAGCCATGCCGGTGGGCATGGAAGACGTATGGACCACGGCGAGCGCCGGCGCGACCGACGGCATGCTCATCGTCGGCATCCTGGGCGTCATGGTCATGACAAGCGAGTATTCGAGCCAATCCATCATCACGTCGCTCACCGTGAACCCGCGGCGCGCGATGTTCATGAACGCGAAGGCGCTCGTGCTGGCCGCGGTCACCTTCCTCGCCTCGTTCGTGGGCGTGCTCGTGGCGTGGGGATGCGCGTGGCTCATGCTGCACGGCGCAATCTCGACCGGCACGCAGGCGATGCCCGCGGCGCTGCCGTGGGTCACGCTGCTCGGCGTGCCGGTCGCGATGGCGCTCACCGCGGTCATGGCGATGGGATTCGGCGCCATGCTGCGCTCCACCGTGGGCGGTGTATTGTGCGTCGTGGGACTGTTCACGCTGCTGCCGTCGATTCTGCAGCTCGCGCAACTGCTCGGCGACCGCTTCGCGTGGATCGTCTCGGTCAACAACTGCCTGCCGTCCAGGGCACTGGAATCGTTCATCGGCGCCGGCGCCTCGTCGTTCTCCAACAGCATGGGCGCCGTCATGACGGTCGGGGGGTCGACCCAGCCGTTCCAACCCACATGGGGCTGGGCCGGCGTGATCCTCCTGGCATGGGCTGTGGCGGTCTATGCCGCCGGCGTGGCCGTCACCGCCAGGCGCGACGTCAAGTAGCGCGGGCCTCGTCACATTTGGTTCGTATAGTAAGAGGCATGCCAACATTCACACGCGAAGAAATTATCCATCTGGGTGATCTGGCTCGCATTGCGCTCACCGACGAGGAAATCACTCGTATGCAGAGCGAGCTCAATGTGATCGCCGACGCCATCGACTCCGTGCAGGAAGCCGCCACCGCAGACGTGGAGCCGACTGCCAACCCCGTGCCGCTCGAGGCATACCTGCGCCCGGACGTGCCGGTCACGCCGCTGCCGCAGTCCGAAGTGCTGGCCGCCGCGCCGGCCACCGCCGACGGCATGTTCGTGGCGCCGCAGATCCTGGGGGAGGAGTGACATGACCGATACCACTGAACTCGTCAAACTGTCCGCCGTGCAGATGGCGGAGAAACTGCGCGACAAGGAGATCACGAGCCGTGACCTCGTCTCCGCGCAGCTCGACGTGATCGACGCCGCAGAGCCGTCGATCAAGGCGTTCCTGACCGTCTCGGGCGAAGCCGCCCTTGAGCAGGCGGACGCGTTCGACGACCTGTCCGACGACGAGAAGGCCGAACTGCCCGAGCTCGCCGGCGTGCCGATCGCGATCAAGGACATGATCGTGACGAAGGGCATCCAGACGACGGCCGCCTCGCGCATCCTCGAAGGCTGGATTCCGCCCTACGACGCGACCGTGATCGAGAAGCTCAAGGCCGCGCACATGCCGCTGCTCGGCAAGACGAACCTCGACGAGTTCGCGCAGGGCTCATCGACCGAGCATTCCGCATACCAGAACACGAGCAACCCGTGGGACGTCGAGCGCGTGCCCGGCGGCTCCGGTGGTGGCTCCGCCGCGGCCGTCAGCGCGTTCGAGGCCCCGCTCGCCCTCGGCACCGACACCGGCGGCTCGATCCGCCAGCCGGGCGCGTTGACCGGCACGGTCGGCGTCAAGCCGACGTACGGCGGCGTCTCGCGCTTCGGCGCGATCGCCATGGCCTCGTCGCTCGACCAGATCGGCCCCGTGACGCGCACCGTGCTCGATTCCGCGCTGCTGCAGGAGATCATCGGCGGCCATGACAAGCGCGACTCGACGTCGATCCCCGAGGGCCCGCGCCCGATGGTCGCCGCCGCGCGCGAAGGCCAGCGCCGCGACCTCAAGGGCCTCAGGGTGGGCCTCGTGAAGGAGCTCAACGGCGAAGGCTTCCAGCCGGGCGTCGAAGCGCGCTTCCATGAGGCGGTCGACATGCTCACCGCCATGGGCGCCGAGGTCGTGGAGGTTTCGTGCCCGAACTTCAAATATTCGCTCGGCGCGTACTACATCATCATGCCGTCCGAGGTCAGCTCGAACCTGGCGCGTTATGACGGCATGCGCTACGGCCTGCGCGTCATGCCGCCGGAAGACGTGGCGCAGACCGCCGCGAACATGATGGCGTACACGCGCGAAGCCGGCTTCGGCGACGAGGTCAAGCGCCGCATCATCCTCGGCACCTACGCGCTTTCGGCCGGCTATTACGACGCTTGGTACGGCTCCGCGCAGAAGGTGCGCACACTGATCATCAACGACTTCAAGAAGGCGTTCGAACAGGCCGATGTGCTCGTATCCCCGACGAGCCCGACGACCGCGTTCAAGTTCGGCGAGAAGATGGACGACCCGCTGGCCATGTACATGAACGACATCGCCACGATCCCGGCCAACCTCGCCGGTGTGCCGGCCATGAGCATCCCCGCCGGACTGTCCGACGACGGCCTGCCGGTCGGCTTCCAGTTCATCGCGCCGCAGCAGCGCGACGAAGTGATGTACAAGCCGGCGGCGGCGCTCGAGGCCGCGCTCGAGGAGAGCTGGGGCGCGCCGATCTGGAGCTCGCTCAAGACGCCGTGGCTCGATGGACTGAACAAGTGAAGGTGGCAGGAAAATAATTATGGCTGAACAACTCATGAAGTATTCCGAGGCCGTCAAGAAGTTCGATCCGGTCATCGGCCTGGAAACGCATGTCGAGCTGAGCACGAACACCAAGCTGTTCTGCCCGGCCCCGATCTCGTTCGGCGCGGAGCCGAACACCGAGCTGACCCCGGTCAGCCTTGGCCTGCCGGGTTCGCTGCCGGTGATCAACGAGGCGGCGGTGGATTACGCGATCAAGCTCGGTCTCGCGCTGCACTGCCAGATCAACGAGTGGAGCCAGTTCTCGCGCAAGAACTACTTCTACCCGGACATGCCGCGCGATTACCAGATCTCGCAGTACGACAAGCCGACGAACGGTGAAGGCTACCTGGACGTGGAGCTTGAGGACGGCACCGTGTTCCGCGTGCCGATCGAGCGCGCGCACATCGAGGACGACGCCGGCAAGAACACGCACGTGGGCGGCGCCGACGGCCGCATCGAGGGCGCCGACCATTCGCTCGTCGACTACAACCGCGCGGGCGTGCCGCTCATCGAGATCGTGACGAAGCCGATCGAGGGCGCCGGCGACCGTGCGCCGGAGATCGCGGGCGCCTACATGCGCGCGATCCGCGACATCGTGCGCGCGCTCAACATCTCGCACGCGCGCATGGAGCAGGGCAATATGCGCGCCGATGTGAATGTCTCGCTGCGCCGCGACCCGTCCGACCCGTTCGGCACGCGCTCGGAGACCAAGAACGTCAATTCGTTCCGCGGCATCGAACGCACGATCCAGTACGAGATCCGCCGCCAGGCCGCGATCCTCGACAAGGGCGGCGAGATCCTGCAGGAGACGCGCCACTGGGACGAGGCCTCGCAGGCCACCGCAGGCGGCCGTGTGAAGTCCGACGCCGACGACTACCGCTACTTCCCGGACCCGGATCTGGTGATGCTGCACATCACCCCGGAGCATGTGGAAGAGATCCGCAAGCAGATGCCGGAGATGCCGCGCGAGCGCCGCAACCGCCTCAAAGGCGAATGGAACTTCAGTGACATCGAGATGCGCGACGTGGTCAACGCCGACGCGCTCGACCTGATCGAGGAGACCGTCAAGCTCGGCGCCACGCCGGCCGGCGCCAAGAAGTGGTGGCTCGGCGAGCTTTCGCGCGAAGCCAACGCGAAGGGCGTGGCCCTCGAGGAGCTCGACATCACGCCGCAGGCCGTGGCCGATGTGGAGCGCCTGATCGCGGACGGCAAGCTCAACGACAAGCTGGCCAAGCAGACCGTGGCGTTCGTCCTCAAGGGCGAAGGCACGCCGGAGCAGATCGTGGAGGCCCATGGCTTCAAGGTCGTCTCCGACGACGGCGCGCTGCAGGCCGCCGTGCAGGAGGCGCTCGACGCGAACCCGGATGTGGTGGAGAAGATCAAGGGCGGCAACATGAAGCCGATGGGCGCCATCATCGGCGCGGTCATGCGCGCCACGAAGGGCCAGGCGGACGCCAAGGCCGTCACGAAGATCGTCATGGAGAAGATCAAGGACTGAGCGCGTGCGCGTGCGACCGCCTGACTGTGTGCCTGCCGGGGCCGAGCGCCCGGGCAGGCACACCTGTTTTTCGGCGCATATCCAGCGTTTGTTCGACGACCTCTTAGCATACAATGGAAAGATTGGAGGATGTGGGATTCTCTGATGACAGGATTAAAGGAATGATCATGGTTGAGACAGACGACCGTCTGCAGGGGGAACAGGGCCGCCCGCGGGAGCTGCCCGCGCGCATTGACATACCCGATATCAGAGGGGAAATGGTGTATCTGCGCCCTGCCACGCAGCAGGACCTGGAGAAGATGGACGCCATAGACGCATACGTGAACGCCTCGGGGCTCACCGGCAAGGACCGCGTGGCCGAACGCGCCGCCGTGCATGCGTGGGTGCTGCGTTCGGAGGCCTGGGCCAACGGCACCGACGCCGGCAGCGGCATCGACGACCCCGAACAGCGTCGCACGATCGCGTGGTCGTTGATGACCACGCCCGACGACTGCGAAAGCGAGACGGTCGACGCGCAGAGCGCGACCGAGTTCCTCGGCATGATCTTCCTCATCGACATTGACGGCTGGGCGCGTTCGGCGCGCATCCAGGTGATCCTGGGCAAGGATTACCGCGGGCGCGGCTATTCGCGCGACGCGATGCCGCGCGTCATGACGTACGGGTTCGCCGAACCGCCGGAGGGCCTGGGCCTGCACCGCATCTGGGTCGCGGTGCCCGAAAAGAACACGCGGTCGTACTCCGTCTACCAGTCGCTCGGCTTCGTGCCGTCGGGCGTCTCGCGCCACGCGCTGTGGGACAACCGCCTCGGCAAGTACCAGGACCTCAACGTGCTCGACACGCTCGACGACGAATACGATCCGGTGCGCGCGATGGACGCGTTCGGCATGCACGTCATCACGTCGAACCCGGGCATGGAGAAGGCGCTCTCGCAGCACGAGCACACGCTTGCGATCCGCAAGCAGCAGCTGCTCGCCGAAGCCGGCGCCGTCACGGAGCCGGAAGCGCAGGGCGACACAACAGACAAGGCGGGGATCGGCGAGCGCATGCGCTCCGATTCCGAGCGCATCGCGCAGGACGCGGTCGAATCGGAGAACACGTGGCCGTACAATTCGGCGGAGCGCAACACGTCGAAGAAGGCGTGGTGGCGCACGTTGGGCCACGACCGCATGAAGCGCCGCGCGCACACCGACGCCGACGACCAGTGAGAGCAAGGACACCAAAAAGGACACCATGAGCGCAGAAGACCTCGACAACTATGAGACGAACGCCGAACTCGCGTTGTACAAGGAATACCGCGACGTGATCAAGCTGTTCACCTACGTCGTGGAGACCGAGCGGCGGTTCTATCTGGCGAACAAAGTGGATTTCAACGTGCGTTCGGCAGGACAGGACGTGTATTTCGACGTGCGCCTGACCGACGCATGGGTGTGGGACGTGTACCGTTCCAGCCGCTTCGTCAAGAACGTGCGCATCGTCACGTTCAAGGACGTGAACGTGGAGGAAGTGCAGAAAAGCGACATCGACATTCCCGAAGGAATGTGAATCCGTCAGCCCACACCGAACTGGGTGAAGCCAATGGTCATGCCACGCTTTACAATCGTAAGGTGAAATCCAACGATGCGCCGTCTTGTGTGGCGTTTTCAAGCCAGGTTCGCCGGCAATCCCCGTATATCACCATGGTGACCATGACCATAGGCCGCCGGCGGCCACTGTGAACCTAAAGGAGTGCAACAGCGTGTCTGACAAGGAATCCGTAGTCATCATCGGCGGTGGCCCCGCCGGGCTGACTGCCGCTTGGGAACTGATCAAGGATGGCGGCGACGCGCGCTACGACGTGACGGTGCTCGAGGAAAGCCAGGAGTTCGGCGGCATCGCGCGCACCGTACGCCACAATGGCAACCGCATGGACATCGGCGGCCACCGCTTCTTCTCGAAGGACGACCGCATCATGCAGTGGTGGGCGCAGACGCTGCCGCTGCAGGGCGCGCCGTCGTACGACGACAAGAAGCTGGGCCGCAGCCATGAGCTCGAACCGGGCGGCCCGGACCCGGAGAAGACCGACAAGGTGATGCTCAAGCGCCACCGTGTCTCGCGCATCTTCTGGAACAAGCATTTCTTCGACTACCCGATTTCGCTCTCCGCGTCCACGCTCAAGGCGATGGGCCCGCGCATCACGGTGGAAGCCGGGTTCTCGTACCTCAAGTCCGTGTTCCACAAGCTGCCGGAAGACAATCTGGAGAACTTCTACATCAACCGCTTCGGCCGCAAGCTCTATTCGATGTTCTTCGAGGGCTATACCGAGAAGCTATGGGGACGCCACCCCTCCGAGATCTCGGCGGACTGGGGCTCGCAGCGCGTCAAGGGCCTGAGCATCATGGGCGTGCTGAAGAACGCCGTGCAGAAGCTGCTGCCGAAGAAGCGCAGCAACGCCGAAGTGGAGACGTCGCTCATCGAGGAGTTCTGGTACCCCAAGCTCGGCCCCGGCCAGCTGTGGGAGACCGTCGAACAGAACTGTGTGGACGCTGGCGTGACCGTGCTCACCGGCGCCAAGGTGGTGGCGATCCACCGCGAGAACGGCGCGATCGCCTCGGTCGAATACGAAGACGCCGAAGGCAAGCGCACCACGCTCAAGGCCGACCAGTTCATCTCGTCGATGCCGGTGAAGGACCTTGTGGAAGCGCTCGACACCGAGCAGGACCCGGCGCCGCGGGACATGGTGGCCGTGGCCAAGGGCCTGCCATACCGCGACTTCGTGACGGTGGGCATCCTCGTCAAGCGCCTCAAGCTCAAGAACACGACCGACATCCCCACGCTCGGCAACCCGCCGATCGTGCCGGACTGCTGGATCTATGTGCAGGACCCGGGCTACAAGGTGGGGCGCCTGCAGATCTTCAACAACTGGAGCCCGTACCTCGTCAAGGACGTCGACGACACCGTGTGGATCGGCCTCGAATACTTCTGCGAGGAAGGCGACGACTTCTGGAACATGACCGACGAGGAGGCCACGCGCTTCGCCATCAAGGAGCTCACCCGCATGGGTGTGATCAACGGCGCCCACGAAGTGCTCGATGCGCACCGCGAACGTGTCAAGAAGGCCTACCCGGCCTATTTCGACACCTACGACCAGATGCCGGAACTCGTGGAATACCTCGATTCCTTCGGCAACCTGTATTGTGTGGGCCGCAATGGCCAGCACCGTTACAACAACATGGACCATTCGATGGCCACCGCCATCGAAGCGGTGGGCAACATCAAGGAACACCGTACCTCGAAGAGGAACGTGTGGTCCGTCAACACCGAAAAGTCCTACCACGAATCCAAATAAACCCATAAACCGGCGGCCGGCGGCGCGGGGCCTCCATGGGGAGGAAGGCCCCGCACGCCGCTCGTACGGCGGGCATAGCGCGCCGTACAGTCGCCGTTCCGTTGTACAGTAGGGACGTCCGGCGGAACAATGACGGACATTCCCCAAATTGACGACGGCATCGTCTGATGCTTGTTCGTACAACTCTTTGCTCAGCCATGGCGATCTCCATGCATGGCCAAAGAAAGGCACAACTCAATTGGCAACAACCTCAAACCTAGACGAGATGAAACTCCCGGAGCTCAAAGAGCTGGCCAAGCAACTGGGCCTGCGGGGCGTCTCCACCATGCGCAAGGGCGATTTGATTGCAACGCTGCAGGCCGCCCGCAGTGGCGGCGAAGCCCCGGCCGGAGTGACCGTGCGCGCCCCCAAGGCCGAGGGCGCCGCCGCCCAGGGGCCCAAGAAGCAGGAACAGCCTGCGCCGGCCGCGGAGGAGCGGCAGCCCGCGCCCAAGGCACAGGCCGCCACACAGGAGCCGGCCCAGGATGAGTCGCCGGCCCCGCAGAGCAACATGGAGATGAAGGTCACCGCACGCCGCGTGCGCAAGCGCCGCGGTGCGGAGGCGCCGGCCACCGGCCACACCGACGACGAGGCCGCGAGCAAGGCCGCCGATGACCTGCTCAGCACACTCGACCTGCACGGCGACGGCCAGAAGCAGGGCCGCCGCAATGCCGAACCCCGCCCGCGCCGCGGCCGCCACGCCGCCGACATGGACGAGCAGCCGCGCCACCGCCGCGCCGAGCCGCACGAGGTGCCGCAGGACCTCGACGAGATCCTCGACTCGCTGCCCGTGCACAAGAACGCCGATCACGAATCGTCGAACACGCGCGCCGAGGCGCCGCACCGCGGCCGCAACCGCGCGAACAATGAGCGCAACGAGCGCAACAATGAGCGCAACAACCGCCGCAACAAGAACCGCGACAACGACAAGCGCGAGGAGCAGCCCGCGGACTTGGTGCCCGTGGCCGGCATCGTCGACGTGCTCGATTCGTACGCGTTCATCCGCACATCCGGCTATCTGCCCGGCCCCAACGACGTGTATGTCTCGATGGGGCAGATCAAGAAATACGGCCTGCGCAAGGGCGACGCCGTCAAGGGCTCGATCCGCACACCGCACGAAGGCGACCGCCGCAACCAGCGCCAGAAGTTCGTGCCGCTGCAGTCGATCGACTCGATCAACGGCATGAGCGTGGAGGAGGCCTCGCGCCGCCCGCAGTTCAGCAAGCTCACACCGCTCTACCCGAACGAGCGCCTGCGCCAGGAGACGACGCCGAACCGCCTGACCGGCCGTCTGATCGACATCGTCGCGCCGATCGGCAAGGGCCAGCGCGGCCTGATCGTCTCGCCGCCGAAGGCCGGCAAGACGATCACCTTGCAGAACATCGCGAACGCGATCGCCACGAACAACCCCGAGGTGTACCTGATGGTCGTGCTCGTGGACGAGCGCCCCGAAGAGGTCACCGACATGGAGCGCACCGTGCAGGGCGAGGTCATCTCGTCGACATTCGACCGCCCGGCCTCCGACCACACGACGGTGGCCGAGCTCGCGATCGAGCGCGCCAAGCGCCTGGTGGAACTGGGGCAGGACGTGGTCGTGCTGCTCGACTCGATGACGCGACTGGCCCGCGCCTACAACATCGCGGCGCCGGCTTCGGGACGCATCCTTTCGGGTGGTGTGGACGCGCAGGCGCTCTACCCGCCGAAGAAGTTCTTCGGCGCCGCCCGCAACATCGAAAACGGCGGTTCGCTCACGATCATCTCGTCGGCGCTTGTGGAGACCGGCTCGAAGATGGACGAAGTGATCTTCGAGGAGTTCAAGGGCACCGGCAACATGGAACTGCGCCTGAGCCGCGAGCTCGCCGACAAGCGCATGTTCCCGGCCGTCGACATCAACGCTTCGGGCACACGCCGCGAAGAGCTGATCACCGACCCGCACGAACTGCCGGTGATCTACCGCCTGCGCCGTCTGCTCGGCGGCCTTGAGCCCGAACAGGCGTACCAGACGCTCGTGCCGCGCCTCAAGAAGACGATGACGAACCACGACTTCTTCGGTGCGATCCTGCAGCAGGGCGGCGGCGCGATCAACGGCAACGCCGACCACTGATCCGCGCACGCGCACAGCATGAGGGGGGCGCTTCCCTACACCACGGGAAGCGCCCCCTTCATGCATGGTGAGAGACGCTTTGCGCCCGCTCCTCCTGCATTTGGGCGCTCGGCGTATCGGCCCATGGCGTAGGGCGAACCGTCCGCACACGCCTATTGTGGATAGAGGATTTGACGAGGTCATTCTGGAAGGCGTGTGCATGATGACGGACCATGAAAGCGATGCGTGTGCGTTAGACGACAAGGACCGCATCATCCTCGAATCACTCGAACATGATGGCCGCATGACGCTTGCGCAACTCGCCACGGCAGCCTCGCTCTCCGTGTCCGCCACGCAGTCGCGCGTGCAGAAACTCGAGCACAAAGGCGTCATCACCGGGTACAAGGCGATCCTCGACCCTGAGAAAAGCGGCCAGCCGGTGAGCGCATACATCTCGCTCACCCCGCTCGACTACACCGAGGCGTCGCTGATCCCCGACCGGCTGCGCGACGTGGACGGCATCATCTCGTGCGACGCCGTCTCCGGCTCATCGAGCTACCTGCTCATGGTGCGCGTGGCGTCGACGCACGAACTGGAGACGCTGCTCAATACAATCCACGCAGCGGTGCCGGTCAGCACCGACACGACGATGGTGTTACGCCGCTATTTCGCGAAGTGAACCCCGCCGCGGTATGCTCAACACCATGACTACTGAACACCATGAACCGCAGCGTTCCGCTGCGCGCGCGGACGGCGAAACGGTCATCGATTCCGAAGGCGACTGGCGCGACGCCGAGACCAAGCAGATTGTGCAGCGCATCGAAGTGCTGCGCCAATCCATCGACAACATCGACATGGCCATAGTGGCGTTGCTCGCCGAACGGTTCAAGGCCACGACGCAAGTGGGGGTGCTCAAGGCCGAAGCCGGGTTCGCCCCGGCCGACTACACACGCGAGGAATACCAGCTCGAACGCCTGCAGCAGATCGCGCAAGGCGCCGGGCTCGACCCGCAGATCGCGCTCATGTACAAGGAATTCGTGGTGACCGAAGCCAAGAAACGCCACAAGCGCATCGCGGACTCCGGCGACGACCCGGGCGTGCTCGACATCTTCGCATAGCCACCGACAGGAAACCCACCACAGGAACGGAGAACCACACCGTGCACAGGAGTCTGCGCCACATCTGTGGCGCCACACTGGTTGTGGCGCTCGCGGCGATCACACCCGCGATGCCCGCATCGGCCGCCACGCCATCGCCGGGGCAGCAGGTGGCGGCGCAGGACGCCGCCGCACGATTCGTGGGGCACGATGTGTTCACCACCCTCGAAGTGATCGACGCCCGCCGGTTCTACATCGCCCCGCGCGAAGGCGGCAACGGGATCACCCACATCGCGACCAACGCCGCCCTGCCGTGGGATGTGAGCGTGGACTACACGCTCGACGGGCCGAGCGCCACCGGCGCGCAGGTGCGTGGGGCGAAGGGCATGGTCGGCGTCCATGTGCACATACAGCCCAACAATCTGGCACAGGGCGACATGCAGCGTTTCGCGCGGCAATTGCGCCCCGTGGTGGTGTTCACCATCCCCACACGCGACTGCACCGACATCAGCGCGGATGAGGGCGTCTCGCTCACCCAATCGGGGCAGAGCACCGTGGTGGCGGCCACCGCGAATCCCAGCGAAGCCGTCGATTTCCGCGTATACGCCGACGCCAAGCGGTTTTCGATGAGCCCGGTGGCGCTCGCCGCGCTTTCCGCGGACACGCCTGACCATTACGCCAGCGCCCTGCGCACGCTCGCCGACCAGTCGGGGCGGCTGACCTCGTCCATCGACGACGACGCCAGCGCACAGGCCGCCAACGGCGCACACGCCGAACTCATCGCCACCCTCACCACACTGCGCGACCAGGAGCGGGCGCTCGCCAAGTCGGCGATTGCGGAGCGCACCGCAAGCCACCAACGCGCGTTCCATGATTACATGGCCGCGTATGTGGGGTCGTACACCACCCATCTGTCCGGATCAATCGGCACCACAACGCAGCTCAGCGCGCTCATGGGCACCGCGGGGGAGCTCAAGGGGGACACGCCCCTTGAGCATGCGGTCACCGGACTGGCCACGGCGGTCAACGAGCTGAGCGACGCGCACCAGCACACCGGCGCCGCGGACGAGGTGGACCGGATCATCCAGCGCATCCGCCAGCAGGGCACGCAAGGGCTCGCCGAGGAGCTCAAGAAGACCGCGGGCGAGCAGACGCGCATCGGCGCCAAAGAGTACAGTGCGGGCCAGTCGCAGCTGTCGCAGGCCATGATCCCGTATTCCATGGCGTATACAGACGCCTACACCGCGCATCTCGACACACTCGCGGGCGGCAATGTGGGCGCCGCCGCGCAGTTCGAGCAGCAGGCGATCGAACAGACGAACGCGGACAACACCACCGACCCCACGCTGAGCGGCGACATGCAGGACGTGAACGCGGCGATGGCGACCTTGGCGTCCGCGCGCGAGCACACCGGCGCCGGCAGTGCCGCACGGCAGATTTTGCTGCGGTTCTCCGGGAGGTTCGGCGGCGATTCGGCCGGCACAGACGGCGTGGAGCCGATCAACGAGATGCAGCCGGCGTTGCGGCATTCGCCGCTCGCCCAGCAGGCGTACCGCGACTGGTACACCTATTCGATCGGCGGCCGTGCCGAGATGCTGCGCGCCAAGCGCATCGCCGAGGCGCGCGCCGAGGAGCAGAAGGCGCGTTCGGCGAACGGCGGCGATGACATGTCGACGCTCGTCAGCGCATCGAATGACGACGCTTCGGCCGACGTGGCGAAATATGCGGGTTCGGTCACCAAATCACTGGGCGGTGGCGGCGCAGCATCCAGCCAGGGCAGCGGCGGCACCGGGCGGCACAGCGCCCAATCGGCGATTCCCGAAAGTGAACGGCTCGCCACGCAGCTGGGTATCTCCGGGTTGGCGAACCACCAGTTGATTGTGCCCGATTCGCAGCGGCTCATCGATGAGACCGTGCAGTTGGGATCCATGGCCCCGGCGTTGCATGCCGCGGCCGATGCGATGAGCTCACGCGGTGAGCTCGGCAAACGGATGGCCGCATCCGGTGTGATGCAGGCGGGTGAGGCCTCCGCGTTGGATTCGCGCTTTGTGATGGTCACGAACCCAACGCGGTAGCGGCCATATATTACTTGGCCTTCGGCTTCTTGGCCGGCGGCTCACCGAGCTCGCTTTCGGCCACCACGATCGTCTCGGACTCGTCGCCTTCAGTCTCCTCGCCGTTGGACTGCAGCGTGTTGACCACTTCGATCGCGCGTTCGAGCGAGAAGTCGCCGATCACACGGCCGGCTTCGGCGATGTCGCTCAGGGCCGCGCGGATCGAGGCGCGCACGTCGTCGCTCACGGCGAGGCGCACGCGTTCGATCGGCGTCTTCATCGAGACCTTGGCCTTCGACTTGATGCCGCGCAGCGCGGCGAGCGTGGCGCCCGCATGCGCCAGGATGTCCGGCGAGACGTTGAACGCGGCCGTGGCGTAGGGGAGCGGCTTCGGCCACGGTGCGGTGTGCACCGAGCCTTCGCCGGCGTGCATCCAGCTCCACACCTCTTCGGTGGAATACGGCAGGTACGGGGCGAGCAGGCGCGCGAACGCGTCGAGGCCCAGGCCGAGCGCGGTGCGTGCCGAGAGCACCGCCGCCTCGCTCGGCGTGTTGCCGTTGGCGTCGGCCGTGCCGTAGGCACGGTTCTTGACGAGCTCGATGTAGTCGTCGCAGAACTGCCAGAAGTAGTTCTCGATGACCTCGAGCGCCTTGGAGTGCTCGTAGTTGTTGAGGTAATCGGTGGCCTGCTTGACCACGAGCGACATCTTGGCCATGGCGGCGCGGTCGAGCGGCTCGGTCACGTCCTGCGGACGCCACGTGGCCGTGGCCCCTTGCGCCACATGGTGCTGGTCGTCCTCACGGCCGATTGCGAGCGCGAACTTCGTGGCGTTGAGCAGCTTGATCGCGAGTCTGCGGCCGATCTTCATCTGGCCTTCGTCGTACGTGGCGTCGAGGCCCAGGCGCGCGGACGCGGCCCAGTAGCGCACGGCGTCGGCGCCGTACTTCTCGATCGGCTCGTTCGGCACCACCACGTTGCCCTTGGACTTCGACATCTTCTTGTGGTCAGGGTCGAGGATCCAGCCGGAAAGCGTGGCGTTGGCCCACGGCAGGCAGTCGTTCTCGAGCTGCGCGCGGTCGATCGTGCTGAACAGCCATGTGCGGATGATGTCCTGGCCCTGGGGGCGCAGGTCCATCGGGAACGTGGAGGCGAACAGCGCCTCGTTGTCTTCGCCGGCTTCGCCCCAGCCGGTCACGATCTGCGGGGTGAGCGACGACGTGGCCCACGTGTCCATGATGTCCGGTTCGGCCATGAAGCCGCCAGGCTGGTTGCGCTGCTCCTCGGTGTATCCGGCCGGCACGTCGGTCGTCGGGTCGATCGGCAGCACGTCTTCGCTCGGCGTGATCGGGTTCTCGTAATCCGGTTCGCCG
The DNA here is from genome assembly GCF_004155535.1 of Bifidobacterium pseudolongum subsp. globosum. Lineage (GTDB taxonomy): Bacteria > Actinomycetota > Actinomycetes > Actinomycetales > Bifidobacteriaceae > Bifidobacterium > Bifidobacterium pseudolongum_C. Next base: position 231,747 of record NZ_RYUH01000014.1, on the reverse strand, counting down.
TCCGCGTTGAGCGGGTACCACAACGGGAACGGCACGCCGAAGAAGCGCTGGCGCGAGATGAGCCAGTCGCCGTTGAGGCCGTGCACCCAGTTCTCGTAGCGCACGCGCATGAAGTCGGGGTGGAAGGCGAGCTCCTTGCCGCGCTCGATGAGCTTGGCGTTGAGCGCCTTGTTGGTGCCGCCGTTCTGCAGGTACCACTGGCGTGACGTGACGATCTCGAGCGGCTTGTCTCCCTTCTCGTAGAAGTTCGTCATACGCGTCGTCGGCTTGGGCTCGCCGTCCATGTCGCCGGACTCACGCAGCGCGTCCACCACGATCTTGCGCGCGGAGAACGTGGTCTTGCCTTCGATCTGCTCGAAGAGCGCCTTGCCATCCTCGTCGGTGATCCAGTCGGGCATGTCCATGACGATGCGGCCGTTGCGCTGGATGATCGAACGCAGCGGCAGGTGCAGGTCGCGCCACCATTCCACGTCGGTCTGGTCGCCGAAGGTGCAGCACATGGCGATGCCGGCGCCCTTGTCCATCTCGGCCGCCGGGTGCGCCAGGATCGGCACGCGCACGTTGAACAGTGGCGACGTGACCATCTTGCCGAAGTACGGCTTGTACCGTTCGTCGTCGGGGTGCGCGATGAGCGCCACGCACGCGGGCAGCAGTTCGGGGCGCGTCGTCTCGATGTAGATCGGCGAATCGTCTTCGAAGCTGAACGCGATGCGGTGGTAGAAGCCCGGGTATTCACGCGATTCGAGCTCCGCCTGCGCCACGGCCGTTTGGAACGTCACGTCCCACAGGCCCGGCGCGTCCTGCTGGTACGCCTCGCCGCGCTCCAGATTGTGCAGGAACGCCTTCTGCGCCACGCGCTGCGCGTGGTCGCCGATCGTGTGGTAGGTGCGCGACCAGTCGATCGACAGGCCGAGTTCGCGCCAGAGCTCCTCGAAACGCTCCTCGTCCTGCGCGGTGAGCTTCTCGCACAGTTCGATGAAGTTGCGGCGTGAGATCGGCACCTGGTCCTTGGCCTGGATCTTCTTGCCCTCGGTGCCTTCGAACGGCGGCTTGAAGTCGGGGTCGTACTTGAGCGAGGTGTCCACGCGCACGCCGTAGTAGTTCTGCACGCGTCGCTCGGTGGGCAGGCCGTTGTCGTCCCAGCCCATCGGGTAGAACACGTGGAAGCCGTTCATGCGCTTGAAGCGCGCGATGATGTCGGTGTGCGTGTACGAGAACACATGGCCCACGTGCAGCGAACCGGACACGGTGGGCGGAGGGGTGTCGATCGAGTAGACGGCGCTGCGCTCGCCCGGATTGTCGAATGTATAGGTGCCGTCGGTGTCCCAGACGTCGCGCCACTTGGATTCAAGCCCGTCCACGCCCACACGGTCGGGCAGGGGGGTGAGATTGGCGCTGATGGAGATGTCTTCGCTATCAGTCATACCCGTCAGTCTAAAAAGCGACTGTGACATCACCGCGCGCGCGTTCCGCTCTAGAAAAACCGCGCGAACCGCCTACGCGCGCACATGCGCGAGCGGCAGGCGCCAGCTCGTCAGATCAACCGGCAGGCCCTGCACATGCGACCGTGCCGCCATCACGTCCTTGCCCGTGTACAGCCATGCGCTCGCCGCGTCCTGGCTCACGATCCGGTCGAATGCGCGCAGCTGTTCGCGGTACGACACGAAGTCGGTCTGCGCGAGCGCCTTCGCGTACTGTTCCTGTGCGGCGCCGTTCTGGTAGCCGAACATCGCGCTGCCGTCCACGAACCGCGTGTAGTCGTGCGGGTCGTCCATCTCGATCAATGCGCATGTATAGTCACCCGCCTCCACGCGCGAGGCGAGCGTGGCCGAATCGACCACTTCGAGTGTGACCGGCATCGGGATCGCCGCCATCTCGTCCACGATCCGCTGCGCCAGATCGCGGTGCGCCTCGTCGGCGAGCAGTGTGAACGGCGCGAAATAGCCGGCTGCGAAATACCAGCGCATCGACTGCGCGCGCTCCAGGTCGAAGGGGAACAGCGCGTTGAGGTCCTCATATCCGGGCTGCAGCTGCGAGATCGGGCCGCTCAACTGCGCTTTCGCATCCGGCTGCGCGCGCGCGATCTGCGCCGCGTCAATCGCGAAGCGCGTGAACTGGCGCACCTGTTCGTCGGAGAACGGGCTGCTGCCCGCATTGTTGAACGCCACGAGCGTCTTGCGCGTGCTGATGCCGTCGCTCACCTGCACGCCGTCGATCTTCGCGATCTCACTCGCCGCCTGCGCGCCCTGCGGCAGCGCCACGTCGAGCGAGCCGTCGCGCATGCCGCCCACGAGCGCCTCGTCGCTCGGCATGTACCGCAGCGTCACGCGCGCCAACGCCGGCTTGTCCTGCCAATAACGCTCGTTGCGCGCCAGTTCGATCGTGTCACCGGTGAACGAGCTGACGGTGAACGGGCCCGAGCCATACGACGCGTGCGCGAAATCGGCGTCGTGCGCGTTCGGGTTGACGATGACGCCCGCACGGCCGGCGAGCGCCTCAAGCAGGCGCGGGTTCGGCTCGTGCAGCGTGATCACGACGGTCGTCTCGTCGGGGTTCTCCACGCCCGCCACATGCGCCATGTCGTCCGCGCCCACCTGCCTGTCTTGAATCGTGCGCTGCAGCGAGGCGACGACGGCGCTCGCGTTGAGCGGACTGCCGTCGGCGAACGTGGCGCCTTCGCGCAGCTGGAAGGAGTAGCGCAGGCCATCGGTCGACTCGCTCCAGCGCGCGGCCACGTTCGCGCTGATTGCGCGCTCGCCGTCCATGGTGACGAGCGTCTGGTACACGTTGTCGACGAGCGCCTGCTCCACCGCGCGCTCGCTGTTCGTGCGGATGTCGAGCGACGACGGCTTGTCGCGCAGGCCGACGGTGATGTGCGCGCCCGAGCGGCCCCCGAACGGCGAGCCGCCGTGCGGGCGCAGCAGCAGGAACACGCCGCCCGCGGCGAGCGCGAGCACCACGAGCACCACGGTGAAGACGATCCACGGGCGGACTGATGAACGGTTGCGATGGGTCATGGCACCCGAGTCTAGCGGCCGCGGCGGCCCGCGGTGCGCGGCCGGCGGCGTTTGCGTGCGGCCATGGCCTCGCGCTCGGCTTCGAGCTCCAGGAAGTGCGCGGCGCTCGGGCAGCTGCGCCGCAACGGGCAGCGCGTGCAGTCCGGGCGGCGCGCCATGCAGATGTTACGGCCGAAGATGATCAGCCGGTGGGACAGGTCGGTCCATGTTTCGGGCGGGAAGCACGCGGTGATCTCACGCTCGATGTCTTCGGGCGAGGCGTTCGGTTTCATCCAGTCGTCACGCCAGTGCAGGCGAGCGGTCACGCGGATCACATGGGTGTCGACGGGGAACGACGGCTTGCCGAACGCGTTGCCGAGCACCACGTTCGCGGTTTTGCGCCCCACGCCGGGGAGCGCGGTCAGCGCGTCCATCGATTCGGCGACCTGCCCGTTGTTGGTGGCCACGAGCGCCTGCGCCAGTTCGATGATGTGCTTGCTCTTCATGCGGTAGAAGCCCAACGGGCGGATGATGCGCTCCACGTCCGTGATGTCCGCGGCGGCGAGCTCCTGCGGCGAACCGTATGCGGCGAAGAGCTCGGGGGTGACCTGGTTGACGCGCTTGTCGGTCGTCTGCGCGCTCAGCACGGTGGCCACAAGCAATTGGAACGGCGAGTCGAAGTCGAGCTGGCATTCGACGACCGGGATGAGCTCGCACAATGCCGCATATTCGCGGTGCATGCGCGCGGTGCGCGCGCGTTTCGATTCGGTTGCCATCATGATCCTTCCCGCAGCTTGCGCCATTGCCTGCAAGCGTACTCGCCGTGCTGCGGGCGGCAACCGTCGGGGCGTGTTATTTCTCGGCGGGGGAATGTTCGGCGGCCTCTTTGGCGTGCTCCTGCGCCTCGTCGTTCTCTGGTGGGTCGAAACGGTAGCCCACGTTGCGCACCGTGCCGATCACATGCTCGTATTCGCCGCCGAGCTTGGCGCGCAGACGGCGGATGTGCACGTCGACCGTGCGCGTGCCGCCGTAGTAGTCATAGCCCCACACCTCCTGCAGCAGCTGCGCGCGCGTGAACACGCGGCCCGGATGCTGCACCAGGTATTTGAGCAGTTCGAATTCCTTGTAGGCCAGGTCAATCGGGATGCCACGCAGGTTCGCGGTGTAGCCGTTGGTGTCCACGATCAGCTCGCCCGAGCGGATCAGCCCGTCCTCCTGCGCGTCGGCCTGCTGCGCCGTGCCGTTCGTGGCCACGGTGTATGTGTTGCGGCGCTCCGAGACAAGGCGCAGGCGGCCTTCCACCTCGGCGGGTGAGGCGCTCGCCACGATCACGTCGCTCACACCCCACTCCGCATTGACCACGGTGAAGCCGCCCTCGGTCAGGATGAGCAGGATCGGCGTGGTCAGGCCGGAGGCGTGGATCATGCGGCACAGCGTCTTCGCGTTCGCCAGGTCGTCGCGGCTGTCGAGCAGCAGGATCGTCTGTTCGGGCATCTTCACCAGGCTCGCCGCGTCCATCGGCAGCACGCGCACACGGTGCGACAGCAGCGCGAGCGACGGCAACACGGTCGCCGGGTCGGGGGAAGTGGTCATCAAGGTCAGATCCATCACGTCATACCCCTTTGGTTTCGGTTCGGCGTCAGTCCCGCGGCGGCGCTCGGCGGCGTGTGCGTCACGCCGCTTCGGCCATAGTGTAGTTGGTCACAGTCTATCGGCGCAGCCGTATTTCGCGATGAGAACGCGCGGGCGAGACGATTGGCGGCGGCGGTGTTGTGAGGGGGCGAGACTAGTGTGGTGCGCATATGGATGCCGCCGCGCCCAGCGCCGCAGGCAACGCCCCAAGGTTCGAAGGTGACGATCATGACCGAAGCCCAATCCGTTCCCCAGCCGCACAGCGACATGCGCGCCCGGGCGCCGCAGCGCCCCTTCACATGGCCCCTCGCCGTGCAGGCGGCCGCCTACGTGGTGCTCGTAGCGTTCGCCTGCCTGCCCGGCAGCGGCGCCGTCTCGTCGTCCACATTCTCGGTCACCGCGTTCGCCGTGGCGGCGATCATCGTGCTCTTCGCGTTCTTCTGCCCGTTGCGCGACGGCGTGCCCGGGCGCGTGACCGCCGTGGTGCTCGGGTTCGTGGCCATGGTGTGCGCGTCCACGCCGTTGTTGGGGCAGTTCGTGTTCGAGCGGCAGGGCGCTCCCCACGCCGGCACGGCCAACGCGCAGTATTACAACGCGGCCGCTTGGTGCGCGGGCGTGGCCGGCCTGCTCGTCGTGCTCGTCGTCGCGGCGTTCATCCGCCAGATGGCGCGGCCGCAGCGCACCGACATGATCGTGCAGCTCTCGCATATGGTCACCGACGGCGTGGCGTCGATCGCCGCGTCCGGCTGGTGCTTCCTGCCGATGCTCTTCCATGAGGCCTCCGCCGCCGACGTGTGGCGCATCGTCTGTGTTGTGGTCGTGGTGGCCGGGGCCGTGGCGCTCGCCGTGGTGTCACGCCTGTGGTACCGCGAGGCGCAGCCGCTGCCGGGGGCGCGCGCGGCGTGGGTCGGGTTCGGATTGCTGCCCGTGATGCTGACAGGCGCTTTGGTTGGTATTGCCGCTTTGGTAATGTGGCTTGTGTAATCGTTCAGAGATGACGATTGCCTCTCGAGATAAGGAACTTAATGAGCCCCGTCGAACCGCATGGTCCGGCGGGGCTCACCTTATGGGTAGGTCGTGGGGCCTAGTGCGCCGGGCCCCACAACGCGTGTCAGTCGTTCAGGTCCGCGTCGTGCTCGGCGGCCTGCTTCTGCGCGAGGCGCTCGCGGGATTCCTTGATCTCCTTCTCCGCGGCGGCGGCGTCCGCCCAGTAGTCGCCCGGCATGACTTCCTTGCCAGGCTCGAGGGCCTTGTACTGCTCGAAGAAGTGCTTGATCTCGGCCTTGTGGTACTCGGAGACGTCGGCGATGTCCTTGATGTTGTCGTAGCGCACATCGGCCGGCACGCACAGCACCTTGTCGTCGCCGCCCTCTTCGTCGACCATGTGGTACAGGCCGACGGCGCGGCATTCCACGATGCAGCCCGGGAACACGGAATCGCTGAGCATCACGAGCGCGTCGAGCGGATCGCCGTCCTCGCCCAGGGTGCCGTCGATGTAGCCGTAGTCATCCGGGTAGCCCATCGCGGTGAACAGCGTACGGTCGAGGAACACGCGGCCCGAAGCCTGGTCCACTTCGTACTTGTTCTTCGATCCGCGCGGAATCTCCACAACGACGTTGAAGGTCTCTGCCATGGTAATTCTCCTTACAAGTTGAGTTGGTACCCCTACAACCATACACCGCGCGTGCGCCGCGCGGTGTATGGCCGATCATCAGTATTCGACGCTCAGGATGTGCGCCACGTCGGCCCACGGGGCCAGCGAGACGAAGTTGTCCCAACTCCAGTCGAACGTGCGGTCGGTCAGCAGGTCGCGCACGCGGTACGTGCGGTCGGCCGGCAGGCCAAGCGCGTTGAGGTCGACGTGGATCGACGACTGCTGTTCGTGGTAGCAGTCGAGATTGACCACGATGAGCAGTGTGTCGGGCTTGCCGTCCGCCGTGTACTGCGCCGGCGTCTGGCGCGCGAACGCGACGATCGCCGGGTTGGCGCTCGGCAGAACGGTCAGCGTGTGGTAGCTGCGCGTGGCCGGGTGCGCGGCGCGGATGCGGTTGAGCGAGGTGAGCAGTTCGGCGATGCCGTACTCCACCGCGCCGCTCCAGTCGCGGGCGCGGACTTCGGTGCGCTCATTGCCGAGCGCGGCGGCGCCGTCCGCGATCACGTTGTTCTCCATCAGCTCGTAGCCGTTGTAGATGCCCCAGCTCGGCGAGCCCATCGCGGCGAGCACCGCGCGCACAGCGTGGCCGGCCACGCCGTTGTCGCGCAGGTAATCGCTGAGCACGTCGGGCGTGGCGGGCCAGAACGTGTTGTGCTGGTAGAAGCCGCCTTCGCCGTTGGTTTCGGTGAGGAACGCCTCGAGCTCCTCCTTCGTGTTGCGCCACGGGAAATAGCTGTGGTTCTGCGTGAAGCCGGCGTAGGCGAGCGCGCGCACGAGCGCCGGGCGGCTGAACGCCTCGGCGAGGAACAGCACCTCGGGGTGCTTCTTCGTGACCGCGGCGAGCACATCCTGCCAGAAGCGCACCGGCTCGGTCTGCGGCTCATCGATCTGGAACGCGGTCGCGCCGGCCTCGATCCACACGTCGATGATGCGTTCGACCTCACGCTCAAGGCCCGTCAGGTCGTTGTCGAAGTCGAGCTCGTAGAACGGTTCGGGGTTGCCCTGCGCGTCGAGCGCGTGCATGAACGAGCCGTCGGCGTTGCGGCGGAACCATTCGGGGTGCGCGGCGACCCACGGGTGGGTGGGCGCGCAGCGCAGCGGCAGGCCGAGGGCCACTTCGATCCCCAGCTCATGCGCGCGTGCGCAGAAGGCCTTGAAATCGTCCATCGAACCGAGCTCCGGGTCCACGGTGTCGTGGCCGCCGGCCGCGGTGCCCACCGCGAACAGGCGCGCGTCCGGTGCGCTGTGGTCCATGGGGAAGACGGCGGGCAGGTACGCGATGGTGAAGCCTTCGCTCTTGGCGCGCTCAAGGCCGCTGACGGCGGTGCGCAGCGTGCCGGGCGTCGTCTCGCCGCGTTCGTTGACGGTCGCGCCTTCGGAGCGCGGGAAGAACTGGTACCACGCGCTGAAGCTCGACTTGGGGCGTTCCACGTGGAACACGCGGTCGCGGCTCGCCGTGAGCCCGTCGCGCAGCGGGTTGGTGGTGTGCAGGGCCTCGATCTCGTCGATCTGCGCGATGGCGAGGCGTTCGGCGGCGGGGATCGTCGCGTCGAGCATCTGCTTGGCGGTCTCGCGCAGCACCTTGCGCTGCGTGGCGTCCAAGCCGGCGTCGCGCGTGGCGGCCCAGCGCGTGAGGATCTCGGAGCCGCGCACGATCGCGCCTTCGGCGTCGGCGCTGCCGGCGTCGGCGTTCACGCGGGCGGTGGCGTCGAGCACCCAATCGGTGTAGGTGTCGGCCCAGCCCTCAATGGCCACCTTCCAGTTGCCGAGCTGGCCGAGCACGTCGGCGAAGCCGTCGTCCCACGGCGCCAGGTCGGTGGGGGAGCCGGCCTGCAGCGTGGCGGTCCAGATGTCGAGCCCGGTGTTCGTCTGGGTCATCGGCACGCGGGCCATCACGCGGCCGCGCGGGTTCTTCAGCACGGCGGTCGCGCGCACGGTGGCGCGACCTTCGAGGAACACCTGTGCGCTCACGGTGAACGGTTCGCCGAGCTCCACGCGGGCGGGGAACACGGCGTCCTGCGCGTCGGGGCGCACATCGAGGATGTTGACGCGGCCGAACAGGTTCGGCTCTTTGGCGGCGATGACCGTGGGTGGCATGGCGCCCGAAGCCTTCGCGGAAGTCTTGGTGCGGGTCTTGGCGGCGGCACGCGGCTTGCGCGCGGCGCGGGTTGCTGTGGTGGATTGGTCCTGAGTGCGCTCTTCGGCGCTAGTGGTTTCTCTCATGGCTGCCATTGTAGGGGCACGAACGAATGAATGGCGTTACGCAGGCGTAAACGGTCCCGATATGCGGGCTTTTATACGTGGGAAATGTGGATGACCGGTGCGGCGATAGTGCGCCGTGTGGATGGGCTGCCCGTGCGTCCACACCGCCCTGTGTCCACATTTCGGGATTCCTCCGGCCGTCCGACCACACCACCTCGCCCCGCTTTCGCCCCGATGGCCGCGGTGCCATGCTCGAAGGCACATGCGTGGGGCGCCGCAACGGAGCGGGCCGCCCCATGGATCTGGCAATGGAGCGACGGAAGGATCATCATGACGGCACATGGCACACAACAATCGCGAATACCACAACGGTTGCGCAGACAATTGCGCAGACGGTTATGCAGTGGGTTGCGCACCGCATTGGCGGCATGCGTGGTGGCTGTATTGGCTGCGGCTGCGCCGTTGGGCGCGGCAGTGGCGGCCCCTGGCGAGATACTGACCACAGCCAAATCCCAGGATTACTTCATATATACACACAACGGCGGCACGTATTGGATGGGGCCGGTCGGCTATGATTCCACAAGCACGCGGTACTACTGCATCGAGGAAGCCATGCCATCGACCATGCGGATCGGCTCGGTCTCCCCGCTGCCCGATTCACCGCAGAACCGGCAGCTCGCGGCACTGCTGCGCAAATACCAGCATGCGCACAACAGCGACTACACGCAGACGGCGCTCGCGATCATCATGCATGACGCCTTCGATACCACCACTGGCGTGGCAGGATGGGCCGCGACCCGCGAGACACTGCAGCAATACCCGCAGTTGTTCAAGCGCGCGGACGAGCTGCTCGCCGAAGCGCCGCTGCTTGTGCCACAGACGATGGCGTTGGAACTGGAATACGACGACGTCACGCGCACCGGCACCGTGCGCGTGCGGATCCACAACAGCAATGGTGACCCCGTGTCCGATGTGCCGTTCACCCTCGCGATCGACGGACCGGCGCGGTTCGGCAACGGGTCGGCCACGGTCAGCGGCACGTCGGGCGACTATACGACGATCGTCACATGGCACGCCACCGGCGATGGGCCGGTGACCGTGTCCGGCAGCGCGACACTGCCGTCGATCGACCGCATCGTCAGCTCGCAGGACATGGTCGCGCTCGGCCCCGGGTATGCGCAGGCGCTCGACGAGGTCACCACGCCCGTGCGCACCACGTTCAACCCCACGATCAGCACGCGGACCTCGCCGAAATCAATCGACACCGGCGCGCCGGTGACCGACGACGTGCAGGTCAGCGCATTGCCCGGCAGCGGCGCATGGCCGCGCGGCGCGCACGTCCACGCGCGCGGCTGGTATTTCGGCGGCCTGCCCGTAAGCGCGCTGGGGGAGCGGTACGTGCCGAACGCGCACGCCACCGCGCCCGAGTTCCTCGAACAGCTGGCGCGCGCCGGATACGAGCCGTGCGCGTTCGCCGAAGCCACGTTCGGCGCCAGCGGGCAGACGGTGCATGTGCAGGGCGTGCGCGAGCCGGGGTCGGACGAGCCATACCTCGCCGAACAGGGCGGATTCGGCACATGGGTCTGGGCGATCGAACGCGAGCGGCAGAGCCGTGACGTGCGCGAACTGCTCGTGAGCGACGTGATCACCGCATTCATGGACCCGAGCGAAACACACGCCGTGCGCGCGCCTCTCACCGTGGAGTCGCGCGTCGTGGAAGCCGCCGTGCGGCCCGGCGCGCAGATCGCCGACGTGATCCGTGTGGATGGATTCCCCGATGAGCACGGTGACTGGGCCGGCGGCGGCGAGTACGGCATGGACGCCGACATGCCCTACGCGCAGGTGCGCGTGTGGTGGGCCGGCAGCGGAGACGGGCAAGACGACGGCGCATACGAACCCGCCGACGCGCGGGAACCGGAGGAAGACGACCACCACATACTCATCGGCACATGGGAATACGAGGCGGTCAACGGCGAGATCCATGTCGGGGGAGGAGCGCCCGACGCGCACGGCAGCCCCGTGGAAATCACAGCCGAACGGCCCGGCTGGTACGTGTTCGTCTGGGAATTCGCCGGCGACGGCCGCGTCCAAGCCGCCACCAGCTCGTACGCCGACCCGCAGGAACGCGTGCTCGTGCGCGTGGAGCCTGAGCCCGAGCGCACCTTCGAAGCCGTGCCGGCGGTGGAACCCGAACCCGAAGCACCGCAGCCGCCGGTGCTCGCCGCGACCGGCGTGAGCAATGCATGGCCCATCACCTTGGGACTGCTCACGTTGCTCGCGGCGGCGATCCTGGTGGTGCGCCACAAGCGTGAGCTCGAAGACGGGGAGTGATCCCGCGTCACGCTGTCAGAGGGAGCGGCCGCCAAGGCCGCGCGGCCAACGGTAAGATACACGGTAGCTGAACGAACACCCCGCCACCATGGCATGGCGGCACGAGCAGAGGATGGCATGAACACCACAACACAAGCACCGCACCCCGCCCCGCAGGCCGGCTCCACAAAGCAGAGCGTGGAGCCGCCTGCGCGGTTCGACTGGATGCAGGTGGTGCGGCACATGCTGTTCGCGTGCGTGTGTGGAGTGGTGTGTGGATTCGCATCGATCGTGCTGTGCCTGTTCGTGGGGGCCGCGCGAAGCCTGTTCGAACGCGCGCCGTGGCTCATCTGGCTACTGCCGGTGATGGGCATCGTGCAATTGCTCATGTACAGGTGGTGGAAGCTGCCGCTCAACCTGACGACCGACGCGATCATCGAGAAGATGCGCGCCGGCGACCACCTGAGCGCGCTGCTGGCGCCGGGCATCCTGTTCTCCACGGGCATGACGATCCTGGGCGGCGGTTCGGTGGGCAAGGAGGCCGGGGCGTTGCAGATCGGCGCAAGTCTGGGCACGACCATCTCCAAGCCGTTCCGCCTGCACAACATCCTGCGCCGAGAGGACCATGACGACACCTACGAGATCAACCGGTATGTGGCCTCCACCGGCATGGCCGCCGCGTTCTCCGCCCTGTTCTTCGCCCCGCTGGGATCGTGCATGCTGGTGCTCGAGCTCATGCGGTTCACGCAATTGCAGTACGTGTCGTCCATGCTCATCGCATGTTTCATTGCGTTCCTCATTTCCAACCACTTCGGCATCGGCGACATCATCCACACCGTGCCGGTGCCAGTGGCCTCATGGCGCATCATCGGCGTGTGCATCGTCATCGGCATCGCCGCAGCAGTGGCGGGCAGCGTGTTCTCCATAGCCATACGCCTGCTGCAGGCGCTCACCATGCGCATCCGGCACGATTATTATGTGTGGGTGATCGTGGGCGGCCTGTTGTTCGCCGTACTCGTGACTGTGTTCGGCTGGTGGCGGTTTACCGGCTCGGGCGGCGCGATGCTCAACGATGTGCTCAACATGCCCGATCTGTCGGCCGATTTCGCCATCAAGATGCTGCTGACCGTGCTGTGCCTCGGCATGTGGTTCAAAGGCGGCGAGATCATGCCGTCGTTCTGCATCGGCGGCCTGCTCGGCTCGGCGTGCTTCGCCATGACCGGCACCGACCCGCTGTTCGGCGCCGCGCTCGGCTCGATCTGCTTCCTCGCCGCGCTCAACCGGTGCCCGATGTCCGCTGTGCTGTTGGGGAGTGAGATCTTCGGATGGGGCATGTTCCCGTTCCTCGCGGTGGGCGTGGCCATCGCGTTCCTCTTCGGCTACCCGGTGGGTATGTACGGCGCGAGCATCGACGTGCTCGCGCGGTCGGGCTGGCACCGGTTCTTCTCGAACATCCGCGCCTCCGTGGCGAGCAACGAGGTGCACGACGACGCCGGATTCACCGATTTCGTGATGGCCGCCGGATCCGCGCTGCAGCATGTGGCCGGGTCGGCCGTGCTCGCCGCTGAGAGCGAGGAAATCCGGGAACAGCGCCGCCGACATAAGCACCGGCATGACGTGAACAAGAGCAATTCGCGTTGGCACAACGATGCGCAGCACGGCGATGGAACGGGCGCCCGTCCATGACAGTCCATGAGCTGTAGGGCTACAGTTATTGCGCTTATTGGGAAAAATACGCTAAGCGCTTGGCTGCCGGGAAAACAGATTGAACCACCTTAGAATCGGGGTAGCAACGTTTCGATAGGAGGAAGTTCATGACTGACGAAACAACAACCACCCCGGTGCAGGGGCAGAATCTCACTGATTCCCCGCACTACCTGGCCCAGGCGCTGATGGCGAACGGCATCAAGAATATGTATGGTGTCGTCGGCATTCCGGTGACTGACTTTGCGCGTATCGCCCAGGGCATGGGCATGCGCTACATCGGCATGCGCCATGAAGAGGACGCTGTGAACGCAGCGGCAGCGGAAGGCTTCTTGACAGGCAAGCCAGCCGTGGCGCTGACCGTGTCCGCACCGGGCTTCCTGAACGGTCTGGCGGCCATGCTCGAGGCCACCACCAATGGCTTCCCGGTCATTATGATTGGCGGCTCCTCGAGCCGTAACGTCGTAGATATGCACGAAGGCGAATACGAGGGCCTTGATCAGATGAGCTATGCGAAGGCATTCTGCAAGGAATCCTTCCGCATCGACAAGATCGAGGATATCCCGCTCGCCGTGGCACGCGCCATGCACATCGCGTGCTCCGGCCGCCCGGGCGCCGTCTACATCGACTTCCCGGATGACGCCGTGGCACAGACAATGGATAAGGATGAGGCTGCAGCCAAGCTGTGGACCGCGAACCAGCCGGCACCGGTCATGCCGCCGGCACAGGCGTCCATTGATGAAGCCCTCAAGTTGCTAAGCGAGGCCAAGAACCCGCTCATGCTCGTGGGCAAGGGGGCCGCCCTAGCACAGGCTGAAAACGAACTGCAGGAATTTGTCAAGAAGACCGACATCCCGTTCCAACCGATGTCTATGGCCAAGGGCGTCATTCCAGACGACGATCCGCACAACACCGCTAGCGCCCGTAGCCTCGCGCTACGCTCCGCCGACGTTGTGCTACTGGTTGGTGCACGTCTCAATTGGATGCTGAACTTCGGTGAAAAGGGATGGAACCCGGACGTCAAGTTCATCCAGATTGAGATCGATCCGAACGAAATCGAGAACACTCGTCCAATCGCCTGCCCGATTGTCGGTGACATCAAGTCCGCCATGGCCATGCTCAACGCTGGACTCGAGAAGACCCCTGTCAAGGCTTCCGCTGAGTGGCTCGGCGCCATTCAGTCCGAATCCCAGAAGAACGACGAGAAGTTCGCCGCGCGCATCAACTCCGGCAAGGTGCCGATGGGCCACTACGACGCCCTGGGCGCAATCAAGAAGGTCTACGACCAGAACAAGGACGTCATCCTCACCAACGAGGGTGCGAACACGCTCGACGACTGCCGTAACATCATCGACATCTACCAGCCGCGCCATCGCCTTGATTGCGGCACGTGGGGTGTCATGGGTTGCGCAGTCGGCTATTCCATCGGCGCCGCCGTGGCTACCGGCAAGAAGGTGCTGTACATCGGCGGCGACTCCGGTTTCGGTTTCGACGGCATGGAAGTCGAGGTAGCCTGCCGCTACAACCTGCCGATCACCTTCGTGGTGCTCAACAACGGTGGTATCTACCGCGGCGACTTCGAGAACCTTGGCAAGGACGGCGATCCGTCCCCGCTCACGCTCTCGTATGACGCTCACTACGAGAAGATGATCGAGGCGTTCGGTGGCAAGGGCTACTACGCCACCACGCCGGACGAGGTCGAGCAGATGGTCGGCGAGGCAATCGCCTCCGGCAAGCCGAGCTTCGTGCATGTGCAGCTCGCTGACTACGCCGGCAAGGAGTCCGGCCACATCAGCAACCTCAATCCGAAGCCGGTCGTGGGTCCGCTCGCGACCTCCGAGGTGACCGCCGACCCGTACATCGAGGGCGCACATATGTGATCGATGCCTGATATGGGGCAATGGGCCGCCACGGCTGTGGCGGCCCATTGCCCCGGGCATCCGCCACCGAAGAGAAGAAAGTTTTCATCATGGTACAGATTCTGGTAAACGACATCATCCCGATCATCGTCATCATGGCGTTGGGATATGTCTGCGGCAAGCTCAGCTATTTCGACGACGATCAGCGACAGGGCCTCAACAAGGTCGTGCTCAACATCGCATTGCCGGCCGCATTGTTCATCTCCATCGTCAAGGCGACCCGTGAGGAGCTCGCCCAGGACACCACGCTTACGATTCTTGGATTTGTGGGCATCATCGTCATGTTCATGCTCAGCTACTACCTGTGCCGCCTCTTGTTCAAGCACAGCATCCAGGAAGCGGCCGTGTGCGCGTTGATCGCCGGATCCCCGACGATCGGCTTCCTCGGCTTCGCAGTGCTTGATCCTATCTATGGCGACACCGTGAGCACCAACCTCGTCATCGCGATCATCTCGATCGTGGTGAACGCCGTGACCATCCCGATCGGCATGTATCTCATCAACCTCGGTCAGGCCAAGGACCGCGCCAAGCTGTCGGCTGCCGCCACCACGACCGCCAAGGGCGAAGTGACGGTCAAGGCACCGAAGGCCGACGTGGCCGTCGATCCGTCCAAGGACGCGTCGAAGGACAAGAACGCCGAGGTCATGGTCTCCAAGTCCTCCAACATGGGCAAGAAGAAGAACAGCAACCTCGCCGCGCTCGTCAACGCTTTGAAGCAGCCGGTCTGCTGGGCCCCGCTGCTCGCCATCGTGCTCGTGCTCATCGGCGTGCGTGTGCCTGATCAGGTCGCCCCGACCTTCGACCTGATCGCCAAGGCAAACTCCGGCGTGGCCGTGCTCGCCGCTGGCCTGGCGCTTTCGACCGTCAAGTTCTCGCTCGGCTGGGAGACGATCTGGAACACCTTCTACCGCCTGATCCTGACCCCTGCCGCGTTCCTCGGCATCGGTCTGCTGTGCGGCATGGGCCACGATGTCAACAAGCTCTCCATGCTTGTCATGGCCGTCGCCCTTCCGCCGGCGTTCTCGGGCATCATCATCTCCAGCCGTTACAACATCTACGTCAAGGAAGGCGCCTCCACCACCGCGGTCTCGACCGTTGTGTTCGCCGTCACCTGCCTGCTGTGGATCTGGCTTGTGCCGCTGTGCGTCCACTGATAGTGCGCTAAACGGCATCCATCATCTTGGGGCTCCCCGCCACGTTGGCGGGGAGCCTTTTTTGTGCTGGGAACCTCTTTGCTACGGGTAGTGCTTCTATTGCTACGGGTAGTGCTCTGCCAATTTCTGCATCACTAAAAACATTGGTTTTCAACGATTGTACGTGGTTGTTCCCCAAGGAGGCACTACCCGTAGCAGAAAGAACACTACCCGTAGCGATGAGGCTGATACGTACGCTGAATTCGCCGTTTATGCCATCGCCATGGACGTGGATGTCGATGCTCAGCCACCAACAGCCATATCACCCACGATTGATGGCACTCGGTGTCTAGGCTCAGTCATCTACGTCCATCTCAAGCCACTGCGATGGACTCTCGTGGCTGACCTTAGACACCTACAGCTGTGCAGAGCAATGCCGGCGACAAACCATGACTGACCTTAGACACGTACAGCCATCCCAAGGTATTGGCATCGACTGGAATGCAAATGGGGGTCGAATCGCTTCGGCCCCCATTTACGGATGTCATGAAGGACGGTCTCGCAGCCGTCCGCGGGCGTTATCCAAAGATGAGTAGCAGTGCCCGTTGATGCTTTCATCATATCAGGTACCATGGTTGTTTACCTGAAAGAGGTATGTAGCAGTGCCTTTGACGGTCGCTTTGACAACTGTTGGAGTGCCAGTGCCGCATGCCGAACGCGGTGCGCGGCTGTCACGGGAGGTATCTACCGTGGGTAGGCATTCTCGCAGCCACCAATCGGATGATTCCGGAGCGGCGATAATCGCAGTGATTGCAATCCTTGCCACGAGGATTGGCGAACCTCTTGCTTTCGCTGGCATATTGTTAGCGTTGGCCGCGATTTTCGTTCGCCGGATCATCCGGTAAGCAAGGGCCCGTCCAGATTAGCTGGACGGGCCTTTGCTTGCATCAGTAGATGCATGGAGCATTGTTGTTGATAGTGGCTACTTGTAGTGGGTTGCATGGTCAACGGAAGGCGGCATTGCCGTGGCTAATCCTTATGGCCGTATATATGAATGGTGCCTGTGCATCACCACGAATGCACAGGCACCATTCATATATAGAGAGTCAGTCAGGCTGACAGATCAGTCGGTCGTCGGGGCGGCCACAAGGTCCGCCTTGACGCCGTCGTTGCCGCCGATGACACCCCTGGACTGCAGGTCGGCAATCTGATCGTCGGTGTAGCCGAGGGACTTGAGAATCTCCTCGTTGTTCTCGCCAAGCTTCGGCGCGCGCTTGTAGTCAGGCGCGTAGTTGCTCAGCGTGAACGGCATGCCGATCGTCTTGAACTTGCCACGGGCATCGCCCTGGTCGATCGTGATGAGCGTGCCGTCCTCGTTGAGGTCCGGATCGTTCTCGAGCTCGTTCCAATCGAGCACCGGGCCCACCGGGACGCCCTTCGCGCCGAGTTCCTTGGTCAGCGTGTACTTGTCGTACTGCATGGTGTACTGCTCAACGCGCTTGTACACTTCCTGCTTGTGCTCGTCGCGTGCGTTCGGCGTGCTGAACTTCGGGTCGGTGAGCCAATCCTGGAAGCCCATCGCGTTGCAGAAGTTCTCGAAGCCCTTCTGCGACTGCTGAATCACGATGTACACGTAGGCGTTCGGGTCGGTCTCCCAGCCCTTCGCGCGGTAGCACCAGCCCAGCACCAGACCGCCTTCGGCGTTGGCCGCGCGCGGAATCGCCTTGCCGAACTTGTAGCCCGGGTAGCAGTCGTAGTACGACAGCTGATGCAGGTGGTCGAGGATGAGCTGGTCACGCAGCTTGATACGGCACAGGTTGAGCACCGCGTTCTGCATGGACTGGTAGACGAAGACGCCTTCGCCCGTGCGTTCGCGCTGCAGCAGTGCGGTCAGGATGCCGATGAGCAGGTGCATGCCGGTGTTCGAATCGCCGAGTGCCGCGCCGGACTGGGTCGGGATGTTCTTGTCGCCTTCCCACCAGCCGGTCGTCGAGGCCGCGCCGCCTGCGCACTGCGCGACAGGCTCGAAGGCCTTGACGTGCTCGAAGCGGCTGCCCTGATTGAAGCCCTTCAGCGAGGCCATGATCAGCTTCGGGTTGATCTTGTGCACTTCGTCCCAGCCGAAGCCGAGCTTTTCGACGTCGCCGGGGCCGATATTCTCAACGAAGACGTCAGCGTCCTTGAGCAGATCGGTGAGGATCTTCTTGCCTTCGGGATCCTTCATGTCGAGGGTGATGGACTTCTTGTTGGCATTAAGCTGCAGGAAGTACAGCGAATAGGAACCGTCGACGTCGTTCATCTCGTTACGGGTCGGGTCGCCGCCCTTGACCTTCTCGAGCTTGATGACCTCGGCGCCCATCCAAGCCAGCATCTGAGTGCAGGAAGGACCAGACTGCACCTGCGTCCAATCAATCACCTTGATGCCCGCGAGTGGAGCGGTGTTAGTAGCGTCAGCCATATGAACTCCTTAATATAGATATATAGCCAATTAGCTTCAATATACGCAGGTCAATCCGAGGTCCCAAGTGATTTAAGCTACTGGACAGAACTATTCAGCTGGACGCCAACAATGCGGTATGCGCACGCCGGATCATGCACACAGGGAGCTGCGGAAAACAAAAGACCGGGAATCTTTCGATTCCCGGTCTGTGTTAGTAGCGGGGCATGGATTTGAACCATGGACCTCTGGGTTATGAGCCCAGCGAGCTACCGAGCTGCTCCACCCCGCGCCGGCTGTTTTGAACAGCTCTATTAAACATACTCAGATGCGCGGCTATGTCAATACTCGGCGTGTCGCGCCATATTCCATCATTCGGTCCGCGCAGTGAACACTCGCCGGGCGCTCGTCAGACGCGCGCCGATAATGAAGAGCATGCCTATCAAGATTCCCGGCGGTCTGCCCGCGCGCGCGATCCTCGACTCCGAGCGCATCTTCGCGCTCGAAAAGCCCGAGGCGGAGCGTCAGCGCGTGCGCCCGCTCAAGATGGTGATCCTCAACCTCATGCCCAAGAAGATCGAGACCGAGACGCAGCTGCTGCGCCTGATCTCGAAGTCCCCGCTGCAGGTGGAGATCGACTTCATGAAGACGAGCACGCACGAATCGACGCACGTGAGCGCCGATCATCTCGTGAAGTTCTATGAACCGCTTGAGTCGTTCGCGGACAATTATTATGACGGCCTGATCGTGACCGGCGCGCCTGTGGAACATCTATCGTTCGAGCACGTGGACTATTGGGACGAGTTCCGGCGCATCCTCGATTGGGCGTCGAGCCACGTCTTCTCCACGATATACCTGTGCTGGGGCGCGATGGGTGCACTGCACCACCGCTACGGCGTGAACAAGGTCGATCTGGCAGAGAAGCTGTTTGGTGTGTTCCCGCAGTTCCTGCAGGACGAATACTGCTTCCTCACCAATGGCTTCGACGAGATTGCGCTGCAGCCGCATTCGCGTGTCGCCGGCGTCGACGAGCGCGACCTCGCGGCGCGCCCCGAGCTGCAGGTGCTGACGTGGGGCCCGGAATCCGGCCCCGGCCTGATTTCGACGCGCGATTTCAGCGAGGTGTTCGCGCTCGGTCATTGGGAGTACGGCAAATATACGCTTGCAGAAGAATACGAGCGTGATATGAAGCGCGGACTGACAAATGTGCCGTTTCCGCGCAATTACTTCCCGCACGACGACCCGTCGATCGCACCGCTGTTCTCGTGGCGTGCGCACGCGAATCTGCTGTGGCGCAACTGGCTCAACTGGGTGTACCAGATGACGCCGTACGACCTGACCGAAGTGCCGGACCTGCGCGCGCAGGGCAAGCTCGGCACCGACCACGTGGTGCGCCACGAACCCTGCCCGCCGCGCGAGGATGGATTCCGGCCCTTCCTTGAAGACGGCTACGGGCTCATCGTCCGCTAGGAGCGGCGATACGCTAGACGTTGCGCCAATGTCCACTGGCGAGCCAATAATCACGTTGCGACGAGTTCTGAAGGAACTGTGAAGACGAGAAGATGAACGACGCGCCGAATGGTGCAGTCGCAGGACGCTTGTGCGCCTTGGGAAGAAATCTTGCCGTCACATTCACGGAACAACTTGGATTAGACTAACAGCAGAACACTCGGATTCAGGAGGCATGAATGGTTGATGTATTCGCCGCGGGCGCAGCCACGCTTGCAGAGGCATCGATGGAAATGCCAAGCATTGAAGACTTTCTTCCCCCGGAGATCCTGTTTGAAGGTACCCCGTTCGCCATCAACCGCATCATCTTTGTGCGTATCCTTGCCACAATCATTATGTTGTTGGTGCTTGGTATCACCGCGGCGCGCGCGAAGTTGATTCCGGGACGCTGGCAGGGCGCAGTGGAATGGGTCATCGATTTTGTGAAGAACGACATCGTGTATCAGGTGATGGGCGAAGTGCGCGGTAAGCGCTACGTGCCGATGATCACCACTGTGTTCCTCACGTTGCTTGTGTTCAACCTGTGCGGTGAGATTCCCGGCATGAACATCGCAGCGAGTGCGACGATTACCTTGCCGCTTGTATTCGCTATGTGGTGCTTCGTGCAGTATTGGATTGCGGGCATCCGCGAGAAGGGCCTCGGCCATTTCTTGCGCGACGAGCTCTTCCCGAAGGGTGTGCCGTGGCCGATTTACATTCTGCTGAGCCCGATCCAGCTGCTTGAGCTGCTGGTGATCCGCCCGTTCTCGTTGACGATTCGACTGTTCGCCAACATGGTTTCGGGCCATTTGATTCTTGCGCTGTGCCTTTCGGCCACGCAGTATTTCCTCATTGACGTGGTGAACAAAGTCATGATGCCGTTCGGCGTTGTCACATTTGCGGCGGGTCTGTTCATGTACCTGTTCGAGGTGCTTGTGGCATGCCTGCAGGCCTACATCTTCGCGATTCTGACCACCGCGTACATCAACATGAGCTATCCGGAGATCGACTGACCGCCGGCCAATAACAAATGTGTTGCCACAAGGCAATAACCAGAAAGGAAACAACCATGGATATCGTTACCCTCGCTGAGGTTGCGGGCAACCTGAACGTCGTCGGCTATGGTCTCGCAGCCATTGGTCCTGGCATCGGTCTGGGCATCCTGATCGGCAAGACGATTGAAAGCACGGCGCGTCAGCCTGAACTCGGCGGCCGTCTGCAGACGCTGATGTTCCTCGGTCTCGCATTCGTCGAGGTTCTGGCACTGCTCGGCTTCGTCGCCGCGTTCATCTTCCAGTGATCGAACGGATCTGAGACACGAAGCAATTCCAACCAGGACATGAAAGGAGGAGGGCATCATGGTGACCATGGCCGCCGAAGGCGTTGATTTGTTCATCCCCAAGGTCTATGACATCGTGTGGTCGCTGATCATCCTGTTGATCGTGGCCGCGTTCTTCTACAAGTTCTTCCTGCCGAAGTTCCAGTCCATATTCGATGAACGTGCCGCGAAGATCGAGGGTGGCATCGCCAAGGCGGAGCAGGCCCAGAAAGACGCGGACGAAGCGAAGAAGAAGTATCAGGCCCAGTTGAGCACCGCCCGTGTGGAGGCTTCCAAGATTCGTGACGATGCGCGCGCTGAGGCATCGCACATCATCGCTGACGCGCGTTCGCGCGCCGAGACTGAGGCCGCGCAGATTACGGCAAACGCCCAGCGTTCGCTCGAATCGCAGCAGCAGAAGGCCATGGTGAGTCTCAAGGGTGAAGTCGGCACGTTGGCGACTTCGCTCGCTGAGAAGATTCTTGGTTCCGAACTCAAAGACAGCGCCGTGCAGTCGGAGATGATTGATCAAATGATCGCCGACATGGAACAGGGCGAGAATAAGTAGCGCCAATCCGCAAGGAAGGGAGGTGACCAGATGCGAGGAGAGGCATCACGAGTAGCTGATCGCGAATCACGTGATTCGTTTGCCGCAAAACTGCGCGCATCCGGTGACGACGCCTGGCAGATCGGTGACGAACTGTTCGGCATCACCTGCACGCTCGACCACAATCCGCGTTTGCAGCGCGCGCTGACCGACCCCGGCCGGCCCGTCGCAGACAAGGTGAAACTGCTCAACGAGCTCATCGGCGGCAAGGTGCAGCCGATGACGATGGAGATCATGACCGATCTCGTTTCGCGCAGCTGGAGCCGTGCGTACGACATCGACAATGCCACCGAGGATTTTGCGGTGGATGCGATGATGTACCAGGCAGACAAAGACGGGGCGACGCTGCAAGTGTCCATCGAGCTCGCTCGGTTGCAATCCGCGCTGCTCAATCTGCCGGTCGTCCGTGCGGATCTGTCCAACGCGGACAGCCCGATCGAGGCACGGTACAACCTGCTGCACGCGCTCATCGGCAATGAGGACTTCAACAAGATCACGGTCAGGCTCGCCGCGCACAGCACGCGCAATCCGCGCAACCGCCGCTATCTTGAGACGATCCAGTGGCTCATCAACAAATTCTCCCGTCATATGGGCGAATCGATGGTCACCGTCACCACCGCCGCGCCGCTGACCGAAGCCCAATCCGACCGTCTTGCGCAGATCTACACGAAGAAGGTCGGACGCCCGGTGCACATCCACTCCGTCGTCGACGAGACGGTGATGGGCGGCATGCGCATCCAGGTGGGCGACGAGGTCACCGACAACACGGTGATCGCGCAGTTGCAGAATCTGAAGCGCAAGGCGAAAGCCGGAACCAACGACTGACGCCGCAGCGCGTCATGCAGGCCTGCGCCACGCGCGGACTGCAAGCGAATGTATACACAACACTAAGGAGTGATCATGGCAGAATTGACCATTGATCCCGCCACGATACGCAAGGCGCTCGATGACTTCGTCGATTCGTACAAGCCATCGGACACGCCGACCCAGGAAGTGGGCCACGTCGCCACCGCAGGTGACGGCATTGCGCACGTGACGGGGCTGCCTGGTTGCATGGCCAACGAGCTGCTGACCTTCGAGGACGGCACCCTTGGCCTGGCGTTCAATCTGGACGCCCGGGAGATCGGCGTGGTTATCCTCGGCGATTTCGTCGGCATCGAAGAAGGGCAGGAAGTCCGGCGCACCGGCGAGGTGCTCTCGGTGCCGGTCGGCGACGGCTTCCTGGGCCGTGTGGTCGACCCACTGGGCAAACCCATCGACGGCTTGGGCGAGATCAAGAGCGAAGGACGCCGCATCCTTGAGGCGCAGGCACCCGATGTGATGCACCGCCACCCTGTGGATGAGCCCATGTCCACGGGCCTCAAGGCAATCGACGCGATGACGCCGATCGGCCGCGGCCAGCGCCAGCTCATCATCGGCGACCGCCAGACGGGCAAGACCGCCATCGCGATCGACACGATCATCAACCAGAAGACGAACTGGGAGTCGGGCGATCCGAAGAAGCAGGTGCGCTGCATCTATGTGGCCATCGGCCAGAAGGGCTCCACCATCGCCGCGGTCAAGCAGAGCCTCGAAGAGGCCGGCGCCATGGAATACACCACGATCGTGGCCTCCCCGGCGTCCGATTCCGCGGGCTTCAAGTACATCGCCCCGTACACCGGTTCGGCCATCGGCCAGCACTGGATGTACCACGGCAAAGACGTGCTCATCGTGTTCGACGACCTGTCCAAGCAGGCCGAAGCGTACCGTTCGATCTCGCTGCTGCTGCGCCGCCCGCCGGGGCGTGAAGCGTACCCGGGCGATGTCTTCTACCTGCATTCGCGCCTGCTGGAACGCTGCGCGCGTGTCTCCGACGATCTTGGCGGCGGTTCGATGACCGGCCTGCCGATCGTCGAGACGAAGGCGAACGACGTCTCCGCGTACATCCCGACCAACGTGATCTCAATCACCGACGGCCAGATCTTCCTGCAGTCCGACCTGTTCAACGCCGGCCAGCGCCCCGCAGTGGACGTCGGCATCTCGGTCTCCCGAGTCGGCGGCGCCGCGCAGACGAAGGCACTGAAGAAGGTCTCCGGCACGCTGAAGATCTCGCTGGCACGGTACCGCTCACTCGAATCCTTCGCCATGTTCGCGTCCGATCTGGATGCGGCGTCGAAGGCCCAGCTCAACCGAGGTGCGCGTCTGACCGAGCTGCTCAAGCAGCCGCAGTTCTCGCCGTACTCGATGGAGCAGGAGGTCGTTTCGGTGTGGGCCGGCACCAACGGCAAGCTCGACGATCTGGAGATCGCCGACGTGCTGCCGTTCGAACGCGGTTTGCTCGAATACGTGAGCAGCAACACCGACATCCTCAAGACCATTCGCGACACCGGTGATTTCACCAAGGAGACCGAAGCGGCCCTCGACAAGGCCGTGGACGCCTTCCGTGAGACGTACGTCACCAAGGCCGGCAAGCCGCTCGTCGACAAGAAGCCGGTGCCGAAGGGCGCCACGCCGGTCGACCAAGAGCAGATCAAGGCCCAGGGCCGCAAGGCACAGGCGGCCAAGAGCGCAGAAAAGAAGTAACCTATGGCATCGCAACTCGCATTAAAAAGCAGAATCGCCTCCACGGGTTCATTGGAGAAGATCTTCAACGCCCAGGAGATGATCGCGGCTTCGCACATCGCGCAGGCCCGTGAGGTCGCGCTCAACGCGAAGCCATACACTGATGCGATTTTCGATGCCGTCCAGACACTGGTATCTCACTCCCATATCGCGCATCCGATCGTCAGCAAGGAAGGCGACAACCCGCGTGTTGCCGTGCTCGCCCTGACGGCGGACCGCGGTATGGCCGGCGCGTACACTTCGTCGATCATTCGCGAGACCGAAGATCTGCTCAACCGACTGGAGGGGGCAGGCAAGGAGCCGGAACTGTTCGTCTATGGGCGCCGCGGTGTGTCGTACTACAAGTACCGCAACCGCCCCATGGCGCAGACGTGGGAAGGCGATACCGAGAAGCCTGGCGTCGAAGTCGCAGACGCAATCTCACGCGCCCTGCTGGAGGCGTACATGAAATCCGCCGAAAAGGGCGGTGTCAGTGAGCTCTACATTGTGTACACCGAGTTCATCAACATGGTCGTGCAGAAAGTGCGCGTGTTGCGCATGCTGCCCGTGGAGATCATCGAGTCCGACGACCACCATGCGGGCGGTCCGGACACGGTGGAGTCGCAGCACGTCATGCCGCTGTACTCGTTTGAGCCGAGCCTTGATGAGGTGCTCGATGCGGTGCTGCCGAGGTACGTGCGTTCGCGCATTCACGAATGCCTGCTGGAAGCCGCGGCTTCCGAAGTGGCCTGCCGGCAGAATGCCATGCATACAGCAACAGAGAACGCACGTGATCTGATCAACGACCTGACCCGCAAGCTCAACGCTTCGCGTCAGGCGTCGATCACTCAGGAACTTACCGAAATCATCGGCAGCGCCGATGCGTTGAACAAAAAGGAAGAGTAGGAACGCGAAATGGCTGAGAATCAGACTACAGCGACTTCCGACGAGGCTGTCGAGCCCATCGTTGGTCACGTGACGCGTATCCAGGGATCGGTCATCGACGTGGAGTTCCCTGTCGGTCACATGCCGGATATCTACAATGCGTTGACCGTGGAGATCAACCAGATGGGCCAGCAGGAGGAAGGCGAGCAGAGCCACGTCACCATCATGCTGGAGGTCGAGCAGCACATGGGCGATTCGACCGCCCGCTGCGTGGCGCTCAAGTCGACCGACGGCCTGGTTCGTGGCGCCGCGGTGCACGACACCGGCGGCCCGATCGAAGTGCCGGTCGGCGATGTGACCAAGGGCCATGTGTTCGACGTGGCCGGCCACATCCTCAACAAGAAGCCCGACGAGAAGATCGTGATCAAGGAGCGTTGGCCCATCCATCGCAATCCGCCGGCGTTCGACCAGCTCGAATCGAAGACACAGATGTTCGAAACGGGCATCAAGGTCATCGATCTGCTCACCCCGTACGTGCAGGGCGGCAAGATCGGTCTGTTTGGCGGCGCAGGCGTGGGCAAGACCGTGCTCATCCAAGAGATGATCCAGCGCGTGGCGCAGAACCATGGCGGCGTCTCCGTGTTCGCCGGCGTCGGCGAACGCACGCGTGAAGGCAACGACCTCATCGGCGAAATGGACGAGGCGGGCGTGCTCGAGAAGACCGCGCTTGTGTTCGGCCAGATGGACGAACAGCCGGGCACCCGTCTGCGCGTGCCGCTGACCGCGTTGACGATGGCCGAATACTTCCGCGACGTGGAGAATCAGGACGTGCTGTTGTTCATCGACAACATCTTCCGCTTCACGCAGGCCGGTTCCGAGGTCTCCACGCTGCTGGGCCGCATGCCTTCCGCCGTGGGCTACCAGCCGAACCTCGCCGACGAGATGGGTTCGCTTCAGGAGCGCATCACCTCGACGCGCGGCCATTCGATCACTTCGCTGCAGGCGATTTACGTGCCTGCCGACGATTACACCGACCCGGCCCCGGCCACGACCTTCGCCCACTTGGACGCGACGACCGAGCTTTCGCGTGACATCGCGTCGAAGGGCATCTACCCGGCCGTCGACCCGCTGGCCTCCACCTCGCGCATCCTCGACCCGCGCTATGTGGGCCAGGCGCACTACGACTGCGCGAACCGCGTGAAGGCGATCCTGCAACGCAACAAGGAACTGCAGGACATCATCGCCCTCATCGGCATCGACGAGCTCGGCGAGGAAGACAAGACGATCGTCAACCGCGCCCGCAAGATCGAGCAGTTCCTCGGCCAGAACTTCTACGTGGCCGAGAAGTTCACCGGCGTGCCCGGCTCGTATGTGCCCGCGGAAGAGACGATCGAGGCGTTCACGCGCATCTGCGACGGTGTGTACGACAACGTGCCCGAGCAGGCGTTCTCCGGCATCGGCGGCATCGACGACCTCGAGAAGAAGTGGCACAAGATGCAGAAGGAATACGGTGACTGATCATGGCCGGCACAACGATGGACGTGAACATCGTCTCCGCTGAGTACCCCATCTGGAGCGGCACGGCGAAGGCGGTGCTCGTGCCCGCCTATGCGGGCGGGCTCGGTATTCTGCCCGGCCACGAACCGGTGCTTTCGGTCATTCAGGAAGGCCCGCTCGTCGTCACCGAACCGAACGGCGCGAAGCATTCGTTCGAAGTGACCGACGGGTTCATCTCGTTCGACTCGAACAAGCTGACCGTGGTCGTGGAGCAGGGGCGGCCGATGCAGAACATTCCGATTGACGAAACCGGCATCCAGTGACACGCACACCGCGGCACGCATGATGCGAGGCGGCCGTTGGATTCCACGTGGAATCCAACGGCCGCCTTTTGCATGTGCGGCTTTTCCACTATGGTGGTGCCTCATGCGAATCATTGTTGCCGACTGCAGCGCCGAATACACCGGCCGGCTGCAAGCCACACTCCCCATGGCACGCCGCGTGCTGCTGATCAAAGCGGACAACAGTCTGCTCATCTTCTCGGAACTCGGCTCGTACAAGCCGCTCAACTGGATGGCGTCGCCGTGCACGATCACTGACATCACGCCCGACTACGCCGACGACGACCCCGCCACCGAGATGCCGCAGAAGGTGATCCGCGCGGCCGCCGCCAAATCCACCGACATCCTCGAAGTGACGCTACAGCACATCTACTCCGACGAGACGTACGACCTGGGGGAGGATCCGGGCCTGATCAAAGACGGTGTGGAGGACCACCTGCAGCGCTACCTCGCCGAGCAGATCGAGCGCATCGGCGAAGGCGCCACTCTCGTGCGCCGCGAATACCCGACGGCGATCGGACCGGTCGACATCATGGCGGTCGACGGCAGCGGCGTGCATGTGGCGATCGAGATCAAACGCCACGGCGGCATCGACGGCGTCGAACAGCTCACGCGCTACTGCGAACTGCTCAACCGCGACCCGCTCATTGCCCCGGTGCGTGGCATCTTCGCCGCCCAGACGATTACACCGCAGGCGCGTACGCTCGCCACGGACCGTGGTTTCGAATGCCTGCTGCTGGATTATGACGACATGCGCGGCGTAGAAGACGGCTCCCTGCGCCTGTTCTGACAGACGCAGGGAGCCGGTAGGGAGCGGATTGGTTCCGATCAGTACTTCGCGAGGATGTCGACCACGAAGACGAGCGTCGAATTGGCCGGAATCTCACCCTGCTCCTTGTCGCCGTAGCCGAGGTCCGGCGGCACGACGAGCAGCACCTGGGAGCCGACCTTCTTGCCGCGCAGGCCTTCGGTCCAGCCTTGGATCACGCCACCGTTGAGCGTGGCAGTGAAGGTGTCGTTGCGGTCCCACGACGAATCGAACTGCTTGCCGTCGAGCAGCCAGCCGGTGTACTTGACCACAGCGGCGTAGGTGCTGTCGGTGATCTCCGGGCCATTGCCCTCGATGAGCGTCTGCGCCACGAGCTTGTCGCTGCCCTTGTAGCCGTTCATGTCGATCGACGGCTTGCCGTCGGTGGCCGTGGTGACCTTCGGCAGGTCGGCCGGCACGTCCTTGACCTTCTTGCCCTCGGCCTTCTCGAGATCCTTCGACTGCGAGACCGGCGTGGCCACGAGCAGGTAGTTCTGGTCGTCACCGCTGCCATCGTTGATGCCGACGCCGAACGTGGTATTGAGCTTCTTGCCGCGCAGCGCGTAGTTCGCGATCTGCGAGAGCGTGGCGCTTTCGGCGCTGCCCGGCTCGTCGGACTCATTGAACACGAGCGAGCAATCCGGCACATTGGTGTCCCATGTGGTGGCGACCTCTTCGCCGGTCTTGAGGCTGTACTGCGTCAGCTGCATGCACAGGCGGTCGCCGTTCTTGAGCGTCTCGCCATCGCCTTCCTGCAGGATGGCGGTCGCGTTGTTTTCCACCGAGAGCGGAGTCTTGAACGAGATTTCCGGCTTCTTGCCCGGCGTGCCCTTGACTGTCACGCCGGTGAGCTGCGGCAGTTTCTGCGAACCGGCAGAGGTTTTCTCATCATCGCCGCCGCACGCCGCAAGCGAAATACACATCGCGGCGGTGCACACAGCCGCGGCGGCGCGCGTGAGAACAGTTACTATGGAAGAAGAAGTTGAATGCATAGCCATAACAGTATCGTCCCGGCATGATTTGTGCGCACCGCCATGCCGCGGATCGGCACCGGACCGACTTTGTAGAATGGGACACGTGATGACAGACCAAGAGGCGCAGGAACAGCCACGCAAATACACCAAGCCGACGCGGCGCGCATGGATCATGCGTGGCATCGTCACCCCCATCTTCGGATTGCTCGCCGTGGCATGCGTCGTGTTCGGCGTACTGAATGCAACGGTTTGGAAGCCCAGCCGCAACATCACCGCCACCGCGCAGGCGCATGGCACGCAATATGTCGTCATCGACCCGGGCGTGCTCGACCTCGTCGATACGGCCGTCACCGTCAGCGCGGACAACGGCGAAACCGCGTCGTCAAACGGCGCCGAAGCCGGCACAGATGCGTCAGAAGATTCACAAAATCAGCAAACTTCGCAAGACCAACAGGCCCAAACCGAACCGCAGGTGTGCATGGCGGTCGGGTCGGCGAAAGATGTGTCCGGGTGGCTCGCCGGCGAACCATACGTGCGCGTGACCGGCCTGAGCACATGGCAGGCCCTCTCCACGAGCGAAGAGCAAGCCAAGGGCACCGCCTCAGCGTCGCAGAACCAGGTCGCGTTCGCGGATTCAGACATGTGGTCGCAGGTCGAATGTGGCGGCACATCCGCATCCATGCACTTGAACAGCGCACAGCCGGCGCAGGTCATGCTCATCGACTTCGGCACCAAGACCCCGAACGCGGACCTCAGCATGCACTGGGTGCGCCAACGCGTGCCCGACTTCGCACTGCCGTGGTATTTCGGCGGCGGCCTGTGCGCCGTGCTCGCGGTGCTCTCGGCATCCGTCTTCGCGATGGAGCCACACACCCGCCGCAAGAAGCAGGCGGAGTCCGCGCAAGCCAGGCCCAAGTCGGCGAAACCCGCCGATGAGCCGACGATCGGCGCGGCGCTCGCCGGCACGTTCGCGGCGCTCAAGCCGCGCCCGAAGAAGAAGGCGGCGGCGAAGGGCTCGGGTCGCCATGGCCGCCATGCCGGCGCCGCCGAAGACGAGTCCGCGCAGCAGGGCGCTCCCACCGTGGTCGACCCCGGTGCGCGCAACATCGTGGCCGAGCATGCGAACCGCAACGCCGGCGACGAGACGGCGGAGCACGGCGCCGAGGGCGAGACGACGTCGGTCATCTCGGCCGACGAACTGCAGGCATACTTCGCGCGCCTCGCGCAGGAAGTGGGCGTCGAGCCAGCGGCAGAAGACGCAGCTGAAACCACCGCAGAACCCGCTGATGCCGAGGTGGTCGAAACCGAGACGGCCGTGGTTGAGGAACAGCCCAGTGCGGACCAGTCCGAGGGCAAGGAGAACGAGTGATGAAACGTAGTCCACTGGCTGTTGCAGCCGCGGTGATCGCATTGGGCATGACTGTCTCGCTGGCGGCGTGCGAAGGTCAGATTCCCACCGTCAGTGCGCCGACCGAATCCGCAAGCGCGAACCCCGACCTGACCGAAGACCAGGAGCAGGAGATGCGCGAGGCGCTGCTCAAGACGATCGAGGATTGCAACGAACAGAAGAACCCGGCGAACCTTGGGCAGGCGATGTCGGGCCCCGAACTGGAGATCCGCACGAGCGAACTGCAGGTGGCGCAGAAAACCGGCAAGCTCGACCCCAAGACGACGATTCCCACCGACATCACGCAGACCGTGATCCCCACCGACAACGGCTGGCCGCGCAGCGTGTTCTCGATCACCACGACCACCGAAGACCAGCAGTCCAAGCGCCTGCTCGTCTTCACGCAGGGCGACGCGCGCGAAAACTACAAACTGTGGGGTGTGGCCCGCCTGTTCCAAGGCGTGGAGATGCCCAAGTTCACCGTGCCGAGCATCGGCTCGCAGATGGGGCACCCCACCGACGAGAACCTGGTGATGACGCCCGAACAGGCCGTGCAGCGCTACGCGGACGTGCTGCAGAACGGCACGAAGAGCCAATACGCGGGCGATTTCGCCGACGATTACTTCAGGCAGGACCTGCAGAACCTTTCGCAGACAGTGCAGCAGGGCATGGAACGCAACAAGGGGTCGCAGGAGCAGACGTTCACGCCGGTGGACGGCCAGATGCAGATCATGCGTTCCTCCGAAGGCGGCGATCTGGTCGTGGCGCAGATCAATTCGGTGTGGACACGCACCGCGGGCGAAGGGCGTGAGTCCCTGCCCGCCTCGGACTCGGAGCGCGCGCTGTTCGGCGACGGCAAGGCCACGAGTACGATGAAAGTGACGTACGTGAACGTGATCGCCATGTACATCCCGCCGGCCAAATCGGGCGCGCAGATCACCACGGTGGGCGCCGAACGCCAGCCGGTCAAGGTGGAGGCCGTCTGAGCCACGCCGGCTTAGCGGGCCGGCCAGTAGACTTGAGGCACATGTGCAATCAGGCGGCGAACGCTTCGCCGCGCAGAAAAGAGGCAATATGGCAGACAAGGAATTCAAGCCGGGCATCTCGCTCGCGGGCGCGGTCGATCTGACGGCGCTCCAGCACCAGGTCAAGGCGGAGCCGGGGCAGGCCGGGGGAGCGCCGGCCGCCGGCGGCTATGTGATCGACGTCTCCGAAAACAACTTCGAGTCGATGGTGCAATCCTCGACCACCTTCCCGATCGTGCTGCTCATGTGGGTGCCGACCGATGACCGCCTGTTCCCCATGGCTCAGGCGCTTGGCGATGCCATCGACTCGATGAACGGCCAACTGCAGCTCGCGCGCATCGACGTGGCGAAGGATCCGGCGATCGCCCAGGCCTTCGGCGTGCAGGGCGCACCGGCGCTGTTCGCGCTGATCGGCGGCCGCCCCATGCCGATCCTGCAGGGCGTGCCTTCCAACGAAGAGCTCACGCAGATCACCTCGCAGGTGCTGCCGCAGCTCGTGCAGGTGGCTGCGCAGGCCGGTGTGACCGGTACGGCGCCGTACATCGAGCCTTCGGCCGGCGATGCCTCCGCGCAACAGACGGAACCGCAAGTGCCGGCCGCGCACGCCGAAGCGCACCGCTTGGCGCAGTCCGGCGACTACGCCGGCGCCGCCGCAGCTTATGAGCAGGTGATTGAGGCGGACCTGTCCGACACACTCGCCCAGCGTGAGCGCGCCAAGGCGCTGCTGCTCGCGCGTTCCGCGAACGCGGACGTGCGCGAAGTGCGCGAGGCCGCCGCGGCGAATCCCGACGATGTGCAGGCGCAGCTCGCGGTCGCCGACGTGGACATGATCGGCGGGCAGATCCAGGACGCGTTCAGCCGTCTGCTCGACTTCGCCGGCACGCACCGCGCCGACCTCGAGCCGGTGCGCCAGCGCCTGCTCGAGTATTTCCTCATCCCCGAGCCGTCCGACGAGCGTCTGGCCGCCGCACGCCGCCGCCTCGCCACCCTCATGTACTGATGTACTGACTCCCCTCTTTGCTACGGGTAGTGCTTCCCCTGCTACGGGTAGTGCGTTTTTATCGAAAAACGTTATATTTGTAGGCGTTTTACACTACCCGTAGCAAAGAGGACACTACCTGTAGCAAAACAGGGTGGCCCACACCAATCATTCGAAGGTGTAGGTTCATTCGAGGGTGTTGGTGCCGAAGACCTGCTGGAACTGCGGTCCGGTTTCGCGTAATTCACACTCGAATTCGTCTTTCCACTGATTGAACGGGCGCCACGAGAGGCTGTCGTTGCTGAAGCGCGACTGGTCGGTGATTTCGGTGATGCAGAAGCGCGGGATGATCAGATTCGTGACCGGCGTGCTGCGCTCCGCCTCGGCGATGACGAGCGGGGCGTTCGCGCCGCCGAACACGTCGATGTTCCATCCGTCTGCGCCGATCCACACACTTGTGCGGTTCTTGATGATGAGGTCGCCGCCGCGCAGCATGATCTCCGCGGCCACGCGCGAATCGATGCTGCGTTGCGCCTCGTACCGCGTGCCGCCGCGCGAGGGGCCTTTGACGGTGAGCGTGGCTTCGCGGAAATCGTCGCGGTACCGTTCGAGCACCGCCTTCGGGTCGAGCTGTGCGCTCATCGGCACGCGCACCGCGCGCGTCTGCAGCCGTATGCGCAGCGCATAGTCGTCTTCATGCACGAAATAGCTTTGCACGATCAGCGCGGGGGCGTCGCCATCGTCGAATTCGTCCGGCAGTTCGCGGCAGAAGAACCGGCGTGCGAACTGAAAGTCGCTTGTGCCGCCGATATCGCCCAATCCACCCATATCCATTGCCATAGTCCCAGTGTAATGTCCACGGCGAAAAGCGTTGCCAGCCGTGCGCGGAGTGAACACGACGCACCATGCACGTCCGCCGGTCGTGTAAAGTAGGGCAGTGGTGCGGGCTCGTAGCTCAGTGGATAGAGCGTTCGCCTCCGGAGCGAAAGGTCGTGGGTTCGAATCCCATCGAGCCCACCAGTCTTCTTTCGTTTCATTTCCTTAAGCATTCATTTCCTTGTGCACGCATTTCCTTGTGCATCCATCTCTCTGTGCACCGTATGTCTCACTTCTTCCGCTACGGGTAGTGCTTCTCTCGCTACGGGTAGTTCTTCCGCGGTCATATTTCACATACAATCATTGGAAAGTGGCGGTTTATAGTGAAGGCATCCCCGAAAAAGCACTACCCGTAGCAATGGAGGTACTACCCGTAGCGGAGAGTTGACCACAACGTGGCCGATGCCACTTGCGCGCAACAATTCGGACCGTACAATGCCGACTGCATGAGCCTTACGAAAGGAACCGCTATGTACGAAAATCTCCAGGCGATCGCCACGACGGAGGCGCCGGCCGCGCTCGGCGCATACAGCCAGGCCGTGAAGGCGAACGGCTTCGTGTTCGTCTCGGGCCAGCTCGGCATCGACCCGGCCACCGGCGAGCTTGACGGTGTGACCGCCGCCGAACAGGCCGGCCGTGCGCTCAAGAACATCAAGCATATCCTCGACGCCGCCGGCTGCGGCTTCGAACACGTGTGCCGCGCCACGATCTATCTGCGCAATGTGGAGGATTTCGCCGACGTGGACGCCGTGTACGCCAAGGCGTTCACCGCCACGGTCAAGCCTGCGCGCGTGGCGTTCGGCAACAACATGATTCCCAAGGGCGCACTCGTCGAAATCGACGTGATCGCCGTGAGCCCCGAATCGGAGTGATCGCGCGCCACCGGCGGCCGTCCGCGACTGCGGACGGACGCCGGTTTCTGTCTGCTCTCCCGCTAGACTTGTCTGCATGAGTCCAGAAGCATTAAGTGACCTGATATACGGCGTTGCCCAAGAGCTTGTTGCAAGCGGCAAAGCCGGCAATCTGACCGCCGACCAAATCCCCGAACCAGCCAAGTTCGCTGTGATGCGCCCCAAGGACCGCGCGCACGGCGACTGGGCGTCGAACGCCGCCATGCAACTCGCCAAGAAGGCCGGCATGAAGCCGCGAGAGCTCGCCGAAGCGTTCCAGACGCTGATGAACGACGCCGATGGCATCGCGTGCGTGGAAGTCGCAGGCCCCGGCTTCATCAACATCACCCTTGACTCCGCCTCCGCCGCCGCCGTGGTGGACCAGGTGCTCGCCGATGGCGCGAACTTTGGTAAGAACGAGCACCTGAGCGGCAAAACGCTCAATCTTGAATTCGTCTCCGCCAATCCGACCGGCCCGATCCACATCGGCGGCACGCGCTGGGCCGCCGTCGGTGACTCGATGGCCCGCGTGCTCGAGGCGAACGGCGCCGAAGTCGTGCGCGAATACTATTTCAACGACCACGGCGAGCAGATCAACCGCTTCGCCAAGTCGCTCGTCGCGGCCGCCCACGATGAGCCGACGCCGGTCGACGGCTACAAGGGCGCCTACATCGACGAGATCGCGCGCCGGGTGATCGCCGAGGCGAACGCCGACGGCATCGACATCCTCAATCTGCCGCGTGTCGACGGCGGCACCGACGAGAAGGGCGAGCCGCTCGGCGAAGGCGACTCCGCGCAGCGCGAGGAGTTCCGCAAGCGCGCCGTGCCGATGATGTTCGATGAGATCCGCCATTCGATGCAGGAATTCCGCGTCAAGTTCGACGTCTGGTTCCACGAGAACAGCCTGTACGAAGACGGCGAGGTCGAGAAGGCGATCGACGACCTGCGCGCACGCGGCGACATCTACGAAAAAGACGGCGCCACGTGGTTCGAGTCGACGAAGCACGGCGACGACAAAGACCGCGTCATCATCAAATCCGACGGCAACTACGCGTACTTCGCCGCCGACATCGCCTACTACCGCAACAAGCGCCACCGCAAGGACCACCCGGCGGACGTGGCGATCTACATGCTCGGCGCCGACCACCACGGCTACATCGGCCGCATGATGGCCATGTGCGCCGCGTTCGGCGACAAGCCCGGCGAGAACATGCAGATCCTCATCGGCCAGCTCGTCAACGTCATGAAGGACGGCAAGGCCGTGCGCATGAGCAAGCGCGCCGGCAACGTCGTCACGATCGACGACCTCAACGACGCGATCGGCGTCGACGCGTCGCGGTATTCGCTCGCCCGCACCGACTACAACTCGCCGGTAGACATTGACCTCGACCTGCTCGCCTCGCACTCCAACGACAACCCGGTCTACTACGTGCAGTACGCGCACGCGCGTTCCTGCAACGTGGACCGCAACGCCGCCGCCGCGAACATCACGCGCGAAGACGCCGACCTGTCGCTCCTCGACACCGAGGCCGACGGCGAGGTGCTCGCACTGCTCGCGCAATGGCCCGCCGCGCTCGCGCAGGCCGGCGACATGCGCGCCCCGCACCGTGTCGCGCACTATCTGGAAGACCTGGCCGCCGCCTACCACAAGTGGTACAACGTGGAGCGCGTCGTGCCCGTGGCACTCACCGAACCCGAAGAGCGCGCCGATGAGGCGACCCGCGAAGCCACGCGCATCGCCAAATGCCCGGAGCCCGCACGCTCCGCCGCGCGCTTGCGCCTCAACGACGCCGTGCAGACCGTCATCGCCGCAGGACTCGACCTGCTCGGCGTGACCGCGCCGGACAAGATGTGAGCGCAGGCAAGAGAGCAAGGGAGAGGAACACCATGGGCATCACCCCGATCTGGCCCGAGGCCGCCGCGCGCGACGCACAGGGCGCCATCGCCTTCCACAGCATCACCGCCGAACAACTGCTCAACGACTTCGGCTCGCCGCTCTACGTGCTCGACCTCGACGAAGTGCGTGCGCGCGCCCGGTGCTTCGCCGCGGCCGCCGCGCACGCGTTCAGCACGACGACGACGCACGTGAGCTACGCCGGCAAGGCGTTCCTCTCCAAGGAGATGGCGCGCATCGTCACCGAAGCGGGGCTCTACGTGGACACCTGCACGATGGGGGAGATGCGCATCGCGCTCGCCGCCGGCGTGCCGGGGCGCCGCCTTGTGCTGCACGGCAACAACAAGTCGGACGCGGAGATCGAGCTCGCGATCACCGAAGGCTTCGCGAAGATCGTGGTCGACGAGCCGGACGAACCGGCGCGCATCGCCGCGATCGCGCGCCGTCTGGGCAAGCGCGCGCGGGTCATGCTGCGCGTCACGACCGGCATCCACGCCGGTGGCCACGAGTTCATCTCGACCGCGCACGAGGACCAGAAATTCGGCATCGCGCTGCTGCCGGCGGGCGCGGACACGACGATCGTGGACGGTATCAGCTCGCTCGAAAACGTCTCGCCGGCCGCCGCGAACGCGATTGTCGCCGAGACGCGCGCGCAGGAGGACGGCAAGGAGCTACGCCACGACATCCGCTACCCGTACGACCTCAACGCCGCAAGCGTGACCGAAGGCGACAAGATGCTCGCCGCCGCCATGGAACTCGTGGCGAACGGGCCGGCCGTGGCGGTGCTGCGCGAGATCGCCAAGTACAACAGCGAACTCGAGCTTGTGGGCATCCACTCGCACATCGGATCGAACATCCACGACGCCGACGCGTTCATCCACGCCGCGCGCCGCATGATGCTGCTGCGCAAGACGTTCTACGCCACCAACGGCTACACGCTGCCCGAAGTGGATCTGGGAGGCGGCTATTCGGTGGCCTATACCGACGGCGAGGATTCGATGGACATCGAGCAGGAACTCGACCGTCTGGCCGCGGCGGTGGCACAGACGAACCGCCTGCTCGGCATGCCGATGCCGGTCATCTCGTTCGAACCGGGCCGTTGGATCGTGGCGCCGGCCGGTGTGACGCTCTATCGCGTGGGCACCGTCAAGACGGTTGAACTCAGCGGCGACACCACAGACGCCGATGGCGCGCCCGTCACCGAGCGCACGTACGTCTCGGTCGACGGCGGCATGAGCGACAACATCCGCCCTGCGCTATACGGCGCGGATTACACGGCGGTCGTGGCGAACCGCGATTCGCACGGTGACACACGACTCTCGCGCGTCGTCGGCATGCACTGCGAGTCGGGAGACATCGTGGTGAAGAACGCGCAACTGCCGAGCGACATTCGCCGCGGTGATGTGCTCGCCGTGCCGGTGACCGGCGCGTATGGCCGCACGATGGCGAGCAATTACAACCAGGCGCTCATTCCGGCGGTCGTCGGCGTCGATTCGACCGGCGCGCATCTGATGATGCGCCGGCAGACCGTGGAGGATCTGCTCGACCTCGATGTGAGCGAGTGACCTCACCAAGCAGATCAGTTATGGACGGGCGGCGCGCATCCTCGCGCGTTGCCCGTACAATGAGCAGCAGCATCAACCGCCGCACGAAAGGAACGGACAGTGGCAGAGAACAACGCACCGATTCGAGTGGGCCTGCTGGGGGCAGGGACCGTCGGCTCGCAGACCGCACGTCTGCTCGTGGAGCAGAAGGACGAGCTCGCGCAGCGCATCGGGCGCCCGATCGAACTGTCCGGCGTGGCGTGCCTCGACCCGGAGGAAGTCGATTTTCCGTGGATCGAGAAGTCGCTGCTGACTTCCGACACGATGTCCGTCGTCAAGAACGCGGACATCGTCGTCGAGCTGATCGGCGGCACGGGCGTGGCCCGCACGTTCGTGCTTGAGGCGATGAAGAACGGCGCGTCCGTCGTGACCGCCAACAAGGCGCTGCTCGCCAAGTACGGCCCGGAACTGTACAAGACGGCCGAAGACAACAACGTCGACATCTACTTCGAAGCGGCCGTGGGCGGCGCGATCCCGATCGTGCGCCCCTTGCGCGAATCGCTCGTCGGCGACCAGGTCAAGGACATGCTCGGCATCGTCAACGGCACCACGAACTACATCCTCGACGAGATGACCACGAAGGGCCTCGATTTCGACGTGGCGCTCAAGGACGCGCAGGCCAAGGGCTACGCCGAGGCCGACCCGACCGGCGACATCGAAGGCTACGACGCAGCCAACAAGGCCGCGATCATGGCCACGCTCGGCTTCCACACGAACGTCGGCATCGACGACGTGACCGTTGAGGGCATCACGCGCATCACCGCGGACGACATCGCCGCGGCCACCGCCGAAGGGCGTGTCATCAAGCTGCTCGCCGTCGTCGACAAGACCGACGATGGCGTCTCCGCGCGCGTCTACCCGGCCCTCATCAAGCAGGAGCACCCGCTCGCCTCGGTGCGCGGCTCGTTCAACGCCGTGTTCCTGCGCGCCGAGTACGCCGACGACCTGATGTTCTACGGCCGCGGCGCCGGCGGTGCACCGACCGCCTCCGCCGTCGTGGGCGACATCGTGACCGTCGCGCGGCACATCGCCGCCGGCTGCACCGGCCCGGCGATCCGCATGTACAACGACTATCCGATCGCGCCGCTGAGCGCGTCGAAGGCCGCGTTCGCCGTGCGCTTCCTGATCCACGACAACCCCGGCGTGCTCGCCAAGATCTCCGCCGTTTTCGCGAAGAACGGCGTCTCGATCAACGGCGTGAACCAGGACCTCAAGCCCACGCTCAAGGACCCGGGCTACGACGGCGAGATCCAGCAGCTGCGCCTCGTGACGCACATGACCGACGAGAACACGCTGCGCGCCACCGTGGCCGAGGTCTGCGAACTCGACTGCGTGACCGGCGAGCCGTCGATCCTGCGCGTGCTCGACTGACCGCGCAGCCGCCCGCCGGCGATTGACCCAATCACAGACTGACTAGTAAGGCAGGATTTTCCCGATGGATCCGGTTACCCGCAAGGTGCACGTGCGTGTGCCCGCGACCAGCGCCAACCTCGGCTCTGGGTTCGATACCGTGGGACTCGCGTTGGATTACCACGACGAACTGGAGTTCACGCTGAGCTCCGACCCGCTCAACATGGCCGCGCAAGTGATCATTGACGGCGAGGGCGCGGACACGCTGCCGCGCGACGAGTCGCATCTGGTCGTCTCCACGTTCCGCCGTGCATGCTCGCGCTTCGGCCTGAGCAAGACCGGATTCATCCTCGAAGCACACAACCGCATCCCGCAGGCGCGCGGCATGGGATCCTCGGCCGAGGCGATCGTGGCCGGCATCGCCGCGGCCTATGCCTTCAGCCACGAAGGCGAGCTCGACCGCGATGTGATCTTCGATTACGCGGCGCAGCTCGAGGGGCATCCGGACAACGTGGCGCCCGCGGTCTACGGCGG
Organism: Bifidobacterium pseudolongum subsp. globosum; assembly: GCF_004155535.1. Lineage (GTDB taxonomy): Bacteria > Actinomycetota > Actinomycetes > Actinomycetales > Bifidobacteriaceae > Bifidobacterium > Bifidobacterium pseudolongum_C. The sequence continues at coordinate 192,723 of NZ_RYUH01000014.1, read as the reverse complement.
CATGACGGTCTCGTGGACACAGCCGGGTGATGGCGTCGTGCAGCCGGACGGCACCACGCCCGCCGCGCTGTTCCGGTCGGTGAACTACCTGGTGGGGCCTGATGTCACGGCTTCGGTGTTCATCCCCGATTTCGAACTCTCCACGAGCAAGGCGCGCGAGGCGCTGCCGACGGTTGTGCCGTTCGCCGACGCCGTGTTCAACGTCTCGCGTGCCGCGCTGCTGATCGGCGCGATGAACCCGGCCATGCTGACGAGCCCGCGCGACCCGAACGAGCTGCTGATGGAAGCCACCGAAGACAAGCTGCACCAGGCGTACCGCGGGCCGCTCATGGAGCCTTCGACGCGCCTGATCACGCTGCTGCGCGCGAACGGATTCGCCGCGATGGTCTCCGGCGCCGGCCCGTGCGTGCTCGTGCTGCACAACGGCGACGCGAACAGCGCGATTGACGCCGTGGCCCACGAACAGCTCGAATCCGGCCATTGGAAGGTGCTGCACCTTGCCACCGACACGCAAGGTGTGCAGGTCGCGCGGCTGTAATCAATTGCGTCGAGTGTAAAGGCTACTATAAAAAAGCTGAATTCAAGAGACAGGACCGGCAACCGCGTTCCGTGCTATGAAGGGCGCTCGGTACGGCAGGGTCTCACCTCTCAGATGGGAATACACCTCGATGGCTGAAAATACTATGGAGCAGCAAGCCTCCGGCCAAGCCGGTGCTAGTGCAAAGCAGGAAAACGACGGCATGACGCTGTCGGCACTCTTCGGCATCATGCGCAAGCACATCATCACAATTATCATCACCTTTTTTGTTGTGCTTGGTGCGGTCATCACACTGACCGCGATGTCGCCTGTGGAATATACGACGACGTCCCAGTTGTTCGCGACGTACAATGATTCGTCGGACGGCACTGCGAATTCGTCCGAGCAGAACAGCGGTAGCTCGTACATCATGAGCCAGATCAAGTCGTATCCGGCGCTCACCACAACGCAATCGGTGCTCCAGCCGGTCATCGATGACCTTGGTCTCCACACCACGGTGGGCCAGCTCAAGGGGCAGGTCAGTGTCACCAACCCCACGAACACCGCGTTCGTCAACATCTCGGTGACCAACGGCGATCCCGCCCAAGCGGCGGATATCGCGAATGCCATAGCGAAATCACTGAGCTCCGTGGTGGAGAACACGCTGTATGCCTCCGGCTCGCATTCGTCGGTCAAGCTGTCGATTGTGCAGCCGGCAATCTCGCCGACCACGCCCAGTGCACCGAAGTGGAAGCTCAACATCCTCATCGGCATCATCGGTGGCCTGATTCTTGGTGTGTTCGCCGCATTGCTCAAGGACGTGCTGGCCAAGCAGATTCAGGATGATGACGAGATCAGCGAATACATCGATGCACCGATCATCGGCCGTATCCCGGAAGTGGATCTGCTCAATGAGTCCAAGCCGGTTGTGGTCAACGAACCAGGCAGCCCGGTCGCCGAGGACTTTCGTCGTATCCGCACGAACCTCTCGTTTCTCGCCCCTATCGAAGACACGAACTGCCGTCTCATAGTGGTCACATCGACCGGCGCGAGCGAAGGCAAGACCACGACTTCGGTCAACATCGCAGCGGCGCTTGCCGAAAACGGTGCGAAGGTGCTGCTCATCGACGCCGATTTGCGCCACCCCTCCGTTGCCAACAAACTTGACATCGACGGTTCCGCAGGCCTGACACACGTGCTCTCCGGCCAGGCGTCGGTCAAGGACGTTGTGCAGCGCTATTGGACGCCGAACCTGCATGTCATGCCGGCCGGCCCCAAGCCGCCGAACGCGTCGACGCTGCTCAACTCCCCGATCATGGTCGAGCTGCTCAACAACGCCATAGGCCGCTACGATTATGTGCTGATCGATACCGCGCCGATGGTTGTGGCGAACGACGCCGTCATCTTCGTGCGCCGTGGCGGCTCCCTCATCATGGTCTGCCGCCGCGACCAGACACTCAAGCGCGATCTGCGTGAGATCTCCGAAGAGCTCACCACGCTTGACCTGCCCACAAGTGGTATTGTCTTCAACTGCGCGCGCGAATCGAAGAAGTCGCTCGAGCGCAGCAACTACTACTACTATTACTCGGACCGTGACAAGGACCATCGCAAGAAGCGCCGCTTCTCGCTCAACAAGTAGTGGGTTCCCGATAATCCGCGGATTCCTTGAGATTCAAGGAATCCGCGGATTTTGTAGTGTGAATGATTCATAAGGAGCAGCATGTCGCAAGCGAATGCGCAGCAGTATCACCACCGTCACCGGCATCACCGCAAGCGCCGGCGTGTCTGGCCTTGGGTTGTAGGGATCCTCGTATTCATCGTCCTCGTACTTGCAGCGGTAGGCATAGCGGGGTGGCAGCTGTACAAGCAAGCGAAGCAAGTGCAGGACCACGAAAACAACGCGATCGCCATGCTGTCGAAATTCTCGACAGGAGACGCCGAGACCCTGGCCCATGCCGGCGACACACTTCCACAGATCGCCCAGCAGACCCAGCAGGCCGCGGACATCGCTCATGGCGGCCTGTGGAATACAGCGGCGAAGATGCCGTTCATTGGCGATGACATTTCCACTGTGCAAGGCATGACGACCGCCATCAACGGCATTGTGCAGGATTCGATCCCACAGTTTGTGAATGTTTTGAAGACATTGAGCGACGCACAGATTGCCAATGGCGACGATGGCGTGAACCTGCAGCCAATCATCGACGCAGTGGAGCCATTGAAGCAGGCGAATGCGTCATTCCAACAGCAGGTGCGCGACTATGACGCGCTCCCCACGCCGGAAATCAGCATGATTCACGCCGCGTATAGCAAAGGCGAGACGCAGCTCAATGAACTCGCTGACCGTGTGAATGCGCTGTCGAACACATTCCAGGTCCTGCCCACGCTTTTGGGTGGTGGGCAGCAGCGTACCTATGCGGTCATGGCAATGACGCCTTCCGAGATGCGTTCTTCGGGCGGCCTCATCGGCTCCGTCGGCGAATTGGTCACGGCCAACGGCACCGTGCATGTCGGCGATTTCCGGTCGAACGGCGATTATCTGCCATATGGCATTGGCGATCATTCCGCGGATATGAAGCGGGTGTTCACCGACGAAGGGCCGTTGCACATGTCGTTCGATATCCGCGATTTGGCTGTCTTCCCAAACACCGCCGATTCGGCGGTCGCCATGCAATCCGTCTGGAACCGCACGCCATGGGGGCAGGGTGTGCCCCTTGACGGTGTGGTCATGGTCGATCCGGTCTTTTTGCAGGAGCTCATTGCGATCAACGGCAATGTGACGCTGCCTGACGGCACTGTGCTGACTGGCGACAACACCGCTGAATTCCTGATGAACACCGTGTACCAGAAGTATCCGGAAAGCGAGACGGATGCTTTGTTCGGCGTTGTGGCCAGCCAGGCCATGAAGTCGATGTTCTCGCACATGAGCATGGGCAAGTTGTACAAGACCGGCCAGATGCTGGGCACCATGGCGAAAGACCGCCATTTCACGATGTACGCGTTCGATGAGCAGATCGAGCAAGGCGTCCAGGCCGCAGGTTTCACCGGCCAGACTCCGAATAGCGAGACCGACCCGTCCGTCGGCATCTATCTGACCGAACAGAACCCTTCCAAGATGGGCTGGTATATCAAGCGTGAGGCGAAGATCCAACGTGTGAATTGCGATGATGGCGACCTGTACCACGTCGAATTCATGGTACACAACACGATGACCCAGGAAGAGGCACGGACCCTTCCCATGTACATCACCGGCAACAACACCAACAACACCGGCAAGGCCATGGAGAAGATCCTGTTCTATGCGCCCCAAGGCGGATCGATCAGCAATCTCATGCAGCTCGGCGGCAACGTCGATGCAGCCAAGGAAACGACGATCGACGGCGTGAACGCCTACGAAACGTACGTGCAAATCAACCCAGGGCAGATCGCAACCTTCACCTTTGATGTGCGTGTCTCACCGAAGGCGACTGCCCCATTGACGATTGACCAGACGCCGATGGGATGGGTCGATGACGGCATCACCTACCTCGATCCGAAATGCGAGGATAAATGAGTAGCAAAAGGGTCTAGGCGAGTAGAGCGCGGGGCGGCATGATAATGTCGCCCCGCGCTTTTTATTAGATATGCTTCTTGATAACGGAATCCACACGAGAGGATTAATCAGTGAAGTCATTGTGCAGTGTGCAAATTCCGTGAAGGGTCTGGATACTTGACCGTCGAGTCTATGACAGCGTTGGCGATGTATGAAACACGACTTGGAATAGTATCGTGATAACGCTATACTAGATGCAATGCGAACGGTTGCACAATGATTGTACGGCCGCAGTGCCATAGCCTGAGTTCCGGAGAGAGACGAATAGTCGCAGTGAATATGGCACTGGCGCACATATACCCTGCAAAGGGAAATAAGAAAAGAAACCCAAGAGAGTCCTTATCTCTAGAGAAGAAAAGGAGACAGCGGGCATGAAACCTCTGTCTGAGAGAGCCGCTTCCCGGACCGGCGAAGGCCGTCGTCCATTCGGAGGCCGGCTTATTAAGAAGGCCGTAGCGGGACTTGCCGCAGCGGCGACGCTGTTCGGCGGCATGGTGGTAGGCGTGTCCTCGGCCGAGGCTGCGGACATGACAAGCTATAACCGTACGCTTGGCAACGCGCAGTTCGAAGCTGCACGTGAGTCGAATGGCTTGGCCAAAGAGATGAACTACGGTTCGATTCTGCATGCTTGGATGTGGTCGTTCAACACGATCAAGGATCATATGGCCGAGATCGCGGATGCAGGATATACGTCAATCCAGACGTCGCCAATCAGTAATATTGTCGGCCCGAACCATGGCAAGGTGTTTACGGAGAACTGGTATTATGTGTATCAGCCGGCCGGCACGAGCATTGGTAACGCTGTGGTGGGCACTGAGTCCGATCTCAAGGCCATGACGGCTGAGGCCCATAAGTACGGTATCCGTATCATTGTGGACGCCGTCATCAACCACTTCACGGCCGACTGGAACGGCATCGAGGACAGCTGGCGCAATTCGAGCAATTTTCATACGCGTTCCGAGGGCAATTGCGGTGACAACGGCACCGCCATCGATTACAGCAAGCGTTGGCAGGTGACGCATTGCCATCTGCTGGGTCTGTGGGATCTGAATACGGAGAACCAGAACGTCGCCAACCGTATGCAGGCGTTCCTCAAGCAGGCCGTTGCCGACGGCGTGGACGGCTTCCGCTACGACGCCGCCAAGCACATCGAGCTGCCGAACGAGTTCGGTACGTACTCGCCGTATTTCGATACGATTCTGAACAACGGCGCCCAGTATCAGTACGGCGAGGTGCTGCAGGGCGACAACGGTCTGAATGCACCCGCGTATCCGGCTCTGTTCGCCAAGTATTCCTCGAACGGCGGCGGTAACACGGGTTCCAAGTTCGGCTATGCGATTCGCAACGCGGTGCAGTGGAAGAGCCTGAACGCGGGCAATCTGGGAAGCCTGCAGGGTGACGGCGTGCGCGACAACCAGTTGGTGACGTGGGTTGAGTCGCATGATACGTATGCGAACACGAACGAGCATTCCAGCGAGCTTACGGCCTGGCAGATTCGCATGGGCTGGGGTGTTGTCGGCTCCCGTTCCGGTGGTGCGCCGCTCTTCTTCAACCGGCCGGTCGGTTCTGGTGCTCCAAACCCGCGTTTCGCGGAGAAGTCACAGCTCGGTGACGCGGGCGACGACGAGTGGAAGCATCCCGAGGTCAAGTGGGTCAATAAGTTCCGCAACGCCATGGAGGGCAATGCGGAGTATCTGCGTAACTGCCAGCAGGACAACTGCCTGATGATCGAGCGTTACAAGGCTGATGGCAACAACAAGAACGATGGTGTGACCGTGGTCAATATGGACGGCGATAAGAATCTCGCCGGCATGGCCACCACGCTGGACGATGGTGAGTATGTTGATCAGGTGTATGGCAACAAGCTCACGGTCTCGGGCAAGAAGATCACGTCCGGTTCGGTCAACAGTGGCAAGATCCATGTGTTCTACAATGCTTCGAACACACCGCGCGCCTCCCTCTCAATCACTGGTTCCAAGACTTTCAAGACGGACACCACCACGGTGACGCTGAACGCCCGTAACGTCAACAACGCCCGTTACTCCACATCGGAAGGCGCCTCCGGTTCCTTCACCGACGGTCAGCAGCTCACCATCGGCGCCAAGTCCGCCGTGAACACGCAGATTACCGTCACGCTGACCGGCACTGATCAGGACGGCAACTCTGTCAAGGCCGAAGAGACCTTCACCAAGAAGGACCCGAACGCTACCGTCAGCTACACGGCGTATGCCAAGAAGCCGGCGACTTGGAACAAGATCTACGCATACGTGTATGTCGACAACAATGCGCCTGCCGGCTCTGTCATCCAGAATTCGGTGTGGCCAGGCGAACTGATGACTGCCGAATCCGGCGCATGTGACGGCACTGCCGATCAGGTCTACGAGATTCCGGAAGACATCATCGATCAGGCTGGTGACGACCCGATTCGTGTCATCTTCAACAACGGTGGCGCCGGTGAAATCGCCGGCAACAAGTTCCCGGGCGACTCCGCAACCGATGATCCAGATGACCATGTCGACGCTGCGGGCCTGCTGATTGACGGCTCCTATGTCTGGGATGGCAACATCACCAGCGGCACGTGGGAGGAAGCCTCCTGCCTCGCCGTGACCGTCGACTCCGTCAAGATCAGCCCGAGCGGCACGATCAACCTTGACCTCGCCGATGGCGCGACGACCCAGCTCACCGCCGCCGTGGCTCCGGCTGCGGCCGCGAACAAGCCGGTCAAGTGGACCTCTTCGAATGAGAAGGTCGCTGTTGTCAAGAACGGTGTTGTGCAGGGTGTCGCGAAGGGCACTGCGACTATCACCGCATCCGTTGGCGGCAAGTCCGATACCGTGACCGTGAACGTGACTGGTGAAGCACCGGTCGTCCATGATACGACTGTCTACTATCCGGCTGCAACCTATGGTGCGAACTCCACCTACCTGCATTACCGCATTGGCACTGGCACGTGGACGACCGCTCCGGGCGTGAAGATGGAAGCGGCGTGCGACGGCTATGTCAAGTACACAATCGAAGGCACTGAAGGTGGCCAGATCGAGTTCGTGTTCAACAACGGCAATGGCACGTGGGACAACAACGGCAACAAGAACTACACCGCGAGCGGTGCGAACATCGTCGTCGAGAGCGGCACAATCGGCTCTGTTGCTCCGTGTGTGACGGTTGTTCCGGTGTCGTCGGTGTCGATTTCGGGTGGCAACTTCGAGCTCAAGGAAGGTGCCACGAAGCAGCTGTCTGCGACCGTCGCGCCGTCGAACGCGACGAACCGCAGCGTGAGTTGGAAGTCTTCGAACACCTCGGTGGCTACTGTTGACGCTTCGGGCAAGGTTACAGCCGTTGCGGCTGGTTCAGCGACAATCACTGCGTCCGCGGGCGGCAAGTCCTCGACCGTCACCGTGACGGTGAAGGGTGATGATCCGGTTATTCCGGTCCAGTCGGTGTCGATTTCGGGCACTGGTGTGTCGGGTGGCAAGGCGACGATCAATGTCGGCGCCGGTTTGGACCTGACTGCTACGGTCTCCCCGTCGAACGCGACCGACCGCACTGTGACGTGGATTTCCTCTGATGACTCCATCGCAACGGTCTCCTCGACCGGTGCGGTGCGTGGTGTCAAGGCCGGCATGGCGGTCATCATGGCAACCGTTGGCGGTAAGTCGAGCTCCGTCATCGTGACCGTCAAGGAAGCCGGACCGGTTTTGCAGTCGGTTGCGATCGCCGGTACTGGTGTGGCGAACAACAAGCTCACGCTCGCGCAGAACAAGACGGTGCAGTTGTCGGTGAAGGCTACTCCGGCGAATGCTTCGCTGGGTGTGGTGTATTGGTCGTCGTCGGACACGTCGGTGGCGACCGTGAGCGGCACTGGCAAGGTCACGGCCAAGGGCGAAGGTATGGCTGTCATCACCGCAACAGTTGGTGACAAGCATTCATCAATCGTCCTGACGGTGTCGAAGAATGGTCAGGTGTCTGATCGGTTCTCTGATGTGCCGGCTGGTGTGCCGTTCCATGATGAGATCGAGTGGCTGGCGGCCAATGGCATCTCGAATGGGTATGCGGATGGCCGGTTCGGGTACAACGACAAGTTGACGCGTGCGGATATGGCGATCTTCCTGTATCGTACGGCGGTGCTGCATGGTGTGGGTTCGGCGTCCTCGTATTCGCCGTCGGCGGCGGAGTACGCGAAGTTCTCGGATGTCAAGCAGGGTACGCATGGGGCCAAGGAGATCCTGTGGTTGGCCAAGCATGGCATCACGCAGGGGTCGAACGGCAAGTTCAATGGCGGGGCGTATCTGTCGCGTCAGGACATGGCGGTCTTCCTGTACCGGTATGCGCATCTGGCTGGTGTGCCGGGTGTGGCTTCGTTCTCGCCTGCGGCTGCGGATTATGCGCGGTTCAAGGATGTGAATCGGGGTACGTTCGCGGCCAAGGAGATCCTGTGGTTGGCGAAGTCGGGTATTTCGTTGGGTAATCCGGATGGCACGTTCGGGTTCGGCGCGAAGATGGAGCGCAAGGCGATGGCCGCGTTCCTGTACCGCCTCGACAAACTCATCTAAACCACACAGGGTAATCCACCCCAACCATTGAAACACTAGGGTGGTTCCGGAAGATGTTTCCGGAACCACCCTTTACGTTTACGGGTATGTATGTGTTTGTTTGGGGAAGGATTCGATAGTTGAAAAGAGAGCAAATGTCTATTCTAAGGAGCAGATGTTTGCAATGCGAACGTTTTCGGTATAAATGATGTATGTTGCCGTTGTGCGGGGTTTTAGCTATACTAGACGCAATGCGAACGGTGTCACAATGATTGTGTCGGCTGGCAGGATTTGTTCGCCGGTGGAATAGTTACTGTTTCCTTCGGTGTGGCAGATTTCGCATGGCTTTGCGGCTCTGGTGACGTGAAGCGAGCACAAGGAAAGAAAGAACCTTATCTAGAGAAGAAAAGGAGACAGTGGCATGGCACCTCTGTCTGAAGAGCGCGGGGTTTCCCCCGTCTCGGATAAGCGCCCCTCGAGGCGCGGGTTCCTAAAAAAGGCGATCGCCGGCTTCGCAGCTGCGGCGACGCTCGCTGGCGGTATGGTGGTTGGTTCCACCACGGCTGTTGCAGCAGACCATGTGGGCCCAACAACAAGTTATGATCGTACGCTTGGTAATGCGCAATTCGAAGCGGCGCGTAAGCAGTATGGTCTATCTCAGGAAATGCGTTACGGTTCGATTCTGCATGCGTGGATGTGGTCGGCCAATACGATTAAGAACAACATGCAGGCCATTGCTGATGCGGGCTATACCTCAATCCAGACGGTGCCGATGAGCACAATCAAGGGTCCGGTTGAGGGCATGCGTTTTGAGAAGAACTGGTACTATGTCTACCAGCCGTCGGGAACTGGAATCGGTAATAAGGTTATCGGCACAGAAGCCGAAATCAAGGCGATGACCGAGGAAGCGCACAAGCATGGTATCCGTATCATCGCCGACGCCGTCATTAACCACTTCACGTCCGATTGGAACGCGGTGGAAAGCGGTTGGAAAGATCGCAAGTACTTCCATGGTGATTTCGATGTCTGCCAGAAGTCGAAGCCGGAAGCCATCCGCGGTGACGCAATTAATTACGGCAACCGTTGGGAGGTCACGCAGTGCCATCTGCTCGGTCTGCTTGATTTGAACACGCAGAGCCAGGATGTTGCTGACCGAATGAAGGACTACCTGACCCGCGCTGTTGCGGCCGGTGTGGATGGTTTCCGCTATGATGCAGCAAAACACATCGAGCTTCCTGACGAATTCTCCCAGCATTCGCCGTATTACGACACGATTCTGTCGAACGGCGCACAGTACCAGTACGGTGAGGTCCTTCAGGGTGATACCGGACTCAATGCCGCAGCCTACCCGGCGCTCTTCGATAAGTATTCGAGCAACGGTGGTGGTAACACCGGTTCGAACTACGGCAAGGCTATTCGCGGCGCCATCAAATCGGGCCGTATGAACGCCAACTCGCTGCGCGATCTGCAGGGAACTGGTGTGCGTGATAACCAGCTCGTTACGTGGGTGGAATCGCACGATAATTATGCGAACGACGACAGGGAATCCACTGGCATCACAGCCGACAAGATTCGTATGGGTTGGGCCATCGTCGCCTCCCGCGCCGGCGGCGCTCCGCTGTTCTTCAACCGACCAGCCGGTTCCGGTGGCAATAACGCGCAGTTCTCCGAGCAGACCCAGCTCGGAGCGGCGGGCGATGACGAGTGGAAGCATCCCGAAGTCGTGGCGGTCAACAAGTTCCGCAACGCAATGGAGGGCGCGCCTGAATATCTGCGCAACTGCAAGGACGATCAGTCCTGCCTGATGATCGAGCGCGGCATCGCCGATGGTACTCCGGACAACAACGGTGTGACGGTCGCGAATATGGGCGGTGACAAGGATCTGTCCGGCCAGGTGACGACCCTCGATGACGGTACGTACAAGGACCAGGTCAACGGCAATTCGATCACTGTCTCCGGGGGCAAGATCACATCCGGTTACGCGAAGGGCAACAAGGTCTCCGTGTTCTGGAACGGTGGAAATGGCTCGACGATCGACGCGGAGTCAATCAGCGCATCCCCGACGAATACCACCTTCACCGGTAACGGCATCGAAGTCACCGTTCGCGCGCAGAATGTCACGAACACGAAGTGGAGCACTTCGGATGGCAAGTCCGGCACTTTCGAATCCGGCGACAAGATTACTGTCGGCGCTGGTGCAGAGGTCGGTGACGTCATTACGCTGACGCTCACAGGCAAGGGCACCGGAAGCACCGGGAAGGACTTCAATCTCCAGTACACCTACGAGAAGGTCGAACGGAGCCAGCAGCAGCTCGCGAAGTACTATTCGACAAACACCACCGGCAACGTTCCGAAGAAGACCATCACTGTCGACGGCTCGGTCAGCGATTGGGACAGTTCGATGCTCATCGCGCAGGGCGCGGCGAATGACGATCCGCGTGTCTACCGTGAGAACTCGATGTACGAGGTTCCGGTCGATCTGTATGCGCTGTACGGTACGTACGATGATGACAACCTCTACCTCATGTGGGAGATGACCAACGTTCAGGACTACGTCGACCCCGGTGACAATTACCCGATTGGCCGTCCGCTCTTCGGTGAACTCAACTGCCCGGTGTGGATTGTGCTTGACACTGGTCGTACGGACAACAAGATCGGGAAGAACCTCAACCTCACCACCGGCGGTACCATCTGGGCCTCTAACAATCAGTGGGAGCAGAGCCTCAACAATCTCGTCGGCATCTCCTACAACGGCGCCAATGGCCCGTGGATGTATGGCGGTGACGAGAACGGTCTGAACTCGAACGCCATCTTCGGACCAGGCGCGGCTCCAGCTGTGGGCACTCAGAAGACAGGCATGAAGTTCAAGTACGGCAAGGGCATCCTGAGCAAGGAAGTCTGGGGTATCGACGGCGGTTGGGGCACTGCCCACAACCGTGTACCCGGCGATATGAAGAATGACAATGCCAACTGGGTCGAGTTCAATAGCAAGGGCCATAACTCCGCCGCGGAGGATGTGAACTACGAGCTCTCGATTCCGCTGTCCGAGCTGGGTATCACCGCTGCCGATGTCGCAAAGACCGGTGTCGGCGTTCAGATCGTGGCCACTATGGGTATGTCCGGCATGGATTCACTGCCATACGATCTTGCGTCGAATGATAACGCCGATCTTCCGGATACAACTTCGCAGGAGAACAACTCCTACGAGAAGTCAGATGATGACTCCTACTCCGCCCCGCTCGCCCGCATCGGCGCTGCCGGTGGCGTCATCGAAACGATTCCGGTCGAATCGGTGACGATCAACGAAGGTGCCTCAATGTCGATTGACCTCGGCACCTCCCGTACCGCTAAGTTGAGCGCGACGGTCGCCCCGTCAAACGCCTCGAACAAGAAGATTGCATGGAGCTCGTCCAACGAGCAGATTGCGACCGTCGATGCGAAGGGTAACGTCAAGGCGAACAAGGCCGGTACGGTGAAGATCACGGCGAAGGCTGGCGAGAAGACCGACACGATCACCATCACGGTGACCGGTGAACTCATCATCCCGACCACGACGACCATCTACTACCCGACGTCGGGCTTCGGCGCGAATTCGACGTATGTGCACTACCGCGTGAACAAGGGCGGCACTGCAGGTACGTGGACGACCGTCCCGGGCGTGAAGATGGAAGCGGCGTGCGACGGCTACGTGAAGTACACGATCGACAACCCGGATCAGGATGAAGTCGAATTCGTCTTCAACAACGGTTCCGGCAACTGGGACAACAACGGTGAGGCCAACTACAAGGGCACTGGCGAGTCGCTGCTCGTCAAGAACGGCGCTCTCACTGTTGACAATCCTCCGTGCACGGTGACTGTTCCGGTGTCTTCGGTCTCTATTGCTGGTGGTGATTTCCAGTTGCCGGTTGGTTCCACGAGGAAGCTTTCGGCGACGGTTGCCCCTGCGAATGCGACGGATCGTGCGGTGTCGTGGAAGTCGTCGAATACGTCGGTGGCTACGGTGGACGCTTCGGGCAAGGTCACGGCTGTCAAGGCTGGTACGGCGACGATCACGGCGACCGCTGGCGGCAAGTCCGCTTCGGTGAAGGTGACTGTTGCATCCGATTATGTTGCCGTCTCCTCGGTGTCGATTTCGGGTACTGGTGTGTCGGGTGGCAAGGCGACGATTAATGTCGGCGCCGGCTTGGACCTGACTGCTACGGTCTCCCCGTCGAACGCGACCGACCGTGATGTAGTGTGGAGCACGTCGAACGCAGCAGTGGCGACCGTCAACAACGGCACCGTACGCGGACTCAAGGCCGGTAATGCCGTGATTACGGCCACCGCAGGCAACAAGTCGAGCTCCATTGTCGTGACGGTGCAGGCGAATGGCACTGTACTGCAGTCGGTTGCGATCGCCGGTACTGGTGTGGCGAACAACAAGCTCACGCTGGCGCAGGGCAAGACGGTGCGCTTGTCGGTGAAGGCTACTCCGGCGAATGCTTCGCTTGGTGTGGTGTATTGGTCGTCGTCGGACACGTCGGTGGCGACGGTGGACGGCACGGGCAAGGTCACCGCCAAGGGCGAGGGCATCACGGCGATCACGGTGACGGCTTCGGGCAAGTCGGCCGCGATTGTGTTGACGGTGTCGAAGAATGGTCAGGTGTCTGATCGGTTCTCTGATGTGCCTGCTGGTGTGCCGTTCCATGATGAGATCGAGTGGCTGGCGGCCAATGGCATCTCGAATGGGTATGCGGATGGCCGGTTCGGGTACAACGACAAGTTGACGCGTGCGGATATGGCGATCTTCCTGTATCGTACGGCGGTGCTGCATGGTGTGGGTTCGGCGTCCTCGTATTCGCCGTCGGCGGCGGAGTACGCGAAGTTCTCGGATGTCAAGCAGGGTACGCATGGGGCCAAGGAGATCCTGTGGTTGGCCAAGCATGGCATCACGCAGGGGTCGAACGGCAAGTTCAATGGCGGGGCGTATCTGTCGCGTCAGGACATGGCGGTCTTCCTGTACCGGTATGCGCATCTGGCTGGTGTGCCGGGTGTGGCTTCGTTCTCGCCTGCGGCTGCGGATTATGCGCGGTTCAAGGATGTGAATCGGGGTACGTTCGCGGCCAAGGAGATCCTGTGGTTGGCGAAGTCGGGTATTTCGTTGGGTAATCCGGATGGCACGTTCGGGTTCGGCGCGAAGATGGAGCGCAAGGCGATGGCCGCGTTCCTGTACCGCCTCGACAAACTCATCTAAACCACACAGGGCCAGCGGTCATGCCGGATCCAACGGCCGACATTCGTGACTGAGTTACAAGCAGCGTGTGGAGCAAGGGCATAGGATGCCTGTGGCTCCACACGCTGCTTTTCTTATAGGTCATTTCTACTTATTCCGTATGGGCAGACGTGGTCTTCTGTCGCTAGGTACACATGCCGAGATGACAACGATCGTATTGCTGGACATATTGGTATGGAAAACGTGGAGGACGATGTATACTGTCTCCTGTGAATACGTTCGCAACGAGCGTAGGTCGTCTGAGAGCGAACGGCACCTTGCCGGGAGATTACTTGGAATGCAAGCGTCAATCCGATGCCGCCTGCAGGCCACACCATGAGAGACACGCCGGGACAGAGAGATGAGAAGGCGCGTCGGGCGTCATAACAACGCTTGTTTCTCGCTCGGGTATTAGGAGGAACAATGTCGATCTTTGATCGGTTACATGGCATGAGAAAGAAAGTGATGGCTGGCGCCATTGCCGCGGTGACGCTTGTTGCAGGCATAGGGTTCACCGTGCCAGCCTACGCGGCTGATTTCCATCTTGTTGGCCCGGATACGGTGCCGACTTCGGACAAGTTCCAGATTACGGCACTCGGTCTTCCGGCCGATGTGGCTACTGATGAGATCACGTGGGAGACCTCGAACTTCAGGAACGTCACGCAGTCCATTTGGCCACAGGACCAAGGCAATACATCTGCGTGGGACGCGAGTATGAGCGTCGACGGTGATGATGGCACGGTGACGATTTCCGCCACTTACCAGGGCCAGACTGCGGAAAAAACCGTTCAGCTTGAGAAGAAGCCCTATCAGTACCTTGCTGGCTTTGACCTGACCGCCGAGGGCCTTGAGGGCTCCGATGGCGAGTACACGTTGCATATTCCGTCGGGCGGGACTGTGGAAACGTCCGCGACCTTCAACCCGGAAAACGCGACTTATCAGCATCTCATCTGGCAGTCGATGGATCCGAGCATCGTGCGCGCTGGTGCTGATGGCGTTATCCGCGCCGTGAGCAATGGTACCGCCGATTTGGTCGTCTATTCATATGGTCGAATCCACAAGAAGACCATCCATGTGACTGTCGGTGGCGATGCGCCGATTAACGTTCCTGTCGAGTCCGTTTCCATCAATGGTGGTGACGTGACAATGCAGGCCGGTGAGACGAAGACACTGTCCGCAACTGTTGCGCCGTCCAACGCGACAAACAAGAAGGTCACGTGGAACACTTCTGATGCGACCGTCGCAAGTGTGGACAATGCCGGCATGATTACGGCACGCAAGACGGGTACCGCAACAATTACCGCAAAGGCCGGCAGCAAGAGCGATACCGTTACCGTGACGGTCGAAGCGGCACCGCCGACACCTTACGACTCCGTTAAAATCGAAGGTGGAAATTTCTCGATCAAGGCCGGCGATACGCATCAACTGACCGCTGTATTGCTTGCCGCAGGTGCTGAAGTCACTTCCGATGACACGTTCAACTGGACGTCCTCCAACGCCGATGTCGCATCCGTGAATACGAATGGTCTTGTCACTGGCGTTGCCAAGGGCATTGCGGATATCACCGTGGCGGTTGGTGACAAGTCAGCCACCGTGACCGTTACAGTCACTGAAGACGAGCCGGTTACCAATGGCACCACAATTTATTATCCGTCCTCCAAGTTTGGTGCGGATTCCACATATCTGCATTGGCGTTTTGCCAATGGCATCTGGACCACGTCCCCTGGCAACAAGATGTCAGCTGCGTGTGACGGTTATGTGTCCTTTACGATTGAAAATCCGGAGCAAAAAGAAGTCGAATTCGTCTTCAACAACGGCGCAGGTCAGTGGGACAACAAGGGTGGAGTCTCTGGCCAGAACTACATGGCTTCGGGTGCGATCGTGGTTGTCACGGACAACTCGGGCAACTATTCGACCACGGCTCCGTGTGTCGTGACCATTCCGGTGGCGTCCATCACCATTGCTGGTGGCAGCTTCTCCCTTAAGGAGGGCGCTTCGAAGAAGCTTACAGCCACCGTGGCGCCGGCAAACGCAACCGACAAGAAGGTTACGTGGACGTCCTCCGACGACTCTGTTGCGACGGTGGATATGAGTGGTACTGTGAAGGCCATCAAGGCCGGCACGGCGACGGTTACGGCGACCGCGGGGGGCAAGTCCGCTTCGGTGAGCGTCACCGTTATACCGGCCACTGAGCCGATTGAATCGGTGACTATCACGGGTGCCGGCGTCAGCGATGGCAAGCTCTCCGTCGAAACCGGCAAGAGCGTTCAGCTGAATGCCGTCATCACGCCATCGTCGGCGACAGGCGTGGTGTATTGGTCGTCATCGGACACGTCGGTGGCGACGGTGGACGGCACGGGCAAGGTCACCGCCAAGGGCGAGGGCATCACAGCAATCACTCTTACGGTGTCAGGCAAGACCGACTCGCTGATCGTGACTGTTACGAAGAATGGTCAGGTGTCTGATCGGTTCTCTGATGTGCCGGCTGGTGTGCCGTTCCATGATGAGATCGAGTGGCTGGCGGCCAATGGCATCTCGAATGGGTATGCGGATGGCCGGTTCGGGTACAACGACAAGTTGACGCGTGCGGATATGGCGATCTTCCTGTATCGTACGGCGGTGCTGCATGGTGTGGGTTCGGCGTCCTCGTATTCGCCGTCGGCGGCGGAGTACGCGAAGTTCTCGGATGTCAAGCAGGGTACGCATGGGGCCAAGGAGATCCTGTGGTTGGCCAAGCATGGCATCACGCAGGGGTCGAACGGCAAGTTCAATGGCGGGGCGTATCTGTCGCGTCAGGACATGGCGGTCTTCCTGTACCGGTATGCGCATCTGGCTGGTGTGCCGGGTGTGGCTTCGTTCTCGCCTGCGGCTGCGGATTATGCGCGGTTCAAGGATGTGAATCGGGGTACGTTCGCGGCCAAGGAGATCCTGTGGTTGGCGAAGTCGGGTATTTCGTTGGGTAATCCGGATGGCACGTTCGGGTTCGGCGCGAAGATGGAGCGCAAGGCGATGGCCGCGTTCCTGTACCGCCTCGACAAACTCATCTAAACCAAGTGAATAAGGGGTGTCCTCAGCAGTATGGCACTGCTGAGGACACCCCTTATTCACACTCAAACCCGTTATGGTCGCGTTTAACAAGCGCTCCCGATTACAACATGCGGCCGCTGCGGCGTTGCGACGCGACGTCCAGGATGGGCATGCAATGAAGAAAAATAGCTGAGACCTTGACAAGGTTGGTACGCGTGACGTTGCGCACACCAAGTTCCTTGATTCGTTGTTTGATGAGCTTCTTTGTAGACGAGACAAAGTCGCGATACTCACCGGGGCGGAACCGCTTGCGGGATTCATATGCCCAAATAATGGCACCGCTGAGGTATCTAATCGACCAGTTCAGCTCAGAAACCCGTAGTTGTGGGAAGTAGTGTTGCTTGGCAAATACATCGATGATTTGAATAAAATGCACTGTGCCCTCGCACATCGCTTGGCTCTTGACACCAAGAATCGAATTCGGGCGCACACGGTAATTGTAGAGGGGTTCGGGCAAGAAATATACGGCATTCGCTTGGTTGTACAGCAGGTACGCGGTGCCCATATCCTCCATCAGATATCCTTTGGGGAAGCGAATGCCGGCATCATATACACGGCGGTGTACCAGATAAGACCAAGCAAAATTCTGTACCTTGTCGTCCCACAGCAATTTCAATGCCTGCTCCGAACTCCTGCGTCCCTCGGTGGGGAATTTGCTGGCATCGTCGGAAAGTCGTACAAGGGAACCATCATCACTGGCGCTGTTGTACTCGAACACCACCATGTCTGAATCTGTATCCTGAGCTACAGCAAGGGCCCGTTCGACGAGATTGGGCTGGATCCAGTCGTCGGAATCTACACAATAGATATACTCGCCATGTGCGCGGCCGATGCCGTAATTGCGGGCATCCGAAAGGCCCCCATTAGGTTTGTGCAAGGCGGTGATGCGCGAATCGCGGGTGGCCCATTCATCGCAGATACGGCCGCAATCATCCGGCGAACCGTCGTCCACAAGCAGAATCTCGAGATGATCGTAGGTCTGGTTGACAATCGACTCCACACATGTGTCGAGATACCGCTCCACATTGTAAATCGGAACAATGATGGTCACGAGGGGATTGGCTTGTACGGCTTCCATGCTCCCATACCCTTCCTATTCGTCTTACCCATACTCCCAGTACCGTACTGTACGTGATGGGGAAGATACTGTGCTTTTTTATATATGCACACGGAAAAAGCGCATACGGCTGATATTCTCAATAGCATGGGTTTTAAAGAGAACATGAAAGAGATGTTTGGCGCTGCCCGCATTGGGCGGTTGAACAACCTTCAGGCATACCTGAAGGGAGCCGAACAGCATCGGAACGAATTCGAAGCAATAGGTGATCAGCGGCTTTGCGTGCTGGTCGGTATGGCGAATTACGGCAATATCGGTGATTTGGCGATTTCCGAAGCGCAACTCCAGTTCATGCGCCGCAATTTTGACGGAGCGGTGCTGGAAATACCCACCATGCATTTCTGGGAGTACGAAAAGCTGCTCAAGGAGTATCTCAAGCCGCATGACGTCTTGTGCCTGCAGGGCGGCGGCAATATGAGCGACCTGTACTACTGGTTTGAATATGAGCGTTGTTCCGTGATGGAGGTGTTCCCGAAGACGCGCACGCTTGTGCTGCCGCAGACGCTGGCGTACACGACCCCGGATTCGTCGTTGCTGCGGTACAGCCAGCGTGCATACGCACAGTGCAGTGACCTGCACCTGTTCGCCAGGGAACGTGTTTCCGAAGAACTCATGAAAAAGACGTACCCACATACGGATGTGCGCTTGGTCCCCGACATCGTCCTCAGCCTTGATGCCGCGGATTATGCGGATTTCACCCTTCCCCGGCGCACGCTGACCACGATGCTGCGCAAGGATGAAGAGCGCAAACTGACCGATGCCGATTGGTCGGTCATTCATGAGGCGGCGAGCGCGATGTCGTTGCCGTTGAAGGAGACGGATACCATCATCGAGACGATGGACATCACCCCGCAGCAGCGCAAGGTCATTCTGCGCGATATGCTGAACACCTTCGCCTCATCGCGCGTGGTGATCACGGACCGCCTCCACGGCATGATCTTCGCGGCCATAACCGGCACGCCGTGTGTGGTGCTTTCGAACAGCAACCACAAGATCCAAGGCGTGTACGAGTGGATCAAGGACTTGCCCTACATCGAATTCATCTCCGATGTGCACGAGACACAGGGAGCCTTGAACCGTGTGATTTCTGCGGACACCACCTATCCGCTGGAGCGAATCCGCAAGGAATTCGCCCCGCTGAAGGATTGCCTGCGCTGATACAACAGACGCACGGGGCCGTGCATGGTGGGACTGGGACTCAATGTTTTTTCGCGAACCGATTGAGGACCAGTCCTTTTTCTTGCTTGTTGAGGATGCACGCCCAGAAGACACCACCGAATACCGCGCTGTAGACTACAATCCATGCGATGAACGCGATCATCGAGTGGACCGGAACGAAATGCGCGCCAATGAGGCAGACAGCCAAAACGCCTACAGCGCCGGCCACGATTGGCAGCTGGTGACGCCAGAAATACATCATGTTCAGCCCGATGTGGGTGTGGTAATACCAGTTCATGAACAGACCAGTGCCGAGGAGGATGCTGGCGATGTAGCCGATGGCTGTGGCCCAATATCCCATGCGGGGAATCAGGATGATGGAGATGGCGATATCGAGCGCCGCGGTGAGGATATAGATGACGCTGCGGGCACGATGCCGGTTTTTGGCACGCTGGATTTCGATGCCCACATTCTGGGTAAGGGGAATCATGACGGGCAATGTCATGGCGGCCGCAAGCCAGTAGGCGGCCATGTTTTGCTTGCCGGCCCATATCTGCACGAAATACTGGCCCACCAGGATGAATCCGCCGTAGACATACCAGAAGAGCAGCATCTGGTAACGGCCCAATTGCGTCATCAGCACGGTGAGCTCATGGTTGTCGTCTGTAGTGGCCACAATGCGGTTGATCTTCGGAATGAACACCCCCGAGATGGTGGTGGATAGCGAGAAGAACAGATTCCTGACCTGGGTGGCGATTGAATACGTCGCCACCATGCTTGCGCCGGCCATGGCGCCCAGCAGGAAGTTGGGGACCTGATTGTTGACCAAGTCGAAAATCTGATTCAGCAGGATCCAAAAACTGAAGACCGCGATCGCTTTGAACAGGTTCTTGTCGAGATTGGTGAATACGAACCGCATATGGAGACGGCTGCGCGCGTAATGCGCGTTCAGTACAAGCAGTACCACATTGACGGAGAGGATCGCCAGCGAGACGCCTATGGCCCCGAATCCCATGAGCAAAAGCACCACGGCAAGGGCGGGCTGCGCCAACGTGGTGGCCAGCTGGCGTGTTTGTTGGAAGACGAAGCGCTCCTTGGCGGTGATGAACGATGTGTACGGCGTCGAGAGGAACGTGACCGCGATATTGATGACCATGATGACCATGAGCGAGCGGGCCAGATTGACTTCGGAGGGGTCAAGGCCTTTGGAGAAGAGCTGCTTGACGAATGCCACCAGGAACGCCCCGGCGATGATGCTGATGAGGCTTGCCGCGGCATAGATCAGCATGAACATGCCGTTGAGTTTGTCGATTTTCTCCTCTTCGTTCTGGGTGCGGTGAATCATATAGAACCGCACATACGACCCGGAGAACCCCGCACTGAGCAGCGTGAGCGCAAACACCACCGAGTTGGTCATCTGGAATACACCGTAGTCGTTTTGCCCCAGAAAATGGAGCAGCAACGGTGTATACATGAAATTGACGATGTTCTTGGTCAGGATATTGACGTAACCGAGAAGCGCGCCGGCTTTGCGTTGACTGGCCACCCTTCATCTCCTCTATGCTTGCCTTTATAGTAGCCTTTATTGAACCATAGCAATATGCGATGCCAAAAATCATCTGGAGTAAACCTACGTACATGGTTTTTCTATGATTGGGAATGCACGCCTGTGGACCATGGAGAGGAAGCGGCATGAAAGATATTTCGCGCGTGATGGAGGGGGGATACTGCATTGGATGCGGTGCCTGCCCCTTTGTGGATCCATCGATTTCGATGGTCATGGATGATGACGGAAAGTACCAGGCCAAGCCCGGTGCATCGGAACCTTCGGACAAAGCAAACGCGTGCTGCCCCTTCGCCAATGCCCGGTTGAATGAGGATGTGCTTGGCAAGCGCCTGTTTGGCTCGATTGATGGGATCCAGCACGATTCCGCCACCGGGTATTATCTGGAGAACTATGCAGGCTATGTGACTGCGGATGGATATCGTGACCGCGGCAGTTCTGGTGGCATGGTCAGTTGGCTTGCCGCGAAATTGCTGGAAATCGGCAAGGTGGATGCGGTCTTGCATGTGAAGCCGGCCGAAGACGAATCGATCATGTACGAATACCGCGTTTCCACGTCGGTCGAAGAGCTCAAAGAGGGCGCAAAATCCAAGTATTACCCGATTGAGCTGTCTGAAGTGCTGCAATATGTGGCCGACCATGATGGACGCTATGCGGTCATTGGCATTCCGTGTTTCATCAAGGCGATGCGATTGGTCGAGCAGGAAGACGAGGTCATCGCCGCTCGCGTCCGCTACCATCTGGGATTGGTGTGCGGCCACCTCAAGTCCACGTTCTTCGCCCTTTCGGAAGCATGGGAGAGTGGCATTCCGCTGCAAGACATCCGCATGGTCGATTTCCGGTACAAACTGCCCGGACGCAAGGCGACCGACTACGGCATTCAGGCCACCGGTGTGGTGGACGGCAAGACGGTGACCGTGACCAAGCCGACGCGTGAGCTCTCCACAACCAATTGGGGATATGGCTATTTTAAATACAACGCCTGCGAATACTGCGACGATGTGTTGGCGGAAACCGCCGATATCACATGCGGCGACGCTTGGCTCCCCCAATATGCCAAGGACGGGCAAGGAACCAATGTGGTGGTGGTGCGCTCGCTGGAAATGAAAGAGCTGTTGGAGCGTTTCGCCGATGAAATCCACTTGGAAGCCATCTCGGCAGACGTGGTGGCCCAATCCCAAGGGTCCGGCTTGCGCCACCGGCGTGAAGGAACCTCATACCGTCTGTATTTGAAGGATCAGGCCGGTGAGTGGCGCCCAACCAAGCGAGTGAAGCCCAGCAACCGCATACCGCACTGGCGCAAGGCGGTGTACAGGGAACGCTTGGAGTTGGTGCGGCAGAGCTTCATCGGATTCCACTTGGCCGAGCGTAGCCCCCAAGGCATGCAGGCGTTCAATGAACATATGGCGCCATATCTCAAGCGGTATAAGCGTGCCGACAATCCGTGGTATAGGCGCGTGGGCAAGAAGGCGAAGCAGCTTGTGCGCCGCGTACTGGGCAAGTGACCGGTAAGGGTGCGGCCCGGTGGGCGGGTTCCAGTGATTGTCGCAACACTTTGAGGAATCGGAGGTTGCGACGATGGGCTACGAGTTCGAGGGAGTTGTGTACGGACGGCTGCGTGACATGCAGGCCGCAAGGCGAGCCCGCTATGCGGAGCTGCTGAAGGCGGGCATGAACTTCACGCAGGCCGCGCACGCGGTCGGCGTCTCCAAGCGCACGGGCAAGGTGTGGCGCAACGGGCGCACCCGTTCGACCGGGCGTAACGAGAGGCCACTGGTTGATTGGTACGCTGGCCGCATGGGACCAGAACGAGACAGGCAGGCGGGCACGCGGCGCCATCTGAGCGAGGACGAGCACATCGAGATCGCCGACCTGGTGCAGGCCGGCGAGGGCGTGCGCGCCATCGCACGCAGGCCGGGGCGAAGCCCCTCGACCATCAGCCGCGAGCTTCGGCGAAACGCCCACCCGCGCGACGGCGTCTACCAGCCCCGGCGCGCCCACCAGATCGCCCGGTCGAGAAGGCCGCGGCCCAAGGAACGCAAGATCCGACCCGGCACCGCCCTGTACGACTACGTGGCCGCCGGACTGGAACACCACTGGAGCCCCGAGCAGACCGGCCGGCGCATGCTCCTCGACTTCCCTGATAATGAGGCCATGAGAGCATGTCACGAAACCATCTACCAAGCCATCTACGTGCAATGCAAGGGCGAGCTGCGCAAGGACCTCGCCAAGGCGCTACGCAAGGGACGCGCGGCCAGACGGCCCAGAAACGACGGTCAGTGCCGCCGGCCGCGCTTCCGCGAGCCGATGGTCATGATCAGCGAACGGCCCGCCGACGTCGCCGACCGGGCGGTCCCGGGCCATTGGGAGGGCGACCTGATCTGCGGGACCGCCAACAGGAGCGCCATCGGCACGCTCGTGGAACGCACCACCCGCTACACGCTCCTGCTCGCTCTGCCCGACGGCCACGACGCCGAACACGTCCAGCAGGCCATCATCGACAAGATGGGACGGCTGCCAAGGCCGTTGCTCAACTCGCTGACCTGGGACCAGGGCGGCGAGTTGGCCCTGCACCGCAGGATCACCGCCGCCCTGGACATGCAGGTCTACTTCTGCGACCCGCACAGCCCATGGCAGCGCGGCACCAACGAGAACACCAACGGCCTGCTCCGGCAATACTTCCCCAAGGGCACAGACCTTTCCGGATACAGCCAGGACTACCTCGACGCCGTCGCCGACGAACCCGACGACAGGCCGAGAAAAACCCTCGACTGGGCCAAACCCGCCGAAAGAATCATCGAGCTGTTCAACACCATACAATACGCTCAATAAAGCAAACAATCACAACGACGTGTTGCAACAACCACTAGAATCCGCCCACCGGGCCGCACCCTTACCGGTCACTTCTTGCGCAGACTGTGGATGATCCGGTAGGTGCGGTAATGGCCGCCAACGAGGAGTTTGAACCCCATTTCGTGTGCCAGCGAGTCGCTCGTGAGGTAGCGGTTCTTGCGCCACTGCGGGAAAGCGCGGTTCATCCAATCACGAATCTGTCGCAACTCTGTTCGGGGGAGGGGGCCTTGGTCACGCAGTATGTGACGTGGCTCCCAATACAGCACATGCTCAATGGCCTGCCATTCCACTTCAGGCAGGTATTCCTCTTCTTCGGGCCCCAATACCGCCAGGAGATGATCGAATCCCTGCGTGATGCGCAGGCGGTCCATGGCGGAGGTGGTTTGCATGACGCTATGGGGATTGCATACATAGTGGTATGGGTAGGCGTTGATGCCATAGATGGAAGAGGCCCGGATCAACAACGGAATGACGCTGACCAGGTCTTCGCCCACTGGAATCTCCCCATACAGTGAATCGGCGCGGAAGAGGTCTCGGGCGAAGACCCACGGCCATAGCTGTGCTGCCTTGCGCACCGCCTCGTGCTTGTCCAGCATCTCACTGTTCTGCATGGCCATGCCGTGGCGGAACAGTTCGTTGCCAGTGCCGTCGATGTAGATGTAGTTGTAGCCGTAGATATCCGCATGCACAGTGTGCATGGCCTGCAGCACCTTGTCGAATTCATAGGGGTCGAGATAGTCATCACTGTCCAGAAACGCGATATATTGGCCCTTGGCGTTGTGCACACCTGTCTGCCTGGCCGCGTTCTGCCCTCCGTTGCGTTTGTGCCGGAACATCGAGACAGAGGTCTTCAGGCGTTCCAGAAGTGCATGTACTTCGCGTTGATCGAGGTATTGCGAGGCGTCGTCGACGAGGATGACTTCCATGTCGCTGTACTGCTGATCGATGAAGGGTTGGAGTGCACGGGTAAGCAGGGAGACCGATGTGTTGTATACGGGAACAACCAAGCTGAGCATGGGGTGTTCCACATAGTGCTGCGACGTATAGACCAATTGTGTCATTGCACGACCTTCCGGGTTGTCTCTCGTCTGTATGAATTAATTGCCGAAGACGCTACAGGCGGAAGTCCTTCGGCTGCTCTATTTTTTGATGATAGCAAACGTGATATTGGGCGCGATGGCCGCGGAAAGGGAACGGCGGTGCGCCGTGTATACCAAAGGATACAGCCGTGGCCACGTTGGGCGATATCCCCATCATTGAATGGGGACGGGGGGATTCGGTGAAAAGAACAGAACCCTCGGTATCTTTGGATATATATTTATGGCATGCCAATTCTGCTATAACAGACCACATCTAGAGTTACACTTTATATCGCTATGTGTGCGTAATATGCGTGTGGATGGACGGATGTTGTAGGGGAAAGGCGGTGGCCACATGACCGGCGGCGACGCATGTCCGTGTACCCCATACGGGCGAATCTCCAGGCTTCTGCAGATGGAAAGGGGCACCATGCTGCCTGTGCTCGAGGAGGAATGGAAGTAAGTGTTCCTTTACCTGATAACGTTTGCGGTGGCGATTGGGTTTGCCTTCTGCTCAGACCTGTGCCAGCGGCAAATCTCGATTGCCAGACGTGACCTTGCCGGGCAGGATCTGCGCAATGCCGTTACTGCCGCAAAGATCGGCAGATACGTCTTCATCCTCTGCTCCGCCGCCGTACTGATCCTGCTTTCGGGCTTGCGGTACGACACCGGCGTGGATTACTTCTATTCGTATGTGCCGTCGCTGGAAACCGTACGAGCTGGGTCGGCTTCGCACTACGACCCACTGTTCAACTTCATCATCGCGTGCTTTGCCCGCTTGCAAGACAACCAGTGGTTCTTCGCGGCCATGGCGCTGTATACGGTCGGTATGATCTATTACGGCATCTGCCGGCGTGCCGAGTACATTGCGATTCCCGTCGCGTTGTACCTCGTGTCGTTCAATTACCTCCGTTCCTTCTGTTTTGTGGCGCAATACGTGGCGTTGGCAACGTTCTTTGTGGGGTTCACCGCGCTGCTCAAGAAGAAGTGGATTCCCGCCGGGCTTCTCATCGTGCTGGCTGTGTTGCTGCATCAGAGCGCGATCATCGTCGTGCCGTTCATGCTGATGTACTTCCTACGAACCAGATGGATGACGCTCATCTCGATTCTGCTGCCCATCCTCGCGTTGCTCGGGCAAAGCGCCGTCAGGGTCATTTTCGTGATGTTCGGGTCCAGCACCCGTTTCGATTACTACTTCGGCAGTGAATACGACATGGGGTACATGGACAACACATTGATCCTCATCAATTTTGCCGTGTTCGCAATGTTCCTGTTCGTGTACTACATGACCCAGGCTTACCAGGAGCATGACCGCAACCTCTCGTTCTACATGCTTGCACAGTCCCTCGCGCTGTCATTCTCGCTGCTGCAATCTGCCATACCGCTGGGGTACCGGTTCGTCTGGTTCTTCATGTTCCTGCAATGCCTCTCCATACCACTGTTCCTCAAGCGGATGTTCTCTGGTGCGGAGTATTACGTGATCAATACCGTCGTGATTGTGCTGTTCCTGGTGTGGATGATTCTGTACCCGCTGCAGGGCAGCTCGAATGTACTGCCATACCACCCCATTTTTGACCCGATGAGTTCATATTGAGCCTCATACAGAACATAGTGTGCATTATTTAGAATGTGATGAGGAAAGAAAAGGACGGGTACATGAGCAACAGCAAGATTCGCGTGGTGCAGGTCGTGGGCCAGATGAACGGCGGCGGTGTGGAATCGACCATCATGAGTCATTTCCGGTTCATCGACCGGGACCGATTCCACTTTGATTTTGTTGCGAATGCCGATTCCACGCACATCCCGTACGACGAGATAGCGGAACTGGGCGGCACCGTGCACACGGTGCACCCGTACCGGTCGTTCAGCAGATACAATCAGGACTGCGTGCGGCTCTTCGGAGAGCTGCGCCCGACGATTGTGCACGCAAACGTCAATGCGTTGAGCGTATTCCCCCTGCATGCGGCCAAACAGGCGCATGTGCCGATTCGCATTGCGCATAGCCACAGCACCGCCAGCCCGAAAGAGGTTTCGAAGACGGTCGTCAAAGACCTCTTGCGGCCGTGCTCCCGCATGTTCCCCACCCATTTGGCGGCGTGCGGTGAACTGTCTGCACGCTGGCTGTTTGGAAACACCGCGGTGAACAACGGGCGTGTGAAGCTGATCCGCAATGCCGTCGATCTGGAACGGTTCTCTGACGATGAAGGCCTGCGTAGGCGGATTCGAGAGGAGCTCGGGGTCGGCGACGCGTTTGTCATTGGGCAGATTGGGCGCCTGTGCTACCAGAAGAACCAGGGGTTCTCGCTGCGCGTGTTCGCTGAACTGCTGAAAATCCATACAAACGCCGTGCTGGTGTTGGTGGGAGGCGGCTCCGAACGTGAACAGCTCGAGCAGGAAGCCCGGTCGCTGGGCGTGTTTGACAAGGTGAAGTTCCTGGGGATTCGCAAAGATGCGCCGGCGCTGTACAACGCATTCGACGTGATGGTGTTCCCCTCCCACTACGAAGGCCTGCCGGTGAGCCTGATTGAGGCGCAGGCTTGTGGCTGCCCATCCCTGGTCTCCGACGTGGTGACGAAGGAAGTGCAGATTGTGCCGGGCATGATCGAATCGTTGCCTCTGAATGCCGGTGCCGCCATGTGGGCCAAGGCGTTGCTTTCCCTGGGGCTGCGGACGCGCGATGCAAGGTCGGCCGGTGGCCGGTTCCTGAAGAACGCAGGGTATGACATTCGCGACAGCTCGAAGGACCTGGGCGATTGGTATGAGACGTTGCTCCACGACATTGCCAAGTGAGGTGCGGTATATGGGCATGCAGGCGCAGGGTGGCAAACCCTCTGTTCTGGTATTTGAGGCCAGTGAGAATTGGGGTGGCGTCGAGTCGTTCATAGCCAACGAAATCTACCCGCTGCTTGGCGATTATGCCATTGATGTGGTAGTGCAGAACCGTGACTCGAATGTCAGCAAACGTTTGGAACGCATGGGCATCCGCACCGTGGAATGCGCCGGCAGTGTATTCTCGCCATCATACAAAAAGAATGTATTGAATATATTCAAAAACAATTACGACATTATACATTTCAACAAGAACTCATTGCTCAAGTTCCCGCCGATTCTTTGGGCCAAGCGGTATACGCAGAGCAAGGTGATCATTCATTCCCATAACACACAGCCCTCGTCGTCGACCCCCGTGGCGCACGTGCATTACCTGCTGCGCCCGTTCATTGTGCGTAAAGCGGATTGCCTGCTTGCATGCTCGCAAGCGGCTGGCGTGTACATGTTCGGCGATCAGCGGCAGTTCGAGCTGATTCCCAACGGTGTGGATGTGGAACGGTATGCGTTCAATGCGCAAGACCGCGAACGGATGCGCTCGGAACTGGGGATTGCTCCATCCACACATGTCTTCACCCATGTCGGGCGATTCAGCGATCAGAAGAACCAGCGGTTCCTCATTGAGATATTCGCCAAGTACCATGTGCACGACGCCGATTCGGTGCTGTTGCTTGTGGGCAACCACAGTGGCATGCTCAACGAGATGCAGCAACTGGCTTCGACGCTCGGGGTGGGCAGTAGCGTGCGTTTTCTGGGTGTCCGCTCAGATATTCCGCGACTCTACAGTGCGTCGGATCTGGCTGTCTTCCCCTCCAAACACGAAGGATTGCCTGTCACTTTGGTGGAGGCGCAGGCCAACGGGCTTCCCATCCTGGCTTCGCAAGCCATTACGAAAGAGACGGATATCGCCAATCTGATTCGGTTCGAATCCTTAGATCAAAGTGCCGAGCAGTGGGCCGCCCGCATGCAGCAGGAAATCCAGCAGCCAATTGCGCTTGAGGCGCGTAAAGGCTATGCGGACACTGTGCGCGAGGCCGGTTATGACATGGCTGACGGCATACGCCGGATGAAGGCGATATACAACCGCCTTGCACAATAGCCTGTGGTTATGGCTGAGGGGGGCGTCCCGGGGAATTCCCCGGGGCGCCCCCCCTCAGCCATAACCGGAACCTCAGGACTTGCGTAGATAGGTATACATGCGGTGCAGGAACACCGCCATATCTTGCCTGTTGAGGCTATTCCTGCCACGGAAGGTGCCGTCCGGGTTGCCTTGGGTGATGCCGGTGGAGGCGAGCCAGAGGATCTCGGTGGCTGCGAAGCTGCCCTTCTTCACGTCCTTGAACTTGGCGTAATCCTTCTCGGTCGGTTTGAATGATACGGCATTCTTATCGCCGGCCAAGTAGGCAAGGCGATAGAGGTAGATGGCCATATCTTGCCTGGTGAGCTTGTTGGTGCCACGGAAGGTGCCGTCCGGGTTGCCTTTGGTGATGCCGGTGGAGGCGAGCCAGAGGATCTCGGTGGCTGCGAAGCTGCCCTTCTTCACGTCCTTGAACTTGGCGTAATCCTTGGCGGATGGCTTGAATGTGGCCGCGGAGCCAATATTCTGCAGTGTGGCAAACCGGTACAGGAAAATGGCCATGTCCTGGCGCGTGAGCGTCTGCCCATACCCGTAGGTGCCGTTGCTGTTGCCCTGCGTGATCCGCATGGACGTGAGCCAGTCGATGTCGCTCGCGAACAATGCGCTCGTGGGCACATCGGTGAAGCGCTGGCGAACGGTCAACTTGAGTGAGGCCGTTTTGCCGCCCGCTGTGGCCATGACTTCGGTGGTCCCCGGCTTGATGGCGGTGACAGTGCCTTTCTGATCCACCGAGGCGATGGAAGCATCCTTCACCGACCATGTGATGGTCGGTTCCTTGGCATCGGCCGGAAGCGTGGAAGCCTTCAACGTTGCCTTCGCTTGCGTGTTGAGCTGTAGCGATCCATTGATGATCTGGTCGCCGCTGATGGCCACGGAATCGATCGGAATGCCTTTCTTCTCCACATAGATCGTGGTGGTGACGTTCTTGCCGCGGGACTTGCCTTGCACGGTGAACGAACCCGCCTTGCTGTATCGCTCGGCTGGAACGCTTTCCCACGTCACGCCCTCGTAACTGGTCTTCCCATCGCTCCATGTCGCCTTCGCATAGATCGGGAGTGTGGGCGCAGTGCCGACTTTGGTGGTCACGGAATAGGAGATGAGCGAAGACAGTGTGGCGTTGGTCACGGTGACCTTGCGGCCGCTCCACGTCTTGTTCTGCGCGTTGTCTTCCACATAATACTGGATGGCGTAGGTGCCCAGCGTATGGATATCCAGCGTGTTCTTGGGAATCTGGATGCGGTCTGTGATATCACCGTCCACGTTGTCGGTGGCCTTCACCCCATCCATCCAATCATAAGGCTGGCCGATGGTGGAATAGGTGTCGTACACGCCCGTGATGACCGGGGCGGTCTTGTCGGTCTGATTGACCGTGACCGGCTGGCGCACTTTGCCAGAGTACAAATAATTCCGGCTATCCGATTCACTGAAGGTGAAGGAGTACTTGCCGCTCCGAGACACGTTCGTCCAGGTCACGGTCCCGGTGGCTGGGTCGTATGTGCCGCCGGCCGGCGAAATGTCTTTTGGTGTGAGGTATTGCCCCATGCGGCCCTTGGCGGTGCGCACGCTCACCGTACCCCCGACGTTCACGGTGACGGGGTCACGCCACACGCTCTGCCCGTCGTTCATCGAGTATTCCGTGGGTTCCAGTTTCTGGAACGCCGACATGTCGTCGATGCCGTTGGATTCGAGCTGCAGCCTGTGCAGACCCGTGACATCGGCGATGGGGCTGACATCCGTGAAGAGGTTGCCCGAAACCCACAGGGCGTTCAGTGTGGGCCACTGCCGCACAACGGAGAAATCGGTGATGTTGTTCGAATAGATGTCTACCCACGCGAGCTTGGGCACGTTGGTGATGGTGGAGATGTCTTCGATGTAGTTGTTGCCCAATCCGAGGCCCCACAGGTCGGGTTTGTTGGCCAAGGCACTGACATCCACCACACGGTCGTTGTAGAACTGCACGTCGTAGAGCTTCGACAGCGAGGCCAGCGGGGAGATGTCGCTGATCGGATTGTCTGACATATGGATGCTGCGCAGGTTGACGAGATGCTCCAGACCCGAAAGGACCTTGATGCCGGTGTTGTTGGCGAGCACCTTGGTCACCTTCCCCAACTCACCAGCGGCCACCACATCGGAGGATGTGCGTCCAAGTTCCTTGGAGACCGCCGTGGCAAGGGCGGCGTCGGGGAAGCATTGCGCGAACGTGGAGGTGCCTTCCTGGCAGGTTGTCTTCGTGGCCTTCGTGCCAGCCGGGGCTTCACGCCATGCAGGGGGCGTGGCGGTATCTTCCGGCTCCACGTTTTCGGCGCCTGTATGCGTCACATTGGCCCGCACGATTCCGGAGAACGGCATGTCGCCGGACTGGCCGCCGCCCTGCGACTGGTATACGGCAATCAGACCGATGCCGCTGTACTGGTCCGCCTTCCACGTGATCTTTCCGGTGGAAGCGTCATAGGTGCCATTGCTGGCAATGGACATGGGCTTGATGTGTTTGCCGTCGTACCCGATTGGGGTGTCAACGCTGAATGTGGCACCAAAGTCGACGGTGACGTCGTATTCGATCACCTGGCCGGTCATCACCAAATACTGGGGAGGGTCCAACGTGATGTTAGCCGCGCTGAATACCTGGTTGCGGCTCAGATCGGCCCCCTTCATCTGCGTGAAGTTATTGATCACATCAACATTGGTCAATTGGTTTGAAGAGGCCCACAGGTATTCAAGATTCTTCGCACCGGCCAATGGATCGATCGAGGTGACGGAGTTATGGGCCAGATTGATGGTGGTGAGCTTCGTCAGGCCGCTGAGCGCGGAGACATCGCTGATATTGTTGTCTCCCAAACCGAGTTCCCGCAGATTGACAAGCGGGGCGAGGGGGCTCAGGTCGCTGATGTTGTTGTTGTACAGCCGCAGGTTCTCCAATGCGGAGAATACGCTCAAACCGGTCAGATCGGTGATGCTTGCATTGCGGGCATCCAAAGAGGTCAAAGCGCGCACATGGTTCTGCGTAATGGTGGTGGCTCCATTGGAGACCTTCAGCGTGTCCATCACGGCCTTGCGCAATTTGGCGTCGGGCAAGCATTGAGCAAAGCTGCTACTGCCCACCGTGCAGGTGCTGGCGGTGCCTTTGGCTTCTTCTGCGAAGGCCGGCGGCACGGCTGGGGTGGCGACAAGCGCAACGGCAAGCAGCATCCCCAGCAGAAGAGACAGCCGTCGAATCGTTTTGGTATACACGAGAATCCCTCCTTAATCTACAATCGTGCACACAGCGGCGCCGCGATTCTCGTTGTGACAGCGCATGCTGTATGGTTGTGCCTGAATCAATATGCAAGAAACCATTCTAATACAGTGGGATATGCGCAACAGCCTTTGTTTTGGAGGTGTTGTGAAAGAATGGCAGAAGAGAAAGGGCGGGGTCGAACAATGAGCCGGAACACCCCCTTAGTCAGTGTCATTGTGCCGGTCTACAACAGCTCGGCATATGTGCGCACGTGCTGCGATAGCGTGCTGCAGCAGTCGTACACCAATCTGGAATTGGTTCTGGTGGATGATGGATCCACGGATGAAAGCCCGGCTATCTGCGACGAATACGCCAAGCGATATGGCAACGTGCGGGTCGTGCATCAGCCGAACGGCGGTGAGTCGGCCGCCCGCAACACGGGCCTTTCCGTAGCCAAGGGCGAATACATCATGTGGGTCGACAGTGACGATTGGATTGGCCCCGATTGGATCGCCTCGTACATGGACCATGTTGCCAACCAAGCAGTGGATGTTGTGGTGGCGGGGCGCGTGACGGGCCGGTATGGTTACCCCCAGGCGCTGATTCAGTATCTGCTGAACCACATTGAGCACACCATCTGGATCAGTTGCGTTCGCCGAGACGTCTTTGACGGACTGAGCTTCAGCAACCACACCATTGGCTGCGACGCGTTGATGTTGACAAAACTGTTGGCAAAAGCTCATTCCACCTACGTCATGCCACGTCCTGAAGGCTACCATTACATGGACAATGAGGAGTCGGTGACTCGTGTGCACAATATCGGCACGCGTATGGGATGGCCTGCGCGCGCGCAGGACGAGCTGGATTTCATTGCCCACACGGCGCCGGAACTCATGTCGTGCGCTCGCTTTGACGTGATGCGCGGCGCCGGTGTGATATACCGCAATGTGAGGGCATTGCCGCTGCCACCGGAAGAGAAAGGGCGCAAGAAGGCGCTGTTGAAGCAATTGCGCCGCTTCATCATTGACGGTCTGACCCATCTGCCAGTGCGCTACATGTCGTTCAAGGACTATAAACAGGTCGTATTGACCATCCGCGACATGTGGTTCTGAGCCCGGGCCGGCTACTCCGCGTGCTCGGCTTTGCTGGGCTCGAGCGCTTGCGCGATGTCTGCGAATGCGTAGCCAATCTGGTCATGTGCATTCTGGAAGGCAGCGAATTCCTTGCGGTAAGGATCGTCAATGTCTTCTGCGGCAGGCAGCGCGTGCCGCACCATCGAAGCATTGTAGATGACCTCGCGCAAGCGGTTTTCCACGGTGTTGCTCTTGAGCAGATGGTGGTCGTTGAAGTACCTGCACAGGTTGGCGAAATCACTGAGCACGAATGTGCGTGTGCGCACACGTGGCGCCAGCGCGATGATCTTATTGCGCTGGCGCTCGGTGAAGCACAGAATCAGATCACTGCTCATCGCGAGTTGCGGGGTGAGGCGTTTGGACCGGAACCCGCTTGCATCGATGCCGTCGAGTTCCATGAGTCGGGCGCTCGACGGATCGATGGGGTTCTCGATGAGACCTTGCGTACCCGCGCTATCGGTCTCGATGTCGTCATGATGGAAGAACAGCGGGAACATGAGCTCTCCCATGGGTGAACGGCAGATGTTACCTGTGCAAACGAACAGCACCTTCATGTATTGGGCCCTCCTACGAATCCACTCGACTGCGCTTCATTGTGTGGCCGCTGCAGCGTTCTGGTCCTTGTACTTCCATCATCATAGAGCGCACAGCCTACGAAGATGTTTCTCCTCGGCGTACACCACCGACACAATCCTAGTCGTGCATCGCCTCCGCAAGCCACGCGTGCGAGCGCTCGCGGTGCTCTGCGAGCAGTCGATCGACATTCTCATAGTCAATCGTTGGCGCGAGGCCGGCGTCCATCATCACCGATTCGAGGTCGAACAGGCGGAACAGTGTTTCCATTCGCGAATTCATGCTGGATTTGCCGGTCATGTTCGCGCGATTGAATACAGTGAATTGCTTGTGGAACAGCATTGAGAAGCAGCATGCGTGGTATGAGTCGGTAAACACGTATTCGGTTTTGGAGAACAGCTCCACGAAGTCCTGCGGGCCGGCCAGATACGTCTGGGGGTCGCGCATGTCAAGAATGCGGCGGATCTTGCAGCCGTGTTTTTTGGCGTATTCCTGAATGTTCTTCTCCTGCTCGTCGCTCGGGTGGCCGAGGAAGTAGGTGAGTACGTATTTGTCGTCTTTGGGCACAAAACCCTCGGTGATGGCCTTCCAATCATCGGCGGTCAGCATGAGCGTGGGGTCAAGCACCACAGTGGCATCCAGACCTGTCATCTCCTTCACCAGTTCGGCGCCACGGAACTCGCGGACCGAAATTGCCTTGAGCTTCGGCAGATAGCGCTTGAAGATCGCCTGCGCGTCGTCATCGATTGAGGAGACCCCGAAACTCGCGGCATAGCTGATGACGGGGCAGCCGGCTGGCGCGAACGAGCCAAGTGCCAATCCAAGATCGCGCTTGGTAATCCAGTTGTAGTTCCAGATCTGGTCGGAACCAAGGACCACACGGTTGTACGTGGCGCCTTGTTTGGCGGTGAGCCCCTTGTAGTCGGTGAGCGTGAAGCGGTCATCGGGAATGTAGCGTTTGGTGAATGCGACGCATTTGCGGGTGCGCTGCAAGTCGAGCAGTTTCTGCCCTCGCACAATATTTGCGCGTAGACGTTTTGCTGTCTTCTTGCCACTGCGCACGAGCCTGTGTTTAAACGTGGGGAGATTGGACTGGAAACGGGCTGTTGTGGTCTTGCCGTACCCATCTGAGAGGAGCTGAGTCAGCGCATAATTCTGCAGTCTATTGCCGTAGTTTGTGTAATCGCTGATAGTGACGATTAAATTGGTCATAGGTCTCCAATCCTGCGAACGTATAGTGACATAATAAAGCAAACGGTATGAAGAGGGGGCGCCAAGCGGCAATGCGAGCGGAATCTTTACTGATTCCGTGGTTTAGCTGTGGTCCTCATGCATGAGTACGGCGCCGAAGTGGTGTTATATGCTGGGGTCACTTTACTGCATATGCTGCGGCAGCAGTATGGTGGTGGGCTATGAGTATTCCGCTGATTCTCGCTTCGAAATCCAAGCCACGCCGCGACATCCTGTTCCATGCCGGCATCTGCCCCACCATTCGCGTGTCGCATGTGGACGAAGACGCCGTGCTCGCCAGAGCGGCCGACGAACAGGGCGTCTCTGTGGACGAGTTGCCGATCGACACCAAGGTGATGCTGCTCGCGGAAGCCAAGGCGTTCGCCGTATACGAGGCCTATCTTGCGGTCGCCAAGACCGCGCGCGAGGCAACGGGAGAACGTGTGACCGGACGCCCGCTCGACGCCGTGACTGCGGATGACCCGGCCGCGGCGCTCGCCGACGATGCTCGTGCCGAAACACAGACCCGCGATTTTTCCAGTGTGCGGATTCCGCGCACCGAGGAGCCGCTGCAGCAGGCGCTCGCCGCTGAAGGGCGCGGGCTGACTGCAGTTGGGGTGGGACCGCTCATTTTGGGTTGCGATTCGATGTTTTTGCTCGATGGCAAGGCGTATGGCAAACCGCATACGCCGCAGGTCGCGCGCGAACGCCTGCGCCGGATGAGCGGTGCGACCGGAGAGCTGTGGACCGGCCACTGCCTGATTGATTTCACGACCGGCCGCGTGGCGAAGGACGCAAGCAAAGCAACGCTACACTTCAGCGAGTTCTCGGACGCGATGATCGATCGGTACATCGCCACCGGTGAACCACTTGAAGTGGCCGGATCATTCACGCTTGACGGTTTCGGTGGCGCATTCATCGAGGGTATCGAGGGTGACCCCAGCGGAATCATCGGCCTCAGCCTGCCACTTGCGCGCCAGTTGACCGAACAGTTGGGCATCGAATGGACCGACCTGTGGAATGTGACGCGCGATGAGCGTTTTGAAGTGGCTGCGCCGAACAACGGTGGCAAGCTGCCGCCGAAAGAGAACGTGCGCCAGCCTGGCGATGGCTGGGTTGAGTGTGCGTGCGGCCGCAAACATTGGGGCACCAACGGCGCTGCGGGTGTATTGCTCGCACGCAGGGATGCACAGACCGGCGAGGTGACGCATATCGTGATGCAGCACCGCGCGGCGTGGAGTGCAGAGGGCGGCACATGGGGGATTCCCGGTGGGGCCATTGCCGATGGCGAGAATACGATCGAGGGCGCGCTGCGCGAATCGTTTGAAGAGGCGAACATCACACCCGAAGACATCGAAGTGGTCGGCTCGTATTGCGAAGACCATGGCCCGTGGAGCTACACCACGGTGTTCGCGTTCGAGAAGCCAGGCCACGAGGTGCACCCCAAGGCGAACGACGATGAGAGCATGGAGATTGTATGGGTGCCGATCGATGAAGTGCCCGACCGCAAGTTGCTCACCGCGATGCGCACTGACTGGCCGAGCTTTGAGCGGCGTCTGCGTGCGTTGGCGGCGGAATATAAGGGCGAGTGAGATATTACTGGTGTGGTATTGGGAAGTGACCGGTAAAGAGCCACAAGGCTGTTAATCAGCGATGGGGTCAATGATGAGATATGCGAAATGGAGTGTATAAGGTGTACAGCAGCACTTTGTTAAGGGAGAGGTGCTGATATAGTAATCACCTGAATGCTAGGCTGAGGCTGTGCCTTGGTCTATGGGTTGGTAAGAAGCGAGGCAGAGGATGTTAGGTATAGAAGGGGGCGGACGTGCACGACATCACAACTGAGTCGGCGCATTTTAGTGATAATGAAAGTAATTATGTACTGGAATCCCATTCTTCGCATGAAGAGTCTTTTTCTCCTTATAGCGTTCTTATGAGTGTATATGCCAAAGAACGCGCCAGTTATCTTCGTGAATCTTTGAATAGTATGCTGGACCAGACCATGGTGCCCGAACAGATTGTTGTAGTGGAGGACGGCCCCCTCACTTCGCAGTTGACTGAGACACTTGAGCAATTCCAAAAACGGTACCCTGAGGTGTTCACCATTGTGCCTTTACCCCAGAACAGTGGTTTGGGTACTGCGCTGGCACGTGGTATTTTGGCATGCCGAAACGAAATAGTGATCCGCATGGATTCAGATGATTATTCTTTCCCGCAGCGAGCGCAGAGGGAAATAACTGCCATGGAGCAGCAACGGCTTGATATTGTGGGATCCCAGATAGTTGAATTCATCGATAGCCCGACTACTCCGATTTTCGAGTCCAATCTTCCCTGTACGCAAGAGGGTATTACGGCATATTCAAAACGACGTAATCCATTTCGGCATCCTTCGGTGGCATTCCGGAAAACAAAAGTCTTGTCGGTGGGGAATTACAGTAAAGAGTACCTATATTTTGAGGATTGGGATCTCTTTAACCGCATGTTGGCTGCAAATTGCAAAGCCGCCAACATAGATGAACCTCTAGTGGCGATGCGGGTTAGCCCGAACTTCTATGAGAGGCGTGGTGGTTTAGAATATATTGGTCATATCTGGAAATTCAAGTATGCACAGTATCGAAAAGGGTACTTTAGCTTCCTTCAATTCATCACTACAGTAACGCCACACATTGCTGTATGTATTCTTCCCAATGGAGTTCGTTCCCTAATCTATGCAAAACTGCTTCGGAAAGGAGTACGTCGATGACTGAGAACCAGCAGACAGTCGCTGTAATGACTCTGCACAATTCCCCCAACTATGGTTCTTGCCTGCAGACCTATGCCACGCAGACGGTTCTTTCTGACGTAGGCGTGACTCCTCGAATCATTGATTACTATCGCGAGGATGCAATTCCGGAGAACGAAACGGATCGTGCTCTGAATGGGCAATTAGTCAAAAAGATGCCGATATTTCGTTTACCTGGAGTGAAGGCCTTGGCCCGGATCCCGGTGAGCCGGATTGTCGCGCGCCGCGCCGCGCCGTTAAATGAATTCCGTCGTTCGCGCCTCGCTTTGACGGATCACAAGTATTACTCCTACGAGGATTTAGAAGCTGACCCTCCTCAGGCCGATATTTACTGCACTGGTTCAGATCAGGTCTGGAATAGCGTATGGAACAAAGGTTTCAACAAAGCCTTCTATCTTGAGTTTGCGCCAGCAGAGGCAAAGCGCATTGCGTATGCGGCCAGTATTGGGAAGTCATCGTTAGAGGAATGGGAAAAAGCCCCGATGCGCGAGGCTCTTCTGAAGTATTCGCATATTTCAGTGCGAGAAGAAGAAGCTGTGGAACTCTTGGACTCCATCGGTGTTCATGGAGCGGTTCCCGTGATAGATCCCACGCTTATGCTTGACCGAAGTGCATGGGGTCGTATCGCGAGCAAGGAGTCCGTGCCCGAACAGCCCTATATCCTTATCTACCAGCTCAATAAGAATCCAGAATTCGACCAGTATGCGCAAAAGTTGAGCAAGAAGTTGCATCTACCGTTGTACCGCATTGCATACGGGGTCCATGAGAAAAGAAAAGGTGAACATACCATTGTCTGCCCTAAGGTGGAGGAGTTTCTTGGGCTCTTCATGAATGCTGAGTATGTTCTCACTGATTCATTCCACGGTACTGCATTTTCTTTGAATCTTGGACGTAAATTCGTCTCCATCAGTCCAGGACGTTTCTCTGGCCGCATCATGAACCTGCTCAAAATGACAGGGGTCACAGATCATTATCTTGAGGATTATCGCGATGTAAAGATTGCTGACAATCCTATTGATTTTGGCTATGTTCAGAGTGTATTCAAAGACAAGCGGCTCAGAGCGGAAACATTCCTTCGTAATGCAATCAAGGAATGACTATGACTAGTTGTGGGAGAATACATGTATACAGAAATTAAATCTTATCAAATCATCATTCAATTGCTCAAAGAGCATGGAATTCGCCATTGTGTGCTTTCGGCGGGTTCTCGAAATGTGCCATTTGTGCATTCCGTGGAAGAGGACCCATTTTTCACCTGTTATTCCATCACAGATGAGCGTAGCGCTGGGTATTTTGCGTTGGGGCTTTCGCAGCGTTTAAACGAGCCTGTAGTCATTTCCTGCACTTCTTCAACGGCCACGTGCAATTATTGGCCACCAGTTGCCGAAGCCTTTTACCAGAAAGTTCCATTGATTGTTCTGACTGGTGACCGGGATTACGAGATGCTGGGACAGTGGGAAGATCAAATGATCGATCAGGTTAATATGTTTGATCGTCATGTGCGCAAATCGGTGAATTTGCCAGTCATTCGAGATGATGATGATTATCTGTATTGCTGCCGCTTGGTCAACGAGGCATTACTGGAGTTGGACCATAACGGTACCGGCCCGGTTCATATCAATGTACCAATGAAGTATTATAGCACGTCTTTCCCATTGCGACGGCTTCCAGAAGTTCCTGCTATTGAAAGGTTGGACTGGGACTCCTCCCGGGATGATTGGATGAAGAAGGTTAGGAAACTGGAGAAGGCTAAGCGCATTCTTGTTGTTTGTGGTCAGGAGAATTGCGTATCCCCTGAACAGCAAGATCAGATGAGTGAGTTCTTCCATGCGTTCAACAGTGCTTTAGCTGTTGATTACATGTCGAACGTGGAATGTGAAGGCATGTTTAACCCATCGGTCTGCATGGATACGCGGTTCATCAGTGATAAGAAATTCAATGAACTGCTGCCTGACATCGTTATATCATATGGCGGGATGATTTTCTCTGGCTTGAAAACTATGCTACTGAGGAACCATGGGAAATTCGAGCATTGGCTGATTCAGCCTGACGGAATGGTGTGCGACCCGTTCAAAAGTTTAA
Source organism: Bifidobacterium pseudolongum subsp. globosum (assembly GCF_004155535.1). GTDB lineage: Bacteria > Actinomycetota > Actinomycetes > Actinomycetales > Bifidobacteriaceae > Bifidobacterium > Bifidobacterium pseudolongum_C. The sequence goes on along the minus strand of NZ_RYUH01000014.1, from coordinate 152,998 downwards.
CAACCATATTCGCGTGTAAACCTGACTATTTCTTTGATTTCTTCGTGGAAAACACGATCGAAGAAACCGTTAATGACAGGAAGTACTATCAAGAGATCATGTCTTATGCTCAGACAGTAAAAGACTATGATTTCCCTTGGTCCAATGTATATGCAATAAAGAACATGGTAACCCGAATTCCTTCTGGTTCGTTGCTGCATCTGAGTATTAATAGTTCCATCAGAATAACGAATTTCTTTACACTTAATCCAGATATTAGCGTATATGCAAACATTGGTACACATGGGATTGATGGCTGCTTGCCCTCCTTCCTAGGGCAGTCGGTGGCAAATGTTGATACACCAAGCTACCTTATCATCGGGGATCTTTCGTTCTTCTATGGCATGAATGCGCTCCGCTCTCGTCATATTGGCAATAATGTGCGAATTCTGTTGTTGAATAATCGCGGTGGTGAAGAATTCTATTACAACGGTATGTGGAGAAACGCCGCTAGTGATTTGCATACGACCGCAAGACATTCCACCAAGGCGGAAGGCTGGGCAAAGGAATGCGGGTTTACATACTTATCCGCATGCGATAAGAAATCATATGATGAGGCGATTGGCCAGTTCATGGGTAGTGATTCCAAGAATCCAATGCTTTTCGAAGTCTTCACCGAGATGAGCACCGATGCCCAAGCTATATATGATTTTTATGATGCTAGCCGCCCCCGCGATCTCGTGTCTGAAGCCAAGAGAAAAGGAAAAGAGCTTGTGAAGAACACTGTGGGCAAGGAGAAGGTGCTTAAGGTGGCACAAACTCTTGGGATCTCACTAAAGTGATCATCTTCGGAATGGACAATGAATCCACGATTCAAAAATGCAAATGGAAAGCGCTAAACAGGCCCTCTCCATCCTATAAGCATTCTGTAGAGGAGGCATGAGAAGCGATATGGCCGGTTCCACCCCTATTCGAGTTTTACAGGTTGTTCCATCGCTTAGCTGTGCTGCAGGTGTGGCAAACTTTGTGTATAACATGGAGTACTACCATGATGAAAAGCGCGTGCATTACGATTTTCTGCATCATGCCATCAGTGATGGCAGATACTTCCATAGCAAACGATACGACGACGAGCTTGAAGCGCATGGGAGTGCCGTATATACGGTGAACTACGCGGGTGACGGTTTGTTGCGGTTTACCCGTGAAGTGCATGCCCTTTTTGAAGAGATAGGTGCATCCTATGATGTAGTGCATTGTCACATGCCCAATTCAGCTTTCACGGTACTGCGAGAAGCGAGGAATCATGGCGTGGAACATCGAATTCTACACAGTCATTTGAATAATTCGTCTGATGTGTTTCTGCATCGCTTACGGAATATGCCACTGAATGCATGGGGCAAGAGGTATGCAACTGATAATATTGCTTGCTCGCAGGAGGCAGGACGTTTTCTGTTCGGTATGAAATCCTTTACGGTAATCAATAATGGCATACCCATAGACAAGTATCTCTACAGCGATGCGGATCGGCGGGTGTTGCGTGCACAGCTCGGGATAGCACCTGAGGAGATAGTAATTGGTAGTGTAGGCAGGTTCGTCAAGCAAAAGAACTATGGTTTTGCGATTCATGTGTTTGCAGAGTTCCATCATTCACACCCGCAATCAAAATTACTGATTCTCGGTGATGGTGAGGAACGAACTGCTCTCGAAGCTTTGTCCATAGAAAAAGGCCTTTCCGACTCGGTCATATTTCCTGGAGTGCGAAATGACATCAATCGCTTTTACTCTGTAATGGATGTATTTTTCATGCCCTCGTTGTATGAGGGACTTCCCGTATCTGCAGTGGAAGCACAAGCTGCTGGGTTACCATGTGTATATTCGGAGAGTGTGCCTCGAGAAACTGACATCACTAATAACGGTATCTTTATCCCTCTTACGTCGCCTGTAAGCGAATGGAGCAAAGGGCTTGACGATAGTATTATGCGAGGTAGGTCGGATAAGAATAATGTAGCGTTGCTTGAGGCGTGTGGTTATTCTGCCGAAGCGAATGCTGAGCTGCTCATGCAACATTACGAAGCGATGATCCGACAGGTTTGAGATGCTCCCATATTTAGCAATTCTCGCTTTTATCCCCCTTGCGGCAGTGACGCTCAGGCCTCAAGAGAGTAAGGGGACTCGTCTTTTATTTTGCTGGTGTATTTTTGGACCCCTAGCTTTTCTGGCGATGGTACGCAGTTATACTGTTGGTATTGATACGTCCCAGTTTGTAACCGCATATAGAGAAATTGGTGAGGATAGAAATTTCTCATTTTCGTCTTATCGGTACGAGCACGGTTTCACATTATTATGTAAAATCCTGAATATGATTTCACCGGAGAGTCAGTTACTGCTTCTGGTTACTGGATTTTTTATAATTTTTTCTGTCGGATATACTGTTTATAAAATGTCTTCGGATGTCGCGTTAAGTGCATTTCTTTTTGTCGCGATGACAAATTATACACTATATTTGAACGCAATGCGACAGGCGATTGCTATTGGATTCATATTACTGGGATATTGTCAAGTAATACAGCGGAAATGGTTCTCCGCTATTTTTTTGTTCGTCTGTGCTACTGAATTTCATCAATCTGCATGGCTAGTGCTACTTTGTTTCGTTATCACTTTGCTTCCATTTTCTTGGAAAACATTTACAAGTTATATAGTGGTTACCGTAATCTGTTTTGTTGGATCAGCACAGTTGTCCGCATCGCTCTCTGCGATTCTTGGAAAGGAACATCTGTATGATCCAACGTTTATGGGTGCAAATTACTTTGGCGCGTTGATACGGCTATTATTTACACTGTCCATTGTGCTCTTATGTTTCCTTTATCTGCCTCCCCGGCGGCCAGCCTGTGGGGGCCGAAGTAATCTAACGAGAACTGCAAGCTTGTACCAACATATCCTCATGCTATGGCTTCTCTTTGTTGCTTTGGGAGTACGAGTTGAAATATTGGCACGATTATCGTATTACTTCGGTGCCATGGTTATTCTGATAATCCCCTTTGCCCTCCGGTCGGTGCCTCAACCAGAGAGAAGCTATGTTCGTGTAGGATTTTGCGCTGTATGTCTTGCTTACTTCTTGATTATAGGTATTGCGAGGCCGGAATGGCATGGCGCTATCCCCTATCATACTGATTTCTCGAGTGTGGCTAATATTTTCAGGAGTATATTCTGTTAGTTTGGAGTTAAAGTGAAAAAAGATTATGTAGGAATAGGCATACGCAAAATTAGAGAAAAGACGAATCCCTACCTTTCCTCTGTTAGAAGGCGGAGGCTGCAGCATAGTGATTTCACGATAATCTCGAATAATTGTTGGGCGGGTACGGTGTACCGTTATTATGGGTTACCTTATCGATCGCCTACAGCAGGCTTGTATTTCTTTGCGGCGGATTATCTAAAATTCGTGTCTGATCTGCGGAAGTATGTCAATTCTCGGCTTTGCTTCATCTCTGCCAGTGAATCTCGCTACGCTGACATTCTTATGCAACGAGGCGAATCGAGTAAAGTAATTGCGCAGCTTGATGATATCGAAGTCGTTTTTCTACATTATTCAACTCCTGAAAAGGCTGCAGAGAAATGGATCCGCAGGTGTAAAAGAATTAATTGGGATAATATATTTATCAAATTTAGTGAGATGAACGAATGCACATATGAAGATCTTCGTATCTTTGACTCTCTGGACTTTGCGAATAAAATTTGTTTTACTTCTCATTATAGTCCAGAAATCAAATGTAGTGTAGAATATCCATATATGATTTCAAGTGATAATCAACTACTTGTGGATACTGATCGATTCCAACACGGTTTCAGTGTGACAGATTGGTTGAATAATCGACCACTATCCTATCCGTTCTAGCTCTAGCGGTTCGTATGGGGACCATGGCGCAATCTAGTTTAGGTGCAGTGAATCTAAACGTATGGTTTTGCAAGGAAGGAAATATTGCAAACTGTATACTACATAAAGCAATAATCAATATACTGTATTGAAATCTATATAATCGTATTATCAATACACATAGATGTGTATATTGGCGTAGTGAGTAAAGGAATGAGAGTGGGAAAATATAAAGAACTTTTGTTAAATATTGCTTTATTTGCATTAAACACTATTTCGACAAAACTTATTACTTTTTTACTTGTTCCTCTTTATACATATTTTCTGACAGCCGCACAATTCGGAATCACCGATATGTCCCTCACCGTTTTGGGCCTAATTTCACCGATTGTGACTCTTTCTGTCGGAGATGCAGTTACACGTTATGTTATTGATGATTCAAGAGAGAAAGAGCGGTATATATCAGTAGGATTTTGGGTTACAGTAATTGGTTGCGTGGTAATGTTGGTGATTCTGCCCATCTTGGATTTGCCCCTATTCGGAGGATTGGGTGACTATAAATGGTATTACATGATATATTTTATTACTTTGAATTATAATGGATATTTAGGTAACGTCGCTCGTGGCTTAGATCGTATCAAACTAATGGCGGCGGCATCTATTGCATCGTCGTTGGTGTCGGCGTCTTCGGCCAGTGTGTTGATTGGGGTACTTGGGTGGGAAACCGAGGGGTATTTTGTGTCCTTGGTGCTGGGCGGTTTGACTTCAATCTGTATGTATCTATTGATTGGTCATTTTGGTCGCTATGTTGGTGTTCCGAAATATAGAAACGATGAAAAATATATAAAGAGAATGTTGCTGTATGCTATACCACTTATTCCAAACTCTATTTTTTGGTGGGTTGGAACCGGTGTTAATAGATTCTTTATTACGGCCATGTTGGGTATTGGCTCCTCAGGTTTTTTTGCTGCGGCGAGCAAAATCCCGAATATTTTGAATTTGGTGTCGTCGACTTTCTGGCAAGCGTGGAGCTTGTCTGCGTTTCAGCAATTTAAAAAAGACGATACAAGTAAATTCTATAGTAATGTCTTTGTTGTATTTCGATCTTTGTGTTTTGTTGTGGCGTCAGGTCTTGTCCTTGGCGCTCCTTGGTTGGCCTCCCTATTATTGCAAAAAAACTTCTACGAGGCATGGATAATTGTGCCACCACTTATTCTCGCGTTCTTATTTAATGCTTTTGCTGGTTTTTATGGCACTGTCTTCACGGCAAGCATGAAAACGACTTATCTTTTGACCTCTACGGTAGTGGCGTCTATGGTTGTGGTTGTCATGACATGGTTTCTTATTCCAATTATAGGTTTATCTGGCGCGGCTTGGGCGCTTGTCGCTAGTAATTTTGTCATGTATATTATGCGAGTATTTCGCTCGAGTACTGTGATTATAATTCATGTCAACTGGCCTCTGATGATCTCCAATACATTGTTATTAATTCTTCAAATATGTGCCATGGTCAATAGGGTAAATAACTATATGACTTTCTCGGCCGTAGTGTTCATTGGGGTATGTATACTGTCGTTTCTTGACTTTTATCCTTCTTTTAAGGTGATATTGAATATTGCTAAGATGAAAAGTAAGAAAAGATAGTCATTAATGAGTTGAAAATATAAATAAACAGAATATACAAAAACTTTCATGTATAGATTGAGCAACGCACTTTCTCTACTGCTTCATCGCGTAGATATCCTTGTCGATCTCCGGCGCAAACACCTCATTCACCTTGGGCCGCACAACCTTCATCGAAGGCGTGAGGCACTTGTTGTCTTGTGTGAACTGCACGGGCAGCACGATGAATTTGCGCACTGATTCCGCACGCGAGACGTCGGCGTTGGCGCGATCCACATACCGCTGGATCTCGGCGTGCACTTCAGGCAACGTGGCGGCCTCCTCGAGGCTGAGATCCGCGGCGAGTTTCTGCGTTGGCAGCCACTGTGCCAGCCCTTCGGGGTCGAGCGTCACCACGGCCGCCACAAACGGCCGGTTGTCGCCGACGACAACCGCATGCTCTACAATCGGGCATTTCGCGATCTCCTGCTCCATCGGGATCGGCGCCACGTTCTTGCCGCCTGCCGTGATGATGATGTCCTTGGCGCGACCGGTGAGCGTGATGTGCCCCTCATCGTCTATCGATGCCAGGTCGCCGGTGCGCAGCCAGCCGTCTTCGGTGAACACCTCGGCGGTTTTCTCGGGCAGGTGGTGGTAGCCCACAAACACGTTCTGCCCGCGCACTTCGAGCTCGCCACTCGATGCGATGCGCACCGACGACCCCGGTACGGGCTGCCCCACGGTGCCGATCGTGTTGTCGGTCACGCGCGTGAACGTGAACGGCGCCGCCGTTTCGGTCAGGCCGTAGCCCTGGATCATCGTCAGTCCAATGCCGTTGAAGAAGTGCAGCAGGTCAAGCGTGATCGGCGCGCCACCTGAAGCGAGGTACTTGATCTTCGGGCCGAACGCGCTGCGGATCGTGCGGTACACGCTTGTCTCGTACATGGCGTGTTCGGCGCGCTGTTTCGCGCTCGGGCGTTCACCCGCCTGCCGCATCGTCGACCATTCGATCGCCGCCTGTGCCGCCTTGGTGAACATGCGGCCTTTCCATCCGGTGCCGGCTTTGCGGGAGGCCGCGTTGTACACTTTCTCGAACACGCGGGGCACACCGAGCAGGAACGTCGGCTGGAACACCTGCATGTCACGCGGCAGTGTCTTCGTATTGGGTAGATACCCCACCACGCCTTCTGCGGAGCCGATCGTGAAGTACTGGATCATGCGCGCGAAGCAGTGGGCGAGTGGCAGGAACAGCAGTAGGCGCGCCTCGCCGGTGATCACCTCCGGCACACAGTTCTGGGCCGCGCGCGTGATGCTCGTGAAATTGCGGTGGGTGAGCTCGGCGCCCTTCGGCGCGCCGGTCGAACCGGAGGTGTAAACGATCGTCGCCAGATCGTCGGCGTGCACGGAGCCGATCCGCTCGTCGAGCTCTTCGTCCGAGACCATGACACCGAGTCCTTCGAGCGCGTTGACGGCGTGCGCGTCGAGCATGAGGATGCGCTCGAGCGCCGGGCACGCGTCAAGCACGGAGTCGAGCCGATCGAAGCGCTCCTGGTTGTCGGCGATCGCCAGTTTGACCGCGGAATCGTTGAGGATGCGCTGGGCCTGCGCTGCGGAATCAGTGTCGTAGATCGGCACGGACACCGCGCCGATGGCCGCGAGCGCGAAGTCAAGCAGGCCCCATTCGATGCGCGTCGCCGAGAAGATGCTCACGGCTTCGCCTTTGCCGATGCCGAACTGGATGAGGCCTTTGGCGATCGCGCGCACATGGTCGTTGAACTCCACGGCGGTCATGGTGCTCCACGAACCGTCGGCCTCCTTGTTCTGCGCAAGTGGCGCGTTCTCCGCGCTGGATTCCAGACGTGTGGTGAGCAGCGAATAGATGGTGGCATCGTCGTCCACGGTGAGTGCGGGGCCGGGCGTGGTGAATTCAGTGAGCATGGGCGGGTGTCCTGTCGATGTATACGGATGCGTAGCCTACGCCATCGTAACCGCGTGCGCTGTGCGCCGCGTTGTGCAAAGAGACAAGACACTCGAAGCGCGCTTTGTAGTTCCATACAACACAATGCCCCCTTTGTGTCTAATGCTGTGGCGTTTGCCATAGGGGTCTGTTGCTCGCGCTGGATTCCTGCTAGATTGGCCGCTGGATTCATGGTCACCGAGATGTCCGGCATGTGGACTGTAGGGATGGAATGAGGCGCAATGGTAGACAAACGGCTGTTCTCGCTCGTGCCCGGCGTACGCGGGCTCGTGGTGGGCAAGATCATCTGCCTGTGGATCGGACTTGTGGCGGACATCGCGCTCGCAGGTGCGGTGACGGTGCTCGTCGCATCGCTCTTCCCGCAGGCGAGTGTGCGCGGCGCGCTGCGGTCGATTGGCATTGCCGGGCCGTCCGATGTCATGCTGATTGCCATCGCTACGCTTGCCATCGCCGTCGTGCGGTTCCTCGCGCATCATTTCGCCACCAGACTCGGCACCGAAGCGGCCGAGCGCGTGAAGCTCGGGCTGCGGTCTGAGCTCTACCGCAAGATGCTGCGCCTCGGCCCGTCGTATGCGCAGCGCGCACGCACCGCCGACGTGGTGCAGCTCACCGGCGAAGGCGTGGACCAGATCCAGAGTTTCTTCGAACTGTTCCTGCCGCAGCTTGGTTTCGCGATCCTCGCGCCGCTCACCCTGTTTGCGGCGATCGCCCCGCTCAACATGCCCACCGCCGTGGTGTTGCTCGTCTGCGCGCCGCTGATCATCGTGATCGTGGGCGCCATCGCCATGACCACAGCAAAGACCTTCAAGAAATACTGGGGCAAATACACCGACATGGGGTCGGTGTTCCTCGACGATCTGCAGGGGCTCGAAACGCTGAAGACCTTCGACGCCGACGCACGCGCCGCCGAACAGATGCACAAGAACGCCGAGGACTTCCGGGTGATGACGATGCGCGTGCTGCAGATCCAACTGCGTTCGCTCACCGCGATGGATGTGGTGGCGTACGGAGGCGCCGCGGCCGGCATCGGCACAGCACTCTGGCAGTATGTGCATCAAGGGCACACCGCCTTCGCTGCCTCAGCGCCGTTCCTGCATGTGTTCAACGGGCCGACGCTCGGCGTGGCGGGTGTGCTGTTCGTGATTCTCGTCTCGGTGGATTTCTTCCTGCCGTTGCGTCAGCTTGGATCGTATTTCCATGTGGCGATGAACGGCATGACCTCCACTAAACGCATCTTCGCACTGCTTGACGAGCCGGACCGCGCCTATGGCGATCGCCGGCTGCCGCGGGGCGCGCTCGATGTGACAGCGCGTGATCTGGGGTTCACGTATGCCGAATCCAACACGCCGGCGTTGCGCGACGTCACGCTGTCGATGCCCGCGCGTTCGCTCACCGCGGTCGTCGGTGAGTCGGGCTCAGGCAAATCCACCTTCGCCGCGCTCATCGCCGGCGAGATCGAAGGGTACGATGGCGCGCTGCGTATCGGGCAGGTGGAAATGCGCGATCTGAGCGAGCGCGCGCTGACCAGTGCCGTCTCCATCGTCGGCGCGCGCAGCCATCTCTTCGCAGGCACGTTGCGCGAGAATCTGCTGATGGCTCGCCCCGGCGCGTCGGAGGGCGAACTGCGCGATGCGCTTGCGCGCGCCCATGTGCTCGATATGGTGGATGCCCATCCGCAAGGACTCGACATGCGCATCGAACAGGATGCGGCGAATCTTTCCGGCGGTCAGCGCCAGCGTGTCGCCGTGGCGCGCGCGTTGCTGCATGACGCGCCGATCATGATCTTCGACGAGGCCACGAGCAGTGTGGACGCCGAAAGCGAGCGGCTCATCATGCGCACAGTGCATGAGCTGGCCGAGCGCAAAACCGTCATCCTCGTGACGCACCGACTTGCGGACGCCGTGGACACTAACGCCATTGCCGTGTTCGACCACGGTGCGTGTGTGGAAACGGGCACGCACGCCGAACTCATGGCGCAAGGAGGCCAATACGCCGCGATGTTCCGCGCGCAGGCGTCGGTGGAGCAGGTGGGGCGGCGTGCGCGCAACCGCGGCATCGCCTATGCGCCTGCACCTGCGCTGGATACTGTGGAACACGGTGTGAAACAGCCGGAGAGCGTGAACACGCAGCGCGCGCCGATGACGACCTTCCAGCTCGTGCGCCGGTTGCTGGGACAGGTGGGCGATCTGCGTCCGCTCATGGTGCTGGCGTGCTGCTTCGGCGCACTCGGGCATCTCGCCGCGACGTTCCTGCCGGTGTTCGGCGTCATGGCGTTGTGTGCGGCGGCCGGGCGGCCGGTCTGGGGCCTGTCCGTGGGCTGGTCTGTGGCGCTCATGGTGGTCTGTGCGCTGATCCGCGGCGCCATGCGGTATTGCGAACAGTACATGAACCACAATCTGGCGTTCCGCTTGCTCGCGCTGTTCCGTGGGCGGATGTTCGCGGCGCTGCGCCGCCTCGCCCCGGCAAAACTGGCAGGCAAAGGCAAAGGCGACCTCATCTCCATGGTCACGACGGACGTGGAACTGCTTGAGATCTTCTTCGCACACACCATCTCGCCAACCGTGATCGCGTTGGCTACCACAGTCGTGTATGCCATCGCGCTGCTGTTCCTGAGCCCGTGGTTCGCGGTGTTGCTTGTGGTGGCGCATCTGCTGATCGGCGTGGCTGTGCCGGCGTGGTTCGCCCGCGCGCTGCACGGGGTCGGCGCGCGCATCCGCAAACAGAGCGCGCAGCTCGACGATGCCGTGCTCGACGATATGCGCGGCCTCGGGCAGATCATCCGCTTCGGGCAGGGCCGAGAGCGGCTTGCGCGCATCGACCGGCGTTCGCGCGCGTTGTGGGGTCAGCGCGTGGAGTTGAGCGCGCGCAATGGCGTGTTCGGCGGGTTCGACCATGTGATCATCGTGGTGGTCACCGTATGCGCGGCGTTGTTCGCTGTGTGCGCAAGCCGCGGCGATATGGGCATGGTCGCGCGCAATGTGACGGCGATGGTGCTCGTCGTCAGTTCATTCGGACCCACGCTCGCGCTGAGCGCACTGCCAGCGAGTCTGACGCAGACATTCGCGTCGGCGCGCCGTCTGTTCGCGCTGGTGGACGAGGAACCGGCGGTCGAGGAACTCGGCACGCTCGAACCGGAGTACAACGGCATGCGCATGGAGCAGGTCACGTTCGCGTACGGCGCGCGCACGCCTGTGCTACGCGACGTAACGCTCGACGTGCCGGTCTCTGGCATCCTCGGATTGCAGGGGCCGTCTGGGCGCGGCAAGTCGACGCTGCTCAAGCTGCTCATGCGGTACTGGGACCCGCAGCAGGGCGTGGTGGCGCTGTCCGGCGACGCACTGCCAGGTGTGGACGCGCACACGCGGCGCCGGTTGCAGACGATGATGAGCCAGGAGGCATACCTGTTCGACGGCACGATTGCGAGCAATCTGCGCATCGCCAACGAACAGGCGGGCGATGACGAGCTGCGCGAGGCGTTGCGCAAGGCGTCGATCCTGCCGCTCATCGAGAGCCTGCCGCAGGGCATGGAGACGCCCGTGGGCGAGCTTGGCGGCCGGCTTTCGGAAGGCGAGCGGCAGCGCATCGGTTTGGCGCGCATGTTCCTGCGGCATGCGGACCTGTATCTGTTCGATGAGCCGACGAGCCGTCTGGACGCGCTCAACGAGGCGTACATCCTGCAGTCGATCAACGAGCTTGTGTCGGAGCGCGATGCCGCCGTCGTGCTTGTCTCGCACCGGGAGTCGACGATGAAAATCGCCGATGAGGTGCTGCACATGTAGTCATGCAGCATAAAGGGTGGGGGTGTCTGCAGCTGCAGACACCCCCACCCTTTATACGCTGTCTACAGGCTGAGGAAATACTCGTGGATGCGCGGGTCGTCGGTGATTTCCGGATGGAATGCTGTGGCGATGATATTGCCCTGTTGCAGGGCCACCGCGTTGCCACGGGTCGAGGCCATCACGCGCGCGCTGGGGCCGACCTCGGCCACGAATGGGCCGCGGATGAACACGAGCGGAAAATCGGCGATCTCTCCCCTCTGTTCGCGCTGCGCGTCGAACGTGCGTACCGTCTCCTCCGCGGCGAACGACCCGAGCTGACGCCCGTACGCATTGCGGCGCACGGTGGCGTCGAGCGCACCAAAATACACATTGGCGTCGTTCTCGAGTCTGCGGGCGAGCAAAATCATGCCGGCGCACGTGCCGAAGACCGGTTTGCTGGCGGCGATGTGCGCGGCGATCGGTTCGAACAAACCGGTGGAGTGCAGCAGTTTGCCCTGTGTGGTGCTTTCCCCACCGGGCAGGATCACGCGGCCGATCGACTCGTCGAAATCCTCGGCCGCGCGCAACAGGCGCCATGGGGCGCCGAGCTGGTCGAGCATCGCGGCGTGCTCGGCGAATGCGCCCTGCACGGCGAGGATGCCGGTGACTGAGCCGGGGGTATTGCCAAGGTCGTCGGAATGCTCTTTCGAGATATATGCAACGTCAACAACCATGGGTCACTCGCCGCGCTGGGCCATGATGATGTCGATCTCTTCCTCATTGATGCCCACCATCGCCTCGCCGAGGTCCGCGGACAGGCGTGCGAGCAGATCGGCGTCCTGCCAGTTGGCGGTCGCCTGCACGATCGCGGCGGCGCGCTTGGCCGGATCGCCGGACTTGAAGATGCCCGAGCCGACGAACACGCCTTCGGCACCGAGTTCCATCATGAGCGCCGCGTCGGCGGGCGTGGCGACACCGCCGGCGGCGAAGTTGACGACCGGCAGACGGCCGTTGTCGTGCACATACTTCGCGAGATCATACGGCACGGCGAGCTGCTTCGCTGCTTCGTACACCTCGTCGTCGCGCAGGGACACGAGCTCGCGGATCTGGCGGTTCATCGTGCGCATGTGGCGCACGGCCTGAATCACGTCGCCGGTGCCCGGTTCGCCCTTCGTGCGGATCATCGACGCGCCTTCCTCAATGCGGCGCAGTGCTTCGCCCAGGTTCTTCGCGCCGCAGACGAACGGCACGTCGAACTGGGTTTTGTCGATGTGGTAGACGTCATCGGCGGGGGAGAGCACTTCGGACTCGTCGATGTAATCGATCTCGATCGCCTGCAGGATGCGCGCTTCGGCGATGTGGCCGATGCGCACCTTCGCCATGACCGGGATGGAGACGGCCTCCTGGATGCCGCGGATCATGGCGGGGTCGCTCATGCGGCTCACGCCGCCGGCCGCACGGATGTCTGCGGGGATGCGCTCGAGCGCCATGACGGCGCAAGCGCCCGCGTCTTCCGCGATGCGCGCCTGCTCGGGCGTCGTGACGTCCATGATGACACCGCCCTTGAGCATCTGGGCGAGGTTCTTGTTGAGTTCGTTACGGGTAGTCTCCATGAGCTGTTCTCTCTGGTTCCTTCTGTGCGCCTATGTGAACTTACATGCCGCGCGGTGCGTGGCACTGTTTCGAGAGATACCACAACGGTGCTGCGCCGCATGTTTCATGTTCTGATACTGAACGGGGAATGTACGTGGGCGCACACTATTCGGGAGACTGGTAATAGTATCTATGTGAAGTGAAGAAACAATGTGAGAGAAGGTGCATCAGTGCTGGAGTGGTTCTCGAATTTGGACAGTGTATGGAAATACTGCATCGCGGGGGTCGGCATTATTGCCGTGTTGGCCTTGGCGATATGGGTGGTGGATGCCATCCGCCAAATGGTGTTTCGTTCGAAGTTCCATAAGCAATATGGTGTGAATCTACCGCATAGTGTGCGTATCAAGCGGTATCACCATGAAGACGACCCAATAGGCACGTTGGTGCTGCGTTTCCCGTATTGGTCCGCTGCCAAACGAGACGGCACACGTGACCAACGTACGAAGAATACGACCATTTGCTACCAGAAATCCTTGATTGACATTGGGCCATGGGGGCTGAGCGATAAGAACCCGTTGGTGATGTATCGCATTGCGCTTGACTTGCGCGCTCAGGGCCATGCCGTTGGATACTGCCAGGAAGAGAAAATCAAGCGCCAGAGCGTAATGGAGCAGGTAAATGCGCAACGCTCCGCCACCAGCATCGCTAACATTGTGGCTCAATTCAGAAGTCAGCCCACGGATTTCGAGCCGTTCTGCGCTGATGTGTTCCGGAATCTCGGCTGGAGCGCGGAAGTGACCCCTCCAGTGCGGGATGGCGGTTTTGATCTTAAACTCTATGATCCCCAAGGTGTGAGTTTCATCGCGGAATGCAAATGCTATGAACCCAAGCATCGTGTAGGGCGCCCGATTATCCAGAAATTGCAGGGCGCAAACACCACTGTGGGAGCGCAGGGCATGATGGTGATCACGACCAGCGGATTCTCGCGTGATGCCGTGACGTATGCGAATCAAGTGGGTGTACAGCTGATTGACGGCGATATGCTCGTTCGTTTATGCGCGCAGGCGTTTGGGGAATCGGATGCGCAGCCGGTACCGGCGTCGGCTTTTGCGTTGACACGTAATGACATCATGCAGCATATACCCGCAGACATGTGGAACATGTTTTAACAACTGATGTTGTTTTGACCCGGGGGGGGGGGCGTATTTCGTAGTCTGGCATTGAGTCCGCCGCACAAATCGATTTTTGGGGTTGAAATTCGATTTGTGCGGCGGCGTGAAAAGGGCACTTGTGCGGTGTGTGTGAAAATGTCTGAATTTGGATGGAAGTAGTGGATTCTAGGGCTGGTTTGAGTGGAAATGTGCAGTTGTGAGGAGCCGGAGGAGGGTAGATGATCTGTGCTACCGGTCCCACGCCGCACAAATTGACAATATGGGTGAAAAATCGATTTGTGCGGATGAGGGGGGAGTGGAGCAGGGATAGGTAGGGCAATAACCGGGGGAGAGAAATACTGTTGGGGCAGCGCGGGAATCCACATTTCCACAATAGTGCCGAGGTGAATTGCGCATTCGGAGTGGTGACGATACGGTGAGTGGATTCAAACCGCAGTAAGGAGCGAGCGCAATGGATGAATTCTATGAGGAATGGGACGCAATTCCGGTGGATATACACGAGAGCCGACGAAACTCGCATCCGCTGTTGCAGTCGCATCTGCGGCAGACCGCCTCGCAGATGATGTGCCGTTGTGCACGCGCCCACATTCCGTACGTGTACTGCGGGTCGACAGCTCTGCGCCTGCTCGGTGTGGAGACGCCGGAAGATCTTTCGGGCCCGGGCAATGCGTGGGACAATGCGCCACCACGCTCCAACAAACACCCCAGAGATGTATTGCACGTGGTTGTGCGCACAGCTGGTGAACGTCATGAATTGTCGGGCGTTCGCATGCACGTGTGGAAGGGTTTGGCGCCCGATTCCATACAGCAGTTCGCGAACGGCGTGCAGTGCTTGAGGCCGGCGGCTGCGTGGGCATCGGTGGCGATGGACGCGACGATGTTGCAGCTCATCCAGATTGCCGAATCCATGGAGCGGTACGGACTGGCCACGCTCGCCGATTTGCGCGCGTTTGCCGGTGCCCATCGTTTCCAGGGCAAGCGCCGGTGTTTGCGCGCATTGTCGATTGCGAGGACGGGGAGCGCCTCGGTCAAAGAGACTGAATTGCGCGTGCGGTTGGAGTTGCGCGGGCTGCCGGCATTTGCGATTAATTATGCGGTGACAGGCTCGGCATATGACTCACGCGCGGAGCACACGGTGGATCTGGCCATTGCGCAATACCGTGTGGGATTGGAATATCAGGGTGATCAACACCGCTCCGATTACAGGCAATACCGGCGCGACCGTGACAAGCTGGGCGCACTGGCCGCGCTGGGGTGGACCGTGTTCGAGGTGACTCAGGCTGACCTGAATTCCGAAGAGGCGCTGGATCGGCTTGCCATGCGCGTTGCATGTGTGATCGCACAGCAGACGGGTAGAGACCCCCATGTTGCGCGCCTGACCTATGCGCGCATAGGCAGGGCGCGGTGAGGGGATATGCAATCTGGCTTGCGCTACTCCAGATCAGCGCGAGTTGCCCCTTCAGGAGTGGAAGAATCCGTCATCAGTTTTGGTAGCGACTGGACCCACGACCACCGGGCCACTGTATTCCACAGGGCCTCGAACCAACGTCCTGGATGCCGGTCCACGGTGAGTGCGAAGAGTCCCCGGCGGGCGAAATCACAAAGTGTGCAAGCGGCATATACGCCAAGCATGATGACGATGATGCGAAGCAACGCGAAGGGTTTGCCGTAGATGTCCTTGAGATTGAACAAGGTGAACCACAGCAGGTTGCGCATGGGAGGATACTCGGAAATCAGATAGACGGCGAATGCCGATTTAGCAATGAAGTTGATGGTTTTGTTGTAGAAGTGCAGCCGGTCAAACAGCAAGAAGATCGGAATGCCGACCATAAGCGAGGGCAGCGTAGTGAAGTCATAGAATGGGGTGTATGTCACCAGCTTTGTGGGCGCGTTATCAGCGAACATAAGCGCAATGCCCGCATCTTTCAGTGCAGTGATCGATATGCCTATGAGCAGGCCGCCCGCAAGGAGCATCCAGAGCTGTTTGACATTGCATTGCTTGAGATACAGTTTGTAGCACGACAACAGGATGAACAGATACATGAATCCTGCCACGTTGGTGAGGTAGGTGCCGAATATGGTGGGGTAGGGCACCAGGCTCAACGGTCCGAAAACAAGCAGCAGTATCAGGGCCAATTTTGTGTGGAGCTTGGGGCCCATTGCCAGTAACGCATACTGCAAGAAGGGCAATATGGCGAGGAACGAGGCGTAGGCCGAAGCGTACCACCACAAGTTGGTGATCACGGGAAATACGCTGCTGAGCATCATTGTGGGAGACAGCAAGGATTTCTTGGCGATGGTGAACGCCACGAGCAGTGTAAGGCCCCAGAACAGGAGTTCACGTTCCATGATCCATATGCGCTTGAAATTATGCTTGATCGACTGTTCCGAACTGATGAGGAACCACGTGGAGATGGAGAAGAAGATAACAACGCCAATCTTGCCAGCGCCGAGGAAGATGAACGAAAGAATCTCCCTGCCGGGAGTCATGGGGAAACTTGCAAGGGCGCCCCTGTTGTGAAAGACGAAATGATGCGACAGAATCATCAGCATGGCAATGATGCGCAGTAATTCGATACTCGAATTGCGTTGCCTCCGAATCGGTTTATGTCGTGCTTGTGTTGTGGCAACGCCGTGCGCAGTCATAAGTTGCTCTCCCCAGTAGTGTTTAATCACTGTTATCTTGCCAAACTCCACCGACCGCCTGCATATACGGTGATTTACGTGCGCGCACCGGTCAGCTTGATTTTCCGCACGATTCGCGCGACAGTAGAGCGCATGACTCGTAGACGTTCCAAGCATTTCGGCCGCAACTACTTCAACAGTTCCAGTGTGGCTGAGCGCGTGTTGATCCTGCTCGTGATCGCCATAGTGATCGGCGTGACGATCGGGGTGATTCTGCCGCGCATCAGCCCGAAATTCGCGGAACTGACCGGGCAGTACCATGCCACGGGTACGGCGGCGGAGACACTGCAGAAACTGCCGGTGAATGACGACGTCTCCACAGCAGGCTACGACCGCGAACTGTTCGGCTACCGCGAAACAGACGACGACGGCAATGGCTGCGATGTGCGCGAAGACGTGCTCGCACGCGACCTGACCGGGGTGAAATACACGAAGCTCGGCGGGTGCAAAGTCAAATCGGGTGTGCTCGCGGACCCGTACACCGGCAAGACGATCCATTTTCAGCGTGGGCAGACCACCAGCTCGGCCGTGCAGATCGACCATGTGGTGGCACTGCAGAACGCGTGGCAGTCCGGCGCGCGCGACTGGAGCCAGCAGAAGCGGTTCCGGTTCGGCAACGACCTCTACAACCTGCTCGCGGTGGACGGCCCGGCGAACCAGGAGAAAGGCGCCGCCTCAGCCGCATACTGGCTGCCGACGAACGGCGACTACCGGTGCGATTATGTGGCGCGCCAGATCGGCGTGAAAGACAAGTACGGACTGAGCGTGACGACGCAAGAGAAGCGCGCAATGCTCAGTGTGCTGCACTCATGCCCGGGGCAGGCGATTCCGAACGATTGAGCGGCGCGCGAAACCACGATGATTCGACACAATGGAATCCGAAAATAAGCTGCGGTAGTCGAGGAGTCGTGATGCATGATGAGCGAAGGCAAACAACAGAGCACGTCGCCAGCGGACATTGACTCGCTCGCATTGCAGGCCGAGGCGGACCAGGACATTGCGATTGAGCGTATAGCGGACGGCAAACCGGAGAAACCCACGCATGCGCTCGCCAGCATGCTGGGGCCGGCGTTTGTGGCGGCGGTGGCCTATGTCGATCCGGGCAACGTGGCGGCGAACCTTACCTCGGGCGCCAAATACGGCTATCTGCTGGTGTGGGTACTCGTGGTGGCCAACTGCATGAGCGTGCTGATCCAATACCAGGCGGCCAAACTCGGCATAGTCACCGGCAAAAGCCTGCCGCAGATCCTGGGGGAGCGCATGGGCACCGCCGGGCGCTTCCTGTTCTTCATGCAGGCCGAGGTCATCGCCATCGCCACCGACCTCGCCGAAGTCATCGGCGGTGCCATCGCACTGAATCTGCTGTTTGGTGTACCACTGCTCGTGGGCGGCTGCATCATCGGCGCCGTTTCGACCGTGCTGCTGCTGTTCCAAGGTGGCGAGACGCACAAGATCTTCGAACGGCTCGTGATCGGGTTGCTGCTGGTGATCACGTTTGGGTTCATCGCGGGCCTGTTCATCGACCCGCCCAATCCGCTTGCGGTGGCGGAAGGGCTGATTCCGCGGTTCACCGACGGGTCGTCGGTATTGATGGCCACATCGATGCTCGGCGCGACGGTGATGCCGCACGCGATCTACTTGCACTCCACGCTTGTGAACGACCACTTCGGCAAAGGCTCCGACCGGCCGAGCATACGCCAGATGATGCACGGCAGCCGCATCGACGTAGTGTGGGCGCTCGCCATTGCCGGCACCGTGAACATCGCGCTGCTCGTGCTCGCCGCGAATTCGCTCTACGGCATGACCGGCACCGATACGATCGAAGGCGCGCAGCATGCCATCACACAGGTGCTCGGACCGGTCGTCGGCACGATTTTCTCAATCGGCCTGCTCGCGTCGTCACTCTCATCCACGTCGGTCGGCACGTACGCCGGCTCGGAGATCATGAAAGGGCTCCTGCGTGTGAACGTGCCGATGTGGGCATGCCGCGTGGCCACGCTTGTGCCGGCGCTCGTGGTGCTTGCGCTCGCCAACAACCCGACCGAGGCGCTGATTGTTGGGCAGGTGGTGCTGTCGATCGGCATTCCGTTCGCGATCATTCCGCTGATGCGCTATACGCACGACCGCTCGCTTATGGGCAAATATGTGGACGGGCGGATCAAGCACATCGTCTGTATGGCGGTCGTGGCGCTGATCATCGCGCTCAACGCCGTGCTCATCGTGCTCACGCTGATGGGCAAGGCGTAATTATTACTACGCGGATGCGGCCTCGGCCTTTTCGCGGTGCAGCGCACGGCGTACGGCACTGCGTGCCGAGCCGGCGTCTTCGCCCTTGACACCGAAGACGACCATCAGGATCATGATGAAGTTGATGATCGCGCTGATACGCAGCGCCCATTCAATGCCGATGACACTCGCTTCTATATCCGGGCGTCCGGCGCCCATCTGGGCTGCGGCGATCGAATACATGATGAGGATCATGACAGGGGACCCGATCGCACCGGCGATCTGCCTTACCGTGTTGGTGACGGCTGAACCGGCCGATACTTCGGCAGGCTTAAGGCAGTTGAGCGACCACGTGGTGACCGGCATCATGACGAAGCCCATGCCGATCTGCCGGATGAACTGGCAGATCGAGATGTACCAGATCCAGGTGCCCATGCCGATCATGCTCATCATCGTCGTACCAAGGCACAGCAGGATGGTGCCGACCATGGCGACAGGGCGTGCCCCGAACCTGTCGAGCGCGCGGCCGCCAAAGAACTGGGCGATGGCCTGGGCGATTGCGCCGGGGAGCATGACAAGACCGCTTATGGTGGCTGTGTAGCCGCGGCAGTTCTGGATGTAGAGCGGGATGAGCACGACGAGCGAGCTGAACGCGAAAAAGCTCAACGATGCAATGATGGTGCCGACGGAAAAATGCGCATTACGCAACACGGAGAGGTCGAGCAATGCGGGGCGGTCCGTCTTGCCGGTCTTGAAGCGCCGCTCATTGCGGAACTGACGCAGTACGAACCATACGATGCCGGCGAGGCCGATGATCATCGGAAGCCATACAACGGGCGCCGCCAGCGGGTATGCCTGGATGTTCGTGAAGCCGAACATCAGCCCACCGAAGCCGATGATGGACAGCCCGACTGAGAAGAAGTCCGCGTGCGCAGCTTTGTCTGACTCACCGAAGTTATGCAATCCGAACACAGCGAGCAGGATCGAGATGCAGCCGATGACGGTGAGCGTCAGGAAGATGGACCTCCATCCGTTCATATCCGTCTGCAGGCCGCCGAGCGTGGGGCCGATCGCCGGTGCGACCGCCATCGCCATGCCGACGATGCCCATCGCCATGCCACGCCTATCGAGCGGGAAAATCGAGAATACGGTGATCTGCAGAACCGGCCACATGACGCCCGTACCGACTGCCTCAAGGAAGCGGCCGAACAGCGCGAGCGGGAACGTGGGGCTGAGCCATGCGAGCACCGAGCCAACCGTGAACACGACCATCGAGGCGATGACGATCTGACGCGTTGAGAACCGTCGCGTCAGGTATGCGGTGAGCGGCACCATCACGCCCATCGTCAGCTGGAAGATCGACGTCATCCATTGGCCGAGCGTCACGGAAATGCCGAAGTCGTCGACGAGCGTCGGCAGGGCGGCGCTGAGCTGCAGCTGCGTGAAGTTGCCGACGAAGGTGATGAACGTGAGGATGGCGAGCGAGATGAACGCCGGACGTGTCAGATGGTCGTTGCGGTATGACATCTCACCGGTGAGCACGGTGGATAGGCCGGCTATGCGGCCCTCGTGCCCGGCCGGTTCGGGGCTGTGGTGCACGTCACGCGTGTAGGGGCGCCCTGGCTGTGGTGGCTTCGGAAGACTCATTCTGTTGGCTGTTCTGCCGCTTCCTCGGCGTTGACCGCAGGCGTTTCTCCGGTCGGCGTATCATCCGCCTGCCGTGCGCTTTGGTCTTCCGGGCTGTATTCCACCACGTTGAGCACGGCGATGCCATCCGCCGTGCGGACGAACACGTTGGCGCGGCCGCCGATTTCCTCAATGCCTTCAAGCAGATGCGAAATCGGTTCGGAATCGAGCACGGGGAGCACCTGTGCCACGCCTTCGGCGTCGATCACGCGCAGTGTTTCGTCAAGTTCGCCGGTTGAGAGAATGTCGTCGATGCGCTTTTCGAATTGGCGCAATTCCTCGTCGGCAATCGCCCCGCCATCGCTTTCCGTCTCGGTCACGGCGAACTCGCCGGTGACGGTGTCATCGGACGAAACAGGTGCAGCCGGATCGGGCATCACGGCATTGTCGGGCGTGACCGCGGCGGTCAGTGGGTCTGTGTTGAGTGCACATGGCTCCGTGAGCTCATCGGTCTTGAGCGCATCATGCTCGGCATCCCGAGCGGCTTGCCCTGGGCCGTATTCCACGGCATTGAACGAACCGGTGTTGCCTTGTGCCTGTTCCATCACGAATCTCCTTTGGAAAGTGCCTCGTCGTACATACGATGGTCATGAACCTATACTTCGCCCAATTCATATTGTAAACGGAGCACATCGTGCTTCACCTACTGAGAAACCATGACGAACATGCAAGCATGTGCCATGATGTGCAGTTTGCGGCAGGGGGCAAGGTAGTATTGGCTTGTTATGCGCAAAGCGGGTACCGCCACGTGCGGTGAGGGAACAGGCCTGAGTGCTGTGTGGGCAGGCGAGAAGGAGAACCATGACACAGGAAAAGAGTGATGCACAGCTCGTGCAGAAGGTGGAACATCAATCCGCCAAAGTGCTGCATTGGCGCCTTGTATTGAACCTCGCTTTGATGGCATTCGACGCGGTGGTGTATTTCTGCGTTGGTCTTCTGGTGATGTTCCTGAGCAAAGAGATGGACCTGTTCACCACACGCCTGCAGCTCAACCTCCCGATCAGTGTGTACCTATATGTGGCGGTCTGTGCGATCATCTGGGTGTTCTGTGCCCATTCCTCCGGTGTCTACCACAGGCATGTGTTCGCTGATGGCTATCAGCTCAACATTCTGCTGTTCAAGGCCTCGGTGTTCTGCTGGGTGTGCGTGTGCGCACTCAACTTCATCATTCAGACGAATGTCTCGTTTTTCTCGGTGTGCATGACGTCGTTGTGCGTGTGGGTGGCCGAGATGATCGTGCGCTTTGTAGCGCGCCGCTTCCTCACCTACCGCCACCGCAAAGGCGATTATGCCTATCCCACGGTCATTGTGGGCTCGCCCGAAGGCATTGGACAGATTCTCAAATTCCTTGGGCAGCGCAAGCAGCTCAATTACAAACCGGTACGTGTGTGTCCGATCCGTGTGAACCGTGAAACAGGGCTCATCGAAGCGGATCCAAACGTCGATGTGCTTGACAGGATGGTGCGCGAATCCTGGGGCGAGCCGATCGAGATGATCGAATACGGCGACCATCTGGCCGGCCGCATCGCACAGACCGGCGCGCAGACCGTGATGGTGACGGATGTGCTCGACCGTTTCTCCGACAATCTGAGCACATTCGCCGTGCAGATGGAATCGCTCAATCTGGAGATTGCGTTGATCACCTCGGCGCTTGACATTGCCGAGCATGCCACGCAGCTGCGCAACATCCAAGGCATGAGCATCATGACGATCAGTCTGCCGCAGTATTCGCAGGTGGCCAAGGTCAAGAAGCGTATCTTCGACATTGTTGTCTCATCGCTCGCCATCGTGCTCTCGTCGTGGATCATGCTCATCGTGGCAATCGCCATCAAGATTGAAGACGGTGGTCCGGTGCTCTACAAACAGGAACGCATTGGTCTGCGTGGCAAGCCGTTCTATATCCACAAGTTCCGCTCAATGCGCGTGGATGCGGACCAACACTTGAAAGAAGTGCTTGCTGCGAATGGACAGGAGATGGGTGCACGGTACAAACTCAAGCATGATCCTCGCATCACGAAGGTCGGCAACTTCATCCGCAAGACAAGCCTTGACGAGCTGCCGCAGTTCTTCGACGTGTTCATGGGCAGCATGAGTGTGGTCGGACCCCGCCCGCAGCGTGACTTCGAGGTACAGGAATACGATCCGGTCTACGCTACGCGCCTGCTCGTCAAACCCGGCATCACCGGTCCGTGGCAGGTATCCGGGCGCAACGACCTTGACGAAGAGGAAAGCCGTCAGCTCGACGTGAGCTACGTGCAGGATTGGAGCGTGATGGGAGACATCGTGTACATCATGCGCACCATCGGCACGGTGCTGCACCCGAGCGGTGCGTACTGATGCTACGGTGTGATGGAGCGGGTTGCTAAGCTGAGTGCCATGACCGAATCGTTCACCCCCAAGAACATCATCGTGACCGGCGGCTGCGGCTTCATCGGGTCGGATTTCGTGCATTACGTGGTCAACAACCACCCTGATGTGCATGTGACGGTGCTCGACGCGCTCACCTACGCCGGCAACCTCGAGAACATCAAGCCGCTGCTCGGCGACCAGGTGGAGTTCGTCCACGGCAATATCTGCGACGCGCAGCTGCTCGACGAGCTTGTGCCCGGCCATGACGCCATTGTGCACTACGCGGCCGAATCGCACAACGACAACTCAATCGCCGACCCTGAGCCTTTCCTTAAGACGAATGTGGAAGGTACGTTCCGCCTGATTGAGGCGGCGCGTAAATACGACGTGCGTTTCCATCACGTGAGCACCGACGAGGTCTATGGCGACCTCGCGCTCGACGACCCCGCGAAGTTCACCGAAGAGACGCCGTACCGCCCGTCAAGCCCGTATTCGTCCACGAAGGCGAGCTCCGACCTGCTTGTGCGCGCATGGTTCCGCACGTATGGCCTGCGCATGACGATTTCGAACTGCTCGAACAACTATGGGCCCTACCAGCATGTGGAGAAATTCATCCCGCGTCAAATCACGAACATCATCGAGGGTATTCGCCCCAAGCTCTACGGTGATGGCCTCAATGTGCGCGACTGGATTCATACTGAAGACCATTCGAGCGCGGTGTGGACAATCCTGACGCAGGGCCGCTTGGGCGAGACCTATCTGATTGGTGCGAACGGTGAGCGTAACAATTTGACCGTGCTGAAAGACATCCTGCGTGTGATGGGCCAGCCCGAAGATGCATTCGATTGGGTCAAGGATCGCCCGGGCCATGACCGCCGTTATGCGATTGACTCGACGAAGTTGCAGACCGAGCTCGGTTGGCGCCCGACGCACACCAACTTTGAATCCGGTCTGCGCCAGACTGTGCAGTGGTATGTGGACAACCCGCAGTGGTGGGAACCAGCGAAGGCCGCCACCGAGGCGAAATACAAGGCTCAAGGGCAGTGATTATATGACAGGTGCGATGTGTCTGGCGAACCTCCCTATTGTGGTGAGTCATGACAATTGACTAAAATAGGCTGGTCAGTGTCCGGTCTATGGAGTCCTACTCGCACATACCAGCTTGGGCACCTTCAGCCGCACAATCGAGACAGGAGAGACGGTCAGTATGACGTCGCGCGACAAGCAAACACGGCAAGAGCAAGAGAACCATTCCCGAGTTGAAGGTGCAGCACAGGTGGATTCAGCTGCAGTCCAGGATGATGTGTCGGGTGAAGCCGTGACACACATAGCGTGGTACCTCCGTATTCGGTGGTGGGGATGGGTGCTCATCGCGGTCGCTGCGGTATGTGTGGTTTTTGCCGGTACCATCGGCACACAGGCACTGCTCGTCAAGCATCATGAGGATACCGCAATTGCGGTTGTCAAGGATGCTGTCAAAGAGCAGAGGCTCAATGACCTCGATGGAGTCGTTGCGGATATGCAGAAGGAGACGCGTGCCGCACGCAATATTACGAACGGTGCATTGTGGAGATTCACTGAGAAGCTCCCCGGCATCAAAGGCAGCATGCGTGTTGTACGCATGATGACCGATGTTGCAGACGATATGGCACAGGATACGGCACCGAAATTCGCGGATGCCGCGCAGGCCATCGATTTCAAATCAATTTATACGAACGGCAGTATCAACGCAGAACCAATCATCAAAGCACTGCCGGAATTGGAAACTGCCTCGCAATCGCTGGAACGGTACACCGAGGAATTCGACAGGATTCCCATCCCGCGTATCAATATTGTGGCGAATACGCTCAACAGCAGTCGCGTCGTGCTTGACAAAGCCAACTATTACATGCAGGCAGCTGTGGACGAATACATTCCAAAACTGCCTGAATGGCTCGGTTACGAGGGAAAGCAGACGTATGCGATTCTTGCGATGACGCCGGGGGAGATGCGTGCGAGTGGTGGCCTTATTGGTGCAGTCGGTACGGTGACGATTGACGATGGCAAGATTGAAATCGGGGATTTCCGGTCCAATCTGGGATTCGCGGATTCAAATATCACTGCACGCAACCTGTCGGAGGATGAAAACCGCCTCTACAGGGAAGAGGGGCCGATGAACATGAACTATGATGTGCGTGATATCGCGAATTCACCGGATACTGTGCGCGTCGCCGACTACTTCAAGGCCATTTGGAAGCAGACGAAGACAGGCAAGCATACCGAGCTCAATGGCATCGTGCTCGCCGATCCACTTGTGGTGCAGAGTTTGGTGAAGGTGTTCGGCGATGTGACACTCCCCAACGGTACGGTATTGACCGGTGCGAACACCGCGGACTTTCTGATCAACACCGCATACAAGGACTACCCAGCCGAGGAAACCGATGCGATGTTCGGCACCGTGGCGAAGGCATGCGTCCAGCGGCTTATGGGCGATCTGGATGCTGGCAAGATGGCCAAGCTGGCCAGTGAGATGGTCACGCTCGCGCACAACCGCCATCTCTCCGTGTATTCCTTTGATCCGACGATGCAGCAGCTTTTCTGGGATACCGAGCTGACGTCCACATTCCCGCTCGATGAGGCCAAGCCGAAAATCGGCATCTACATCACCGAGAACAATCCATCAAAAATGGGGTGGTACATCAAGCGGTCCACGAAGATCACGCAGCTTGACTGCTTGGAGGACGGCCCGGCAAAATACCATGTGGAGTACACGATCCGGAACACGATGACCGACGAGGAATCCAAGACGTTGCCACAGTACATCACCGGCATCCGCACCGAATTCCCCGACAGCCACGGCACCAGCTTTGAAAAGATCGTGTTCATGCCGCCGGCGGGCGGTACGATGAGCGACTTCGAAGTCACGGGCAATGGCGCTGACCCGGTCGCTGATTCGCTCAATTACCGGCTCATTTACACCACCATCACACAGGTGCAGCCGGAGAGCGAGGTCACCTATTCCTTTGATGTGACGGTCTCCCCGGATGCCAGGCAGAGGCTTGGTGTGGACGAGACGCCAACAGCCTCGGAGAAGCCTGACGTGACCTATGTGAAGCAATGCCCGGTGGGGTAGAAGCATCCTCGGCCGCACGGATTTTTCAATAAAGTAATTACACTTGCGTCAAAATCAATTTGTGTTTGTACCGGCATTATTTTATAGTAGTAAGGCATCATTCATTCCTCGACGTAAGGAAGTTCGTATATGTCGATTTTACAAGGTTTTGAAATGGTCAACCCAGCAGCTCCGGCAGGTAAGTCCATTCTGACTATTACGCCTCGCTATATTCGATTCAATAAGAATTCCGTACTCGAACTTGGTTCGCCACGGTTTGTGCAGATCCTGACGAATCCGCACACCAAGCAGATTGCGATCAAGGCTTGCAATAGCGGCGACACCAACGCCATTGAGTTTGTGAAGCCCACCAAGCGTACTGCTTCGGTCACGCTGAACATGCCGATCGTGATGGATACGGTGCTCAAGTTCTTCGATTTCCCAGAAGTCGCCGATGACGAGGTGGCCTACGCTCATTTGCACGGCAATCCGTTCATCGATGACAAGACCATCATCTACGACGTGGCCAGCAAGAAGACCGGCGTGATGAAGAAGCGTGGTCGCAAGAAGCAGAAGCGCACCGAAGAGCTGGCTCAGGCATTCTGATTCTGTGCGGTACGTGTTTGAAGCGTGAATACCACATGAATTGAATAGAGTGGAGGGGCAAGCATCATGCTTGCCCCTCCACTCTATTGGCGCTGACCGTGGTGCCTCTTTAATACCAATGGTTGGCCTGCCAGAATGCGTATGCGCCCTGAATGGAGCCATAGCGTCCCTTGCAGTAATCCCAGAACCACTTGAGCTGCGTTTGGTAGTTGGTGGCCCAATCGGCGCCATGCGAGGCCATCTTGCTGCCCGGCAGTGCCTGGGCAAGGCCATATGCACCCGAAGACGCGTTGGTCGCGGTGACCGACCAACCGGATTCACGGCTGATGATGTACACCGTGGCGGTGAAATCGGCTTCCGAACCGCCGTTGGCCAGCAGATAGTCATGCGCCCACTGTTGCATGTCTCCAACCGGAACCGTGGTGCCGATGGATGCGGATGCCGAGCCGTTCCCCTTTTTCTGCGCGGTGGAAGGCTGCGACTGCTGGGTGGGAGCGGGCTGATCCACACGGGTGCCCACGAGAATCACCTTCTCGACAGGGGCTTTCTTCACGTAGGAGGTGAACGTGTTCGACGAAATCACGGTGTCCCCCGAGCGGGTGACGAGGTTGGTCTTCTCAAGGATGCCCTCTTCGCCTTCGGTCTGTACCTTTTCGGTGCCCTTGGGCAGGTCGGCGGTCTCTTTCTTCACCGTGTTGAACGGAATCTTCGACTCCTCGGTCTCCATTGTGGCGCCTGCGCGCGTGATCTCGATGGTGGTCGATTCGTCGACCGGCGTGCGCAGGTCGGGCTTCACGGTGTCGCCCGATTCGAGTGTGATGTCACCGGCGTCGAGTACGGACTTCACATCGGTGAAGTTGGTGCCCAGCACGCTACGGGTCTTGCCATTGATCGAGACGTTGACATAGGTGGCATCGCCGTCCAGTGCCTCGCGGGCGTTGCCACGGGAGGCGGCATGGGAATCGGAAACGGAATACGCGGTCGGCTGCGGCGCCGCCTCGGGCTTTGCGTCCGCGTAGATGCTACGCGTGGCCAAGCCGCCGGTCACAACCAGGCCAACACCTGCGGCCGCCGCGGCAATGCGCATCCACTGGCGCTTGCTCAGCGATCGAAGGGTGGGGTTGTTCGACTTATGTTGGGCCGACATTATGCTCCTCTGACTACGTCCACTAATCCTCGGTGGTATTGCTCAAGACTGATCCGCGCCGCACAAACACCCACTCGTTGGGCGCGTGCCAATCCTCGGTGCGCTCGGCCACATCCGTGGCCGCCGCCGGAATGCACACTGCGGCCCATTATACCGCGTACAATCACCCTTATATAGAAATGTGCCCGAATCTTCACACTCCACAAGCTGCGGAGTGTGAAGATTCGGGCACATCACCGGGGAAAGGGGGTCAGACTCAGGCCTGGATCTCCTCTTCCTCAAGCACCTCATGCGGGTCGGCCCCGTTCTTCTCGGCTTCGGCGAGCGCGGCCGCCACGTCGAGCTTCTTGGCCTGGTCGATGATGTCGTCGAGGTCCGGAGCGCGCAGGGCGCCGGCTTCCTGGTAGATGATGTGGCCTTCCTTGACGATCATCAGCGTCGGCACGGCCTGCACGTTCGCCTGGTTGGCGAGGTTCTGGTTCTTGTCGATGTCGATCTTGCCGAAGAAGATGTCGGGGTTGGCTTCCGAGGCCTTGTCGAAGATCGGGCCGAAGGCGCGGCACGGGCCGCACCAGGTGGCGTAGAAGTCGAAGAAAGCGAGTGTGTTGTCTTGCACCGCCTGTGCGAAAGTCTCTTCTGTGATTTCTTGAACTGCCATAGTTTGCTCCTTCATGACGTCCGTTCGGTTCACCAGTACTATGGTCAACCGGATTCCACTCCCCAGCATTCCATACTCACCCCGGCGCGCCGGGAAATCAGCCACGGGGATAATCCGCGCGGTGTGTACGGCTGGAGTCGGCGCGTGGATTGCGCCATAATGGGGGCATGCCAGTGCTGAATGATGAAGTGCCAGACAACGACGACTACGATGCCGGCCGCCGCCGCGGTGAGTTCGACAACATCACGCCGGAGGATTTCACGCGCGACCATGGTTCGGGGCGCGCCACGCCTCCCGGCTGGCTTGACGGCGAGAGCCTGGGGCGGATCCGCCGCCAGATGCCGATCGCGTATGTGGAGGTCGTGCCGGTGCGCGCGGACGAATTCGGGCGGGTCACGCAGATCGGGTCGCTGTTGCGCGTGTGCGACGACGGCTCGATTGTGGAACGCACACTCATCGCCGGCCGTGTGCTGTACCACGAGACGATTCGCGAGGCCATTGCGCGCAATATCTCGAAGGACCTGGGCGACATCGCGCTGCCACAGCTGCCGCAGGGGTTGATGCCGTTCACCGTGGCCGAATTCTTCCCCACGCCGGGGGTCTCGCCATACCACGACGCGCGTCAGCATGCGATTGCGCTGTGCTACATGGTGCCGATCGCGGGCGATTGCAAGCCGCAGGACGAGACGCTCGACGTGGAGTGGGTCGACCCGCGCACGGCCGCGCTCGACTCGTTCCTTGAGCAGATGGCCGACGGCCACGACTACATTGTGCGCCAGGCGCTCGCCTGGGCCGGCCTGTGATCGGCGGTGGTGTTCTAAGGTGGTGCGTGGACGTTGCGTGACGCACGCGCACAGGAACTGAGGAGCTGCAACCATGGCACTGACGATTGAAAACCACGTCTACCGCGAAGGCGAGGGGATCCCGCTGATCCTGGTGCACGGGTTCCCCGTGGACCACCGCATGTGGGACCGTTGCGCCACCGCGCTCATGGAGATGTCCGACGCGCAGGAGTGCACGCAATACCCGATCTGGGCCCCTGATATGCCAGGCGCCGGCGCGAGCCCGGTGCCCCGGCTGGAGGACAGCGG
This sequence comes from Bifidobacterium pseudolongum subsp. globosum, assembly GCF_004155535.1. Lineage (GTDB taxonomy): Bacteria > Actinomycetota > Actinomycetes > Actinomycetales > Bifidobacteriaceae > Bifidobacterium > Bifidobacterium pseudolongum_C. Next base: position 123,506 of record NZ_RYUH01000014.1, on the reverse strand, counting down.
TGCGCGCGCCGAGGACGGGGCGCTTCCCGATGCGCTCGACCTGATGGCCGACGCCTACGTGGACCTGCTGCACGCCGCCGGCTATGGGCAGGCGATCTGGGCGGGGCTGTCGATGGGCGGCTATCTTGTGCTCGACGTGCAGCGGCGCCACCCTGAGGCCGTGGCGGGCATGGCGCTGCTCGACACGAAGGGCGACGCCGATGCGCCGGCCTCACGCGCGCACCGCATCGAGATCGCACGCGAATGCGTGCAACGGCACACGACCGACCCCGTGATGTTCTTCACCGAGGTGCAGCCGGGTGATTCCACCATCAAACAGTCCCCGGAATACATCAGCCAATTCTCCACATGGATCCGCGAACAGCAGCCTGCGGGCATCGCATGGCGCGAGCTGATGGCGGCCGGCCGACCCGACCTCAACGACCAGTTCGCGCGCATCACCGCACCGGCGGCCGTGATCTGCGGCGAGAACGACCCGTCGAGCGCGCCCACCGTGATGGAGCCGATCGCGCGCGCGATGACCGGCACCGATGTGGCAATGACCGAAATCGAGGACTGCGGCCATTTCAGCGCATGGGAGCGCCCCGACATCGTGGCACAGGCGCTGCACGGGCTGATCGCACGCGTGCCGCGCGCCATCGCAGCGGAATAATCATCCATCAACGAGGGGGAATCATCATGTTCGCACCATTGGCACTCACCCAGGCATTGCCGTATCTGCCGCTCGCGCAGGGCTCCATCGACTATCAGGTGGAGCGGCGCGCGGACCCGGGGCTGATCGACCGCACGCTGCGCGAAGTGGGCGCGCGCGTGGTCCTGACGCGCAACGGCCTGCTCGCCGTGCCGCTCGGCCAGCGCAATGCGGCCGCGCGGCCGAACGCGCGCATGCGGCTCGCCACGCTGCCGGGTGCGTATGTGGCCGACGCACTGGCGAGCCACCCGCATGTTGTGGCGATATATCTGGGCGAAGTCGCCGGCGCCCACCCCGAGCGTATTGTGGCGCTCGACATCAGCGCGGTGGACGCGGTGCCACCGGCCGGCCGCGCGGTCGACGCGGCGTTCGACGAGCGCGGGGACGCGGCCGGCGGCCCGGGGGTGCTCGAATCGGCCGTGCAGCGCTTCGACTGGGTCGACCTGCGCGCGTTCGTGCCGCACGCGTCGGGCCGCGACATCGGCGTGGCCACCACCATGCTTTCGCTCGTCAACTGGTTCGCCTACCAAACGCACTGCCCGGCGTGCGGCGCGCCGACACGGCCCGCGATGAGCGGCTGGGCGCAGCGCTGCACGAACGGCGACGACGGGCACCGCCTGCTGTTCCCGCGCGTGGAGCCGGCGGTGATCATGACGGTCGTCGACGCGCAGGACCGCCTGCTGCTGCAGCACAACCGCGCATGGGCCGACCCGACGCTCTACTCGGTGAGCGCGGGGTTCGTGGAGGCCGGTGAGAACCTCGAGCACGCTTGCCGTCGCGAGACGATGGAGGAGACCGGCATTGAGGTGGGCGAGGTCAAATACCTGGGCTCGCAGCCGTGGCCGTTCAAGATCTCGCTGATGATGGCGTTCAAGGGGCAGGCGCTCTCGACGCAGATCCACGTGGACGGCGAGGAGGTGGCCGACGCGCGATGGGTGACCCGCGACGAGTTCACCGACCTGCTCGTGACCGGCCGCATCAGCGCGCCCGGCAAAGCCACGATCGCACGCTACATGATCGAGGAATGGTACGGCCGCAGCCTGGACTGAAGATGGCCTAGACTGGGGGAAGCACACGTAAGGCATACAAGAACGGAGCAAGACGATGAACGACGCAATGGAACCGGTGGACCGACTCGACATTCCCAAGTACCTGCAGTATTCGGAAGACCACGTGTGGGTGGACGACACGAAGGAGCCGGCGGTCCTCGGCATCACCGAGTACGCGGCCGAACGCATGGGCGACATCGTGTTCGTGGACCTGCCGTCGGTGGGCACGCGTGTGGAGGCCGGTGACGAACTCATGCAGGTCGAATCGTCGAAGGCGGTGGAACCGGTGATCAGCCCGGTGGCGGGCACGGTGAAATACGTGAACCATGAGGCGGAGGACGACGCCGCGATCGTGAACGACGACCCGTATGGCGAAGGCTGGCTCGTCAAGATCGACCTTGACGACGACCGCCCGGATCTGCTCAGCGCGGAAGAGTACGCGGAGAAGATCGCCGCATGACGGACAGGGATGACATCCGGCATGTGCCGCAGCAGGTCAAAAGCATTCTGCAGCACGCGCTGATCCAAGCCGAAGAGGAACAGCACCGGCAAGGCCGTGTGGTGAGCAGTTCGCCGAACATGTCTGCGGCGGGGCCCGACGCGCCGGCAGCGGCCGTGGCGCTGCGCACGACGAGCGCCGCCACATCGAACAGCGACATGCCCACCGTGGCGGTGCCGATCGGCGCGGTGTCCGCGGGCGCCGCGCTGCCGGCGGCGAGCGAGCGTCTCGCACGGCGCCGGCGGTTGCAGTGGAAGAACCCGCTCAAGCAGTTGGTGCGCAAAAGCATCATCGGTGTGTTCGGCGTGTGGCTCAAGCTCTCGACGAACCTCGTGAAGCACCTCAACTGGTTCCCGAGCGTCAAACCGTATGTGGGCTATGGCACCGAGGAATATTCGCGCCTCGTGTGCCGCACGATCTACGCGCCGACGCGCGCCAAACCGCACACGCCGATGCGCGGCATCCACGCGATGCTCGAGGTGCCGGCGGCGCACGAACGCGTGAGCATCACCATCGACGGCGTGCCGCTGCGCACCGTGCAGGTGGGCACGATGGAGGTGTACGACCGCAACGACCCGGCGCGTGCGCAGACGATGGCGTATTCGGTCTCCGACTCCGCGGGCTATCTGGACCTGCTCGCCGAGCACCGCCTGCAGCCGGGCGTGCACCGCTTCAGCTGCAAGGTGCCGCGCCGCGGGCCGGTCGAGGCAGAACTGTTCACGATCCCGAGCGACGCGAAGGTCGGTGTGATATCCGACGTGGACGACACGATCATGGTGACGCAGGTGCCCACGCTGTGGAAGGCGGCATACAACATGCTGCTGCTCTCGCCGCGCAAACGTGCCTCGGTGCCGGGCATGGCGGTCATGTACAACGACATCCGGCGCATGTTCCCGGACGCGCCGTTCTTCTACCTGTCCACCTCGCCGTGGAACGTGGAGAGCTCGATCCGCAACTTCATCTTCGACTACGGGTTTCCCGACGGGCCGCTCCTGCTGCGCGACCTGGACCCGCGCCCCAAGACCTTCGTGCCCTCCGGCGTGCAGCACAAGCTCGAATACGCCGAGCAGCTCATGGAGGATTTCCCTGACATGAAGTTCATCCTGCTGGGCGACGACGGGCAGAAGGACCCGAGCACGTACGCCGAGATCGCCAAGCGCTACCCGGGGCGTGTGCTCGCGATCGGCATCCGCCAGCTTTCCGCGCGCGAATCGGTGGGCGGCCTGGCCTCGGTGGCCGGGTTTGCCGCCACGCAGCCGATGCCGGTGACCGACGTGCCGGTGTTCACCGGCGCCACGGGTTCGAACATCCGCAAGACCATGCTGCCGTATCTGCAGCAGTTCGTATAGGCGCGCGCCGCATGCCGTGAGGCGTGCCTATAATCGGCGCATGACCAACGAACAGCACGCACCACAGCCGCCGCGCGCCCGGCGCACGCCCACCACCCGCACATTCCACAACGACGTGTTCGTCGACCCGTACGAGTGGATGCGCGACAAGGAATCGCCGCAACTGCAGCGGTTCGTGGAGGAGGAGAACGCATACACGGCCACGCGCATGGCCCATCTCGAACCGTTGCGTGAGCGGCTGTTCGACGAGTTCAAGTCGCGCGTGCAGGAGACCGACATGTCGGTGCCGACGCGCATGGACGGCTATTGGTATTACGTGCGCACGCAGGAGGGACTGCAGTACGGTACGCAATGCCGCCTGCCGATCCGCGGCGCGGACGACTGGGACCCGCCGGTGATCGACGCCGCACAGGCGCCGGGCGAGCTCGCGGGGGAGCAGGTCATCTTCGACGCGAACGTGGAAGCGCAAGGGCACGAGTTCTTCGCGCTCGGCGGCATGGACATCAGCAAGGACGGCCGCTGGATGCTCTTCGGCGTCGACACGCGTGGCGACGAACGCTATGATTTCACGATCCGCGACCTCGACACCGGCGAGGAGCTGCCCGAGCGCTTCGACGGCATCGCCGCCGCGTGCTTCACGCCCGACGCCCGGTATGTGTTCTACACGGTGCTCGACGACGCGCAGCGCCCGTACCTGATCCGCCGGCACAAGGTCGGCACGCCGGTCGAATCCGACGTGGACGTGTACGAGGAGCGCGACGAGCGGTTCTGGACCGGCGTCGGCATGTCGTTCGACGACCGGCACATCGTGATCGGCACCGGCTCGAAGACCACGAGCGAAGTGCTGATGCTGCCTGTGGATGATCCGGAAGGCGAGTTCACCCCGGTCATCCCGCGGCGGGAGGGCATTGAATACGACGTGAGCTTCGGCGTGTTCGAGCATGCGGGCGAGCAGGGCGAGGACATCCCGATCGCGGTCGTCTACCACAACGCGGTCAATCCCAATTTCGAAATCGACGTCATCGACATGCGCGCACACAAACCGCCGTACCGGTTGGGCGACGGCGTGACGATCGCGGTCGGCTCGCCGTACGGCACCGAGCTCGGCGACCGTGTGGCGCCCGGCGCGCAGCGGACGCCGGTCGGCACACCGTTCACCGATGCGCGGAACCCCGCCCTGTTGCAGGGCGTGCGCGGGCTCGCGATCGAGGGCATCGCGTTCCACAAGAACTTCGTGGCGCTCTCGTACCGCGGCGACGGCCTGCCGCGCCTCGCGATCACCACGAAGGGCCAGGCGGCGCGCGATTTCCTGACTGGCTGCCCGTGGAGCTTCACCGAGCTTGTGCCGCCGCCGCTCGCCGGCGACGACGACCCGGCCGACGTGCCGGCATTGCGTGGGTTCGAGGGCACGGCCGGACGCATGTATTCGATCGGCACGGCCGGCAATCCCTCGTACGAGGCGCCGCGCATGCGCTATTCGTTCACGAGCTATACGCGGCCGGGCGAACTGCGCGAGATCGACCCGGCCACGGGCGAGGACACGCTGCTCAAGGCGGCCACCGTGCTCGGCGGGTACGACGCGCGCGCGTACGCCGAACGGTCGATCTGGGTGCGTGCGCGCGACGGCGAATCGATCCCCGTCTCGCTCGTCTACAAGAAAGGCGCGCCGCTCGAGTCGATGCCGATGTTCATCACCGGGTACGGCGCGTACGAGATCAGCACCGACCCCGCGTTCTCGGTGGCGCGCGTGAGCATGCTCGACCGCGGCGTGCTCTATGCCGTGCCGCATGTGCGCGGCGGTGGCGAGATGGGGCGAGCATGGTACGAAACGGGCCGGCGCCTCAACAAAAAGCACACGTTCGAGGACTTCGTGGACGCCACGGCCGCGCTGCAGGACTGTGGGCTCGCGGACCCGGCGCGCACGGTGGCGAACGGCGGGTCCGCCGGCGGCCTGCTGATGGGCGCGGTGGCGAACCTGGCGCCGGAACGCTATGCCGGCATCGAGGCGGACGTGCCGTTTGTGGACGCGCTGACGACGATGCTCGACCCGGGCCTGCCGCTCACCGTGACCGAATGGGACGAATGGGGAGACCCGCTGCACGATGTGGAGGCGTACCAGTACATGCGCGGGTATTCGCCGTACGAGAACTCGCCGATGCCCGCGGATGACGGGCGCGTCGACGAGCCAGCGATCCCCGAGCCGGCGGCCGCGCAGCCGGCGCACGCCGTGTGGCGCGATGGCGAGGCGGTAGAAGCCTACCCGCGCATCTTTGTGACGACGTCGATGAACGACATGCGCGTGCTTGTGGTGGAGCCGCTCAAATGGGTGGCGCGCCTGCAGGCGGCCGGGCTCGACGCCGTGATCAAGGTCGAGGTGGAGGCCGGGCATGGCGGCGGCACGGGCCGCTACAAGCGTTGGCGCGACGTGTGCTACGAGAACGCGTGGTGCCTCGATGTGATGCGCGCGACCGAGCTCATGTAGCGCGTGCGGCCTGCGGGTGTCTTGCCATGTGGATGTTTTGCGAAGAGCTGTCCAAGAAATGAGCCGCATGGGTTCGCCATGCGCGCGCCGCGTGTACGCTCGCGTCCTATGAGTGAAAACAAGACGCAGTACACGATCGCCGTGATTCCCGGCGATGGCATTGGCAAGGAAGTCACGCCGTGGGCCCAGCAGGCGCTTGAGCAGGCGGCTGGCGATGCGGCGCAGTTCACCTATGTGGACTTCGATCTGGGCGCGGAGCGCTACCTGCGCGACGGCGAGATCCTGCCCGACGAGGACCTGGAGCGCATCAAGGGCACCGACGCGATCCTGCTCGGCGCGGTCGGCGACCCGCGCGTCAAGGCGGGCGTGCTCGAGCGCGGGCTGCTGCTCAAACTGCGCTTCGCGCTGGACCAGTATGTGAACCTGCGCCCGTCCAAGCTGTACAAGGGCGTCACCTCGCCGCTCGCCGAGCCGGGCGAGATCGACTTCGTGGTGGTGCGCGAAGGCACCGAAGGCCTGTATTGCGGCGCCGGCGGCGCGATCCGCAAGGGCACCGAGCACGAGGTGGCCACCGAGGTCTCGATCAACACGGCGTACGGCGTGGAGCGCGTGGTGCGCTACGCGTTCGACCTGGCCATGAAGCGCCGCAAGCATGTGACGCTCGTGCACAAGAAGAACGTGCTCGTGAACGCCGGCGACATGTGGCAGCGCATCGTGGACAAGGTGGGCGAGGAGTACCCCGAGGTCACGCACGACTACAACCATGTGGACGCCGCCACGATCTACCTGGTCAACGACCCCTCGCGCTTCGACGTGATCCTGACCGACAACCTGTTCGGCGACATCCTGACCGACGAGGCGGGCGCCGTGGTGGGCGGCGTGGGCTATTCCGCGTCCGGTTGCATCAACGCGATCAACGAATACCCGTCGATGTTCGAACCGATCCACGGATCCGCCCCCGACATCGCAGGCCAGGGCATCGCGAACCCGACCGCCGCCATCCTGTCGGCGGCCATGCTGCTGCGCCACCTTGGATTCGACGATGCCGCCGCGCGGATCGACGCCGCGGTCGAGGCCGACATCGAAGAGCTCGGCTCCACCACACGTTCCACCGCGGAAGTGGGCCGCGACATCCTGGCCCGCATCTGACACGGGCCGTGCCACACCCCGCCGTACATCGTGGCTCGGCTGTAGACTGAGCTGCGAACACGCACGATTCATGGCGCGCACACCGCGCGCCCAACCAGCGAAAGAGGTACAGCTATGTGCTGCAATTGTGAAGAAGCTTCGATGAACTACAGCAACGGTTTCCAGACCTACGCGCGCCCGACCGCCGGCCCGTACATCGCCACGACCCACGTGCCGAGCGAATACGGCCCGACCTACGTGGCCTGAGCCTCGCGCTTGATCCCTACGGCGGCCGGCATGCCCACATGGCATGCCGGCCGCCGTTTGCGTTATGGGCGCACGGCCGGCCGGCCGCCGGCAAGCCGTGTAGAGTGGGCGGTGGCAGGAAAACCAGCCTATATGGCTGTGGCATCAACCAGAACCACATACGAAACGAGAGAACATGACCGATCCAATGAACCCAATCAACCCCACGGCATCGAACGACGATGCAACGCCCGCGGGCGGCGAGACGACGCCTGCAAGCGAACCACATGTCGTGGAGGTGACCGAGACCTTCGCCTCCACCACGCCGCAGATGCCCGATCTGCCGCCGGACCCGAACGCGGCGCCGGCCACGGCCGACCAGCAGCCCACCATCGCGATGCCGGGCTATGCCGACCCCATGGCCCAGCAGAGTGCGGCCGGTGCGCCGCAGTACGGCCAGCCGGCATCCAACCCCACCACGCAGCCGACCGCCGACCCGTATGCGCCGCCCGCGGCGGACCAGTACGCGCAGCAGTACGCCCAGCCGCAGTATGGCCAGCTGCAGTACGGCCAAGCCGCCCCCGGCACCCCGGCGTATGCGCCGGTGCCGGCGGGCTATGTGCCGCGCAACAAGATCCTCGCGGGCCTGCTCGCGCTGTTCTTCGGCGCCCTGGGCATCCACAACTTCTACCTCGGCTTCACCGGCAAGGCGATCGCCCAGGTGCTGCTCACGTGCCTCGGCTGGATCCTGTTCGGCCTTGGCCCGCTCGCCGCGATTGTCTGGTCGATCGTCGAAGGCGTGCAGATCCTCACGTCGGACTACGGCACGCCGGCCCACCGCGACGCCCGCGGCGTCGAACTCGTCGACTGACCATCCCATGCCCGCAATCGGCGAAGTCAAGATTCCCGGCGGCAAGCTCGTGCGCGTGACGGTTGCAGACGCGGCCGGCACGCGCACGTGCCATATCGACGGCGATTTCTTCGCCGCCAGCGAGCAGGCGTCCGCCGCGGCGATCACGCAGGCCGAAGCGGTGCTCGCGGCGCGTCTCGACGCGCTCGATGCGCCCGGCACGGCGATCGAACCGTGGTACCGCGCCACCGTGCGCGCGCTCGAACCGATCGTCGAGCGTGCGCTGATCGGCGCGAACGCCCAAGCCATTGCGCTCGCCGCATTGCGCGCCCATGCACAGCACGCGCCCGAGCTCGCACGGTTTGAGGCCGAGCGTAGCGCGCGCATCCGCCGCCAGTGGCAGGCCGCGCAGCACGACGAGCGGACCCAGCCGCCGTTGATCGACCCGCGCAATGTGCGCGAGCGCTGGCGCGCGCTCGCCCCCGTGCTCGTGGAGGACGGCCCGCGCATGCCCGAAGAGCAGATGCGCGTGGAGCGCGCGTGGTCGAGGGAAGTGGCGCGCGGCGAACGCCCGGCCACGCTGCGCGTGTGGGATTGGGCCGCGCCCGCGGTGGTGTGCGGGGCGTACCAGTCGATCGAAGACGAAGTGCGCCTCGACCAGGCGCGGGCGCGCGGCGTGCATGTGGTGCGCCGCGATTCGGGCGGCGGCGCGATGTACATCGAGCCCGCGCGCACGATCACGGTCTCGTTGTACGCGCCACTCGGTTTTGTGCACGGGCTGAGCATGGCGCAATCGTTCCAGTTGTGCGACATGTGGCTCATCGAGGGGCTGCGCGCGTGCGGTGTGCGCGCGCGGTTCGCCGGCCTCAACGACATCGCTGGCCCGCGCGGCAAGATCGGCGGGTCGGCGCAGCAGCGCGTGCATGGGGACCCCGGCTGTGTGCTGCACCACACGACGCTCGCGTACAGCATCGACGCGCGCGCGATGGGCGCCGTGCTGAACACGAGCGCTGAGAAGATGTCTGACAAAGCGGTCAAATCGGCGGCGAAACGCGTGGAGCCGCTATGCGCGGGCACGCGGCGCACGCGCGCGCAGGTCGTGGCGCGCCTCGTGCGCACGGCACGCGAATTCGGCGCCGTGTGACGCGCGGCTGGACTACAATGGGACAACCGTGCGCCCATGGACGGCCAGGGCGCAGGCACACGGTTCGAGCATGAGGTGGTCATGGCGACGCACAACGACGATCAGACGCACAACCCGCTGCTGCACACGGCCCTGTTCAAGCAGGTCTCCGCGCAACAGGCGGAGGAGCTGCTGCCGTATATGCACAGCGCTGTGGTGAACAAAGGCGACACGATCTTCCGCGAAGGGGACACCGATCACCGCATGTATGTGATCGAGCAGGGGCGCGTGAAGCTGATCCGGCAGTCGGCGGACAACCGCGTGCAGCTGCTCAGCATCCACACGCGCGGCGAGATGCTCGGCGAGATCCCGGTGTTCGACCCCGACGGCGGCCCGCGCACGGCGACCGCGGTGGCGATGGTCAACGGCACGAAAGTGGTGTGGCTTGAACACGACGCGCTGTTCGCATGGCTCAACGCGCACCCGCGCGTGGCGGTCGACATGTTGCAGGTGCTGGCGAACCGGCTGCGTCTGAACAACGAGCGGATCGCGGACCTGGTGTTCATGGACGTGCCCGCGCGCCTCGCGAAGACGCTGCTCAACCTGGCGGCGCGCTTCGGCAAGCCGGTGGAGGCGGGGCTGCAGGTGCCGCACGACCTGACGCAGGAGGAGATGGCGCAGCTCGTGGGCTCGTCCCGCGAAACGGTGAACAAGGCACTGATGGACTTCGCCAACCGCGGTTGGATCGCGCGCGAAGGGCGCACGATCATCATCTACCAGCCGGGCAAACTGATCCGCCGCTCGCAGCGCTAGCGCGCGTGGCGGGCCGGTTGCGTGCATTGCGTGAGCATTGTGGGGAAACTGTGGACGCAGTAGAGCCGACCATTTAGAATGGTCAGCATGCCGAAGCCGAACAAGAAGAAATCCTTGACTGGAATGCGCGTGCTTGCGCTTGCGCTCGCGTTCATCACCCTGTGCATCGCGGGTGGTGTGACGACGAGCGTGCTGTTCCTGCCCGCCGTGATGGGCGCGAACAATGTGGCCAAAGCGGTGGCCCCCTCGATGCAGGTGGAAGGCATCGACTTCGATGTGACGAACCTGCCGCAGAAATCGACGATGTACGCGAGCGACGGCAAGACCGTGATCGCGGAGTTCTATGCGCAGAACCGCGAAGTGGTGCCGCTCAAGGACATCTCCAAGCCGATGATGCAGGCCGTGGTGGCCCGTGAGGACAAGCGTTTCTGGGAGCATTCGGGCGTGGACGTGCAGGGCGTGATGCGCGCGTTCGTGCAGACCTACATGCGCAAGGGCGATCAACAGGGCGGTTCGTCGCTCACGCAGCAGTACGTGAAGAACGTGCTCGCCACCAAGGCGCGCGACAACGACGACCCGATCGCCGCATACCACGCCACTGAGGATACGATCGCGCGCAAGCTGCGCGAGATGCTCATCTCGGTGCAGATGGAGAAGAAGTACTCGAAGCAGGAGATCCTGCAGGGGTACCTGAACATCGCGCAGTTCGGCAGCAATTCGCTCTACGGCGTGCAGGCGGCGGCGGAACGGTACTTCAACACGACCGCGGACAAGCTCAATGTGGTGCAGGCGGCCACGATCGCCATGATCACGAAGAACCCGTCGAAATACGACCCCTCGATCCCCGAGAACCAGGAAGAGGCGCAGAAGCAGCGCAACATCACGCTCCAGCTGATGCACGACCAGGGCTTCATCACGCAGCAGGAGTACGAGGAGGCCGTGAACACGCCGCTCGTCGACACACTGCACCTGACGAGCGTGAGCCGCGGCTGCATGGCCGCCAAGTACGACGCCGGCTATTTCTGCGATTACGTGGTGCACAAGATCGAGAACTCGCCCGAATTCGGCAAGACGGCGGAAGACCGTGAGCGCCTGCTGCAGGAAGGCGGCCTCAAGATCGTGACGACGCTTGACCTTGACGCGAACGCGGCGATGATGGACGTGGCGAACGCCACGATTCCGGCGGCCGATTCGAGCGGCATGGAGATCGTGATGGCATCGGTGAAGCCCGGCACCGGCGAAGTGCTCGGCTTCGGCCTCAACCGCACCTACGACGCGACCGATGCGGCGGCGACCGACCCCACCCGTTCGTCGATGAACTACGCGGTGGACCAGATCGACGGCGGCGGCCAGGGCTTCCAGATCGGTTCGTCGTGGAAGCCGATCAACCTGGTGGCGTGGATGCAGCAGGGCCGTTCGATCAACGAAAGCCTTGTGGCGCCCACCGACTTTTTGACCAACAAGTTCTCGTGCAACGGCTACCAGGGCGGCACCGACAACTGGCATGTGACGAACGCGTTGACGAACGGCACGGTGAGCCCGGAAAGCCCGTTCCTCGGCCTGGTGCATTCGCACAACACCACGATGGCGGCGATGGGCGCGCAGATCGGCCTGTGCGCGGTGGCCGACGCCGCGAAGTCGCTCGGCTACCACAATTCGAAGATCGGGCAGGAAGACGTCTACAGCGACATCTCGATGCACCCCGCGCTGCTGATCGGCGGCACCACCTCGGTCTCGCCGCTCACGATGGCCAACGTGTACGCCACGATCGCGGCGGACGGCGTGGAGTGCACGCCGGTGGCGATCAAGTCGGCCGAGGACTCCGACGGCAACAAGCTCGACGTGCCGCAGGCGAACTGCCATCAGGCGGTGGACAAGGAGATCATCCAGACGCTCGCGTACACGATGAACCAAGGTGTGACGCGCCCTGACGGCGCCGCCCGCGCGGCCCAGCTGGCCGACAACCGCAAGACCTTCGCCAAGACCGGTACGAACGAGAACATGTATGTGACCACGGGCGGGTTCATCCCGCACCAGATCGCCACGTTCGTGCTCGTCGGCGACGTGCAGGACCCGATCAACCACCCGATCGAGAACATCGCGATCAACGGCGAATACCACGGTTACTGGGACGGTTCGACGATCGCCGCGCCTGCGTTCAGCAAGACCGTGAGCCAATACGCGGCGAAGAAGAACCTGCCGATGGACAACGACTACGGCCACGCCGCGGACAAGTACATGAAGCAGGTGGGTGTGTCGAGATCGCAGAACGGCAACACCCTGCAAGGCACGCAGCAGGGGCGGTTGCAGCAGCGACAGAACCAGCAGACCCGGTGACCCCGGTTCTGTGAGCCCTGTCAACAGTGATTGAGGTGGCGGCGCATCCAAGCGGGTGCGCCGCCACCGCCATATGCGGTGTGGTAGGGTGGCGGGGTATGGGCAAAGCACAACCACATACCAAGAACATCAAGAAATCCAAGCAAACCAAAGCGGTGCAACCAGCGGCCGCGGCAACGGAGCCGGCGCTGTTCACCCCGATCACGCTGCGTGGCATGACCGCGCGCAACCGCGTATGGCTGCCGCCGATGGACATGTATTCGGCGTTCGCGTGCGACGGCCGGCCCACCGACTTCCACTACCAGCACTATGTCTCCCGTGCGATGGGCGGCTTCGGCCTCATCATCGTCGAAGCGACCGCGGTCACGCCTGACGGGCGCATCTCGCCGTGCGACCTGGGTTTGTGGGAAGACGGGCAGATCGACGCGTACCGGTGGGTCACCGACGGCATCAAACAGGCCGGCGCCGTGCCCGCGATCCAGCTCAACCACGCTGGGCGCAAAGGCTCGACCGGCTGCTTCGCGATCGGATACGATGGGCAGACCGTGCCGGTCGACAAAGGCGGTTGGCACACCGTGGGCCCCTCCGACCTGCCGTTCGGCGATCTGCAGGCGCCGCGCGCGTTGAGCGTGGACGAGATCCACGGGATCGTGCACCGCTTCCGTGACGCCGCATGGCGCGCGATGGCCGCCGGGTTCGAGGCGATCGAGATCCATGCCGCGCATGGGTACCTGCTTTCGGAGTTCCTCGATCCGCTGATCAACACGCGCGACGACGAGTATGGCGGATCGCTCGCCAACCGCATGCGCATGCTCGTGGAGGTCGTGGACGAGGTGCGCGGCGTGATCCGCGACGACATGCCGCTCTTCGTGCGCATCTCGGCGACCGACTGGACCGAGGGCGGCTGGGATGCCGACCAGAGCGTGGAGTTGGCGCGCACGCTCAAGGACCACGGCGTGGACCTGGTCGACGTGTCGACGGGCGGCCTGATCGACGGTGTGACGATCCCGGCCAAGCCGGGCTATCAGGTGCCGTTCGCCGACCGCATCCGCGCGAAGGCCGGTGTGCCGACGACGGCGGTCGGCCTGATCACCAAGCCCCGGCAGGCGCAGAAAATCGTGGCACACGGGCAGGCCGACGCCGTGGAGATCGGACGCGCCGCCCTGCGCGACCCGTACTGGCCGTTGCGCGCCGCCGCGAAACTGGGCGTCGGGCGCGCGCGGATCCCATACCCGCCGCAGTACTTGCGCGGCGCGTGGTGATCCGCGCGGTGGTCAGGCGTCGATGCCGACGGCTTCGCCCACGTGCGCGAAGCCGTCGCGCTTGAGCAGCTTCGCCAAGCCGCGCTTGAGCACGGTGATCTGCTGAGGCCCGCGGTACATGAGCGCGGTGATGAACATGACGAGCGACGAGCCGGCGCGGATCTTGTCGTAGGCCTGCTGCGGCGTGAACACACCGCCGACGCCCGCGATCGCGAAGCGCTGGCCGTAGTCGCGGTAGACGCGGCGGATCAGCTCGGTGCTTTCCACGGTACACGGGCCGCCCGAAAGGCCGCCGAGCCAGTCGCGCGGGATGTTCATGCCGGTGCGGTCCTTCTGCAGGTTGGCGATTGTGACGCCCTGCACGTTGTGCCCGGCGAGCACGTCGAGGAGCTCCTTGAACTCGGGCCACGTCTTGTTGAGCGGCATCTTGACGAGCGTGGGCTGCGGGCGGTCGATCTTGTCGAGCTCGGTGAACAGGCGGTCGAGCGCGTTGGGGTCCGCGGTGAACGGTTCGCCCACCGTGGTGTTGGGGCACGAGATGTTCACTTCGACCATCGCGGTGCGGCCGGCCGCGCGGCGCATCGAGATGCAGTAGTCCTCGATGCCTTCGTTGAGGTCGCCCACGAGCTGGTCGTTCGTGCGGGCGATCGACACGGACATCTGCATCGTCTTCGTCTTGCTCCACGCCTGCTGCGCGCGTGCGATCACCTCGTCCGACCCCAGGTTGGCCAGACCCACGTGCACCATCATCGAATCGTATTCGGGCAGGCGGTGGAACCACGGGCGCGCGTTGCCCTGGCACGGGCGTGACGTGGTCGACCCCACGGTCTCGAAGCCGAAGCCGGCGTTGTCGAGCAGCGTGGACATTTCGCAGTTCTTGTCGAGGCCGGCGGACAGCCCGAAGGGGTTGGCGAAGTGCACGCCCATCGCCGTGGTCTCGAGCACCGGGTCGGTGTAGTCGAGCATCGTGCGCAACAGCCACATGAGCGGCGGCACGCGGCGCGTGACATCGCAGAAGCGGATCATCTGGTCGTGCGCCACATCGGGCGTGTGGTTGAACACGGCGTACGGTTTGACCACGTTTTTGTAGGCGAAGGTGAAAAGGTCGGTCGTGGCCTTGTTGACGGCGTCGTGCAGACTATGCTCAGATACATAAGACATGCGTCCATTGTGCCACGAACGGCCGCGCGCGTCGAGGCCCGAGGGGCCGTGTGGCAGGCAGGGCGGCCGGTTCACGCCGGGCGGACCGCACCGCGACGCACTACAGTCGTGGCATAGCCGAAAGCAGGAGGTGGGGCAGATGACGGATCGCGTATGCGTGGTCATGCCAACGTACAATGAGCGCGACAACCTGGAGCCCACGCTCACCGGCGTCTTTGTGCAGAACCCGGGCGTGGACGTGCTCATCGTCGATGACGCCTCGCCCGACGGCACCGGCACGCTCGCCGACGTGATCTCGAAGGCCACGAACATGGCGCCGCAGCTGAGCGTGCACGTCGCGCGCGGCGCGCAGTCGAAGGACACGGGCTTCGAACGCGCAGGCAAAGACGCCAAGGTGCTCTCCGACGCGCATGTGAGCACGACTGACCTGAAGATCGCGAACCGCATCAACGGCTGCACGATGGATTCGCGCGTGTTCGTGCTGCACCGCAAAGGCAAGCTCGGGCTCGGCTCGGCGTATGTGGACGGCTTCACGTGGGCGCTCGACCACGGGTACACGCTGATCTGCGAGATGGACATGGACGGCTCGCACCGCCCCGACGACCTCAAGCGCATGCTCGACCGGATCGAGGGGAACGCGAACATCGACCTCGTGGTCGGTTCGCGGCGCGTGCCCGGCGGCACGACCGAGAACTGGCCGTGGTACCGCGACCTCATCAGCCGCGTGGGCTCGCAGTACGCGCGCCTCATGCTCGGGCTCAAGGTGCGCGACATGACATCCGGGTTCCGTGTATACCGTGCGGGCATCCTGCGCAAGGTGAGCCTGCACAGCATCGAAGACAACGGCTATGTGTTCCAGATCGACATGACCCGGCGCGTGATCGCAGCCGGCGGCACCGTGGTGGAGATGCCGATCGTGTTCCCCGAACGCGCGCGCGGCGAATCGAAGATGGATGGGTCGATCGTGCGCGAGGCGATGGACAAGGTGACGCGCTGGGGGTTCGCGCGCATGCACCGCCAGCTGCACGACCCTGACGAGATCCCACGTGAGATCACCGATGCGAAACGCCAGATTGAGGACGGCCCCGACGACGTGCTCGACGACGAGCTTGTGGACGAGGCAGAGGCGGGTATCGACTGATTGCGTGCGTGTGCGGAGCCGTGCGGTGGAAAATGTTCGAGTTGCAGGCGTGTGGATGTGCGATTACGTGCGGTTTTGTTGGAAAACACGCCGAAGCTCTCAAACTGAGTTGGTGTTTGGGAGATAATGTGCGATAATGTTCGCATGATTTCCTCACAACGTCAGCATCTGATCCTGAGCCGCCTGCGTACGCGCGGTGCGGTGCGCATCACCGCGCTTTCGAAGGAACTCGGTGTCTCGGCCATGACGATCCGCCGCGACATCGCCGACCTGGCCGACAAAGGCCTGCTCAAGCGCGTCCACGGCGGCGCCGTCTCCACGAGCACGCTGCTGAGCGAGCCGCTGTTCTCCGTCAAATCGCAGATGGAGCTCGGGCTCAAGGACGCAATCGCACAGCGCGCGATCGAGTATGTCTCGCCCGGCGATGTGATCGCGATCGGCGGCGGCACGACCGCCTACGTGTTCGCCCAACACCTGCTCGAATCGCAGCGCGCCAACGGCATCACGATCCTCACGAACTCGATCCCCGTGGCCGAGCTCGTGCAGGCGCTCGAATCCAAGGACGTCGAGGTGATCGTGACCGGGGGCGTGATCACACGCTCCAATTCGCTCGTGGGGCCGATCGCCGACAAGGTGATCGCCTCGCTGCGCGTCAACACCGTGTTTCTCGGCACGCACTCGGTCTCGGTGCCGCGCGGTTTCCTGATGCCCAATTCGCTCGAAGCGGCCACCGACATGGCCATGATGGACATCGCGGACCGCACGATCATCCTGACCGACCACACGAAGTGGAGCAGCACATCGCTTTCGCTGTTCGCCCGCTTCGACCAGGTGGACACGGTGATCACCGACGACGGGCTCGACCCGGACTCGGCGACCAAGACGCGCGACCTCGTCAAGGAACTCGTGCTCGCCCACGGCGTGGACGAGGCCGACGATGAGCTGCCCGAAGACTGAGAGACCACACCAACCCAAGTCCGGCGCCGCCTTCGCGGTGCGCCGGCAACACCACAACCAGCAGCACAACACAAGAGGACATCGATGTCTCCATTCGCCCACTACCAGCCGGGTGAATATGCTCAGGAGCATATTCGCATCACTCCCACCACGCTGTCCGACGGCCGCGAGTTCTTCTACCTGGACGACGAGCCCGACTACGTCTCCGGCAAGAAGACGCGCCAGCTCGTCGACCCGCGCGACCTGCCCTACCGCTTCGCGCCGCATCTGGACGTGGACGGCAACGAAGTGCCGTACGCCGCCCCGCAGATGCGCCGCGACCCGCTCACCGGCGACTGGATCCCGATGGCCACGGCCCGCATGAACCGCCCGATCACGATCGGCCCCGGGGCCACCGCCACCGGCAACCCGCTCGCCGCGCGCAAGTCGGGCGACCCCTACCAGGACGGCGAAGTGCCGGGCACCGATTACGACGTGGTCGTCTTCGAGAACCGCTTCCCCTCGATGGTGCAGGTGCCGGGCGTGTCCAACGAGACGGTGGAAGTGGACGGCAACCCGCTGTGGCTCCAGCGCCCGGCGTCCGGCCGCTGCGAGGTCATCTGCTTCGACCCCAACGAGCACGGCCTGCCCGCCGACCTGCCGGTCGAACGCCTGCGCACCGTCGTGGAGGCATGGGCGTTCCGCACCGCCGAGCTGAGCGCGATCGACGGCCTCGAGCAGGTCTACGTCTTCGAAAACCACGGCCAAGAGATCGGCGTCTCGCTCGCGCACCCGCACGGCCAGATCTACGCCTACCCGTTCATCGCCCCCAAGCTCGAGCAGGAGCTCAAGCACACCGAGGCCTACCACGAGTGCACCGGCGGCAATCTGCTCGCCGACATCATGCGCGCCGAGATCGACGCCGGCGAGCGCGTGATCATGCGCAACGGCAGCTGGGTCGCCTACGTGCCGGCGGCCGCGCGCTGGCCCCTCGAGGTGCAGGTGCAGCCATTGCGCGACGTGCGCACGCTCGACGAGCTCAACGACCGGGAGCGTTGGGACCTGGCGCAGATGTATTCGCAGCTGCTCAAGCGCGGCAACATGTTCTTCGACACCGGCGACGGCAAGGGCATGGACCTGCCGTACATCGCCGCATGGCACCAGGCGCCTGTGCACGACCCGCGCGGGGAGCACTACCGCCTCAACCTGCAGTTCTTCTCGTTCCGCCGCGCGGCCAACAAGATCAAGTACCTCGCCGGTTCGGAATCGGGCATGGCCGCGTGGGTGAGCGACACGACGCCCGAACTCATCGCCCAGCGTTTCCACGAACTCGGCGCGGTCGACCTCGACTAGGCGCGCATCCGCACAACAGACGACAGAAGGGACCATCATGGCCACTGCAGTGGAATTCATCGAGCCGATGGGCGACGCCGACGGCGCCGCCCGTGCCGCCGCGCTGTTCGAAGCGCGCTTCAGCACTGCGCCGGCCGGCGTGTGGGCCGCGCCGGGCCGCGTGAACCTGATCGGCGAGCACACCGACTACAACGGCGGCCTGTGCCTGCCGATCGCGCTGCCGCACCGCACATATGTGGCGCTCGCCCCGCGCGATGACACGACCGTGCGCGTTATCTCCGACATGACGCCCGACGAGATGACCATGGCCGATCTGGACGGCCTGGCCGCGGGCGGCGTGGATGGCTGGGGCGCCTACCCGATCGGCGTGGCCTGGGCGCTGCGCGAAGCCGGGTTCGACCAGGTGCGCGGGTTCGACGCCGTGTTCAGCTCGTGCGTGCCGCTCGGCTCCGGCCTGAGCTCGTCGGCCGCGATGACCTGCTCGACCGCGATCGCGCTCGACGATGTGTATGGACTCGGGTTCGGCGGCAGCGACGAAGGGCGCATCACGCTGATCGACGCGGCCGTGATGGCCGAGAACGAGATGGCGGGGGCGTCGACCGGCGGCCTCGACCAGAACGCCTCGATGCGCTGCACGGTGGACCACGCGATCCGCCTCGACTGCATGCCCGGCCTGACCGCCGCGCAGAGCGTGCGCCAGGAGCCGTTCGACCTGTCCGCCTATGGGCTGGAGCTGCTCGTGCTCGACACGCAGGCGCCGCACCAGCTCAACGACGGCCAGTACGAGGCGCGGCGCACGATGTGCGAAGAGGCCGCGCACATCCTCGGTGTGCCGAACCTGCGCGTGGTGGCCGACCAGATGAACGCTGCGGCCGACCCTGCGGCGGCGCTCGAGGACGTGCTCGCGCAGCTGGACAATGAGACGATGCGCCGGCGCGTGCGTCACGTCATCACCGAGATCGGCCGCGTGGACGATTTCATCGACGCGTTCGGCCGGGGCGACATCGAGACGGCCGGCGCGCTGTTCAACGCGTCGCATGATTCGCTGCGCGACGATTACGAGGTGACCGTGCCCGAACTCGACGTGGCCGTCGACGTGGCGCGCAACGAGGGCGCGTACGGCGCGCGCATGACCGGCGGCGGCTTCGGCGGCTCGATCATCGCGCTCGTCAACGCAGGCGAAAGCCGCCGCATCGCGCAGGCGATCGCCGACGAATTCGCGCGCCGCGGATTCGACGCGCCGCGCGCATTGCCGGCGCGCGCCTCACAGTCGGCGCACCGCGTGGACGACTGACACGCGCGCATGCACGGCGGCCGTGCGGGGGAGACCCGCACGGCCGCCGTGCATTATGCGTGGTGAGAAGTCGTGAAGATTTGGGACGCCCCATGGTGCCAGGCGCGCAAAGCGATTATGCTCACAAGGCAGAAGAGTGCCGTGGGGCGTGCGCAAGCGCGCCCCAAGAAGACATGCAGCAGGGGTGACGCACGCCAGATGAACGAACAGCCGAACGACGCGACCACACACACCACGCAGAACATGGGGCTTGACGAGTTGCCGCAGTTCGCCGACAGCCCGCAAGGCGATGTGCCGCCGGAGCCGGCGTCGCCCGAGGCCAAGGCCGCCGCGAAACGACGCAGCAACCGGCAGTTCATTGCGATCCTCGTGGCGATGAGCGTCATGCTCGTGGTGGGCGTGGGCCTGATCCTGTACCCGACCGTGGCCGACGCGTGGAACCGCCATGTGGCGAGCCGCGCGGTCGCCGGCTACGTGGAGCAGGTGGCCGACACTTCCAAGGAGGACCGCGAGGCCCAGCTCGCCCGCGCGCGCGAATACAACGAATCGCTCGTGGGGCGCGGCGTGACGCGCTTTCTGCCCAACGAAGAGGAGAAGAAGGAATACAATTCGATCCTCGACATCACCGGCACCGGCATCATGGGCTATGTGACGATCCCGAAGATCGACGCGCGCCTGCCGATCTACCACGGCACCGACGAAACGGTGCTGCAGATCGCCTCGGGGCATATGGAAGGCTCGAGCTTCCCGATCGGCGGCGAATCCACGCACGCCGTGCTCACCGGCCACACCGGCCTGCCGAGCGCGATGCTGTTCACCGGCATCGACACCCTGGAAAAGGGCGACACGTTCACCGTCACCGTGTATGACGACGTGCTCACGTACGAGGTCGAGGAGACGAACGTGGTGCTGCCCGACAACGTGAAGAACCTCGAGATCCAGGAGGGGCGCGACCTTGTCAGCCTCGTCACCTGCACGCCGTACGGCGTCAACTCGCACCGCCTGATTGTGACCGGCACGCGCATCCCCACGCCGGAGGAGGCGAAGCACGCGACGTACGAGAACAAGGCGCTGAAGCAGGACATGCTCATCACCGTCATCATCACCGTGGCCACGATCGCCGCGCTCGTGACGGTCTTCACCGTGCAGCGCAGGCGCCTGCGCGGTGCGGGCAAGCCGTCGCGCCACGCCAGGGGCAGGCACTAGAGCATTGCTCGCGCCGGTGGGCGCTGTGCACACGGCGCCCACCGGCGCGTTGCGTTCTGACATGCGGGAAAAGCGCGTGGTTGGCGCAAGCGTTCCCTATACTGGGGCATTGCCGTATAGTTTGCGACCAGGGAGTTCCATGAACAAGGCAATCATCACCGTCGTCGGCCAAGACACCGTCGGCATCATCGCGCGCGTATGTACGTACCTTTCCGAGCACCACACGAACGTGCTCGACATCTCACAGACGATCATCGACGGGTTCTTCAACATGATGATGATCGTCGATTATTCGGACGCGGACGTGGCGTTCGAGACGATTGTGGAGGACCTCGAGGCGCTCGGTGAGGACATCGGCGTGCGCATCCGCTGCCAGCGCGAGGAGATCTTCACCAAGATGCACCGCGTCTGAACGCACGGGAACGGAAGGGAAGAACCATGCTGAATATCATGGAAGTCCATGAGACGAACCAGATGATTGAGCAGGAGAAGCTCGACGTGCGCACGATCACGATGGGCATCAACCTCATGGATTGCGCGCGTGCCGACGTGGACGAGACGTGCGAGGCGATCTACGCGAAGATCACACATTACGCCAAGGACCTCGTGTCCACCGGCGAATCGATCGAACGCGACTTCGGCATCCCGATCGTCAACAAGCGCATCACCGTCACGCCGATCGCGCTCGTCGGCGCCAGCTGCTGCAAGACAAGCGGCGACTTCGTCAAGATCGCGCACGCGCTCGACCGCGCCGCGAAGACCGTGGGAGTCGACCTGATCGGTGGCTATTCCGCGCTCGTCTCGAAGTCGATGACCCCGGCCGAAGAACTGCTCATCCGGTCGCTGCCGGCCGCGCTGAGCGAGACCGACATCGTCTGCTCGTCGGTCAATGTCGGATCGACGAAGACCGGCATCGACATGAACGCCGTCGAGATGCTCGGCCACATCATCAAGGAGATCGCCGAGGCGACCGCCGACATCGATTCGTACGGCTGCGTCAAATTCGTGGCGTTCTGCAACGCGCCCGACGACAACCCGTTCATGGCGGGCGGCTTCCACGGCGTGACCGAAGGCGACGCGGTCATCAACGTGGGCGTCTCCGGCCCGGGTGTGGTCTCCCGCGCGCTCGACGCCGCGGAAGGCAAGGACTTCGAGTTCCTGTGCGAAACGATCAAGCGCACCGCGTTCAAGATCACGCGAGTCGGCCAGCTCGTGGCCCAAGAGGCCTCGAAGCGCCTCGGCCTGCCGTTCGGCATCATCGACCTTTCGCTCGCGCCCACCCCGGCCGTGGGTGATTCGGTCGGCGAAGTGCTCGAGAAGATGGGCCTGGCGCAGGTGGGCGGCCCCGGCACCACGGCGGCGCTCGCCATGCTCAACGACCAGGTGAAGAAGGGCGGCATCATGGCGTCGTCGTACGTCGGCGGCCTGTCCGGCGCGTTCATCCCGGTCTCGGAAGACAAGAACATGATCGATGCCGCGGAATCCGGCTGCTTGACGATCGAGAAGCTCGAGGCCATGACGTGCGTGTGCTCGGTGGGCCTCGACATGATCGCGATCCCCGGTGACACGCCTGCCTCGACGATTTCGGGCATCATCGCCGATGAATCGGCGATCGGCATGGTCAACCAGAAGACGACGGCCGTGCGCATCATCCCGGTCGTGGGCAAGACCGTGGGGCAGATGGCCAATTTCGGCGGCCTCATGGGCTATGCGCCGATCATGCCGGTCAACACGGCGAGCTGCGAGGCCTTCGTGACCCGTGGCGGCCGCATTCCGGCGCCGATTCACAGTTTCAAGAATTGAGCAACACCCCACAATGCGAATTGGGCGCACATCAAACGGTTGATGTGCGCCCAATCGCGATTGTGGGGTGGTTTGGTTATTGACCTCCCCTAAACCCCAATTGCCGCCACGCCTCGTAGATCGCGATCGACGCGCAGTTCGTCAGGTTGAGGCTGCGCAGGCTCGGGCGCATTGGCAGGCGCACCTGTTCGGCCACATGCGGGCCGAACATGATGTCGGTCGGGTCGGGGATGTTGCCTGGTTCGGGCCCGAACAGCAGGATGTCGGTCGGCTTGTACTCGACATCCGTGTACAGCTTGGTCGCATGCGCCGTGAACGCGATGATGCGCGACTCGGGCATCGACTCGACGAGGTTGTCGAAATCCGGGTGCAGCACCACATGCGCCATGTCATGGTAGTCCAGCCCGGCGCGGCGCAGCTTGGTGTCGCGCAGGTTGAACCCCAACGGCTCCACAAGGTGCAGGATCGTGCCGGTCACCGCGCACAGGCGGATCGCCGACCCGGTGTTGCCGGGGATGCGCGGCGAGTAATAGCACAGGTGCGGGGTCGTCGTCTCCATCGTGGCCGCGGCCTCGGGCGAGAGCATCGCGTCGACGACCGAGATCGGGTTTCCGTGCGCGTCAGTCACCAGTTCGTCGGGGCCGTAATTCGACTTGCGGTAGCCGTATTCGAACATCTTCTCCACGCGCGCCTCGGGCGCGGTATTGTCTGCATTCGTCACGCGGTCCACGATATTGCGCTCAAGCGACAGCGCGGCCTTGTGCACGGGCGGTGCGCCCCGCTAGAATAGCGGTTTTATGACAACACAGACCCGTTCCGCACTCGACGAGGCGTTCGTGCGCGAACTCGCCCACGCCGGCGTTCGTGCGCCGCTGTTCGCCTGGTGGGACGAGCACGCGCGCGCCCTGCCATGGCGCAACGGCCAGACGACGCCGTGGGGCGTGCTCGTGTGCGAAGTGATGAGCCAGCAGACGCAGATGAGCCGCGTGGTGCCGTATTGGCAGGCGTGGATGAGCCAATGGCCCACCGCGCGCGCCTTGGCCGGCGCACCGAAGGCCGACGTGATCCAGGCGTGGGGGCGCCTCGGCTACCCGCGGCGCGCACTGCGGCTGCAGGAATGCGCGCGCGTGGTGGCCAGTGAATACGACGACGAATTGCCGCGCGGATACAGCGAACTGACGGCGTTGCCGGGCGTGGGCGATTACACGGCGAGCGCCGTGATGAGCTTCGCGTACGGCGAGCGCATCGCCGTCGTCGACACGAACATCCGCCGCGTGCTGAGCCGCGTGTTTTTGGGCGAGGAGTCGCTCGGCGGCTCGGCGTCGCCGCTCGAGCGCGCGCTCGCCGATTGCGTGCTGCCGGCCGGCGCGCGCGATGCGACGACGTGGAACCAGGCGGTCATGGAGCTGGGGGCGATTGTCTGCACGGCGAAGCAGCCGCAGTGCGAGGTGTGCCCGGTGCGCGCGCAATGCCGCTTTTTCGCGGCCGGCTTGCCGAATCTGGGGGAGCGGCGCACGCGCCCGCGCCAGCGGTTCGCCGGTACGGACCGGCAGGTGCGCGGGCGTGTGCTGCACGCGCTGCGCGAACTGGAGCCTGAGGCGGGCGGCGTGCTCGTGTATGAGCGCGTGGCCGGGCTGTGGCCGGACCGCGCGCAGCTCGACCGGTGCATCGCCTCGCTCGACGAGGACGGGCTGATCGAGATCCTGCCGGGGCACGCGCTGCGGCTGCCGCAATAGCGGCGGCATGAACATGGCGGGCGCCCCCGGTAGACTGGTGCGCATGCCCAGCCAATCCTCCCCGCGCGCGACCAAGCCACGCAAACGCCGCCTGTCGAAACGGCAACGGCAGATGTACCGCCGCAGGCGCATCGCCGTGCTTGTGGGACTGGTGGTGTTCCTCGCGTTGGGCGTGTTCTGCGTGTACAGCCTGGTGCGCGGCGCCTCGCTTGTGCCGGCGTGGGTGGGCGCGGATGGGCGCATGGCGGTCACGCGCACCACACGACCGCCGGTGCCGGTGCGCAAGAGCAAGGTGCGCGTGTGCTCGGCGAACGACATCGAACTGGCGCTCGACCCGGCGTCGACGTCGGTGCCGGTCGGCGGTTCGCTGGAGTTCACGGCGCGCATCACGTACACAGGCAAGGACCCGGCCGGCTGTTATGTGGATGGCGCGGACGACGGGCGCGTGCTGCAGATCAGTTCGGGGAGCGACGTGGTGTGGCGTTCGGACGCGTGCGAGGCGGCATACCGGCCGCTGCTGATGATGCAGGGCGTGACCGACGAGCAGAAGATGACGTGGGACACCGTGCGCTCCGGATCCGAATGCGTGGCCGAAGGGGACCTGCCGCATGTGGACCGTGGCACGTATGTGGCGCAGCTCGTGCTCAAGGACGATCCAAAGGTGATAAGCAAGCCGGTCACGATCACCGTCGAATAGCGCCCCGCAATATGATATTCCTCACATTATGGAATGTGAGGGGTGTGTGAATCGTTGGAACTGGTAGTATTGTGTTTCCGTGTGTAAGTATGTCATATAGCGGGCATGCTGCCAAAGACGAAGCGCCCGCGATCAGGCATATGGTGGCCGCCGCGGCGCTTTCCCAGTTGAACAAGCAAGACAACTAGCAGCGATTAAGGAACGTCCATTGTCTGAGACTACGACGAACACCACTTCCATCATCGCGCGCGCCGACCAGCGGGACATCGACCTGCACAAGGCTTCGGATCGCGTGAACTTCGGCTCCATCGCCGAACCCATCAAGGTGCCATACCTGCTTGGCGTGCAGACCGACAGCTTCGACTGGCTCATCGGCAACGAGCGCTGGCAGCAGCGCGTGGCCGAGGACGAGGCGAACGGCACCAACACCGTGCCGCACATCTCCGGCCTCGACGAGGTCTTCCAGGAGATCTCGCCGATCGAGAACTTCGCCCAGACCATGAGCCTGACCTTCTCCGACCCGTACTTCGAGGAACCGCGCCACACGGTGCAGGAGTGCAAGGAGAAGGACTACACCTATTCCGCCCCGCTTTACGTGAACGCCGAGTTCGAGAACGGCGAGACCGGCGAGATCAAGTCGCAGACCGTGTTCATGGGCGACTTCCCACTGCAGACCCCGCACGGCACGTTCATCATCGGCGGCACCGAGCGCGTCATCGTCTCGCAGCTCGTGCGCTCCCCGGGCGTGTACTTCGACCGCCAGCCGGACCGCACGTCCGACAAGGAGGTCTTCGGCGCGAAGATCATCCCGAGCCGTGGCGCATGGCTCGAGTTCGAGATCGACAAGCGCGACTTCCTCGGCGTGCGCGTGGACCGCAAGCGCAAGCAGTCGGCGATCGTGTTCCTCATGGCGATCGGCATGACCCGCAGCGAGATCCGCAAGGCGTTCGAAGGCTACCCGCTCGTGCTCGACGCGCTCGAGAACGAGAAGATCGACACGCAGGAAGAGGCCCTCGTGGACCTCTACCGCAAGATCCGCCCGGCCGACGCCGCCACCCCGGAAGCCGGCAAGAACCTGCTCGACTCCTTCTACTTCAACACCAAGCGCTACGATCTGGCCCGCGTCGGCCGCTACAAGATCAACCGCAAGCTCGGCCTGGAGATGGACTACAACGACCGCAGTCTGAGCCGCGAGGACATCATCGCCACGATCAAGTACCTCGTCTCGCTGCACGCGGGCGCGGCCACGTTCCCGGGCAAGCGCGACGGCGAAGACGTCGAGCTGCGCGTGGACGTGGACGACATCGACCACTTCGGCAACCGCCGCATCCGCCAGGTGGGCGAGCTGATCCAGAACCAGCTGCGCACCGGCCTGAGCCGCATGGAGCGCGTGGTGCGCGAGCGCATGACGACGCAGGACGCCGAGGCGATCACGCCGCAGTCGCTGATCAACATCCGCCCGGTCAACGCGACGATCAAGGAGTTCTTCGGCACCTCGCAGCTTTCGCAGTTCATGGACCAGAACAACCCGCTCGCGGGCGTGACCAACAAGCGCCGCCTGTCCGCGCTGGGCCCCGGCGGCCTGTCGCGCGACCGCGCGTCGATGGAAGTGCGCGACGTGCACCCCTCGCACTTCGGCCGCATGTGCCCGATCGAATCCCCTGAAGGCCCGAACATCGGCCTGATCGGCTCGCTCGCCACCTTCGGCCGCATCAACCCCTTCGGCTTCATCGAGACGCCGTACCGCAAGGTCGTCAACGGCCACGTGACCGACGAGGTCGTGTACATGACCGCGGACCGCGAGGTCGAGCACGTGATCGCCCAGGCCAACCAGAAGCTCGACGAGAACGGCAACTTCGTGGAGAAGGAAGCGCTTGTGCGTGACGCCGCCGGCGAGGCGGAGGACGTGCCGGTCGAGATGGTCGACTTCATGGACGTCTCCCCGCGCCAGATGGTCTCCGTCGGCGCCTCGCTCATCCCGTTCCTCGAGCACGACGAGGGCCACCGAGCGCTGATGGGCACCAACATGCAGCGTCAGGCCGTGCCGCTCATCAAGTCGGAGCGCCCGCTCGTGGGCACCGGCGCCGAATGGAGCGCCGCGGTGGACTCCGGCGACGTGATCCTGGCCGAGAAGCCGGGCGTCGTGACCTACGTCTCCGCCGACATCATCCGCGTGATGAACGACGACGGCACGACGAGCTCCTACAAGCTCGCCAAGTTCCAGCGTTCGAACCAGACGACGTGCTACAACCAGGTGCCGCTCATCCACGACGGCGAACGCGTGGAGGAGGGCACGGTGCTCGCCGACGGCCCGGCCACCGAAAAGGGCGAGATGGCCCTCGGCAAGAACCTGCTCGTCGCGTTCATGCCGTGGAACGGCTACAACTACGAAGACGCCGTGATCATCTCGCAGCGCCTCGTGCAGGACGACACGCTCTCCTCGATCCACATCGAGGAATACGAGATCGACGCCCGCGAAACCAAGCTGGGCGCCGAGGAGATCACGCGCGACCTGCCGAACGTGGGCGAGGACGCGGTGGCGAACCTCGACGAGCGCGGCATCATCCGCATCGGCGCCGAAGTCGAAGCCGGCGACATCCTCGTGGGCAAGGTCACGCCGAAGGGCGAGACCGAGCTGACGCCGGAAGAGCGCCTGCTGCGCGCGATCTTCGGCGAGAAGAGCCGCGAAGTGCGCGACACCTCGCTGCGCGTGCCGCACGGCGAGACCGGCACCGTGATCGCCGTCAAGGAGATCACGCGCGAAGACGCCGAAGAGGACGGCGACGAGCTGCCGAACGGCGTGAACCAGATGATCCGCGTCTACATCGCCCAGCACCGCAAGATCACGCAGGGCGACAAGCTCTCGGGCCGCCATGGCAACAAGGGCGTCATCTCGCGCATCCTGCCGGAAGAGGACATGCCGTTCCTGGCGGACGGCACGCCGGTCGACATCATGCTCAACCCGTTGGGCGTGCCGTCGCGAATGAACCTGGGCCAGGTGCTCGAACTGCACCTCGGCTGGGTCGCGCACTCCGGCTGGGACATCTCGCTCGACCCCGACCTCGAGGCGGAGTGGAAGAAGTACGTGCCGAAGGGCGCCGAGAAGGGCGAGCCGGGCACCCCGGTGGCCACCCCGGTGTTCGACGGCGTGCGCCAGGAGACCCTCAAGGGCCTGCTGTCCACGACGCTCACGGACCGCGACGGCAACAAGCTCGTAGGCGACAACGGCAAGGCGCAGCTGTTCGACGGCCGCACCGGCGAACCGTTCCCCAAGCCGATTTCGGTGGGCTACATGTACATGCTCAAGCTGCACCACCTGGTCGACGACAAGATCCACGCGCGTTCCACCGGCCCGTACTCGATGATCACGCAGCAGCCGCTGGGCGGCAAGGCCCAGTTCGGCGGCCAGCGCTTCGGCGAGATGGAGGTGTGGGCGCTCGAGGCCTACGGCGCCGCCTACACGCTGCACGAGATGATGACGACCAAGTCCGACGACGTGGACGGCCGCGTGCGCGTCTACGGCGCGATCGTGAAGGGCGACAACCTGCCTCCGGCGGGCATCCCCGAGTCCTTCAAGGTGATGCTCAAGGAACTGCAGTCCCTCTCGCTCAATGTCGAGGTGCTCAACGCCGAAGGCGTGGCGATCGACATGAAGGCAGAGGATGACGATCCGGTCTCCTCCTCCAATGACCTGGGCTTCAACATCGGCGCCCGCCCGGACGCCGCCGCGAAGGCCGACCAAGTCGTTGATGAACCTGAATACAAGTGATTCACACGTCATTCAAGAGAACACAAGAACCTACAAAGACAGGAACAGTAAGTGCTGGACGTCAACGCATTTGACAAACTGAAAATCGGTCTGGCTACCGCCGACGATATTCGCGGATGGAGCTACGGCGAGGTCAAGAAGCCGGAGACCATCAACTACCGCACCCTCAAGCCGGAGAAGGACGGTCTGTTCGGTGAGCAGATCTTCGGACCGACCCGCGACTGGGAGTGCGCGTGCGGCAAGTACAAGCGCGTGCGCTTCAAGGGCATCGTGTGCGAACGCTGCGGCGTGGAGGTCACCCGCAGCCGTGTGCGCCGTGAGCGCATGGGCCACATCGAGCTCGCCGCCCCGGTGACCCACATCTGGTTCTTCAAGGGTGTGCCGAGCCGCCTCGGCTACCTGCTCGGCATCGCGCCGAAGGAACTCGAGAAGGTCATCTACTTCGCGTCGTACATGGTCACGAAGGTCGACGACGAGGCCCGCCACCAGGACCTGCCGGACCTGCAGGACGAGTTCGACACCGAGGTGAAGAACCTCGAGCGCCGCCGCGACAACGAGATCGAGGAGCGCGCCAAGAAGGTGGAGGCCGATCTGGCCGAGCTCGAAGCCGAAGGCGAGGTCAAGCAGAGCGCGAAGACCAAGCTGCGCAACGGCGCCGAGCGCGACATGGCGGCGATCCGCCAGCGCTACGACGACCAGATCGCACGCCTGGGCGCCGTGTTCGACAAGTTCAAGAACCTCAAGCCCGGCGACATGGAAAACGACGTGGACCTGTGGCGTGAGATGGAGGACCGCTACGGCGACTACTTCGAAGGCAGCATGGGCGCCGAGGCGATCAAGAAGCGCCTGCAGGACTTCGACCTCGAAGCCGCGGCCAAGGAGCTGCGCGAGGAGATCGAGACCGGCACGGGCCAGCGCAAGGCCCGCGCGCTCAAGCGCCTCAAGGTCGTGAACGCGTTCCTGACCACCGACAACAAGCCGGAGGCCATGGTGCTCGACGTGATCCCGGTCATCCCGCCGGACCTGCGCCCGATGGTGCAGCTCGACGGCGGCCGCTTCGCGACCTCCGACCTCAACGACCTGTACCGCCGCGTGATCAACCGCAACAACCGCCTCAAGCGCCTCATCGAGCTTGGCGCGCCCGAGATCATGCTCAACAACGAAAAGCGCATGCTGCAGGAGGCCGTCGACTCGCTGTTCGACAACGGCCGCCGCGGCCGCCCGGTGACCGGCGCCTCGAACCGCCCGCTCAAGTCGCTTTCCGACATGCTCAAGGGCAAGCAGGGCCGTTTCCGCCAGAACCTGCTGGGCAAGCGCGTGGACTACTCGGGCCGTTCCGTGATCGTCGTCGGCCCGTCGCTGCGCATGCACCAGTGCGGCCTGCCGAAGCCGATGGCGCTCGAGCTGTTCAAGCCGTTCGTGATCAAGCGCCTCGTGGACCTCAACTACGCGCAGAACATGAAGAGCGCCAAGCGTCTCGTGGACCGTGGCGACGCCGAGGTCTGGGGCGTGCTCGAAGAGGTCATCGCCGAACACCCGGTGCTGCTCAACCGTGCGCCTACGCTGCACCGTCTGGGCATCCAGGCCTTCGAGCCGATCCTCGTGGAAGGCAAGGCGATCCACCTGCCGCCGCTCGCGTGCGCCGCGTTCAACGCGGACTTCGACGGCGACCAGATGGCCGTGCACCTGCCGCTGAGCGCCGAGGCGCAGGCGGAGGCGCGTTCGCTCATGATGGCGTCCGACAACATCCTCAAGCCGGCCGACGGCCACACCGTGACGATGCCTTCGCAGGACATGATCCTGGGCCTGTACTACCTGAGCACCGTCGTGGACGGCGCCAAGGGCCAGGGCCGCGTGTTCTCGTCGCTCGACGAGGCGCAGATGGCGCTCGACAAGCACGAGATCGACATGCAGGCCAAGGTGCTCATCCGCCTGCCCGAGGACTTCGTGCTGCCAAAGGATTGGGAGCCGGGCGAGCTCACGGTCGTCGACCCCGAGCCGGGCAGCCCCGACGTGGTCAAGGAGGAGCGCTTCACCGACGGTTCGGTGCTGTTCGCCACCTCGATGGGCCGCATCCTGTTCAACGAGACGCTGCCGGTGGACTACCCGTTCATCAACGAGCAGGCGCCGAAGGGCAAGCTCTCCAAGATCGTCGACGACATCGCGACCCGCTACTCGACGCAGCAGGTGGCCGCGACGCTCGACGCCCTCAAGGACCTGGGCTTCACCCGCGCGCCGTGGTCCGGCGTGACGATGGCGTTCTCCGACATCGTCGCCCCGCCGGAGCGCACCGAGATCATCAAGGGCTACGAGGATGAGGCCGCCAAGGTCAACAGCCAGTACGACCTTGGCCTGCTCACGGAAGAGGAGCGCCGCCAGGAACTGATCAACCTGTGGACCGAGTGCACCGACAAGGTGGCCGAGGCCATGCGTGAGAACTTCCATGACGACAACAACGTGAACATCATGGTGCAGTCGGGTGCACGAGGCAACTGGATGCAGATCCGCCAGATCGCGGGCATGCGAGGCCTCGTGGCGAACCCGAAGGGCGAGATCATCCCCCGACCGGTCAAGTCGAACTACCGCGAGGGCCTGTCCGTGCTCGAGTACTTCATCTCGCAGCACGGCGCGCGCAAGGGCCTGGCCGATACGGCACTGCGTACGGCGGAGTCGGGGTACCTGACCCGCCGTCTGGTGGACGTCTCGCAGGAGGTCATCGTGCGCGAAGAGGACTGCGGCACCAAGCGCGGCCTGACGATGAAGGTGGCCGAGCGTGATGACGCCGGCAACCTCGTGCTCGTCAAGGCGGCCGACGGCGGCCCGTACTCGCGCCTGCTCGCGGCCGACGTGACCGACCCGGCCGACGGCGAGACCGTGCTCTACCACGCGGGCGACGCGCTGTCGATGGACGTGCTCAACGACCTTGTGGCGCACGGCGTCGAAGAGGTCAAGGGCCGCTCCGTGCTCACGTGCGAATCGAAGCGCGGCGTGTGCGCGAAGTGCTATGGCTGGTCGCTCGCCACGAACAAGCTCGTGGACGTCGGCGAGGCCGTCGGCATCGTCGCGGCGCAGTCGATCGGCGAGCCCGGCACACAGCTGACGCTCCGTTCGTTCCACTCCGGCGGCGTCGCCTCGGCGTCCGACATCACGCAGGGTCTGCCGCGTGTCACCGAGTTGTTCGAAGCGCGTACGCCGAAGGGCGAGGCGCCGATCGCCGAGTTCGCCGGCACGATCAAGGTCGAGGACACCGAGCGCGGCCGTCAGGTGATCCTGACGCCGGACGACGGTGCCGAAGAGCCGATCACGTACGGCGTGACCCGTCGTGCGCCGATGCTCGTCAAGGACGGCGAACATGTCGAAGCCGGCACGCAGCTCATCGAGGGTTCTGTGGACCCGAAGAAGATCCTGCGCATCCTCGGCCCGAACGCCGCCCAGCAGAACATCGTCGAAGAGGTGCACAACGTGTACCGCTCGCAGGGTGTGGACA
Organism: Bifidobacterium pseudolongum subsp. globosum; assembly: GCF_004155535.1. Classification (GTDB taxonomy): domain Bacteria; phylum Actinomycetota; class Actinomycetes; order Actinomycetales; family Bifidobacteriaceae; genus Bifidobacterium; species Bifidobacterium pseudolongum_C. Next base: position 91,094 of record NZ_RYUH01000014.1, on the reverse strand, counting down.
TCCACGACAAGCACATCGAGGTCATCGTGCACCAGATGCTGCGCCGCATCACCGTGATCGACTCCGGCGACACGAGCCTGCTCCCGGGCGAGCTCGTGGACCGCAGCCGCTTCCTTGAGGCGAACCGCGCCGCGGTGGCGTCGGGTGGCCGTCCGGCCGCCGGCCGCCCGGAGCTCATGGGCATCACCAAGGCCTCGCTCGCCACGGATTCGTGGCTGTCCGCGGCCTCGTTCCAGGAGACGACGCGCGTGCTCACCGAAGCCGCCCTGAGCGAGAAGGAAGACGACCTCAAGGGCCTCAAGGAGAACGTCATCATCGGCAAGCTCATCCCGGCCGGCACCGGCCTGGCACGCTACCGCAACGCGGTCGTGGAGCCCGACAAGGCGATCCGCGAGACGATCTACCCGAACTTCGGCCTCGGCGACGACGCGCTCGGCGCGAACTTCTCCGACTCCGACCTGAGCGATGTCGACTTCTCGAACATCGATTTCGGCGACCTGAAGCTCGGCGACGACTTCAACCCGGACGACTTCCTGAACGACGACGGCGGCCAGGCCGACCTCGGCTCCGACTTCGGTGACGACTTCAACGTCTGATCCGGCACGGTCCGACTGACATGGACAGCGGGCGGCGCACCACAACGGTGCGCCGCCCGCTGTCCGCATATGCCGTGCCGGTCCACCGCCGCGTTCATAACGTGAGGCGGGGGCTGGGCGAGGCGCGCGGCGTGTGGTAAGAATGCAGGTATGCAGAAGTTACCTTATCCTCCCGCGCCTGAACCGGGCTGGTACGCCGACGACGAAGCCGCCGGCCAGATCCTCGGCGCCACCGACGACTTCCATCCCGACCACCCCGAGATCCAGCCGGCCGCGCCCGAACCGCTCCAGACGGCCGATGCGCACGCGGCCGAGCTCAACGACGATTCGTTCATCCCGCAGGGCGCCGACCTCGAATACACCGCGGCGTCCGACGCGCAGGGCAGTGAGGAATGGGACGGCACCGTCCTCTCCACGGCGTTCATGAAGCAGCCGCGAGCGAACTACCGCATGACCAACGAGATCACCGGGCAGACGATCCTCGTGGACATGGGCGTGCTGATGGGCCGCCGCCCCTCGCAGGACATTCCGGCGGGCGCGAAATCGGTGCGCCTCATCGACCCCACGCGCACGGTCTCACGCAACCACGCGGCCATCAGCTTCGACGAGGACGGCTCGATGTGGCTCGAGGACTTCGGTTCGCTCAACGGCACCGCGATCTACGAGGGGGACACCGAGACGCCCGTACACAAGGGCGCGCCCGTGCAGCTGCACGCCCCCGCGCGCATCCGCATCGGCGACCAGATCTTCGATTTCGAACAGGCCTAGGGGATTGTTCTTTATACGCGTGAGGCCCATGCACAGTGTGCATGGGCCTCACGCGTTGTATGGCGTCACTGGCGGTGCGAGAGGACCTCGTTGACGGCGGGGTTGCCCAACATGCCGAGCCACGCCCGCAGTTCGGGGTAGAGATAGGGGTTGCCGGCGAGCGCCGCATGCAGTTCGGGCGCATACTGCGCGATCTGCTGCATGACGGCCGGGTCGTTGGTGGTGGCCGCCTGCTGCGCCGTGAACCCGTATGCGTTCGCGGCGGCCGGCTGGGCCTGTGCGCCGGCGGCGGCTTGCTGCCGCGCCGGATCGTACGACTGTTCGGCCGGCTGCTGCGGCTCATAGGCCTGCGGGGAGCTTTGCGCGGCGTCATGCGCCATGGCCTGCACGTCCGCGGAAGTGACGAACGACGGCAGCACCGATTCGTCGGGCAGGCTGTTGAACTGTTCGTCGAGCATCTCCACGCCCGAATACCCTTGCGGCTCGAACGAGGCCGGCGTCTGCGCCACCGCGGCGGCTTCGGCCACCACGGCCGGTTCCGGCTGCGCGGCTTCCTCGCGGTCCTCGATGGGGGCGAGCGGCGACTCATAGCCCTGCTGCGCCACCATGCGCCGCGCGCGCTCGTCGCCGAACTGCGCAATCCAGCGCTTCAGGCCCGGGTAGGCGCGGGGGTGCGCCGCCACGTTGGCACCGAACTCCGGGTTCTCGTAGGCCACTTTGGCCAGCATCACGGGGTCCGCCTGCGGGTCCTGCACGATCGCAACCGCCTCGTCGTAACTCACCATGCTTGTTGTTCCTCTCTGTGTTCTCTGCTGAGCCGGGCATCTGCGCATGCCCGGCCCCCATCACGTGGCGGTGTGCGCCGCCACGCATTCAGGTCCAATTGTTGTGCGCCGGTTCGGGTCTGCACCGTGGCGTCGTCGAGCCCATGCACGTCGCCGAGGTCCTCATCGTCCTCCAGACGCGCGCCCAGCGCGGCGCGGCCGGCCGGCATATCCACGACCACCACAGTCACATTATCACTGCCGCCCGCGTCGAGCGACGCCTGCACAAGCGCGCGGGCCGCGCCCGCCGCGTCGTCGTGCGCGGCGGCGATAGAGGCAATCGTAGCGTCTTCGAGCTCGCCATGGCACCCATCGGAACATATAATGAACCGCCCGCGCGCCGGCGCCATGAACACGTCGGCGCGGGTGCCGTGCGGCGCGCCGATGCAGCGCGTGATGACGTTGCGCGCGATCCGGCGCCCGGCCTCGGCTTCGTCCATGCCGGCGTCGATCGCCTCCTGCCTGCTCGAATGGTCATGCGTGAGTTGTGTGAACGTGCGGGCGTCCCACGTCATGACCGCCGAATCCGCGCGTTCCATATGGTAGGTGCGCGAATCGCCGATGTTGACGACGTAGCATGGGTCAGCACACCCGCCGCGCGCCGTCTGCCACTCACCGGTGATCGTGCTGTCGTCGAGCGTGGCGCCCGGCTGTGTGGCATCCCAATCGTCGATGACCGGCTCGGCATCCACGCCAGGCATATGCGCGGCTGCATGCGCGCCGTGCGGGGCCGCGCCGGTACCCCACTGCGGCAGCACGATGCCGCTGATCGTGGTGCCGGCGATGCCGCCGAGCCGCACGCCAAGCGCGCGGGCACGGCGTTGCGCGCGCTGCACGGCCGCGTCGATGGCGACGCGTGTGCGTTCGCCGCCCGCCGCCAGACGCGCGAATTCCTCGACGGCGATGGCGCTCGCGCGCTCGCCGCCCGACTCGCCGCCCATGCCGTCGCATACCACATACACGCCGCGTTCGGCGAGGAACGCGTCCTGGTTCGTGGCGCGCCGCATGCCGACATCGGTGAGCGCGCCCACCGCAATCGCCTCGTTCATCGCTGCTCCTTGCCTCGTGTGCCTGATTGGCGGCTGTGCCACAGGCCGCGCAACGACAGCCGCGTGCGCCAGCGGCGCCACCGCGGCAGCGCGGCGAGCATGCTGCCACGCAGGGCGTCGATGCGCTTCCAGTACGCCTCGGCCGCGCACTCATCCGCCGGCACGCCCGAGAACGCCGCATAATCCGCCTCGCGCACCGCTTCGTTGAACGGTGCGGGGTCGAGATGCAGTTCGTCGGCGATCTGCTGGGACTGTTCGCGCCGCGTGCCGTGCACCTGCACGCCGCTCTGCCTGGCGAGCGTGGCGGCGGCGCGCCAGCCGGCCGCGATGCGCGCGCCAGGGCGCCCATGCCGGCGCAGCCAGGCGAGCTGCGCCGCCTTGACGGCCAGGATCAACGCGCACACGAGCAGCACGATCCACACGGGCGAGCCATAGACGGCCACGGCGCGCGCGACCTGCGCGACGCGCGCCCACCGCTCGTCGCGCGGCGTCTCGTCGGCCTCGTCACCGTCGAGCGACGACTGGCCGGTCGTGTTCTGCTCGTCGCGCAACGGGTCGGTCAGCGGCACCGGCGGCTGCCGGACGAGCGACTGCGGATTGGGCGGCGTGAGATTCTGGTTGTCGTCGGGCGTCTTCGTTTCTTTCGGCGTGGGGTAGAACGGCACCCAGCCATGGCCTACGAGGTTGATCTCGACCCATGCCGTCACATCGTTGCCGGTGAAGTCGATCGTCGTGGTGCCGCCCGCGGTCTGTGCGCGCTCGTCGGAGATCTCGCCGTCGCCGTCTTTGGGTAGGAACCCGAGCACGACGCGGCTGCTCAGGCCCAGTTCGCGCGCCATCAGGGCCATCGCCGAAGCATACTGTTCGCTGTCGCCGACCATCGCCGTGCCCGCGAGCAGGCGCGTGAGGCGGAAATTGCCGTGCCCGGGCAGCGACGGGTAGTCCGAGGCGAGGCCGTGCGAGAACCAGCCGCGGTCCTTGAGCGTCTCGGCGAGTGCCTGCGCCGCCTCGCCGCCGTTCGACCGGCCGCCGGCGATCGCCGTGGCGAGCTCGCCCACCGACTGCGGCACGTCCTGCGCCTGCGGCTGGGCCACCGCGGCGCCTTTCGCCCCGGCGATCTGCTGGTCGGTGGGCATGGCGGGCACCACGCCGCTTTCGGTGTAGGTGAGGCCATCGCGCACGCCGCTCGCCAGCAGTCCGGTGTCGGTGCCGGTGTTGTAGTAGAACGCGCGCGTGAGCCCCTCGTCGGCGAACCGCACGCCGGTCGCGGCGCCGGCGAGCGGCAGCCAATCTTCGTGCAAGCCTTCGTGCACGGTGAACGTGGCGTCGAACGTGCGGCCGGTGTCCTGCGTGGGGATGCGCGTGCCGACGCGCACGTAGTTCGACGAGTCGCGCGCCTCGCGCTGGTCGGACAGGTTCCACACGTTGCCGTCGAAGCGGTCCATCACGGCGAGGCGCACCGGTGTGCCCGCGGGCAGGCCCTGCACGGTGAGCAGCGTGGTGTCTTTGTGCTCCTTGATGTAGGCGCGCATGCCGCTCAACGGGCTCACGTAGTCATAGGGGCTCAGCGGCGGGTCGTAATGGTCGCGCAACGTGACGCGTTGTTGGCCCACGAGCAGGCAGCCGCCGCACGCCACGGCTGCGGCGAGCACCATGATCACCGCGGAGCTGAGCCAGCGGCCGGCTTCGAGCACGCCCCACTTGTAGGCCATCCAGACGATGAGCACGAGCGCGGCGATGATGCCGGCCGGCACACGCATCCAGCCGTCGTCGGTGCCGAGCAGCGCGCTCGCCGCGCTGATGGCGAGCAGGAAGGCCACGGTGACGAAGGACCAGTGCCTCTCGCGCATCACCGCGAAGAACCCGGCGAGCGCCGTGCCCCACAGGCACAGCGTCCACACGGCCATCAACGCGCCCTGTCCGGAGCCGACCGGCGGCGCGATCGAGATGAGGTATTTGAACGAGCCGAATGTGGCCGACCAGCCGTCACGCAAGGTGGCAGCCGTCGGCACCACATGGGCGAGCGTGGTGCCGTTGCAGCAGATGACCGGCCCGAGGATCCATTGGGCCACGACGAGGGCCACGAGCTGCCACCAGACGCGCAGCGCGGGCAGCACGCTCATCGCGGCGACGCCCGCGCCGATCAGGGCGGCGGGGATGGCCGCGGCCGCCCACAGGCCGAACGAGCCGTAGACGTCCACCAGATTGGCGCATGCGAGCAGCACGGTGAGCGCGACCGCAGCACAGGCGATGAGCGTGGGGCGCCACGGGATGCGTTCGCCCACCATGCGGTGCGACGGCGTGCCGGTGTTGGTGCGCCAGATCACCGAATGGGTCGATTGCGCCCATGAGCCGGTCGTCGTGCCGGTGCCGGTCGTCATCGAACGGTCGAGGTCGGGGGAGTGCATGGGGTTGAGGTTCATCGCATCGCTCCCATGACGAGCGGCAGGTCATTGAGCTCGCCGATCGTGGCGAGCGTGAAATCGCCGAAATCACGCAGGCCGCGCGTGGCCCCCGGCGCGGTCTGCACGACGACGACGCGCGCCGACTGCGGCAGCGTGGACGCCATGCGCCGGATGTCGTCGAGCGGTTTGAGCGAGCCGACGGTGAAGCAGTACAGCGAGGCGTCCGGCGTGAACGCGAGCGCGCCCTGCGCGAGGTTGCGCGCGTCGCCGAGCCGCGGCTCGACGGCGCTGCACTCGTCGAGGAACACCATGGGATTGGCCGGATTGGTGTGTGTGGCGCCCACGTGCGCATACAATGGCCGGTCCTCGCGCAGCGCCTGCACGCCGATCGACGCGTGGGCGCTGACGGCAAGCTCGAATTCGCTGGCATCCACGTAGTCGTCGGGGTTCACGCCGAGGCTGAGCGACGTGTCGGTGCGCCGCGTGGCTTCGAACTGGCGGATCATCAACATGCCGGTCTTCGCGCTACTCAGCCAGTGCACATTGCGCACGTCGTCACCCGGCTCGTATTCGCGCAGGCCGTAGAAATCGAGGTCGTCGTCCACGATGTCGCCGGTCGGGTTGCCTTCGAGGTCGCGCGGAATGCCGGCGTGCAGCATGCCGAGCGCCACCACGGTGGGGTGGATGTAGACGGTCACGCGTTCGGCGAGCCGCCGCTCGTGGCGCATGAGGCCGAAGGGGTCGCCCTTGCGGATCATCAACGGGCCGATCGGCAGCACGGCGCGTTTGATCGTGGTGAAACTCACCGTGGTGCGCTTCGACTGGTGGCTCGCGAGCATCGGGATGCCGAAACGCTCGTGTTCGTCGCCCATCGGCAGGTCGGCGCGTGCGCTCGCGGTCGGCGTGGCGCCCGGGTTCTCCACCGTCACCTGCACATGCACGGCGTCATGCACGCTCACGCGGCGCTGCGAGACAGCGATCGACGCGTGGAACGACGTGTTGCCGAGCGAGAGCACGAGCGCGGCGAGCAGCATGGCCACGCACACGAGGCCCGCGGCGAGCATCTCATGCCAGCCGAGCGTGGCGAACATGGTCAGGCAGATGGCGGCGCACGCGATCGTGGCCCAGCCGAGCGGCGAGATGTAGGCGGTGAGCGCGCGCTGTGCGCGCCTGCGGGCCCGGCGCGCGCGTTGCTGGAACGCGCGCCGGCGCAGTGCGCGTGCTGCGGGATCGGTCATGGTGCTGCTTTCGTGGATGGTCGTGTGGGTGTCAGAGTGCGGCGGATTGCGCGGGCGCGGGCACTTCCTCGAGGATCTGCGCCACCACCTGCTCGGCGGTCAGCGCCGTGAACAGCGCTTCGGACGTGAGCAGCACGCGGTGGGCGAGCACCGGCACCGCCAGGGCCTTGACGTCGTCGGGGATCACGTAGCCGCGGTTGTCGGCGGCGGCCCAGACGCGCGCGCACAGCGTCAACGCGAGCGCGCCGCGCATCGACGAGCCCACGGCGATGCTTTCGTGGTGGCGCGTGCTCTCCACGAGGCGCACGATGTACTCGTAGATCGCGTCGTCGATGTGCACGGATTGCGCGAGCGTGCGCATCGCGAGCACGTCGGCGCCGGTGGCCACCGGCGACACATGCGTGGCGCGGTCGCCGATGTTGATCTGCCGCAGGATGTCGACGCTCGACTCGTGCGAGGGGTAGCCGATCGTGGTCTTGATGAGGAAGCGGTCCATCTGCGCTTCGGGCAGCTTGTAGGTGCCGAGCTGTTCGACCGGGTTCTGCGTGGCGATGACGACGAAGGGCTGCGGCACGTCGTAGGTGGCGCCGTCCACCGTCACCTTCTGCTCCTCCATCACCTCGAGCAGCGCGGACTGCGTCTTCGGCGAGGCGCGGTTGATTTCGTCGGCGAGCACGATCGACGCGAAGATCGGGCCTTTGCGGAAGCTGAACTCGCCGGTCTTCTGGTCGTAGAACGTGACGCCGACCACGTCGCTCGGCAGCAGGTCGGGCGTGAACTGGATGCGCTTGAACGACGTGTCGATCGAGCGGGCCAAGCCGCGCGCGAGCTGCGTCTTGCCGGTGCCCGGGTAGTCTTCGAGCAGGATGTGGCCGCCGGCCACGAGCGCGGTGACGCACTGGCGCACCGGCTGCTCCTTGCCCACCACGACCTGCGAGACGTTGCGCACGATCGCCTCGAACTGCGTGCTGAACCGCGTGATCTGGTCCGCCGTCAGCGTGGAGGCGCCGGCGGCTGGCTGCGGCATCGCCGTCGGGCGGCTTGGCGTGCGTGGCGTGGTGGCCGGCGCCACCGGCGACGTCACCGATGGCACGGCAGGCGCCGCCGTGCGCGGGGGCAGTCCGGGCACCGGCATCGCCGTGGCCGCGGGGCGCACCTGCACCGGCGACTGGCCGAGCACGGTCGCGTCGGCCGCCGCCGCAAGCGGATCGGCGGCCAGACCGCCGGCCTCGGTGGAGAGGACCGTCTCCTCGGTGATCTGCGGCTGCTCTGGTTCGTGGTTCGCCATGGCTTATGCTCCTTGGGTGTTGGTGAATGGCATGAGGATGTGGATCAGGTGGGTGTGCGCCATGCGCGCGAAGGCCGCGCTGGGCTGCACCGGATCGGTCGTGCCGGTCGGGGAAGGGGATGGCACCGGTCCGGGCGTCGACGGGTCGGGCGTGGGCATGACCGGCAGCTTGTGTCGCGTGCCGGAGATGCGCGCCCACTCGGTCTGCGACGACTTTTCGCCGTTGATCGTGACCTTGACGAACCACTGGGCGTCGTCGGGCACCCCGTCGGGCACGGTGACGGCCGTGCTGGTGCCGTCCCAGCCCACGAGCACCGGGTTGGACGGCGAGCCCACGTACAGGTTCGTCTCGTTGCCCATGCCATACGTGTCGATCGCGTTGTTGTTGGTCACGAGCACCTTGTGCTCGTCGTTCTGCGACCATTGCACGCCCAGCTGGCCCGCGTCGATCCTGGGGTCGACCTTGTGGACGTGGGGGCTTTCGCCGGTGGCCACGGCGCCGCCATGGTCCTTGACGAAGGGCTGCACGGTGGCCACGGGGCACGACTGCCAGGGGCCGATCGACGTGGAGACCTCGCCGTCGCGCCCTTCGCGCCGGTCGATGTCGCCGAACCGCACATGCACTTCGGTCGCTTTGCCGCCGTCGGTGGACCAGCTCGCGGTGCATGTGCCGCCGTCGCCGCTGACCGTGACGCTCGACGTGCCCACGCCCACACTCACCGGCACGGGGTTCGAATCGGCGGAAGCGGGGGTGACGCCTGGCTTGGCCGGGGCGATCGTGGCCTTGATGGTGACGTCGGTGAAATACATGTCGTTCGTGATGGGGACGAGCACGGAACCACCCGAGCAATCCATGCCCGAGCCGTGCGACAGCGTGACCGCGGTGCAGCCGGTGCCGCGCAGATGGCCCGGCGTCATGCTCACGCGCAGATGCTCGTCGTCCACCTGCTCGAGCTTGACCGTCGGGGCCTCCGGGTCGCCCCACACGTCCGACGTGCCCTTCGAGACGCCTTCCTTGCTGTTTCCGACGGGGTTGTGCGCGATCACCGTGGCGGTGAACGAGCCTTCGCCAATCACATTGTTGGGGATCTCGAAATTCGCCGGCGACGACGTGACTCCCGACTGCTGCTGCGTCCAGCCGCGCGGGCCGACGAGCCTGACCGTGTAGGAATCGGGGCGGGTGCCTTCGTAATTGCCGGTGGACCACGAGACGGACGCGCTGCGGTAGCCGCCCTTGACCTCCACGTTCGCCGGCGCTTCCGGCGCGCGGTCCGGCTTGCCTTCCACCTGGTTCGAATCGGCGGACCAGCCCACGGCGTTCCTGGCGCGCACGGTGAACAGGTAGGTCGTGCCGTTCTTGAGTCCGGTCACCTGGCATGTCGTGACCGCGCCGCACACCTTCTGTCCGCCGTTCCAGCGCACCTCGTATTCGGTGATCGGGCTGCCGTTGGCGTTGCCCGGCGTCCACTGCAGCGCCACCGCGCCGTCCTGCGCGTCACCGCCGACCGGCGACAGCCGCGGCGCGTCGGGCACGGCGGCGATCATGAACGTGAACGTGGCCGTCACATGGCGCGCCGCACTGCCGGTCGCGTCCTCGACCGTCACGACGACGCGCGCGCTCTGCGCGGACGTGTCTTGCGGCGCGGTGACCGAAAGCGAGTCGCCGCTTGTGGCGAGCGTCAGCGTGGACCCCGACTCCATGGCCGCGTCGACGATCTTCAGCGGTTCGTCGGGGAACGGGTTGTAGGCGCCCTGCAACACCGGCACGGTCACCGTCTCGCCGGCATTGATCTTCGTCGTCGTGCCGCTCACTCGCGCGAGCGGGCGCAGTGACGCCACGACGCGCACGGTGATGCCGGCGTTCACCTCGCCATGCCCGTAGCTGATCGTGATCGGCACCGAGGCTGTGGCGCCGGGCTTTGCACCGGCTTCGGCGCTGACGACGAGCTTGCCTTCGGCGCTCAGGTTCGCGGTGATGCCAGACGCGGTGGCGCCGCCGCGGTAGGTGTACGGGTCGTGGCCGCCCGGCGCGGCGCTGTGCGTCAGGGCCGTCAGGTCGATGGTGATGGGGGATTCGCCCGCCACCACATCCACCGCGGTGGATGAGAATGTGGGCGGGGGCGTCTGGCCGCCCACAACCGTGATCGGCAGCGTGATCACCGCGGAATTGATGAGTTTGACGCCGCTTTGGCGCCCTTCGCGCTTGCCGTCGGTCGCGGTGAACGTGATCGAGGCGGGGCCGCTGTAGTCGTCGGGTGCGGTGAACGAAAGCGTCTGGTCGTCCACATAGAGGTCCGCGTCCGCGGCCTTGGTGGCGCTCACCGAATCCCGGCTTTCGACGACGGCCGTCTTGCCGGCGCCCACGCGCACGTAATCGGCGATGCTGATCGTGATCGTCGAGCCGGCGTTCACCGTGAGCGCCGGCGCCTTGGGGCGCAGCGTCGGCGGGAACACGCCGTATGCGGGCACTTGGATGAACGCGGTCGACGTCACGTTGTGCGTCGTGTTCGTGACGGTGTACGGCACGGCGCGCGCCTCGTCCGTCAGATCCACGGTGATCGTCGTGCCGCCGCGCACGCGCGCGCTGCCTGCGGCCGAGGGGTCGATGCCCACCTCGAGCTCGTCGGCGCCGCCTGAAGGGTTCGCGATCCATGGCGAGACATCCACATCGACCGACCGCTTGTCGATCGTGGCGATCGCCGGCACGCGGTAGTCGTAGGCGGTCGGCGGGGCGATCGGCGCCTGCGGGTCCGTCGTCACCGTGAGCGTGGCGGTGTCGCCCAGCCCGGCCGCGTTGCTGATCGCATACACGATGAATGCGGTGCCGGCCTTGTCGGGCGTCGTGAACGTGATCTGGCCGTCGTGCACGCTCGCTTCGCTGATGCCCTGCAGCTCGAGGTGGTCGGACACGGTGAGCTCGCTGTCGTCGCTCGCCACGTCGTTGATCAGCACGGGCACGGTCGTCGTCGTGTTCGGGCGCAGCGTGATCGTGTCGTCGCGCGCATACACGGTGGAATTGGCGCCGCTTTGGAAGATGCCGACGCGCACGCTCGCCTGCGCGCGCCGTCCGGTCCAATCCTCGACCGCGTACGTGAACTCGTCGGTGCCGGTGCTGTCGGTGTACGCCTCGTAGATCAGGTAGTCGGCGCCCACTTCGGCGATGCGCCCCTTGGTGGGCGCGGTGTTGCCCAGGCCCAGCAGCTGCACGTCGTCGCCGTCGGCGTCGATGCCGCGCAGCGTGATGGGGATGCGGATCTTCTGGCCCGCCGCCACCTGCGCGTCCACGTCGACCGGATTGGCCTCGGCCTTGGTCTCGGCGTTCGCCTCATGCACGGCGAAGGTGATCGTGGCGGAGGCCGCGTTGCCGAGGTTGTCGCGCACCGTGTACGTGACGGGGTAGGATCCGGGCTCGGCGGGCGCCTGGTAGCGCACGATGTCGGAGGCCACGAACACGAGCCCACGGAAGGTCTCGGGGTCGTACTGCAGGTCGTTGCCGAGCGTGATCGTGGTGCCGTCGCTGTAGCTCACGTGGTCGGGCACGTCGACCGAGACGATGCCGCCGGTACGCACGGAGACGTTCACGTTCGACGCCTTCGGCGCGCTGCTCGCATGCGAGGGCGCCGGCGGCTGCAGCACGATCGTGCCGTTGGACGCGCCGACCTCGTTCGCCACCGTGTATTCGATCGGGATCGGTTCGGTCGGCATGCGCACGGCGGTCAGGTAGACGCGCTTGTTCGACACGAGCCCCACTTTGACGTTGGTGTTGGCGGGCGCCTTGACGGAGGTCACCGACAGCACGCCGCCCATCGGGTCCACGTCGTTGGCGAGCGGTTCCACGATCGCCGTGTTGTCGGCGCCCAGCAGCGCCACGTCGTTCGCGGCCACCGGCTTCGAGGTGTCTTCGGTCAACGCCTCCACCTCGATGCGCGCCAGGCCCGTGGCCGGGATCGTGCCTTGCGTGACCGTGTACGGCACGTAATACGTGCCGGGGGTCTGCGCGGTGAACGAGAAGCTCATGTCGGAGGCGTTGAGCGTGGTCGTGGCCTTGTCGGGCGTGTCGACCTGCGTGAGGCGCGCCGGTTCGGCCGACGTGCCGTGCACATACTGCTTGAGCGACACGCGCATGGCGGTGCCGGGCGTGGTGCGGCGGATGAGCGGGTCGATCACGGCGGGCAGCGTGTTCGCCGGCCGCACCGAGAAATACACGGTGCCGGTGGCCGTCTCACGGCCGTCCGAGACGGTCAGGCGCACGGTGGCGCGGCCCACGGCCATCGACCCGGCGTTGAACGTGAGCAGGCCGTCGGCGCGCGTCGAGACCGTGGCCTCGTCGGTGTTCTCGACCGTGGCGTTGACGAGCGTGAGCGGGTCGCCGTCGTCGTCGGTGAACGCGCCGAGCACGTTGCCGGTGTAGCTCGCGCCCTGCTCCACGTCGATCTGCTCGGGGGCGTCGGTCTGGCGCGGCGCGCGGTTCTCCGCGCCGGTCACATTGAGCGTGACCGTGCCTTGTGAGGTCTGGTCGCGGCCGTCGCCGATCTCGTACGTGAACGTCACGGCGCCGGCGCCGGCATGGCTCGCGTCGAGCTGCAGGTAGCGTCCGTCGTAGATCGGCGAGATGGTGATCGTGCCGTTCTTCGGCGCGCTGACCGAGGTGATGCGCAGCACCGAGCAATCCGTCTGCTCGTCGTTGCGCAGCACGTCGAGGATCTGGTGCGCGCCGGCGCGCACGCCGAACGTGTCGTCCACGGCCTTGATCTGCCCGGACTGCGTGGAGCACGTCTTTTCGAAGGTGTGCTTGTTGCTCGTGCTGTCGTCGTTGCTGCGCTCGGCCTCGTTCTGCCGCGTCTCGATCGTCTTCCACTGGATCTTGATGACGTCGGTCGACTCGTCCGGATTCCAGATGTTGCCATTCGCCACGTCGTTGAGCACCACAAGCCGGTGGTTGACGCGGAACTGCAGCTGCGAGGTCGGCGTGACCTCCTCGAGTGTGGCGTAGGCCGGGTTGTCGGCGGCCGAGCATGCGCGCACAGAGTTGTTCGCGTGCTGCGCGAACGCCGCGTATACACAGCCGCCGCTCGAGGCCGGCTGTGCGGGCTCGCCCTGGCCGCCCGACGCGATGAGGCGCGCCTCGCCGCCGCGCTTGGTCAGGTCGACGAGCGCAAGCCCGCTGGGCGCACCGGCCGCGACCCACGCGCCCTGCTTGCCGTCGGCGCTCGGCGCCTGCAGCACGAGCGGCGCGGCGTCGGCGAACGTGGCGCGCCCGCCGTTCCAGATGATGTCGTCGCCGTCGCTGATGACGCCCTGGCCGTCGACGACGGTGAACGAGTCGGCGCTCTGTGCCTTGCCGTCGCTCAGCGAACCGGCCTCGCGCACATGGTCGGGCGCGCCGCGGTCGTCGATGGCGAGCACCATGCCGTCTTTCGGCCGGTAGCCGTACACGGTGCCGTCGGCTGTGACGGCGGCCAGGCCGCCGACGCCGAGCTTCATGTGCGCAGGCGTCTCCGCCGCGTTCAGGGCCTTCACATCGCCGGCATCGCCCACCCACACGTCGCCGCGCGCACGGTTGAACAGCGCGAGCGTGCCGTTCGCCACGAACGACTGCATGGCCGCGCCGGTGGGGGCCGCATCGGCCAGGCTGATCGTGGAGGGGTGGATCGCGCTCACCTGCGTGCCTTCGGCGAGCACCGTGCTCGCCCCCTGCTGCGCCACGTCGAACTTCGGGGCGCTCGCCGCCACGGCCGTGTCGGGTTCCTGCAGGCGCACGTTGTAGCGCGCCGCCTTGCCGTCCTGCAACGATGTGACCCATACGGTGCCGTCGTCGAGCTGCAGGTGGCGCTGGGTGACCGAACTGACGAGGACCGCGCCGGCGATGACCGCGACCACCGCGAGCAGCGTGACGAGCGGCACGAGCCACGGCCGGTGGCGCGCGCCGACGAACTGGCGCACGCGGGCGTTCAGGTCGTGCGTGCGGCGGCGTGCGCCGCCGGCGTCACCGCCGGGGTGCGGCTGGGGGTGCGGCGTTCGGGCCATGGCATGCCTTTCCTCGTCGTAACTGTTCGGTGTGGGGCCCAAGTGGTGGATGGGTCAGCGCGCGGCGCAGATCGTGGCCGGGCTGGTGGACATCTGCCGGTCCTCACGCACGATGCTCACGCGGATGCAGGTCTGCGTGCGGTCGCCCGCCTTCACCACAACACGCTGGTCGGCGGTGAGGGCGGAGTTCGTGAGCCCTTCCGAATCGTCGTCGATGATAACCCACGCATACCGGTCGCCGGGCTGCGGATCGGGATTCTTCCACGTAAATATCACGGAATCGCCGCTGTACCTGCCCACCACGTTGGTGGGGGAGGGCACGGCGCCGCCGGCGGAGGGCTGCGCGCCGGCGCTTGGCGTGGCCTGCGAGCCGAAGCTCGGGTTGACCACCTGCGCCTCGCCGCCGTCCACATGGTCGAGGTTCGGCAGCACAAGCGTGCAGAACAACGCCACACCGGCGGCCACCACGGCCACGGCGGCGCCGATCGCGATCCACGCGCCGCGCGAGGGGCCGCGCTTGGCGGTGTCGGCGGCGGCCGGCGCGGCGGTGTGCGCGCCACGGCGCTGCAGCACGGCCTTGCCGAAGCGGTCCACGCCTTCCACCGTCAGCGGCGTGGCATGGCCGTAGCAGTCGATCTGCGCCTGTTGCATGGCGCGCGCGAACTCGACGGCGGAATAATAGCGGTCCTCGGGGTTGTGGCTCATCGCCTTGGCGAGCACACGCTCCACCTGCGCCGGCACGTCGGGGCGGTTCAGCGGCGGCACCGGGTCGTTCATGATATGCGCGCCGAGCTCCTGCATCGTGCGCGGGCGGTAGCCGTGTTCGAACGGCGATCGCCCCGCGAGCATCGCATACAGCGTGGCGGCGAGCGAGTAGATGTCGCTCGCGTCGGTGCCCGAGCCGTTGGAGGCGAGCACCTCCGGCGGAGCCCATGGCAGCGAGAAGCCGGTGCTGCGCTTGTCGTACACCGAAGCGGAGATGCCGAAGTCGGCGAGCGCGGGCAGCCCTTGCTCGGTGATGAGCACATTGCTCGTCTTGATGTCGCGGTGCACGATGCCGTTGCGGTGCGCGGTGGCCAGCGCGCTCGCGAGGTTGACGCCGATGTCGAGCGTCTCCTCGGCGTCGAAGCGGCGTGTGGCCAGCAGGTCCTTGAGGTTGCCGCCGGGCGCGTATTCGAAGACGATGTAGCTGCGGCCGTCGGCGGTGATGCCGGCGCCGTAGATCGACAGGATGTAGGGGTGCGCGGAAAGCCTGGCCATGAAGTTGGCCTCGGTGCGGAAGCGCGCGCCCGCCTTGGGGTCGAGCCGCGCCGTGCTCACCTTGACCGCCACTTCGCGGTTGGTGCCGTGCTGCAGGTAGCGGTACACGGTGGCCGTCGACCCGGACCCGAGGATGCCGCGGTACTCGTAGCCGTCCAATCGTGGTGGGGCTGGTGCCGAGTCTGGCGTGGCGCCATGCGCTGTGTGGTACATCTCATCCCCTCATCGGTGCGGGCGGCCGCTGTTCGCGAATGAAGTCCATTGTGCTGGAGCGGCCGGCTGCTGTCTACCCCGTGGCCAATATGTGACATCGTTCGCATTGGCGTCATACTGCCCTTTCGACGCGCCTGTGCAACCGAGGCGCTGGCATGCGCGTGCGCGCCACGGTATGCTGGGAGGCCGGGTGCCTCCGCCCTGCGCGGGCACTGGTTGGACCGGAAGGGATGGACGGGCGATGACGCACAACACAGCTTCTGCGGCGGCTCCACAGGCGGGGCGCGCCGCATCGATCGACGACGTGCTCGCACAGGCGCGCGCCACGCTGGACGACGCGCGGTTCGCGCCGCTGTTCGAGGCCGGGAGTGCCCCCGGGGCCCCGGCCGTGCTCGTGACGGCGCCGCCGCGCCGCGGGCGCACGATGCTCGCCGTGGCCGCGGCGATGCGCGCGATGGACGTGTTCGGCGAATCGGCGGCAGTGCTCGCCGTGCCGAACCGTGTGCTCGCGGACGAGTATTCGCCGCTGCTCATCCGCCATGCCGGCGTGAGCACGCAGGCGCGCCCCGCCACCACGCTCAACGCGCTCGCGTTCCGCCTCATCACGCAGGCGCGTGCGCGCGCGGGCCTGCCGCTGCCCAAACTGCTCAACGGCGCCGAACAGGACGCGCTGCTGCGCCGCGTGCTCGGCGTGCACCTGGCCCATGTGCAGGCCGGTGAGATGTGCGCCACATGCCAGCTGCTGCGCGACTACTTCGCCAACGAGCACTGGGCGCGCTACGTGGCCGAAGACATGCGCGAAGGGGAGCACGGCGGCGACCCGGCCACGACCGAGGCGCTGTTCTCGGCCGGTGTGAACGGCGCGTTCACCGCGCAATTGCGCGACATGCTCGCGCGCATGGACGAATCGGGCGCAGGCCCCGACTGCGAGCAGCGCGTGCTCGCCGCCACGGACGGCGCGGGGATCACCGGCGCGCGTCTCGCGATCCAATGGCGGCTCGCGTTCGCGCTGCGTGCCGAATACATCGCGATGATCGGCGCGCAATACCCCAACGATTACCGCCTCGATTCGTCGTACCTGCAGGTGGCCGGCGCCGCCGCCGCGCGCGAGGCCGAACCCGGTGACCTGCCGGCCATGCTCGTCGTCGACGACTTCCACGACACGACGCTCGCCGGGCTGGCGTTCCTCGAGGCGCTGCACGGCCGCGGTGTGCGGCTGCTGCTCACCGCGAACCCGGACGAATCGGTGCAGACCTTCCGCGGATCGTACCCGGAATATGTATGCCGCCAGGCGCAAGAGCGGCTGCATGCCGAGCCGGTCGACTTGGGACCCGCACAGCAGACCGGTCCCACGATGCGCGAACTGCTGGCCTCACGCGTGAGCCTGTCGATCGCCGCGAGCGAAGCGCAGGACCAGCCGTTGCCGCAGCGCCCCGGCAAACTGCCCGGACTCGCCAACGCGTTCCCGATCCGCACCCTGCCCGAAGACGCGCCGCAACGCGCCGACGGCACGGTGCGCGCGCATCTGTACCGTTCGGCGAACGAAGAACTCGATGATGTGGTGTGGCACATCAAGACCGAACGCCTCACGTTGGGCCGCTCGTGGAACAGCATGGCCGTGATCATGCACGACAACGGCGCGATCCGCACGCTCGGCGACCGCCTGCGCCGCGACGGCGTGCCGGTGCGCTTCTCGTCGGTCACGCGCCCCCTCGCCGAAGAGCCGTTCGTCCAGGCGCTGTTCGCGCTCATCGAACTTGCGCAACTGCGCAACCAGGGGCTCGCCAACCGCACGCTCGCCCCCGCCGCGCTCGCCGCCTGGGTCGGCGCGCGCGTGCGCATGATCGCCGCGAGCCCGCTGCTCGACGCCCCCGCAAAGGAACCGCCGCGCCCCATGGACATGGGACCGGTGCAGGCGGCGATGCGCTCGCTGCAGGCCCTCGCACAGGTGGCGCAGGCAGAAGGCGGCGATGGCGCGCTCGCCGGACTGATCGCGCAATGGACCGACCTTGCGGCGCAACTCGAAGCCGCCCGCGCCGCCCGCGAAGAGGAGGCGCACGTGCGCGTTGACGAATCGATCGTCGACCCGGCGGCGCGCGCCGTTCCCGATTTCGGCGAAGACGCGATGATGCTCATGCTCGCGCACGACGGCGCCCCGCAGGTCATCGACAGCATCGAACGCATCTGCGGCACATGGCGCGGCGAAGGCGACGGCCGCTATGTCAACCCGAACGCGCCCGCGCGCCGCTTCGCGCGCCTGTGGAGCCGGGTGGGGCAAATCGCCGGCGCGTTGCGCGAGCTGCGCGACCCCGGCCCGCAGTTCGCGCTCGAGGCCGCCTGGGAGGCGTGCGGCGTGGCGCGCGACTGGCAGGGGCAGGCGCTGTTCAACACGCCCGCCGGCCGCGCCGCCAACGACCGGCTCGACACGGCGATGCGCCTGTTCGAATACGCGCGTACCGAAGGCGCCGCCCACACGATCGGCGCGTTCATCGAACAGGTGCGCGGCCTGCAGATCGAAGCCGACTCGCTCGCGCATGTGGCGCCGCTCGACGAAGCGGTCACCGTGACCACGCCCGCCGGCGCCGCGGGCCACGCATGGCCGCTCGTATGGCTGCCGGGCGTGCAGCAGGACGTCTGGCCCAACCTCGCCGCGCGCAACACGATGTTCGGCGGCGAAGACCTCGTGGACGTGCTGCTGCACGGCCGGCTCGACGCGACCCAGGACGGCGCGCCCGGCGGCACGGGCCTGCAGGAGGTGCTCGCCTCGGAACAGAAAAGCCTCCTCGTGGCGCTCACGCGAGCGGGCGAGCGCGTCACCGTCAGTGCCGTGCTCAACGACGACCTCGCGCCGTCCGACTTCCTGTACACCTACCTGCCCGAGCACTTCGACCGCAGCCGCGACGCCAATCCGCGCTCGCGCCGCTACACGCAGCTCGGCGATGGTGCGCACGAGGCGCTCGACGCCGACGTGCGCGGGCTGATCGCGCTCGCCCGCACCACGCTCGCCACGCACAGCGCCGATGCGCCCGAAGCGCGCGACGCGATCGAGGCGCTCGCCGTGCTGGCGAAGAACGGGTTCGCCGCGGCGGACCCCGGCACATGGCCGTTCCTCGATGAGTGGAACGACTCGGATGATGGCGCCGCCGAACCCGCGCGCACGGCCACGCACCGGTCGCGCGCGGCGCACCACACCGCGTCGCCCGAAGCGCGCACCGCGGCCACCCCAGCCGACCCCTTCGCGCAGCAGGAGGGCAACGTCGTCACCCTGTCGCCGTCCAAGGTGGACCGCCTGTGGAACTGCCCGGTCTGCGCGCGCATGGAGCAGCAGTTCTTCGGCCCTCAGCGCTCCACCGCGGACCAGAACTTCGGCACGATCGTGCACGACATCGCGTGCGAGGCCACGCAGCGCGGATGGGACAGGCCCGGCCACCTGCCCGACCTTGCGCCCGATGAGCGCATCGAACGGATCGCGGACGCCATGTTCGCGCTGTACGAGCAGGGGCGTGACGACCCGCTCGACGTCGAAGACATGGAGGAGCGGTTCCGCGCGCTCGCGAAAGACGACGACGCGCGCGGCACGTTCGGGAACATCGCCGCGTATTTCGTCAATTCGAACCTGCCCGGCCGCTATGGGCTGGGCAGCACGGCGCAGTTCGAGGTGGGCACGCTCATCGACGCGAGGGCCGAAGTCGAGTTCACGGCCCGGTTCGGTGTGCCCGAGGTGACGCGCGCCTACAACGCGATCGACGGCGTGGACGCGGTCAGTGAATCCACGATGGTCGCGCTGATGGGCGCCCTCGTGGGCGGCTGGCCGGACGGCATGAGCGCGGATCTGGTGGTGCGCCTGACCGGGCGCATCGACCGTGAGGAGACGCGCGTGCTCGCCGACGGCACGCATGTGGCGCGCCTCATCGATTACAAGACCGGCCGCAGGCATTCAGGGGCGGACAATTTCAACGACCTGCAACTCGTGTGTTACCAGCTTTCGCGCATGTTCCCCGAAGACGGCGAGCAGGCCGGCATGCCCATCGCGCAGAGCACGCTGTTCGACGTGCAGGAGGCGCCGGCCCCGGCCATGCGTGGCGCCAACGCCGAAACCTACTTCCAGGAGCCGCTCTTCCGTGATGGCGCGATCAATGCGCATGCCTTCACCAAGCGCCCCTATGTGACGGCGGTGGGCAAGCTCTTCACGCTCGACCTGCCCGACGAGGCGCCGGCGGGCGTGCCACACGAGGCATGGCGGCAGTTCATGGCGTTGCGCGGCACGATGGCGGTGTGGGCGCTCACGATGATCGCGCGCGTGTTCTACACGGCCGCGGCAAGCCGGTCGGTGCGGATCGAGGCGCACCCGACGGCCGCCCACGCCGCGCATTGCCGGCTCACCGCGCTGTGCCCGGCGTGCAACGGGCGCATATCCACCGTGTTCGAGACGAGGGAGGACTGAACCATGGCGGCATTCGTTCCCAGCGCCCAGCAGCAGCGCATCATCGGCGCGCCGCAAGACGACGACGTGCTTGTCGTGGCGGGCGCGGGCTCCGGCAAGACCTTCACGATGACGCAGCGCATCATCCACCTCATCGAGACCGGTGTGGCGCCCGAAGGCATCCTGGGCCTCACGTTCACGCGCAAGGCCGCGGCCGAACTGCTCGCGCGCGTCTCGGCGGCCGTGTCGGCGCACGCCGGCGCACGGTCGGCCTTCATGAAGCCCGACGTCTCCACATACGACGCGTTCTTCCAGTCGATCGTGCGCCAATACGGCCTGCTCGTCGGGTTCGACCAGGAGACGCAGCCGCTCAGCGCGGCCGGCGCCGTGCAGCTCGTCAGTGAGGTCATCGGCGCCCATATGGGCGTCGTGCTTGACTCAGGCGAGGATTTCGGCGGGTTCACGAGCCTCGTGGGCCAAGTGCTGCAGCTGTCCAACGGCATCGCCAACGCGATGATCGGCGAGGGGTGTGAAGACATCGACACGGCGATCGCGCGCATCCGCGCATGGGACAGCCGGTTCATCGCGCGCGCCGACGCGATGCTCGACGGCCTCGAGGTGCCGGCCGAACAGCCGCAGCGCCCCAAGCGGCCCACGCAGCGTGGCAAAAAAGGGCCCACCGAGCTCGACAAAGCCAATATGGCGCGCTACGAGGAGAGCCTGCGCGACTACGCGGCCGCCCTGCCGCTGTGGCGCGCCGCGCAGCTGCGGTCGGTCGCGCGCCGCCGCGACACGCTGCTCACGCTCGTCGCGCTGTTCCAGCAGGCCAAGCGCGAGCGCCACATGGCGGAGTTCAGCGATTTCACGATCGCCGCGTTCCAGCTCGTCTCGCGCTTCCCTTCGATCGGCGCGCGCTACCGCCGCCGCTACACGCATGTGCTGCTCGACGAATACCAGGACACGTCCACCACGCAGTCGGCGTTGCTCGCCAAACTGTTCCATGCCTCGCCGTCCGACCGCGCGGCGGTGAGCGCCGTCGGCGACCCCTATCAGGCGATCTACTCGTTCCGTGGGGCGAGCCCGGGCGCGTTCCGCCTGTTCCAGAAACAGTTCGGGCTGCGGGAGGACGTCGATCCGCTCCCGCTCACCCAGACGCGCCGCAACGCGCGCGTCGTGCTCGAGGCGGCGAACGATATCACGCGCGTGCTGCGCCGGCACCATGCGCGCCCCGGCAGCGCGTTGACGCGCGAAGTGGGCGTGCAGCCGCTGACGAATGTGGACGATGGGTCGGCGCTCGTCGAAGAGGGCACGGTGGGTGTGCTCGGCTATGCGTTGCGCGGGCAGGAGATCGACGGTGTGGTGCGCTTCGCCCACGAGGCGGTGCTGCGGCACCGCCATCTGGACGTGCAGTACCGCCACCTGCATTGGACCGTCAGCGCGGATGCGGCGCCGAATGAGGGCCCGCATGTGGCGGTGCTGTGCCGCAGCAAGAAGATCATCCCGCTCATCCAGACGGCGCTCGAACAGTCCGGGCTCTCCACGCTCGCGGTCGGCGCCTCGGCGCTGCTTGCGCGCCCCGAGATCATCGACGTGCTCGGCGTGCTGCGCGTGGTGGCCGACCATGCCGACTCACAGGCCCTCATGCGCCTGCTCGCCACGCCACGCTTCGGCCTCGGCGCGCGCGACCTGCGCCGGCTCGCGCGCCTCGCCGAGCGCCTCAACACGCAGTACCGCTACCGCGCACTCGTGCAGGCCGGGCTTGCGCAGCCGGACGCCGACTATCAGACGCAATACGCGGCGGTGCGCGAGCATGCGCAGCGCGTGCCGAACGCGGTGTTCGTGGCCGATGTGCTGATGGGCGACGACGCCGACCATCTGATCGACACGAGCACGCTCTCCGATGCCGGCAAGCGCGCCGCCAAACACGCGGGCGCGGTGCTGCGACACGTGCAGCGCGCCGCGTACGAACCGATCGCGCATGTGATCCGCGCCGCGGTCCAGGCGCTCAACCTCGATGTGGACATGCTGCTCGCCGCCGGCATCCACGCCGGCGAGACGCCGAACACGGCGGCGGTGCGTGCGCCGATCGACGCGTTGCTCGCCACCGTCGACACCTTCACGCAGGAGATCGCGGTCTCGCAGACGCCCACATTGCGCGGGTACCTGGCGTGGATCGACGCGATGGGCTCGCTCGAGGACGAACAGCCGGTGGCGCCCGACGTGCCGGTGGATGTGGTGCTGATGACCGTGCACCAGTCGAAGGGGCTCGAATGGGACGCCGTGGCCGTCGTCGACATGCGCGCGGGCACGTTCCCCAGCAAGCAGGGCGACCATCTCGCCATCGAAACGGTGCCGGAAAGCGGCGATGACGAGATCATCGCCACCCACGAAGGGGCATGGCGGCCGCCCGAATACCTCGAGCGCGCCCGCACATGGCTGTCCGACCCGGCGGCGGTGCCGGTGCCGGTGCGCGTCGACGCCGGCATCCTGCCGCGCTTCCCGCGCACGATGGCGCCGGGGGCCGACCCGTTGGACGCACTCGACGCCATGGAGTCGGCCGAGGAACTCGAAGACGAGGTGTTCGGCGAACTGCGCGGCGTGCAGGTCGAACTCGGCGAGGCCGGTGAGGACGACGCGCGCCGGTGGGCGCTGACGCAGGAAGAGGAGTACGGGCGCATGGCCCACGCCGACGAACGCCGGCTCATGTATGTGGCGCTCACGCGTGCGCGTTCGGAGGTGTTGCTCACGTACAGCCGCAGCAACGGCGATGGGTTGGCCACGAGCGGCGACGAACGGCAATCCGGCAAACCGTCGAATTTCTGGGACGAAGTGCGCGATGCGCTGGGCAGGCGTGGGGATTGCGCCACCGGACCAGGCAATCTCCATACGGAAGGCGAGTCGCTCGCGGCACGAGGCGAGGACCTGCCGGAAGGCTTCTTCGTGGGCGCGCATGCGCAGGAATTCGAAGACGCGGTCGTCGGCGGCGCATGGAACGCGGACGCGGGCGGCCAGGGCCAGACCCTGCACCTGCCATGGCCGTTCACACTGAGCGCGCCGATGCTCGCATGCCTGCGCAACGGCGTGGATGAGGTGCGCGAGGCGATGGCCCAGGAGGGCGCGCCGGTCGAGCCGACGGGCGTGTTGACGCACCATGCGCTGCGCCTCGCCGGCGACGCCGACCTGGGCCCGATGCCAGACATGCCCACCGAGCAGATCATGCGGCTGCTGCGCGCCAAGGCGCAGCGTGTGCTCGCCGCGCAACGGCTCAACGCCACCACGATCCAAGCGAACGCGAACGATCGCGACGACTACGCGCGCCGCGATTTTGTGCGCGGCGTGCTGCGGCCGATCCCGCAGATGTCGTCGCCGGCCGCACAGGCGGGCACACGCCTGCACGCGTGGGCCGAGCGCTTCCTGCTCGCCGGCAGGCCCGGTGAAACGGCCACGCGCGCGTCGATGGAAGCCGATGTGCGCGCGGCGCTCGCCCAAGCCGACGGCGCGCGCGGCGAGGACCACGATGTGCTCGTGTGGGCCGAGCGGCTCATCGGTTCGCCGTGGGCGCAACGCGAGTTGGCGGGTGCTGAACAGAGCATCGTCGCGGCGCTCGACGGCGTCGGCAATCTGGTGCAGGGCAAGCTCGACGCGGTGTTCGCCGGCGGCGTCGACCCCACGGACGAGTCCAAGGACTACACGGTCGTCGACTGGAAGACCGGCGCGCGCCCGCGCAACGCGGCCCAGCGCGCGCAGAAGCTCAAGCAGCTCGACTTCTACCGCCTGCTGCTGTCCAAGGAACGCGGCGTGCCGCTCGAGCGCATCGATGGCGCGCTGTATTACCTGAGCGAACCGGACGAGGCGCGCCGGCAGATCGTGGCCGAACCGAAGGGTGAGGCGCAGATCATGGAGGAGCTGCGCCAAGGCGTGCCCGAGGTCTCCGACGTGGACTGAGCGGGGCGCCGGGCGCATCGACCCTGCTGGGTACACTCGAGCGGGAGCGCGCCGATGAACCGGGCGGCCACTGCAGGTGCAGGGGCGCCCGGAGTGCAGGGGAACGCACTGCACTGGCTGCGCGGCACAACTGAACCACCGGCATGCGTGGGCGGGCACACATGCGCAATGCGAATCCAAAGGAGCAATGCACATGGGCGCCAACAGCGAACCACATACCTCAGCAGACGCATACACCGCAGGCACACCCGCCGTGAGCTACCGGCCGATGGACTGGAACGACCTCGACACCGTGGCCGCGTGCTTCGACCGCGTATGGCCGCAGGGGCCCGCGCTCGCCGGCACGCCGACCGCGCTGCTCGTGGCCCGTTACCTGACCCTGCACTATCTGGAGCAAAGCACATGGTCGAACGTGGCGGTCACGGCCGAAGGCGACATCGCGGGCATCACGCTCGCCCGTGTGGTGGGGCAGCACGCCCTGTTTCCGCAGGCGCATGACGAGTTCATGCGCACGCGCGCGCTGCTGCTCGCCGATCCGCGTGGCGCCGCGGCCGTCACGATGCTCGAAGACGGGTTCTTCGTGCGCGAAGGCATCCTCGAGGAGGACAGCGACGTGACCGCCACCACGCAGGCGGAACTCGAACTGTTCATGGTCAACCCCGATATACGTGGGGCCGGCGTCGGCGGCGCGCTGTGGCGCCAGTTGCTCGCCGCCCTGCGGTCGATGGGCGTGCACGCGTTCTTCCTGCACACCGATTCGAGCTGCGACTTCGGGTTCTACGACCACAAAGGCCTTGATCGCGTGGCCGAGCGCATCGCCGCCGACCACCCGGAAGACGCCGATCTGGCGCCCGGCATGAATACCGACGACCAGTTCATCTACCGCGCCGACCTCGCGAACGGCGCGCTCGGCGGCGCGTTCCGCGGCGCACAGGGCGAGGTGTGCGGCGCATGAGCACGACCACCGCAACGCGTTCCCCGTACGCGCGCATGTTCGCGCTGCCCGGCGCCAAGGCGTTCTGCCTCTCCGCCGCCCTCGCGCGCCTGCCGATGAGCATGATGAGCCTCGGCATCGTGCTCGCGCTCAACCACCTGTACGACAACTGGACGATCGCCGGGTCGATGAGCGGCGCGTACATCCTCGCCGTCGCGGCCGTCACGCCGTTCTACGCGCGCCTGTTCGACCGCTTCGGCCAGCGCAAGGTGGGCCGCACCGCGCTCGCCGTGCAGGTCGTGGCGATGCTCGTGTTCGCGTTCAGCGCGCTCGCCCGCGTGCCGATCCCGCTGCTGTTCGTGCTCGCGCTCGTCATGGGCGCCACGCAGTTCTCGTTCGGCGCGCTCGTGCGCACACGCTGGACGTACCTGCTCGAACGCACCGGCAACATGGACCTGCTCAACACGGCCTACGCGCTCGAATCGGCGATCGACGAGATCGTGTTCATCTTCGGGCCGATCCTCGCGGCCACGCTCGCCACCTCGGTGCACCCCGTCTCGCAGCTGTTCGTGCCGACCGCCGCGTGTGCGATCGGCGGCACGGTCTTCTTCTCGCTCAAACGCTCGGAGCCGCCCGTGCTGCGCGCCGTGGCGACGACCCCGGTGGCGCCTGACGACATGGAATTGCGCATCGCGCGCGGCGAATTCGACGACGGCGGCGCGCCGCAGGATTCCCTGCGCAAACGCAACTCGCTCGCCGCGTCGTCGCGCAAGGCGACGCGCAACGTGCTGCTGTACGCCGGCATCCTGCCGCTCATGCTCACGTTCATCTGCTTCAACATGAGCTTCACGACCTTCGACGTGTCGATCACGGCGGCGATGGAACACGACCACCTCGACCAGTTCCTTGGCCTGCAGCTCGCGATGATCGCCGTCGGCTCGTGCATCGGCGCGCTGTATTTCGGCTCGCGCCAGCACCGCGGCCCGCATTGGCGCCGCATGATCGTGTGCCTAGCGATCCTTGTGGTCGGCTTCGCGTGCATGCGCTGGACGATGGACAACTACTTCGTGCTCGGCGCCGTCGAACTGCTTTCGGGCCTCGTCGTCTCGCCGCTGTTCGCCACCGGCAACCTCATCGTCAGGGAGACGGTGCCGGAGCAGTCGCTCACCGAAGGCCTGTCGTGGCTTACCACAGCAGGTCAGATCGGCGCTTCGCTCGGCTCGCTGCTCGGCGGCGTGATCCTCGACCACGTCGACGCGCACGCCGGCGTCATGATGACGTGGGTGTACACGGCCGCCGCGATCCCCTTCGCCCTGCTCGGCTGGTGGGTGTTCACGCGCAAGGCCGCTACACTGGACGTGGAACAAGACGCACCCACGCATACAACAGAAAGGCATGCATCATGATTCGAGTTTCGGTGGTAGGGGCCAAGGGCCGCATGGGATCGCACGTCGTGGCCGCGGTGGAAGGCGCCGCGGACATGCAGCTCGCGCTCGCGCTCGACGCCGGCGACGACCTGACGGCGATCGGCCCGGAGAACACCGACGTCGTCGTCGAGTTCACCGTGCCGTCGGTCGCGCTCGGCAACGTGCTCACACTCGTCAAGCAGGGCGTCAACGTCGTCGTCGGCACCACGGGCTGGACCGAAGACAGGCTCAACCAGGTCTCGGCGGCGCTCACCGACGCCGGCAACCCGGACCAGAGCGTGTTCATCGCGCCGAACTTCGCGATCTCCGCCGTGCTCGCCGACCACTTCGCGCGCGTGGCCGCCCCGTATTTTGAATCCGCCGAGGTCGTGGAGCTGCACCACCCGAACAAGGTGGACGCGCCGAGCGGCACCGCGATCCACACCGCGCAGGGCATCGCCGAGGCGCGCGCCGCGGCCGGTCTGGGCCCGGTGCCCGACGCGACCGAGACCGACGGCGGCTCGCGCGGCCAGGTCATCGACGGCGTGCACGTGCATGCCGTGCGCCTGCGCGGCCTCAACGCGCACGAAGAGGTGCTGTTCGGCAACGCCGGCGAACAGCTCACGATCCGCGCCGACAGCTTCGACCGCATCTCGTTCATGCCCGGCGTGCTGCTCGCCGTGCGCAACGTGGACGGCGCAGGCCACCCGGGCCTGACGGTCGGGCTCGACAAATTCCTCGATCTGTGACGCGCGGGATGCGCGCGGGGCGCGGCACCGCACGCTTTTTCCGGCAGTGAATCGCCCCGCGCGCGTCCTAACCCAACAGTACCGTTGCACGTATGACTGACGGAACCATGCACCTTCTTGACCCAGCCCCGTTCGGGCGCATCCTGCCCGCGATGGTCACCCCGATGAAGTCCGACGGCGCGGTGGATTATGACGCCGCGCAGACGATCGCCCGCCAGCTGGTGGCCGACGGCGCGGACGGCATCGTCGTCAACGGCACGACCGGCGAATCACCCACCACGCACATGGACGAAAAGGTCGAGCTGGTGCGCGCCGTCAAGGACGTGGTGGATGTGCCGGTCATCTCCGGCGCCGGTTCCAACGACACCGCGCACACCGTGCGCATGGTCGAACAGACGCAGGAAGCGGGCGCCGACGCGGTGCTCGTGGTCTGCCCGTACTACTCGCGCCCCTCACAGCAGGGCATCTTCTACCATTACCGCGCCGTCAACGAGTCGGCGGACAAGCCGATCATCGTCTACGACGTGCCGGGGCGCACCGGCGTGCGCATCGCGCTCGACACATACTGCCACATCTCCGAACTCGACCACGTGTGCGCCGTCAAGGACGCGACCGGAGACATCGCCGGCGCCGTGCGCAAGCGCCTCGAAACCGGCCTGACGTGGTATTCGGGCGACGACGCGCTTTTCCTGCCGTTCCTCTCGATCGGCGCCGTGGGCATCATCTCGGTCGTGGCCCATGCCGCCGCCGGTCCGCTGCGCGATCTGGCGAATGCCTTCGACTGCGGTGACGTGCACCGTGCGCAGGCGCTCGCCAACCGCATCGCCCCCGCGATCGACGCGATGAACGGCACCGGCTTCCAGGCCGTGATGGCCAAGGCGGCGCTCAACGTGCGAGGCCTGCTCGAATGCACCGAGATGCGCCTGCCGAACGTGGGCCCGAGCGCCGAGCAGATCGACGTGGTCAAGGCCGGCCTCAAGGCGTCCGGTCTGCTGTGACACAATGGCCGCGTGTGCCCGCGGCCGCACTGATTCCTTGCCGTTCGCATAGGCGGACGGCACTTATTGAAGAAAACGAAGACACCATGACAGAAACACAAGAACAAGCGCCGCGCAAACATGTGCGCGGATCGAAGAAGAAGACGGCCGCCAAGACCACCGCGAAGACGGCCAAGTCGGGCGCCAAAGCCACTGCCACGCGCAAGCGCGCCGGCAAGGGCGCCAACACCACGCCGCAGTACGGCGACAACGCCGCCAAGGGCAAGAAGCTCGCCACATCGGACACCAACGACACCAACCGCATCGCCCCGCCGAAGTACCGCAAGGGCTCGATGCGCATCGTGCCGCTCGGCGGCCTTGGCGAAATCGGCCGCAACATGAACGTGATCGAATACAACGGCCACATCCTGCTCATCGACTGCGGCGTGCTCTTCCCCGAAGAGGAGCAGCCGGGCGTCGACCTGATCCTGCCTGACTTCAACTACATCAAGGACCGCCTCGACAAGGTGGACGCGCTCGTGCTCACGCACGGCCACGAAGACCACATCGGCGGCGTGCCGTACCTGCTCAAGCTGCGCAAGGACATTCCGCTCATCGGCTCCAAGCTGACGCTCGGCTTTGTGGAGGCCAAGTGCAAGGAGCACCACATCGAGCCCGAGACGATCCAGGTCGAAGGCCGCGACAAGCTCAAGGTGGGCCCGTTCAACCTCGAATTCGTGACGGTGACCCACTCGATCCCCGACGCGCTCGCCGTGTGCGTGCGCACGCCCGCCGGCTCGCTCATCGACACCGGCGACATCAAGCTCGACCAGCTGCCGCTCGACCACCGCGTCACCGACCTCGTGGAGTTCGGCAAGCTCGGCGAACAGGGCATCGACCTGCTCATGATGGATTCGACGAACGCCGAGGTGCCCGGCTTCGTCAAGCCCGAGACCTCGATCGGCCCGGCGCTCGACCAGGTGTTCGCCACCGCCACGCGCAAGATCATCGTGGCGAGCTTCTCGAGCCATGTGCACCGCGTGCAGCAGGTGGTGGACGCCGCCCACAAGTACGGCCGCAAGGTCGTGTTCGTCGGCCGTTCGATGGTGCGCAACATGGCCATCGCCGCCGACTTGGGCTACCTGCACCTGCCGGAGGACACGGTGATCGACCTGAAGAAGGCCAAGGATTACCCCGACAACAAGCTTGTGTACATGTGCACCGGTTCGCAGGGCGAGCCGATGGCCGCGCTCGGCCGCATCGCCGACGGCAACCACCGCGACATCACGATCAACGAGTTCGACACGGTCATCCTGGCCAGCTCGCTGATCCCCGGCAACGAGCATGGCGTGTACAAGGTGATCAACAAGCTCGTGCAGCTCGGCGCGCGCGTCGTCAACCGCGACAACGCGGCCGTGCACGTCTCCGGCCACTGCAACGAAGGCGAGCTGCTGTACATGTACAACATCGTCAAGCCGAAGAACGCGATGCCGATCCACGGTGAGAACCGCCACCTCGTGGCCAACGGCCTGATCGCCGTCAAGACCGGCATCGAGCCGGAGAACGTGGTGCTCGCCGAAGACGGCGACGTGGTCGACCTCTACCACGGCAAGGCCGCGATTGTCGGCTCCGTGCCATGCGGCTACATCTACGTGGACGGCGATTCGGTGGGCGAACTGACCGACGACGAGCTTGAAAAGCGCCGCATCCTCGGTTCCGAAGGCTTCGTCTCATGCTTCGCGGTCGTCGACACCGACGCGAGGGACGTGATCTCGGGGCCTAAGGTGTATCTCAACGCAGTGGCCGAAGACGAGAAGTCGTTCGAAAAGGTGCGCCACCAGATCATCGAGCAGTTGCAGGACGCGATGATGGGCGGCACGAAGGACGTGCACAAGCTGCAGCAGATCATGCGGCGCACACTCGGCAGCTGGGTGGCGCGCGAACTGCACCGCAAGCCGATGATCGTGCCCGTTGTGGCGGATGTCGCGGCCGACATGGAGAGCATGGAGACATACTCCGACTAACAGGCGGCACGCCGGCGCGCACAGGTCCCCGACCGTGCGCGCCGGCGCTTTGCGTGGAAGAACCATCAAGAAGAACCTACGGGGAAACAGGACAGAAGACAGTGAGGAGCCAACTATGCCGGGAGCGAATCTGACCCGCGTCGAAGCGGAAGAACGCAAATCCATCGTGCAATACCCCATCCACTACAGTGTGGACCTCGACCTGACGCAAGGCGACACGACCTTCGTCTCCACGTCCACGATCCAGTTCGGCGCCAAGGCGGGGGAGAGCACGTTCCTCGACCTCATCGCCGACGAAGTGACGTCGGTCACACTCAACGGCGAGTCCGTGGAGCCGGGCGAGGTGTTCGCCGACGACCGCATCGCACTCAACAACCTGCGTGAGCGCAACGAGGTCGTCGTCACCGCCGTGTGCCGCTATTCGACGACCGGCGAAGGCCTGCACCGCAGCGTGGACCCCTCCGACGGCAACGTGTATCTGTATTCGCAGTTCGAAGTGCCGGACGCGCGCCGCGTCTACGCCGTGTTCGACCAGCCCGACCTCAAGGCCGTGTTCCGCTTCTCCGTGCTCGCGCCGTGCTCGTGGATCGTCACGTCGAACATGCCGGTCGAGAGCACCGAAGACACCGACCGGATGACGCTCGACGGCACGCTCGGCACCAAGCCCGCCGAGCACGCCAAGCGCTGGACCTTCGCGCCCACACCCACGATGAGCTCGTATCTCACCGCGATCTGCGCCGGCCCGTACGCCGAATGGCACACCACGTACCAGAACGAGGACGGCCGCACGATCCCGATGGCGCAATACTGCCGCCAGGCGCTCAAGGACGACTTCGCGAAAGACGTGGACTACCTGTTCGACATCACCAAGAAGGGCTTCGCGTTCTACGCGAAGACGTGGGGCGTGCCGTACCCGTACGCGAAGTACGACCAGATCTACGTGCCGGAATACAACGCGGGCGCGATGGAGAACATCGGCATGGTCACGATCCGCGACTCCTACGTCTTCTCCTCGAAGGTGACCGACGCGCTCGCCGAGCGCCGCGTGGTGACCGTGCTGCACGAGCTCGCGCACATGTGGTTCGGCGACTACGTGACGATGAAGTGGTGGAACGACCTGTGGCTCAACGAGTCATTCGCCGAGTTCACCTCCACGCTCGCCACCGCCGAGGCGACCGAATGGCACGACGCCTGGGCCACGTTCTGCTCCGGCGAGAAGAGCTGGGCGCTCAACCAGGACCAGCTGAGCACGACCCATCCGATCGTCGCGCCGATCAACGACCTCAACGACACCTACGTGAACTTCGACGGCATCACCTACGCCAAGGGCGCGTCCGTGCTCAAGCAGCTCGTCGCCTACGTGGGCCGCGACGAGTTCTTCGAGGGCATCAACCACTACCTGTACCGCCACGCGTATTCGAACGCGACGCTCGACGACCTGCTCGCCGAGCTCGAAGGCACGTCCGGCCGCGACCTCAAGACGTGGAGCAAGCAGTGGCTTGAGCAGGCCGGCATCAACACGATCGCCACCGACCTGCACACGAACGACGACGGCACGATCAGCGCGCTCACCTTGCACCAGTTCGCGCCGACCGACCATCCCGTGCTGCGTGACCACCGTCTCGCCGTCGGCTTTTACAACGAGGACGAGGCGACCGGCAAGGTCGTGCGCACCGACCGCATCGAGCTCGATGTGCGCGGCGAACAGACCGACGTGAGTGAGGCGGTGGGCAAGGCGCGCCCGCAGTTCCTGCTTGTGAACGACGACGACCTGACCTACACGAAGTTGCGCTTCGACGACGATTCGCTCACGTTCGCCAAGGCGAACCTGTACCGCTTCGACGATGCGCTCGCCCGCGCGGTCATCTGGCTCGCGCTGTGGGACATGACCCGCGACGCGCAGCTCGCGGCGCGCGACTTCATCGACACGACGCTCAAGCTGTTGAGCACGGAGACGGAATCCACGACGTTCCGCTACGCGCTCGCATGCCTCTCCACGACCGTCTGGCACTACACCGACCCGAAGAACCGCGCCGTCATCGCGCGCCGTACCGCGGAGGAGCTGCTCGATCTGGCGAAGCAGGCGCCCGCGGGTTCCGACATGCAGTTCCAGCTCATCAGCGCCTACCTGAGCTACGGCGTGGAGGGCGACAGCCTCTTCGCCGACACCGTGCGCGGCCTGCTCGACGGCTCGCTCGTGTTGGAAGGCCTCGAGCTCGACAACAACTTCCGTTGGTCGCTGACCCGCGCGCTCGCGTCCATCAACGCGATCGACGAGGCCGACATCCAGCAGGAGCTCGAGAAGAAGGACACCACGGAGAACCGCGAGTTCGCGCTCGCCGCACGTGCCGCGCGCGCGACCGCCGACGCGAAGGCGTGGGCGTGGAACGAGGCGATCCACGACGAGGTGCTCACCAACAGCCAGCTCGAATCCGTGGCCTCCGGTTTCGCCTCCACGCCGAGCCAGGAACTCGCCGAACCGTATGTCAAGGAGTACTTCGACTCCGCGGAATGGATCTGGAACCACAAGACGTTCCACATGGCCGAGGCGTTGCTTGAGGGCCTGTACCCGAGCTATGCCGATCCGGCGACGCTCGTGGAGCTGGGCGATAAGTGGCTCGCCACGCACCAGGACGCCGACAACGCGCTCAAGCGCCTGATCAGCGGCAACGTGGAGAGCTCGCACCGCACCAAGATGGTCGCCGACTTCAACGCGTCGCTCAACGGCGACATCGATGGGTGATGCGCCGCATTAGACACAACGATCGGTGATGTTGGGGCCTGTGCCGTCATGGACGGCACAGGCCCCAACGGTATCGCGGCTGATACTTCGATAATTCCTAGTAGCATATCCACGACACAATGTGGTGCCTCGGTATGCTGTCAAAGAAAAACAGCTCATCGTGTGATGGCGGAAAACCTTGTTCCATTACGCTGACAAGGTACTTTTGTGAAGCAAGAGGGCATTAAGGAGAAGTGATGACCGGGCCACAGCCGCCGCGCGGAACACCCCCACAGCAGCCACGACAGGGCACGCCACCTCAGCAGCCGCAACCGCTGCGGGACCGTCAACCTGACAACGGCAGGCCACTGCCCAAGGCGGGGTGGTACCAACATCCACGAACCAAGACGATCATGTATTGGACCGGAGCCCAATGGAGCGAGCGGCCCATGCCCGCCATGCAGGGAGCCGGCTATGCCCCGTCTGCGGCGCTTGCATCGCCGAAGGCCCCCAAGAAGCGTATCTGGATCATTCTGCTGAGCATCATCACGGCTCTGGCGGTGCTCGTCGGTGGCGGGATGCTGACTCTGAACGTTCTGGAACGCGCCGGTCTTGTGGACGGTCCTTCGTTCGCATCGATGTCCAAGGAAGAGGCGTACGGCACCACGTTCACCGCCGACCGTTTCGATCTGCAGGACCCGTTGATCGCCATCAGCAATTCGCGCAAGTTCTCGATGGATCTTACGCCCGAAACGGCGCAGGAGCTCGCGAAGTCCGAGGAGCTGGAAGCCTGCGATTTCCTATGCGTATACGGCAACGCCAATCTGGATGCGCCCGTCGAGGCCGGCTATGCGATCACGGACGACAACCGATTGGAGGTCACGGGCATGTCCCGCCCGGATGCCGCCCAGGACGACAACGACATATCCAAGTACAATCTCGGTTTTTCCGGCTATGAACATTACTGGCTCGTGCAATGGCGCGATGCGCATGGCGTTAAGCTCGCCAAACCCAAGATCACGTATTTCACCGTCAAGGACAAGTACCGCAGTTCGTTGGACCGTCCGCGCGACCTGCAGTTGTCGGTGGATGGCGATGGCATATTGCGCATCAGTTTTTCCAAGGTGGAAGGCGCGAGCAAATACCGGCTGTACACGATCCGGCACACGTTCTTCACGTCCGAAGTGCAGATGGATCCCATCGCCGACACCGACCAGACGGACGTGCGCCTCGACCAGTTAGGCGACAGCGCCGGCAACGGCGCGTTATCGCAATTGGTGCTGCAAAGCGAGGACAACGCGATGGAGTGCAAGGCGTCAAAAAGCACCGATGTTGACTGCGTTGATTACGATTTGGGTCTGGCGCTCGGCGAGGAACGTGCTGCACAACTTGCCCAGCAGTTCGATGAGCGCATGGATACATCGGATGGCTGGATTGCCGTGAGCGCAATCGACTCGAACGGACATGAGAGCTATTTATCAACAGCCTCGCTT
This sequence comes from Bifidobacterium pseudolongum subsp. globosum, assembly GCF_004155535.1. GTDB lineage: Bacteria > Actinomycetota > Actinomycetes > Actinomycetales > Bifidobacteriaceae > Bifidobacterium > Bifidobacterium pseudolongum_C. The sequence continues at coordinate 56,753 of NZ_RYUH01000014.1, read as the reverse complement.
GCGCCGTTCATGTCCTCGTTGCCATTACAAGAAGCCGACTATATGCTGAGCACCATCAATCAGCAGACGCAACCGTTCTCCGGCAATGACTCGCAGATGCCCGACAAGCTCCAGCACGCCTATGCCAAGCACTACGTCACGATGCTCGACGGCCGCACCCACGAGATCTACAAGGAATGCCCCAAGCCTGAATTCGACGATTCGCACATGCTGTACAGCACCTGTATGGTTCCGGGGACGGCATATACGACGAAGCAGTGGTACAGGGACATCGGCGAATACGACCAATCCCAAGCGAAAATCGCCCAGTGGAAGCGAAACGAGCCGAAGTCCGGCGTGATTAGTGCCACCTTCAAACAGGAAATGAATGACCTGCTCGAACCGGATAGCAAGCCCGTTGGGCACAACGGCGTGGAGAAATACAAGCCATTCGGTTCGACCGAATATGTGCGCTATGTGGCGGAGAATCTGCTCGCTGGCCATAAGATGATCGACATCGACGCCTATGCGTCAAGCCCAAGCGCTCCTGAGTTCTATGACGTGCTTCAGGAAGCGATATACCAAAACTCGTATCTTGCCGTCATGTTCAAGGTGGATTATTCGGGTGTCAGTTTGGCCACTATTACTACGACTGGCAAGCGTATGGTGCGTGTGACCTATGCCGATGACGCATTCGCATTGCGTGATGCATTTTACGACAAAGTGATGCAGGGCGCCTCCGCAATCACAGCCGGTGCCACACGCGAAGGCGCTATCCAGATTGACAACTATCTGGCGGCCACCGCCGAGTATGACTATGACGCATTCGAAGCCTACGAGTCCCATATGGAGTTGTTTCAGCTGCAAAAGGCGTTCCCTCATTCCTGGACGGATGGCATATTGATCAACGGCCGGGGCGTATGCGCATCATATACATTGTCGTTCGACGCCATTGCCGACCAGATCGGTATACCGTCGCTGTTCGTTAGCGGACAGGGTGCGAGCGGCAGGCACGCCTGGAACCGCGTGCAGCTGGATGGTAAATGGTACGACATCGACACCACATGGGACGACGATGGCTCATATGCGTCGAGCGAGTATCAGCTCAAGGACGCCAATACATTGGACGAACACACCGTGGAATCGGATTGGATGCTCAAGTCAAGCATTCCCGCCTATGGCGGCAGTCAACGGTAACGGGACCACAAGAGCATAAGGATATAAGGAAGAGAAGCGATGACTGGACCACAGGAGCCGCACGGAAACCCATCTCAGCAGCCACCACAACCGCAGCAGGGCCGACCGTTGCCCAAGGCCGGCTGGTACCGGCACCCGCGCACCCGGAAGACCATGTATTGGACTGGAACGCGATGGGTCTCCACACGGCCCGGCCAATCCAATCCCACACAGGCCAAGGCCGTGGCCATAGACCCCAAGAAGCACAGGAAGCGGATCATCACCATCGTCGCAGCCGTGGTGGCGGTATGCGTCATCGCCTCTTCGGGTGTGGCATGGTTCATGCACAAGCGCGCCGCAGACCGAGAGCAGGGCATCTATGGCGGCTACATGTATCCAAGTGCATTGCAGAACGGCGATTTCGAACTGCTGGAGCCGATGACGGGGCTCGAGTGGTACCACAGGTTTGACATCCCATATGCTTGCAAAGACGATGACGAGAGGTACAAGGAAGCGGTGAGGGTGTACACCGACCCGGCGCTCACCAATGAGTTCCCCACGACCTCGTCTTGCGGGATAGAGAAACCCGGCAATATCACCATCTCCGCATTCACTGGTTCCTCTGTGAGGAACAACAAGAAGGTCTACCCGTTTACCAAGGAACACGACAAGGACCCCGAACATTATTCGTTTGATGGAAAGACGTCGGGAAACCGCTGGTTCGGGTTCGACGGCTACTATCTGGTGCGGTATGCGGGCGATGACGGCAAAAAGCTCAAGAGACCGCAGGTGACCTATTTCACCGTGCAGGGGGATGCGGATGAATTGCCCATCCCCAAGAACCTGCGCGCGTCCGTTGACGATGACGGGTATGTCACGATTCGCTGGGACCCGGTGGACGGGGCCTCCAGATACCAGGTGTTCATGCAGAAGAAGCGGAAGGGCGAGACATCCATCCCTCAGACCGTCACCCTGATCGACTTCACCGAGGACACGTCGATCAATTCCAAGGAACTGGAGATGTCCGCACACGCCATCGATCCGGATGATGAGAGAGACAGCCAGAACGGATTGTTCGGCGGCCTGGTCATGGGCGACAGCGCCGATGACATCGAAGGAACCCGTCTGGACCTGCAGAACGCGGCCACGTCCGACAACATCAAGGCCGAGGATGTGAAGTCGTATTATCCGGGCCCCGACACCGTGCGCAACATGTCGTTCCTGGTGCGTGCCACGGACGGGGAGGGCGGCTACTCTCCCTACGCCATGCTGCGCGCGAATGACCTGCTGTCGCAGATCCCCATCACCGTGAGCTTGCATACCGAAAACCTGCGGGGCAAGAAGCCCGAAGGCGGCATCGAACTGCTGAAGTACGAGGCCGTGGGCTACGTCAACATGGCGGATGGCACCATCCGCAAGACGCGCCGTGTGTTCGACTTCGACAAAGCCACCACGCGCAAGGAGGACTCGGTCCAATACGACCGTGAGAACGGTGGCACCACGAGTCGCAGGGAAACGCTCATATGGGAGGTGCCGTGCACCATCAAGGGCACCACGATACACGACACGGTCTCGATTCCCGCGACCGATTACCCGACGATCGACGCGCTGAAGAAGGGATTCGACGAGGCGGACGCCCAGCTCGACGAGGAGAATCCCGGCACAGGACTGCTCCCGGTGGTCGATGACAGCGATGTGGATTGGGAGCAGCTGGCCAAGGACATGGCCGTGGAGACTTCCACGACCATGCCGGACCTGTCGTCCACGGGCATCCCCGTGAAAGGCACCAATGAGCTGGTCAAATACCTGGCCGCCAATCTGCTCGCCGGCAACCGCAGGATCAACGTGGCCCACTACGTCAGCGCGGATGACTCCGATCACAGCGACACCCTCCAACAGGCGTTCCAGGAGGCCGTGGCGCAGAACCCGCTGACCTTCTGTGTGTACACCTGCACGATGTCGGTCCGTACGGACGAAGGCAGCGAGGACCCGATTGTACAGGTGTACGCCGGCTCCAAACGCCAGAGGAAAGAGGATTACCTCAAGGAGCGTGACAAGGTCCTGGGCGTCGTCAATGCGTGGGTCAAAGAGGTCGGCGGCAGTCCACGGGACAAGGTGACCTATTTCCACAACAAAATCATCGACTCGTTCCGGTACGACCATGCGGTCTACAAGGACGGCAAAAGCAACATCGACGCCCGGACGGAATACACCGCCAGCGCGCTCGCGTTGGAGGTGGCCGGCACCGACGACGCGTACATCGTCTGTTCGGGGTATGCGCAGGTGTTCCAGGCGTTGTTGAACCAGGCCGGCATCGAATCATGGTATGTCACCGGCAACGTCATCGACCCGTCCATCCCCGTCTACAACAGCCGGCACGCGTGGAATGTGGTCAATACCGGCGAAGGCTGGACCGCCGTGGACGTGACATGGGATGATTCCCAGTCGGGGCCTGCGGGAACCGAGTTCCTGATGGTGCCGTTCGACCAAGGGAGGATGGCCAGTCGCACATACGATGCGGACTCATTGCCGGTGAACGTGGTCTCAAGCATCGTGCCCGCGAATATGGTGCGGGAGGACAATGGTTCGCTCTTCTGACCACGGCAATCGCCATGGGCGCAGTAGACGGGTGCAGTAGAATCGTGCACGTATGGTCCGGTCGTGGATATCGGTCGGATCGGTGGACTGATGCATATCAAGTGAGGATGAATATGCCACGTATGTTTGGAACCGATGGTGTCCGTGGTCTTGCCAATCGTGATCTGACCGCCCAGCTCGCGCTCGATCTGGGGGACGCCGCCGTGCGTGTGCTCGGCGACGATGCCCCGAAACCCGATCAGAAGGCGGGCCGGCGCCGTGCGTTGATCGGACGCGACACCCGTGTTTCGGGTGACTTCCTCTCCAACGCGCTCGCCGCCGGCATGAGCGCCGGCGGCTTCGACGTCATCGACGCGGGCATCATCCCCACGCCGGGCGTGGCCTATCTGACGAGCGTGCTCAATGTGGAGATGGGCGCGGTCATCTCCGCCTCGCACAACCCCATGCCCGACAACGGCATCAAGTTCTTCGCGCGCGGCGGCTTCAAGCTGCCCGATAAGAAGGAGGACGAGATCGAGGCCGTGCTCGGCCAGGATTGGGACCGCCCCACCGGCGCGGGTGTGGGCCGCGTGAGCCACGACTCGAACACCGCCACGAACATGTACATCGACCATCTCGTGGCCACGATTGCCCCGATCACCGACGGCACGCAGTCCAAGCCGCTCAAGGGCCTGCGCGTCGTGGCCGATTGCGCGAACGGCGCCACGTCGGTCGTGGCGCCCGAGGCACTGCGTCGCGCGGGCGCGGACGTCATCGTGATCAACGCGTCGCCGGACGGCTACAACATCAACAAGAACGCCGGATCCACCCACCCCGAGCAGTTGCAGGCCATGGTCAAGGCGTCCAACGCCGATCTGGGCGTCGCCTTCGACGGCGACGCCGACCGCTGCCTGGCGGTGGACGAAGACGGCACGCTCGTCAACGGCGACCAGATCATGGGCATCCTCGCGCGCGCCAAGCAACGCGAAGGCAAGCTCAACCACAACACGCTCGTCGTGACCGTGATGAGCAACCTCGGCCTCAAACTCGCGCTCAAAGACATGGGCATCACCACCGTGCAGACCAACGTCGGCGACCGTTATGTGCTCGAAGAGATGCTCAAGGGCGACTACTCGCTCGGCGGTGAACAGTCGGGCCACGTCATCAACCGCGAATTCGCCACGACCGGCGATGGCACACTCACCGCGCTCACGCTGTGCAAGGAGGTCGTCGATTCCGGCCGCAGCCTCAAGAGCCTCGCCGCGGACTTCCCGCAGCTGCCGCAGCAGCTCATCAATGTGCCGAATGTAGACAAGATGGCCGCCAAGACCAACAAGGCGGTGCTTGACGCCGTCGCGCGCGAAGAGGAACTGCTCGGCGACACCGGCCGCGTGCTGTTGCGCCCCTCCGGCACCGAACCGCTTGTGCGCGTGATGGCCGAGGCCGCCACGCAGGAACAGGCGGACGCCGTGACCGCGCGCCTGGCGCAGGTCGTGGCCGACGAGCTCGGGCTGTGAGCGCACAGTAGACATACCTTATATATAAGAGAGAAGGATACGGATGTTCGGATCACACAAGCGCGTCGACATGGCGCTCAACAGGGATGTGGAACGGCTGCTCAAATCCGCCGACCACGGCGTATTGCCGATCGTCGAGGCCGGCGAGCCGGTGCTGCGCGCGCAATGCGTGCAGTACGACGGGCAGTTGAGCAAGCACACGCTGCACAAACTCATCGAGACGATGCGCACCACGATGCTCGCCGCGCCGGGCGTCGGGCTGGCAGGCCCGCAGATCGGGCTGAACCTTGCGCTCGCCGTGGTGGAGGACCATGCCGACGGCGACGACGACCCGCGTGAAATCGCTGAGTTCCCGTTCCATGTGATCATCAACCCCGCCTACGAACCGGTAGGGGAGGAGACGCGCTCGTTCTACGAGGGTTGCCTCAGTGTGGAAGGCTACCAGGCGGTGCGCAAGCGCTGGCTCGACATCGTGGCCCACTGGCACGACGAGGAGGGCAACCGCCACGAGGAGCGCCTGCATGGCTGGCCGGCGCGCATCTTCCAGCACGAGACCGACCATTTGAGCGGCGAGCTGTACATCGACAAGGCGGAGATCCGCTCGCTGACGACCGTGGAGAACCTCGAGGACTTCTGGTGCGAAGACCCGGTGCCCACACAGGCCGCGAAGGAGCTCGGTTTCGACCTCTGACCGCCCCGAATCCCTCCTGCCGCCATATCGCGGCAGGAGGGATTCCGTTATGTTCGGGGCGGTGGCTTGGGATTTGTCGGCCAAGACGCGTATATTCCTGTGGCCACTGCGTCGCTTATTGGTCAGCGGTGCACCAACCAACCGGATACCGACAGTGGGGTTCTTTTGTGGGGTGAAAAACATTCACATTTCGCGTATAAGAGCATGAATTTTCGGTTTTTCCACAACGCCTGAAGCGTATTATGCCTTGATTGAAACGGTGGGGTCCGCATTTTTTCCGGTTCTATTGTGAAAGCGTATCCGATAAGAGGCACAAAGGACCGGTCATGACAGAACTTACGGATCAGCAGCGCGCCATCGTGGACAAGGCGAGCCGAGACGACATCAATGGTTGGCATTACCTGCACGTGGAAGGTGAACCCTACGACATCGGGTTCCAGCACGGCTACCTACTCACCGACGAGTTCCGTGACGCCATCCGCGTCTACACACACATGACGCTCGAAACGCTCGGCATGGACTACTCATTCTTCGTGGAACAAGCCGTGAAACTCCATCAGGCGCACATCGAGCAGGAATACCTCGACGAGATGCAGGGCATGGCCGACGGCTTCACCGCCGGCGGGTTCCCCACGACGCTCGGCGACATCATCGGCTGGAACGCATGGATGGAACTGACCGGCTACTGGTGGCCGCAGGTGGCCGCGCAGTACTCCAACAATCCGCCGGCGGGCCCCAAAGGCTCCCATTGCTCGGGCTTTGTGGCCACCGGTTCCGCCACTGCGGACGGCCGGCCCGTCATCGCCCACGAAAGCTTCGACGACTTCTGGAGCGGCCAGTACTTCAACGTGTGCGAGGAAGTGGTGCCGGCCCACGGCAACCGCTTCAAGATGCAGACCGTGCCGGGCTATATCGATTCGATGACCGACTTCTATGTCACCTCCGCCGGTCTGGGCATCACCGAGACCACGATCGCCGGCTTTGTGGGCTACGACGTCAACGGCATCCCCGAATACGTGCGCTCGCGCAAGGCCACGCAATACGCCAATTCGATCGACGAATGGGTCGACCTTGCGAATCAGGGCAACAACGGCGGCTACGCCAACATCTGGTTGCTCGCCGACACCAAGAACGGCGAGATCGCGCGCTACGAGCAGGGCCTCAAGCACCAGGAGCTGCTGCGCACGACCGACGGCTTCTACTATGGCTGCAACGCGTGCCACAATCCGCGCATCCGCAACCTCGAATGCGTCGACAACGGCTACAACGACGTGCGCCAGCAGACCGGCGCGCGCCGCGCCCGGTTCGAACAGCTCATGCCGCAGCTTGCGGGCACCATCGACGACGATGTGGCCAAGCGCATCCTGGCGGACAAATTCGACCCCTATCTGGGGTACATCAACGCGTGCTCGCGCAACATCTGCGCGCATTACGACGTCGATCCGCAATACTACGCCGACGATCCGCACGGTGTGTGGAATGTGCCGTTCTTCCCGGGCGGCTCGTGCGACGGCAAATGCGCGGACGCCTCCGACATCGAGGCGCTGCGCATGTGGGGCATCTTCGGACGCGCGGACGGCGAGCCGTTCGACGCCGACGAGTTCATGGCCCAGCACCCACAGTGGAACTGGCAGCGTGGTTACCTGTATGACCGCCCCAGCCAGCCGTGGACGCTGTTCGACTGAACGCCAAGACAAAAACACCGGGATTACCGCACAAGGAAAGGCATCGATCATGGAATTGACCAAACAGGACCTGGCGCAGATGGCGCAGGCCTATAAGAAAGACACCGCCCAGCAGATCGCGGAGCAGGCCGTCAAGAACAACGGCATCCACGCCTCGAGCGAACGTGAGAACGTCGTCGTCACCAAGAACAATTTCGTGTTCTCCATCGACGTCGACAGCGAAGCCGTCGCCAACCAGGAGCAGTCCGGCCGCTGCTGGATGTTCTCCGCGCTCAACTTCCTGCGCTTCCACATGGAGAAGCAGCTCAAGCTGCCCAAGGGCAGCTTCCAGCTGTCGCAGAACTACAACTTCTTCTATGACAAGCTCGAGAAGTCGAACTTCTTCATGGAGAACATCGTCAAGTACGCCAAGGAGGACCTCAACGACCGCCGCATCGACTTCCTGCTCGCCACGCCGCAGCAGGACGGAGGCGACTGGGACCCGGTCTGCGCGCTCATCGAGAAGTACGGCGTCGTGCCGCGCGAGGCGATGCCCGACACCAAGGTGACGCTCGACACCTCCGAGTTCAACGCGGTGCTCAACCGCCTGCTGCGCGAGGACGCGTTCGAACTGCGCGCCATGGTCCGTGACGGCAAGTCGGATGAGAAGATCGAGAAGACCCGCAAGGACATGCTCTCCGACATCTACCGCATGCTGTGCGTGAGCTTCGGCCAGCCGCCGGAGAAGGTGGACTTCGAATACCGCGACACCGACAAGCAGTACCACGCCGACTACGGCCTGACCCCACTCGAGTTCTACAAGAAGTATCTCGGCGAGATCAGACTCGACGACTACGTGGGCGTCATGAACCTGCCGGTCGACGGCATGGAATTCGGCAAGGTCTACACGATCGACATGACCGGCGAGGTGCTCGGCGCCAAGCGCCACCTCAAGTACCTCAACGTGCCGTTGGATGTGTTCAAGCAGGCCGTCATCGACCAGCTCAAGGCGGGCGAGCCTGTCTGGTTCGGCTGCGACGTGGTGCAGGATTCCGATTTCCAGAAGGGCATCCTCGCGCTCAACCTGTATGACGTGCAGAAGATGTTCGGCATCACGTTCAAGATGGACAAAGGCCAGCGGTTCCAATACAACCAGAGCCTGCCGAGCCACGCGATGACGATGGCCGGCGTCGATCTGGACGCCGACGGCAAGCCGGTGCGTTGGAAGGTGGAGAATTCGTGGGGCGCGACCGCGCACGGCAAGCCGGTCGGCCACCAAGGCTACTTCATCATGGACGACTCGTGGTTCGACGAGTACATGTACGAGGTCGCCGTACGCAAGGAGTACCTGCCGGAGGAATACCGGAAGGCACTCGACACCGAGCCCGAAGTGCTTCCGTACTGGAACACCTTCAACCCGGAACCGTGATGAGGCGCGTGGCTCCGGCCCCGCTTCGGCGTTGTGCAAGATAAGCAGGAAATCATGAGTGGAAATACAAAATCGAAATCCGGCGCCATAGTCAAAGGCGCCAAGGGAGGCTCGGGCAATCTCACCACCATCGCGTTGATCATGATGAACGTCACGGTCATCGCCGGTCTGGCGAACGACGTACAGCAGTCGTTCTACGGCTTGTCCTCCGTCACACTGTTCCTTCTCGGCGGATTGCTGTTCTTCCTGCCGACCGGTCTGGTCGCGGCCGAACTCGCCTCCGGGTGGAGCCAACGCGGCGGCATCTTCCGTTGGGTCGGCGAAGGCATCGGCACGTTCCCGGCCATCGCCTGCCTGTTGATCCTCTGGTTCCAGACGACCTTCACCTTCGGCTCCGGCATCCCGTCCATGTCCGCCACAATCGGCTTCTTCACCACCAAGTACGACTGGGCGGTGGACTTCGCCAAGAACTCGCACACGTGGAAGGTCACGCTGCCGATCATGATCGGCTGGCTCGCCTACTACTGGTTCTGCTGCTGGCTCGCCACCAAGGGTGTCAAGACCTTCAGCAACATCGCCAAGTACGGTGTGATCCTCGGCACGTTCCTGCCGTTGGGCGTCATGACGATCCTCGCGGTCGTCTGGCTGTGCCAAGGCAACAGCCCGGCCATCGACATGTCGCCGGCGGAGCTCGTGCCCAAGTGGTCGGGCATGTCCACGCTCGCCCTGGCCGCAGGCGTGTTCTTCTCGTTCGCCGGCATCGACATGAACGCCGCGCACATCAAGGACCTGAAGAAGCCGAACAAGCAGTTCCCGCTCGCCATCTTCATCTCGATGATCCTCTCGCTCGTCATCTTCATCGTCGGCACCCTGATCATCGCCATGGTCATTCCGAACAAGCAGATCAACCTGCTGTACACGCTGTACGCCACGTACCGCGCGCTCGGCGCCGCGATCGGATTCCCCGACCTGTATCTGGTGTTCTGCTGGCTCGGCATGCTCAACAGCTTCGCCGCGCTCATCACCAATCTCGCCGGCCCCTCGTACATGCTCGGCCAGGCCGGCCGCTCGGGCTTCCTGCCCAAGTTCCTGCAGAACAACAACAAGCACGGCATGCCGAGCCGCCTGATGTACACGCAGATGGCCCTGATGACCGTCATCGCGTTCATCGTGTTCCTGCTGCCGAACGTCGAGGGCTTCGTCGCGCTCATCACCCAGGCCATCACGATCCTGTACCTGACCTACTACGTGCTCATGTTCGTCGCGTTCCTGCGCCTGCGTTACCAGCAGCCGAACCGCCCGCGCGGCTTCAAGGTGCCCGGCGGCATGGTCGGTGCCTGGATCGTGGCCGGTGTGGGCATCATCGCCTGCCTCTTCGGCATCGTGCTGGCGTTCTACCCGCCGGCGCAGCTCGAGGCCGAGGTCGGCTCGGGCCTGACCTATGACCTGATCATCATCGGCCTGCTCGCCTTCGTGTTCCTCGCCTGCGTGCTCATCTACCGCGCCTCGCGCAAGCACGACTGGTCCGATCCAACGAACCAGTTCGCGCCGTTCACTTGGCAGATCGAAGGCATGAAGAAGCCGGGCAAGGCGCTGTCCAACATCCCGACCGCGCTGCTCAGCGAAGGCCAGAACCCGATGGGCCAGCCGATCAAACATCTCTACGATCCGAACGAGACAATCGATCTGCCGAGCGCCAAGGACGCCGACGCGCAGGCCGCCGCAGCCGCCGCGCTGCTCAAGAAGCACGGCATCACCGAACCGGGCGAGCCCGCCAAGGTCGCGCTTGTGGGCGACCCGAACGCCGGCATGAAGACGATCGCCTATGAGCCCGAGCCGGTGCACACCGACGACGACGGCAACATGCTGCCTGCGCCCGCCGCCGCGGACGTCAAGGCCGCAGCCATCCCGACCGACGCCTCCGCCGACGCCAAGCGCGCCCAAGCCCGCGCGCAGGCGCTCGAAGCCGACGTGCAGGACTACACCGACGAGGCGCATGCGCTCGAAGACGAAGCCAAGGACGACGCCGCGCTCGCCAAGGCCGAGCACCGTGTGCAGGTCGACGAGGCCGAAGCCAGCGAGGCCGCAGCCAAGACAGCCAAGCCCACGCTTTCCGGCGGCACGTCTACGCCGTCCAGGCCCGCGGGCCCCGCATCCCACTGATTCACATGTTTTCAATCTAAGGAGTCATTATGACTGACGAAACCAACGCTGCATCCAGCGCGAAGGAAGACAAGAAGGAACCGCTTGAACCGGTTCCCGCCACTGCGAGCAAAGACTATGTCTGGACCGGCGCGGACGGCACCACCATCAACTACACGGCCACCGCGGAAATGGTGCCGGTGCGCGAGGACGACGGCACGCTCATCGGCCACATGTTCATGCTCTCGCAGGTTTCGGACGCATCCGACAAGTCCGACCGTCCGGTCACGTTCTGCTGGAACGGCGGCCCCGGCGGCGCGTCGTACATGGTCAACATCGGCGGCATGGGCGCCGTGCGCGTCAAGACCGACGGCATGGCGCACCTGACCGGCGTGGGCGAGGTGGAAGACAACCCAAGCACACTGCTGACCAGCTCCGACCTCGTGTTCATCGACGCGTTCGGCACCGGCTACTCCCATGTGGCGCCCGGCTTCGACGCCAAGAAGGTGTGGGGCGTGGACGGCGACGGTGACGCGTTCACCCGCGGCATCATCGCGTGGCTCACTGAGCACAAGCGTTTCAACAGCCCGGTCTACCTGTACGGCGAATCCTATGGCACCATGCGCAACGCCGTGGTGTACCGCATGCTCGGCGAGCATGGCGTTGGCGTGACCGGTGTGGTCGAGCAGTCCACGATCCTGGACTACGCACCCACGCTTTCGGGCAATGACGCATACTACATGGGCATGGTGCCGGTGTACGCCGCCACCGCGAACTACTTCGGCAAGGCCGGCAAGGGCGTTGACCAGTACGAGTGGTACAACAAGGCGTTCGACTTCGTGAACTCCACGCTCGCCGGCGCGCTCATCCTCGGCGATGAGCTGCCCGCGGACAGGATGGACGAGATCGCCGGCCAGATGAGCGAACTCATCGGCCTGCCGAAGGACTTCATCAAGGCGAAGGGCCTGCGCATCGAGCTCGACACGTTCCGCAAGTCGCTGCTCGCCGACGAAGGCAAGACCACCGGCCGCTACGACACGCGCTTCACCACCTTCGGCTACCCGGACGTGCAGGGCGACAACGAGTTCTTCGCGGGCGAGGACCCCTCGTACGACGCGATCAACGCCGCCTACCTGGACGTCTACATGAAGATGCTCGGCGACATCGGATTCAAGGGCTACGCCAACTACGAAGGCCTGTCGATGAAGGTCAACGAGTCGTGGAACTGGAACCATCAGGCCCCGGGCACGATGGGCTCGCCGCAGACGCCGAACGTCGCGTTCGACATCGCCACGGCGCTGCGCCGCAACCCCACGAGCCGCATCCTGTTCTTCGGTGGCATCCACGACGCGGCCACGCCGTACTGGAACGTGCGCCACGACATGGGCAAGCTGTTCCTGCCGCAGGCGCTCAAGGACCGCATCGAATACCATGTGCATTCCAACGGCCATATGCTGTACTGCGACCAGGTGGCGCTCGAGGCCGCCGGCCCCGAGCTCAAGGCGTTCTACGAGAAGCGCCACGAGCAGTGAGCGGTTGGCTGACCGCTAGAGAATAGCCGCAAGATCGGGCCATGCGTCTGGGAAATCCTCCAGGTAGCGCATGGCCTCGTTGCGCATGGCGCGCATCACGAGCATGTGCTCGTAGACGGGGTTGCGCGCCAGATGCGGGCCTTCATGGTGGTAGTCGTCCACGATCCGCGCGGACTGCTCGTCCCATGTGCGGTCGTCGCACAGGCGCCGCAGGTTCGTCAGCGCCGCCAACTCATCCATGTCGAACGCGCCGAGCACGCGCGCACGGTAGATCTCCTGCAACTGCCCGCGCTCGTCGAGGCCCTGCAACGCGATCTCGCGCAGCGACTCCCAGTCATAGGGCACAAGGTCTTCGGGGAACATGATCGTGAACTGTTCGGGGCGGCGCGTTTCCACATCGTCGATGAACTCGAGCAGGTCGCGCCATCGGCGTGCATGGATCAGCCGCGCCGCATAGGCGTCGGCGAGCGGCGCGATCGTGCAGTGCTCGCGCAGCAGCGCGTCGGCCTCGTCCGCGTCGCCGCTCATGCGCATCAGGTCGTGCCGCATGAGCAGCATCGCCTGCTTGAAGTGGAAATGCGCGTGCAGCTCCAGCTCACGCCGGTCCGTGCAGGTGTTGGGGTCCGGTTCGTCGTCGAACCCTTCGAACCCGTCCAGATCGGCGAATTCATGCGCGTATTCGCCGGTCACCATTTCGCGGAATCGGGCGTCGGCGATTGCGTCGTCACCGTACTGGCGCGCCATGCCGTCCATGCTGGCCACCGCGTTGTTCAGCGCCTCATACGCAAAGACGCGCGTGTCGTCCCACTGCGCGAACGACAGGCAGCAGGAGAGCAGCTCCACCATCGGCATCGGGTTGATGCGGAAGTCCTCGTTGCACGCCACGTCGGTCACCATGCGCAGCGCCTGCGCGCTCGTCTCGGGGTCCGCGTTGCGCGCCACCGAATCCATGTAGATGCGCACGAGCTGGATGAGTTCCTTGAGGTATTCCAGGCATTCCTGATTGCGGTCCTCGCACGACCCGATGAACCGTGCGGTCAGTTCGACCGCCATGCACAGGTTGCGCGTGGCGTCGAGCCACTGGTTGCTCGCGAGCGCGTTGGCCACGACCGCTTCCACGCCGGCGAGCGCCTGCGATTCCAAGCGGAACGACGGCATGTCCTTGCATGGCACGTCCATGCCGCCTTCGGGCGTGGGGGTGGCGCTTGGGGTGATGGCGGCGATGCCATCGAAATACCATTGCATCGGCTGGGCCATGACGAGCCGCGCCTCATCGGGCTGTGCCACCGGCGTGGGGTTGCGCCGCGCGTCCTCGTGTTGCGAGCATGACGATATGGTGGGGTCCCACAGGAACGTGGGGCCGTCGAATTCCTCGTCGAATCCCCATTCGGTCTCCACGAAATCCACCATCTGCGTCAGTTCGCGGTACTGCGCGATGTTTGAACTGTCAGCTCGCATTGTCATGTGTCGTCCCCTTGCCGCAGCGCCGTCGGCGGCCTCGTGTGGCTGTGCGCGCGGCGCCGGGGCCCTGCCGGGCGGCCCGATCCGGTGCGCATACGGTTCACGCTAGCAGTTTCCCGGGCACAGCACCGGCATGGTTCTACGATGTGTACGCGCCCGTCTCAGAGTGTGTCGCGCGCACGGTTCACATGGTGGCCATGCGCGCGGATGCTCAGTCCTGGTGCTCGAATGGGAACGCGAGGCCCCATTCGTCGCGGATCTGGTCGAGCAGCGCCATCATGCGCAGGGTGTCCACATGCGGCATCTCGATGCAGTCGCGGCGCCCTTGGCGGATCGCCTGCACGCTTGCGGCCACTTCGTATTCATAGCCGGTGAGCTGTTCGGGCATGTCGATGTGGTCGACGCGCTCATGGCCGTTGTTGTAGACGTCGACCGCGGAGACGTTGTTGACATTGCGGCACGCCAGGTATCCTTCCGTGCCGTACACCATGCCGTCGCGGTCCGAGGCGCACAGCATCGAGCTGAGCGCCGTGGCCATCGTCGTGTCGGCGTAGTAGAGCGTCGTCGTGCTTTGCGCGTCCACGCCGGTGGGGTAGGGCTGCATCGAGGTGGCCAAGTGGTCGATCTCCTGGGCTCCCATGACCATGTCGATGAACGTGAGCGGGTAGATACCGACGTCGAGCAGCGCGCCGCCCGCGAGGTTCGGGTCGGTCAGGCGCGCCTTGTGGGTCATGGGGTAGCACAGGTTGGCGTTGATGCCGGTCACCGCGCCGATGCGCCCGGAATCGATGATCCGGTCGATGATCGCACGCGACGGCATGTACCGTGTCCAGATCGCCTCGCCGCAGTACAGGCCGGTCTTGTCGGATTCGTCGATGACCGCGCGCGCCTGCTCGAGGTTCGCGGCGAAGGCCTTCTCCACGAGCACGTGCTTGCCGCCCTTCATGCATGCGATGGCCTGTTCGGCGTGCAGGCTGTGGGGGGTGGCGATGTATACCAGATCCACGTTCGGGTCGGCGAGCATCGCGTCGTAGGAACCATAGGCGTGGGGCAGATGGTGTTGGGCCGCGAATTCGTCGGCCTTGCCCTGTGAGCGCGAGGCGATGGCATACGGCACCACCATCGAGCTGTACGTGGGGGAGCCGGCCATCATGGTGAGGGTCTTGGCCATCGTGCGGGCGATCCGGCCTGCGCCAAGGATCGCCACATTGAGCGGGCGTGCCGCGTCGCTCCCTCTGGTCGTGGCCTCGGGTTGGGATTGGGTGGAATCGGTCATCAGGGCCGCCTTTCTTATGGAAGCATTTCCGTGCGGTGCGCGGGCGCACTATTCCCACCGTAGGCACTTCGCCGACCGCGCGATGGCACATGACGCCCAACGCGTAGTATGAACCACAGGGCATGTGAATCAGGGCGCGCATACAACGCCCAAAAGGAGACCGTGATGGACGAATCCCATAATCTGCACACCTTGCCGCCGCTCGCCACGCGCGCCGGCGCCGTGCACCCGTTCCGCGCGATGCGCATCGGCGCGCAGGCGGACATGATGGAGGCGGCAGGCGTGCACGTGATCAAACTCAACCTGGGCCAGCCGGACTACGACGCCCCCGAACCGGTGCGCACGGCCATGCGCGACCTGTACGACGGGCGCGCCCTGCCCTACACCGAGGCGAAGGGCCTGCCGGCGCTACGCCGCAAGATCAGCGAATTCTACGCCACACAGCATCAGGTGAGCGTCGATCCCTCGCGCATCGTCATCACAGCGGGCGGGTCCACCGCGCTGCTGCTCGCCGTCGCGCTCACTGTGGACGCCGGCAGCGAGGTGCTCATCGCCGACCCGTCATACCCCACCAACCGCGAACTCGTGCGTGCGTTCGAAGGTGTGGTGGTGGACGTGCCCACAAGCGCCTACACGCGCTTCCACCTGACCCCCGAGCTGCTCGGCCAATACTGGTCCAAACGCACGCGCGCCGTCATGGTGACCTCGCCGTCGAATCCCACCGGCACCACCATCGCCCCGGACACGTTGCGCGCCGTGTGCGACTATGCGCGCGAGCACGACGCCTGGCGCATCGTCGACGAGACCTACCTTGATCTGGCCGATGTGGAGCCGGACGGCACGCGCGTGCCATCGGTGCTCTCGATCGACCCGGACGCGATCGTATGCAGCAGTTTCTCGAAATACTTCGGTATGACCGGCTGGCGGCTTGGTTGGATCGTGGTGCCCGAAGCCACCGTGGACGCTGTGGACAACCTTGCGACCAACTTCTTCCTCAGCGCGCACACGCCCACACAGATCGCGGCGGTGGAGTGCTTCAGCAGCGAGGCGCTCGCCATCAGCGAGCGGCGCCGGCTTGAGCTGCTCGAACGCCGGTCCATAGTGATCGATGGCCTGCGCGGCCTTGGATTGCCCGTGGACGTGGCTCCCAACGGCGCGTTCTACGCGTATTTCGACGTGAGTTCCACGGGTCTGAGCGCCACCGAATTCTGCGAGCGCGCACTGCAGGAGGCGCATGTGGCGCTCACCCCCGGCGCCGACTTCGGCGAAGCGACCGCGGACACGCATGTGAGGCTGTCGTACGCCGCATCGCGCGACGACCTGCGCGAGGGATTGGACCGTCTACGCGCATTTGTCGGCTCGCTCGGTGCCAAGCGGGCGCAGTGATCCCGTCGATGGAGGAAGGAAAAGAGGTATCATGGCGAATCTGAAACTGCGTTCCACGCGTCTGGGCGTGCTCGACATCGGTTCGAACACCGTGCATATGCTTGTGGTCGATGCGGCCGTAGGTGCGCGTCCCGAGCCGGAAGCGAGCTCGAAGACCACGGTGCGGCTCATGGACCATCTCAAAGAGGATGGCAGCATCAAGAAAAGCGCGGTGGACGCATTGCTCACCGCGGTGGACGAATCCATGCGGCTCGCCGAACAATCCAAGGTCTCGCAACTGCTTGTGCTCGCCACTTCCGCGATTCACGAGGCGCCCAACGGCAACAAGGTGCTGCACCGGCTCGAAGAAGTCATCGGGCAGCGCGTCACTGTGCTCTCTGGCGAAGACGAGGCGCGTCTGACGTTCCTCGCCGCACGCCGCTGGTACGGCTGGGACGCCGGCCGTCTATTGATGATCGACATCGGCGGCGGCTCGCTCGAAGTCGCGCTCGGCTCCGACGAGGAGCCCACCATCGCCGCCGCCGTGAACGCCGGCGCCGGCGTCGTGACGCGCGACCTGCTGCCGGGCGGCATGGCGTCGGTGAAAGACCTCGACGCGGCATACAAGAAAGTACGCAAGATGATTGCGCCGGTCGTCGACGCCGTGCCCGCCGAGGATTATTCGAGCCACGCCGTCGGCACGTCGAAGGCGATCCGTTCGCTCGCACGCCTAGCCGGCACGGTGATCCACCAGCCAGGGCGCGAGGACGCGCTGTGCGTGGAGCGCGGGCAGCTCGAGGATTGGATTCCGCGCCTCGCGGCGATTGAACCGGCCCAGCGCGCCGCACTGCCCGGCATCACGCAGGACCGCGCCATGACGATCGTGGGCGCGGGCATCATCGCCGTCGAGATCATGCGCGCGCTTGGCATCAACGAAATCGAAGTGTGCCCGTGGGCGTTGCGCGAAGGCGCGATCCTGCGCTGGATCGACCAGTACGGGCGCACGCGCTTCGGATTCTGACGGCTTGTCGCGCTTACTGCAGCGCGGCGAGTTCGTTCTTCGCCTTGTGCAGTTTGGCGTAGATCTCGTTGCGCTGCGTGGGGTTCTTTGCGCGCTTGTGGTCGGCGGTGAGCTTCGCGACCGCAGCCTCCAGCGCGCGAATGCGCTCGGCGCGGGCGATGCGCGCGTCGAGGTCCACGTGGTCGATGGAACCGAGGATCGTCTGCGAGCACAACGACGCCCACAGTTCGTCCATCGTGGCGCCGTTGACATCGAGGAACATCTCGCCGGCCGGCTCCCATGCGCTGTGGAATACGCGGAACGTGGGCGTATGCCCGGCGCGCCCGGGAATCGCGCGGCGCACGGCGAACTGGCATTCCTCGCGCGTGGTGCCCTCATGCTCGGCCGTGCGCACCACGGCGAAGAGGATGCCGGATGCGCGCTGTGAGGCGATGAGCTCGATGACATCGTCCGGCGTCTCCTGCACGCCGTCGGCCAGGCGCAGGCCCAGCACCAGGACCTCCGGCATGCGGGCGCTCGCCTCAAGACCGGTGTTCGCCGGGCGCAGCAGCGCGAGCATCGTGATCGACGCGATGCCGTGCACCAGATGCTGTTTGGTCTTCGCGGAAAGGGGAGCGGTCGGTTTCGCCGCGAACAAGCCCTTCGGCAGGGTGCCTTTCGCCGCGGGAATCGCCTGCGAGGCTTCGAATCCAAGTGTTTCGGCGGTCACGGAACCACAGGCGGCCATCGTCATTGTGGGCCTTCTTTCGTCGGTGCTACTGCTGTTTCGCCCCACTGTACCGCCCGGTGTGCGCGTGCGGCCCCGCAAGTCTCATATCGGTGGGTGCAGTGGCATGTTTTTTCTTGTACAGTATTGGAAATTCCCGGGCGTACGGTTGCGAAAAAGCCGATGTGACCTGCGCCGTCAACCAACGGCACAGGTCACATCGACTGTTCAGGGGAGGCGCGAGGTCAACGTTCAAGCAGTGCGTTCAGTCGCTGGATGAACGCGGCCATGTCCTGCCGGTAGGTGGGCGTCATGCCTTCGAAGCGCCATGTGCCATTTGGATTGCGGTAACCCTGTGCGATGCCCGACCCGCCAAGCCATTCGATTTCTCGGTAGTGTGGAGTTTGCCCTGCCACCACATCGGTGAAATCGGTCTTTGGCTTGACGCTTGATGCCTTGTGGGCGAGTTTGGCGATGCGTTCGAGGAACGCGGCCATGTCCTGACGGTAGACGAAGGTCATGCCCTCATAACGCCATGTGCCGTCGGCATTGCGGTACCCTTCGGCAATGCCTGCATGGGCGAGCCACAGGATATCCTCGGCGTGCGGGGTCCTTTCATTCACGTCAGTGAAGCGGTGCCAATCCTCTGCAGACGGCTTCCACATGCGGGAATCGCCGATGTTGCGCAGCTGGGCCTCACGCCTGAGGAATGCGGCCATGTCCTGACGGAACACCTTGCCCATGCCCAGGTAGTTGCCATCCGGGTACCCTGTGGTGATGTCGTTGTTGGCCATCCACTGGATGTCCTCATGATGGGGGGTGTCGTTGTTGACGTCTTTGAACCCGATGGTCACGGTCACGGTATCAGACTTACCGGCGGCTGTCACTGTGACTTCGACCTTTCCGGCCATATGCGCAGTGATGACGCCATCCTTCGACACGCTCAGCTTCTTGTCATCGGAGGATTTCCACGTCACGGTCTTGTCCAGCGCTTCGACGGGCAGGACGTCGGCGGTGAGCTTGTCGGTCTTGAACACGGTGATGTCGAGTTTGCCGTTTTGCACATGCGCGCCCTTGATGGCGACCTTCTCGACCTGCGGGTGCACGACGACCTTCACGGTCGCGTTCTTGCCACCCGCGCTGGCGGTGATCGTCGCGTCGCCGGTCTTGTGTGCGGTGACGGTGCCGTCGGCCGCGACCGATGCGACCTTGTCATCGGAGGACTTCCAGGTCACCTTACGGTCGGTGGCATTGGCAGGGGAGACAGTTGCATTCAGTTTCGAAGAAGAGAGCGCTGACATACGCAAGATGCCGTTGCTTACCGCATCTCCTTGGATGGTGACGGTGTCGACAGGGCGTTTGGCTACCGTAACCGTAATCGAAGTGGACTTGCCGCCTGCCGTGGCGGTGATTTTCGCGGTGCCGAGCTTGCGTGCGGTGAGTTCGTGACCGTTGACCGATACGACTGACGGATCGGAACTCGTCAATGTGACGTTTTGATTGGTTGCGTTGCTCGGGGAAACATAGGTGGACAACGTCGTGGAATCCCCGACATACATGGAGAGATCATTTTCGCGGATATGTACGGAGTCCACTGGGATGACCCGGACGGTGACATGCACCGTGGATGAATAATCGCCAATGTGGAGGGTGATATCGGCTTCACCTGCAGCATGGCCTTGAATGGCGCCTTCAATCTGTACCATCGTCCGTGAGTAGCTACCGAAAGAGATGGTGCTTGTTCGGGTAGCCGTTGTATATGCGGAGGCAACTTGATTATCGGATGACGACCACCAGGCACTGGAATTTCCGTTGTAGATGGTTACGGAATCCGAAGTGACGTTTTCCGTAGTATATACACCCATCGTGAGTTGGTTTCCGAGGATATTAGCACCCTGTATTGAGAAATCGTTGTTTCGAGCTTGTGCACTCTGCGTGGTGGTTGTTACCGTTTCGGCATCCACTGCGTAAGCGGCGGACATGGTAAGACTGGCGGTGAGACAACATGCAAGAGTAACCCCAACCATTGTTCTGATTTTTTGTGACAGCATTTCGACTCCTTCTCCAGTGTCGACATTGACTGAATTACTGCATGGACTGCATTGGAAAGTCTACTCTACGTACTAACTACCATCAAAATGGACATGTGGGGCAAACTGTGTTAATTGCAATGGGTAATCGGCCGTTAGGTCTGTTGGGTCTCAAGGACTGCCAAAACGCCGTGCCGCACCAAGAGCCACGGCATATGGTGCCCCAGATCGGATTCGAACCGACGACACCCGCTTTAGGAGAGCGGTGCTCTATCCACTGAGCTACCAGGGCAAACAACCTGCCATTATACACAGCGCCACGGCCTGTGGCCAGCGCTGTGGTTTTCGGCGCGCTGCGAATCATTCGCGGGGAGGATGGCGCCGGTCGGGCGGCCGCGGGTACCGTGGGTGGCATGCGGCCGGTGGACCCAGGCGGGCGAGCCGGCCATATGCTGTCGATGTAAGTTCGCACAACCGCCCGCAAGGAGGCACCATATGGCATCGCGTAGGCACCCTGTTCTGGCTTCCGTAGGGGCCCTGTTCGCACTCGTCGCATTGCTCGGCTGCGCGGCCCGTCTGCTGCCAGAAGACATGCAGGCGCTGCCGTATGTGCCGTATGTGATCGCGTTGAGTCCGTGGTTCGCGCTCGCCGCGGTGGTCTCGCTCGTCTGCGCGTGCATTGCACACCGTTGGTTCACCGCCGCGGTGGCCGTGGCGTGCATCGTGCTGCAGGGCTATTGGCAGCTGCCGTTCTACCGCAACGGCGAGCCGCTCGGCGCGCAGGCCATCGCCGCGGTGGCGCAGGCCAAACCCGCCACCGACGACGCGTTCGCGCGCGTGATGACGTGCAATGTGTACAAGGGCGCCGCCGACCCGCAGGCGATCGTCGACGCGGTGCGCGACCAGCATATCGAGGTGCTCGCGCTGCAGGAGACCACGCCGCAGTTCGTGCAGCGGCTTGAGCAGGCGGGCATCGGGGATTACCTGCCCTATGCGGTCAGCGCGTCGTCGGATGGTACGTACGGCAACGGTCTGTGGTCCGCGCAGCCGTTGCGGCAGCCGGCCGACGCGGAGTTCCCGTCGAGCGCCTCGGCCATGCCCGCCGGCACTCTCCGCTTTGACAACGGCGCGCTGCCGGTGCGGTTCGTCAGTGTGCACACCACGTCGCCCACCGCGCAGTCGTGGGACCTGTGGCGCAAGTCACTCACCGAGATGCAGCAACTGACCGCGCGCACCGGCACACAATACGTGCTCATGGGCGATTTCAACGCGACCTACGACCACGCGGTGTTCCGCGACCTGCTCGGCTCGCGGTTCCAGGACGCGGCGCGCGCGAGCGGCCACGGCCTTGTATTCAGCTGGCCCGCCGACAAACCGTGGCTGCCGGCGTTCTCGGGCATCGACCACATCGTCACCGAACGTGGTGTGGTCGTCGGACAGGTCAGCACGGTGCGCATCGGTGGCTCGGATCACCGCGCACTGCTCGCCACGCTCGACTTCACGCGCCGCTAGCGGCCGATTACTGCAGGTTTTCCTGCGTGCCGGCCGTGCTCGCGGTCTGCGCCTGCTGCGCCTGTGCGGCGTCGAGGCGCGCGCGCACGTCGGCGAGCAGGGACTCGGCACGCTGGGCGAGCGCCTCGCCGATCTCCCACTGGCGCATCGACTGGTCGAGGCTCAGGCCGCCGTTCTCCAGTGCGCGCACGGCCTGCACGAGCTTGTCGCGCGCCTCCTCGTACGGCATGGCGGCGATGAGGTCGCGTTCCTCCTGGGTCAGGCTCGTGGCCGCCTGCGGTGCGGGCTGCGCGGTGTTGGTGGATTCGTCGCCGGTGATGGTCTCTTCGGTCTGCGTGATTTCGATGTCGTCTGCCATGGTGTCTCCTTGGGATGTGTGATGTATGTGGATTGGATTGCGGTTGTTAGGGATTGTTCTGGGTCGGCGTGTTTAGACGTGCGTGGCTTGGGCCTGCGCCACCACGGTGCCGTGGCGCAGGGTGATTGTCAGCTCGTCGCCCACATGCACATCGCCTGCGTCGTCGACCACATGGCCGCTGGCGTTCTGCAGCACCGCGTAGCCGCGGTCGAGCGTCGACTGGGGGCTCAACGCGGTCAGCGTGGCCTTGAGCTTCTCCACATGCATCTGCGCATCGTCCACGATGCGCGTCAGCCCGATGCGCATCGCGCGCACGGCGTCGGCGATGTCGCGTTCGTGGGATTCGACCATCGTCTGCGGGTGGGTCAGGCTCGGGCGGTTCACATATCCCTCGATCAGGCGCGACTCGTTGTCCACCATCGCGCGCATGCGCATGCTCATCGTGCCGATCGCGCTCGCGACGAGCTGCTGCTGTTCGCGCACGTCGGGCACCACGCGTTTGGCGGCGTCGGTGGGGGTGGAGGCGCGCATGTCGGACGCCAAGTCGATGAGCGTCCAGTCGTCCTCATGCCCGACCGCCGAGATGATCGGCGTCACGCAGGCGGCGGTGGCGCGCACCACGCGTTCGTCGGAGAATCCGATGAGGTCTTCGAAACTGCCGCCGCCGCGCGCCACGATGATTACGTCCACCGCCGGGTCGGCGTCGAGCTCCTGGATGGCCTGCACCACTTCGGCGGGGCATTGCGGGCCCTGCACATGCGCGTATTTGACGGCGAAGTGCACGATGGGCCAGCGCAGGTTGACGTTCGTGATGATGTCGCCCTCCGCGCGGGCTCCGGGGCCGCACACGATGCCGATCGTCGTGGGGAATTCGGGGATCGGCACTTTGTTGGATTCGTCGAACAGGCCTTCGCCCTTGAGCTTCTTGCGCAGTTCGTCGATCTGCTCCTTGATGCCGCCGGAACCGATGCGCCGGATGTCGTCGGCGCGGAAGCTCAGGCGCGTCGATTTGACCCACAGATCGGCCTGCCCGTGCATGACCACGCGGTCGCCCTGCTGGAACGCGCGCGCCTTCTGTGCGAACGCGCCGAAGCCGAGCGCGGAGATCGACACCTCCTGGAAGCTGTCACGCAACGTCAGGTACACCGTGCCGGTGCGCCGCGCGTTGATCTCGATGATCTGCCCCTCGATCCATGCGGCGGGCCAGCGTTCCACGGCGTCGTGGAAATGCTGGCTCAGCAGCGAGACCGGCCACGGGTTTTCGGGGGTCGTGTCGCGCGCGAACCTGGGCAGCTCGTCGGGCGTGCGCGGCCTGTCGAGCGGCGAGCCGGCGCCGCCCGAGCCATTGTTGTTGTTCCAAACCATACTGACTAGATTCCATCAGCGAACGGACATCGTCAAGGCGCGCAATGCGGCGTGTCGGTTGGTTTTCCCGGCCAGCGAACGCACCGGCGCGCACCTCGGCCGGGCGCTTGGGATACCATAGGCTCGCGTGGATTTCCGCACGGCGAACAAGGTGGTTCGTGATGAGTATCACACGCATGACATTTGGGGCGGAATTTCAACGAAAACCCAAGATATGGGTCATTTGCCGGCGCGTTGTACTAGATATGGGGGGTGGCTTTGGCGTACAGTTCTGTCAGGCAAGTATGGCGCCCCACCGCAGCGGGCGCTTCGGCAACACGGCCGGGTGGCACCGGTCCCTTAAGAGAACAGGAAAGCGCATGGAAGCTCAGGTCATGGACGCCCCGCGGACACAGGCAAGGAACGCGACCACGGTGTTGGTCGAAAAGCGCGATGGTCGCATCGTGGATTTCGACCCCGTCAACATCGTCGAAGCCGTCAAGTCCGCCTTCGCGGACCTCGACAAAGAAGTCGGGCCCGAAGAGGAGCGCATGATCCGCGACCTGGCCAGCCAGGTGGAAGGCGAAATCAAGGAACGCTACAACGGTCCCGCCAAGATCGAAGACATCCAGAACCTTGTGGAGCACGCGCTCATCGAGGACCACCTGTACGAAGTGGCGCGCACCTACACCAACTACCGCCTCAACAAAGACATCGAGCGAGCCAAGGCCACTGACATCAACGAGGCCGTCAAGCGCCTCGTCAACCGCGACGAGTCGCTCGTGCGCGAAAACGCGAACAAGGACTCGAACGTCTACGCCACGCAACGCGACCTGCTCGCCGGCGCCGTCTCCAAGGCATCCGCGTTCTCGATGCTGCCCGACGCGGTGGCGAACGCGCACATGAAGGGCGACATCCATTTCCACGACGCCGACTATTCGCCGTTCACGTCGATGAACAACTGCTCGCTGCCCGATTTCGGCGACATGCTGCGCCACGGGTTCGCGCTCGGCAACGCGATGATGGATTCGCCGAAGTCCATCGGCACCGCCGCCACGCAGATCACGCAGATCATCAAGGACATCGCGGGCGCGCAGTACGGCGGCCAGACCGTCAACCGCGCCGACGAGATGCTCGAGGACTACGCGAAGCGCGATTATGCGAAGAACATGGACATGGCCCGCGCCATGATCCCCGATTCGACGCCGATCGCCGTGGCCGAAGACATGGTGCGCGGCCTCAAGGAGCAGGAGCCGCGCTGGCTGCACTTCGAGAACCGCGAGCCGCTGCCGATGGACGAGGCGTTCGACAAGGACCTGCCCGAACTCGACCAGCTGCGTGAGGTCTACGCGAAGATCATGACGCGCAAGGCCATCTACGACGCGATGCAGACGATGGAATACCAGATCAACTCGAACCGCGTCTCGAACGGCCAGACGCCGTTCGTTACGGTCGGCTTCGGCCTGGGCACGAGCTGGTTCGCCCGCGAGATCCAGCGCGCGATCCTGCTCAACCGCATCCGCGGCCTGGGCAAGGACCGCCACACGGCGATCTTCCCCAAGCTCGTCTTCACGATCAAGCACGGCGTCAACGCCGACCAGGGCGACCCGAACTACGACTTGAAGCAGCTTGCGCTCGAATGCTCGACGAAGCGCATGTACCCCGACGTGGTGTTCTACGACAACATCGTGAAGATCACCGGCTCGTTCAAGGCCCCGATGGGCTGCCGTTCGTTCCTGCAGGGATGGATCGACCCGCAGACGGGCGAGGATGTCGAAGACGGCCGCATGAATCTGGGCGTCGTCACGGTCAACGTGCCGCGCATCGCGCTCGAATCGCACGGCGACGTGAACCGCTTCTGGCGCCTGTTCGACGAGCGCATGGAGACCGCGCACCAGGCGCTGCAGTTCCGCATCATGCGCTGCAAGCAGGCCACGCCGGTCAACGCGCCGACGCTGTTCCGTTACGGCGCGTTCGGCCGACTGGACGCGAACGACAACGTCGACCAGCTGTTCCGCAACGAGCGCGCCACCGTCTCGCTCGGCTACATCGGTCTGTATGAGACGACCGCGGTCTTCTACGGCAAGAACTGGATGCGCGACCACGGCTGGGACCCGCAGGGCAAGGAGTTCGCGCTCGAGATCGTGCGCCGCATGAACCAGCTGTGCAAGGACTGGTCCGCCGCCGAAGGCTACCACTATTCGGTGTACTCGACGCCGGCCGAATCGCTCACCGACCGCTTCAACCGCATGGACCGCGACAAGTTCGGCGAGGTCGAGGGCGTGACCGACCACGACTTCTACACGAACTCGTTCCACTACCCGGTGTGGCTGCAGCCCACGCCGATGGAGAAGCTCGACTACGAGAAGGACTTCCCGTACTACGCTTCGGGCGGCTTCATCAACTACTGCGAGTTCCCGTGCCTGCAGGCCAACCCGAAGGCGCTCGAGGCCGTGTGGGACTACGCGTACAACATCGGCATCGGCTACCTCGGCACCAACACCCCGATTGACCACTGCTTCGAATGCGGCTTCGAAGGAGACTTCGAGCCGACCGAAGAGGGCTTCAAGTGCCCTGAGTGCGGCAATTCCGACCCGGACAAGTGCAATGTGACAAAGCGCACGTGCGGCTACTTGGGCAACCCGGTGCAGCGCCCGATGGTGCACGGACGCCACGAGGAGATCGCCCACCGCGTCAAGCACATGGCTGGTGAGACCGGCCGCGTCACGCTCGGCAACGGCGAGACGCGCGAATGGTTCGAGGAAACGAAGTAAACGCACGCGCATAGCGCGACCGGCAGGGCGGCACATCCGCGGTGAACGCGGGATGTGCCGCCCTGTGTCATGATGGATGCAGATTGGGCATGGAGGAGCAGGAACGCATGGTACAGGCAGGCACACGCCACGATTTCGTCAAAACCAAGGAATACCGGGGCCCATCGGTGCCGAGCCCGTTGACGAACAACCCGCGCGCGGGGCAGTGGACGAATGCGATGAGCCACAACATGATCGCCGACTACAAGCGGTTCCTCATGACCGACGGCGAAGGCATCCGCTGCTCGCTGTATGTGTCGGGCTGCCCGTTCCACTGCGAGGGCTGCTACAACTCGTCGATCTGGGATTTCCAGGCGGGCCACGAATACAACGAGAAGCTCGAGGCGCAGATCATGGACGACCTTGCGCAGGGCTTCGTGCAGGGCATCACGTTCCTCGGCGGCGAACCGCTGCTCAACACCGGCGTGCTGCTGCCGCTCGCCCGCAAGATCCGCGAACGCTTCGGCCACACGAAAGACATCTGGTGCTGGACCGGCTACACGTGGGAGGAGCTCATGCGCGAAGGGGAGAGCCCCGACAAGCTCGACCTGCTGCGCGAGATCGACATCCTCGTCGACGGCCGGTACATCAAGACGCTGCATGACTCGTTGCTGCAGTTCCGTGGTTCGTCAAACCAGCGGATTATCGACGTTCCCGCAAGCCTTGAGCGCGGCGAGGTCGTCATCTGGAGCAAGCTGCACGACCAAGAGCGCTTCATTCCAGAAATCTACGGCCATGAGCGTGCCGCCGGCGAAGGCGACGCGAGCTGACGCGCGCGGCACGCTAGTCCGCTTTGGACGCTTGCGTGTCGATCCACGTGTTTACCGCGTCGATCGCCTCATTGATCGTCACCTCGGCCGCTTTGTACACCTTGGAATCCTTGATGCCCGAGTCGTCGATGAGCCGTTGGCCGGCGTCGACCGCCTTCTGCAGCGCGCCGGTCAGGTATGACCCGACGGCCGAGCCGTCGTAGTGCTCACGCACGTCGTCGAGCACGTCGCCGGCGCGGTCGAGCGCGGACTGCAATCCGCTTTTCGCGCTGTCGGCGGCGTCGCCGGCCGCCTCGCCCGCCTTGTCGAGCGTATCGGAGGCGCCCTGCTTGAGGCTCTCGCCACTGAGTGCGTCATCCACCTTGTCCTTCGCCTTCTGCTCGATCTGCTTCGTGGACTCGCGCAGCGAATCCGTGGCGCTGGTGAGCGTGTCTGCGACCAGATTGAGTTGGATGACCGTCGCGTTGGTGGCACACCCCTCGTCCGAGACCGTGCCCTCGGCGGCGGTCGCGGCCTTCGCCACCGCGTCGAGAATGTCGTCCACACCCAGCACATTGCGGATGAACCGCTGGATTGCCGGCGAATCATCGCTTGTGGCGAGCAACGCCTTGCGCGCGTCACTGAACTCACTGACCGCCGTACGGCAACGGGCGAGCGCCTCGGAATGCTTGTGGCTGTACACCACGCCGCCGATCACCGCGCCGATCAGCGCGATGAGCGCGATCACCGCCACCACAATCGGCCACGTTTTGTGCTTGGGCGGTTGCGGCGCCGGCGCCCCACCCACCGCATAGCTCGGCGGCGCCGCCTGCGCCGCGCTCGCACGGATTGCATCGACCGGCAGCGCCTGCGTGGCCGGCTCCTCCTCGAACTGCTCCATCGCGATGTCGATGCGCTGCGTGGGGTGCAGCTGCCC
Source organism: Bifidobacterium pseudolongum subsp. globosum (assembly GCF_004155535.1). Classification (GTDB taxonomy): domain Bacteria; phylum Actinomycetota; class Actinomycetes; order Actinomycetales; family Bifidobacteriaceae; genus Bifidobacterium; species Bifidobacterium pseudolongum_C. The sequence continues at coordinate 28,474 of NZ_RYUH01000014.1, read as the reverse complement.
ATCCCCATCTGTGTTCCGACCGCTCATCCCAGCCTCGTTTCTCGCGCCATCGTCGAAAGGGCGGACTGCCGGGCGCAATGGCGCGCGTGTATCGGTTAGAGAAAGTATAGGTGAGTGTTCATGCAGTGAGCCGCACGCTGAACCGGCCCTTCACAACGTACCCGCTCGGCACTAAGATAATCGGATTATTGACGTTGGGGCGGCGCGCGCGGAACACAAGGCGACCATGCGCGCGCCCGCACCAGCACGCCCGAAGATGAACGAGGTATCGATGGTTCAGACGGCACCCGAACGCATGCCGAACGACAACACAACACCCACGCAGCACACCAGCCAAGCCGCACAGCCGGCCGGCCACGGCATGCGTGGGTCCGCCGCGCGCCCGCTGCGCGTCGGCCTCGACATCGGCTCGACGACAGTGAAGGCTGTCGTGCTCGACGATTCCGACGCGCTCGGCGAGACGCTGTTCGCCGACTACCGCCGCCACCACGCGAACGTGCGCGCCACGATGGAGGGGCTGCTGCGCGACATCCGCGCCAAGCTCGCCGAACTGGGCCGCGCGGACGAGCCGATCGCGCTCGCCATCACCGGATCGGGCGGCCTCGCGCTCGCCGACGCGATCCATGTGCCGTTCGTGCAGGAGGTCATCGCGGAGACGCGCGCGATCGACCAGGACGTGCCGCAGGCCGACGTGATCATTGAACTCGGCGGCGAAGACGCCAAGATCACGTATCTCAAGCCCACGCCCGAACAGCGCATGAACGGCTCGTGCGCCGGCGGCACCGGCGCGTTCATCGACCAGATGAGCACGTTGCTCGACACCGACGCCGCCGGACTCAACGCGATGGCGAAGGACTACACCACGCTGTACCCGATCGCGTCGCGCTGTGGCGTGTTCGCGAAGACGGACCTGCAGCCGCTCATCAACGACGGTGCCGCCAAACCCGACCTCGCCGCGTCGATCTTCACCGCCGTGGCCACGCAGACGATCGCCGGCCTCGCCTCGGGCCGGCCAATTCACGGCACGGTCGTGTTCCTCGGCGGACCGCTGTTCTTCATGAGCGAGCTGCGCGAAGCGTTCCGCCGCGCGCTCGACGGCAAGGCCGACGAATTCGTCACGCCCGCCGACGCGCACCTGTACGTCGCGTACGGAGCCGCGCTCATCGCGGGCGAATCCGACCAGATCGAGCACGCTGAGGACTATCCGGCGCGTTCGGCCGACGACATCATCGCCGCACTCGAACACCTGAGCACACTGCCGGCGAACACCGCCACGATGCCGCCGCTGTTCGCCAACCGTGCCGAACGTGAGGCGTTCGACGCGCGCCACCACCGCGAGCACGTGCACATCGGCACGCTCGAAGGCGCACGCGGACCGCACTTTTTGGGCATCGACGCCGGATCGACCACGATCAAGGCCACGCTCGTCAACGACGACCGCGAGATCGTCTGGTCGTCATACGCCACGAACGACGGCAGCCCGCTGACCGCCGCGATCGAGATCGTGCGCACGATCGAACACGACCTGCCCGAAGGCGCCTGGATCGCGCGCAGCTGCGCCACCGGCTACGGCGAAGGGCTCATCGCCACCGGCCTGCATCTCGACGAAGGCGTGGTGGAGACGATGGCCCACTACCGCGGCGCCGAAATGGTGAGCCAAGGCGTCACCGCCGTCATCGACATCGGCGGCCAGGACATGAAATACCTGGCCGTCGACGACGGTGTGATCGATTCGATCGCCGTCAACGAAGCCTGCTCATCGGGCTGCGGGTCGTTCCTGCAGACCTTCGCGCGGTCGATGGGACTGACCATCGAGGAGTTCACGCAGGCGGCGCTCGCCTCCGAACACCCCGTGGATCTGGGCTCGCGGTGCACGGTGTTCATGAACTCGAGCGTCAAGCAGGCGCAGAAAGAGGGCGCGAGCATCGAGGACATCGCCGCCGGCCTGTGCTATTCCGTCGTGCGCAATGCACTGTACAAGGTCATCAAACTGCGCGATTCGGGCGAGCTCGGCAGCACGGTCGTGGTGCAGGGCGGCACGTTCCTCAACGACGCCGTGCTGCGCGCGTTCGAACTGCTCACCGAACGCGAGGTGACGCGCCCCAACATCGCCGGACTCATGGGCGCCTACGGCGCCGCACTCACCGCGCGCATGCACTACGATGACATCGCCGACGACACGGACGGCGACACCGACGACGCCGGCGCACATGTCGCGCGCATCGACGGCGTGGACCACACCATCTCGAGCATCCTGCACGGCGTGGCCCTCGACGAGCTGTCGATGACGACCGAACGTGACGTGTGCAAACTGTGCCAGAACCACTGCAAGCTCACCATCACCACATTCCACGACGGGTCGCGCTATGTGACCGGCAACCGGTGCGAACGCGGCGGCGACGCCAAACGCAAACGCAGCGACCGGCCCAACCTGTACGACTTCAAATACAAGCGCGCCTTCGCCTACCGCCGCCTGACCGACAAGAAGGCCACGCGCGGTGAGATCGGCATACCCCGCGTGCTCAACATGTACGAGAACTACCCGTTCTGGTTCACGCTGCTCACCAGCCTCGGATTCAAAGTCGTCATCTCCGGACGCTCCAACCACGAACTGTTCGAAACCGGCATCGAATCCATCGCGTCCGAAAACATCTGCTACCCGGCGAAACTTGTGCACGGGCACATCAAGTGGCTCCTCAACAAAGGCATCCACACGATCTTCTACCCATGCGTCTCGTTCGAAGACGACCTGGTGCCCGAAGCTGACAACCACTACAACTGCCCGGTCGTAGCCAACTACCCCGTGGTCATCGGCGCCAACATGCCCGAACTGCGTGCGGACGGCATACGGTTCATGCGCCCCTACTTCAACCTCTCCAAGCACAGCCTCATGGTCGACCGCATCGTCGAGGAATTCGCATGGGCCGGCGTGACGCGCGAGGAGGCCGAAGCAGCCGTCGCCGCCGCCTACGCCGAAGACACCGTGTTCAAACACGATGTGCAGCAGGAAGGCGTGCGCGCGCTCGCCTACATGAAGGAGCACAACTGCCGCGGCATCGTGCTCGCCGGGCGCCCCTACCACGTGGACCCCGAAGTCAACCACGGCATCCCCGAGACGATCTGCTCGCTCGGCATGGTCGTGCTCTCCGAAGACTCCGTGAGCTGGCTCGACCCCAACGACGTGCCAGCACTCACCGCATACCTCGACGAAGATGAGACCGACCCGGCCGCCCACACGAGCGAAGGGTTCCGGCACGTCGAAGACCGCAAGGTCACCACCATGCCGCTGCGCGTCATGAACCAGTGGGCCTACCACGCGCGCCTCTACCGCGCCGCGCACTTCGTGGCCTCGTGGCCCGGACTCGAACTCGTGCAACTCAACTCGTTCGGCTGCGGCCTCGACGCCGTGACGACCGACCAGGTGTCCGAGATCCTCGCCGACAAAGCCGACGTGTACACCATGCTCAAAATCGACGAAGTCTCCAATCTTGGCGCCGCCAAAATCCGCCTGCGCTCGCTCAAAGCCGCCGTCGAGGAACGCGAACGCAACGCCCGGCTCGCCGCTACGCCCGCAGCCGGTGCCTTCCGGCACACCGGCACCGCAGCGCCCACACCCGGCCGGCAGATCCTGCTCGACGCCGTCATGGGCCAGCAGGCCGGCGCCGGCGCCCAGCAGAACCGGCACAGCGCCACCATGAGCGCCTACGCCAACCGCGTGCCCTTCGGCAAGGACATGCGCCGCGACTACACCATCGTCGCCCCGCAGATGAGCCCCATCCACTTCCGGCTCGTCGAAGCGGCCATACGCGCCTCCGGATACAAATTCGACGTGCTCGAACACGCCAGCAAAACCGACGTGGAGACCGGCCTCAAATACGTGAACAACGACGCCTGCTACCCGGCGATCATGACCGTAGGCCAGCTCGTCGAGGCCATCAAATCCGGGCGGTACAACCCGGACACCACGGCGCTCGCGATCTCGCAGACCGGCGGCATGTGCCGCGCCACGAACTACTTCGCGCTCATCCGCAAGGCGCTCGTGGATGCAGGCTACCCGCAGATCCCCGTGATCGCGATCTCCACGCAAGGTTTTGTGGACAATCCCGGCTTCACGCCCACAGTGCCGTTGCTGCACCGTGCGGCGAAGTCGCTTGTCATCGGCGACCTGCTCATGAAGTGCCTGTACCGTGTGCGCCCGTACGAGGCGAATCCGGGTTCCGCGAACCGCCTGTACGAGCGGTGGAACGTGATCGTGCGCGAGACGCTGCTCAACCACGGCATGTCGAAGACCGCGAAGATGCTGTACGGCAACGCATACTGGCCGTATGCCAAGCTCGTGGCGAAGATCGTGGAGACCTTCGACGCGCTGCCGCTCAAGGACGTCGAGCGCAAGGTGCGTGTCGGTGTGGTGGGCGAGATCCTCGTGAAATACCAGCCCGACGCCAACAACCACGTGGTCGAGGTGATCGAGTCGCAGGACTGTGAGGCCGTGGTGCCCGGCATCATCGACTTCATGACGATGCGCCCGTACATCAACGAATGGAACGAGCACCATCTGGGAACGGGGCGCAACAAGGCGCTGTACACGGCGTTCAAAGGCGTGATCCACGCCTACATGAACCCGGTGAACCGCGCGCTTGAGGCGAGCGGCGGCAAATTCGACAAGGACCTGCCGATGGACCAGCTCGTGGCCAAGGCGCAGACCGTCACGTCGATCGGCGTGCAGGCCGGCGAAGGCTGGCTGCTCACGGGCGAGATCGTGGAGCTCATCGAATCGGGCTGCCCCAACATCATCTGTGCACAGCCGTTCGCGTGCCTGCCAAACCATGTCACGGGCCGTGGCATGTTCGGCAAGATCCGTCGGCTCTACCCGCAGGCGAACATCGTCTCGATCGACTACGACCCCGGCGCGAGCGAGGCGAACCAGCTCAACCGCATCAAACTGATGATCGCCGCGGCGAAGAAGAACGCCGCAGCCGGCCGAACCGGCGCGTGAATTGTGCACATTATAGGGATTTTTTAGAACAAACGCGCCGTGTCCGCGTGCGCGCGCGTTACTATGGGCACTTATGACGACACCACGAGTTTCCTACGCGCATCTGCTGGTTCAGCCGAATCCGCGCCACGTGCGCAGTCTTGTACGATTCTTCGAGGAGGGGTGCTCCACGCCTGGCACCGGGGGCTTCGGCGTGGAGATCGAACATCTGCCCGTGCACAACAGCGACGACACGGCGGTCACCTACGGCGAGCCGAACGGCGTGGAGGAACTGCTGCGCCGCCTGCGCCCGTACTACGACCCCGCGCAGGAATACTGGCAGGACGACCACCTCGTCGGGCTCGCGCGCGAGGGAATCTCCATCTCGCTCGAACCGGGCGGGCAGATCGAGACGTCGATCGGCATTCTGCGCAAACCCGAGGATCTGCTCGAACTGCACGGGCAGTTCATGCGCGAAGCCGCACCGATCCTCGACGAGCTCGATTTCCGCCTGGTGAACTACGGCTACCAGCCAAAGAGCTCATACGCGGACATCCCGCTCAACCCCAAACTGCGCTACGCCGCGATGAACGAGTACCTGGGGCGCATCGGGCAGTTCGGCCCGTGCATGATGCGCGCATCCGCCTCCACGCAGGTGAGCATCGACTATACAAGCGAACGCGACGCGATCGACAAGATGCGCCTCGGCACCGCGATCGGCCCGATCCTCGCATGGTTCTTTCGCAATACGCCATATTTCGAAGGCGCGCCGAACCCGTGGCCGTTGTGCCGCCAGCGTATGTGGGACTACCTCGACGTGCAACGTACCAACGTGACGCCGGGCCTGTACGACGAGCGGTTCAGCTGGGAGGATTACGCGGCGGACGTGCTGAGCACCCCGCTCATGTTCGCCGACCTGACCCACACGCCGGAAGCGGAAGGTGCGTCCGTGCACGGCATCGAATTCGCCGCGTTCTACACGACCGCGGCCGACCTATACCCGGACCGCGAGCTCAACGCGTACGAGATCAACCACGTGCTCTCCACGCACTTCAACGACGTGCGTTTGAAGAACTTCATCGAGATGCGGCACTGGGACTCACTGCCGATCGAGCGCGCGGAATTGCTCACACAGATCGTGAGCAACCTGTTCTACGATGTGGAGCGCCGCAACAGCCTCGAATCGTACTTCAGCGGACTGACCGGCGAAGACGTGCACGCCGCAAAGGCCGTGCTGCAGGCGCGCGGGGGAGAGGCGAAGCCCTACGACCAGCCGATGGAGTATTGGGCCGAGGTGCTGGGCGTAGGGGATGCGCTGGCGGATGTGCCGGGCGACGCGAAGTGGCCGGAGGTGCGACAGGGGTAAGTTGTGTGCAGACTGATAATCGTGTATACTCGGATTTGCTAATTTCCAGTAAGGATGGACTCGATAGCCATCTTGAATGCTAACGGAAATGCTCCGCAGGGGAAGCTTCGGCTTCCCCGTTTTCGTATTCCACCATACTTTTGATGCATGGTGTGTAGATACAGAATTACTGATGGAGTATGGGTCTACATTAGGTGATTTGAAGAATATGCTATACACTGAGAGGACGATGACTTCCAAAGGGGGCAACATGAAACAAAGGCGTTACACTATTGGGGTTGATGTTGGTCTGTATTCCGTAGGATTAGCGGCCATCGAACTCGATGAGACAGGGATGCCTGTGCGCATTCTCAAGGCGATGAGCGTGATTCATGATGGAGGTGTGGATCCAAATTCGCAGAAAAGTGGGGACTCCCGCCGGCAACAGGCTGGTATAGCACGGCGTACGCGTCGTATGCGTAGGCGTAGGAAGGCTCGCTTGGCTAGGTTGGATAAAAAACTTAGCGATTTGGGTTTCCCCATCGTGGATGAAAGGCTGCTCCATGGATTTGGCGCGTGGCAGATCCGTGCATTGGCGGCGTCTGAATACATTGAAAATGAGGATGAGCGCAGACGTGCAATCTCCATAGCCTGTAGGCATGTTGCACGGCATAGGGGGTGGAGAAATCCATATATTCGTGTGGAATCTTTGCTGAGCGTGGACGCGCCATCATCAGAGCAATATCAACAATTGCGAGATAGTGCCATTGCGAAGCTTGGTGGGGAATACATTCCAGAAACTGCGACTCCTGCCCAAATCATTTATGCAGTGCTCGCTGAAAACCATGGTCCGGCAATCCGCATCCGTACGTCGACTGGCAGTAAGAAGTTGGGCGTCAGAGAAGGGCTTATTTCCACTCGTCTTATGCAGGCGGACTATGCATATGAATTGCGCACTATCTTCAAGCAGCAACATGTTTCGGAAGAAGTGGCTCGTGAGTTGATTCTCGCTATATTCGAAGCGAAATCTCCGCGTGGCTCTGCTGAACGCCGTGCAGGGCGTGATGCCCTCGATCCCATGGAGATAAGGGCATCAAAAGCTTCTTTGGCCTTCCAACGTTATCGTATCGCCAATATCATCACCAACCTTCGCATTTTGGATGGTAATGCACTGCGACCGCTTACGGTCGATGAAAAGCAACGGGTGTACCAGCGCCTTGCATCGCAACAGACGGGAGAGAATCTGCTGTGGAACGATATTTGCAGGGAACTGGGATTGCCAAGGAATCGCCTCAAGGGCGTTGGTTCGCTCACTCAGGATGGCGAGGAGCGAGTGACAAGCCAACCTCCGCAATTGACATCCGTGCAGCGGATTATGGGGTTGAAAGATTCGAAGCTTCGTAAACTCCTCCAGCAATGGTGGAATGAAACTGATGATTCCACGCATGAGGCAATGATTTCGCTGCTATCGAATGCGGTCGATATTGACGACAAACGAGAAGATCCAGTATTTACAGAAGCCATTGAGTTCATTGAACGTCTTGATGATGATGCACTGACCAAGTTAGATTCCATTGATTTGCCGAGTGGTCGTGCGGCATATTCAGTGAAGACGCTGAATAAACTGACAAGACGAATGCTGGATACTGATGACGATTTGCATGCGGCTCGTAAAGCGTTGTTCGGTGTGGATGATAATTGGCGGCCCCCGCAACTGCCAATCCATGCACCCCTAGGTAATGCTGCGGTGGATAGGGTGCTGAAAATCGTCCATCGATTCCTGATTGCTGCGCAAAGTCGATGGGGGAACCCGGAATCAGTTCAGATTGAGCATGTGCGCAATGGGTTCTCGTCTATTCCCACTGCGCGTCAAGACAAGCGTGATTATGAGTCCTACCTCGCGAAGCGAAACGCATACCGAGCTCAACAAGCAGAGGATCTGAAAAAGGAGTTTGGGCTGGATACCGTTCGCGATTACGATCTTCGGCGCATCGAGTGCATTACCCGGCAGAATGGCGAATGCCTGTATTGTGGTCGCACCATTAGTTTCAAGACATGCGAGATGGACCATATTGTCCCCCGCAAGGGTGTTGGTTCCACAAATACCAGAAATAATTTTGCTGCCGTATGTGAGGAGTGTAATCGGTCTAAATCCAATATGCCGTTTGCCGTATGGGCACAGACGGATGCAGCACGGCAGCGAGGTGTTTCCTTAGAAGATGCCCTTGCTAGAGTCAAGATGTTCAATATCGATTCGTTGGCAATGAGCAGCCGAGAGGCGAGAAATTTCATGAATTCCGTAATCGCACGATTGCGGGAGACTGAACAGGATGAACCGATTGACAATCGGTCCATCGAATCAGTCGCGTGGATGGCTGATGAGTTGCATCGACGCATTGACTGGTATTACAACTCGGCACGATATACGGGAACTTTGGCTGCAGATGAGCCAGCTGCGACACGAGTGAGCGTGTATCAGGGAAGTATCACTGCCGAAGCGCGTAAGGCTTCTCAAATCGATGGGCAAATTCATTTTGCTGGAGCAAAATATAAGACGCGTCTAGACCGTAGGCATCATGCCATTGATGCAGCAGTAATCGCAATAATGACATCAGGAGCTGCGCAAGCTTTGCAGATTCGCAGGAATTTGCATATAGCGCAGAATGCGATAGGCCACATTGAAAAGGACGAAGTTGCGTGGAAAGAATATCCAACCTTGGATGACCGAGGATATGCTGCCTACAGAAAATGGGTGGAGTCTATGCGTGCGCTGTTGGATTTGCTCAACGAAGCATTGGATGCAGACCGTATACCAGTAACTCATTTGTACAGATATTCATCTGGTAATTCTGCGGCTCATGATGCAACTATTCACCCGCTAGTTAGAGTTCCGCTAAGTAATGCGATGGATGCCAAATTGATAGCGAAGGCCTCAACGCCAGCACTATATTGTGCTTTGACGCGTTTGCCGGAATATTCGCCGAAGAACGGTCTTCCTGAAGATATGCATCGTGAGATTACGGTGAATGGAACGTATTACACGGCATCGGACACTGTGACATTTTTTTCTGGTAACAGTGTGCAGATTGCTGTGCAGCGAGGATCCGCTGATATTGGATGTGCTATTCATCATGCTCGCATCTATAAGTGGTATAAGGAGAACAAGAAAGGCGAGCGTACATATTCGTACGGTATGATTCGCGTGTTCCAACCCGATTTGCTGCGTGCTACTCATGAGGATTTATTCACATGTGCCCTTCCTGAGCAGTCTATTTCGATGCGGTATGCAGATCACAATGTAGTCGATGCTATTCGCGACGAGCGTGCTGAGTATAAGGGTTATCTTGTTGTAGGTGATGAGATTGAGCTGGATTTTCCCGACGATGTGAGCGATCAGCTGGTTTCCTTCCTCAATCTTTTTGAACAGGATCTGCATGTTGACAGCACTATTCTTGGTCGATGGGTGGTGACGGGCTTCGAGTCTGCGACGAGAATCAATCTGCGACCGAGTGTATTGGCACTCGAAGGATTGTCGAAAGTCCTAGAACGATTGGATGTCGACTCTAAAGTCCTCGCTAATGTGAATACTCTATTTTCCAGAAGTTGGCGTTTGACCATCGGGAAGATTCTTCCCTACAAAGCAACGGTGGTTCGTCGGAATACTCTTGGTGAGAAACGATATGTTTCCTACAACCATATGCCAGTTTGTTGGTCCTTCGATTAAGCGGGTGGAAATATGCAAAGCGCTTGGCGAGTCATGGATTGCACACAATTACGAGGTAAGCTGCGATATGTTCGCGGACGCTTGCGCGTATGCCGTGAAGGCGAGGATCCAGTGGAGATCCCGTTGGCTCAGATTGCCGTGATATTGCTGGGACAAAAGGCTACATGCTCTACTGCGTTGTTATTCGAACTTGCAAAGCATGGTATTAGTGTCATGCTCTGCGACTGGCGTGGGATTCCAGTGGGAGCCTTGCATAGTTGGAGTGATTCTCCAACGTTTGTTACTCGCAGACAGCGTGCGCAGGTCTCAATGAGCGTACCACGGCAGAAAAATGCGTGGATGCAGATTATCAAAGCTAAAGTGCGTGGTCAGGCGCATTGCCTTGATGTATGTGAAAAATCAGGAGGGAATGAGCTTCGTGAGCTTGCGAAAGCGGTTCGTTCCGGTGATTTGACCAATATTGAAGGACAGGCGGCGAGAAAGTATTGGCAGTACCTTTTTGGTGGAGAGGGTTTTCGTCGCGTTCCAGGAGCAGGAGAGGGGCGTAATTCACAACTGGATTACGCCTATGCCGTTCTTCGCGGTTTCGTTATCAAATCAATATGTTCAGCCGGTTTGTCGCCAGTTTTTGGAGTTGGACACCACAACCGATCCAATTATTTCTGTTTGGCTGACGATTTGATAGAACCATATCGTCCTGCCATTGATTGCCGGGTTGCGCAACTGGATATTCAAGGATCTTCCCTAGGGAAAGACGAAAAAACAGCATTGGTGCAGGCAGTGCACTCTCAGTTCAATGGAGGGCTGACAATTCCCAGTTCCATTGACGAGTTTGCACAGCAATTTGGCTTATATTGTGAGTCGAAGGAGAGGGTATTGGCAACTCCGATTTTTGGAGGATATGATGAAAAAGGATGAGGAGAGTGGGGGGATGTGGTGTTTGGTGATGTTCGATTTGCCTGTACAGACCAAGAATGAACGACGCGAGGCAACAGCGTTCAGGAATATGCTGCTTGACATGGGTTATATGATGGTACAGTTCTCCGTGTATGCGAGATACTCACCAACCCAATCGGGAAACCGATCCACGGTGAAAATGATTAAGCAGCATTTACCGTCCGGGGGGAAAGTACGGGTGGTGCATATTAGCGACCATCAATGGGCGCAATCTCTGCGTTTTGTCAACGAGGTTCCTCAAAACAATGTGGAGGCACCAGATGTCTGCACTGTTTTTTGAACATCTTTTTGGTGAAAATCGTTGGAAAACCTACCTTCTTGGCAGGCTATCAAGTCTATCAAGAAGGTAGGAAGCTAATTTCCAGCGAGCGTGACTGGTGTCACGAACTTCTGGCAAGTCTATCAAGAAGGTAGGAAGCTAATTTCCAGCACACTCGACGAGATGCTCGCCGACGAACCAAGTCTATCAAGAAGGTAGGAAGCTAATTTCCAGCATTGATCGTAGTGGCCCGTGTGCGTCTGCAAGTCTATCAAGAAGGTAGGAAGCTAATTTCCAGCATCGCGTCGCGCAAATCGGGCCGGTCGGCAAGTCTATCAAGAAGGTAGGAAGCTAATTTCCAGCGCTGCGGTGAGGTTGATGGGTGTGGGTGCAAGTCTATCAAGAAGGTAGGAAGCTAATTTCCAGCACGCCAATGAGAATCACCATCATGCCGGCAAGTCTATCAAGAAGGTAGGAAGCTAATTTCCAGCATTGGCGCCAGGATCACCGTAGACTTCCCAAGTCTATCAAGAAGGTAGGAAGCTAATTTCCAGCTCGATACACTCAAGGCCAAGGGCAAGATCAAGTCTATCAAGAAGGTAGGAAGCTAATTTCCAGCAGCGCGAGCAGGAACTGTGGCGCCAATTCAAGTCTATCAAGAAGGTAGGAAGCTAATTTCCAGCTGCGCAGGCGGCGGATGGCATCGTTGTCCAAGTCTATCAAGAAGGTAGGAAGCTAATTTCCAGCGCACACCATGGCGGGAACTGACCGCCTCCAAGTCTATCAAGAAGGTAGGAAGCTAATTTCCAGCTCACGATCCTGCCCACGTGCGGCGAACCCAAGTCTATCAAGAAGGTAGGAAGCTAATTTCCAGCCATTGGTTCGGATGCGGTGGACATGGTCAAGTCTATCAAGAAGGTAGGAAGCTAATTTCCAGCGACGGAACCACATATGATTCCAGCAAGACAAGTCTATCAAGAAGGTAGGAAGCTAATTTCCAGCGCATGTCCGGCATGGCGCTGGTGATGGCCAAGTCTATCAAGAAGGTAGGAAGCTAATTTCCAGCTTCGTCGGCTTCAAGTCCGAGAACGGCTCAAGTCTATCAAGAAGGTAGGAAGCTAATTTCCAGCACGCAGATCGACGAGTGGGCGCTCCGCTCAAGTCTATCAAGAAGGTAGGAAGCTAATTTCCAGCAGAGGGCACGCGGATAGTAGGCCGGGTGCAAGTCTATCAAGAAGGTAGGAAGCTAATTTCCAGCACCGTCATCGCCTCAAACCCGTCGGCACCAAGTCTATCAAGAAGGTAGGAAGCTAATTTCCAGCATCTACAGCGCTACGGGGCCGACGATTTCAAGTCTATCAAGAAGGTAGGAAGCTAATTTCCAGCGACGCGCCGGTAGTCGGTAGCGTGGGCGCAAGTCTATCAAGAAGGTAGGAAGCTAATTTCCAGCGCGTGGGGTTCCCTAGTATCTCCCTAGCAAGTCTATCAAGAAGGTAGGAAGCTAATTTCCAGCCGGCGTAGTGGAGTTGGTCGCGCATGCGCAAGTCTATCAAGAAGGTAGGAAGCTAATTTCCAGCGAAGAGGGCATAGCAAGTCTATCAAGAAGGTAGGAAGCTAATTTCCAGCCGCGACGTCGGTCAGATGGTCGGGGGAACAAGTCTATCAAGAAGGTAGGAAGCTAATTTCCAGCATTCATACTGCCGCTGCAACTGATGCAGCAAGTCTATCAAGAAGGTAGGAAGCTAATTTCCAGCCGAACGGTGTGGACATGGACGCCATCGACAAGTCTATCAAGAAGGTAGGAAGCTAATTTCCAGCACGCGCTCGACCTGTGCATCAAACTCGACAAGTCTATCAAGAAGGTAGGAAGCTAATTTCCAGCTGGCGGAATCAAGCGTATGGGCCCGAGCCAAGTCTATCAAGAAGGTAGGAAGCTAATTTCCAGCATCAGATTCGGGTTAGCGATGTGGTTTCAAGTCTATCAAGAAGGTAGGAAGCTAATTTCCAGCGACGCAGGTGACGGTGGACACGGATTGTCAAGTCTATCAAGAAGGTAGGAAGCTAATTTCCAGCTATCGACCCGGTGACCTCGTCCGCGAAATCAAGTCTATCAAGAAGGTAGGAAGCTAATTTCCAGCTGCAGGAACACGGGGCGTTCCACCTTCACAAGTCTATCAAGAAGGTAGGAAGCTAATTTCCAGCACCGATCCATACGATGATGCTTCCGGCGCAAGTCTATCAAGAAGGTAGGAAGCTAATTTCCAGCGATGGTGATGACCCATGCGAATTGTTCACAAGTCTATCAAGAAGGTAGGAAGCTAATTTCCAGCTGAAGGAGTACGGTATTCAAGGCAGGCCCAAGTCTATCAAGAAGGTAGGAAGCTAATTTCCAGCCCGCAAACCACTGTTCACTTCTTGTGCTCAAGTCTATCAAGAAGGTAGGAAGCTAATTTCCAGCGATGGTGATGACCCATGCGAATTGTTCACAAGTCTATCAAGAAGGTAGGAAGCTAATTTCCAGCAGATCCCCGGCGTCACCAAGACCGAGGCCAAGTCTATCAAGAAGGTAGGAAGCTAATTTCCAGCCACCGCCACCAGCCGTCGATGGTTTCGACAAGTCTATCAAGAAGGTAGGAAGCTAATTTCCAGCGAGCTGTCGTTCGCTACGTCGGCTGAGACAAGTCTATCAAGAAGGTAGGAAGCTAATTTCCAGCGCATGGGCCGCACAGACCGGGACATGCGCAAGTCTATCAAGAAGGTAGGAAGCTAATTTCCAGCCGGTGTGGAACGCTCTTGTCACGTTCTTCAAGTCTATCAAGAAGGTAGGAAGCTAATTTCCAGCGCCAGACACCACTCGTCATCGAGACCTACAAGTCTATCAAGAAGGTAGGAAGCTAATTTCCAGCGTGAAGAATCACGAATTTCCGGCATATAGGAACTAAAGTTATTGATTTAGACTTTCATTCGGTTGCGTTTGGGTAGCGTGTGCTGGCGTGGAATTCGTTCCAGTCGGTGCCGGTTCCGAGTGTTGGCTGGGTCATGTCGGGCTCGTTGTCTTGGTCTGTACGTGGTTTGCCCTGCCGGTCGTGTTGCTTGAGGATGCGGGCGGGGTCGGGTTTGGCGCTGTGCATGGTGCAGTGCCATTCGCAGGCGCGGCGCATGTGCGCCTCGGGCAGGCCGCGGTGGTTGACGAGCATGCACTTGAGCGCGGCGTTGAGCCCTCCCTCGAGTGTTTGTGTTCAATTGGGGATTGAGGTTTTGGTCAGGTAGTTTTTTCGGGTTTGCGCATGGGAGCATGCCGACCATCACCGTTGGGTCTGGTTGACTGGGAAGTGCTCTAATTCTTCCAGTTGAAAGGCCCGGAAAGGCAATGATCAGCATGTCCGTAGTCCACTCTATCCGTTCGATGCGAAAGGAAGGCTGCTCGGTCGCGGCGATAGCCCGCGAGCTGAACGTGAGCGAGCCGACCGTGCGCAAGTACTTGAAGGTGCGTGACCTGTCGCCCAAGCCGCCGGTCAAGCGGGCCAGGCCGTCGAAGATCGACCCGTGGGTGCCGTTGATCGAGCAGTGGCTGGCCGAGGACCGCGAGTCGTGGTCGAAGCAGCGTCACACGGCCACGCGCATCCATGAGCGTCTGGTGCACGAGCATGGTGCGGACGTGTCCCTGTCGACGGTGAACCGCAAGGTCGGCGAGCTCAAGCGGCAGTTTCGCTTGGAAAGGGAGAGCGGGTTTCTGGACCTTTCATGGCATGAGGCGGAGGCGCAGGCCGATTTCGGCCAGACCGATGTCTGGTGGCGTGGGGTGCGCACGCGCATGCGCTTCTTCGTGCTCTCGTTCCCGTATTCGAACACGGCGGTCGCCTGCCTGACCCCGGGCGAACGCGGAGTGCACGTGCGCGGCGCTTCGTGGCCTGTTCGAGCGTCTGGGGGGGCGTGCCGCGCCGCATCGTGTTCGACAACGCGGCCGGCGTGGGGCACAAGCGCAAGGACGGCGGGGTGCGCTACACGGAACTGTTCGCCGCCTTCCGCGCGCATTACGGGTTCGACTCCACGCTATGCAACCCGTATTCGGGCCATGAGAAGGGCAATGTGGAGGCCAAGGTCGGCGCGATCAGGCGCGCCCTGTTCGTGCCGGTGCCCAAGGCGTATGGTTACGAGTCGTTCAACGCCGACCTGTTCGAACGCTGCATGGCCATGGCCGACAAGCCCCATTACCGCAGGGGCGAGAGGGAGTCGCGCCTGTTCGAGCACGACAGGGCCATGCTGCTGCCATTGCCGGCCGCCGGATTCGACCCGGTGGCCTACAAGCGCATGAAGGCCGACAAATACGGGGCCGTCACCCTCGAGGGACGCCACCGATACTTCACCGGCATCGAGCACGCCGGACGCGAGCTGATCGTCGGCCTTCGCGCCGACAGCGTCGAGATCCTCGACACGACCGGCAAGCCCATCGGCATGCACGAACGCGCGTACGGGGACGCGCCCACCAGCAGCGACGACCCGGTCAACCAGCTCGAGGCGCTCGTGTTCAGGGCCAACGCGTGGCCCAACAGCAAGGTGCGCGACGCCCTGCCCGACCCGCTGCGCTCGTGGCTCGACCAGCAAGGACGCATCGAGCTGCAGGGCCACCTGCGCACCATGCTCGCCGTCAGCCGCGACACCGGATGGCGGACCGCCATCGACGCGATGAGCGACGTGCTCTCGGCCACCGGCACCCTCGACGCCGCCAGCGTCGAACTGCAGGCCGCGCGCCTGCGTGCCGGCAACGAACCCATCGTCTACGACGAACCCGTCGACCTGAGCGAATACGACATCGCCTTCAGCGACCTGCACCACTGACCCCCACAAGGACCACACCATGAAGAACAACGACACCGCCACCCGCCTGCGCGACAACGCGCGCGCCCTGTTCATCTCCAACGACACCATCGACGACCTGCTCGCATGGGCCACGCCCCGCCAGATCGACGCCGTCAACACCATGCTCGCCCGCGAGATCGAGCACCGCGAACAAGGCAAACGCCAACGCCTGCTGCGCCGCGCCAAATTCCCCGTCATCAAAAGCCTGGACGGCTACGACTACACGCACGTCAAGATGCCCGACGGCTACGACACCGACCAGCTCACCAGCCTCGAGTTCCTCGACCACGCACAGGACCTCGTCTTCTACGGCAAGACCGGACGCGGCAAGACCCACCTGGCCACCGCCCTGGGCATCAAGGCCGTCGAACAGGGACGCACCGTGCGTTTCTGCCAGACCGCCGAACTCGTCCTGCAACTGGGCAAGGCCAAACGCGCCGGCAACCTCGACCAGATCCTCAAGGACCTAGGCCGCGCCGACCTGATCATCCTCGACGAATTCGGCTACGTGCCCTTCGACATCGACGGAGCACGCCTGCTCTACCAGATCATCGCCGGAGCATACGAACGCCGCAGCATCATCTTCACCACCAACATCGAATTCGGCAAATGGGGCACCATCTTCGCAGACGACAAACTCGCCGCCGCCATCATCGACCGCATCGTCCACCACGGACGCCTCATCGAATTCCACGGGCCAAGCCGCCGTCTGAGCCAAGCCCTCATGTTCAACAACAAATAACCACCCGCCGGCACGCCCCATGCACAAAACCGAAAAAAGCTAATGACAAAAACCAAAACGCCAATTTGACAAAATACACTCGAGGCGGTTGCTGTCGCGTGGCACGGGGCCCTGCGCGGTCAGTGTGGGGTCGAGGAAACAAAAGAGCGTGCCGTCTTTGAAGAGGCGTTCAAGCCTGAAATAGGCGCGGCGCAATGGCAGGTGGGTCCACCACCATCCGCTTCTGCTCGTGGCGGCCCTGGGATCGTCGGGATGGTCCTTGGCATACGTGCGTTCGGCCAGCATGCCTTTCCAGCGTTCGTGCCACGCGTCGGGCGCCTGGCCCCACCTGGCGGCCGTGTCGGCGTCGTGGATGCGGATGAGCGTGTCGGCGAGGCGTTTGAGATCCTTGCCCGCCTGCAGTCTGGGTCTGGAGGTCAGATCGGCCCTTGTGTCGCGTTGCACGTGGACCAGGCAGCGTTGGATGCGCGTGCCCGGCCAGATTTGCGCGCAGGCTTTGAGGATGCCTTTCATGCCGTCGCATACGAGCACGTCGGGAGGTGCGATCTGTTCGAACAGGGCCTGGTAGGCGGCCGCGCTCTCCCGGGCGCACCACTGCCAGGCGAGCACCTCGCCGTCCTCGCCGTCGACCGCCGTCAGCAGGCACCAGCCGTTCATGTAGGTGCCGTCGGCCATGACCGTGCGATGCACCACGCCGTCGGGTTCGATGCGCGGGGCGAGCCGCCAGCACCAGTCCACGCGTTTGCGGAAGTTGCGCGCGCTCTCCGTGCGTTTGCGTTGGGGCGCGGCCTCGAGCAGCCAGTCCAGGAACTGCGCCAGCTGGGTGCGGCGCCGTTTGGTGTTGTTCCTGGTGCCGGCGGTCAGCCTGCACCCATCGCACTGCCAACGCTGCCGGCCCATGCGGTCGTGCCCGTTCTTGCGCATCGGCGACTGGCAGACCGGGCATTTCTTCGCTTGCTTCGAACGTGTCCTCATGACACACATTGCACACGAAACCACACAAGCAGATACCCGTGCGCATCTGCAACGGGACGACACGCCTACTGGCGAAAAGGCAAACCAGACTCTAAATCAATAACTTTAGTTCCTATATGCCGAATTTCCTGAGTGTTCAAGTCTATCAAGAAGGTAGGAAGCTAATTTCCAGCATGGGTCTACTTATCTCATATATCAAGGTTAGTCTATCAAAGTCTATCAAAGAGAGAGTCAATTCCCATATCCGTTATCTAAATGAAAGTGTAGCATCTGTTGGGTTGGTAATTGTCCAGAAAACCAAGCCGAAGGACTATTGCACCTATGGGAGCGGTGTATTCACACCTGTCGGAAGAAGAACGGCAGGTCGTCCAGATTGAGATTGGCAACGGTACCGGCATACGGGCGGTCGGCACGATGCTCAGGCGCAGCGCATCCGCCATCAGCAGGCAGATCAACCACGACATGTGGTTGCCGTCCAATGAGTGGGTCGTACCGACCAAAACACCTCAAGGCGGCCCGTGGGCGCCGTCATTGTATCGCCGGTCCCGCGCAGTGCAAGGCCGGACGGCGCAGTGCGAAGCCGCGCAAGCTGTATCGCTTGTCGGGTATGGGTGTCTGTGGGCGTAGGTGGTCGCGGCTGGGTTTGCTCGCTGCTGGCCCGGCGGGCTGCGCGTCCTGTGGCCGGATGACCGGCTCATGCACGTGTGCCCAGAGACAATCTACCAATGAATCCACGCCATACGCGGCTGCGCGACGAACTGGGTATGGCCAGGATCTTCGGACTCGTACTCCAGCTGGCAGCGGGCGAGTAACGAGAATCGCGACGGCATGATCCGCCGCTATCTGCTCAAACGCCACATAATCGCGATGGGCGTGGTACGGGAGGTGTAGGAGATTGTCTACGAGACCGACAACAGGCCCATGCGCATGCTCGGAGACCGCACACCTGACGAACTGCCAAACCTACAAGCCTGACAAAGATGACACACTTTCATCTAGACAACGGAGTATGTACAAGGTTTGTATAGTGTTTGTTACAGTAAAATCGCAGTAGATGATTGCAAGGCTGAAAATGTGAGGAGGCGGAGATGCATACAACACTGGACTTGAGCCAATACGATGATGTGACGGTGTATGACGATGCGCCTCGTAGGCCAAAGATACATGTGGATTATCTGCCGACTCCGTCAGCGGTTGCACGCCGTGTGCGTGAGTTGATTGATGGCCGCCACTTGAGCATGGAGCGGGTGGCAGCGGATGCGCATGTCGATGTGCATGCTGTGCGTTCGTTGTATGACAGGGGTTTAGCGAGTTTGCAAGATACCCGGCGTGTGTTCGCGATGTTGGGAATTCATGTGCATGCGTATCCGGTTGAGATGGTGACGATGTCGCTATGAGCGATGTGTTGCATGTGTGGGTGGGCGATCGATGCCATGTGGGTATGTTCATCCGTGACGATGACAATCTGGTGGAGTTTCGGTACGATTCCGATGCCGATACGCCAATTAGCGTGAGTTTGCCTCTGGATGGGGATTGGACTGTGCGTGCGCCAGAAGCGTTCCTTGACAATCTCCTCCCCGACGAGGAGACTGCCCGCCATGCCATGATGTTTCGTCTGGGCGCGGCATCGACTGACGTGTTCGACCTGCTTGATGGCGTGGACTCCACCGGTGGTCTTGTGTTTACTCGTTCTGATGATGCGGAAAACATTACGAGAATGATCGAGCCGGTTGACGAGAATATGCTGGCCGATCAGATTGCCTTGATTGAGAGGCGTCCGCATTCATGGTGGAATGAGGAAGGCGTGCACGAGCGTTTTTCTCTGGCCGGCGCGCAGGGCAAGTTCTCGCTGACTCGTATTCAGGATGAGTGGTATTGGCCGAATGCCGCTGTACCGTCGACGCATATCGTCAAACCGCAGCCAAGGGATTTGCATGGTCTGCGCGACATCGAGCTCGCTGTCATGGATTTAGCGCTGTTGTGCGGTCTTCCAGTACCGCAGCATGGTGTGTTGTCCGTACAGGAACATGATGCGTACATCGTGGAACGTTTCGACCGTGCTGTCAGGGATGGCCGTATTGTGCGTTTGCGCCAAGAGGATCTGCTGCAGGCCATGGGACTGCCAGGACGGATGAAATACGATGTGAGCGTCGATGACGTGCTTGATTTGTTGCACCGTGTGGATGCAAGCGATGAGTTGGCATATGTATGGCTTGAGCGGTATGCGTTTAATGTTTCGACCGCGAACAGCGATGCGCATGCGAAGAACTATTCATTGATGCTGGGCGCCGATGGTGTGCGATTATCTCCGGTGTACGATGCTGTCGCCACCAGATTCTGGCCTGAGTTTGTGTGGGAGTACGCGATGCCGATAGATGAGGATGCTCCGTTTGCCGAACAGGTGACACCCTCCCAATGGGCTGAGCTGGCACGTAGGCATATGCTTGATGAGGAACGGGTGGTTGTTCTTGCTCGTACAATGGCCGCTCATGTGCTGACACGGGCTGAAACATTACGTGAAACACTGGCCTCGCAAGACTTCGACCGACTCATGGCATGTCTGCGTAAAGTCAACGAATCAATCGAACCCTTATTCTAGCGTTCGCGGACGAAGGACCTTCCTTTGTGGCTGCGGGTGCAGGAGGGTCCGACTGCAGTCTTGCGATTATCGATCTGCTCAAGGTTTGCCCCGCATGTGTAGGAATGATTGTTGACCCGATGCTAAACTGAGAGTCGGGTATTACCGCAGTGAAGAAGTTCGGAATCATGATGACGTTAGCGAAGTGTGGCCGACTGTGCAAATCGAATTTTTCGGGCATTGTTGGAGAGTGTTTTGCTAATAGAATCAGACTGTTTGCCCCGCATGCGCGGGGATGATCCGAAATGGAGGAACGGGAAACCCTGAAAATCACCGTTTGCCCCGCATGCGCGGGGATGATCCGAACAAGAAGTTTTTTTGCGCAGCGGTTACGCTGTTTGCCCCGCATGCGCGGGGATGATCCGGAGGGCTTCGTCACCGGCATCACCATGCAAAAGTTTGCCCCGCATGCGCGGGGATGATCCGCGCTCAAAGCGGCACAGGATGCGATCGCCGACGTTTGCCCCGCATGCGCGGGGATGATCCGACTTGACCCACTGCACAGCGGCTACGGTGACTGTTTGCCCCGCATGCGCGGGGATGATCCGGTCACCGTGCGCAACAGCCTGACAGGCGAGCGGTTTGCCCCGCATGCGCGGGGATGATCCGGCTCCGCGGAGGTCGGCCAGATCCCCGGACAGGTTTGCCCCGCATGCGCGGGGATGATCCGCGGCAATATCGGCGGGGCCGTATCGGGGCTCGGTTTGCCCCGCATGCGCGGGGATAATCCGCTGTTTCGAGTGGACCCGGTTCATTCAAAGAGGTCCGCGAAGCGTTGAATCTCCGGATAATCCGGATCCTTGGTCAGTTCTTTTACTGATTCTGGGATTTGTTTGAGTATCTCAGGGTTGGCGCAGGCCGTATCCAAAGCCCGCACAATCGCGAGATCAGGCTCACCGACGTCGAGGAACGACTCCATGTAATCCGCTTCGTCAGAAGACACATGTTTGATTACGTTAATGCATTGCTTGGCGATCTCAACCACTTGTCTGTTCACATCATCCATGGCGTTCGCCCCCTGTCTTCCATTTCTTCCTCTTGGAAAGCCCTACTTCTATTCTACCGTTTTCAGTGTTTCTCACTACGCCGGATCCGCCGGCGGGAAAGTTTGCCCCGCATGCGCGGGGATGATCCGGCGTTATGCAGTTCTATCATCTCATAAGCCAAGTTTGCCCCGCATGCGCGGGGATGATCCGCACTCGCCGACGTGCGAGCGAACGGCAAAAACGCCAAACCAATGAGCCGTGCCATAAACTATGTCTTGAACAACAGAGAAAGGCCCTACAACGAGTCTTACAACTCAACAACAGGGCAGCCAAGAAACACGCGAAAAGCATCATAAAGAAACGAACATAACAATGCGCACGCCAATAGATCCACCAATGAAATGCAGGGAATACTACCCGCCAGTCGACAAAGAAATCGCCGCCCTGCCGACGTGCGAACCCGGCGAAAAACCGGAACCACTACTGATCCCTGAATACCTGTTCGACACACCCAACGACGAACGGACAGAACCACAGCCGGACAACACGGAACACGAGCCATACACCGACCACGACCCGAAACCAGCCGATCATGACCAGTGAACAGGCCCTCGACCGCATCGCCCACAGCCTCGAACAGATCACCGACATCCTCAACGGCAGCACGCCACTCGAAATCACCCGAGAAAAAGCATGTTTGCCCCGCATGCGCGGGGATGATCCGAAACGGCAGCGGGTCGAGGCGACCACGAACAAGTTTGCCCCGCATGCGCGGGGATGATCCGATCACGCCGGAGGCCATCGCCGCCGACAAGAAGTTTGCCCCGCATGCGCGGGGATGATCCTCTATGTTGAAGAACGGACCGTGGAACATGCCCCAATACACTATCAGCGCTTCAGCAAGATTCATTTTTCAACGTTGCGGTCGCGCATTTCTTCAGGGAGATACCGGGCAAAGTCACCATTGTAGGAAGTTCTACGGCCGCGTTCACTCATGACAGTTCTTTCATCACGTTATCCTGTGGGTATTCAGATGAGCGCATCATCTGGAACTTCGCCCTATGGTTTCGGCTTGTCGATATCGAGCCAGTGCTGGATGTCTTTGATGCATTCGGTCAGACTCTGGGGATACGACTCCCCAAAATGGAAGTAAGGCTTGTGGAACCGTTCCACGTACTCACGTGTCAGTTTTTGGAACAGATACAAGGTTTGTATAGTGTTTGTTACGGTAAAATCGCAGTATAAGCAGTATAAAATGATGCAAGAGCGGAACGAGCTGGAAGGAGGAATCTCGTGACGGATATCAGAGATTTCCGCAGCATTGAGGAATACCGGCAGTGGCTGCGCATGAACCGGTTGTTTTCCCAGTATCCTATTGATCAGATCCGCCGGTGGGGGTTGGCGCAACTGCCAGAGGTCCGTTCCATGGTCAACGGCGATTACTTTCAGCGGCTAATCGACGATTGGGAGGACGCATTGCATGATCCTGACCCGTCCGGTTTGCGAACCGTTGCATTAGACACCACGCCGTACGGCATCAATATGAGACAGAACAATCCTCTGTCTGGCATGCTTGGCGAAGAGGAGAACTGGCGAATCATCAAGGAGTCGCGTGATGAACAGAGAGCAGTTCTATCATCTGCTGCGTGCATCGGCTGAAATAGTAGAGAACCAACGCGCGATACGCGGGATAGATGTCAATGCGAAGCCCGCGAGAATCCTCATAATCGGTTCTCAGTCCATCCTTGGATCCTGGGACGACGAATACCTGCCGGCATACACGACCCGTTCGGTGGAAGTGGATGTCGCCTTCATGCCCACGGCCGAGGACGAATACGCATTCGACATGCCCGGTCAGGATCTCGCAGACTTGATTGAAGGATATCTAGGGGAGGAAACCCGCTTCCGTGATTCGTTCAAGGTTTATGCGCAGGGTGTCGAAACTGGTACTGCCATACTGCCGATGAGATGGGAAGACAGACTGGTGCGGTTGGAGGTTCCCGGACAGCAGACGCGTACGGAGATTTATTGTCTGGATCCCTATGATTTGTGTGCGGCGAAACTCACCCGCCTTGAGGAAAAGGACCGGCTGTATGTCGGTTCGTTAGTGGAGGCAGGTGACATTGATGTGGATAAGCTTCGCGAACGTGTCACCATGATTCGTGATTCACGTTTCACAATTCCGCTGCGCGCGCAGGCGCAGGATTTCCTGAACGCATTCGCAATTGGGAAAACACATTGTTGAGAACCAGTGAAATATCGTATGCGATCCGTCGAAGTGGGCGAAGCAGGCCATACTCACCGCATTTGCCCCGTATGTGCGGGGATGATTCGACCTTAAAAGCCGGTGCGTCACTGAAGATTGCGTTTGCCTTGCGTGTGGGGGATCAATGCTCTTACTTTTTGCTGGAGGGATGTTCCCCCCGTTATACTTGCTGTGTCCTGCAATTGCGGGAATGATCCGGAACGCTTCACCAAAATGGCCCATGATCTTTTGTTTGCCCCGCATGCGCGGGGATGATCCGCACCCGGACACCGCACGCCTATGGGCCAAGTACGCAAAGGATTACCTGATCCTTGACAAGGGCTTCGGCGGTACCACGCGCTTCTCCCCAGTGCGCGGAGGCATCTTCCTTGACTTGGAGAAGATCTTCACCGGCGACGACGCTCACCGCCCATATCAGACTCTGTTCCACGAGACCGCGCACATGCTCGACTACCTGCTCGGCAAGAACACCTACTATTCCACACAGGCGAAAAACGATGGCAAGACATTCAACGAGACATTGTTCACCGATGCCATGAACCTGTTCAATGCCACACGAAAAGAACTCGTGCAAAAGCGTAGGAAACAGCTGCCGATGGTCGCCGAGATGCGCGCTAGACTTCGGCGTTCCGGGCAACTCACAGCGCAGCAGTTGACCATATTGCAGAATGCCGGGATCATCTCTGACATATCCAACTTCCGAGGCGAGAAGGCATGGCAGCTAAGCAGCAGAATCACCGCATATGAAGACATGCTGGTCAATCCGCCGGAACGCAAAGAAATCCTCCGCGCCATAGCGGACAAGGTACACGAAGGCCGAAAGCTCACAGACGTAACAGACCTAGATGTAGACGATATGCTGCAAGCCGCTCTCGGCGATGACTACCCATACTGGGTTGGCCATCTCGGTGATGGGTATTTCAATCCCACACGTCAATGCGCCGAGGCTTGGGCTGAGATGATGAGCTCGCAGATCGCGAATCCTGATGCATGGTCGTTGATAGAACGTGTCTTTCCGCAATCAGCTACAATGTTTAATAGCATGGTGAAGGAGGTGACGGGATGATGGCAGATGCTGATTTCGAAGCTTTCTGCGAGGAGGCAAGAGATATTCCAGGCGGTGACCTGTTGTCGGCGTATGCCGTGTCCCATGGCGTCGGCTTCTTTGATATCGAGGACACATCCATCAACGTCACACAAGAAGAACTACGCCGTTGGTTGCTATGGTGCAACTATTACGGCAGACCGAAGGAAGAGTACCCACTCGCGAATCAATGAGACAATGCAAGGCCTCCGATTGTTTGCCCCGCATGCGCGGGGATGATCCGCGCTTGCCCACGACCGGGCTGAGCGTCTCCTCGTAGGAGGACTTCTGCTTGCCTTCGACGATGACCTCGGCTTCGGCGTTGCCGGAGAACACCATATATTCCTTGTCGAGGAACAGCTGTGGTTCGCTGGGGCTGAGCGCCGCGATGGTCGATGTATCCCTTCGCCTTCTTCGTGATGACGGTCGCCACTTCCTTCGGAAGCAGCACCTTGTCTGTTTGCAATGCCATATGAGGCTCCTAACTTGTTGGATGTTATGGGGTTACTTGTCTTCACCGAACAGGCGCGACACCCACGCCTTGGCTTCCTCATCGGCGGTCTTGCCAGAGGGCTGCTTGGCCGGGTCGCTGACATGCGGCAGTTTCGGCGCTGGATGCAGTAAAGGTTCGAGGGATGCGGCATGCGCCTCGATCTCCTCCAGACTCGTGCCGCGAAGCACATCGGCCGGCGCACCGGTCTTCTTCGCGACCTGTGTACGCCATTGCTCCTGCTGTTGTGCGGCCTTGTAGCCGGCGTTCTCCTGCTCGAGTTCGGCGATGCGCTTGGCGGTCTTCTCCGCGTCACTCATCTGCGCTTCCTTGAGCTTCTTGAGTTCCTCGAAATCAGCGAAGCTGGCCTTGGCGCGGTCCTCCCATTTGCGTGACTGCGCGACCGCCTCCTTGTATTTCGCCTCCCAGTCCGTGGATTCGTCCTGCGTGCCCTGCGGTTCGTCGGCGTTCTCGTTCTGGGTGCCTGTGTCGTCTGCCATGTCGTCTCCTGTTCTCTCGGGCCCATGCGGGCATGAAAAAGCCCGCCATGCGACGGGCTCCAGTGGACTGCACCGGAATCGAACCGATGGGGTAGAGGCCTTCCAGTCCTGGTATGCAAAAGGCCTCCAAGAATGGAGGCCTTGCGTTGATTCACTGATTCGCGAGTGGATACTCGTCTTTCGATCTCCCATAGAAGATGCACCAGCTGACCCACCGATACAACTCCTCATCAGAAACGTTGATGGAGGTATCCTCTATGTTGAAGAACGGGCCATGGAACATGCCGCAATAGGTGCCCAACGCGTCATCTGTGTCTTTTTTCAGTGTCATTGCATCGTGGTCCTCGGCGAGGAACTGCTCGAAGTCGCCGTCATAGAAGACATCAAGCCCTTGCGTTTTCATGCCAGCACCTCCTTCACCATGGTATTGAATATTGTAACCGATTTCGGGAAATACTGCTCTATCAGCTCGTAAGCCTTTGGATTCGCGAGCTGGGCATCCATAATCTCCGCCCAAGGTTCGCCACAGACGTGCTGGAATGAGGAGAAGTACCCATCGCCATGCCCGACCGATCGGGGATAGTCATCGCCTAGAGCCGCCTGCAGTATGTCATCGACGTTGCGGTCTGTCGGCTTCGACTCTGCGCGTATATGTTTCGCAATGTTCCTCATGGCTTCGTCGTCGCTGATTTCGATGCTGTTCTTCAACTGTTCGATGTGCCAGCGCATATTGGCGTCGGGGCCGTAGCCCTCGACGCTGTTGGCGTACAGGTCTTTCAATAGGCCGTTGTCCTTCATCCACACGAGGTCCGTTTTCTTCCAACGGCCATGTTTGTTGAAATAGCTTTGTATTTCATCCAACCGGCTGACGCGTTGGTTCCTGATGGACGCTTTCTCCTGTTCCAGAAGACGCCGGCCTTCGTTGCGGATCGATGTGCCGAACATCTGCTGGTACGAATAGGGCATGGCACCGCCAAGCAGCTGGTCAAGCATATGGGCGGTCTCATGGAACAGGTTCTGATACGGGCGGTGCACGCTGTCGCCTGCGTATATCCTTTTCAGGTCAAGGAAAATGCCTCCCTCCACGGGTGAGAAGTGCGCGGTGCCACCGAAGTGCTTGTCGATGATTAGGTAGTCCTTTGCCCGGCGCGCCCATAGGCGCGGTGTCCGGATGCTTTGACGCGTTGAGCATCTTATCGACGCGCAATGCATGCCTCTCACCGAGGGCTTTGTATAGTTCGCACCCGCGTGGGATGCGCAGTTCGGGGTCCAGAGCGGACCCGTCGGTGAAGGCATGGGGGAACCGTTCTCTCAGCCATGAGAACACGTTCCGTGAGCTTGTGCTTTCGCCGGCATCGGCGGCCATGCGTTTCGCCGATTCGTACAGGTCCTTGTACTTGTCCGGGTCATATCCCGCGAGGGTCGTTTGCCCCGCATGCGCGGGGATGATCCCTCAACACTCCGCAGGTGCAGGTCCCAAAAGGTGTTTGCCCCGCATGCGCGGGGATGATCCGTCCGGCCAGCCGATGCGCTGGTACGTCATCGGGTTTGCCCCGCATGCGCGGGGATGATCCGCTGCTCGTAGTCCTTGAGCTTGGCCTCGTACTTCTTCTCGATCTCGGCGACGCGTTTGGCGAGCGCATGGCTGAACTCCTTGGACGCATCCGCCCCGTCGCCGTTGTGTTCGCCGTTTGGCTCCTGCTGTGGCGGATCCTTCGGTTCGGTGTCGCCCGAGCCGTCTTCGCCATTGCTGGTGATGGTGCGGTACGGGCGTGGGCTGGACTGCTGCCAGAGGTCGGGGTTGTGCAGTTTCGGCATTGCTGTTTCCTTTGCTGTGTGGTGCGCACGGTTAGCGACGCGGCGTGCGGGGTCCGCGGATACGTGGTGGATGCAGGATTCGCACCTGCGCGGCTCAATGGCGGCCGATTTACAGTCGGCTCCGGTCGGCTACTGCGGCAATCCACCGGGATGTGATAGAATGTTGAATGAAGAGGTCCCGCGATTGACACCTGATAACCTCCGCGTTTCGGAGGGGTGACATTCCTGGACCTCTTCCGTCATCGAACACGAATCAGTTTGTTTTCCTTGGAATTGATGTATATTCGCCCCTGTTTGAATCTTGGGTTATAGGCCAAAAAGTGTGTCTGGCTAGTCGGTGTCTTTCCATGGTGTGTTGGTGTGGAATTCGTTCCAGTCGATGCCGGTTCCGTATCTGGCGGGGATGCCGAAGACTTGCTGCCTTCCTCCGTCGCTGCGTTCCCATGCCTGTCGGTAGAGGTGTTCGATCTGTTCGTCGCGCCACGCATGCGTGGCCAGCCATGCGGGGTTTTCGGGGTGTTCAGTGTGTTGGTGGCACCACCAGCACACGGCCTTGATGCGACGGAGCAGGCACAGGCCGCGGTGGTTCCTGAGCATGGCGCGGATGCGTGCGTTTTGCGATTCGATGGCGTTGTTGGTGGTCGGCACGGGTGTCGCGGTGCCCAGTTCGGGGTCCATGAAGGTGAACATGGTCCGTTCGCGTATGCGGCGGCGCATGGTGTCGCGCGTGTATTTTGTCAAGTCGGTGTTTTGGTTTTGGTCATGTAGTTTTTTCGGTTTTGGTCATTGGGGCATGCTGGTCGTGGTTGATTGGTTGTTGGTGTGGTCGAACATGAGGGCTTCGCTCATGCGTCG
>NZ_RYUH01000013.1 GCF_004155535.1 Bifidobacterium pseudolongum subsp. globosum | reverse complement strand
CAAGGATTCCAGACACACATTCCGGCCGGGCGCGAAAGTCATGTCACCGACTTTCGAACCCATGAAACGCCATACTCCGCAAGGCCTAAGACGCGATTCCAGACACACTTTTTGGCCTATAACCCGAATCTTTGGCTTCTTCGTAGCAGGGAGATTAGTGTCTCGCCAACTCGGCGGACAGCCAATCATCATCGAGATGCACATCCTTGCCGTTGAACACCACCCTGCAATCCGCAACCGGGCTCGGCCAGTTTGCCCCGCATGCGCGGGAATGATCCGCAGGCGGTTGTGTGCGCTGGTGTGTTGCCATGGTGCGCGTTGGTGATGGTCGCATAGTCCGTCGTGTGTGTGGCTTTGCGGGTGCAGTCTGTGTGGCTGCATCGTGGGCGTGGCCGTTGTAGCATGGGGTTCCCCTTAGATGATGGTGATGCCGAGTGTTTCGAGCGCGCGCAGATATTCGTCCTCGTATATGCGCATGCCCCATGCGTCGAGTGGGTGTTCGCGGGTTATTTCGAGTGGTGCTGTTCCGTTGAGTATGTCGGTGATTTGTTCGAGGCTGTGGGCGATGCGGTCGAGGGCCTGTTCACTGGTCATGGTCGGCTGGCTTCTCGTTGGGGTTGAATCCGGATGGTTCGGGCTCGTTGAAGATGGCGTCAAGGTCAGGGTCGGTGTATTCGGGATCCGTCGTCTGTTGGGTCGTAGTCGGGGCTGTCTTTGACGTGCATGGAGTCGAAACTGTCGCAGTCGGGGAATGTGACTGTTTCTCTGTTGTTACGTCTGATGGGTTCGCCGGTGGTTTTGTCGACGAGCAGGAAGTATCCGTCGCGTGTGGCGAGCACGCTGTTGGTGGGGTCGTAGGCGTATGGGTCTGTGTGCTTCATGTCTGGCTCCTCTTGGGATCCATTCTAGTGTTGCGCAGTGCGGTGGCGCATGTACCGCTCGGGGTGGTTGATGGCGTTGTGTATGGCGCGGCTGAGTGGTTGTGCGTTATGCCCGTTGGCATGGACGTCGACAAGCGCTTCGGCAACCGCTTCACCGGGGTTTTTGGCGGCGTATCTGCTGATGCGGCGGATCATGTCGCCCTTGCGTTGTCGGCTATAGCCGTCGGCGTGTATGAGTTTCATGGCGCGTTTGCCCCGCATGCGCGGGGATGATTCGAAGCTTTCCAAAGGAACACTATGGGGGGAAGTGCGAAATGAGCAGTGAATATGAACGTCTTCATCAGCTTGCCGTCCAGTGCATGAATATCGTGTCCGGCAGATCGGATCTGGACGACGATGATATGAGAACATGCTTGGATGTAGGGGAACCTGACCTGGTGATTGCAACAGCGCTCGACGTGGCTGGTAGAAAAGAAAACAGGGAGTTACTTCCGCAATTCCCCGAGCAAGTGAAGGAACTGGCAAACAATCCCCGATACCCGGAAATAGGCGTCTACGCAGACCTGTTTAATAATCTCAGCACCAACAATCTCTTCGACTTCGCGTGCTCTCCGCAAGTGTGCGGATGACCAATATGTTTGAAAAGGATTCGTACGCCGGTGATATTTGCCGAGAGTTCTTGAGGAGGGGCGGATCCTCCGTTACGCCGTGACATGGGTCTGATTCAGCATATCCTCGTCATGGATTGGGATAGGCGGCCGCATCAAGCATGTGACATGCGATTACATCGGCGTCACTGCCTTCCTCACACCACGGGGATGCAAGGGTGGCGCGCAATACCTGCCGGTCCGGTTTCAAACCTTGGTCTTCACAGGCTGCCAGAGCAATGATTGGTCCGGCTGTGTATTCCCCGGCGTCGCATGCATCACGCAGTTCGTCCGACCACTTGCCCCCGCCCTCCACGGTGAGGAGTCTGAGATAGTATTCCAGCAAATTGTCAATGGTGATGTTCTGGATATTCATCGCTCTTTCTTTACTTATATATTTAGTCGAAAACAACTTTCTTCAGTGTATCTCGGAAGCGATGGAATTCTGGCCATTCTGGATCATTGGCCAGGTCAAGTACCTGCGGTGGGAAATGTGACAGACGTGTCATGTCGTTGCCTACGATATCCAATGCATCAATAATAGCCAAATCTGGTTCTCCGCAATCAATCGCATCCTGCATGATATCAATACGAACTTCCTCGACGAAACCAGACGCAGCCATACACGATTCAGCTATAGAGAACAAATCCTCATATTCCACATTCATAACATCCGCCTTTATTATGTTTTGTTTTATCGCTCTTCACTCTAAATGCTTGTTTCAGCAGGTCTATGTGAGTATATGTGAGTAATGATCGTGCTCTTTTGTTTGTCTTGGCTCTCTTGATTGAGGTAAAGGTGTGTTGAGCGGTGTTTGTTTCCTCACTACGGGTAGTGTTCTTTTCGTTACGGGTAGTGCTTTTCTGGTGCACTTGTCACTATGATCCGCCATTTTCCAATGATTGTATACGGAAATTGCCTAGGGAATCACTACCCGTAGCGGGAGAAGCACTACCCGTAACAAAGAAGGGGTTGCCTGTAGCGGCGACAATGCCATGGTCAACACGAATTCGCTGTTTATGTCGGGAGTGCGATTGCTCGAAGTCACCATCAGAGGAAGCGCCTAACTCCGTCCCCTGTCCCGTCACGGCAGCTCCATCATGGTGTTAAATGTTTCGTATCTCATGATGCCTTCCATCTGCTTCCCGTATGTATCTCAGATCTTGCCTTGGGCTTTGAGTCGTTGGTATTCGTCGCTCAGTTTGAATGTGGACAGTTCGGGATCTGTGCCGAATCGCAGTCTCCACTGCTCGGCGATCCATGCCTGCTCATCGGCGGGCAGCGAGTACACACCGGTCTTCTCATGGATACGCTTGAGTTCTTCTGGGTCTGTGACCGGTGTGAGCTGGCCGGGCTCAAATGTGTATCGGCTTGATCGTTCCTCGCTGATCGACATAAGGTCATCCTACCAATCTGGATCAATCAGCCGCCGTACAATCGAGTAATGAGCAGGCAACCAAATTCGACTGATCTGCTTCTGCAGGATCTCATCCAGGTCCTCTTGGATGGGAAGGCCCATGCAGATGCGGATATGCTGCAAAGCGATGCACATGCCGGTGAATACTCGGCCGGCTTGGATTATGCGATGCTGGCATTCAAGAATCTCGGGCTGATTCCAGACGCAAGGTTGATTCGCGCGGTGCTGGATTCGCCGTGGTGCGAGGAAGACTCCTATGCCGGTGTGATCGGTCATGAACTACTCGCAAAGGCGGAGACGTTCGTTGCATCGTGATGCGTCCAGCTGGCAACCCCAGGAATCCGGCATATGGGTCAAAATGTGTTGATTATGTTGCGTGTTTGGTGTTGCGCCAGTAAGTGTGTCGGGGGTGTTATTTAGATTCCCAGTCCATAGCCGCGTTTCGCGCTGCTGCATGACGAATCCCTGAGCGCTCCTGACGAAAGTCATGTCCGGAGCCGCGGAGCATGACAATTGTCTGTAATTGTCCGAAATAATGTAGCGATAGTGATATTTGAGACAGATATGACTGGTAACTGTCCGAAATAACGTGGTGGCATCGATATTTGCGACATTTAGGCATCGTAACTGTCCGAAATCCCTTGTGAAAGCTACCTGCGCACTTACTATCCACGCAGCACCTGCTAGCCTAAATCAGCGCAAAACGATCAATAGACCAGACCTATATGCCGGCTTTTCAGAGCGCAGTACGAGTATCGATGCTCAGACTTTCCGCTGTGCCTTGCGCCTGTGGTATTCGGCTCTCAATTCGTCGGTCGACACAAAGTCACCGTCGGCCCATCGACGGCATCCCTCCTCGCTGATCCAAGCCTGTTCTTGGGCTGGCAATGGATATACTCCGGTCTTTTTGTATATCAAATCGAGTTCGTTTGAATCCATAATTGGCTGCCCCTCTCCAAGCATGAACGTGAATCGATCCTCGCGCATTGTGTCCATGTGCTTATTCTACTTTTAGTAAGACCACGCATGACTGATTGTTGGACTATCATAGATTTCCGCGACATATTTCTGAATGCGTATCTAGTGAGGAGGCGGGATGACAAACAATTATAATGATTCCACCTCATCTTTAGCGGAGCTTGTGAGGGAATATGTGCGTCTGATAGACCGCATCAATCATGAACATGCGGCTGATGTGTTGCGGGACCTGGATTCAGGCGAGCTGATGATTGCGCTAGGTACCGGCATCTTTTACGCGAGGGAAGTGGCATTGATGTGCCGTCCGATATGCTCGCTCAGACCGGTAGAGAACTTGATCCAGAAGACGGCTATGCGCTTGAGGCATACCGCGATCTCATGAAGAAAAGAACGCCCCATGTCACAGGATTGACTGATTCGAGGAGCGCAGCGCATTCTCCCATACCGATCGAGAGTCATCAATGCAGAAGATATCGACGTGTATCACCGTAGTTGCTTCCCAATGCTTCACGAATATTCTTGGCGGCGACGGTGATGTAGATGGAGTCAAATGGCGTCTGGAACTCTTACCGTCTGTTACCGCCTTCTGGAATGGCAGCGGTGTCTGCTTTCTCGCTACGGGTAGTGCTCTCTCTGCTACGGGTAGTGCTTTTCTGGTGTACTCATCGCTATGATCCGCCATATTTCAACGATTGTAGGTGGGGGGTACGCGAAGAACCACTACCCGTAGCGGGAGGAGCACTACCCGTAGCGAAGAAGGCGCTACCCGTAGCGGCGGCAATGCCGTAGCCATGTCGAATTCGCCGTTTATGTCACCTGCATGGCTGTTGGTGTCGATGGTCAGACATCAGCAGCCATATGGGACGCGATTATTGGACTCCCGTGACTGACCTCAGCCACCAACTACCATCTCGGGCGACTCTACGGTATTCCATGGCTAGGCTCAGCCACGCACTACCGTCTCAGACGGTTCGTGACCTGCGTTAGTGGTTTTCCTTTTATCAAGCATGTCATTGGCGATTTCGTAGGCATACGACCCTATTTCGCAATACGGGGAGTCCAACGTGGCATGAAGTAGCTGAGTAGGAAGGGTGATATCGAGATCTTGGCAAGCGAGCATCGCAAAGTTGAGACCTATGGCAAACTCACTGATAATGGCGATGTTGTCGAGTATGTCGGCGTCTTGGTATGCCTTGGCTTCTTCAAGAATCTGCGCAAAATCGGCCAACAGAAGGTCGCCGGGGTCGTCAAGGTCCTCAGGGTCATCTGTGCTGGCCGCAGTCTCCCTGTTCGCGAGTGGATACTCGTCTTTTGACCGCCCGTAGAAGATGCACCAGCTGACCCATCGGTACAGCTCTTCGTCGGAGACGTTGATAGAGGTGTCCTCTATGTTGAAAAATGGTCCGTGGAACATGCCGCAATAGGTGACCAACGCGTCATCTGTGTCTTGTTTCAGTGTCGCCGCATCGTGGTCCTCGGCAAGAAACTGCTCGAAATTGCCGTCGTAGAAGACATCCAACCCTTGCGTTTTCATAACGACCCCTCCTCACCTGCGCGCAGCCCCACAAATCTACACCCCTTCCGCAATCTCCCGCGCAAGCCGCTCGAGTCGCGGTTCGCGTGCGGCGCCGCGCAGCTCGCATTCCCATACGTCGATCACGCGCCACCCCATCTGCCGCAGCTGTTCGTACTGCCGGCGGTCGCGGTTTCGGTTGCGCGTGAGCTTCGCCGTCCAGAACTCCACATTCGACTTCGGCATGTGGAACGATTCGCACCCCTCGTGCATGTGCCAGAAACAGCCGTTCACAAACACGATCGTGTGGTACTTGGGCAGTACAATGTCGGGGTGCCCAGGGTACCGCTTGTCGTTTTTGCGGAATCTGAACCCGCGCGCGAACAGATAGGAGCGCACCGTCTTCTCGATCGACGTGTCTTTGCCGCGGATGCGCGACATGGTGTAGCTACGCGTGCCGCGCGCGTACGGGGACTCTGGGTGTGAGGGGGATTGTGCCACGCCCACCAGTATCGTCCGGGCAGTGGATCGCCCGCGCACACCCCGCGCATACCATTGCGCGCCCTTCCGTGCTTTGTTCACTTGTGGCTATTTCCGGGTGCGCCGCGCGCGCGGACACACCATGATGGATAGCAGTTCACAGCTCCGCGGGCCGTGCATGACCACCATGCCACAGGCCGGGGGCGCAAGGAGGAAACATGGCAGACAAGCCGACTATTGCATTTGTTGAGACTTCGCTCACCGACGGTTCGTTCGAAGCGGACCTCGCGAAGGAGATCATGAACATTGTCGGTGACCGTGCTGAAGCGATCACCATTGACTACGAGGACCTGCCGCTCGCCGGCGAAGACCCGGAGTATCCGCTTCCGGAAGCCGCGCTTGCTGTGCGCGACAAGCTGGGCAATGCGGACGCCGTATGGGTCGTCGTCTCCGAATACAAGAAGACGATCCCGGATTCGCTGCGCAACCTGTTCGACTGGCTGTCGCTGCCGTCGACGAAGGACGAGGAGGGCAAGAATGTCCTCGACCAGAAGCCGGTCGCGATTTCCGGTGTCGGTGGTTTCGAAGAGCTGCATCCGCGCATCATGGTCGGCGATCTGCTGGAGGACGCCGGCATGCGCCTCTTCCCGGTCGAGGTCGGCCTGTCCGTGCCGGACGAGGCTGTCCAGACCGGCGACTGGGCGATGACCGGTGCCGATCAAGAGGCGCTGCGCACGCAGGCCGATGACTTCCTGACCTTCGTTTCCGAAAACGAAGTCAAGTGAATCCACTGATGTGACGGGTCGGCGGTAGCCACTGGCCCATCATGTGCGCGATCCGCGACCTGCGTGCTGCAGGGCGCGGATCGCTTGCATATGTGGAGGCGGTGACGCGCGATGGTTGCACGCGGTTCACTGTCGGCATAGTCTAGTTGTATCTGCAACTGTTGTATACAGAACAATCTATAGTGTTCTGTTGCAGTAGCGACGTTGTGGCATCGCAATATGCCCGCGTCGAAATATCACGGCAAGAGGAGAGCGCGCATGGACAGGGTGCAAGGTGTGGATTCGTCAGGTATGCTGCGCCCGAGCCTCGAAATCAAGGCGCTCCACAATCTCATCGGCCGGTATTGGAACGGCATTGTGCCCCCGGATTCCATGATGTCGGGCGCCAACATGCCCATCGTGCAGTATCTGCACGAACACCGCGATTCGGATGTGTTCCAATACGACATCGAACGGGCGTTCTCCATCACTCGCTCCACCGCGTCGCGCGTGCTCGGACTCATGGAAAAGAAGGGTCTGATCACGCGTTCCGCCGTCGATTGGGATGCGCGCGTGCGCAAGATCGAGCTCACGCCCACCGCGTCCGACCTTGTTGTGGAGATCATGCGCGCCGCGCACCAGTTGGAGACGACGCTGTTCACTGGATTCCCCCCGGACGAGCAGGAACGGTTCATGGACGACCTTGCCCGCATGCGTGCCAATTTGGTGGAGACCGGGCTTGTCGGCTCCGAGCGCACGGCGGATGAGCCAGCCACACGTACCAGGCAAGACACCACACACCAGTAGCAGAAAGGAGATGAGGCAGCATGAGCACTACCACGGCAACCGACACCACGCCCTCCAAGGCGCATGTCATCAGGACATTGGCGAAGTCCCTTCGGGAATACCGCACGGC
Source organism: Bifidobacterium pseudolongum subsp. globosum (assembly GCF_004155535.1). Classification (GTDB taxonomy): domain Bacteria; phylum Actinomycetota; class Actinomycetes; order Actinomycetales; family Bifidobacteriaceae; genus Bifidobacterium; species Bifidobacterium pseudolongum_C. The sequence continues at coordinate 35,857 of NZ_RYUH01000013.1, read as the reverse complement.
GAGCCTGCTTTCGCCGCTATTCGTTATTGTTGAGGCGGTCATAGAGATCGCCATCCCCACCGTCATCGCGATTCTTATCGATAAGGGCATCAGCGGCAAATCCATGCCGGACATCTGGAAGTACGGCGGCATCCTGATCGCCTGCGCGGTCGTGTCGTTGTGCGCGGGCTTCCTGTCCGGTCGGTTCGCGGCCATCGGTTCCTCCGGTTTTGCCAAGAACCTGCGCCATGACGAGTTCGAGAAGGTGCAGCAGTTCAGCTTCGCGAACATCGACCGTTTTTCGACGGGCTCGATCATCACCAGGCTCACGACCGACGTGACGAACGTGCAGAACGCGTACCAGATGCTCATCCGCGTCGGCATGCGCGCGCCGATCATGCTCATCGTCGCATGGATCTTCGCGTTCCGCATCAGCCCGCAGATCTCGATGGTGTTCCTCGCCTGCATCCCGGTGCTCGCGGTCGGCCTGTTCGGCCTGATCATCGTGGTCCATCCGATCTTCGAACGCGTCTTCCACACGTATGATGAGCTCAACAACGTCGTCGACGAGAACCTGCAGGGCATCCGCGTGGTCAAATCCTTCAACCGTGAGGATTTCGAAGACAAGAAGTTCGGGCGCATCTCGCTCAAGATCTACGAGCAGTTCTGCAAGGCGGAGAAGCTGTTGTCGATCAACTCGCCGCTGTTCAACCTGTGCATGTACGCGTCGCTCATCACGATCGCATGGGTCGGCGCGCGCCAGATCGTCGCGTCCGGCAACAACGCCGCGCTCGGCTTGACGACGGGCGACCTGACCGCGCTCGTGACGTACGCGATGCAGATCATGATGGCGATGATGATGCTCTCGATGATTTTCGTCATGGTCATCATCTCGCGCGCATCCGCGGAACGCATCTGCGGCGTGCTCACCGAGGAGAGCACGATCCGTGAGGCGGACGAGCCCATCACGGCCGTGGCCGACGGCTCGATCGACTTCGACCATGTGTCGTTCCGCTATTCCGAACACTCTGAACGCCCGGTGCTCGATGACATCGACCTGCACATCCGTTCGGGGCAGACAATCGGCATCGTCGGCGGCACCGGTTCCGCGAAGACGTCGCTCGTGCAGCTCATCCCGCGCCTGTACGATGTCTCCTCCGGCGCACTCAAAGTGGGCGGCGTCGACGTGCGCGACTACGAACTCGAAGCGTTGCGCGACGAGGTCGCGATGGTGTTGCAGAAGAACGTGCTGTTCGCGGGCACGATCGCGGAAAATCTGCGCTGGGGCAATCCGTACGCGACCGACGAGGAGATTCGCCATGCATGCGAACTCGCGCAGGCCGACGGATTCATCCAGGAATTCCCCGACAAGTACAACACCTACATCGAGCAGGGCGGCACGAATGTCTCCGGCGGCCAGCGGCAGCGCCTGTGCATCGCGCGCGCACTGCTCAAGAAGCCGAAGATCCTGATCCTCGACGATTCGACGTCGGCGGTGGACACCAAGACGGACAAGCTCATCCGCGAAGCGTTCCACCACGAGATCCCGAACACCACGAAGATCATCATCGCGCAGCGCGTCGCGTCCGTCGAGGAATCCGACAAGATCGTCGTCATGCACGAAGGCCGCATCCTCGACCAGGGCACGAACGCGGAATTGCTCGAGCGTTGCGAGGAATACCGCAGCATCTACGAATCGCAGACGCAGCAGCACAGCCAGCAGGACCTCGACAAGGAATCGCAGGACCTGCACGAGGAAGAGGCCGAGGCGAGCGGTTTCGCGACCGACTACAACGAAGACATGCGCACAAGCGACGTCATTGCGCGGCAGAAGGAGCGCGAACGCGAGCAGCAAGCGCATATGGCGCAAGACATCGAAGCAATCAAGGGAGGTGAACAACGATGAGCGCAGCGGCGGCAACGGTGGCACAGACTTCTGCCACCGACAAAGAGACCCTCAATGACGACGCGCGCATGCCCGAGGCGAACGGCGCGCAAGGCATGCCGCGTGACAAGGCGAAGAAGGGCACCCTCAAGCGACTGCTCAAATACGTGTTCGCATACAAGGTGCGCATGGTGGTCATCATCATCGCGATCATCGTGTCCGCAGTCGCGCAGGCGGGGTCGGCATTGTTCCTGCAGGCGTTGATCGACCGGTATATCATGCCGCTTGTAGGGGAGAGCGTCCCGGACTGGGCGCCGCTCATCCAAGCGCTCATCTTCATGGGCATCCTCTACGCGCTCGGCACATTCAGCGCGTGGCTGTACTCGTATCTGCTCGTCGGCGTCGAACAGGGCGTCATGAAGGAGATTCGAGACGAGATGTTCGAACACATGCAGACATTGCCGATCTCGTACTTCGACACACATGAGCATGGCGACGTGATGAGCCGGTACACGAACGACACCGACACGCTGCGCCAGGCGATCAGCCAGTCGCTACCGCAGATGTTCGCATCCGGTGTGTCCGCGCTGGCGGCGCTCATCGCGATGCTCTACCTGTCGATTCCGTACACGGTCTTCGTCCTTGTGTTCACCGGGCTGCTCCTGCTGCTCATCCGCGTGATCGTGAGCCGCTCGGGCCGCTACTTCGTGGTGCAGCAGCAGGAACTCGGCGACGTGAACGCGTTCGTCGAGGAATCGGTCAACGGGCAGAAGGTCATCAAGGTCTTCAACCACGAAGACGCCACGCAGGCGTCGTTCGACGAACGCAACGAGCGCCTGTACCACGCCAGCGCAAGCGCGAACACCTACGGCAACGTGCTGATGCCGGTCGTCGGCAACATGGGCTATCTGCTCTATGTGCTCTCCGCGATCTTCGGCGGCCTCGCCGCGCTTGGCAACTGGGGCAACCTCAGCTTCTCCGGCGCCGCGTTCACCATCGGCACGATCATCTCGCTGCTCACGCTGTCCAGATCCTTCGTCAACCCGATCGGCCAGGTCTCGCAGCAGATGACGATGGTCATGATGGCGCTCGCGGGCGCGTCGCGCATCTTCGCGCTGATGGACGAGCCGTCCGAGAAAGACAATGGCACGGTCACGCTCGTCAACGTCGAGCTCGCTTCGGACGGCCGCACGATGACGGAGACGCCGAAGAAGACCGGTCACTGGGCGTGGAAGCGCGAGGCGAGCGACGACGGCACGCGTTCGCGCGAAGCCGCGAAGAGGCTCAGCAAGCGCGCGGCCGAAGTGGCCGAGGAGGCGCATGAAGAGGCGGTCACGTCGGCCGACGGCAGGCTTACGCTGCTGCGCGGCGACGTGCGCTTCACCGACGTGACCTTCGGATACAACCCGGACAAGCCAGTGTTGCATGACATCACGTGGTTCGCGAAGCCTGGGCAGAAGATCGCGCTTGTGGGCGCGACCGGCGCCGGCAAGACGACAATCACGAACCTCATCAACCGCTTCTACGACATCCAGGAAGGCATGATCCTCTACGACGGCATCAACGTCAAGGGCATCAGAAAGCCGGACCTGAGGCGTTCGCTCGGCATCGTGCTGCAGGACGTCAACCTGTTCACCGGCACGGTGATGGACAACATCCGCTATGGCAAGCTCGGCGCGACCGATGACGAATGCATCGCCGCGGCGAAGCTCGTCAACGCGGACTCGTTCATCCGCATGCTGCCCGACGGCTACCAGACGGTGCTCTCCGGCGATGGCTCCGGCCTGTCGCAAGGCCAGCGCCAGCTCATCTCGATCGCGCGCGCTGCAGTCGCCGATCCGCCGGCGCTCATCCTCGACGAGGCGACGTCGTCGATCGACACGCGCACCGAGGAAGTGGTCCAGGCCGGCATGGACAACCTGATGAGGGGACGCACGGTGTTCGTCATCGCCCACCGCCTGTCCACGGTCAGGAACTCGGATGTCATCATGGTGCTCGACCACGGCCGCATCATCGAACGCGGCTCGCACGACGAGCTCATGGAGGAAAAGGGCGAATACTACCAGCTGTACACTGGCTCACTCGAACTCGAGTAGCGGGCCCCGGTAAAGCGAAAGCGCGGCCGTGTGCAATGCACGGCCGCGCTTTGGTATGTGCGGGACGCCGCGCGCGGCGATTTCCCTATCTGCGCAACCGGCCCCAACGTGCTGTAATGGATAGCAGGCAACCCGTTTACCAGTAAAGGAAGGTCACCATGGTTGATATGAGCGACAAGATGAAGGAAAACTTCGAAGAGATCAAGGCCCGCATCGACGAGCACAAAGACGATTTCGAAGACATCAAGAAGAGCGTCGGTGACCTGACCGACAAGCTCAAGGATGTCAAGGAAGGCTGGGAGACCTCCCGTGCGGAAAAGGGCGACAAGAAGGAAGTCGCCGAGCACGAAGAGACCCACCAGACCCACTGATCCGCCGAACCGCCCGCGCATGCGCCCCAGTGGGGGAGTGCGCGCCGGGCGAATCGATATCGGCGTACGTACGAAGCCCCTTGCCGCACATAGGCAAGGGGCTTCCTTATACGCTGGGCCCGCACGCATGTTCCCCACTGGGCAAAGTCCGCCGGGCGCCCCTTTTGTACGAGGCTATAGTGGGGGGATAGGAAGCGGGTGCGACACGCACCCGCGCCGCTCTCGAGATTGGAGCCATCATGGCAGAGCAACAGAACATTCCAGACACCAACACACACGAAGGCCTTGGCGCGGTGAGCGCCGATCAGGTCAAGCAGATGGAGCAGATTGTCAGCGACACTGACCATCCGTACACCGACCCGATCACCGGCAAGCCGAATGAGGACATTCCGGAAAACGAGGTGGGTGTGAGCGATGCCTCCAAGGAAGCCAAGCAGGATGCGGCGCAACGCGAGGAGCTCGCAATCGACCGCCCCGAGGAGACCGACAACGAAAACCAGTGGGAAGACCCGTATCTCGAAGACAAGTGAGTCGCTGACCCACCTGAGAGGAGCCCTATGCGCGTAGTGTCACGCAAACTGCCGTTGCCCACCGTGGAGAACTGCCGCGATCTGGGCGGCATCCATACGGAGCAAGGGCGCATGGTGCGCCCGGGACTGCTGGTGCGCTCGGCGAACCTGCACGATGCGCGCCATGACGACCTGGAGACGCTGGCGCATAGGGGCATCTCGAACGTCATCGATTTGCGCACCGATCCCGAACGCGACCTGAAGCCAGACCGCCTGCTCGAGGATTGGTCGTTCTACGCACTGCCCACGTTCCGCGAGACGAAGGCGCTGCGTTTGCAGCTGCGCGACATCGTCACCCGCCCGGGCACGTTCATCGAGGACCTCTACCCGCGCCTCGTGCTCGACGACGCCGCGGTCGCGTGCTGGAAGCGGATGTTCCGCCTGCTCATCGACGAGCCGGGTGGCTACCTGTTCCACTGCACACAGGGCAAGGATCGCACCGGCATCGCGGCGGCGCTCATTCTGGCTGCGCTGGAAGTGCCTGAAGACGTGATCCGCGACGATTACCTGCAGACCAACCTCTACATGTCCACGGAAATGCCGGCGTTCGTCGACACCTTCGAAGCACTGCTCGGCCCCAAGGCCCATGCGGACATCGACGAGTTCCTCGTCGCCTCGCCGCTCTATTTCCAGACGTATATCGACGCCACTGCATCGTTCGGCGGCCCTGTCGGCTACCTGCGTACGGCGATTGGGCTCAGTGAGGCCGACCTGCGTGCACTGCGCGATTTCTACCTCACCGATGACGCAAGTAACTGAAGCGCTTATGGCGTTGTGCTGATTGGGAAAAACGTGAGACGCTGCGCGTGTGGCAGTGGAAAAGACGCTATAGTGAGCTTATCGTCATCGACGACGAGAGTCGATTGTTAAGGAGGCGCCCTATGGCAGAAACCGAACCCAAGAAAGCGGAAGGACTCGAGGGGCTCGACGCCGCACAAGTCGAAGAACTTCAAGAGGTAGTCAGCGAAACGGACAAGCCGCAGGCCGATCCGGCAACCGGCGAGCCGGAAGTGGACGCCGAGGGTTGTGCAACCGCCCACAAGCACAAGGTCGCCGAACAGAACGAGAAAGACCTGCTGTTCGAGTCCGCGGACACCTGGCAGCACATGGAAGTCCCCGAGTGATTGATGGCACATAGTGCCACGAACACCTAGACCAACCATCATTCGTGTTCCCCTGAAATGGCCCGCCCATCGAGCCGCCCCATTCCCCAGGACACACCACGCCGCATGCGCGAGGATGTGTGAGTCGAACGGCAGGCGTGCTGGGGCGGGTCATTCATGTTTCAGGGGCGCATTCGTTCCCGCGTTGCTGGTATAGTGGCGCACGAAACCGGGCAGTGATCCGTCATCAGCGGGGAGCCTTCGGAAGAACAGCCGGGCGGCGCGCCGCCCGACCCAGTAGAACCGACGGGGTCGGCCCGTACAGCCGAACACAAGCGGTCACGCGTGCATGCACGCGCGCGTGGCAAGCGAGGTGGTACCGCGGTGGCGCGGGGATTGCCAAGCAATCCGCCCGGAGCCATCGTCCTCGCAGGAAAAGACAGATCCTGCAAGATGAGGAGCAATGGTGAGCGAAACACCACAGCACGTGTATCCCAAGGCATCGGTCGGCGAACAAAGCGCGAACGTCGCGCCGAATCCCGACTTCCCGCAGCTCGAACAAGATGTGCTGCGTTATTGGGACACCAACGGCACCTTCCAGAAATCCATCGACGAAAACCCCAGTGGCGAGCACAGCTCGAATGAGTTCGTGTTCTTCGACGGCCCGCCCTTCGCGAACGGCCTGCCGCACTACGGCCATCTGCTGACCGGCTATGCCAAGGATGTGGTGCCGCGCTACCAGACCATGAAGGGCCGCCGAGTCAACCGAGTGTTCGGCTGGGACACGCACGGCCTGCCCGCCGAACTCGAAGCGCAGAAGGAACTCGGCATCGACTCGGTCGACCAGATCGAGCAGATGGGCATCGACAAATTCAACGACGCCTGCCGTGCTTCCGTGCTCAAATATGTGAACGAATGGCGTGACTACGTGCACCGCCAGGCGCGCTGGGTCGATTTCGAACACGGCTACAAGACACTCGACATCCCGTACATGGAGTCGGTCATGTGGGCGTTCAAGACGCTGTACGAGAAAGGCCTGGCATACAAGGGCTACCGCGTGCTGCCGTACTGCCCGAAGGACCAGACGCCGCTTTCCGCGCACGAGCTGCGCATGGACGCCGACGTGTATCAGGACCGTCAGGACACAACTGTATCGGTCGCGGTGAAGCTGCGCGACGAAGACGACGCCTATGCGGTGTTCTGGACCACCACGCCGTGGACCGTGCCCACGAACTTCGCGATTGTGGTGGGCGCAGACATCGACTATGTGGAGGTGCGCCCCAAGGAAGGCAAGTTCGCCGGTAAGAAGTTCTACTTCGCCAAGGCCCTGCTCGGCTCCTACAACAAGGAGCTCGGCGAGGACTATGAGGTGGTGCGTGAGCTCAAGGGCTCCGACATGGTGGGCTGGCGCTACTACCCGGTCTTCCCGTATTTCGCGGGCGAACAGGCCACGGCCGAAGGCGGCACCCCCGGTCCGAACGCCTACCAGATCCTGACCGCCGATTACGTCGACACCACGGAAGGCACCGGCTTGGTGCACCAGGCGCCGTACGGCGAAGACGATATGAACACGCTCAACGCCCACGGCATCACGAGTGTGGACGTGCTCGACTCCGGCTGCCGATTCACATCACTGTGCCCGGATTACGAAGGCATGTTTGTGTTCGACGCGAACCTGCCGATCTTGCGCAATCTGCGCGCCGGCGACGGCCCGCTCGCGCAGATGCCCGAAGACCAGCGCGCGCTGCTGTTCCAGGAGAAGAGCTACGTGCACTCCTACCCGCACTGCTGGCGCTGCGGCACGCCGCTCATCTACAAGCCGGTCTCCAGCTGGTTCGTTTCGGTGACGAAGATCAAGCCACGCCTGCTCGAACTCAACCAGGAGATCAACTGGATCCCGGACAACGTCAAGGACGGCCAGTTTGGCAAGTGGCTTTCCAACGCCCGTGACTGGTCGATCTCGCGCAACCGTTTCTGGGGCTCGCCGATCCCGGTGTGGGTGAGCGACGACCCGAAGTACCCGCGCGTCGACGTCTATGGTTCGCTTGACGAGCTCAAGGCGGATTTCGGTGATTACCCGCGCGACCACGACGGCAACATCAACATGCACCGCCCGTACATCGATGAGCTGACGCGCCCGAACCCGGACGACCCGACTGGCACATCCACAATGCGCCGCATCTCCGACGTGCTGGACTGCTGGTTCGAGTCCGGCTCGATGCCGTTCGCGCAGTACCATTACCCGTTCGAGAACAAGGAGTACTTCGAACAGCACTTCCCGTCCGACTTCATCGTCGAATACATCGGCCAGACCCGAGGTTGGTTCTACCTGCTGCACGTCATGGCGACTGCGCTGTTCGACAAGCCGGCGTTCAAGAACGTGATCTGCCACGGCATCGTGCTCGGCGACGACGGCCAGAAGATGAGCAAGCACCTGCGCAATTACCCCGATGTCAACGGCGTGTTCGACCAGTACGGCTCCGACGCGATGCGCTGGTTCCTGATGAGCTCGCCGATCCTGCGCGGCGGCAACCTGATCGTCACGTCCGAAGGCATCCGCGACACGGTGCGCCAGATCATGCTGCCGGTGTGGAGCTCGTATTACTTCTTCACGTTGTATGCGAACGCCGCGAACAACGGGCGGGGCTACAACGCGCGCGAACTGACGGCGGACGAAGTGCCGGGCCTGCCGCAGATGGACCGCTATCTGCTCGCCCGCACGCGCAAGCTCATCGCGCAGGTGAGCGCGCATATGGACGAGTTCGAGATCTCCGACGCGTGCGACGAGGTCTCCGACTTTATCGACATGCTCACCAACTGGTATATCCGCAACACGCGCGACCGGTTCTGGAATGAGGACGAGAACGCGTTCAACACGCTGTACACCGTGCTCGAGGCGTTCATGCGCGTGCTCGCCCCGCTCGCCCCGATGGAGGCCGAGACGGTGTGGCGCGGCCTGACCGGCGGCGACTCGGTGCACTTGGGCGACTGGCCGTATCTGACCGACCCCGCGACCGGTGAAGACACCGCGCTGGGCCGTGTGCTTGTGGAGGATGGCGACCTTGTGGCCGCGATGGACAAGGTGCGCGAGGTCGTTTCCGCCACACTGTCACTGCGCAAGGCGAAGAAGATGCGTGTGCGCCAGCCGCTCGCCAAGCTCACCGTGGTGGTGGACGAGCCGTCGCAGGTGGATGGATACGATGCGCTGCTCAAGAGCGAACTCAACATCAAGGATGTGGAATACTCCACGCTCGATGAGGCCGCGGACCACGGGCTCAAGATCATTGACGAGCTCAAGGTCAATGCGCGCGCCGCAGGCCCGCGTCTGGGCAAGCAGGTGCAGTTCGCGATCAAGGCCTCCAAGAGCGGGGACTGGCATACGGACCCGGCCACGGGCGATCCGGTCATCGAGACGCCGAACGGTACAATCACGCTGCAGGGCGACGAATACGACATCACCCGACGCGTGGAAGAGGCGGACGCCGCGGCACGGCGCGATTCCGCATCGTCGATCCTGCCCAGCGGTGGATTCGTGATCCTCGATCTGGAGCTCAACGACGACCTGATCGCCGAAGGCTATGCGCGCGACGTGATCCGCGCGGTGCAGGACGCGCGCAAGGACGCCGGTCTTGAGGTGTCCGACCGCATCGTACTGACGCTCACGGTGCCTGCCGACGACCTGCCGAAAGTGGAGCAGTTCCGCGACCTCATCTGTTCGGAGACGCTGTCCACGGCAGTGGATGTGGAACAGGGCGACGAGCTCACGGTGACTGTGGCCAAGGCCTGACTGCGGGCGCCAGAGGAAGGAGTGGATGTGCTGCGGGCATATCCGCTCCTTCTGTTGGAACAGTCCGCTGGATATTGCCTACGGTTATTCTTGTGGGGAAACTGTCGGATTGTTCGCAATCCGACATGATTCCGATGTAATCGCTTTTTTAAGGAGAGTATCTTGTATTAAAGGAATATAAGAGAAGATAATCTGTATTCAACGTTTTTTCCGGAAGTGCTGTTGCGTGCGAAAGGGTGTGCTGGAGGGGGTGCCACCAGTTCCTTGTCTACGATGGAGCCGGTGCCGGGAACCGGTACCGTACAACGCAACACAATGGAATCAACCGGCGGGCATGCATCGATGGGGCATGTGCAAAGGATATGTGCGAGACCTTTGCGGTGCATCGCCGACCGTTCGATTCCGATACTTTGGGAAGAAGTCGGTAACGATGACAATTCGTTCTATGGCATGTACGATGGCTGCGTCGCTTGCGGCGCTGGCCATGACGGCAGGCGCCGGGGGTCTCATGGTATTCCCCGCCCAGGCCGCGGAAGTCTCCAATGATGGCATCACCATCATTGCGCCCACTGCGAGTGACGACAACAATCTGGTGCCAGCAACGGTCAATGGCCGCACGTTCACCGCATATAAGCTGGCGGATTACCGCGACGTGGTCGTCCACGACGGCAGTGTGACTAGCTACGACCTGACGCCGGCGGACGGCATCACGAACGATGAGCTGGATGCATGGATCAAAGCAGCCGCAGTCAAGGGCGAAACGGTGGACCCCAGCCTGGCCGGCGTATTGAACCCCAATGGCACATTCAAGGACGCCGCCGAGAACATGACGCCGCTGCAGTTCATCGCCAAGTACATGTACGGCACCGGCACGGACCGCTACGGCAACGCGCAGGCGGATAATGCGCTGATGCGCGCGTTCGCGACGGCGGCCAAGGCCGACCTGAAGAACGCCGCCAACGTGAGGACCGTCACGGCCACAGGTGAGAACAACGCGGTGTCGCTCGATACCCAAGAGGCGGGCCCCGGTATGTACCTGATCGTGGAAACGACACAGCAGATGCCGCAGGGCGAGCTCATCTCCCGCGCCATGGTGGTCGGCACCGCCATGGAGTCGGAGCCGGGCGGCAAATACTATGACACGGTGACGGACGGAACCAATACCTTCACGCTCGGCCAGATCCATCTCAAGGCCGAGAAGGTGGAGCCCACCAAGGAAATCAAGGGAGACGACCAACTGGTGCGCATCGGCTCCCAGCGCACGTTCGTGATCACGGCCAACGTCCCCGATTACACGCAATACCCGGATTGGACCGATCAACAGTACGCGATCAGCGATAACCCGACCGACAACATCACCATCAAGGACACTCAGGGCAATATCGATGGCCTGAAGGTCACCGCGTCGGACGACACACCGCTTGCCGCAGGCACGGAACCGCAGAACTACACCGTTGATCTGAAATCCGATACCGCAGATCCCAACGACTTCTCGATCAGCCTCAACGATCCGACGCAGTGGAGCGGCAAGACCATCACCGTCGAATACCGGGGCACGATCCAGAATCTGGACCAGGACCTGACGAACAACACGGCGACCGTCGACTTCTCGAACAATCCCGACGTGAGCACCTCCCATTCCACGATCAGCACGACCAAGAACGTCTACGTGGCCCAGATCCCGCTCGACAAGATCAAGTTCAACGATGCGAGCACCAAGCTGAGCGGCGCCACGTTCTCGGTGAAGCAGGGCGGTAAGCCGGTCACGTTCACGAAGACCACGCCGAACGGCAAGACCCTGTACACGGTGGATCCGCGCGGCAAGGAGCAGTCCATAACCGCCGACTCGGTGGACATCGCCGGTCTGGGCGCCGATTCCTCGCAGCCCACCACCTACACCTTCACCGAAACGAAGGCCCCTACAGGCTACATTCTGGGCGCCAAGCCGGTCAGCTTCACCCTGACGGTCACGCCCACGTTCGACAAGACATCCAACAAGAACCTGACCGCCGTCACATACAAGATCGATTCGCAGGATCATGCGAACTTCATCGACTTGTCTGATGCCTCGGTGCGCGAAGGCACCGCTGTCGATGCGACGAAGCTCGCGAACAACACCACCAAGGTCGTCGGCGGCCAGATCCACGTGGAGAACACCACCTCGGAGAACGACTTCGCCAAGACCGGTGGCGAGATCACGCGCGTGCTCATCGCGGTCGGCGTGCTGGCCGTGCTGGGTGCAGGCTTCATGATCGCCGCGCGACTGCGCCGCAGGAACTGACCCGCACCCATGCGCGTCATCCATCGTGAGTGGCGCGCAACCAACCATCTCATCCGTGGTCCATGGCGGGATCGGAAGTCGATCCCGCCATGGACCACGGACCACAACACCGGAAGGACGGGGCCTCCCAGAGACGGGGATGCCCCGATTCCGCCATGCGGCAACCGTGTGGATCGTGCATGTGCCGGCTGAAGAGGAGGGGCCGGCTGGAGAGGATACGAACAGGCCATGAGGAACAGAGGACTCGGAAGGGCGATCGGCATACTGGCCGCGATCGCATGCATCATGCCCACCGCATCGGTGGCATACGCCGGAACCGACCAGACGACGGACCAACAGACTCAACACACCATCGCGGCGGAGCGGACGGACACCGAGCGACCCGCCGCGACCACGACAACGCACACGCAGCCGTCGGCGAAGACGTCGGCGAAGACGTCGGCGACACAGGCGCCGGAGCGCATCACCCCGGACGATGCGGCGCAATCCGCTGTGCAGAACGGTCCCGATGGGGCCCTGCATGATTACCTGCCGTCGCATCAAGACGTCAACGATACGCTGCCAGACACCACATACAACGGTGTGCCGCTCATCGGCCATTGGCTGAGCGCGAAGCTCGCCAAGCGCTCCTCTTCGGCGATGGATTTCGACCCGTCCGGCGACAAGCCGTCGCGGGACGGCAACGCCATCGAGCACATCGACGTCAGTTGGGTCACGCCGGGCGCCAAGGACGGCACCCTGGCGCTTGACCCGCAGGACAACACGGCGCTGAGTGTGAAGATGCGCGTGGACTACGCGCTTTCCGGGCAGCACGACTACGATCCGGGAGCCGTGCAGATCACGGTGCCGCTGAACATCTTCAAGGACCGTGCGGGAGAGGACGAAGGCGCATTGTCGCTGTCCATACCGGAGGACCCGTCGCAGGACGCCACGTTCTCGTACCGCCGTGTGGGGGACCGGGTCGTCATCACCAACGTGCAGCGGCTGCCCGCTGCCACGCAGGGCTATATGGAGATGTCGATCCGGCACATCATGCCGGCGGAAGTCGTCTCCGGCTCCACAAGCGCGCCGTTCGGCGCGAAGATCACCGTCGTCACGCAACAGGGCGACACGCTCAGCCGCACGTCGAACACGATCGACGCCGTCATCACCACCGACGAGCAGGTGCGTTCCGCCACAAAGAACGGCACGGTGTACGAGACGATGCCCAGCGAATGGCCTTCGTCCCGATTGGCGCTGCCTGCAGGATTCAAGCCGCAGGACTATGTGTATGTGGATTGGTACACCTATGCCTACATCTCCGCAACCAGTATTTCTCCGTCGGCATGAAGGACCAGCAGAGCGGTGCCGACGGCGCCTTGACGGGCACGGTCATAGGAGGCAGCGACATCTCCTGCGTCAAGGACGGTGCCTATGCATGCGACAGCATGTTCTCCGGGTATGAACGCGACGGCAACGATTTCTACCAGCATGTCTACATGGCGTACCCGAAGAACGCGTTCAAGGCGAACGAGCCACGCACGATGACGAACACAGTGACATACACATTGACAGCCAAGGACACCGGCAAGGTGACGACCGCCACCGGCCGTGCCTCCGTACAGTACGCGCCGCACCCGTTCACGGTGCCGGCAGGCAACTTCATGCTGTACAAGTGGGGGATCAGCCAGGACGGCACGGGAACGAGCCTCAGTCCGTACGGCATGACGAACGAATACGGCTCCGGCGTGGCCAACCACGACCATCAGGGCATATACCCCTATCAGCTGAACAAGCTGCAGGCGGGGCAGAACGTGGATGTGACGTACGACGTCGTGGCCACCAACCATCTGTACCAATACACGTATGCAGGCGAAGGCGACCCTTCGGATCAGGGGAACTACGGCAAGAAGGCCGTGAACGTGACGGTCTGCGACAACGCCATGTATTTCGACCACGACTACACAACCGCGCTCGGCCCCGACGACTATGAGGTCAAGAGCCTGCGCGTGCTGGACCCCCAGATGTATGCATACGCCACGAACAGTGACGGTTCATGGGCCTACCAGAGCGACGGCACTGTGCCCAGGCCGAACGTGGATCTGTACGGCAAGGCATCCGATGGCGATTGGGTGCACTACGGCACCGCCGCATGGGGTGCGGACGGACTGCAGTCCCTGCGGATCGCCGCGGACAACGGCGCCACGGCCGGCGGCTCCACGCTGACGTTCCCGAAGGACGCAGGCATCACGCAGTGGAAGATGACCTACTCCTCCTCCGCCGCCGCGGTCTACACCGGCGTGCTCCCCACGATCACGATCAAGCCGTCAACGCGCATCGAGAACGCGGTGGCGCGGTTGTCCGGCCAGTCGGACACCGCCGCCGCGGAGATCGCGAACGCCGCGCATATGCAGGCGGACCAGGACGGCAAGGTGTTGGGCGAGCGCGACGCCAGAGGGTACGATTCGCTCGCCTCCACCGCACAAGGCGTCTGGATGCGCAAATCCACCACGGTGACCGGCAACGACACCGCCAGGCAGCTGATCGGCCTGCACTACGACGCCAACGTGTACGAACAGTCGAACATCACATCCGCGCAGCTGTACGCGCAGGCGGTCGCAGACGGCGCGGTCGCGCAGGACCACGGCGGCACGTTCTACGACCTGCTGCCGCAGGGCGTCACCCCGGACCTGACCTCGGTCACGGCCCAGGGCAGCGACGTCACCGCGGTGCATGCCGTGGACGATTGGCGCGGATCGGGGCGCACGATGCTCAAGGTCACCGTGGCGCATACGCCCGCGGCCGCGACCATCCGCGATTCCGGCGGACTCGCCTCGGAAGGGTACGGCGACACGATCAGGCTGGGTTTCGACGCACGCTACCGCTGGTCCGACGCGACCGAGCTGGGCAAGCAGCTGACCAACAACATCGCCTACCAATCCACAACCGGCCAGTTGGGGACCCGCAAGGGCCTCATGGGGGAGCCGGATGACCCGACGGCGGGCAACAACCAGTATTCGGCAGACGCCACACAGGGTGTGGCCGATCTGATGAGTCATCTGTCCGGTGCCGCATCCGCGCCGAACACCGTCTACGCGTCGTCGCGCGTGACGTTGGACGCCGATACCTCGGCGTTCGTCGGCCTGCGCAAACAGGTCGCCTCCGACGTCGACGGCGTGTACGGCGACGGGCTGAGGACCGCGGTCACCGTGCCCGCGGGCGGCACCTACCGGTACGCGCTCGACATGCGCACCGATCAGACCTCGCGCGTGGAACACGTGGTGCTGTATGACGATCTGGACGGATACACGCCCACCGCCGGCGACGCCGACCATGGCGGTGCGCGCTGGGAGGGCTCGTTCATCGGCGTGGATACCGCACGCCTGCGCGCGCTCGGCATCAAGCCGGTGGTGTACTATGCCACGGCGCATGTGGATCTGGGCCGGTACTCGGTCTCCGGCACGATGTCGTCGCTGCCGGATCTGTCTGATGGATCGGTGTGGACCACCACGGTGCCGCAGAATCCCGCGGATGTCAAGGCCATCGCCATCGATTGCTCCACGGCCGTTGACGGATCGCCGTTCGTCATGGCGCCGAACAGCGGATTGACGGCGATCGTGCGCATGCGCGCGCCGATCGGCGATGCGGCCACACAGGCCATCGAACGGCAGGCGCATGCATACAACAACGTCTACATGTCGAGCACCCAGATCATGGACAATGGGCAGCGGGCGAGCCACTACATCCACCACGACTACACAAAGGTCGGCCTGACGCCGTTCAATGTGACCGCCGTCAAGACGTTCGACGACGATGGCGACCGCGATGGCACACGACCCTCCTCGGTGCGGGTGCAGCTGATGCGCGACGGCGCCGCCGAAGGCGCGCCGGTCACGTTGGACGCCTCGAACTCGTGGACCCATGTCTGGAAGAACCTCGCGCGCAGCGACGAGCAGGGTAATGCGATCGATTGGAACGTGCAGGAGCTGGACGTGGCCGACGGATACACGGCGCACACCGGCTCCACGGTCACCGCGGATGGCTTGACGTGCACGCTGACCAACGTGCACGAGATCGAAACGGTGCCCGTGCACGGGGTGAAGCGTTGGCAGGACAAAGACGCCATGACGCGGCCCGATGCCATCGAAGTCGTGCTGCTGCGCGACGGCACGCAGATCGACAGCCGGACCGTGCACGTTGACGCCGAAGGCGCATGGACCTATGATTTCGGCGAGCTGCCGAAGAACCATCGTGTGAACGGCGCCGCGGTCCCATACACCTACGCCGTGCATGAGCGGTATGTGGAAGGGTATGTGCCGCAATACGCCGCCGACGGATTCGACATCACGAACCGGTACGACCCATATGGTGACATCACGCTCACCAAGACCGCAAGCGGTGTGACCGACGAGTCGCAGAACGCGACGTTCACGTTCCGTCTCACCTTGCGCAAGGCGGATGGCGCCTATGACACCGGAGCCTATGCATGGACCCGCACCGACGGGTCCGCCGGAAGCGTGGAGAACGGCGGTACGGTGACGCTGAAGGCCGGGCAGAGCGTGACGGTGAAGCGTGTGCCGTCCACCGACACCTACGCATGGACCGAGGAAGGGACCGACGGCTTCGCCGTGGGCTCCGCAACGGGTCTGCAAGGCACGGTGACGACAGGCGGCAATGCGCAGGGCACAGTGCGGAACGTGTACACGACGCAGGGTTCCGTGCAGATCCAGGCGCACAAGACGCTGCATGGCCGCGCGTTGGGCAATCGCCAGTTCCGCTTCGAACTGCTCGATGCAAACGGGGACCTGGTCCGCACCGCCAACAACGATGCGGACGGCACCATCGCATTCGGCACAATCGGATACGGTGCGCCGGACGACGGCAGGACCTACACCTACACGATGCGCGAGGTGGACACCGGGGCCCCGGGATACACCTATGACCACAGGACGTATATCGTGAAGGTCGCGGTCAGCGACAACGGCGATGGCACGATGAGCGCAGTGCCCACGTATTACGACGCCGCGGGCACCGAGATCAAGGACGACACGGGCGCCAACACGCCGCCGACGTTCTCCAACGCCTACACGGCAACAGGCAGCATGGATCTGACCGCCACGAAGGTGTTCGTGGGCGGCGACCTGACGAAGCGCCATTTCACGTTCGAGATGCTCGATGCCGCGGGCAAGCCGTTGCAGCAGGCCGTCACCGACGATTCCGGCGAAGCCAGGTTCAAGCCGATCGCATACAGCGAACAGGACGCGGGCAAGTCGTTCACGTACACCATCAAGGAATCTGTGGAAGACGACGACGCCGTCACGTGGGATACCCACATGGAGCAGGTGACCGCGACGGTCAGCGACAACGGCGACGGCACCTTGGCCATCGCGCAGCGGTTCCACGGCGGCGACGCGTCGGCGCCGCTGGTCTGGCGCAATCAGGCCGCCAACGGCACGTTGCGGATCGTCAAGAAGATCACCGACGACGAAGCCACGCAGGCACATGCCGACACCGTTTTCCCGATGGAGGTCACGCTCGCTGTGCCCGCCGGCGCGAAACCGCTAGACGGCGAACACGACGTGACCGTCATCGACCGGGACAACCAGAAATCCGTCGCACATGTGACCATCGCGCACGGCCGGTTCCGCGTGGGAGTGCCCGCGGGCGGCAGCGTCACAATCGGGGGCGTCCCCGGCGGCACGGGCTATGCGGTGACCGAAGTCGCCTCGCTCACCGAGGAGGCGGCGCGGCGATGAACATGTGGATTCTGCTAAGGAGCGAAGGAAAATGAATAAGGGAATCAAGGCCGCCACCGCGGTCATCGCTTCCCTGGCCATGTTCTGGCCGGCGTCGGCGATGGCTGTCGGTGAACCGGCCCCGCCGGCGCAGCCGGCGGTCGTCACCGCGGAAGATGGCGCGGCGCCCATGGCGCGTGCCGCGGCCGATGCCGCCACCTCAGGCATCTGGGGCAACGGCGACGAAGCTGTCACATGGAGCCTTGACGGACAGGGCACATTGCATCTGGGGCAGGGACATGTGTACACCGATGGCACCACGCCGTGGCAGTCCCATGCCGCCGATATCCGCAGGATCGTCTCCGACGGTCCCATCACCGTGGAAGGGGAGATCAACGGACTGTTCAAGGGATGCACGAATCTGACCGACATCTCCGGGCTGTCCTCCTGGGATGTCAGCGGCGTCGACCAGATGCCTGAGCTGTTCTCCGGCTGTGCATCGTTGGAGAACCTGCAGCCATTGTCCACATGGAATCTGAGCGCCGTCGGGGACGTGACGGAGCTGTTCAAAGGATGTGCTTCGCTCAAGGACCTGAGGCCGTTGTCCAAGTGGGATCTGCACGGCGTATCCACCGTGACGTCGCTGTTCGAAGGATGCTCATCCCTGCAGACGTTGAACGGACTGGACTCCTGGTCCTTTGAGGCGGCAAACGACTTCAACGCCATGTTCAAAGGCTGCGCGTCGCTGTCTGACATCGATGCGCTCGCCCATTGGGGATTGGGCTATGCCTCGAACATGGAGTCCATGTTCGAGGGTTGCTCGTCCCTGACCAGCGTGAAGGCGTTGTCTGCGTGGAACATGGATGAACGGTACCTGGATGCCGCATCCATGTTCAAGGGATGCACACGATTGACCACGTTGGATGGATTGGGCCATTGGACCGTAATGGTGGCGAATGCCATGTTCAAGGACTGCACGGGTCTTGTCGACGCTTCGGCGCTGGGCACATGGAACATGCCGCAGACGGACACCACCGACATGTTCTCCGGAGACGATGCGGTGGCGAGCGTCGGTATCCCCTCCAACGCGCAGGGGCAGAACCCAAGTTCCCTGGACTTGGTGCACGCCATGGAAGACATAGGCAAGGAGCAGGGAGCGGAGGCGTCGTCCGTCCAGTGGATATCCACCGACGGCTATGTCGGACCGTATACTGCGGCGGCGATGTATGACCATATGACGAACAGCGAGGATCCGGAGCATGATCCGGTGACCGCCGGCGGCGTGTTCATCCGATACACGCCGTCTTGGATCACGGTGTTCGACGCGAACGGCGCATTGGGGTCCATGGATGCCATCATGACGGGGCTGGCGGATTCCGCGACGGTGCCACGCTCCAGCTTCCTGCGCTTCGGCTGGACGTTCATCGGCTGGTCCACACAGAAAGACGACCAGACCACGCTGTACCAGCCTGGAGACACGTGGAAGCCATCGGACCCACACCCCGGCACCCGGTACACCCTGTACGCGCAATGGAAGAAGCAGTCCAGCGGTGAGACCGGGCCGACGAGCGGGGCAAGCGGCATGCTTCCCGGGTGGGAACAGGTCTCCGGCGAGAACACCGTAGGCGCCGTGCCCGCCAACAGCATGGCCACCGCCACGTTCACGAACCGCTACAACCCGCAATCCACCGCGCTGCAACTGCGGTTCACCAAGCTGCTCGACGGCAACGTGCCCGACCGTGACTTCCAATTCGAACTCCTCGACCAGAACGGCAAGGCCGTGCAGACCGTGCACAATGTGGGCGCGCAGATCCCGTTCGCGCCATTGACCTTCACCCAGACCGGCACATTCACCTACTACGTGCGTGAAGTCGCCGGAAGCGACGGCACCATCACGTATGACGGCCACACCGTCGAGGTCACCGTCACCGTGACCGATGGCAAGGACGGCACGCTCGCCGCGACCGCGCAACTCGTCGGCGACACGACGTTCCGGAACGCGTCGAAACCGGCCACGCTCACCCTCAGCAAGACCGTGACAGGCACACAGGATACGGGCAGGAAATTCCACTTCGCCGTCACACTCGCCGACAACGCGAGCCGCGCGATCAGCGGCACCTACGGCGACGCCGTGTTCACCGACGGCAAGGCGGATGTCGAGCTCACCGCGGGAACGAGCGCGACGATCGGTAACATACCGGCCGGGGCGAAATACCACGTCGAGGAGACCGACATCCCGGCGGGATATGCGCTGCAATCACTGACGAACCCCGACGGAACCCTGTCCGCGGGCGAACGGATGGCCGTCGAGGCGGTCAATGCATACAGCACGAAGGCCGGGTACGCGACGCTGCAGGTGCACAAGACGCTGCGCTCGCAGGAGCAGCCTGACGTCCGGTTCCCGCTGGAACGCGGGCGGTTCACCTTCACGATGTGCCAGATCGACGACGCCTCCAAGACATGCGCGACCGTGGGGAAGAATCCGGCGAACCTCGAGGACGGCACGGTCACCTTTCCGCAACTGGCATACGTCACGCCCGGCACCTATAAGTACCGGATCAGCGAAGTCGCGCGCAAGGACGACGGCATCGTATACGACGGGCACACCGTGGTCGCCACGGTCACGGTGGCCGATGACGGCGCGGGCGCACTCACCACTGCAGTGAGCTATGAGGGCGCCACGGAATTCGTCAACGAGACGCACACGGCATCGGTCATGCCCTCGACCGGACGGCAGTCGGTCACCGGTCTGCTGGTCGCGGTAGGTTGTGCCATCGCGCTCGCTATGCTGACGGTGATACTGCCTGTACGCCACCGGAAGCACTAGGGTTCAATGGGTGGTGGTGCGGCACGCCACCACCACGGTGGATCATGGATGACTTGCAGGAGGAACGATGAGCGGGGAACGGCCCGAAGGGCATGAGCGGCATGCAGCCACAGGGACACGTCATGCCGCTTGGTTCGCGCCCAGGATCCGAGCCGATCTGCGGCATCAGGACACGTTGACCGCTTCGTTCGCGATCATCGGATGGGCCTGCTATATTCTCGCCGCGTTGATGCTGTCGTGGGTCGTCGGCGCACTCATCCACAACGACATCATCGCGCGCTCCGTGGCGGACGACGTAGCGTCCGCCCCCGCCGCCTGGCCGGCGGAGAGCAGGCGCAAGGCGCTCGAATCGGCGCGCGATTACAACAACGCGCTGCAAACGGTGTTCGCGGGGCGCATCCCAGCGGATGCGCAGGGGGCCGACGGTGCCCCGTTGGAGACGGCCGACGGCAAGTACGCCAATACGCTGGATGTCGACGGCAACGGCGCCATGGCCCGGCTGCGCATACCGAAGATCTCGGTGAACATCCCCGTCTACCACACGACGCTCGACAATGTGCTCGACAAGGGTGCGGGCCACATCTACGGCACAGCCATGCCGGTCGGTGACGCGCACACGTATTCGGTGCTCGCCGCGCATTCGGGCGGCGTGCAGGGCATGCTGTTCACCCGCCTCAACGAGATGAAGAGGGGAGACGTCTTCTACCTCGACGTGCTGGGAGGCGAACACGGGTACCGCATCGGGGACATCCGCACCATCAAACCCGACCAGATGGAGCATACATTGCAGATGCTCCGTGCACAATACGCCAATGACAACGCCACGGTGACGATGGTCACCTGCACGCCGATCGGAGTGAATACGGATCGTCTGCTCGTCACCGGTGTACGTGAACCCATCCCCGACAACATACCGCCTGCCGACACGCAGTCCGATGGACTGCTCATCGCCATCGGGGTGGGGTTGGCCTGCTTCCTTGTCGCGATCCTCGCCGCGATCCTCGTCACGCGTTGGATCAGACACAGGCGGCGGGAACAGCGCGCCTCATCCGGCCACGGCATCACCGTGCATGGTTGATTGGGGCTTCCCGCTACACGGGATAATCGGCCTTTCGTGAACAAGGATGGTGTTTGTGTGGACGTTGGTGATAATGGCTGCAGATACAAGGCCGACAAGGGGACTCCCGCAATGCGCGTGTATATATATATGATCCCCTTTCTGTGTTATGAGGGACGAACGGATGATAAGACGTGAAATCACAGCGGTGCTCACGGCTGTCGCACTGCTGCTGGGAACATGTGCGGTCACCGGTACGGCGGCCGCCTCCGAACAGGATTCGCAAGCCACGTCGGCGGATGTGGCGCAGAGTGTATCCAGTACGAGCGCGGACGCGACGCTCACGCTTTCGCGCAACCGGATCGGCAATGTCCCAGATCCGGCGGATGCGACATTGACGCTTGCGGTCAGGGCCCATGCCGGAGATACATACACCATCACCGTGCCGCAATCAATAGCGAACGGCAACGGCACATACGCCATCTCGGATTCCGAAGAGGTGCCGCCGAGCATCGGCACGGTCACGCGCAGGGACGACAATGCGTCGCATGCCACGACGTTCACCTACACGTTCTCGGCCTCGGCGTCGTTTTCCGTCAACATCGTGCTTGCGACACGGAACAATTACTATGCGCAGCCGACCCCGATCGACGGTGTGGGCACCTCCACGAAGACGATCACGTGGTCATGCAATGGCACCAAGCTCGAGCCCATCGAGTTCACGCAGGTCATCCGTCCTGTGATGAAGCCCACCGCCATCACCCGTGTGACGCCCCCAAGCAGTTCATACAAGGCCATCTACGCGAATCAGAACTACACCTATCGGTTTGCGTTGAATGAGACGGACGGGGTGTACGACGACACGTCATGGTCGTCCGCACAGGTCAATTCGGCGGTGAACCATGGCACCACAATCCGTATTCCTGTCCCCAAGCACTTTCGTCTGGACCAGGAGGCCACCAATGTGAAGAACGGGTTCACTGACAAAACGACGATCGCCCAGCCTGACGGGGTTTCGGGCGATATCGTGATCACGGTGCCCAAAGGCTCCGGCAGACAGAGCTGGCAGGCGGCGCCGCCGTATTATCTTGTAGGCTCCTACCGGACCGAACCGCCACAGGAGGTGACCGAACTGACGGCGGAAAGCCCCGTGTCGGTGGACCAGACGGTCGTCGACCCACAGGGCCGCGAACAGCATCTCACCGCAACGGTGCCGGCGTGGACCGAATACCTGCGGCCGTCCGGGGATTCGCAGTTGTGCGACAACGGCAACACGGACTGCATGGCCGTCAGCATCGGCGGCAACAACACGGTGAACGATCTGCTGCTCACCAAGGACAGCAAGCTCACGACACTCAACTTCGTGGGATTCGGCAACGATTCCCCCATGAACGTGGACGACGCCGTCCTGGAGATCAAGGTGCCCAGCGGGTTCGACGCGACGGCGGTGGTGACGCCGTCCAACGCGCAGAAACTTCCCGACCTGACGCAGTACCGGTATGAGGTCACCTTGCTGGATGGCACACTCATGACCGGCACGGTGCCCGCCGGTGGAACGATCGCACGGTCCAAGGACTCGCCCATCCGCGACATCACATTGTATCCGAACATGCTCGATTCCGGGGCCGACACCGATGCCGGATCGTCCTGCACCACGTTTGTGGACGACAATGCGGCATGCGCAGGCCGGACCATGGTGTACGTGCAAGGCACACTGGCGGGCTCCTACGACGACGGTACGCCGGTCAGGAGCGGCGACATGATCACCACATCCGCATCGCTATCGGTGCCAAGCGCAAGGCAATGGGACGCGAAGAACAGGCAATGGACGTCGTTCTCGCTCACCGCAAGCGTGCGGCAGCAGGTCATCACCACGGAAGAGCTGAAGGCGTCGCTCGGCGTGTATCCCTCTCAGGCAAAGCGGCTTCCGGGATCCAAGGATTCCGGATACATCTCCCTGTGGGCGAATCTGGACGGCAACCAGACCACACGCAGCATCCACGAGCCCGTGTTCTATTACGTGCTGCCGAGAGGGGTCTCGTACGACGAGCAGATCGGCGTGACGACGCTCAACAACCATGACGGCATCACGGTGCAGCCGCATGTCAGCGCCTTCCAGGCCACGGACGGCCGCCAGGTGGTGAAGGTGGACTATACCGGCACAGGATACGACTATTACACGGCGCAAGGGTCCAACAACCAGGTGCATCTCGACATCGCGCCGGACACAGCGGCCGGATCGTACCCCTGGGAGATCTACATGGTCAGTCCGACCACCGCCATGACCGCGTCCAATGCCGCGGGCGTACCTGCCAATCACAGTTATGTAGGCGGCGCAAGCGACCACGTCTACAAGGTGGGAGAAGGCACTTGGGCGGTCTCCGCCCCGAATGCGGTGATGTCAGGGGAGCTGTCGCAGGGCAATCTGGCGTATGCATTCGCCTCGCAGACGGGTTCCGACGACAAGGCCGCCGGCAATGGCGACACCACGAACTACGCGGACCCAAGAACCATGCGGTTCGCGGTGACCCTGACCAATGGCACACCGCAACGGCTGACGAACCTCAAGGAATTCGTCAACGTTCCGCAGCGGGATTCCGGCAACGGCTTCTCAGTGCAACTCACGGGGCCGGTGACCGAGATATCGAGCGATGGGTCGCCGGTCGATGGCGCATACACAGTGCTGTATTCTACATCTCCGGTGGTGCTGACGGACGCGAAGGGCGCGGTGCCGTCCACGGATGGTTTCGTCACCGCCGACCAGGTCACGGATTGGTCCAAGGTGCGTTCGCTGGTCATCGAGATGGATGTGTTGCCGGCCTCCGCGGTCGCGGGCCGCTTTGTGCTCACAGGCATCGACCCGACGTTGGTGCACGACGCGCAGAAGACCGTGGCGCTGTCTTCGGGACTGTACGCCCAACAGGCCGACGGCACTCCGATGATGCCGTTGGTTACCCGGGCATCCGATGCCGACGCCGCACGCATCACCGTCACCGGCCATTCCACGATCCGTGCGCGCCTGCATTGGAAAGACGAATCCGGCAAGGACCAGTACAAGGATCTCGATGACCTGACGAAGACGTATGCGGATAACCTCGACGAGTTCAAACGCTCCGATTATCCGACGTCCATCGGCGATTTCCCCCAGACCGACCGGGCGTTGTTCCCTGATGGGTATGCGTTGGACGAGTCGGCCACGGCGATTATCGGCAATGACTCGGCCCGGTATCCGGAAGGCGGGGAGCCCGGCGCTGCGCAATGGAACACGATGACCCGATACAACTACGATGGCAGCATCGTGCAATACGAGCTGGTCTCTCAGGCTCCGGGCGTCAGTGTGATGCCGGTCACCGGCACGTTTTCGGTATGGGCGTGGCTCGCCTGTGGATTGCTCACGGTGTTCATGGCGGGCCTCCTCCCGGTCATGCATCTGGCACCGTGCCGCAAGGGGCAACGGAAGGAGATTCCTACGCCCAAGGAGTGAAGTGGGGCATGGTGGCGTATCGAGCTGTCCTCATCGGCTATATTGATACCAATACCCACAACGAGGTTAGGATGATCACATGCCAAGAGCTGGTGCCGGTTCGGGGTCGGGCCGTTCGTCAAGCGGCCACGATGGAGGGTCACGCATGTCCAGTGGACACCGGCCGAGCATGCCGGGCTCGGGGCGACGCGCAGGCGGTGGACCCGCTGGCTTCCCGCAATCCAGTGGATCCACAGGGTCGAGTGGATCATTCGATGTGGGCGATCTGTTCCGTGCGGCCGGCATAGGCATGGCGGGTGGCTACAATGCGGGGCGGCGCTCCGCGCGTAACCGCTACGGCCGGCGCAGTATGCCGTTCCCCGAGGAGATTTTCGACGCGATGGGGCAACAGCCGCGTTACGGCGGCCAGCAGATGCCCCGTTCGTATTCGGGCGGACCGTTCGGCACGGGCACACAGGGGGCGGGGCAGGGGCCGTTCTCGCCGGCCGGTGGCCCACCGGTGACCCCACCCCCCACGCAAACGCCGTTCGGCGGCAACAACAACGGTGGCAAAAAGCCCCATGGAGGGCTCACCGGGCTCATGCCACTGATCGGCATCCTGGCCGCGCTCGTCATCTTCCTGCTCATCTTCATGATGCCCAGCTGCTCGAACAATGAGCCCAACCGCAACGATTACAATGTGACGGTGCCGGAGAGCACATACAACCGCACGAAGCTCGATTCCGGGCTGCCATACGACTCGAACTGCATCGACGACCAGCTCGGCTGGTTCGAAAACCGCACGTCAGCGGCCAAACGCCTCAAGGTGTTCTACGACAAGACCGGCATACAGCCGTACATCCTGTTCGCCAAATACAACCCGAAGCTCACAACCGATGACGAGAAACAGGCGTGGGCGCGCGAATGGTACGACGACCACATCGACAACGAAGACACGCTGCTGTTCGTGTATTTCGCCGAACAGGACGTGGACAACGATGTGGGGTACATGACGCTTGTCAACGGCAAACACGTCTCGAGCATCATGGACGCGCAGGCCACCGAGATCTTCTGGACGTACCTTGACGAGTACTGGTTCAGCGACCGGTCGACGGACGATGCGATCGTGGCCACGTTCGATTCGACCGCGGACCGCATCATGACCAAGACGACCACGAAGAACGATGTGCACAAGTGGGTGATCATCGCGGTCATTGTGATCGGCATCCTTGCCATTGGCGCCGTGATCGCGTGGATGCTCATCAAGCGCAAACGCGAGCACGAGCAGTATGTGGAGCGTATGGTCACCACACCGCTCGAAGAGGCGCGCGATCCGATTTTGGAAAAATATGATCAGGCAGATCACAACGATCAGGTTGGTCAGGAACAGAAAGGACAATAGCCATGGCTATTCTCAAACGATTCGGCGACATCATGCGCGCAAACATCAATGCGCTGCTCGACAAGGCCGAAGATCCGGCGAAGATGGTCGACCAGATGCTGCTTGACCTCAACGAAGACCTCGCATCGGTCAAGAAGGAGACCGCAAGCGTCATGGCCGCAGCCACCAACGCACGCCAGCAGGTCAACGACTGCAAGGCGGACATCGCCAAGTACGAGGCGGCCGCGAAGGCCGCGGTCAAGGCCGGCAACGACGACGATGCCCGCAAACTGCTCGCCACCAAGCAGCAGTATGAGAGCACGCTCACCTCGCTTGAGACCGCCGCCACCGTCGCCGAAGACAATGCGGCGAAGATGCGTCAGATGCACGACAAGCTGGTCAACGACATCAACAGCCTGCAGGCACGCCGTGCCGCGGTGCATGCCAAGGTCTCCGTGGCCAACGCGCAGCAGCACGTCAACGAAGCCACCGAGAAGACCGCCAAGGCCTCGCGAGGCACCGCCGCGTTCGAGCGCATGGAGGAGAAGGCCGACCGCATGCTCAACGAGGCCAACGCCACCGCCGAACTGAACACGCAGGCGAGCAACGAAGACATCGCCAACAAGTACCTCGCCGGTGGCTCCGCGTCCGTGGACGACGAACTGGCCCGCCTCAAGGCCGAGGTCGGCGTGGAAGAGCAGCAGCAGGCTGCCAACAACTGAAACACCATGCCGTCCGTGTAAGGGCGGCGCATAGACGAACGCCGGGGCCCGTGCATGCGGGTCCCGGCGTTCGCTGTGTCATGCAGTGCGGCTGAGGGCTGAGATTATGCCGGCTGGTTGATCTTGGCGCGGTCGTGCTTCACCATCTCGCGCGAGTACCACACCGAGACGAGCAGCATCACCACTTCGAAGATTGCGGCGATGAGGATCGAATGCTGGAAACCGTTGGCATACGCCGCATGGCGGTTGATGCCCGCGGCGGTCTGCCTGAGCACGTCGGCGGAAAGCACACCCACGAACAGCGCGGATCCGATCGATCCTGCGATCTGGTTGCCGGTCGAGAAGATCGCACTCGTGTCGGGCACGGCATTGTCGGGCAGCGCCTCAAGCACCACATCCTTATCGGGCACATTGATGAGCGCGTCGCCGACCACCACAACGGATCCGATGAGCACCACGAGCCACGCGATCTTGGTGGGGGCCGCGAAGAACGTGGCGAACAGGCCGATGACCATGAGCAGGAAGCCGCTCGAGACGACCGGCCACATGCCGGAACGGTCCACGGTCTTGCCTCCCACAATCACCGAACCCGAATAGAACAACGTCATGATGAGCAGGAAACAGCCGGCCACGAACGGCGTGTAATCGCACGCGCGCTCCAAGTACAGCGGCAACAGCAACAACACGGCCTGCTGGCCCATCGCACCCGCCATGTACATGAGCACGCCGATCGACACATACAAGTGCTTCATCGGGTGCAGGTCGAGCAGCGGCACGTCCACATGGAACTGGCGCACGGTGAACCACGCGAGCACCGCCACACCGACGATGAGCATGGGCACGGCGAACAGCGGGCGGTGCGTCAGCTCAGAGAAGCCCATCATCAGCGCGGCCAAGCCCACGAACGAGAGCACGATCGACAGCACGTCGATCGGATGCCGCTTGCGCGGTTCGACGTCGAACATGAACTTCGCGCCCATGAGGATCGAGATGATGCCGACCGCCAACGGCACCACATACATCGACGTCAGGCTCACATAGGTCAGGAACACGCCACTGAGCAACGGGGCCACCGCGATGCCCAGACCGATGATGGCGCTGTTGAGCGACACCACACGGCCCGAGATCTTGGCTGGTACCACACGGATGATCACCGTGTTGATTGTTGGGAACATGAGTCCCGACCCGACCGCCTGGATCAGGCGGCTCGTGAGCATCATCGGAAAATTCAGGGAGAACAGGCCAATGAGCGAACTGACGATGAGCAGCACGCGGCTCCAGAAGAACAGTTTCTTCAAGCCGATGCGCGCGAGCACGGTGGCGGCGGTCATCACCGCCGTGGCCGCGACGATTGCATAGCCAACCGTCACCCAGTTGGCTGTGGCGATGCTCACATGGTAGGTTTCCGAGATGTTCGGGAGCGCGACCGCCATCATCACACCGCAGAAGCCGTCGCCGAGCGTGCTGACAATCAGCGTGGCGATGAGCAGCTTGATCGACTTCCAACTGTGCTGTTGACCGTCTTTGGCGGTGATCATCTCATCGTTCGCAATTGCTCCCATATGCCATCACTTCGTGATTTCGTTGTACTTCGGCACGCCCATGTAATTGAATCCGACATGCTGCACATGCTCGCCGGCCGCCGCGGTCACATTCGCATACCACAGCGGAACCACCGGCAAATCCTTGAACAGCACCTCTTCAGCCTGATGATAGTAGCTGATCGCATCATCCACGTTGGTTTGGCGCGCAGCGTCATCGCTCAGTTTGTCGAAGGCCGTGCTCTTGTAATCGCCGTTGTTCAGGCCCTTGCCGTCAGCCGCTGACGAATCGTAGGCCTGCATGAGATATCCTTCCGGATATGGGTAGTCGGACTGCAGGCCCTGCAGGAACGCCGCGTTGATCGTGCGGTCGTGGATCGCGCTGCTTAATTCCTTCTGCGTGGGGATGATGTATGGCTGCGCGTCGATGCCCAAGGCGTTCTTGATGGAGTTTGTGATGCCCTCCACGCGCTGCTTGTCGCCGCTGTCCGCGCTGTAGGCGAGGCGGAACGTGCCGCTCCACGGGCTGATCGCATTGGCCTGGTCCCACAGTTTCTTGGCCGTCTCGGCATTGTAGTCGAGTACGCTTGCGCCCTTGAGGCTCTTGGAATAGCCGGCGATCGTCGGCGCGGTGAAGTCCGTGGCTACGGTGGCGGTGCCGTACATCACCTTCTCGATGATGTTGGCGCGGTTCACGGCATGGCTGATCGCCGCACGGCGCAACCGTCCCTCCTCACCGGAAAAATGCGCGAGCTTCTGCGGGATCGTGAACGAGCGGAACGCGGGGCCTGGCTTGTTGAAGGCCTGAATGCCGCTTTCATGTTGGTACGTGGCGAGCGCGGAGGTGGGAATCGTGTCGATCACGTCGAGATTGCCTGATTCCACGTCTGCATACGCGGTTTGCACGTCGGTGTACAGCTCGAAGGTGACGCCGCCGTTCTTCGGTATGCGCGGCCCGGTGTACTTCGGATTCGGCACAAGCTGGATGCTCGAATCATGGTCCCACTGCTTGAGCATGTAGGGGCCGTTGCCGATCGGGTGCTCGCCGAACGCGTTTACATCGGAGTATGCGCTTTCGGGAATCGGCAGGAACGCCACGTCGCCCACCTTGTAAGGGAACGAGGAGTCGGGTGCGTTGAGCGTGACCTGCAGCGTGCGGTCGTCCACCACCTTGAGGCCGCTCAACTGTGCGTCTTTGTCGCCGTTGGCGTCCTGCAGCGCGTCGTAGCCTTGGATGGTGGAGAAGATCGCAGCGCCGAGCTGCCCGTTTGCGGCGTTCGCTGCGAACGACCACGTCTTGGCATAGGTCTGCGCGGTGATCTTCTGTCCGTCGGAGAACTGCAGACCGTCGCGCAGTGTGATCGTGTATTGCGAGGCGTCGCTGTTCGGGGTGATCGATTTGGCGTCGGCGTAGATCAGCTTGCCGTCGTCCGAGAATGTGACGAGCCCGTCGAAGAGCTGTGTCACGACCTTCCAGCCGGCCATGTCGTTGGTGTTGCCGGGCAACAGGTTGGCGGAGGGTTCCACGTTGTTCACCGTGATCACCGAAGTGGTTGCGGTGCTTGATGAGCCTTGCGCGCTGGGGGAGCCGGTGCCGCCGCTGGTGCCGCAGCCGGCCAGCAACATGCCGAGCGCCGCGATGGAAGCGATCGCGGCGGTGACGTGTGCGGACGGGTGTGAAAAACGGGGATGGAACACAATGGCACCTCGGGACTTGCGTATGGTTGTGATAGATGTTCGGCGCGTCTTTTTGCGCGCCTGCTCTCAACCTAACACCGCGTTCCCCATATGCATAGGGGCTTCGGTGCTGCGCGGAAAACGGGAATAATGCATGTTGCCATCGTGTTTTGGCGTGCAAGCCAATGCCATGCGGAATCGCCAAAAAATGACGGTCGAATATACGCTTGTAGCGTCGCTTGGCACGGCGAGATGCGGGATGCGGTGTAATGGGAGTAGGCCCGGATGGGCTACAGACTACTCACACGAAAGGTGGTCGTTATGGCAGGCGAAAAGAAGCCCCACGAAACGCTCAAAGAGAGGTTCGATGACTTTAAGGCCGATGTGGACGTGCATAAGGCCGAGCATCAGGAAAAGGATGCGATTAAGGACGTCGAAAGGGCCGCCAAGCACGACGCCAAGTCGGACGTGGACCTTGACAAAGCCGCAGACAATGTGGACAAAGCCATTGAACGTGAAGCCGAAGCCAAGGAAGGCTGATTGATTCCCCATATATTGTTCCCATTGGTGAGGAAACCATAAGCGTGTGAGTCATACGGCCCAACACCGTGTAATTCACATGGGGAATTATATTGCAACAGTATCCCGCCCCCGTTTGGAGGCGGGATACTGTTATATGGAGTGCATGCCTTCAGAAAACGAACTCACCGCCGCACTGATGCGCCTATGCGACGATCCGGATGACCACGCTCGACTGCACATGCAAGCACGCGCAAACCATGGGCACGTGGTCACGCTCGACTGCGACTATGACGCCGAAGGCCTGACCGCCACATTCATCGAGCAATCGGCCGATGCGCCAAAGTCGCAGCGCATCCTGACGACGATGCGCGCGGACACGCCTTCTGCGTCAGCCGCACGGCGCATCGCCTACGCCTATCAGGACCTCATCAGCACCGTTGGCAATCCGCCTGCCGTGACTGTCGATCTACTCGAACAGCGCATCGCGCGGATTGCGCCCATTGTGCTGCCTGAATCCCAGCTCGGAATCGCAGCGCCGGTGCGTGTGGCCGCGAGCGCGGAAGACCCATGCGCGTTCGAACTGCACAGCGCAGATGCACACGCGGCGCCGAACGCGGCCCTGCTGCGGTTCCATGGCACGGCAGCCAACGGGTTTTCATGCGCCACGATGTGGCGTCTCGAAGACGGGTATGCGTCCTACGCCATGGTCGACTACACCGCCGGGTCGCTCAACGACATCCTCGTGGACGTGCTGTGCACACTGCGCTTCTACGCGGTGCGCGGTTGGGTGTGACACCATGGCACATTGCGCCGGCCGCACAACCGGCCGGGCGGAACGAGCCATCTGTTACGCTCTGATGTCGGCATGCATGCACACAGCAGGAGTGGATTGACGATGGCGGACAGCGGGCAACACGCATCCAATGCGCCGGTGATGGCGGGCGATTCCGCTTCGGCGGCCGCGGGGTCTCGTGGCACGGTGGGATTCGTCGGTCTGTTCGCGCTTGTGGTGTCGGCGATGGTGGGCGGTGGCATCTTCAGCCTGCCGCAGAACATGGCGCAGCATGCTTCCGCCGGTGGCCAGATCGTGGCATGGGCGATCACCGGCGTGGGCATGTGGTTCATCGTCAACACGTTCCGTGTGCTCACCCACGTCAAACCGCATATGCAAGACGGTCTCTACTCGTATGCCCGCACTGGGTTCGGCGATTTCGTCGGCTTCCTCGTGGCCTACGGGTATTGGCTGTGCAACTGCTTCTCATTGGTGGCCTACGGCGTGCTCATCATGTCCACGCTCGACATCTTTATGCCCGGCACCTTCACCAATGGCAACAACATCGCGTCCACCGTGGCCTCGTCGCTCATCCTCTGGCTCATGTTCATCGTGGCGTCGCTGGGTACAAAAACAGGCGCCATCATCAACATCGCCGGCACCATCTGCAAGATGATCCCCGTGCTCGTGTTCGTGGTGGCGCTCGCCGCCGTATTCAAAACCGGCGTATTTGTGCGCGGCTTCTGGGGATTGAGCGCCCAAGGCACGCCACTTGGGTTCGACGTGCACCGCATCGGTTCCCAGGTGAGCGACTCCATGCTCGTCACCCTGTGGCTGTTCATCGGCATGGAGGGCGCGGTCGTGGTCTCCGGTTCGGCGCGCCATCCGCGCGACGTCTCCCGTGCCACAACCGCCGGTTATCTCACCGTGCTCGTGCTCTACATCCTTGTTTCGCTGCTGCCGCTCGGTGTATATTCCGCCAGCCAGGTGGCGCAGATGCCCAACCCCTCGATGTCGGTGATCATGGAACAGCGCTTCGGCCAGTGGGGCTCCATCATGGTCAACGTAGGCGTGATCATCTCCGTGGTGTTCGCATGGCTCGTGTGGATGATCATGATCAGCCAGATGCCGCTGTACGCCGCGCGCGACGGCATCTATCCGCGGTCCTTCCTCGCCACCAACCGCTTCGGCGCGCCATCCACCGGCTTGGTATGGACCGCCATCACCTGCCAGCTGCTGTTCGTGCTCTGCCACTTCGTCAACGGGGACGCTTGGGGGGTCATGATTTCCATCACCTCGGTCATGGCCATGCCCTGCTACCTGTTGTGCTGTGTGTATCTGTGGAAGGTCGCCGTACGCGAGCGCACCGTGTTCCGCAGTGCGGTCGCGCGCCATCGTGCGCTCGCCACCGGCATACTGGGCACGCTGTTCTCGCTGTTCCTCGTCTACTCGGCGGGGCTGCGGTATCTGATGATGGCGTGCGCGTTGTATGCGATTGGCCTGCCGCTGCTCGTGGTGGCGCGCCGGCAGCGCCGCCCTGGCGTGCCACTGCGCCAGCTGTTTTCGCATAGGGGCTGGGTTGTATTGTCGCTTATCGTGGTGTTGGGCGTGTGCGGTCTCGTCTACACCGTGCACGGCGGCGTGTTCGGGGTGGCATGACGCGCATTGCGCGCGGAAAGGAGACTTCGGTGAAGCGGATCGTAACGGGAATCGTGGCGCATGTGGACGCCGGCAAGACCACACTGTCCGAAGCGCTGCTGTACGCCACCGGCACCACGCGCAAACTCGGACGCGTGGACCACGGCGACGCGTTCCTCGACACCGACGCGATCGAACGCGCGCGCGGCATCACCATCTACACCGAGCCTGCGGTGATGCGCGTGGGCGATGTGGAGCTCACAATCCTCGACACCCCAGGCCACGTCGATTTCTCCGCCGAAACCGAGCGCACACTGCAGGCGCTCGACTACGCGATCCTCGTGGTGTCTGCAGCCGACGGCGTGCAGGGCCATACACTCACACTGTGGCGGCTGCTGCAGCGCTACCATGTGCCCGTGTTCGTGTTCGTCAACAAGATGGATGCGCCGGGCGCCAGCCGCGCGCGCATCCTCGACCAGCTGCACACGCGCTGTTCGGACGCGTGCATCGACTTCACTGCTGCGGTGGATGGGCCGTCGAGCGATCAGCTTGACGCGATCGCGATGCAAAGCGAGGCCGCGATGGACGAATACCTCGAGACAGGCGGCATTGACGTGCGCACCGTGCGCGGCATGATCGCCGACGGCGCGGTTGTGCCGGTGTATTTCGGCGCGGCACTCAAAATGCAGGGCATCAGCGAGTTTCTGGAAGGCTTTGCGTATTTCACGCGCGAACCGCACTATACCGCCGAATTCGGCGCGCGCGTGTTCAAGATCTCGCACGACCGGCAGGGCAACCGCCTGAGCTGGATCAAAGTGACCGGCGGCGAGCTCACCGCCAAGATGATGCTGCCCGAAGCGAGCGGCGCGGAGAAAGTGGACCAGGTGCGCGTCTACTCGGGTGCGAAATTCACGACGGTCGAGTCGGTGCCCGCGGGCACGGTGTGCGCGGTCACCGGACCCGCGCGCACATTCCCCGGCGAAGGGCTCGGCACGGCGCGCAATGCGGCACAGCCGGCATTGCGGCCGGTGCTCACCTACACACTGTTGCCGGGGAGCAACGATGTGCACGCATGTCTGCAGGCGCTGCGCGAGCTCGAAGATGAGGAGCCGCTGCTGCACGTGGTGTGGCAGGAGCGGCTGCAGGAGGCGCATGTGCAGCTCATGGGCGCCGTGCAGCTGGAGATCGTTGAACAGCTGATGCGCGACCGTTTCGGGCTCGACATCTCATTCGGCCCGGGGTCGATCCTGTACGCGGAGACGATCACCGCGACCGTCGAAGGCGTGGGCCATTTTGAGCCGCTGCGCCATTACGCGGAAGCGCACGTGCTGCTTGAGCCGCTTGCGCGGGGGAGCGGACTGGAGTTCGCCACGGATGTGAGCGAAGACGAGCTCGACCGCAATTGGCAGCGGCTCATCATGCAGCATCTGCAGGAGACCGAGCATCCGGGCGTGCTCATCGGCGCGCCGATCACCGACATGCGGTTGACGCTCATCGGCGGGCGTGGCCACTTGAAGCACACCGAAGGCGGCGATTTCCGGCAGGCGACCTACCGCGCGGTGCGGCAGGGACTCATGGAGACGCGCGAGACGGGGCATGCCGTGCTGCTCGAACCGTGGTACCGGTTCCGTCTTGAGCTTCCGCAGGAGATGCTCGGGCGCGCGTTGAGCGACGTGCAGCGGATGAGCGGCGAGAGCGCGGCCCCGCAGATCGCGGACGGACTTGCCGTGGTGGAAGGCGCGGCGCCGGTGAGCGAGATGCGCGACTATGCGATGGACGTGAACGCATATACGCACGGCGAAGGGCGTCTAGCGCTCATGTTCGGCGGATACAGGGAATGCCATGACGAGCAGGCGGTCGTGGAGGCGGTGGGCTATGACCCCGAGGCCGATCTGGAGCATACACCGGATTCGGTGTTCTGCGCGCACGGCGCCGGGTATACGGTGAAGTGGTACAAAGTGCCGGAATTCTGCCATGTGCCGATGCGCGGGGAATTGGCGTAAACCGTCTGGAATGGCGGATAATCAGTAAGAACAAGAGAGCGGACAACGGGACTCGAACCCGCGGTCTCGACCTTGGCAAGGTCGCGCTTTACCAACTAAGCTATGTCCGCAAAGGCAATGCACAGTGTGCAGCCTGGTGGGCGATACAAGATTCGAACTTGTGACCCCTTCCGTGTCAGGGAAGTGCGCTACCACTGCGCCAACCGCCCGAGGCGAGAAGTAAACATACCCGCATATGTTGACAACGTCAAGACCGCGTGTGTTGGGCGTGCTGAGAAACGGTTCGCGCGCCGTGTGTGGCGCTCAGGGGTGTTTGTGGCGGTTTGCGACACGCCGGTGGAGGTGTTGTGGTTGTTGGGTTGTGGGGGTTGCGACACGCCGGTGGGTTGTGTTGTGGTGGGGGTTGGTGTAGGTTTTTCTCTTGCTGCCGCTCATGGCTTGCCGGGGTTCCCGGGGTTGGGTTGT
Organism: Bifidobacterium pseudolongum subsp. globosum; assembly: GCF_004155535.1. Taxonomy (GTDB): domain Bacteria; phylum Actinomycetota; class Actinomycetes; order Actinomycetales; family Bifidobacteriaceae; genus Bifidobacterium; species Bifidobacterium pseudolongum_C. The sequence continues at coordinate 4 of NZ_RYUH01000013.1, read as the reverse complement.
GGGT
>NZ_RYUH01000012.1 GCF_004155535.1 Bifidobacterium pseudolongum subsp. globosum | reverse complement strand
ACAGGGTGTGGGAGAGTAGCACACCGCCGCACCACACTTGAGGACCCCGGAAGGCGAACAACCAACCGGGGTCCTTCGCATACCCAACCTATACAACCACGCATCCACCAACACCAGCACCCCACCAACACACGTTCGTCACGCCAGACGGCATCACGCACGACTTCCGCCAGAACGGTACAGAAGACCGTCATGCTCAAAGACGCCACGCACGACCTTCGCCAGGACGGTACAGAGGATCGTCACGGGACCACCCTCAATGGATGACTTCCGTCGAGGATATACAGAGAATAGCCATGCTCACAGGCGTTTTGCATGACCTTCGTCAGAGAACCACTTAGAGAACCGAAGGGCGCCACCTGTAGATATCGCTACAGGCAGCGCCCTCTTTGCGTATATGTCAGGTTGTTCAGCACTGCGAGGTGGGCAGAAGCGCCACATCACACGAAATATAGCGGCGCTGCCATTCGAGGCACTGATACGTCTGTGTGGCGTCGGAAAGCGCGCGGTGCTCTTCGGTGTCCGCGATGCCATACCGGCGGATCAGATCCACCAGACGATGGCGTTCGGTGGGGAAGAGGCGCTTGTCGATCGTCATCGTGTCGAGCGTGGGGCGCCGGAAATTGCTGACGAACTGCAATGTGCGGTGCTCGGCTTCGGCGAGGAAGCCCATGTCGAAGCGCACATTGTGCCCGATGATCATATCGTCACCAAGAAAATCGATGAAATCCTCGAGCACATCCTCAATGGCCGGCTGCTGCTCGACCATGGCATTCGTGATGCCGGTGATCTGGGTGATGCGCGGGGAGATGAGCACACCGGGATTGACGAGCTGCGCATACCGGTCGGCGATACGGCCGTCACGAATCTTCACTGCACCGATTTCCGTGATGCGATCACGTTGCGCGCTCAGACCAGTGGTTTCGAGATCCAAGGCGATGTAATCCTTGGGGAGTCGTTCGGCAGGCCGAGTGACCAGAGGCATAACTGCTCCTTTTCCATAACCGCATTGCCAAGGCTCCACCATGGAGCGTGACTGTGGCATATCGGGTAAACTCTATCGACATCTCTTCAAAGCACGAGTCTAACGCATGCCATGCGGCGAACACACAATAATAAGGTGCTTCTTCGCAAAGAATTCTCATTGTTTTGCATTACTGCACAAGCACACGGAATTGCCCAGTACTCGTGCCGTTGTGGTCAAGATAGCTCGTGGTCTCGGCCATCGCGCGGCGGATGCTGTCCGACGTCACCTCATCCGCGTCGTCGTTGAGCATGAGACGCATCTGGTGCCACAGCGCATTGCCGTGGTTCGAAGGGCTCACGCCCTCGTCAACGAAGCCGAACGACTCGTAGAACCCCACAAGACGCTCCTTGCACGTCAACACGATGCCCGAGCGGTGTGCGATCGCGGTGTCGAGAATCACACGGCGCATCAGATAGGCCGCGCATCCGCGGTGCTGGTACACCGGGGCGGTCTCCACGCCGAACAGCATCTGCCATGCGCCGCGCTCGTCGTGCATGTCCGCGCAGCTGTACATGTCGTCGTGCAGGTCGCGCTCGTCGGTCGTCATGCCATTGATGAAGCTGACGAGCATGCCGTCTTCGAGCTGTGCGGGGAAGCACGTGTCGCCGGCCGAGGAGTCGGGATTGACCAACAGCCAGAAATGCTGGGGGAAGCGCTCGATGCGGTTGGCGAGGCTTTCGATGTCAGCGGCCTCTTTCGGAGGGAAGCATGCGGCTTCCACACTCGCCAGGGCATCGAGATCATCTAACGTGGCGTGACGCACAAACATGCCCACCATCGTCTCTCGAGGTGTGGTCAACATGCCGCATGCCATGCATCTGTGAGCGTACAGCGCAACAACGGCAACAGCCGGCAGTGCGTGGGATCTAGCAGCATGCGTGCGGTGGCGAATGCAGACGCTTACAGGAAAATGTGCCGTGTTTTGCGCCGCGGCCTGTATGCGGCGAGCTATATTGCAAGAAGCAAGGCCTACATGGATGAAGGATCGAGGAGCATCATGGCTGCGAACACCGCCGGATCAATCAGTACAGGGAAGGGGGCCGCCGTGCAGACGGCAGCACAAGGCAAGACCCATCCCAAGCGCACACTTACCACAAAGGACCTCATCGTCTTTGGCATGATCTTCATGGTGCCAATCGCCCCGTTCTCGATCATCGCCTCGGTGGCCGCCGTCTCGCACGGCATGCCGGCCATCGCGTATCTGATCGCCATGGTGGCCATGCTGTTCACCGCGCTTTCGTTCGGCATGATGGTGCCACTGTTCCCCTCGAGCGGCAGCATCTACATCTACGCCTCGCATGAGATGAGCACTGGCGTGGGCTTTGTCGTCGGCTGGCTCATGATCCTGCAATACCTCATCACACCGGCGATCATGCTGCTCATGGCCGCCAACGCGTTGCACCAATACCTGCCGGGAGTGCCGGTATGGGTGTGGTGTGTGGTGTTCCTTGCGCTCATCACCGGCATCGCCATGCGCGGCATGGGCGCCACTGTGCTCGTGGACAAGCTCGCCCTGACCGCCGAGCTCATTGTGCTCGCGCTGTTCTTCGTCTTCGGTGTCATCTACGTGGTGCGCCACCCCGAGACCGCGCACTTCTCCGGCACCGCCTTCTTCAATCCATCCAAGTTCGACATGGGCGCGATGATGAGCGCCGTCTCGCTGTGCGCGCTGTCGTATGTGGGCTTCGGCTCGATCGTGACGCTTGACGACGAATGCGTGCAGCCGAAGAAGGGCCCGGGCAAAGCGATGATCATCATCGTGCTGATCCTCGGCTTCCTGTACATGTCGATGAGCTTCCTGACGATGTGCATGGATCCTTCCGACAACATCATGATCGCCAACCAGAACAGCGGCTTCTACACGGTGGCCGGACTCGCCGGCAAGTGGCTCGGCGTGCTGTGCGCCGTGGCGAATGCGCTCGCCCTCGGCCTGTTCACTTCGCTTTCCGGCATGACCGCGATTTCGAGCCTCATGTACACGATGGCGCAGGACGGCGGCCTGCCCAAGTTCCTCGGCACCCTGAACAAGAAGACGAATGTGCCCACCGGCGCCACATTGTTCACGGCCGCCGTGAACCTTGTGCTGATCTTCGTGTTCATCTTCGTGGGGCAGAACACCGCGGCCAAGCTGAGCAACTTCGGCGCGCTCTCCACATATTTCCTGCTCAACGTGGTGGTGATCTGGGGTCTGGGCATCAAGCGCCGCCAGTACAAGGGCCGCACGTTCTGGCGGTCGATCCTGTGCCCGCTCATCGGCGCCATCGTGACCTTCGTCATCTTTGTGTCACTGGGTGTTGAGGTATGGGTCGTCGGCGTGATCTGGACGGTGCTCGGCATCGTCTATTACCTCGTGTGGACCAAGGGCATGCACCACACGATGGATCTGGAGCGCTCCGTGGCATAACGCTCAACGCGGTGCGGTAGGCATTGGTATAGCCTTCGCGCATCACGCGATATAACGCACGGTTATCGGCGGGCGTGTGCAGTGGAAAAACCACTGTACACGCCCGTTTTGTTGTGATGTCGCCAGGGCTTGCGCCGCTTCGGGTCTTCCGCACTGTATCAATTCTTCGTATAGCCACGCCGCGATGCCGCCGCCGCACGTCCCGTACATTATGAGTTGTCGCGGCCACCCGTGTGGGCTGCCCTCACCTTGGAATGCAGCGGAGGGGAGACGAATGAAGTATACGGTAATCGGCGCAGGCGGCATGGGCATACAGTTCGGCGTGCTCCTGCAGGAGATGGCTGGATGCGATGTGGACTTCATCGATGGCTGGAGCGAGAACATCGAGGCGATCCGCGCCAACCACGGCGCGTATGTCTCGCAGGACGGCCATGATCGCCATCTGGTGCCCATCGACATCTACTACCCGGAGGAATACACCGGCGACCCCGATGTGTGGATCGTGTTCGTCAAACAACATCAGCTGGCGGGGTTGCTCGAACGGTGCGCGCCGTTGTTCCGCAGCCACCAGGCCGTGTTCTCCGCAATGAACGGCCATGGGCATTTCGAGCGGCTCAACGGGTATTTCCCCGCGGACCGCATCTACGGGGGAACAGCGCTCATCGGCGCGTACGTGTATGGCCCGGGCGATTTCAACTTCACGGGCGATGCCCATGCCAAGGCGATGAACCTGTGCGCATACGACGGCCATACGCCCGAAAGCGATCCGGTGGAGCGCGCCATCGTCGAGGACTTCCGTGCGGCGACCCTGAACCCCACGGTCGTTGAGGATTTCGAAGGCATGTGTGTGGCGAAGATCGTGTTCAATTCCGTGCTCAACACGCTGTGCACCATGTACCGGATCCGCTTCGGGGAATTCGCGGCGCATCCCAGTGCCGCCACGCTCACCGAGCTGTTGGTCGATGAGGCGTACAGCGCAGCCGAGGCCGCGGGCATCACGCTGCTCGGCACGCGGGAAAGCGAAGTGGACACGATCATGCGCACCGCCGCCGTGGCACACCCGAAGCACTATCCGTCGATGTACCAGGACCTCACACGATGCCGCCCGACTGAAGTCGACTCCATCAACGGCTATCTCGCCCAGCTTGGACGCGAGCACGGCAGCCCCTGCCCGCTCCATGCGTTCCTTACGGACGAAGTGCATCTGGCGGAACACGCCTATGCGATCCACCACCCGGAAACCATCTGAACCTTACGAGAGGACAACCACCATGGCAATCATCACACGCCGCACCCCAGTTTCGACCATCGCAGCAGCGCTTGCGGCATGCGTGCTGTTCTCCACAGCCGCATGCGGCGGGAACGCTGCCGCCGCCTCCGGCCAGATCGACAAGCCGCAGGACGGCGGCACCACGACGATCGAAGTGGGGGTATGCCCCGGACCGTATGGGGACATGGTCGAGGAGGTCATCGCGCCACTGCTCAAAGACGATGGCTACGAACTCACCACAAAGGAATTCAACGATTACGTGCAGCCGGACAAGGCCCTCGCCTCGGGGAGCATCGACGCGAACCTCATGCAGCACGGCAACTACCTGACGAAGTTCAGCGCAGACAACAACCTTGATCTCGTGTCCCTCGGCCAGGTGCCCACACTCGGCTTGGGCGTGTATTCCAACAAGTACGATTCCATCGACGAGATCGCGGACGGCGCCAGCGTCGGCATCGCCAACGACGCCTCCAACATGGCGCGCAGCCTTGGTGTGCTTGAACAACAAGGCCTCATCACGCTCGATGGCGATGTGGACGCCACCAAGGCCTCGACCGGCGACATCGCGTCCAATCCGAAGAACCTCACGATCAAACCGCTGGACGCGGCACAGCTCGCGCGTTCCCTCGGCACCGTGGACGTGGTGCTTGTTCCCGGCAACTACGCATGGGCGGCCGGTCTCAAGGCCCAGGACGCCCTCGCCCTTGAACAGCAAGGCGACGGCGTGATCAACGTCTTCGCCGTGAGCGGCGCCAACAAGGATTCCGACTTCGCACAGAAAGTGCAGCAGCTGCTCGTCAGCGACGAATTCAAGGACGCGATCGCCGCCAGTGAATTCAAGGACTTCGGCAAGCCGACCGCGTGGAAGGAGTGAGCCATGGCCGCCATCATCACACTTGACGACGTCTCGGTCACATTCCATGAGGCCGGGCGCACCATCGAGGCGGTCAAACACGCCAGTCTCGAAGTCGAACAGGGCGAGATCTTCGGCATCGTCGGCTTTTCCGGCGCCGGGAAAAGCACACTCGTGCGCACCATCAACCTGCTGGAACGCCCCACTTCGGGCCGTGTGCTGATTGACGGGCACGACGTCACGCAGTTGAAGGGAAGTCCGTTGCGCAGCCTGCGCAAATCCATCGGCTTCGTCTTCCAAGGATTCAACCTCATCGGCAATGCGACCGTGGGCAGGAACATCGAGTTCGCATTGCGCGCAGGAGGCGTCCCCAAAGCGCGCCGCCGCGAACGCACGCAGGAACTGCTCGAGCTCGTCGGGCTCTCAGGGAAGACGGACAGCTGGCCATCGAGCCTTTCGGGCGGACAGAAGCAGCGCGTGTCGATCGCCCGCGCACTGGCGAACAATCCGCGCATACTGCTGTGCGATGAGGCGACGAGCGCGCTCGATCTGGAGACGACCGAAGGCATCCTCGCCTTGCTCGAGCGCATCAATACGGAACTCGGCGTCACCATCGTCTTCATCACCCACCAACTCGAGGTCGCGCAGCGCATCTTCGACCGTGTGGCCGTGATGGAAAACGGCGTGATCATCGAGCAGGGGAAGACGTTCGATGTCTTCGCCGACCCCCGGCATGAGACGACGCAGGCGCTCGTGGAACGGTTCCTCGGCGTGGCGGTGCCGGAACGCCTGGTGCCGGAGCTGCCCGCCGGGCGTCTCGTCGAGCTTCGGTACAAGGGCGACCATGCGTTCGATCCGCTCATCAGCGCGGTCTCCAGCCGGCATGGTGTGGCCATCAATGTGCTGCACGGCAACGTCGAATACTTCGGCACACAGCCGATCGGCACTCTCGTGGTGCTTGTCTCGGCGATTCGCGAAGGGCAGCGCGGGGCACAGGATGTCGAGGACGCGCTCGACGAACTGCGCGGAACCGTGTTCGGCTTCAAAGAACTGACCGATGCTGCCGTCGAGGAAGCGCTCGACTCGCCGTACGGCGGCGGCCCGCGCACGGCAGCACAGACGAAAAAGACCGTACAGCAGGAGGTGCTGGTATGAGTGACACAGTGGAGATTCTGCGCGAACATCTGGGCAAGGCGCTCTGGGACACCTGCACGATGGTCGGCATAGCCACGGTAGTCGGCGTGGTGTTCGGCACGGCGCTCGCGGTCGTGCTGTATCTGACACAGGCGCGGCTGTTCACACCGAACCGGCTCGTCAACACGGTGGTCGGGTTCGTGGTGAATGCCATCCGTTCGCTGCCTTTTCTGATCCTGCTTGTTGTGCTGATCCCACTCATCCAACTGTGCATCGGCGATCCGTATACGCCGGCCGGTGGCGCCATCGCGCTATCAATCGCGGCGATCCCCTTCTTCGCGCGCATCGCCGAAAGCGCGTTCGCCGACGTCGATCCGGGGTTGCTCGAAGCGGCGGTCTCGACGGGAGCGCCACTGCGCCAGATCATCGCCGGTGCGGTGTTCCCGCAGGCGTTGCCGAGTTTCATTCGGGGCATTGTGCTCACGGTGATCTCATTGCTGGGCTATTCGGCGATGGTGGGCACCATCGGCGCCGGCGGCATCGGCGACCTGGCCATCCAATACGGGTATAACCGGTATGAGACCGGCGTGCTCATCGCAATCGTCGTGCTGCTTGTGCTCCTCGTCCAGCTCATCCAATGGGCCGGCGACCGCCTTGCGCTTAGGTTCACGCACTGACAGTCCACGACCATCAACCATCGACCGTCAACCATCCATCAGGAGTGTCCATGACCATCGTATTGTCGGAAACGGCCCGGTCCATACCGCCGAATGTGTTCGAGCGGATGGACCGCACGGTCGCCCAGGCGCGTGCACGCGGCGTCGATGTGATCGACCTGTCGAAAGGCAATCCCGACGGATTCCCCGAAGCGCGCATCCGTGCAGAGGCCAAAGCCGCCGTGGACAGCCCTGCGAACGCCCGTTATACGCCATTTGACGGCAAGCCGCTGTTCCTGCAGGCGGCGGCCGCATGGTACGCGCATGAGCACGGCGTGGCGTTGGACCCCGGCACGCAGCTGTTCGCGGTCGAAGGCGCCGTCGACGGGCTTGCCTCGGCCTTCGCCGTATTGCTCGACCCCGGCGATGCGGTGGCGTTCGCCGACCCGTACTACCCGTCGTACCATTGCATGGCCCGGATGCTCGGCGCCGAGGAGCTGCCGCTGCCCGCGCGCGCCGAGCTGGGCTGGCTGCCGGACCTCGACGCGGTGCCGGTCGAGACATGGGAGCGCGTGAAGCTGCTCGTGCTGAACTACCCGAACAATCCCACCGGCGCACAGGCCCCACCGCGGTTCTTCGCCCGCGCGGTGGAGCTCGCCGCCCGCCACGGGTTCGCCATTGTGCATGATTTCGCCTACGCCGGCCTCGGTGTGCACGAGAACCAGAAGAGCCTGCTCGCGGTGCCGGGCGCGCGCGACGTGGGACTCGAGATCGTCTCACTGTCGAAGATGTACGCGATGGCCGGCTGGCGCGCGGGGTTCGTGGCCGGCAACGAACAGCTCGTCGCCGCCGTCAAGCAGTACCACTACCAGATGGGCTCCATGGTCACGTCGTTTGTGCAGGACGCCGGCGCCGCCGCGCTCACCGGGGATCAGGCGTTCGTGCGCGAGCAATCCGCACGGTACGCGGCGCGGCGTGCGATTGTGGCCGAGGGCCTGCGTGCCGCCGGCTACAGTGTGTTCGCATCCCAGGGCGGATTGTATGTATGGGCACAGGCGCCTGCGGCGATGACGGGCGATGAACTGGCGGCGCGCTGGCTCGGTGAGGCCGGAGTGGCGGCGTTGCCGGGCAGTTGCTTCGGCAACGCTGGCGTGCGGTATGTGCGCTTGAGCCTGCTCCAGCCTTCACAACGGCTGCACGAGGCCGTGGCGCGCATAGGCAAGCTCTCCCCGGATATGGAAAAACTGCACGCTTGAAGCGAATATGCTTCACAAAACAGATACAATGAGTCCGCGGTGACCTGTGCGTCACCATCCACCAGCCGAGGGTCTTTGAAAGGAGGGGATCGTCGTATGCTCGATTGGGCGTTCGTTTCGCGGTACGCGCCGTTTTTTGTGACCGGCGCGGAAATGACGCTGTTCATATCGGTGTTCGGCATCGCGCTCGCCATACTCACCGGATTGGTGTGTGCGGCGATCGAGACCGCGCGCATACCGGTATTGCGCCAGATCGTCCGCGTGTACATCGAGGTCAGCCGCAATACACCGCTGCTCGTGCAATTGTATTTCCTGTATTTCGGCTTGCCGAAACTGGGGTTTGTCTGGTCTGCGGAGATGTGCGCGATCATCGGCCTGGGTTTCCTCGGCGGTTCCTACATGAGCGAGGCGATGCGCGCCGGGCTTGAGGCGGTGCCGCAGATCCAACGCGAGAACGCCTATATGCTGGGCCTCAGCTCGCGGCAGACGATGTTGCATGTGGTGATTCCGCAGGCGGTCAGCACGTCGATCCCCGGCGTGGTGGCCAACGTGATCTTCCTGATCAAGGAATCCTCCGTGGTCTCGGCGATTGCGCTCGCCGATGTGATGTACATGGCCAAGGACCTCATCGGCATGTACTACACCACCTACGAGGCGCTGTTCCTGCTGATTGTGACATATTTGATCATTCTGTTGCCGATCTCGATCATCGGCACCTGGCTGGAGCGGAGGTTCGATTATGCAAAGCGCTAACATCCTGCTCCAGCCGGGCGTGATGCCGCGTCTGCTGCAGGGCCTGTGGGTCACGATATGGCTTGCGGCGGTCTCGGTGGCGTTGAGCGTGCCGGTGGGTCTTGTCACCGGTTGGCTCATGACATTGCGCAATCCGGTGATCCGGGTGATCATGCGCATCTACTTGGATTTCATCCGCATCATGCCGCAGCTCGCGTTGCTGTTCATCGCGTTCTATGGATTGGCGCGCGCATGGAACTGGAACCTGGATGCGACCGGCGCCTGCGTGTTCGTGTTCGTGCTATGGGGAGGCGCCGAACTTGGCGACCTCGTGCGCGGCGCACTCGAATCGATCCCGGCGATCCAATACGAATCGTCGTACATGCTGGGCCTGAGCAACTGGCAGACCTTCACGCATGTGATTCTGCCGCAAGCCGTGCGCAGGCTGCTGCCTGCCTCGGTGAACTTGGCCACGCGCATCGTCAAGACCACGTCGTTGGCCACCCTGCTCGGCGTCGTCGAAGTGATCAAAGTGGGCCAGCAGATCATCGACGCGCACCGCTTCGATTACCCGGCCGGCACACTGTGGGTCTATGGCGTGATCTTCGCGATGTATTTTGTGGTGTGTTGGCCGCTTTCGATGGCAGCACGGTATCTGGAAAAGAGGTGGGCGAATGAGTGAGCCAATGCTCACGGTCGACAATCTGCTCAAGCACTATGCGGGGGCGGAACGCAATGTGTTCGACGGCATATCGTTTGACGTGCCGAAAGGCAAGGTGCTCGTGATCATCGGGCCATCCGGCTCGGGCAAATCCACGCTGTTGAGGTGTGTGGCCGGCCTTGAACCCATCCAAGGCGGCACCATCGCGCTCAACGGCCAGGTGATCGACCGCGGCGAGCCCGGCAACGAAAAGTCGGGGCGGGCCAAGCGCTCGAGCCAGCTGCGCACCAAAATCGGCATGGTGTTCCAAAGCTACGACCTGTTCCCAAACCGCACTGTGCTCGGCAACATCACGATGGCGCCAGTCATGGTGCAGAAGCGGCCCAAGCCAGACGTGGAGCGCGAAGCGATGGAACTGCTCAAGCGCGTCGGCCTCGCGGACCGCGCGCAGGCCAAGCCGCACGAGCTTTCGGGCGGCCAGCGCCAGCGCGTCGCCATCTGCCGCGCGTTGATCGAACACCCCGAGCTCATGCTCATGGACGAAGTGACCGCGGCGCTCGACCCGGAGATGGTGCACGAAGTGCTCGACGTGGTGCTCGAATTGGCCGATGCGGGGCAGACGATGCTCATCGTGACGCACGAGATGCAGTTCGCGCGGGCGATCGCCGACAAGATCATCATGATCGACAGCGGCGGCATCGTGGAAACGTCCGACGATCCGGAAGCGTTCTTTGCGCACCCAACCACACAACGCGCGCAGGAGTTCCTGCGCACCTTCGAATTCAGCCGCCACCGCCGCACGGAAAAGGACGGCGCCGGCGCACAGACGGCGTGACGCCGCAGGCGCACGCACCAGCAGAGAGGAACAACTCATGACAACAGCAGTATGGAAGAACGTGGGCAAGACCCTTGCCGCAGCCGCCGCGGGCGTGCTGCTCGTGCTCGGCGCCGCCGCCTGCGGCCCGAACGCGGGCACGCCGAGCGAGGCGGGTGGAACCGCCACCGGTTCGAGCGCGCAGGGCGGTTCGGCCGCCAAGGCCCGCACGCTCGACGAGATCAAGAAGTCGGGGGAGCTGCGCGTGGCGGTGTTCTCCGACAAGGCGCCGTTCGGCTATGTGGACAAGGACGGCAACTACGCGGGCTATGACGTGGTGTTCGCCGAACGCCTCGCCAAGGACCTGGGCGTGAAGCCGGTGTACACGTCGGTCGATCCGGCGGCGCGCGTCGACGTGCTCAGCTCGAACAAGGTGGACGTGACGCTCGCCAACTTCACCGTGACGCCCGAACGCGCGGAGAAGGTGGACTTCGCGAAGCCGTACATGAAGGTCTCGTTGGGCATCGTGTCGCCTGAGGACGCGCCGGTCAAGGACGTGAAGGACCTCGAAGGCAAGACGCTGATCGTGGCCAAGGGCACGACCGCCGAAACGTATTTCGAGAAGAACCACCCCGAGATCAAGCTGCTCAAGTTCGACCAGTACGCGGATGCATACAACGCGCTGCTCGACGGCCGTGGTGACGCGATGAGCACCGACAACACCGAAGTGCTCGCATGGGCCAAGGCGAACAAGGGCTACGTGGTCGATGTGACGAATCTGGGCGATGTGGACACAATCGCACCGGCGGTGCAGAAGGGCAACACGGAACTGCTCGACTACATCAACGAAGAGATCGAGGCGCTCGGCAACGAGCGGTTCTTCCACGAGGATTACAAGGAGACGCTCGAACCGGTCTACGGCGACGCGGCGAACCCCGACGACATCGTGGTGGAAGGCGGCGTGGTCGAAGAGGAAACCACCAAGTAAGTGATATGGGCTCCCGCAAACGGGGACCGTGATTCCAGTGTGACCCCTGTCCAGCTCGTGGGCAGGGGTCGCGCGCGTTTTGACGCCATTGCTACGATTGCGGGCAATGAGGCTTGCGGCCACCGTGGCCGCGCCGAGAAGGAGATTCCATGGCAATCGCACTTGTGGTCATCGCTGTGCTCGTCATCATCGTGCTGGTGTGCACCGCGTATGTGGTGCCGCAGCAGCAAGCGTACATCATCGAACGGTTCGGCAAATTCCATGCGGTCAAGTTCGCCGGCATCCACTGCAAGCTGCCTCTGATCGACCGCATCGCGATGAAGACGAACATGCGCGTCTCGCAGCTCAACGTGAAGATCGAAACGAAGACGCTCGACAACGTGTTCGTGGAGATCGTGGCCTCGACGCAGTACCGCGTGAACGCCGAGAACGTGGCGAAGGCCTACTACGAACTGCGTGACCCGCAAGGACAGCTGCGTTCGTACATGGAGGACGCGCTGCGTTCGGCGATCCCCACGCTCACGCTCGATGACGCGTTCGCGCGCAAAGACGATGTGGCGGCCGACGTGCAGCAGACCGTGGGCAACGAGATGGCTCGTTTCGGTTTCACCGTGGTCAAGACACTGATCACGTCGATCGACCCGAGCCCGCAGGTCAAGACGGCGATGGATTCGATCAACGCCGCCCAGCGCGAAAAGGAGGCCACGCGCCAACGCGCGGAGGCCATGCGTATCCAAATCGAGACGCAGGCCGCCGCGGAGGCGGAGAAGGTGCGTCTGCAGGGCGAAGGCCAGGCCAACTACCGTCGCGAGATCGCCAACGGCATCGTCGACCAGATCAAGAGCCTGCAGGAAGTGGGCATGGACATCAATGCCGTGAACAACGTGGTGCTGTTCAACCAGTACCTCGACGTGCTGCGCTCGCTGTCCGAATCGAACAACGCGAAGACCGTGGTGCTGCCCGCTTCCACGCCCGGCGGCTACAGCGAGGTGTTCGACCAGATGACCAAGGCGATGGTCACATCCCAGGAATCCTGACGGTTCAGGCGGCGAGGAAGTCGGCGATGCGCCCCGCCTGACCATAGCCGGCGCGGTACATGCGTTCGAGGCCCTCGTAGGTCTTCGACAGCGTGGACAGCCCGTACAGCTCCTCGGGGGCGAGGATCAGCACTGTGCCCTCCGCTTCGTATTGCTTGGCCGCAGCGACTTCGGTGTTGTACGTCTCGTAGCGTTCGAGCAGACGGTCGGCCGCTTCGGGGTGGCTCCGGCGCAGGATGCGTGCCGGAGCCACATCCTTGTGCTGTTCGCGGATCACGTCTTTCGGGCGTGTCAGCACGAGCACGATGCGGTCGCAGCCGTCATCGATCGCCTTCTGCACCGGCACCGGGTCGGCGATGCCCCCGTCGAAATACGGCACGCCGTCGATCACATACGGCTGGCAGGCCACCGGCACGGCCGAACTCGCCTTGAGGATGTCGTAATCGTCGTAATGCATGTCGTCTTTGGTGAAGTACTTCGTGGAACCGTCGCGCGCGTCGCACGCCACCACGGTGAATTGCGTGGGGTCGGCGGCGAAGGCCTCGTAGTCGAGCGGGTTCTCGCCGTCATGGTTGCTCAACGTGCCATACACATAGTCGAGATTCGCGAAGTTATGGTTGTGGATGAACGAATTGACACTCGCATACTCTTTGCGGAACGCATACTGCGTGTAGAACGTGTGGTTGCGCCCATGCTGGTGCGCGAGGAACGACGTGAGGTTCGCGCTGCCGGCCGAGACGCCATAGCAGTGGTCGAACGCGATGCCTTCCTCAAGGCAGCGGTCGAGCACGCCTGCGCCGAAGATCGCGCGGAATCCGCCGCCGACGTCGATGATCGCGGTGGTATGGGGGTTCTGTTCACTCATATTCGCCTCATGTATTCTGTGAAATGTCTGGGGAAATCAGCCGGTGCCACGCCTCACGCGGCGCACGGCGGGGCGTCGAACAGCACCTGTGCAAGCTGTTCGACGCGCGGGGAGGGGTCGGAGTTGGTCAATGTGACGGATCCGGTTTGGTCTTCCGGCGCGAGTGCGCCGAGGGATTCGAGGATCACGTCGAGATGGTGCACGGTGCCGTGGTTGCCGTCGATGATCGCGGTGGATTCGGGCAGCAACTCGCGGAAATAGTCGCGGTAGAACACGAAATGCGTGCAGCCGAGCACGACCGAATCCACGGTGGGCAGGTCGTACTGGTCGAAATAGCCGTGCAACGTGCGCATGACGAGGTCATGGTCGTCGAGCTGGCCGTGCTCCACGATCTCGACGAGTTTCGGGCACGGCTGCGGCCAGATGGTGTTGTCTGATTCGAAGCGGTGCATCAGTGCGGCGAACTTGTGCTCACGCAACGTGAGCGGCGTGGCCGCCACCACAACCCGCTGTGGCACTCCATGCCCGCGGTCGCACGCCACCTTGAGTGCCGGCTCCATGCCGATGATCGGCAGGCTGTATTCGTCGCGCAGCTCGTCCACGGCGGCCGACGTGGCGGTGTTGCAGGCGATGACAATCGCTTTGGCGCCTTGTTCCACGAGGTGTTCCACGATGGTGCGTGACAGTGCGCGCACTTCCTGGGGTGTTTTGGTGCCATAAGGGGCATGCGCGGAATCACCGAAGAAGAGGATGCGCTCATGGGGCATCTCCGCACGGATCTGCCGCACCACGGAAATGCCTCCCAACCCGGAGTCGAATACGCCGATTGGTGCAGATGAACTCATCACGCCGTCCTTTCCGTATGCCCGTGTGGCATGGCATCGAGTGCCATTATATGCCGCGGCCGTTTTGCGCGCCGATGGCACAGAGGCCAGCCGTGCGGAACACGGGCGAGTACAGTGAAGGCATGACTATTGCACAGACTTTGACCAAAGCACAGGCGACCGGCAACGATTTTCTCATGTTCGCCGACGACCATGGTGCCTATGACCCGCAGCCGAAGGAGATCGCGCATGTGTGCAACCGGCACTTCGGCATCGGCGCCGACGGCGTGATCCGCGTCACCCACCCCGAATATGTGGCCGACCTGACTGACGCCCAGCGTGAGGAGCTCGCGAAGGCGCGCGTCGACTGGTTCATGGACTACCGCAACGCGGACGGCACGTTGGCGCAGATGTGCGGCAATGGCGCGCGCGCGACGGCGCTGTTCATCCAGGCGATGCACTTGGCGGTCGTGACCGAGGGCCAGCCGCTGCGGTTGGGCACGCGCGCTGGCATCAAAACACTGACACCGCTCGCCGACGACCCCGATCTGGGCACCCAGCTGTTCCGTGTGGACATGGGTCCTTGGTCCATCGGCGAGGAGGACGCCTATACAGTGACGGTTGACGCGGCGGCCGGCGAAGGCAAGGGCACATTCGTGGACATGGGCAACCCGCATGTGGTGACCGTCGTCGAGGACGCCTTCACCTCGCTGCCGGTGCTCGACAACCTCGATCTGAGCGTGCAGCCGGTGGTGGAGCCGGGCATCGACGAAGGCCAGAACGTGGAGTTTGTGCGCATCGACGAGATCGACGCCGCCACCGACATCGGCGAAGCCACGATGCGCGTGTATGAGCGCGGGTGCGGCGAGACGATGTCGTGCGGCACCGGCCTGTGCGCCACGGCGATCGTGCTGCGCGCCAAGACCGACATCAGTCACTGGCGCATCAAGGTGAAGGGCGGCACGCTGCGCGTGGACGTGACCGACGACAATGTGATGTTGACTGGGTCCGCGGCGCTTGTGGCCACCGTGCAGATGATGCAGGAGCGGTGACGCGCCGGGCGCCTGCTAGAACGTGAACAGGTAGGCGCCGTCTTTGACGAGGATGAGCGTGACGAGCGCGACGATCCACACGGCGTCGGCCATCAGGTCGAAGCCCAGCCGGTAATACTTGCGCAGGCCGCGGGCACGTGCGGGCAATCCCTGCACCGTGACCGTGGCATGACTGAGCGCCATGAACTGCACCGTTGTGGCGAAGCACAACACAAGGCACCACGGGCACAGCGCATTGATCACAAACAGCGACTGCGACGTGAGCCAATATGAATAGGCGAGCGCAGCCAAGCCGCCCAGCCATGTGCATGTGGCGAACCATGCGGGCATGCGCATGCGGGCGAGCCCGATGACGGCGATGGTGACGAACACGGATTCGGCCGCGATGCCGAAGAAGGCGTTCGGGAAGCTCATCTCGCCGAATTTGACGATTTCCGATTGCCATGCCTGCGCCACGGTCGTGCATGAGAGCTTGGCGTTCACGTCGCAGCTCAGCGTCTGATTGGGATTGCGGGCCATCTGCAGTGTCTCGGCGGAGAGGATGAACGAGACGAGCAAGGCGACCGCCGAGGCCACGAGCATGACGAGATAGAGCCATGTGGCCCCATGCCTCCAACCGCGTGGTTCGTCGAGTTCCGCAGGTGTGCTGCCACCGATTGCCGGTGTGGTGTCTTGTGCCATGGTGGGTCCCCTCTTCATATGTCATGCCAAACACTGGTGTACGGGTTGCGATGCATACCACGTTACCGCACCCACAGGGCCCGGCGGGGGATTGGTGGTTCGATCTGGCTGGCGTTGTTCACGATGCGGATACCGTTTGAGGCGTCCAATGGTTAGGATGGGAACCATGAACGAGCCAACGATGCCGATGCGCCCGCCGACCCATGGCTGGGACCTGCACTGCCATACCGTGTTTTCCGATGGAACCGAGACGCCCCGGACCTTGGTTCGAGAGGCGAAACAGGCCGGGTTGCATGGCGTGGCGATCACCGACCACGACACGACGGCCGGCTGGGTGCAGGCCCAACAGGCGTCGGTGGACTATGGGCTGCCGTTGGTGCGCGGTACGGAGATCACAGCACAGGACGGCCGCGTCTCCGTGCACATGCTGGCGTACCAATACGATCCACGTAATCGGCATATCTGCGATCTGTTCACGGCGACGCGGGCCGCGCGCCTCGAACGGGTCAAACGCATGGTGGCGCTGCTGTCGAGGGATTACCCGATCACGTGGGATGATGTGCTGGCACAAGTCAAGGAGGGCGGCAACACCACCATCGGGCGCCCGCACATCGCCGACGCCTTGGTGGCGGCAGGTGTGTACGCCACGCGTTCGGATGCGTTCGCCGATGCGATCAGCTCGCATAGCAAGTATTACATTCCCACGCCGTCGCCGACGACGACGCAGGTGGTGCAAGCGGTCAATGAGGCAGGCGGGGTGAGCGTGGTCGCGCATGCCGCCGACCCCAGCCGCAACCGTGTGTTGTTGAGCGACGGTCAAATCGGCAGGCTTGTGGACGAAGGCCTCGATGGTCTGGAAGTATGGCACCGGGGCAATCCGGAGCCCGAACGTCAGCGTTTGCTCAGGCTTGCCCAGCGTTACCATCTGCTCGTCACCGGAGGCTCGGACTGGCATGGGGCCGGCAAGCCGAACGCCTTGGGTGAGAACCTGACCGATGACGAGACGGTGGCAAAGATCGTGGAACGCGGCGCGATCCCACTGTGGAATGCCTGCGGCTTCAAGGAGCCGCAGGCATGATGGCTAGTTGAGGGCGCCGAACCCGACCGCATGGCGGGTCTCAGAGCCGATGATCGCATAGCCGAGGGCGTCTGCGGGCACAATGATGTGGCGGTCCTTGGTGTCGGTCAGCGTGATCGGCTCGTGGTTGGCGATCGCCTGGTTGATGGCGGCGCCCACCTGGGCGGCCGGTTCATCGGTGTTGAAGGTGACGGCGCCGGCGACGTTGCGGATTCCCAATTCGATTTCCATGGTTGTTGCTCCTTGCTGTGGTTGTATGGGCATTGTACGCGCGTGTGCGCGCGGAGGTTCACGATTGTGTCACGTCGTCGGGCGTTGCGGCGATTTCACTGGACGATGTGTGCGGGTGCGTCCCGTTGAGGCCGGCCCGGGCATCGCGCATCGCGCGCTCCTCACGCTCGAGGAGCGGGATGAGCATCGTCTTGGCGTCGGCGGGCCCCGATTGGGCGGCCTGTGTGTCGGTGGACGGCGTGGAGGTGAGGCTCACTGCGGCTTCGCCGGTGACGTCGGTGTCGGTGCGTTCGTCAATGCCGATCACCATGGTCTCGCTCGACGCAGCAGAAGCCGCATACTGGTGGGACGCGGTGTCGTCGGCGTCGATAACGCCGATCGCGTCGATCGAATGCGAATTCGTGCGGTCGTCCGTGACGGCGTGCACCGCATGCTCGTTTGTCGTGTCGCGGTCGGCGGTCTGGTCGAACGAATCGAACCGGACGGCTGCCGCGGCGGTGGAGGAGGGGGTGTCGCGGCGCTGCTGGTCTTCACGCAGCAGCGTGTTGACGGTGACCGTGCTCGGCGGCTTGCCCGTGCCGCCCTCCGACACGTCGTCGCGGCGGCGGTGCATCGTGGTGCCGAGCTGGTGGGCGAGGCGGTCCACCTGCGCCTTGAACTGCATGATGCGCGCGTTGTCGCCCTGATTGAGCGCTTGGATGAAATCGCCGACCTGGTCCATCTGCACCCACAGATTGGCGCGCAGCATGATCAGATCGTCGAGACGGTTGCCCAGGATGCGCCCGTACGCCGAGATGACGGCGTTGCGGTGCGTCTCATCGAGCTTGGAGAAAATCCATGCCAAGTCGCGTGCAGGGTCATTGATCTGCATCTCCTGCCAATTGGTGATCGTCGTGATCGTGGAGCCGGAGAAGATGAAATCGCCGTCGGAGAACCCGCCGTGCACCGGGCACGTGGCGAACGACCACAGTCCCTCCGTCTCGAGGATATGCGCCCAGCTGTCGGTGATCTCCTGCGGCACATGGCCGGCTTGGCGCAGACGGCGGATCCAAGCGGTGAGCTGCGCGTGGATCTGGCCTGTGGTGAACGCCGGGTATTTCGCATTGACAAGGAACGAAGGGCGCAGACGGTGGATCGCGCCGATGGCGGTGCCGATGCTGGCGCAATCGCCGAGCGTGAGCAGGTCCAACGAGCGCGCGACACCGTCGGGGTGCGTGGTGACGAGCACCGCGGCCTCGTCGGGGTCGTTGTTGGCCGGGTCGAACGCCACCACATGGTCGGTGGAGAACCCGAGTCCGGCGAGTTCGCGCGATTGGTCGACGACGCGCGCGGCGCGCACACGGCCGGCCAGACGCTTCTTGCCCTGCGGCATGTTCGTGGCGTAGACGTTGTAGAAATTGCCATGCACGTCTTGCACGACGGCCTGGTCGATGCCCGCGGCCTGGTCGGTCTCGTTTTTCTGCTCGCTGTCGCGTACCCCTACCACGGCGACGTTCGGCATCGTAGCCGAGGCGAGGGCCGCCAACATCAGATTGCTTCGTTCAGTCACACACGGTATTTTTCCATGCGGAGGGTACAATTCGCAAGCATTGCAACGCTTTCATGACCCAGCCCCAGTCGCGGCCGGCGGGTCCTGCACTGTGTTCACACACAGCTGAGCGGGGCGGGCCGCACGCCGGCGCGTTCCGCTCGAACCGCGGGCATGGCCGTGCCACAATGGGGCCATGGCAATTTCGGCGAATGAGATTCTCGACGGGCTCGACGACGCACAGCGGCGGGCCGCATGCAGCGTGGACGGGCCGGTGCGCATCATCGCATGCGCCGGCGCGGGCAAGACGCGCACGATCACGCGTAGAATCGCATACGCGTGCGCAAGCGGCGCATGGGAGGCGTCCCGTGCGCTCGCGGTCACGTTCTCGGTCAAGGCAGCGCAGGAGATGCGCACGCGTCTGCTCGACCTCGGAGTCGGTGAAGACATGCACATCGCCACGTTCCACGCCGCCGCGCTGCACCAGTTGCGCACCATGTGGCCCGATGTGTGCGAAGGGCCGTTCCCGGTGCTGTCCGAATCGCCCCGCGACCTGGTGGGTGCCGCGCTGTTCCGTGCGCTCAACATGCAACCCGACCGCAATGTGGTTCAGGATGTACATGCCGAAATCGACTGGTGCAAGGTCTCGCTGATCGCGCCGGAGGATTACGTGCGGGTGTGCGAAGCCACGCATCATGCGCCGCCTGCGCCATTGGACCCGCAGTCCTTCACGCGTGTCTACGACCAGTACGAGCAGGAGAAGGCCGCACGCATGGAGATCGATTTCAACGACATCCTGCTTGTGACCGCGCATATCCTCGACACCTACCCCGAAGTGGGGGAGCAGGTGCGGGCGCACATTGGCTGGCTCACAGTCGACGAATACCAAGACGTCTCGCCGTTGCAACACCGGCTGATGCGCAGCTGGCTCGGCGCGCACCGCAATGTGTGCGTTGTGGGCGACCCGGCGCAGACAATCTACTCGTTCGCCGGCGCCACGAGCTACTACCTCAACCATTTCGCGCGCGAGTTCCATCCGCTTGCCGCGGACATCGCCCTCGACACTGATTACCGCTCGGCGCAGTCCATCGTCGCGCGGGCGAACACCGTGCTGGGCAAATCCGCGCAACGCGAGGACTATCTCAAGCTCAAGGCGGTGCGCGAAGGGTCACGGCGCGTGCTGAGCGCGGCGTATGAGACCGACGCGCAAGAGGCACAGGCCGTCGCCGCGCGCATCGCCCGTTTGGTGGGGCAGGGCGCGCGTCCGGGGGATTTCGCCGTGCTCACACGGCTCAACGGCCAGCAGCGCGTTGTGGTGCAGGCATTGCAGGAGCAGGGATTGCCCTACCAAGTGCGCAGAAACTCCGGGTGGCAGCAATCCGCTCTCCAGCCGGCCGCCGCAGTGGAAGGCGCGCCGGTGGGCGATGTGGAGGCGCTCGACCAAGGGCGCGTCACCGTTTCTACGATCCACGCGTCGAAAGGGCTCGAATTCGACCATGTGTTCCTTGTCGGGCTTTCGGAAGGCCTGATGCCCTACCGGGCTTCCGACGACGTGGAGGCGCTCGAAGAAGAACGGCGCGTGCTCTATGTGGGAGTCACGCGCGCGCAGGAATCACTGTATCTGTCATATGCGAAGCGGCAGGACGAGCGCGCGGGCCGGGTACGCCAACCCACGCGCTTCCTGTAAGCCGGTGCGGACGATCAGGCCTGATGGCCCGGTTCCGATGCGTCGGAACCATCGTCGTGTGCATCGCCGGCCGTCGAATCACCGTTTTCCTGGGCATCATCGCCTTCGGCTTGGCCATCGCCGGCGCCGTCGGCATCGAGCAGTTTGCTCAATTCGGCGTCCCAATCGATCGAGCTGCCCTTGCGCGGCTCTTCTTCGGCGGGGCCAGTGGTGTCGGCGTCGGTGGCGTCGCTCGGCAACGCGGGAAGCATGTCGGGGTGGCCCCACATGGCGTCGCGCGCCTCAAGGCCTTGTTCGTTGGTGATCCGCTCCCACTGCGCCGCGGCCTCGCGCACGCGCTTGGGGCGCAGCTGCAAGCCAAGCAGGTTCTCGAACGTCAGCTCGGCGGGGCCGCCTACCGCACGCTCGCGGCGCATCATCTCACGCAGCTGGTCGAGATGCGGCAGATGAGCCATGCCGGCGCGCCACACCGCGCAGTCGACCCAGCCTTCGACAAGCGCGAGCAGGGTCTCGATCGACCGCAACGCCTCACGCTGTTCCGGAGTGTCGGTGATGCCGACGTTCGCCAGATTGACCGCTCCCGAAAGCGATTCGGGATCGAACGCCGAAGCGTCGCGCAGCTGCTCCTCCATCGCGTCGAGGTCGATTGTGATGCCGCGCGCGTATTTGCCGATGAGCGCGGTGAATCGCGGCATGAGCCACGGCACCGACGCGTAGAGGCGCGCGTACGCCTGTTCTCGCAAAGCGAGGAACTCGGTGACTTCGGACGCGTCGAATTCGAGTGACGTGGCATAGTCATCGACGTTCTGCATGATCAGGCCGCCGGCCGGATTGTCGAGCATGCGGATGCCCTGGTCGAAGCTGCCGCGTACCTCGAGGCTCAGCGCGCCGGCCGCCTGCCCGAGCTGCATGGCGTACGACGTGTTCGCGAACAGTTTCATCAACTGCTTGGGGTCCTTCATGCCGTCCGGTATCGGAATGGGCACCGGCCCGGCGTACATGCCGGTGATCTCGCCTTCGAACGCGTCGCCAAGACGATCCGAGATGACGGCGCTCAGCGCCTCGTTCATCGAGGCGGCAACCGGGGCGGCGAACTGCGCCCATGCGTCGATCGTGCCTTCGACCCACCCAGCGCGCGTGAGCGGTTCGGCCTCGCCGGCTGGGGGATTGAACGCGGTGGCGATGTCGAGCCACAGATTGGCCTCGCTCATCGCGCGGCGCATGGTGGCGCCTTCCTCCGCGGTCACGGAGGATTCGCTGCCCGACGAGTTGACGCGCTGCAACGCAATCGATTTGGCGAGCTTGACATTGATCGGTCCCTCGCTGATCGTCTGCTGCATCTCACCGAATGAGTTCATGCCACCACCCATGAAGGCCTGCATGAGCGACTGCACCTGCTGCGGGTCCGGAAGACTTTCGGCGCCGCGGCTGAGCAGCTGCTCACGGATCTCTTCGGGCAGGTTGTTGAATTGCGAAAAGGCCATCTCGCCCTGGACAGGGCCGAAACAGTTGATGAACCATTGATGCAGTGCGTTCTCATCCATGGTGGTGACCCCCTTTAGGTCTTGTCGATGAATCCGGTTTCTACTATGCATCAATACGCGCACAGGCGTAATAATTCCAATTTGCGCCATACTATGGGAGCATGACTCAACGCAACACAGACGGGCAGGTGCGGCTCGACGGCGCCGCCGAGGCACAGGGAACGCAAGGCATCCAAAACGCGGCACCATCCGCGCATGTGGGCGTGTGGCAGCTGCTCAGCGCGCATTGGAACGGACGGCCCGCGCGGTTCTTCGTCGGCGCCGTGGCCGTGCTGCTTGCGGTGCTCGTGCTGATGTTGCCGAGCGCGTATGTCGTGGAGACGCCGGGGCCCACCCAGGATGTGCTCGGCGACAGCAACGGCACGCCGGTGATCCAGGTCGAGGGCGCGAAGACCTACCACGACAAAGGGCGCCTGCTGCTCGTCACGGTGAACGCGGCCGGTGTGCCGGGGTACCCGGTCTCGAACGCGGAGGCGCTGTGGGCGTGGGCCAACCCGAACATGGAGCTGACACCGCAGGAGGCCGTGTTCCCGGTGGGGCAGAACGCCGAACAGTACCAGCAGGAGTCGGACCAGGAGATGGCGTCCTCGCAGGACGCCGCCGTGACCGCCGGTCTCGATTATGCGCAGCGTCTGGGAGTGGACGTGGATGGCGCCAAAGTGACGATGCACGTGGACGACATCGGCGGTCCCTCCGCCGGCATGATGTATGCGCTGGGGCTCGTGGACATGCTCACCCCCGAGCATGAGTCGGGCAAGCAGACCGTGGCTGGCACCGGCACGATTGACGACGAGGGCAAGGTCGGCGCCATCGGCGGCATCGACCTGAAGATGCAGGGCGCCAAGCGCGACGGCGCCACATGGTTCCTGGCCCCCGCCGACAATTGCGCGCAGGTCGTGGGCAAGGTGCCTGCGGGGCTGCGTGACGTCAAGGTCTCCTCACTGGAGGACGCGTACACCGCGCTCGTGAAGATCGGCAACGGGCAGGCGGATAGTTTGCCGCATTGCACCGTTGAATAAAAACGTCCGCATGAGCGGTTTATTTTGTGCGCGGCATGAAGCGAAGCCTACGAAATACGCTGTTCGGCGGTATTGGTATATTGGCGAACGTGAATCAAACAGCATCAGACAACGCTGAGGAGTTCGGCTTCCGCACCGGCGACCTGATCCAGGAATGGCTTTGGGACGATGATGTGGACGATACGATCAGGGAAAAAATAGAAACGCTCACTGGAGAAGAGCTGGTTGACGAGGATTACGATTCCGCGGTTGACGGCGTGATCATCTGGTGGCGTGACGGCGACGACGAAGACGCCCTGTCAGACACCATCGTGGACGCATATGCGGTGCTGGGGCAGGATGGCCCGTTCTGGGTGCTCACCCCCAAGCCCGGCCGTAGCGGTGCTCCGGCCTCCAACACCGTGCAGAACGCGGCGAAGACCGCAGGCATGAACGCGTCCACGCCGCTCACCGTGAGCGACGATTGGAACGGCATCCGTCTGCGCGCCTTCGGCAAGAGCGCGAACCGCTGAGCGTTCGCGCCGATCTGCGCGTGGCCGGCACGGGCGTGCTAGACGAGCCACGCGCAGATCAACAGCACCACGGACGCCACGAGCAGCACGATGGCGTCCATGGCGCGCGGCAGGCGGTCACGTAGGATCACCGTCGCCGCGCATGCCACCATCGCAAAGGCGGCGAGGCCGAACGAGACCCATTTGATTGGCTGCCCAAGGGGATTGATCACGCCGAACAGAGTGAGGAACACGGGCACAAGCACGCCTACGGCGATCACGAACAGCACAAGCGCCGTGATCTTGTCGGCAAGCGTCCACTCCCGGACATGCCGGTCACGTTCGGCGTTGCGCTCGATGGTGGTGTTGAGTTCGTTGATGCGCCGGTCGAGTTCGATGCCGCGCCACTGTGATTCCTGCTCGAGCCGCGTCACCTGTTGTTCGAGCGCGCTGATGCGCTCGTGGAGTTCTTCATCATGACGGGAGTTGCCGGGAATCATCTGCTGCAGGGACTTCCAGGCATTCGGCCAAACATCAAGCGGGTTGTTCATGTGGCGATTATACGGTCGTGCGCCCAAACCGTGCGCGATGGCGCTGAGAGGGGAATCGCGAGCCCCATGGGGGCGCCCGCGTGGCGGGGAAGTGGGCGATGAGGGATTCGAACCCCCGACATCCACCGTGTAAAGGTGGCGCTCTAACCAACTGAGCTAATCGCCCGCGCACTCATACTGTACAGGCACGGGTGAAGAAACCGG
This sequence comes from Bifidobacterium pseudolongum subsp. globosum, assembly GCF_004155535.1. GTDB lineage: Bacteria > Actinomycetota > Actinomycetes > Actinomycetales > Bifidobacteriaceae > Bifidobacterium > Bifidobacterium pseudolongum_C. The sequence goes on along the minus strand of NZ_RYUH01000012.1, from coordinate 75,693 downwards.
CGTGCACCGCGCGCAATCGTTGCAACACCGCGACTGCCGTGCGTGTTGTCTGCGCCGGCGGTTGCGTGGATGGGCGCAGCGCGTGCCGCAGCCGTCGCAAACATCGCGTAATCTAATGGGGAATAGTGTGTATCCGAGGAGGACAGTCGATGGTGCAGCATCAGGAAGAGGCCGACGGCACGACGACGATCGCGCGCGTGGGCAAGCGCAAAAAGGGGTATGACGTCCATCAGGTCGATGCTTTCCTGGAGCAGGCGCACGCGTTGTATGAGGCCGATGGCATTCAGCTGCACCGCAGCGACATTCAGGACGCCTCGTTCGACATCGTCAAGGGTGGATATGCCATCCCACAGGTGGACGCCGCACTCGAACGCCTTGAACAGGCCGTGACCGACAAGCAGACCCAATACGACATCGCCCAGCTCGGGCGTGTGGCGTGGAAGGCGCAGACCGAAGCCCAGTTCCAGGAACTCGACCGGCACGCGCAGCGCGCCGAGGGCCAACGGTTCGCGCCGGCGCAGCCGAAGACGCCGTCGTACGACCGCAAGCAGGTCGACCGGCTCATCGACCGCGTGCTCGCGAAGGCCGAAGCCGAACTCGAGCGCATCAGCGCAGGCTCGTCCGGCAGGCAAGGCCCGGAAGCCGACCCAACGCTTACGTCGCAGTATGTGGAAGATGTGAGCTTCACGCAGCGCAAAGGCAAGCACGGGTATGACGAGCGCCAGGTGGACTACTACCTCAATGCATGCGTGAACCTGCTCGCCAGCCTCGAATCGTACGAGCGCATCGCCGATTACGCTGCGCCTGCCGCGCACGCAGCGGCGCCGAGTGCACCGGTCCCACTCATCGCGGCGGATCAGGCCAATCCGCAGACACAGCACTACGGCGTGACCGTGGAATCGGACCTGCCGGCGCGACCGGCGGGCGGCGAGACGACGGTCGTCGCCGAGGTGCAGCCTGCGCAGTCGTTTGATGAGCTGAGCCGTGCGGAACAGGAGATCTTCGCGCAGGCCCAGGAAGCGGGTGCTGCGATGCCGCCGTCGTTCGCCGTGCAGGGCGTGGCAGCGGCCGTCACCGCGGCGCCCGCCGTGGCGCAGATCGACGAAGGCAGCGCGACTGCGGTCTTCACGCCGATCACCGACACCACCGAGGACGGCGATACCGCGCCGGCCGCCGACGTGGTCAAGCACGCGCCGACGCTTTCGGACATCAAGCCGATCACACCGGCCCCGCGCACGATTCCCGAGCATGAGAAGACGGCCAGCGCGATGGATGATTCGATGAGCACGATCCCGCACATCACCGAAATCAGTGATGAGACGACGATCGCCGCCCCGAGCGAACCGTTGCGCGACCTGAACTCGCCGTCGCTCGCCGCGCTGGCGTCGCTCGCCGAGACCACGCAGACGGCTCCGGAACGCGAGAACCCCGCCATCACGTCCGGCGTGCAGCCGCTTGCGGTGCCGAAGCTCTCGAGCATCCTGCCCGACCTGCCGCCGTTGCAGCCGCTCACCGCCCCGGCCACCGCGGCGGCGCCCGAGGTGCCGCCGGCAGCCCAACCCACACCAAGCGCAGCCCCGACGGCAGCCGCAACGCCGTCGGCGGCGCCGGTGCATGCACCGGACGAACCGGCCACTACGGATGCCGCGCCCGCGAACGTCGCCCAGCCGGGCGACTACCCGCGGTTCGCGCCGAGCGACAGCATCGACATTGAGATCCCCGATCTGTCGTTCCCCACGATTTCCACGGATGAGCCGCTCATCATCGACGGCAAGCCAAACGAGAAGCAGGCGTGATGCAGCACCAGACAGTAGTCATCCTCGGTTCCACCGGTTCGATTGGTACGCAGGGACTCGACGTCATTGGCAGGCACCCTGAGCGGTTCACTGTGGCAGGCCTTGCCGCGGGCGGATCGAACGTGGACCTGCTGGCGCAGCAGGCCGCGCGGTTCCGTGTGCCCGAAGTGGTCGTGGCGAATCCAGACGCGTTGGAGCCCTTGCGTGAGGCACTCGCGGCGCACGGCGCAACCGGCACCCAGGCGCGCGCCGGCCGCGACGAAGTGAACGCGATCGCAGGGCTCGGCGCTTCGGTCGTGCTCAACGGCATCACCGGGTCGATTGGCTTGGAACCGTCGATAGCGGCGCTGCAGGCCGGTTCGCAGCTGGCGCTCGCCAACAAGGAATCGGTTGTGGCGGGCGGACACCTGTTGTTCAGTGCCCAGACACGCGACCAGCAGATCAACCCGGTGGATTCCGAGCATTCGGCAATCTGGCAATCGCTGCGCGCAGGCACGCATAGCGAGGTCTCGCGACTCATCGTCACCGCGTCCGGCGGTCCGTTCCGCGGCTGGACGCGCGAACAGATGCAAGACATCACCCCCGAACAGGCGCTCAACCACCCCACATGGCATATGGGCCCGGTCGTCACAATCAATTCATCGACCCTGATGAACAAGGGCCTCGAGGTCATTGAGGCGAGCCGCCTGTTCAACATCGAACCGGACCGCATCGAAGTCACCGTGCACCCGCAGTCGATCGTGCATTCGATGGTGGAGTTCTGCGACGGCGCCACAATCAGCCAGGCCTCGCCGCCTGACATGCGCCTGCCGATCGCGTTGGGGCTTTCCGCTCCCGAACGGTTGAACGACGTGGCCCAAGGCTGCGATTGGACACAGGCCGCCGAGTGGACCTTCGAGCCGCTCGATGACGAGGCGTTCCCCGCCGTCGAACTGGCACGGCATTGTTTACGCTCGTCGGAAAAACACACCGCGGTGCTCAACGCCGCCAATGAGCAGGCGGTCCATGCCTTCCTCGATCATCGCTTGCCATATCTGGCGATAGTGGATACTGTGTCTGAAGTGCTCAATGAGATGGACGGCGAGTTGCGCGGCGACCCACAGTTCTCCTCGGTCGCAGACATGGTGGAACTCGAGCAGGAAGCCCGCGCGCGTGCGGACGCCCTCATTGCGCAACGCTAAACGGTCACAGACCGGGTAAGGGCGGCGGCCGCCGTATGGGCCGCGCGGCTTGGACGAAGGCCGTAGGCGGATTTCCAGTCGATTGAAGTGAGGAACAGCACCAGTGGATAAGCCATTTCGTAAAACAGGCGAATCGTCAATCAGTGAAAGCCCCCTGCACCCACGGCGCCAGTCGCGGCGCATCATGGTCGGTCCCGTGCCGGTGGGTGGCGGGGCGCCGATCTCGGTGCAGTCGATGACCAACACGAAAACCGCGAATGTGGGTGCCACGCTGCAGCAGATCGCCGAACTCACAGCCGCTGGCTGCGACATCGTGCGCGTGGCCGTGCCCAGTCAGGAGGACGCCGACGCGTTGCCGCGCATCGTCGCCAAATCGCCGATCCCGGTGATCGCCGACATCCACTTCCAAAGCCGGTATGTGTTTCAGGCCATTGACGCTGGCTGCGCCGCGGTGCGCGTCAATCCGGGCAACATCCGCAAATTCGACGAAGTGGGCCCGTCGATCTGCCAGGCCGCGACCGACGCGGGCATCTCGCTGCGCATCGGCGTGAACGCCGGCTCGCTCGACAAGGAGCTCTATGCGAAGTACGGCGGCCCCACACCCGAGGCGCTTGTGGCTTCCGCGATGAAGGAAGCGCGCATGTTCGAAGACGTGGGCTTCCACGACTTCAAGATCTCGGTGAAGCACCACGACCCCATCACGATGGTGGAGACCTACCGCCTGCTCGCCAAGCAGGGCGATTGGCCGCTGCACCTGGGGGTGACCGAAGCCGGCCCCGCATGGCAGGGCACAATCAAGTCCTGTCTGGCATTCGGTGCACTGCTGGCCGAAGGCATCGGCGACACCATCCGCGTCTCGCTGTCCGCGCCACCGGTCGAAGAGGTCAAGGTGGGGTGCAAGATCCTCGAATACCTAGGGCTTCGTGCACGCCATTTCGACATCATCTCGTGCCCGAGTTGCGGCCGTGCACAGGTCGATGTCATCGCGCTCGCCAACGAGGTGACCAACGGGCTGTCCGGCATCATGGCGCCGATTCGCGTGGCTGTGATGGGTTGCATCGTCAATGGGCCGGGCGAAGCGCGCGAAGCCGACTTGGGTGTGGCCTCCGGCAACGGCAAAGGGCAGATCTTCATCAAGGGCAAGGTCATCGAGACCGTGCCGGAGGACCGCATCGTCGACACACTGCTCAAGCACGCGAACGCCATCGCCGAGCAGATGGAGGCCGACGGGCTCGTGACCGACCAGTCGTCCGGCCCCGTTGTGGTACCAGTCGTGGACGAATAATTGCCCGCAGCATGGGCAGACACCGATAGGATGGTTACGTGAGTCAGCAACGAACGTCGGATGTACAGCAAACAGGTGCCTTCAGCCGTGGCAGGCGACTGATGGTCAGTCTGCCCATTTTCATCATCCTGCTGGGCATCCTCATGATCGCCTCGAACAACACACGCATCCCCACGCAGAACAATCCGCGCGCACAGACCTTCGCCACGCTCACCGCCGACACGCAGGTCACGTTCGACTCACCGGAACCGTTGCCACGCCTCGGCACGTACAAAGTGACGAGCCGGCACATCGAAATCGACGCGAAACAGCCGTCCACCGGCGAAGTGCAGCGCATCCGCATGAACATCCGCGAACCGCAGGGCGCCGGAACCAATCTGCCCGGCATGGTGTTCATGCATGGCGCCGGTCATGGCGGCACTTGTGACGATTCGTTCGGCGACATCGCCACAAGCATGAGCTCCGCTGGCTTTGTGACGGCGGTCATCGACAAGCCGGTGTGGTCCACCAACGACCTGACACGTGACTATCCGGGGTCGGCGGCCGTCTACGACCAAGCCATCAACGTCATCCGCGACCTCGATCAGGTAGACGCGCACAAGGTGGGCATCTATGCGACTTCGGAAAGCACATGGATCTCGTCGTACCTGGTCGAGATGGACCACGACATAGCGTTCCAGATCCTGCTGTCGCCCATGGTGTTTTCACCGCGGCACGCCGTTGCGTTCCTCGCCATACAGAACTTCGCCCTCGCCGGCGCCAACGACGGCTATCAGGCGATTGTGCGCCGCATACTGTCACTGGACATGGGCATGTTCGGGCTCACCAACATCGACTTGCATACGGCCACGCCACAGGCGTACTCCATCCCCACGCTCGTGGCGTATGGGTCGAAAGACGTGATGACGGCGCAGGTGCAGGGGTTCAAAGACATCCTTGACCAAGCGCACCGCGCCGGCAACTGGAATGTGAGCCTGCGCAGCTACCCGGTGGCCAACCACGTGCTCCGCCTTGGTGACGAAGCGCAGACCGGCACACCGTTCGCCGACGATTACGAGCGCGACGCTGTCAGCTGGGCGGTCGGCACATCGCGCGGACTGACCCAGACGAGCGAACCGATCGCCGGCGCACCGCTCTACCAGTCCATTGCGGTGCCGCTCGGCCTGCATGCGCGACGTGCCATGACGATCTACGGCATGCTCGTACTCGGGCTGATGGTCATCATGATGCTCGTGGCCGCCATCGTCGGCGTCATCGCGCTCATCGCGCATATCCGCAACCGCATCACACACCGCGGGCCGGCGCTGGGATTCCAATACCGATTCGGCGGCTCACTGCTCATGCTCACGATCATCACGATGGCCTGCATGCTGTTGTTCGTCGGTGGTCTGGGCGAAGTCGTGCTCGCCGTCGTGCATCTGTCGTGGGGCAGCGCGCCGCAGGAGGACGCCGGCATGATGTACTGGAGCTGGCCGGTCGTGCAGATCGTGTGCATCGGCGTGGTATGGGCATGGTCACGCGTGTTCGCCGGCATGATCGAGGTCGCGTCGATGCGCGGACTGCTCACATGGCCAGTGAAGCGCGGCACCATCAGACACATCGTCAGCGGTGAGGAGCCCGTCGTGGCCACCACGCGGCTCGGACGCGTGCTGTTCTGGACCACGACCGTGGCCATGCTGCTCGTGCTGCTGAGCTTCTCGTTCTGGGGCCTGTTCCTGTTCTGATCCACTGCGCACGGCGCGGAGAGGGGAATCATGGCGCTCTATAGCGACGAAGGCATTGTTTTGCGCACGGCGAAGCTCGGCGAGGCCGACCGCATCATCACACTGTTCACCCGTGGGCACGGCAAAGTGCGCGCGGTAGCCAAAGGTGTGCGCCGCACCAAATCGCGGTTCGGTGCGCGTCTCGAACCGTTCATGCGCGTCTCGCTGCTCCTCGCGGAAGGCCGCTCGCTCGACAACGTGTCACAGGCCGAATCCATCGCCGCGTACGCCGGGGCGATCAGCGGCGACTACGAGGCCTACCGCGCGGCGAACGTAATCTGTGAGACGCTCAACGACCTCGTCACGACCGAACACGAGCCGCAGCCCGCGCAATACCAGCTCGTCGTTGGCGCATTGCACGCGCTCGCCGCGCGCGCGCACCATGCGCAGACGATCTGCGAATCGTATGTGTTGCGCGCGCTCGCGCTCGCCGGTTGGACGCCGCGCCTGCACGCGTGTGTGGTGTGCGGGCGGGCCGACGGGCTCATGTTCTTCTCATCCGCGGCCGGCGGAGCGATGTGCATGGCAGACCATACGCCGGAAGCGAAGCCGGCGAACGCGGCCGTTTTGCGGCAGCTGCGCGCGCTGCTCGACGGCGATTGGCGCACGCTCGACGCGCAGCCGCTCGAACCGGGCGCCGAACGGCTCGTCGAGGACTGGGCGCAGTACTACCTCGAGCGGCCTATTCGTTCGCTGCGCTTGCTAGATTAAGCGGTATGGCATTCGAACACGTGGACTATACGTCATTGGACATTCCTGCGGCCCCGTTCTCTGATCCGGCGATTGTGCCGGACTTTCCCAAGAACAAAGTGCCCAGGCATGTGGGCGTGATCATGGACGGCAACGGGCGCTGGGCGCAGCAGCGCGGACTGATCCGTACCGAAGGGCACCAAGCTGCGGAACCCGTGGTCTTCGACACCATCGCCGGCGCGATCGAGGCAGGCGTGCGGTATTTGAGTCTGTACACCTTCTCGACCGAGAATTGGAAGCGTTCGCCGCAGGAAGTGCGGTTCCTCATGGGGTTCTCGCGCGACATCATCCACCGGCGTGTGGCGCAGATGGATGAATGGGGTGTGCGCGTGCGCTGGTCGGGTCGCCGGCCGAAGCTGTGGAAGTCGGTCATCGACGAGCTTGAAGTGGCCATGGAACGCACGAAGCACAACAAGGTCATCGACGTCGTGTTCTGCATCAACTACGGCGGGCGCGCGGAAATCGCCGACGCGTGCGCCGCCATCGCGCGCGAGGTGCGCGACGGCCGCATCAAAGGCGACCGTGTGACGGAGAAGATGGTCGCCGAGCATCTGTACAATCCCGACATCCCCGACTGCGACCTGGTGATCCGCACGTCGGGCGAGCAGCGCACGAGCAACTTCCTGCCGTGGGAGGCCGCGTACGCGGAGCTTGACTTTGTGCCCGAGCTGTTCCCCGATTGCGGACGCACGGTGCTGTGGGATTCGATCGAGCGCTACATCCACCGCGACCGCCGTTTCGGAGGCGTCAAGAAGTAGCCAGCGCTACGGGGGAGCGTATCACTAGAGGAATGTCATGTTTTGACTGCCTAGGCATGACGTTTGTCTGCCCAACACAGACAAATGTCGTCCTATGGTGTGTGGGGCATGACAAGGATCTATGGGAATACGACGAATGTCATGTGACAGCCTGTTGTGGATGACAACAGGCTGCAGTTCATTGACGAATGTCGTCCGATACCTGAGCATATATGACGTTTCTCTGTATTTTCCAGACGAACGTCATCTGTAGCCTCCTTCATCATGACTGCTGTCTGTTCAGGACTGACGATTGTCATCTTCTGAACTGTCGAGCATGACAGGACTCTGTGGACGCACGACGCATGGCATGCAGCTACGGGCGAATGTGGATAACGCACCGTCCGACCACACTGTTCTGCGTGGATTGTCTCCATGCTGTGATTTCCATACGATTGTTGCATGAAAGCAACAGAACGAATAGACCGGCTACTCGCACAGGCGCATGACATGCAACGCTGCATCATCGCCCCATCGCATAACGACCGTTGCATGCTTTTGCGTCGAGTTCAACAAGGGCAAATCCTGCAGCCGGTGCGGGGAATGTACATCGACAGTGCATATTGGAACGGATTGCACTCCGATGAGCGTATGCGGCACATCACTCGTGCGTACGCCCACGCTCATCCGAATTGGATATTCGAGGGGCTTACGGCTGCCTGCATACATCGACTTGACCACGATTATGAACTGCCGCACCGGACCATTTCCGTTATGGTCCCCTCACCGCCCAATGCGCGTGCACCACATTGGATGCAGTACAGGCAATGCGAAGATGCGGAGTATGTCATTGTCGACGGCGTGAAAGTCACCCCGTTGGCCAAAACCGTGGCTGATTGCCTATGCACCCATGATTTCTGTAATGGGTTGCAGATGTGCAACGATGCCTTGCGCCGTGGCGTCACACGGGCAGCGATTACTGACACGTTGGAATCGATGCCTCATGCGACTGCAGGTGCGTGGAATGTGGTGCACCATGCCACACCACGCTGTGAGAATGGAGGGGAATCACGTGCGCTGGCGGTGATGATTGAAGGTGGCTTGCAGGTTCCGCAATTGCAGCGTGAATTCCATTGCGCGCAAAATGGTGAGACGAGGCGTGCAGATTACTGTTGGGCCACCGAGAGTGGATTGATTGTCGGGGAATTGGATGGCAGGGAGAAGTATATCGATCCCACCATGACTGGTGGTCGAATGGTGGAGGAAATCGTTGATGATGAGCGTATGCGTGTGGATACGCTCATGAAATGCGGTGTAATACGCATTGTGCGTTTTCGGGTTCGCGAGACGTTTGACCCGCCTGCGTTCATCGATAAACTGATGAAAGCCGGGGTCCCACGCGTTCTACGATAACCGCTACTCCGATGCATGGAACACTTTCCAGAGATTTGTCATGCTTGCAGTCCTCGAACATGACAAATCTCTGGGAAAGCTGATGGTAGTCAACCTGCAGAAACGAATGCATGACAAGCCTCTATGATTTTTTGAGACTTGTCATGCTAGGGGCTTGGATGAACGACGTTTGTCAGAGAAAGACAGAGGTTTGTCATGCCGCGGAGGAAGAAGCATGACAAACCTCAAGCTCCATAGACATTCGTCATGTTCCTTCCTCCACAGCATGACAAATCTCTACGGATCTTGAGCTTTGTCGTATAGATGGATTAGTTGGATGACTTTCGTCTGGGGAAGGCAGAGGATTGGCGCGGCTTGGAGCGCTGGACATGACATTCGTCTGGAAACAGCGCGCAGTGCGCGTCATCCGGCCATACCCAACGCTCCTACAGATGGGATGCTACTGCACGAATTCGCCCGTGGAGAGGGACTTCGCGCTGGGGGCCGTGTGCAGGACCTTTCCATCGGCATCCGTATAGGCGTCTTCCTGCGCGAGAAAGTCGAAGTACGCCTGCGTCTGGGTGGTGTCCGGCATGCCGAAGGTGAACGAGCCGTCGGCGATCGCCTTGCGGCTGCCCCAATACTCGCCGTCGACGATCGTCTTCATGCTCGCCTTGACGAGGTCGAGTTCGAGATTCGCGTCCGGCGCCTCGTGCACGAGGATCTCCGACGCGTCGTCCGGGTGGCTGTATGCATACTCGTACCCGCGCCTCGTCGCCTCGACGAACGCGCGCACCGTCTTCGGGTCGTCCTTCACCATCTGCTCCGACGTGATGACGCCGATCGAATCCGCATTGCCCGGCACGCCGTAGTCCGGCTCGGTGAAACAGTTGAGCTCAGGCCCGTGCAGCTGCGCCTGCACGCCTTCCCACGTGCTGTAGAATCCGCCGAAGTCCGCGCGGCCCGACTGCAGCGCCTGGAACGTGGACGTGCCGACGGTGACTTTGTCGAAGTCGCCGCTGCCGCCGTCATGCTGGATCATGCGGCGCACCACGGCGTCGGATTCGCTGCTGCCGAACGTGGCGAAGGTCTTGCCATCGAAATCCTTGGGGCTGGAGATGGCCGTGTTCGACGCCAGCGAGCACCAGATCGCGCTCGGCTTCTGCTGCATCTGCATGACCATCGTGATGTGCGCGCCTTTGGCATCGTAGACGCTCACGTTCGTCATCGTCGAGATCGAGAAATCCGCGGCGCCCGTATTGACCGCCTGCTCGGACCCGGCCTGCGAGACCGGCACGATCGTCACATCAAGGCCGGCCTCGCGGTAATACCCTTTGTTCTGCGCCACGTAGACGCCGATGTGATTGGTGTCGGGCGCCCACCAGTTCATGAAGGTGACCTTCGTCAATCCCTGCGCCGCCGTACCGCCCGACCCGCATGCCGCGAACGGCAGGATGAGCGCGAGCGCCGCGACGGCCGCCAGAACCGCGCGCGCGAACCGTGAAAGGGTGTGGTTGGAAGACATGCCAGCTCCTTTGTGTACTACTGCTTGGACAGTGGGGGAATATGGGTGGGGGAATATGGGGGAGAGAAGAAACGACTATTCGTCCGCGTCCGGATTCTCGCGACTGTCCGGTGCGCCAAGCACACACCGTTCCACCGCGTGCACCGCAAGCATGAGCACGCCGGTCAGCGCCATGATCATCACGGCGGCGGCGAAGATGAGCGGGGTTTGGAACGAGTTGTACGCCGACTGCAGCCAGATGCCGAGCCCGGAGCGCGCGCCGAGGTATTCGGCGGTCGCGGCGGTGGCGAACACGTAGGCGGCGGAGACGCGGATGCCGCCGAAGACCTGGCGTGCGGCCACGCGCAGCTGCACGTGCCACAGTGTCCAGCGCGGGGTGGCCCCACACGTCAGCGCGACGTCCGCGTAGAACGAGGGCACGGCGCGCAGTCCGCGCACGGTCTGCACGGCGATGGGGAAGAGGGCGAACACCGCCACGATGACGATCTTGCCGATCGGCTCAAAGCCGAACCAGATGAGCAGCAACGGGGTGATGGCGATGAGCGGCAGCGTCTGCGCCGCCGTCAGCGGCGGCATCAGCGCCGCATCGACCGTGGACGAACGGAACACCGCGACGCCCAAGGGGATGCCCACGGCCACGGCGATGAGGAACCCGCACAGGCCTTCGTATGCCGTGGTCCATGTGGCCGGGCCGAGCGTGGGCCAGGTGCGTGCGATCGACGCTGCGATGTCGGTTGGCGACGCGACGAGTGCGGGATCCGGATGCGCCACGGCGACCCAGACCTGCCAGATCGCCAGAAGGGCCATGATCGTGACGACCGTGGGTATGCGGTTGCGCACGGCGCGGTGCCACCGTGTGGATATGGAGCTGGAATGCGCCGAAACGGCCATGTCCACCTTACTTCCTGCGCTGCTGGCGCGCTGACGGCCGGGGCGCCATGTAGCAAGGTGAGGAGTCTACGCACCGCTCGGCCAGAAAAGTTGCTTGCGGCAATGGTTACATTGCCAACGGCATATTGTAATCCCGCGGCCGGTCAATGCGCAAGGCCGCGGGATATACAGACTGCCGTGAGTGAGGCGAGGGGCGGTTACAGGCCGATCGAATCGAGCTCGTGCACGGTGAGGCCGCTCACCTGCATCGCACCGGATTCAGCGATGAGCTGGACGGCGCGCGGGCCTTCGCCGGAGAACGAATACGAGCTCATCGCCTGTCGGCCGCCGTTCACGTAGACCTCCACGCAGCCGCGGTCGATGAACACGCGCAGGGTGAGTGTGCCGTTCGCGAGCTCCTCCTCGCTCAGCGGCGCGGCGCGGTAGCCGCGGTCGCCGTGCGCCACATTCTGCCGGTCGATGACGACGCGCCCCGTCTGCGCATCGTAGACGATCGTGGTGCCGTGGTCGTCCGGCGTGGCGTGCACGCGCAGGCCGGCGCGTTCGGCGTTCGTGGCGTTCAGGTCGATCGTCATCTCGATTTCGGTGGACTGCGCGTCGTCGAGGATCGTCACATCCTGGTTCGGTTCGACGTGCATGGATCCCAGCTCCACGGTGGACAGGCGCAGCCCCTCCACTTCCTTGACCGGCGCCGTGTGCAGGTCGCCGTCCGCGCCGAGCGTGATCTCGCGCGGCAGCGTCAGGTTGCCGCACCAGCCGTCTTCTTCCATCGAGATGGGCGAGACGAATGGGCTCATCCAGCCGTACATGATCTGGCGGCCGTCGGTGGCGAAGGACTGCGGTGCGTAGAAGTTGTGGCCCCAGTCCCACAGGCGGAACTCGGTTTCGGGCTTGAACGACTCACCGGGCTTCCACGTGCCGATCATGTAGCCGGCGTTGTTGAGGTTGCGGTTCATGAACCCGCGCGGCTTGGCGCCCATCGCCGAAAAGCCGATGACCCATTTCTCATTGCCGTTCGCATCGGTGATGGGGAAGAAGTCGGGGCATTCGAGCATGAAGACGTCGGGGTCCGGGTGTTCGAAAAGCACACGGTCGAAGGTCCAATGCACCATGTCCGGCGAGGTGTACAGCCACATCTGCCCGCGCTTGTCCTTGGACGAGACGCCGAAGGTCATGTACCACGTGCCTGCGGTCTTCCACACTTTCGGATCGCGGAAATGGTGGTCCACCTCGTCGGTGGGGCAGTCGATGATCATGCCGAGCTTGGTGAAGGATGTGAGCTCGTCGTCGTCCGGCTCGGCGAGCATCTGCACCTGCCAGTCGCCGCCGGTGTTGTCTTTGCCGTTCGCCCAACGGTGGCCGGTGTAGTAGATGCGCGGCCTGCCATCGTCGCCGATCACCGCGGATCCGGAGAACACGCCGTGGCGCTCCTGCTCGAGGCTCGGCGCGAACGCGATCGGCTCACGGCGCCAATGCACCATGTCCGGTGACGAGACGTGCCCCCAGTGCATCGGGCCCCACTGCGTGCCGTACGGGTGCAGCTGGTAGAACACATGCCAGCGGCCGTTGTAGTGGCACAGGCCGTTGGGGTCGTTGATCCAACCGCCGTCGGAGGCGATGTGGAAGCGTGGGTACCACCGGTCGTTGCGGGTGGCGGCGAGGGCGGCCACGCCGGCTTCGGCGGCCGCGAGGCGTTCGGCGTGGTCGGCGATCGGGGTGAGGACCGGATCGTTGGATTCGGTGTCGTTCGCGAGGGCGATGCCCGGGTTGAGGGTGGTCATGCTGGTTGCCTTTCGTGCTATGGGATCGAAATCGCTTGCGGTTGGGTTGCGTGTGCCGTGGGTCACATGTCCTCGTCATCGGCGGCGAGGCGTGCCTCGTCCTGGGCGAGCGACGGCAGCGGCCGCTTGGAATCGCGGATGAACGGGTCGCCGTCCACCTGCTCGTCGTCCTTCTTGATCACGAAGACGCCGTAGACGACCGCGCACAGCACAATGCCGGAGATCGTGAGGAAGGTGGTGCGGTCCCCAAGACGGTCATGGAGCATGCCGAGCGGGGTGGAGAAGACGACCTGCCCGATCTGCGAGGCGATCTGGAAGCCGACCATGTACAGGGTGGCGGAAAGCTTCGGGTTGAAGTGCAGGGTGAAGTAGCGGAAGGCCGGCAGGCAGAACAGCGGCACCTCGATGGCGTGGAACATCTTGACGATCGAGATCATGACCGGGTCGTGGAAGATGCCGCACAGGCCGATGCGCAGGAACATGACGGTTCCGCCGAGCAGCAGTGCGTTGCGCACGCCGATCTTGCGCATGATGATCGGCACGACGCCCATCATGGCGGATTCGCAGAACACCTGCACGGAGTTGAGGATGCCGTAGACGGTGTTGCCGGTCGCTTCGGTGGGGAAGAGCGAAGCATAGTAGGTGGGGAACATCTGCTGGTCGAACACGGTGTAGAACGTGTTGGTGAGCAGCATGAACACGATGAGCACCCACAGGGCCGGCATGCGCAGGACCTTGACCATCTCCTTGAGCGAGGGGTTGGTGGGTTCCGCGTCGGGCGCAGCCGCTTCCTTGAGCGCTTCGCGCTGGTCGGCGGGGTACCACGTGAGGTACACGATGAGCATGCCCACGCCAAACGCCGAGCCGAGCCAGAAGTTGATCATGGGGTTGATGTTGAACACGATGCCGGCCACAAGCGCTACGATGGCGTAGCCGAAGGAGCCCCAGGCGCGCGACTGGCCGTATTCGAAGTTGAATTTGCGGCTGTACCGTTCGGTGACGGCCTCGATGAGCGAGCAGCCGGCCATGAACCCGGCGGACAGCACGACGGAGCCGATCAGCGCGGCGGCCATCATGTTGGTGTGCATGAGCGGCGCGTAGATGAATTGCACAAAGGGGCCCACGAGCGCCGCGATCGCGGAGATCACCAGCACGAGGTGCCGCTTGAGGCCCAGATTGTCTTGGATCAGGCCGTAGCAGAACATAAGCACAAGGGTGGCGAGTGAATTGATGGAGTAGATCGTGCCCACCTCAGCGCCGTTGAGGCCCATGGAATTGAGCCAGCGCTGGAAGAAGGACCACCAGATGCCCCAGGAACAGAAGAAGAGGAAGATACCGAATGAGCTTTGCAGGTAAGAAGGGTTCTTCCACAGTTTCGCAGTGCGAGTCATGATGAAACCTCGTTGTTCGGTGCCGTCATCGGCGTGGCTGGTTGTAGCGGCGCTTCTGGAGGCTGCAGTGCCTTTTCGAAGAAACCGATGGTCCCAGCATAGAACGTCAAACGATTTACGTCAAACGGTTTACGGAGTTTCTGCATAACGCAGGAAGTACTGAATCGTATAATGTCAATCGTTTGACGAGTTTTGAGGGCTTGCAGCGAGGCGCCGGGGTCATCCCCTCGGCGTGTCGCGCACGGAATCACGTTCGATGAGTGTGCAGTGGACCATCGCGGGCATGGGGCCGTCGAGCGGCGGCATCGGCGCGGTGGTGTGGGGCCACTGCACCTCGGTGCCGGGGGAATCCGAAAGCAGCGAGATGAGCTTGGTCGCGGCCCAATATCCCATTTCGTAATGGGGCAGTTCCACCGTGGTCAGCTGCGGCGAGAAGGTCTCACTCACCACGGGATGGTTGTCCACGCCCACCACCGAGACGTCCGATCCGATGGTGAGCCCGCGTCGGGCGGCGCATTCATAGACGTACCAGGCGCGTGAATCGTTGAAACAGAACACGCCATCGGGATGCTGTTCGTCAAAGAGGCGCTCCACGGTGCGCAGCGCTTCGTCGTTATACAGCACGTCGCACACGAGCTCTTCCCGGTATTCGATCCCGGCGCCCTCCAAGGCCTGCCGGTAGCCTTCGAGGCGCAGCCCCTGCGCTACAAGGGGCACGGTGCACCCCACATAGGCGATGCGGGTGAGCCCTGCGTCGATGAGGCGTTGCGTGGCGTCGCGCCCGATGCGCACCTCATCGGGAACGATTGCGGGGAAGCGGTCGTGGGCGTCGGCCGCATCGGCGAGCACAAGGGGATAGGAGGCAAGGCTGTCGGGGATGTCCGTGACGCGGTTGGACATGGTGGAAAACAGGAAGCCGTCCACCCCGTAACGGTGCAACGAGGCCACCTCCTGCTCCAGATTGACCTTGCCGTCGGCGTTCACCGTGGTGAGCAGGTACCCGGCTTCGCTCGCCGCCTCCTGCGCGCCCAGGATGATGCCGCCCGCATACGGGGTCGTGGCGACTTCCATGCTGACGAATCCCAGCATGCGCGTGCGGCTTGTGCGCAGGGACTGCGCAAGGGGATTCGGCCGATAGTCCAACGCGCGCGCGGTATCTCGCACACGCCGCGCGATGTCCGCCTTGACACGGCCGCTGTCGCGCCCGTTGAGCACAAGCGAGACAGTGGACACCGAAACGCCGGCCTGCTGCGCCACTTCCTTCATCGTCGTCATGGCTTCTACGATAGAACGGCAGGTGGAATGCCGCCTGCCGTTCACCGCACGCGAGGGCCCGAAGGCGTGCGTCTAGGCCTCGTCGATCAGTTCGGCCACGAGACGCGGCTTCTCCTCGAGCTGTCCGCTGAAGCCGGGGCGGATGTCGAGCTTGAGGCTCACGCCGGTGCGGTACCCCTGCCCGGCGAGTGCCATGGCGGCGTCGCGCACCACGCGCAATACGTCGTCCAGGTCGCCTTCGATGTTGGTGAACATGGCGTTCGTCTCGTTGGGCAGTCCGGATTCGCGGATCACGCCCACGGCCTGCGCCACATATTCACTCAGCTCCGCACCCACACCGCTGGGTGCGATCGCCACGGCGGCCACGGTGTTGATGACCGGCTTGCCGGTCGTGGGGTCGGTCGGCACTTCCTGCCGTTCTGCGTAACGATCCATTGATGCTCCTATTCGTTGTGCCGGCGTCGAGCGCCGGGGTGTGCGGGCGCGCTCAGTGCTGCGCCCATCCATGGTCCATGGGGCCGGAACCGGCGCCGAGGTCGAGCATGGCGCGCAATGCGCCGCTCACATACGCCTTGGCGTGCGCGACCGCGTCGCCGAGCGGCTCGCCAAGCGCGAGATGCGCGGCGATCGCCGACGACAGCGTGCAGCCGGTGCCGTGGGTGTTGGGATTGTCGATGCGCTCGCCGTCGAACCATTGCGTGGCGCCGTCGGGCAGCGCGAGCACGTCGTTGGCGTCCTGTGTGCCATGGCCGCCCTTGACGAGCGCCGCGCACCCGAATCGCTCGGCGAGCGCCCGCGCGGCGTGCTCCATGTCTGCCGCAGACGAGATCTGCGCGCCGGTGAGCGCCTGCGCTTCGGGGATGTTCGGGGTGATGAGCGTGGCAAGCGGGAAGAGCGCGCGGGTCATCGTGCGCACGGCGCTGCTGTCGGCGAGCGAGGAGCCTGATGTGGCGACCATGACCGGGTCGACCACGACGTTCTCGGCGTTGTGGTCGCGCAGCGCGGCCGCCACCGTCTCGATCTGGTCGTCGCCGACGATCACGCCGATCTTCACTGCGGCGGGGCGGATGTCGGTGAACACGGAATCGATCTGCGCGCGCACGACGGGGGCGTCGACCGGTGCGATGAGCTGCACGCCGGTCGTGTTCTGCGCGGTGATGCCGGCCACGACGCACATGCCGTACACATCGTTCGCGAGCATCGCCTTCAGGTCGGCGGCGATGCCCGCGCCGCCCGACGAATCGGTCGTCGCGATCGTCAGCGCGGCGGGCAGTGCGTGTGGGGCGGCCGTGTGCTGCGCATAGCCGTGCCGCGTGTCGCCGCGCACGGCGAGCCACGCGTTGACGAGGTCCTGGGTGGCCTGCTCGGGGTCGTTTGCGGCGGCGATCGCCGAGACCACGAACCAGCCGTCGGCGTAGGTGCCGGCGAGCATCGGCACATCCTGCACATGCACGCCTCCGCCGACGACGAGCGGGTAGAGGCTCGCCTCGCACAGCGCGTTGATGCTCTGTGCGCTCTGGGTGCCTGTGGTGCCGTCGGCATGGGTGACGACGCAGTCGGGCTTGGTGGCCGTCTCATGCAACGGGCCGGCTCCCAGATAGTCGATCGTGCCGCCGGGCAATGCGTTGGCTGCCTCGACCTCGTCGAGCGTCTTCGCGGACAGCCCGATGATCGCGTCGTTGCCCAGCAGGCGCCGCGCCTCGAGCGGGTCGAGGTCCTGTTGGCCGATGTGCACGCCGTCGACCTTGATGCCGCGGTGGCGCGCCTCGAGGGCGGCGTCCACGCGGTCGTCGATCACGAAGGCGACGGAATCCTCGAGATGGTGCCCGCGGATCTCGTGCGCGATGCCTTCGGCCATCGAGACGATCTGCGCGACGTCGGCGTGTTTGGCGCGCAACTGGATGAAGCTCGCGCCGCCGTCGAGCGCCTTGGCCACCACGTCAAGCAGCGTGCGGCCCGCACAGTCGTCGGGGCCGACGACGAAGTAGAATCGCAGGTCGAACGAGCCACGCATCGAAGGGTAGGGGAACGTCACGGCCATGCTCACGCCTCCCAGATGGTCGACGACGCCACATCGTCGGCGTCGATGTTCCACAGCGCGTCCAGGAACGCGGTCTGGAACGAGCCCGGCCCATTGGCTGCGGCCGCGGCGCGCTCGCCGGCGCGTTTGAACAGCAGCGAGGCGGCGAGCGCGGCCACGAGCGGGTCGGCCACGCACAGGTACGTGGCCACCACACCGCCCAGGGCGCAACCGGCGCCGGTGATCTTGGTCATCATCGGGTCGCCGCCGGGTAGGCGGTATGTGCGCTTGCCGTCGGTGACCAGATCGGTTTCGCCCGAGACCGCCACGGCGCCCAGTCCCTCGGCATCCCTGGAACGCAGGTACAGGGCCAGACGTTCGGCGGCACGGGCGGCGGTGTCCACGTCGTCGGTGGATTCCACGCCGGCCGGCCCATGCGCGCCGTCGTCGGCGGGGCCGGCGTGTGTGGGGTTCCACATCGATTCGAGGGTGAGGATCTCGGAGGCGTTCGCGCGCACGACCGCCGGCGGCACGTCACGCATGCCGCCGAGGATCTGTGTGCGCGTGGCGCCGAGTCCGGCGGCCACCGGGTCGAGCACCCAACGGTGGCGCTTCTCGTGCAGCGCCTTGGTGATCTCGCCGAGCGCGTCCTTGTAGAACGGCAGCAAGGTGCCCACGTTGATGTAGGTGGCCCCGCTGATCGCCGCGATGTCGATCACATCGTCGGGCAGGAAGCTCATCGCGGCGGTGCCGCCTGCGGCGAGCTGCGCGTTGGCCACAAGGTTGATGGTGACGAAGTTCGTGAACGACTGTGCCATTGGCGTGTCCGCGCGCACCGATTCGACGGCGGAGCGGATGGCTTCGCGAAGCGGGCTCGAGGCCGGTACAGAGGTGGTGGATGGTGATTGGTTCATAACAATGCTCCCTACGATGGCGTTACCCAAACAGGTTCAAAGGGTCAGGCGGCATGCCTCTCTCAACTTCCCCAAGCGGAAGTTCCCCTGCACGTACCGAACCTATAGGGCGCTTGGGACACGTGGCGCGGACGCGTGGCGTTTCACGGTGTTCCACGCGTGGTCTCGGGTGTCACTGTGTGCCGGTAGGCTTGTGGGCTTGTACAAGACCCCAAACCGTTCAAACCAGAAGGTGCATTGTGGCTAATTCCAAACTTGATGAAGTCGTCTCCCTCGCCAAGCGTCGAGGCTTCGTATTCCCGGCCGGCGAGATCTATGGCGGCACGCGTTCCGCCTGGGACTACGGTCCGCTCGGCGTGGCGCTCAAGGACAACATCAAGCGCGAATGGTGGCGTGCGATGGTCGTCACGCGTCCGGACGTGGTGGGCGTCGACACGTCGATCATCCTGCCGTCCGCCGTGTGGGTGGCCTCCGGCCACGTCTCGGTGTTCAACGACCCGCTCATCGAATGCCTCACATGCCACAAACGCCACCGCGCCGACAAGCTCGAGGAATCCTACGCCGAAAAGCACAACGACCAGATGCCTCCGAACGGCCTGAAGGACATCGTGTGCCCCGACTGCGGCACGCGCGGCAACTGGACCGAACCGCGTGACTTCAACATGATGCTGCGCACGCATCTGGGCCCGGTCGAGGACGACAACTCGCTGCACTACCTGCGCCCGGAGACCGCGCAGGGCATCTTCGTCGACTTCAAGAACGTCATGACGAGCTCGCGCTCCAAGCCGCCGTTCGGCATCGCGAACACCGGCAAGAGCTTCCGCAACGAGATCACGCCCGGCAACTTCATCTTCCGCACGCGCGAGTTCGAACAGATGGAGATGGAGTTCTTCGTCGAACCCGGCACCGACGAGGCATGGCAGCAGTACTGGATCGACGCGCGCACCCAGTGGTACCTCGACCTCGGTGTGAAGCCCGAGAACCTGCGCCACTACGAGCATCCGAAAGAGAAGCTCGCGCACTATTCGAAGCGCACCGTCGACATCGAATACCGCTTCGGCTTCCAAGGCTCCGACTGGGGCGAGCTCGAAGGCATCGCGAACCGCACCGACTTCGACCTGGGCGCGCACTCCGAGCATTCCGGCGAGGACCTGAGCTACTTCAACCAGGCGACGGGCGAAAAGTACATCCCGTACGTCATCGAACCGGCGGCCGGCCTGTCGCGCTCGCTCATGGCGTTCCTCGTGGACGCCTACGACGTGGACGAAGCGCCGAACACGAAGGGCGGCGTCGACAAGCGCACAGTGCTGCGCCTCGACCCGAGGCTCGCCCCGATGAAGGCCGCCGTGCTGCCGCTGAGCAAGAAGCCCGAACTGCAGTCGATCGCGCAGGACCTGGCCAGTGACCTGCGCCTCAACGACTGGATGATCGACTACGACGAGTCCGGTGCGATCGGCCGCCGTTACCGCCGTCAGGACGAAATCGGCACGCCGCTGTGCATCACCGTCGATTTCGACACGCTCGACGACCAGGCGGTCACGATCCGCGAACGCGACACGATGCAGCAGGAGCGCGTGGCGCTCGCGAATGTGGCCGAATACGTGGCCAAGCGCATCAACGACAAGCGCACGCGTGTGCCGATGAAGCCCGTCGAGATGGGCGGCGAGGCATGGCCCGACAGCGTGCACATCGCCACCGCCGGCGGCCTGTACTGACCGCACCCGCGCCGCCGCACGCCACGGCCGCAATTGCCCACGGACGCCCCGCGCGCCGTGGGCAATTGCGATGCCGGCGGCACGCACCGCACGTTTTTCAGGAATCTCTCAGGCCGCGTCTGTACGCTGGCTCGCGACCGCTCGAATGGGGATGCATGCACGAAACAGTAGTGAATACCGCCAATGAGACGACGCGACTCGATCCGAGGACGGACAGTGCGCCGGCCCGGCTCGACCATGCGCTCGCGCCGGTGCGGCTCGGTCCGCTGACCGTCGGCACGCCTGTCATACTCTCGCCGATGGCCGGCGTGACGAACTGGCCGTTCCGCGTATTGTGCGAGGAATACGGGCCCGATGGGCTGTATGTGGCGGAGATGATCACGGCGCGCGCATTGGTGGCGCGCAATCCGAAGGCGCTGCGGCTGTGCCGATTCGCGCCGAGCGAGCATCCGCGCTCGCTGCAACTGTACGGCGTCAATCCGGCGATTGTGGAACAGGCGGCCCGCATCGTGGTCGACGAATCGATGGCCGACCATGTGGACCTCAACTTCGGCTGCCCCGTGCCGAAGGTCACGCGCAGGGGAGGCGGATCCGCGCTGCCGTGGAAGATGGACCTGCTCGAAGAGATCATCCACCGCGTGGTGCGCGTGTGCGAACCCGCCGGCATACCGGTGACGGCCAAATTCCGCGTCGGCATCGACCACGACCACGAGACGTTCCTCGAATCCGGCCGTATCGCGCAGGGCGAGGGCTGCGCCGCGGTGACGCTGCACGCGCGCACGACGGCCGAATACTACGGCGGCCACTCCGATTGGACGCGCATCGGCGAGCTCGTGGAGCATCTGGACATCCCGGTGTTCGGCAACGGCGACATCTGGGGCGCCGACGACGCCGTGGCGATGGTGAACGAGACCGGCTGCGCCGGCGTGGCGATCGGCCGCGGTTGCCAAGGCCGCCCGTGGATCTTCGCCGACATCCGCAACGCCTTCGAAGGCAGCGACGCGCGCGTGCGCCCCACACTCGGTGAGGTCGGTGCCGTCGTGATGCGCCATGCGCGTTTGCTCGTCGAGTTCTTCGACGGCGACGAGCGGATGGCGGTGCACGACCTGCGCAAACACATCGCGTGGTATCTCAAGGGATTCCCGGTCGGCGGCTCCGTGCGCGCCGCGTTCATGGGGTGCGAGAGCCTCGCCGAAGTGCAGGCGATCATCGATGGATTGGACCAGCAGGCTCAGCTGCCGGACCGCATCGTGGATAAGCCCAGAGGCCGTGTTCGCTTTGCGAAAAAAGTCCATCTTCCCTACGGCTGGCTGGAAAGCCGGCGGACTACGCGCGCCGAGCGTGAGCAACTGTTTGGAGACGATCCGATGGATGCGGAGTATTGATGCAACGCTGACCGGAACGTCGAAGAAAAACCCACACCAGCACACAACCGCATCTGCTGTATTGCGCAATGGATTGAAAACGGTGAAACACGTAACATTTATCGACCCGTCTGCGATAGAGTAGAGCAAGATACGTAAATGACAGGAGAATACCGTGAGCGAGATTGCCCAGACTGACAATTTCAACGACAAAACCAACATTAAGGTCGTCGGTGTCGGTGGCGCGGGCGGCAACGCAATCAACCGCATGATCGCAGAGGGGCTGCAGAATGTGGAATTCGTCGCCATCAATACGGATGCGAAGGATCTGCTGCGTTCGGACGCCGACGTCAAGATTTCGCTGAACGACGCTTCGAGCCGTGGCCTCGGCGCTGGAGCCGACCCGGAGAAGGGCGCCAAGGCGGCCCAGGACCACCAGTCCGACATCGAAGAGGCCGTCAAGGGCGCCGACATGGTGTTCGTGACCGCCGGCGAAGGCGGCGGCACCGGCACCGGCGCAAGCCCGCTCGTCGCGCGCGCCGCCCGCCAGCAGGGCGCGCTCACGATCGCGGTCGTCACCCGCCCGTTCTCGTTCGAAGGCCCGCAGCGCGCCGCTTCCGCCGCGATGGGCATCGAGAACCTACGCAAAGAGGTCGACGCGCTCATCATCATCCCGAACGACCGCCTGCTCGAGCTCGCCGACCGTTCAATCGGCATCGTCGAGGCGTTCAAGACCGCCGACACCGCGCTGCTGGCCGGCGTGCAGGGCATCACCGACCTGATCACGATGAATTCGTACATCCACGTGGATTTCTCCGATGTCACGTCGATCCTGCGTGACTCGGGCACCGCGATGTTCGGCATCGGCTCGGCACGGGGCGAGGACCGCGCCACACAGGCCGCCGAGATCGCGATCAGCTCGCCGCTGCTCGAAGAGAGCATCGACGGCGCCAACGGCGTGCTCATCAACATCGCAGCCGGCACCGACCTCAAGCTGCAGGAGGCCACGCAGGCCACCGAGCTCATCCGCCGTTCGGCGCATCCGGAAGCGCAGATCATCTGGGGTCTGGCACTCGACGACGCCTATGGTGACGAGATCCGCGTGACCGTGATCGCCGCCGGATTCGACTCGAAGGGCGAAAAGCCGAAGCCGGCCGCCGCGCCCGCCAACCCGTTGCCGCACACGCGCGCCGACGACCCGGTGATCAAGCCGGTGAGCCATACCGGCAGCCTGCCGACCATGGTGACCTCGCCGGCCCCGAACGCCACGCCGATCTTCCAGACGGCACCCGCGGAACAGCCCGCCCAGCCGGTTGTGCCGCAGACGCCCGAAACGCCGGTGTTCGACCCGACCACGGGGCCGGACTATTACGGCTCCAACGACTCGGGCGACCTCGATATTCCGGAATTTCTGCGCTAAAGCACACTGAGACGAAGCGGAAAGGAACACCACAATGCCTGGGTTTATGAAGCGTACGATGTCTTACCTCGGTATGTCAGACGTCGTGCCCGAGGACGAAGACGAGTTCGTTGAGGAAGAAGAGAGCGAATCGTCATTCGATTCGGACCGCTCCGTGACCCCCATCCCGTCCACGGCGCCTGCAACCGCCCCCACGAGCCGCAAGACCGCGGCCCCGTTCCAAGGGCGCGTGAGCCGCATCACCACCATCCACCCGAACTCGTATGAGGATGCCCAGATGGTGGGGCGCGCGTTGCGCGACGGCGTGCCGGTCGTGCTGAACCTGACGGGCGTGTCCGAGGCCGTGGCCTACCGCATCGTCGATTTCTCGTCCGGCGTGGTGTTCGGTGTGGCCGGTTCGATCGAACGCGTCACACCGCGTGTGTTCCTGCTGAGCCCCGCCCGCGTGGACATCGTGGCCGAGGAACCGGAGCAGAGCGCCACGCGCGATTTGTTCTCGGAGTGAACAATACAGCTGTACCCCCAAGCATGCTCCCAGCCTTACGGTAGGCTGGGAGCATGCTTGCTTCATTGGTCTCTGTATTGTTTCACATCATTGACTGGCTGATCGAAGCGTACATCACCGTATTGTTTGTCCGGATGATTCTCGATTGGGTGATGGTGCTCGCACCCCGCTGGCACCCGAGTGGCATTGTCGCTTCGCTGGTACGCATTGTGTATCGGCTCACCGAACCACCGTTGCGTTGGCTCCGCAGATACATCAAACCCATTCCGATGGGGCCGATTTATTTTGACACCAGTTTTTTGGTGCTATATTTCGTGCTGATTATACTACGGGTGCTGATTTAACGGGAATACCGGCAAAGAATATGGTGCGGAAACGCTGTTATCGCAGGTTTCGTGATAGCATCTGACATTAAGACTAACTTAGCCGGGCACAAGCCCAAAGCGAGGTGGAAGATATATGGCTCTTTTGACGCCTAAGGATATTCGGGAGCACACCTTTCAAACGGTGCGTTTCAAGGAAGGGTATGACGTTGACGAGGTAGACGACTTCCTCGATCAGGTCACTGAAACCGTTGAGGCTTTGGGCAAGCAGGCCGTTTCCGGCGGCCAGTCCACGCAGGCCCTCGGACCGGATGTCTCGGCCCTCAATACCAAGATCTCCGAGCTGACCGCACAGGTGCAGTCACTCTCGCAGGAGAATCAGGCGCTCAAGGCCGCCGCTGCACAGGGGCAGGGCGAGCAGGCGCAGGCGCAGATCGCCCAGGCGAACCAGGCCGCCCAAGCCGCGCAGGGCAAGCTCGCGGAGACCGAGGAGAACAACCGCGCCCTCGCCGCACAGAACGAACAGCTCAAGTCGCAGGTCGAGCGCCTGTCCGCGCAGATCGACCAGCTCACCGCCCAGACCGCGCAAGACGCGAACCAGCCGGATCTGGCCGCCGAACTCAACTCGGTGCGTCAGGAGCGTGACCAGTTCCGCGCCGACACCGAGAACCTGCGCCGCGAGCTGAGCTCCGCACACGAGCAGACCGTGCGTGCGCAGCAGCTTGACGCACAGGTCAAGGAACTCAGCAAGCAGCTCGAGGAGTCCAAGCAGCGCGAAGAGCAGCTGCGCAACCAAGTGGCCAAGGTCGAGCCCGACACCGAGACCGGCAGCCTGCAGAAGATCAAGAGCGCCGCCGCCGCCGCCAACAGCGAGCCGGAGCGCGCCACCGCGATGCTCACGCTCGCGATGCAGCTGCACGACCAGTACGTCGACAAGGGCAAGGCCACCGCGAAGGAAATCACCGAGCAGAGCCAGCGCAAGTACGCCGAGACGATTGAGAAGGCGAACGAGTACTCGAGCCGCACGCGCACCGAGGCCGACGAATACAAGCAGCGCACGCACGAAGACGCCGACGCCTACAGCAAGCACACGCGTGAAGACGCCGACAACTACAGCAAGAGCGTGCACGACCAGGCCGACGCGTACAGCGAGAAGACGCGCCAGGAAGCCGACGCCTACAGCGACAAGACCCGCGAGGACGCCGACACCTACATGCAGAACAAGCACGCCGAAGCCGACCAGTATGTGGCCGACAAGACGACCGAAGCCAACAACTACGCCGAAACGAAGACGAACGAGGCCAACACCTACGCGGATTCCAAGGCGCATGAGGCCGACCAGTACGCCGAGCAAAAGCGGCAGGAAGGCGACTCCTACGCCCAGCAGAAGAAGGACGAAGCCGACCAGTATGTGTCCGACCGCCATCAGGAGATGGAGAAGTTCGAAGCCGACGTCAAGGGCCGTGCCGACGACTACAGCCAGACGACCCGCTCCGCGGCCGACGACTACGCCAACCAGGTGCGCGCCAACCTCGAGAACCAGTCCAAGGTCATCGAGGGCAACATTCAGGGCCTCAAGCAGTTCGAGACCGAATACCGTGCGCGTCTGACCGAGTTCCTGACCCAGCTGCAGGCGCAGGTCTCCGACACGAACAACTACAATTCCCTCGAAAACAACTGAGACGGATTGTGACTGAACACATTCAGCGGCACAGACGGCCACGCACACGCGCGGCCGTCTGTGCGTGTATCACCGTAGTGGCACTGGTGGCCGACCAGCTCACCAAGGTCCTCGCCCAAACGTACCTGGCCAGCCACCGTTCGGTCAGGGTGATTCCCAACATGCTCTCCCTGACGCTTGTGCACAATCCCGGCGCATCGCTGGGCATGGGGTCGAACATGACATGGCTCATCGCCCTGCTGGCGATCGTGGCGTGCATCGTGCTCGTGCTGCTCGCGACGAAAACCGATTCGATGCTGTGGACGGTGTGGTTCGCCTTGGCGTTCGCCGGCGCGTTTGGCAATCTGATCGACCGCTTTGCCTATGCGGACGGATTCCTCAACGGCAAGGTCGTGGACTTCCTCGATTACGGCTGGTCCGTAGGTAATGTGGCCGACATCTTCCTGATGGTCGCCGGCGTGGGCATTGTGGTGACGATCCTGTGCAATGTGCCGTTCCGGTCCACCGACACCACCGAGGATGGCGCCACCGGCGAAAGCGAGTAGGCATGGGCACGATCATTCCCGCACCTGATGCACTCATCGGACGTCGGTTCGACGTGGCCGTGGCCAAGATGATGGGGATCTCACGTGCCAAGGCGGCTGACCTCATCGAGACGGGCCAGGCCACGATCGTGGGGCGCACGCCAAGCAAATCGGACACGCTGCAGCTGGGCGACCTTGTGGAGATCACCCTCGAGGAACGCGAGGAGCGTCCCGAACCGGTGGCCACCGACATGGCGATCGCCTACGAGGACGACGACGTGGTGATCGTCGACAAACCGGTCGGCGTGGCAGCCCACGCCTCGGTGGGGTGGACGGGACCCACCGTGCTGGGGTCGCTGCTTGACCGCGGCGTGCATATCACGAGCCTCGGCGCGCCGGGCCGCCAAGGCATCGTCTCACGACTCGATGTGGGTACATCGGGCCTCATGCTCGTGTGCAAGTCAGATCTGGCCTACACCGAGATGCGCCGCCAGTTCGCCGAACACGAGGTGGTCAAGACCTACCATGCTCTGGCGCAAGGCAACCTCAAAGAGAACAAGGCCACCATCGACGCGCCGATCGGCCGCGCCAAGGTCTCCGACTTCCGGTTCTGCGTGACGCCAGCGGGCAAAGACGCGGTGACGCATTGGGATGTCATGGAACGCTTCGGTGAGGCGACACTCGCTTCGGTCAATCTCGAGACCGGCCGTACGCACCAGATCCGTGTGCATTTCTCGTCGATCGGGCACCC
Source organism: Bifidobacterium pseudolongum subsp. globosum (assembly GCF_004155535.1). Lineage (GTDB taxonomy): Bacteria > Actinomycetota > Actinomycetes > Actinomycetales > Bifidobacteriaceae > Bifidobacterium > Bifidobacterium pseudolongum_C. The sequence continues at coordinate 48,709 of NZ_RYUH01000012.1, read as the reverse complement.
GCTTGTGGGCGACGCGATGTACGGGGCGAATCCCCGGCTCAGCGAGGAACTGGGGCTGGAGCGCCAATGGCTGCACGCGATGCAGCTTGAGTTCCGGCACCCGCGCACGCACGTCACCACGGTCGTCACCTCGCAATATCCGGCGGACCTGCAGCATGCGCTTGACATGATGCGCGCGCATCACGCAGATCACTCCACGCCGTCCACGCCACAATAGTGCAGATGGTGAATCCGACGGTGGCGCCCGCGGCGAGCATCCCAAGCGGCAAGAGGCCGAGCATCACCAGGATCATCACGGGGCTCGTGTGCCCCGCGAACAGCGACTGAACGCCGAGCGCGAACAGCACGACCGTCACAATCACGGTGATGAGGCATGCCACGGCGCCGATCGTGCAGCCACGTGCGCGTGCCTGCAAGGCGGCCGGGGCACGGCCACGGCTTGACGCGGTGGCGCGCACAGTGGCGAAGCGGGGCATCGCCTGCATGGGCTGGAGGTACGGCGTCGGCGGTGTCTGCGGCTGGTGAGCGGTCCGGGGCGCCGGCCGGTTGGTCTGTGTTGTGTGTTCCATACGCCCACGCTAGCGGAGCGCCTTGCACGGTGCAAACCGTGCGCGGGCATGTGCATGGACGGCCCGAACGGCGTGTCGGCGCGCCACGCGCCGCATCATGCGCATGGCGCGCAGCCGGTGCCGCAGACCCTTGCGCACCGTCATGCGAAACGGGTAGATTTGAACCTTATGGCTCAATCCGCAAACTTTGTTCAACTGCACAACCACACGCATTATTCGCTGCTTGACGGCGCTTCGAAGATCCCGGATTTGGTCAAGTGCGCCAAGGAGCTGGGCATGCCGGCGGTCGGCATCGCCGACCATGGCAATATGCATGGCGCGTATGAGATGTGGAGCGAGGCGGTCAAGCAAGGTGTCAAGCCGATCCTGGGCATCGAGGCGTATGTGACGCCGGAGACGGCGCGCGGCGACAAATCGCGTGTGCACTGGGGCACCGAGGCGCAGAAAGGCGACGACGTGTCGGGTGGCGGCCTGATCACCCACCTGACGTTGTGGGCGGAGGACGACGAGGGCCTCGTCAATCTGACGAAGGCCTCGTCGGTGGCGAACCTTGAAGGACGCGTGATGCGCTATCCGCGTATGGACAAGGATGTGCTCGCCACGTACAGCAAGGGCGTGATCTGCGGGTCGGGCTGCCCGTCGGGCATCGTGCAGACGCGCTTGCGCCTGGGGCAGTTCGACGAGGCGCTGCGCGCCGCCGGCGAACTGCAGGACATCTATGGCAAAGAGAACTTCTACATCGAACTGATGGACCATGGGCTCGAGATCGAGCGCCGCGTGACGAACGACCTGCTCGACATCGCCAAACGGCTTGGCGCGCCCCTGCTCGCCACGAACGACTCGCACTACGTGCACAAGGAGGACGCCGGCGCGCAGGATGCGATGTTGTGTATCAATTCGGGGTCCACGCTTGATGAGCCGGGGCGGTTCAAGTTCGAGGGCGAGGGCTATTACATGCGGTCGGCCCAGGAGATGCGAGAGTTGTTCCGGGACCTGCCCGAGGCGTGTGACAACACGTTGGAGGTCGCGGAGCGGTGCAATGTGATGTTCGACGACCATGAGGACGGCGCGTTCATGCCGCAGTTCCCGTGCCCGCCGGGCTGGGACGAGACCTCGCTGTTTTTGAAGAAGGTCGAGGAGGGCCTGGAGAGGCGCTATGAGGGCAATGTGCCGGCGCATGTGCTCAAGCAGTCGGATTACGAGTGCGGTGTGATCTGCCAGATGCAGTTCCCGGGCTACTTCCTGGTGGTGGCGGACTACATCCAGTGGGCCAAGGACCATGGGATCATGGTCGGCCCCGGGCGTGGTTCGGCGGCGGGTTCGATGGTCGCGTACGCGATGGGCATCACCGAGCTCGACCCGTTGGAGCATGGCCTGATCTTCGAGCGGTTCCTCAACCCCGAGCGTGTGAGCCTGCCGGACATCGATGTGGACTTCGACCCGGAGGGCCGTCTGGAGGTCATCGACTACTGCCGTGAGAAGTACGGGCATGACAAGGTCGCGCAGTGCGTGATCTACGGCACGATCAAGACGAAGCAGGCGCTCAAGGACTCGGCGCGCATCATGGGCTACGAGTTCTCGATGGGCGAGAAGGTCACCAAGGCACTGCCACCGGCCGCGACCGGCGGCAAGGACGTGCCGCTGCACGACATCTTCGACCCTAAGGCCAAGAGGTACGCCGAGGCGCGTGAGTTCCGCGAGTTGTACGAGTCGGACCCGGACGCCAGGCGCATCACGGATGAGGCGATGGGCATCGAGGGCCTGATCCGCCAGACGGGTGTGCATGCGTGCGCCACGATCATGGGTTCGGAGCCGATCACGGACACGTCGCCGTTGCTGGAGCGCACCGACGGGACGATCACGACGACGTTCGAGTACCATACGTGCGAGACGCTGGGCCTGGTGAAGATGGACTTCCTGGGGCTTTCCAACCTTACGGTGATCGGCGACACGTTGAGGAACATCGCGGCCAACGGCAAGGAGCCGATCGACTACACGAAGATCCCGTTGGACGACAAGCAGACGTACGAACTGCTGTCGCGCGGTGACACGCTGGGCGTGTTCCAGTTGGATTCGGACGGCATGCGCGCCTTGCTCAAGAGCCTCAAGCCGGACAACTTCAACGACATCTCCGCGCTGATCGCCCTGTACCGGCCGGGCCCGATGGATATGGACTCGCACAACAACTACGCCAAGCGCAAGAACGGCCTGCAGCAGATCACGCCGATCCACCCGGAGGTGGCCGAACCGCTCAAGGAGGTGCTCGACGAGACATACGGCCTGATCGTGTACCAGGAGCAGGTGCAGTCCGCGGCCCGGATCCTGGCGGGCTATTCGCTGGGCAAGGCGGACGTGCTGCGCCGCGCGATGGGCAAGAAGAAGCCCGAGGTGCTGGCCCGCGAGCAGATCCCGTTCTTCGCGGGCATGAAGGAGCACGGCTACTCCGAGGAGGCCGCGCAGGCGGTGTGGGACATCCTGGTGCCGTTCTCGGGCTACGCGTTCAACAAGGCCCATTCGGCCGCCTACGGCCTGATCTCGTACTGGACCGCGTACCTCAAGGCGCATTACCCGGTCGAGTTCATGGCCGCCCTGCTGCAGGGCGCCGCGAGCAACAAGGACAAGACCGCGCTCTACCTGGGCGAGGCGCGGCGCATGGGCATCAAGGTCCTGTCCCCGGACGTCAACGAATCCGTCTACGCGTACTCCGCCGTCGGCGACGTCGTGCGCTTCGGCCTCGGCGCCATCAGAAACGTCGGCGAGCAGGCGGTGAACGACATCATCGAGGAACGCAACGGCAAGCGCGGCAAATACGTCAACTTCCTCGATTTCGTGCGCCGTGTGCCGCTCAACGCGCTCAACAGGCGGCTCGTGGAATCGCTGATCAAGGCCGGTGCCTTCGACTCGATCGACCCGAACCGGCGCGCCCTGTTCACCGTGCACGAAGCGGCGATCGAATCGGTCGTGGACCTCAAGCGCAAGCAGGCGGCCGGCCAGTTCGACCTGTTCGCCGACGTGGACGGCGACGGCGAGGACGAAGACGCGATGGGCGACGCCTCTATCAGCGTGCCCGACGTGGAGGAGTGGGACAAGAAGACCAAGCTCAACTTCGAACGCGAGATGCTGGGCCTGTATGTGTCCGACCACCCGCTGTCGGGCATGCAGTCCGTGCTCGCGAATCTGCGTGAGATGTCCATCGCGCAGTTCATCGACCGCGCCGACCGTCTGCCCGAACGCACACAGGTCGTGCTCGCCGGGCTGATCACCAATGTGGACCGCCGCATGTCGAAGAAAGGCAATCCGTGGGCGATCGTGACGATCGAAGACATGGAAAGCTCGATCCAGTGCATGATGTTCGGCAAGGTGTACGAAGCGGCGGCGGCCGACCTGGCCGTCGACACCGTGGTGCAGATGCGCGGCACGCCCGAAGTGCGCGACGAGACGGTGAGCATGCGCGCCACCGAGATGCAGGTGCCGTCGCTCGAAGCGGAGGACGAGCGGCCGGTGATCGTGACGCTGCCGTTGCACGCGCTGCAACGCGACCGTCTTGAGCAGCTCGGCTCGATCCTGTCGAACCATCCGGGCTATTGCGAGGTCAAGCTCGCCGTCTTCGATGACAACGGCAACGCGCGCGTCATGACGATGGGCGACCGGTTCCGCGTCACACGCGACACGAGCCTGTTCGCGGACATCAAGGTCGTGTTCGGGCCGAACGCATTGCTCGGCGCATGACGGCAAGGGGTCAGGTAATCACATCGTGAGATGCGGCGACGCGTGAATCATGCTCGTGACAGGCCATTGTTACGATAGTGCGGTATGAGTGCTGAAAACTACATGCGCATCATTGACCTGCGCGGAAAAACCCTGACCCGTGCCGAAATGCTCGCCGCGATGCCGCGCGCCGAGATGGGCACCGACGAAGCCACCGAACTGGTGCAGCCGATCCTCGACAACGTGAAGCGCAATGGTGCCAAGGCGTTGCGCGAGTATGCCGAGCGGTTCGACCACGTGGTGCCGAAGAAGCTGCGCGTGCCGGCCGACGTGATGGACGCCGCGGTGGCGCAGCTCGACCCCGAGGTGCGCGCCGCGATCGAGGAGTCGATCCGCCGCGCCCGCGCCGTCGCACAGAACCAGGTGCCCGAGGACTTCCACACCGACCTGGCCGAAGGCGCGCGCGTGTCCGAACGCTGGATCCCGGTGCAGCGTGTGGGCCTGTATGTGCCCGGCGGCAAGGCCGTCTACCCGAGCTCGGTCATCATGAACGCCGTGCCGGCGCAGGCGGCGGGCGTCGAATCGCTCGCGATCGCCACGCCGCCGAACCGCAACGACCCGGACGGCTGGCCGAACAAGACGATTCTCGCCACATGCGCGATGCTCGGCGTCGATGAGGTCTATGCCGTCGGCGGCGCCCAGGCGATCGCGATGTTCGCGTACGGCGCGACCGACGTGGACGATCCCACGAACCCGGTGCTGTGCGAGCCGGTCGACAAGATCACCGGCCCGGGCAACATCTTCGTCGCCACGGCGAAGCGCCTCGTCTCCGGCATCGTCGGCATTGACGCCGTGGCCGGCCCGACCGAGATCGCGATCATCGCCGACAAGGACGCGAACCCCGAATTCGTGGCGGCCGACCTGATCGGACAGGCCGAGCACGACGAGCTCGCCGGCTCGGTGCTGATCACCGACAGCCCCGAACTCGCCGATGCCGTGCAGGCGAGCCTGCTCAAGCGCGTGCCGCGCACCGAGCACGCCGAGCGCGTCGAGACATCGCTGCGTGGCCAGCAGTCGGGCATCATCCTCACCGATTCGGTCGACCAGTCGATTGACGCCGCCAATGCGTATGCGGCCGAGCACCTCGAAGTGCAGACCGCTGACCCCGATGCGGTGATCGCCAGGATCCGCAACGCCGGCGCCATCTTCCGTGGCCCGTATTCGCCGGTGCCGCTCGGCGACTACATGTCCGGGTCGAACCACGTGCTGCCCACCTCGGGCACCGCGCGATTCGCCGCCGGCCTTGGCGTGCACACGTTCATGAAGCCGGTCGAAGTGATCGAATATGACGAGCAGGGACTCAAGGAGCTCGCCTCGCGCGTCAACGCGTTCGCCGTCTCCGAAGACCTGCCCGCACACGGCGAAAGCGTGCTGACGCGCTTCGTGGCCGACCCATACGACAAAGAGACGCTCACGAGCCAGGAAGAGGAGGCAGGCCTTCGATGAACGAAGGGATGATTCCCGCGGATCTGCCGCTGCGCAATGACCTGATTGGTGAGGAGCCCTACGGCGCCCCGCAGATCGACGTGCCGGTGTGCCTCAATGTGAACGAGAACCCGTACCCGCCGAGCCACGCGGTCGTGCGCAGCATCGAAAAGCGCATCCGCGAGATCGCGCCGACGCTCAACCGTTACCCGGACCGTGAACACATGGAGCTGCGTCAGGCCTTCGTGGACTACCTGGCCAAGGAATCCCAAGCCTCGCTCACGACCGATCAGGTGTGGGGCGCGAACGGGTCCAACGAGATCATGCTCCAGATATTCCAGGCCTTCGGCGGACCGGGGCGCGCGGCGCTCGGCTGCGACCCCACGTATTCGATGTACCCGGAGTATGCGCGCGACACGTTCACCCAGTGGCACACGGCCCCGCGCAACGCCGACTTCACCCTCGACATGGACCGCACGATCGAGGCGATTCGCGCGATCGAGCCGTCCATCGTCATGCTCACGAGCCCGAACAACCCGACGGGCACGGCGCTGCCGATGACCGACCTGAAGCGGATCCTCGACTTCTGCCAGAACGCGCGCGTCGCGGGCGCCGCGCCCGGTGTGCACCCGATCGTCGTCGTCGACGAGGCGTACATCGAGTTCCGCGACCCGGGCACGCCGTCGGCCACAACGCTCGTCAACACGTACGCGAACCTCGCGGTGAGCCGCACGATGAGCAAGGCGTTCGCATTCGCGGGCGCGCGCGTGGGGTACGTCGCGGCCAGCGCGGGCATCATCGACTGCCTGCGCATCGTGCGCATGCCGTACCATCTTTCGGCGGTCACGCAGGCGACCGCGCTCGCCGGGTTCGACCACACCGACGACCAGCTCGCGCAGGTCGACCATCTGCGTGAGCTGCGCGAGCAGACCGCGCAGTGGCTCAGGGAGCAGACATACAAGGGCGAGCCGCTCGAAGTGGCGCCGTCACAGTCGAATTTCCTCATGTTCGGCGGGCATTTCGACGACCGCGGCATGATCTTCGACGAGATGCTGCGCCGTGGCGTGCTTATCCGCGTGGTGGGGCCGGACGGCTGGCTGCGCGTGTGCATGGGCACCGACGACGAGATGGCACGGTTCCGCGAGGCGCTCACCGCATCGATGCGCGCCGTCGAGGAACAGACGAACCAAGCGAACCAGCAGTAAGGAGCGAGCATGGCACGCACGGCCACGATCACGCGGCAGACAAGCGAATCCACGATTGAACTCAGCCTCGACCTCGATGGCACGGGCAAGACCGACATCGAGACGTCGGTGCCGTTCTACAACCATATGATGACGGCGTTGGGCAAGCATTCGCTCATCGACCTGACGATCCGCGCCACCGGCGACACCGACATCGATGCGCACCATACGGTGGAGGACACGGCGATTGTATTCGGTGAGGCGCTCAAGCAGGCGCTCGGCGACAAACGCGGCATCCGCCGCTTCGCCGACGCCACGGTGCCGCTCGACGAGGCGCTCGCCAAGGCGGTCGTGGATGTGTCGGGCCGGCCGTACTGCGTGTGCACGGGGGAGCCGGAAGGCTTCCAGTACGCGATGATCGGCGGGCATTTCACCGGCTCGCTTGTGCGCCATGTCATGGAGTCGATCGCGTTCCATGCCGACATCTGCCTGCATCTGCACCTCATCGCGGGCCGCGACCCGCACCATATCGCCGAAGCCGAGTTCAAGGCGCTCGCGCGCGCGTTGCGGTTCGCGATCGAGCCCGACCCGCGCGTCGAAGGCATTCCGAGCACGAAGGGCGCGTTGTGATGGCAGACGAACCTGACGAACCCGAACGGCCGGACGACGACGGCGAGCATTTCGACGACGCCGAATTGGAAGCGATGCTCGAGAACTTCGAAGAGGAGTTCCACGAGGGCGAAGGCGGCGCCGGCGAGCCGGCCGATCCCACTGGCGACGAGCCCTCGTTCGAAGACGAGCTCGAAGGCCTGCTGGGCGACAAGGCGAAGGCGGCGTTCATCTGCACGCGGCTCAACTCCGCGGAGCTGCTGGCCGCGTTCTGCCAGATCTCCGACATCTCCGCCGAATGCATCGGATCGGAGCAGGGCGCCGTCGCCGTGTTGCACAACCTCGACGGAGACGGCCCGGAGGCCGCGGTGAAGGACCTGACGAAGGTCGTGGGCGGCCTGTCCGGGCTGCTCGTGGTCAACCGCGCCGACAAGGTGGAAGCGACGGTGTATTACAACGGACAGGCCGGCGAACAACTGCCACCGCCCTTTGTGTTCCCGTCGCTCGCCCCGTTCGTCGAAGACGTGATGCTGGGCATCTCGACGGTGCAGGACGTGCTTGCGCAATCCGACGACGTCGTGTCGTCGGACGCCATGGGACAGACCCGCGCATACGGGATCATCGCGAAGCACACGCACATGGGCGGCGGCCAGTCGTCGATCGAATAGCCGCGGCCACGGCGGAACACTGGAAGGAGAAAGCTATGAAGACGGTTGTCGTGTTCGACTATGGGTTCGGCAACGTGCGGTCCATGGTGCGCGCGCTCGCGGACCAAGGGCTCGACGTGACGCTCACGTCCGACTACCGGCAGGCACTTGAGGCGGACGGCCTTGTGGTGCCCGGCGTGGGTGCGTACGGCGCCTGCATGGAGGGCCTGCGCAAGGTCAGTGGCGACCGGGTCATCTACGACCGGTTGCGTGCCGACCGCCCGGTGCTCGGTGTATGCGTCGGTGAACAGATCATGTTCACCGAAGGCGAGGAGCACGGCGTCGACACCGAGGGCCTTGGCCTGATCGGAGGCGCGGTGACGCGCCTGGACGCCGATGTGGTGCCGCACATGGGCTGGGACACCGTGCAGGCGCCCGAAGGCTCGATTCTGCTTGACGGCGTCGAGGACGAACGGTTCTACTTCGTGCACTCGTACGCCGCATGCGACGTCACGCCGGCCGATACGAGCGAATACCAGATCGATTTCGCCGACGCCCCCGAGCGCGTGGCATGGTGCACATACGGGCGCAGCCGTTTTGTGGCGGCGTACGAGCACGGTCCGCTGTTCGCCACGCAATTCCACCCCGAGAAATCCGCGCAGGCCGGCGCACGGCTGCTGCGCAACTGGGCGAACGTGCTGTAAGCCCCCGCATCTGTAGACCAACCGACCAACCCAACCACCGAAGGAACACATTATGGCATTGACACTGCTCCCGGCCGTCGACGTTCGCGATGGCAAGGCCGTCCGGCTGCGCCAAGGCGAGTCCGGCTCCGAAACGGATTATGGTTCGCCGCTCGACGCCGCCCGCACATGGGTGGACGCCGGCGCGCAGTGGATCCATCTGGTGGATCTGGACGCGGCCTTCGGCACTGGCGACAACCGTGCGCAGCTGCGGCGGATCGTGGCCGAACTGGGCGACGTGGTGAACATCGAGATGTCGGGCGGCGTGCGCGACGACGCCTCGCTCGACGCGGCGCTCGACGCCGGCGCCGCGCGCGTGAACATCGGCACCGCCGCGCTCGAGAACCCCGAGTGGACGGCGCGCGTGATCGCCAAGTACGGCGACCGCGTGGCCGTGGGCCTCGACGTGCGCGGGCACACGCTCGCCGCACGCGGCTGGGTCAAGGAAGGCGGCGACCTGTTCGAGACGATGCGCTTCCTCGACGACGCCGGCTGCAGCCGGTACGTGGTGACCGACGTGACACGCGACGGCATGATGAGCGGACCGAACATCGACCTGCTGCGCGAAGTCGCCGAACGCACCGACGCGAAGGTCACGGCTTCAGGAGGCATCTCCAAGCTCGCCGACCTCGAGGCGATCAAGACGCTCGACGATCTGGGCGTGGACTCCGCCATCCTGGGCAAATCGCTGTATGCGGGGGCGTTCACCCTGCAGGAGGCCCTTGCCGTCGCGGCGGACTGACCTCCGACTCATTTCTTTGAGCAGGGCAGTTCGCCGTCCTTGATCATCTGCTTGAAGACGTGGTAATCCTCTTCGTTCTGGTCCGCATAGGAATCGGCGAATGAGGTCATCGCGTCGTCGAACGTGTCCGTGCCGCCGAGGTAGTTCGCGATCGCGATGCCGTCGCCGGTGCGGGCATGGGCATGCGCAAGGCACCATGCGCACATGCGCCCCAGATCGTTCAACGCCACGTCGTTGAGGTGATTGATGTCGATCGACCCCTTGCCGTTCCACAGCTGGCGCACGTAATAGTCACGCGGCAGGCCGTCGTTCGCCAGGAATTTGGTCCAGCCGAGCATGATGTCGGCGGTGGTCTGGATCAGCTTCTGGCCCTGCACCACGCGTTCGCCGTGCGACGCGTACGGGCTGCGGCCCACAAACCGTTCGAGCACCGAATCGGTGGCCTCCTTCATCTGCAGCATGAGCGGGTCGTGGATGTCACGGCCCGTCAGGATCGACACCCATGCGCGCGTGCCGACGGAGCCGACGCCCACGACCTTGCGCGCCGTGTCGTGGTACGTGTATTGGCTCAACACATGCCGGCGGTCCTCGTACAGCGAATCGCGGTATGAGTCGAACAGCTGCCGCAGCCGCTCACGCAGCGCATCCAGGTCGTTGTATCCCTCAAGGTCGCGGATGGGGACGAGCTCGGGCGGCATCGACTTGAACCGCAGCGTGTCCCCGTCGAGCACGGTGAGCTTCGCGGCGGCGCCGTCGGAGTCCTTGGCGCGCGCCTTCATCACCGCCGCGCGCAGCGTGCGGTTGCGGTGGCCGTCATGCGCGCTTTCGAACTGGTCGAGTGTATGCTCCACGTCCAGATGGTCATACCACATGTCGAGGTAATCCATCTGCGCGAACTGGTCGATCATCTGCCGGTAGGTGCGCACGCACGCGCGCACCGCCTTCTGTCGGTCCTTCGAATAGATGTTGTTGGCGCGCCCGCAGATCTCCACCGACGCGGCGAGGCGCTTGATGTCCCATTCCCACGGGCCGGTCGTCGTCTCGTCGAAGTCGTTGATGTCGAACACCAAGTGGCGGGTGGGGGAATAGAACAGGCCGAAATTGCCGATATGCGCGTCGCCCACCGCCTGCACGGGAATGCCCGTCACGGGCATGCGCGCCAGATCGTTGGCCATGATCAGCGCGGTGCCGCGGTAGAACGTGAACGCGGAGTCGCTCATGCGGTAGTACCGCAGCGGGATGAGGCTCTGCAGGCGCGTCTTCGACTGCTCCTCGAGCAGTCCGATGACCTCGCGCCGATCCGGGTGCACATGCCAGATGGCGTGTGATTCGAGCGGCGCCCGTTCGCGTGCGTCCAGGCCGGCGCGCGCCCGCTCCTTGGGTGTGGCCGCCTGATGCCATGTCAAGTCGATGATGGGGTTGTCTGCGGTCGAATCGACGATCGTGCTGGATTGTGCGCTCATAGTGCACCACGATAGCGCAGCGGTGGCATGGGCCACGTGCCGGGCGAGTCCGCAGAATGGGCATGTTAACGTGCTCCGTAACATCGCCATGGAACGATGGGCTGTTATGGATAAGCAGCAAGAGTTCGCGCTCCGTACCGTTGAGGAGCGCGACGTACGTTTTATTCGCTTGTGGTTCACCGATGTGCTGGGCACCTTGAAATCAGTGGCGATCGCGCCTGCGGAGCTGGAGGCGGCGTTCGAGGAGGGCATCGGGTTCGACGGTTCCGCGATCGAAGGCATGACGCGCGTCTCCGAAGACGACATGATCGTCAAGCCCGACCCGAGCACCTTCCAGATCCTGCCATGGCGCGGTGGGCCGCAGGGCACCGCGCGCATGTTCTGCGACGTGCTCACGCCCGAAGGTGAACCCTCGCTCGCCGACCCGCGCCACGTGCTCAAGCGCGCGCTGTCGAAGGCGAAGGACAAGGGCTTCACGTTCTACGTGCACCCCGAGATCGAGTTCTACCTGTTCGAACGGCAGGACGACTATGCACAGCCGCCCGTGCCGATCGACCAAGGCGGCTATTTCGACCATGTGCCGCGCAGCCCGGGCATGGACTTCCGCCGCGCGACCGTCAACATGCTCGAGCAGATGGGCATCTCGGTCGAATACTCGCACCACGAGGCAGGACCGGGGCAGAACGAGATCGACCTGCGGTACGCCGACGCGCTGACGATCGCCGACAACATCATGACGTTCCGCACGGTCGTCAAGGAGATCTCGCTCGAACGCGGCATCCATGCGAGCTTCATGCCCAAGCCGCTCGCCAACGAGCCCGGCTCCGGCATGCACACGCATCTGAGCCTGTTCGAAGGCGATGCGAACGCGTTCTATGAGGCCGGCCAGGAATTCAACATGTCGATCACCGCGCGCCAGTTCGCCGCCGGCATCCTGTACCATGCGGCGGAGATCTGCGCGATCACCGACCAGTTCGTCAACTCGTACAAGCGCCTGTGGGGCGGCAACGAGGCGCCGAGCTACATCTGCTGGGGCCACAACAACCGTTCCGCGCTGCTGCGCATTCCGCAGTACAAGCCGGGCAAAGGCAATTCCGCGCGCATCGAGTTCCGCGCGCTCGATCCGGGCGCCAACCCGTACCTCGCCTACTCGGTGCTGCTCGCGGCCGGCCTTGACGGCATCGAGCAGAAGATGCAGTTGGGTGAGCCGACGAGCGACGACGTGTGGGAGCTCACCGACGCCGAACGCCAGGCCATGGGCATCCAGCCGCTTCCCGAATCGCTCGACGAAGCGCTGCGCATCATGGAGAAATCCGATTTCGTGGCCGACGTGCTCGGCGAACACGTCTTCGAATACTTCATCCGCAACAAGCGCAAGGAGTGGGAGGAGTACCGCGGCCAGGTCACGCCGTTCGAGCTCAAGGAGTACCTCGCCAAGCTCTGAGCGCTAGACGCGCGGGTCGCCGAACCAGCCCGAATAGATGATCGAGAAATTGCGGTTGCCATAGGTCGAACACGCATCGCCCTCGCCCGCGCCCGCTTCGAGCGCGGCGAGGTTGGGCTGGTACGGCGTGTAGATGTACAGCAACGCGGTGGCCGTGTTCTCGATGTAGACCTCCGAGCCGCCGCATGCGGCGTCCGGATTGAACGGCACATAGTTGAGCGCGCCCGCGTGGAACCCGTATTGGTCCTCGTGCCGCACGTAGTACTGGTAGCGTTCCGCCGACCCGAACACCTGTCGGAAGAACCCGGCGTACTGGGGGTCGCAGCTGTCGTCGTCCGGGCAGCTCAACCCCATGGCGGCCTTGAACCGGAACTCGCTCGGCGTCTTGGTGGCGGTCACGAGCTGTTGCTCTTTCTGCAGCATCGTCAACAGCACTTTCGGCGAGACGTTGCAGGCTTTGGCGGCATCGGCGATGATCGCCGACGCCTTCTGTTTGGACGAACCCTTGTATTCCGTGCAGTAGTCACTCGCCGCACGCGGCTCGGTGCGGAACGCCGCGTTGCGCAGGCAGCCACGCTCGGTGCACTCGGCGCCCTTCTCGTCGAGGAACGCCTGGATCTCCTTCTGGTTCATCGCGGAGCCGTTGAAGAACTGCGTGTTCGAGATGATGTTGCCGGGGTTGAAATCGAACTGCTTTACCAACTGCTGCTGTTCGGCGCGCGCCTGATGCACCTCGGCGCGCCACGAGACGAAGCGCACAAGGCTGATGACGAGCGCGAGCGCCACGATCGAGGCGAGCAGCCCGATGGTGGCCAACGCCGTGCGCTGCCGCACGTTGCCGTGCTTCCACGCATGGGCCACGGTTCTGGCCGCGGCCCGTATGCGCTGGAAGGGGATGTGGCGCGACTGCGTACGTTTGGATGGGGTGTTGTTCGAAGCCATTGGGTCGTCCTTGGAAACCTGGTGGATTGCGCGTGCTCAGCGCAGCGCCTTGGTGATGCGCTGCACGCTGACCGGTTGGTTGGTGCCGAGTTCCTGCGCCCACAGCGAAACATAGAACTCCTCAAGCATCCAGCGTGCGCGGCTGGCCTTGGCCATCGCCTCGTCGCGTGCGGCGCCGACCGGCAGTGCCTTGGCGCGCGTGAGCGCGGCATCCACGAGCTGTTTCGCTTCGTCGGCCTGCCAGGCCCAGCGCACGTCGCGGTTCTTGTCGGTCTTCGCCTTGGCAAGGCGCATCAGGTCGGCGCGCAGGTACACGGGGATGCGCGGCAGGGCGAGTGGGGGCGTGCGCCCGATGAACCCGGGGTTCACGAGTGTGGCGGCGTGTTCGCGCACTGACTGCAGCACCGAAAGCATCGGCAGGTCGGCCACGCCGCCCACCGCCTTCTCCACTTGCGCGTATTGCGCGAGGACCTCCACCACGTCTTTGGCCACGGCGTAGACGGTGTCCTCATACACCTGCCCCACGCCGGCCACGGCCTGGTCGAGCGCGTCGTCGGAGCCGACCTTGTCGATGTCGGGCAGCAGCCGTTTGACGGCGGCGAGCTGCAGGTCGTCGACGAGGGCGGCGGTGGATTGGTACGGCGCGGCGGCCAGACGCAACGTCTCGGCGCCAAGCCAGCGCGACGAGATGCGCTCGGTGGGCAGTTTGAGCCGGTCGAGCGCCGCATGCCACAGCATGTCGGCGCGCGATTGCGTGGTGGCGCCGGCCTTGTGCAACAGGTTCGCCTGGGTGACCGCCTTGCCTTCGTCTGCGGCGCGCTCGGCCTGTTTGCGCACCACGGTGCGGGCCGAGGCCTGTGCTTGGCTGGCGAACCGGCGCTGCAGGTCTTCGAGTGATTTGCCGCTCGCCACGCGTTTGGCCGCATTCGGCGCAGGCTTCCTGCCATGCGCGCGTTTGGGGCGCGGCGCGGGCTGTTCGATCACGAAGGTCATGCGCAGGTACGGCGGCAGCTTGGGCATCAGGCCGTCGAGCACTTCGGGGTGGATCTGCGCGCCGACGACACTGATCGCGGCCTGCGTGAACACATGCGCGAAATCGGGCCATGGATCGCCGTCCGGCGTTTGGGCCGGATGGTCGCGCGTGCCCGAGCCCGGGTCGGCGGGGTAGTGCGCGTCGATCCAAGCCTCGATCTTGGCGGCGGTGTCGGGCGCCGGCACGAACTGCACGCGTAGCTGCTTCGGCAGCGCCTTGATCATCGCCACGATGAGCTCATTGCGCAATCCGGGCACATTCCAGCTGAACTGCGCGGCGCTGACGCGCGAGAGCGCGGTCATCGGGATGTGCACACTCACGCCGTCCTCCGGGTCGGCCGTGTCGTAGATGTAGCTCAAGCGCAGCGACAGCGCGGTCCCGTCCGATCCGACGGTGGTCCAATGGTCGGGGAAGTCGTCCAGGCTCACCGACTCGACGCCGTTGAGGCGGTCCACCTCCTCGGGGTCGAAATCGAGCAGCGTGGGGTTGGTGGTGTGCTCGGTCTTCCACCAGCGCGCCAGTTCGGCCACATTCGTCACGTCTTGTGGCACGACCCGCTCATAGAAGTCGTAGAGGTCCTCGTCGCTCACCGTCTGGGCGATCTGGCGGGTGCGGCTCGCGTCGTCCTGCGCGTCTTCGACGATTGCGCGGTTGCGCGCGATGAAGTCGTCGTATGGGAAGCGCTGTTGGATGTCGCCTTCCACAAGGCCCTGCCGCAGCAGGAAATCACGGGCTTCGAGCGGATTGATGCGTCCCCATTGCACATGCTTGCCGCGCACGATCGGCAGTCCATACAGCAGCACGGTGGCTTCGGCGACCGCGCTGCCGCGTGAAGCGGACCAGTGCGGGTTCGCGTACGTGGTGCGCGTGAGGTCCTTGGCGAGCGGTTCGGCCCACGCCGGGTCGATCTGCGCGCAGTACCGCGCCCACAGGCGGCTCGTCTCCACGAGTTCGGTCGTCATGATCCACGGCGGTGTCGCGGTCGAGGTCGCGGAAGCGGGGAAAATCGCGAAATGCGTGCCGCGTGCGCCCTGATAGTCGTTCTTCGCCATCTTCTGGGCGCGTTTGAGCGCGCGGGCGCGGGCGGCCCCCTTGAGATTCGCATAATCCGAGGCCTTCGGTTCGCGCACCACCTGCATGCCGAGCATCGACAGCAGGCCGGCGAGCATCGACGTGTGGATGCCCTGCGCGTCCCACGAACAGCACAGCGAGTGTGCGGCCTGCTGGTTGGTCGGCAGCGCGCGTATCTGTTCGCTCGGGCGGCTGATGGGAATCGGCTCGCCCACAGTGAACTTGAGCTCGCGGCAGAGCGATCGCAGTTGCGAGACCAAGTCCTTCCACTGGCGCATGCGCAGGAAGTGCAGGTATTCGGTTTTGCACAGACGGCGCAGCGCATTGTTGCTCAGTTCGCCGTCGGCGCCGTACGCGCGGTCCCACAGGTTGAGCGCGGTCAGGAAGTCGCTTGTGGCGTCCGCGTAGCGGTTGTGCAGACGGTCCGCCTCGTCGCGCTTGTCTTCGGGGCGTTCGCGCGGATCCTGCAGGCTCAGGAACGCCACGATCACAATCAGCGCGGCGAGCGTGTTCGGGGTCGTGGCATGCGCCGCCTCGATGAGCATGCGGCCCAGGCGCACGTCGATCGGGATGCGCGCGAGCTGCCGGCCGATGTGCGTGAGGTGGATCTGCCCGCGCTTGCGCGAGATCGCGCGCAGTTCGGTGAGCTCGTTGAAGCCGTCGGAGACCGCCTTCATGTCGGGCGGGTCGATGAACCCGAAGTCGGTGATGTCCTCGGCGGTCTTCGCCACACCGACCGACAGCATGTGGAGCACCACCGCGCCGAGCGACGTGCGCAGGATCTCCGGTTCGGTGAACCTCGGGCGGCTTTCGTAATCCTCGGCGGAGTACAGGCGGATCGCGATGCCGTCGGCGATACGGCCGCAGCGGCCCGCGCGCTGGTCCGCGCTCGCCTGCGAGATCGGCTCGATCGGCAGGCGCTGCACCTTGGCCGTCTTCGAATACCGCGAGATGCGCGCCGTGCCCGGGTCCACCACATACCGGATGCCCGGCACGGTGAGCGACGTCTCCGCCACGTTGGTGGCGATGACGATGCGCTGGTGCCGGTGCGGTTCGAACACGCGGTGCTGGTCCTTCGCGCTCAGGCGCGCGAACAGCGGCATGATCTCAATCGCGTCCGGCCTGCGCATGTCCGCGCACCGCGGGCCGAAGGCATGGCGGATCGACTGTTCGAAATCGCGGATGTCGCGCTCGCCGGACGCGAAGACGAGGATGTCGCGCGGGCCCTGGTCGCGCGCCGAGACCGTCACGAGTTCGACGCACGCGCGCGCCACGGCCGTGGTCATGTCCATCGCCTCGGTGTCCGGACTGCCCGCGTCATTGCCGGACGCGCCGTCGGCGAACCCCGGCACATGGGCCGTCAGCGCGGGCGGTCCGCCGAGCGGCTCATAGCATATGGTGACGGGGTAGGTGCGCCCGGAGACCTCGATGACCGGCACGGGCTTGTGCAGCGCGTCCTCGAAGTGCTTTTGGAACTTGACCGAGTCGATTGTGGCCGAGGTGACGATGAGCTTGAGGTCGGGCCGTTTCGGCAGCAGCGCGGTGAGGTAGCCGAGCAGGAAGTCGATGTTGAGCGTGCGCTCGTGCGCCTCGTCGATCACAATCGTGTCATAGCGGCTCAGGTTCGGGTCACGTTGGATCTGCGCGAGCAGGATGCCGTCGGTCACCACGCGCAGCCGTGTCTTCGGCGAGCTTTCGTCGGTGAAGCGCACCTGATAGCCCACTTCGTCGCCCAAATGCACGCCGAGCTCACTCGCGATGCGTTCTGCCACAGTGCGCGCGGCGAGCCTGCGCGGCTGCGTGTGCACGATCTGGTGGCCGTGCGTGCCGCGGCCGAGTTCGAGCAGGATCTTCGGCAGCTGCGTTGTCTTGCCGGAACCGGTCTGGCCGGAGACGATGACGACCTGTGACGATTGCACCGCCTCGCGGATCGCCTGGCGCGCGCCGCTGACCGGAAGTTCTTCTGGATATTCGAATTTCATAGGGGAAAGGGTCACTCTTTCAATGGGATGCCATGGGAAGCCATGGCTGCAATACGTCGGATCGGTGCGGGCTCAGGGCAGGCGGTGGACTTCGATGACGCGGTAGCCCTTCGAACTCGCATACTTGGCCACGGTGAAGGTGCTGTCAAGGGCCTGCGCCAACCAGCGCATCAGCGAATCGGAGCCGAGGTTCTTCTGGACCACAAGATACGCGTATCCGTCGGGCGCAAGCCTCGGCAGCCACGTCATGAGCAGTGTGTGCAGCTCCTGTTTGCCGATGCGGATCGGCGGGTTCGACCAGATGAGCTCGAACTCGAGCCCCTCGGGCACATCAGCGGCCTCGCCGGCGTGGATGTTGGTGCAGCCGTTGAGTTCGGCGTTGTGCTCGGTCAGTTCGATCGCGCGCTCGTTGACGTCGATTGCGTAGACGCTGGCTGCGGGGGATTCGAGCGCGAGCGCGAGACTGATCGCGCCCCAGCCGCAGCCGATGTCGAGGAAGTCGCCGTGCGCGGGCGGCATCGGCGCATGGCGCAGCAGCACCGATGTACCGAGGTCCACGCGGCCGCCCGAGAAGACGCCGTTCGACGTCTCCACATCGGCCTCGTGGCCGCGCAGTGTCACATGCATCTCATGCCGCACATCCGCCGACGAGGGCGACGCGGTGAAATACTGTTCCGCCTGCTTGTGTGGGTCCTGTGTGTTCATGGCGCCTCGTTTCGTTCCTGATGTATACTTGCGTGTCTGCTGCTTTTCGATGATAGTAAGGCAGACGTAAGTTTTCACGAACAATGTGAGGTGCCTTTGACCGAATCGACCCAATCATGGCAGGGTGACCAGGAATTGACGGACCAAGGTGCGCCGGGCGCGCATGGTCTGCTCGCCGACCAATCCGACGTGCTGCTCGACGACGACGGCATGGGCGCGCAGCCGGGCGACGAGATCTGGCGTGAGCGCGAATCACGCAACCAGCTCAAGCATGTGGTGGGCCTGGGCGAACTCGAGGATGTCACCGAAGTCGAATACCGCAAGGTGCGCCTTGAGCGCGTGGTGCTCGTGGGGGTCTGGTCGTCACGCAACGGTTCGCAGCGCGAGGCCGAGGAATCCCTGCGCGAGCTCGCCGCGCTCGCCGGGACGGCGGGCGCGCAGGTGTGCGACGCCGTGCTGCAGCACCGCTACCGCCCTGATTCCTCCACGTACGTGGGATCGGGCAAGGCGCAGGAGATCGCGCAGATCGTGGCGGCGAACGACGCCGACACGATCATCGTGGACGACGACCTGCCGCCAAGCCAGCGCCGCGCGCTCGAAGACGCCACGAAAGTGAAGGTCGTGGACCGCACTGCGGTGATCCTCGACATCTTCGCGCAGCACGCCACGTCGCGCGAAGGCAAGGCGCAGGTCGAACTCGCGCAGTTGCAGTACATGCTGCCGCGCCTGCGCGGTTGGGGCGCGGCGCTGTCCCGTCAGGCGGGCGGCCGTGCCGCCGGCGCCGACGGCGGCATCGGCTCGCGCGGCCCGGGCGAGACGAAGATCGAGATGGACCGGCGCGTTATCCGCACGCGCATCGCACGTCTGCGCCGGCAGATCGCGCAGATGGCGCCGGCGCGCGAGGTCAAGCGCGGCTCACGCAAGCGGTACGCGCTGCCCACGATCTCGGTCGTCGGGTACACGAACGCGGGCAAATCGTCGCTGACGAACCGGCTCACCGGTTCGGACGAGCTCGTGGAGAACGCGTTGTTCGCCACGCTCGACACCGCCGTGCGCCGTGCGCGCGCGAAGGACGGACGGTTCTACGCCTATGTGGACACGGTCGGATTTGTGCGCCGACTGCCCACACAGCTCGTCGAGGCGTTCAAGTCGACGCTCGAGGAGATCGGCGAATCGGACGTGATGGTGCACGTCGTGGACGCCTCGCACCCCGATCCGTTCGGGCAGATCGACGCGGTGAACGAGGTCCTCAAAACAATCGACGGTGTGGACAGGCTGCCCGTCGTCACCGTGTTCAACAAGGTCGACCTGATTGACGCCGTGACGCGTGAACGCCTCAAGCAGCTCGCGCCGGGCGCGTTCTTCGTCTCGTCGGCCACTGGCGAAGGCGTCGACGCGCTGCGCGCGCGCATCGAGGGGATGCTGCCGGCGCCCGGCGTGCATGTGGAGGCGCTGCTGCCGTACACGGCCGGTTCGCTCGTCTCGCAGATCCGCGAATACGGCAATGTGGACGCGGTGGAATACCGTGACACCGGCATCCTTCTGCAGGCGGACGTGGACGAGCGGCTCGCCGCGCAGATCATGGACCAAGCGCTCGAGGACCCTGTGGACTGATGCGGCGCCGGCCGTGGCCTACACCGCCGCGGCCGGCACACGCCGCCTCTTTATCGCATTGTGAACAAATTGTGGTCTGCTACAGTGAAGATGAATAAACCATGGTTCCGTCACAAGCGGATAAGCTATGCATAAAAGAGGTAGACACATGTCCGATTCACCAATTAAGCCTACAAAGCTTGCCATCGTCGGCGCCGGCGCCGTCGGCTCCACCCTCGCCTTCGCCGCGGCGGAACGTGGCATCGCCCGTGAGATCGTGCTGGAAGACATCGCAAAGGAGCGCGTCGAAGCTGAAGTGCTCGACATGCAGCACGGCTCCAGCTTCTTCCCGACCGTGTCAATCGACGGCTCCGACGATCCGGAGATCTGCCGTGACGCCGACATGGTGGTCATCACCGCAGGCGCGCGCCAGAAGCCGGGCCAGTCCCGTCTGGATCTGGCCGGCGCCACGATCAACATCATGAAGTCCATCATCCCGAACCTCATCAAGGTGGCGCCGAACGCCATCTACATGCTCATCACCAACCCGGTGGATGTGGTCACGCACGTGTCGATGAAGCTTTCGGGCCTGCCGTCGAACCAGATGTTCGGCTCGGGCACCAACCTGGATTCCGCCCGCCTGCGCTTCCTGATCGCCCAGCAGACCGGTGTGAACGTGAAAAACGTGCACGCCTACATCGCCGGTGAGCACGGTGATTCCGAAGTGCCGCTGTGGGCCTCCGCCACGATCGGCGGCGTGCCGATGTGCGATTGGCAGCCGCTGCCGGGCCATGCCCCGCTTGACGCCGACATGCGCGAACAGATCCACCAGGAGGTCAAGAACGCGGCGTACAAGATCATCAACGGCAAGGGCGCCACGAACTACGCCATCGCCATGTCCGGTGTGGACATCATCGAGGCCATCCTCAACGACACCAACCGCATCCTGCCGGTCTCCTCGCTGCTCGACGACTTCCATGGCATCTCCGACGTGTGCATGTCGGTGCCGACGCTGCTCAACCGCGAAGGCGTGAACTCGCGCATCAACACACCGGTTTCCGACCGTGAGCTCGCGGCGCTCAAGCGTTCCGCCGAGACGCTCAAGGAAACCGCCGCACAGTTCGGATTCTGATTTCCGTAAGACATCAGGTGCGTTCAGGGAGGTCGGGCGAGCCCGGCCTCCCTTTGTGTTATGGCACCGCATGAGGGGAGAGGCGAATCAATGGCACATCAACATGGGGCGGGGACGGCCGCGCACACAGCCGGCCACCATCAGCGTCTGCTGACCACCTTGGTGCTCACCGGCACCATTTTCGTGGCCGAGGTGATCGGGGCTGCGGTCACCGGGTCACTCGCGTTGCTCGTGGACGCAGGGCACATGCTCACCGACGTCTCGGTGCTCGCGGCATCCACCGTCACCGCGTTCATGATGCGGCGCAAACCCACGAAGTCGCGCACCTGGGGATGGGCGAGGCTTGAGGTGATCACCGCCGCGGCCGGCGGCCTGCTGTTGCTGTTCGTGGGGCTCTATGCGCTTGTGGAGGCGGTCATGCGCCTCACCGGGCAGGAGGCCGACGGCATCAAGGACGTGCGTCTGCTGCTGTTCTTCGGCGTTCTGGGACTTGCCGCCAACATCGGGTCGATTATGGTGCTGCGCGCGCAGTCGGGTGACAACATGAACATGCGCGCCGCGTTCCTTGAGGTGGTCAACGACGCGCTCGGATCGGTGGCGGTGATCGTCTCGGCCGTGGTGATGATGGCCACCGGCTGGGATGGCTTCGACGCGGTGGCCGGCGGCGTGATCGCGTTGATGATGATTCCGCGGGCATACGTGTTGGTGCGCGATGCGATGCGTGTGCTGCTGGAGGAGACACCGAGCGGGTTGGATCTGGACCAGGTGCGCGCGCACCTGGAGGGTGTGGACCATGTGATCGCGGTGCATGACCTGCATGCGAGCACGGTGGCGTCGGGCATGCCGATCCTGACCGCGCATGTGGTTGTGGACAAGCGGATGACGATGGAGGAGGCCGGCAAGGTGCTCGAACAGCTGCAGCTGTGCCTGTGCGAGCATTTCCCAGTGTCGGTGCCGCACACGACGTTCCAATTGGAGCCGGAAGGCTACACGGGTCCGTCGTCGGCGCAGACCCACGCCTGAGGGCCGCCTGTCACATCTTGCGCAACACCGTGACGACCTTGCCCATGATCTGGGCGTGGGTGCCGTCAATCGGCGCATAGTTGGGGTTGTGGGGGATGAGCCAGATATGGCCGTTTTCGTTGCGGAAGGTCTTCACGGTGGCCTCGTCGTCGAGCAACGCCGCCACGATGTCGCCGTTCTCGGCGGTCTGCTGCTCGCGCACCACCACGAAGTCGCCGTTGCAGATGGCGGCGTCGATCATCGAATCGCCATGCACTTCGAGCATGAAGAGCCTGCCGGTGCCCGTCAGCCGCACGGGCAGGCGCATGACGTCTTCGACATGCTGCTCGGCGGTGATCGGCGCGCCGGCGGCGATCGCGCCCACAAGCGGCACGTCGGTGGACGCTAGGAACGACGCCGATTGGGCGTCGGGGAACGGGCTGACGTCCACGGCGGTGGGGGAGTCGTCCACCACTTCGATGGCGCGTCCCTTGTTCGGGTCCCTGCGGATGCACCCCTTGGACTCCAGCACATTGAGCTGATGCTGCACCGACGACGTGCTCTTCAATCCGCACGCCTCGCCGATCTCGCGCAATGACGGGGCGAAGCCATGTTCGGCGTGCAGCGCGCGGATCGCGGCCATGATGCGCTGCTGGCGCTCCGTCAGGTCGGGTGCGCGGCGTTCCGCGGCCGCGGTCGGGTCGTGTTCGATGCTGCTCATGGTGGGTCCTTTCGTTATGGCACAACAGTACCGTGCCGCACGGAGAAAATCAAACAGATGTTCGAATGCAGGCTTGACAAGTTCGAACATCTGTGCGAATATCGAAACCACAATTAGAACAAACGTTCGAAAGAAGGTTTCGATGAGCGCGTTGGCGTCACATATCTCACGGGCATCCGGTGCAGTGCAGACGGCGGGGGCCAAGGCCCATGTGCGCATGTGGCTCATCGTGCTGGCGGCGTTGCTGTGTCTGGGATGCGCCCTCGCGTCCCATATGCCAGGACTGGGCGAACAGACGGCCTATGCGGGGTACGAGTCGACGGAAGTCGTGCATTACACCGTGCGGCCCGGTGACACGTTGTGGTCGATCGCCAGTCGTTTCACCGATGCGCCGGCGGTGCAGGTGGTGGAGCGCCTCAAAGCCGTCAACGGCCTCGATGACAGCCGCATCGTGGCAGGCCAGCACCTGATCATCCCGGTCTGATAAGGCCATGGCATTGGGGCTGATGGTGCGCGGCGAGCGGAACATGGGTGCACCCGTTGAACAAAAGGCCGAACGTCGGGCTATTGTGAGTGGTATGCATTGCCCATTTTGCCAGAATCCCGACACCAAGGTGATCGATACGCGCATCAGCGACGACGGCCATTCCATTCGCCGGCGCCGTGAATGCCCCAAATGCGGGGGCCGTTTCAGCACGATGGAGACGGCCATGCTGCTGGTGAAGAAACGGTCTGGCAATGTGGAGCAATTCGACCGCAACAAGGTGATCTCCGGTGTGCGTAAAGCGTGCCAGGGCAGGCCGATCGACGAGGAAAGCCTCAAGCACCTCGGCCAGCAGGTCGAGGAGAGCCTGCGTGCGCAAGGCATCGCGCAGGTGCCGTCGGAGGAGATCGGCAAGGCCATCCTCAAACCGTTGCGTGAACTTGACGAAGTGGCCTATCTGCGCTTCGCCAGCGTCTACCAGAATTTCGAAGGACTTGAGGACTTCCAGCACGCAATCGACGAGTTGCGTGTCGAAGACCGCGCGTGAGGTATGGCAAAGGCCCGGAGCTTGAAGGCTCCGGGCCTTTGCCATACCTCACGGCCTATTCGATGACGCGCATGCGGATCGTGCCCGTCAGTGAGGCCAACGCGTCGAGCGTGCGCTCGTCGGGTTTGTTGGCCACGTCGGTCACCACGTACCCCAGGTCGCCTTCGGTTCCGAGCGCCTGCGCCGAGATGTTGATGCCCTGTTCGCCGAGCACCTGGTTGACCGAGGCGAGGATGCCCGGCAGGTTGGCGTGCAGGTGGGCGATGCGTGCGGCCCCGCGGTAGTCGCTCAAGGTGATCTGCGGCAGATTCACGCTGAGCATCGTGGAGCCCTTGAGCCAGTAATCCTCAAGACGCTGCGAGACGAACTGGGCGATGGCCTCCTGCGCTTCGAGCGTGGAGCCGCCGATGTGCGGGGTGAGGATCATGTTGTCCTCGTCGGCGAGCGGCGTGACGATGGGGTCGCCGCTCTTCTTCGGCTCGACCGGGAACACGTCCACGGCCGCGCCGGAAAGGTGCCCGCTGTCGAGGTGGCGCTTGAGCGCGTCGAGGTCCGCCACGAACCCGCGTGAGCAGTTGATGAAGATCGCATCCTGCTTCATGTGGGCGAACTCGTCTTCGCCGAAGAACCCTGTGTTGGATTTGCGTCCGTCCACGTGGATCGTCACGGCGTCGGACTGCTCGAGCAATTCATTGAGCGTGTCGCAGCGCTGGGCGTTGCCCATCGCGAGCTTTTCGTCGAGGTCGTAGAACACCACGCGCATGCCGAGCGCCTCGGCGAGCACCGAAAGCTGTGAGCCGATGTTGCCGTAGCCGATGATGCCGAGCGTCTTGCCGCGCACCTCGTGCGAACCGGACGCCGTTTTGTCCCACAGCCCATGCTTGAGGTGGTGCGTGTGCGCCGGGATGCGGCGCATCAGGCAGATGATGTCGCAGATCACCAATTCCACCACGGACCGTGTGTTGGAATACGGCGCGTTGAACACCGCCACGCCACGGCGGCCCGCATGGTTGAGGTCGACCTGGTTGGTGCCGATGCAGAAGCAGCCGATCGCGGTGAGCGTGGGGCGCGCGTCGAGCACCTTGGCGGTCACGGTTGTCTTCGAGCGGATGCCGAGCAGGTCCACGCCTTCGAGGGCCTCGATGAGCTCGTCCTCGGCAAGCGCGCCCTTCATCGTCTCGACTTCGAACCCGTGGTCGCGCAGGGATTGGGCGGCCAGGGGATGGATGTTTTCAAGTAATAGAGCTTTCGGCATATGCACCACCTTACAAATCGAGCAGCGTTTCGTCTGCTTGTGTCCGGACTATAAGCAGACGCTGCGTGGGGCGGGTGAGCGCCACATACAGGTCGGAGGCCGCGGAGAGCCGTGTGGGCGCCTCCTGCTCGATGAGTCCTGGTTCCACAACCATAACCGCATCGTATTCAAGGCCTTTTACCGATTGCGCGCCGCACACCATGATCTGCTCGTCGAACCGGACGCCGCTGCGCGCGAGCGTGCTGTGCGCCACGGCTTCGTGCACGGCGGCCCGCACGGCATCGCGCAGTTCGTCGGGGACGATGACGGCCACGCGGCCTGTGCCGTCGCCCACAAGGTACGAACCGGCCAGATCAAGGGTCTGCTCGGCGACCTCGGCGTACAGCGCCGCACGATCCGCCACGCTCACGCGCTGCACCGAATCGGGCACCGAACGAATCGCCTTGACGGTGGAGATGTAGAGCCCTTCGCCTTCAGCGAAACGCGCGGCGAGGTCGGAGACCTCACGCGGGTTGCGGTAGTTGATCGTCAGCTCGTTGAGGCTCCAGTTCTGTGGGCCGAACAACGCGTTCATCGACGTGCGCCAGTCACGCGTGCCGCCGAGCGCCGAGGTCTGCGCCACGTCGCCCACGATCGTGAACGAGCGCGACGGGCAGCGGCGGATGAGCATGCGCCAGTCCATGGCGGTCAGTTCCTGCGCCTCATCGACGACGATGTGCCCATAGGTCCATTCGCGGTCCGCGGCGGCGCGCTGCGCGACCAGTTCCGACGAATCGCCGCGCATCTGGTCGGCGAGCATCTTCGACGAGACGATGCCCGACCCGATGCCCGCCTGCGCGAGCGTCTCCTGGGCGTAGCGCTCCTCTTCGGCGCGCTGCGCGTCGCGCGACGCCTGGCGCGCCTGTTCGTGCGGGTCGGGACCCAGCAGTTCGAGCGCCTCGTCGAGCAATGGAATGTCGGACAGCGTGAGCGGGGCGCCCTTGGGCCGGGTGAGCATGCTGACCTGCTCGTCGCTGAGCCATGGCGCGAACCGGCGCAACTGCGCGGGCTTCGAGAACAGCTGGTCGAGCAGCCAGCGGCCGTCCATCGGCAGCCACGCCAGGTTGAGCGTGACGCGCAGTTTGTCGTTCATGCGCAGCTGCGCCATGATGTCGTTGAGCTCGGCCTGTTCGGGCGTGTAGTCGAGCTCTTCGACGACGCGCGTGCGCACCATCGAGAGCATCGACGAGACGAAGGTCTCGCGGGCCTTGTTGTGCGGCTGGCGTGTACGGCGCGCGTCGGCGATCGCCGTCTCGAAATCGGCGGCGCGCAAAGGCGCCGACACGCCGTTGACCGTGATCATGGGCAGCTGCGAGGGCACGCGTTCGCGCGCGGCCACCGCGTTCGCGATCATCTTGGCCATGCGCCGTTCACCCTTGAGCTGGGCCACGTGCGGTTCGTCAACGTGCTGCGTGACGACGCCGGGGATCAGATCGCCGATCGTGCGGCTCACCACGCCGGTCTCACCGAGGGAGGGGAGCACCTGGTCGATGTAGTGCAGGAAGTCCTCGCTCGGGCCCACCACGAGCACGCCGGAGCGTTCGAGCCGGCGGCGGTGCGTGTACAGCAGGTAGGCGGCGCGGTGCAGCGCCACGGCCGTCTTGCCGGTGCCGGGGCCGCCCTGCACCACGAGGGCGCCGGCGAGGTCGGTGCGGATGATCCGGTCCTGCTCGGCCTGGATCGTGGCCACGATGTCGGTCATCTTGCCGGTGCGCCGCGAGCCCAGCGACGCCAGCAGCGCGCCTTCGCCGGTCAGCGTGCCCTGCTCGCTCGCCGTGTTCACATGCGCCGAATGCACGTCGAGCACCTCGTCTTCGATGCCTGCCACGGTGCGGAAGTGCAGGGTGATGTGGCGACGCATCACGATGTCGCCGTGGTGCGACGGCGTGGCCTCGTAGAACGGGCGCGCGGCCTCGGCGCGCCAGTCGGTGAGGATCGGTTCGTGCCGCTCGTCGGAAAGGCCGATGCGCCCGATGTACCGCCGTTCGCCCAAGGTGTTGTCGATCCTGCCGAACACGAGGCGGTCCTCGACGGCGCGCAATTGCGCCAGGCGGTCCTCGTACATCGTGGCGAAGGAGTCACGCTCGGTGCGTTGCGTGGGCGAACCGTGCGACCCCGCGGCACGCACGTCGCTCAACCGTTCCCTTGCCTGCGCCCGCAGCGCGTCAAGGCGCGCGTATGCGCGGTCCGTCATGCGCTGCTCTTCCTGCAACTGTGCTGAATACTGTGACATTTGAACGTTGGTCCCCTGTCTGAAACTTGAGCCACACAAGCGTAGCAAACGGCGGCTACGAGCGCCACATCGTGTGGAAATGGTGCATGTTGGTCACGCCGACGGCGTGTTTTGGCGGCCGGTGGGGATTTTAGGTGAGTGGTGGGGTAAAGTGGGTACCTGAAGGCAGATGCGGACATATTGAGGTGCGGTTCGGAGGTGACTGATGGCAAGCCTGACCGATGCGCAGTTGCCATCGACTGACGAGCCCGCCCCCGATCCGATGTCGCTGGAGATGCCACCGATGCTTCTGGGCACATACACCCCCAAGATCGACGCCAAAGGGCGTGTGGCGTTGCCGGCAAAAATGCGTGCGCAGCTGGGCCGCGGCATGGTCATGGCCCGTGGTCAGGAGCGCTGCGTGTACGTGCTGCCCCAACGGGAGTTCCGGCGCATCGCCATGCAGATGCAGAAGACGTCGATGGGCAGCAGGGCCGCGCGCGAATACCTGCGCATGTTCCTGTCGGGCGCGGTCGACCAGGACCCCGACAAGCAGGGGCGCGTGCTGATTCCGCAGATGCTGCGCGACTACGCCGGCCTTGGTGACGAGATCGTCATCATCGGCGTGGGTACACGGGCCGAGATTTGGAACAAGCAGGCGTGGGAGGATTACCTGACCGCACATGAACAGGGTTATGCGGACATCACATCCGACGTATTGCCGGAACTGGAGTGGTAGATGACGGATTACGCGCACATTCACCAGCCCGTGCTGCTCGAGCAGTGCGTGGACCTTGTCGCGCCCGCATTGCGCACGCCGGGCGCGGTCGCCATCGACTGCACGCTCGGACTCGCGGGCCACAGCATCGCGTTCCTCAAAGCCGCCCCGCAGGCGCGCCTGATCGGCATCGACCGCGACATCGAGGCGCTGCGCATGGCCACCGCGCGCGTCGAACAGGAGGGGCTTGGCGGCCGGTTCATTCCCGTGCATGCGGCATTCGACGATTTCTCGCGCGTGCTCGAGGAGCGTGGCATCGACGCCGTGCAGGCCGTGTTCATGGACCTGGGGCTGTCGAGCCTGCAGATCGACGAGCGCGAGCGCGGCTTTTCGTACGCGCACGACGCCCCGCTCGACATGCGCATGGACGTCTCGCAGCCCCTGACCGCGCAGATGGTGCTCGAACGTTATGACGCCGCTGCGTTGACGCACATTTTCAAAGCGTATGGCGAAGAGCGCTTTGCGCGCCAGATCGCCCAGGAGATCGTGCGCTCGCGCGTGAACGAACCGCTCACGAGCTCGCGGCAGTTGACCGCGCTTGTGGACCGTGTGATCCCGCAGGCCCACCGCGGCAGCGGCAACCCAGCCAAGCGCGTGTTCCAGGCGTTGCGCATCGAGGTGAACGGCGAATTGGAGAAGCTCGCGCGCACGCTGCCGCAGATCGCCAACCGGCTTGCGGTGGGCGGCCGGCTTGTGGTGGAGTCGTACCACTCGCTCGAAGACAAGACGGTCAAATCGTTCATGATGCAGGGCACCCGGGTGGATGCGCCTGCCGACATGCCTGTCGTCCCGGACGACATGCAGCCGTTCTTCGCGCCGCTCACGAAGGGCGCGGTGATGGCCGACGACGAGGAGCGCGAGCACAATCCGCGCGCCACCTCGGTGCGTCTTCGCGCCGTCGAATTGGTCCGTCCGGTGCCGCAGCGTTGGCGCCGGCGGTTTGAGCATGAGGCGGACGGTTCCATGCAGCGCGCGGGGGCGCGCCATGGCTCCACTGGGCACCGCCGGGGAAAGAGGGGTTGATCCATGGGATCCGCAGCACGTTCCACACGTTCGAACGCGGCGCCGGCCGGGCGCCAAAGCCATGAGGCGCGCAGCACGCAGCGGCCCCAGCTGCATGTGGTGTCGAACCGCAGCGCCAACGGGTCCGAGAAACGCGGATTGGCGGCGTTCTGGGCGTGGACCAAATCACGGTCCACGCCGCTTGTGCATATCGTGGTGGCCGTCGTGTTCCTGGGCGCATGCCTGCTGGGCGCACTGCTGTTGCGCACGCAGATGAGCTCCAACTCATTCGAGGCCTCGCGCATCGAGCAGCACATCACGATGCTGCAGCAAGACGTGGAGGACGATCAGGCCAGGCTCGCGCAATTGGAAGCCACGCTGCCTGAGCGCGCGCAGAAGATGAACATGGAACCCGCCAAGGGGTCGCTGTCGATCGACCTGCAGGGCTACCAGCCCGCCGGGGAAGGGGCACACTGATGCGTTCGTTCTCTTGGTCACGACTTACCCGGCGCGTCAAGCAGGCCTCGATCATGGGCATCGTCATGCTGATTGTGGCGCTGCTGTGCATTGGACAATTGGTGCGCATCCAATTGATCGACGGCGCGAGCACCGCACAGGCCGCCACGCAGAACCGCACGGTCAAAGCGGTGTTGAGCGCCAAGCGCGGCAAGATCACCGACACGAACGGCGCGGTGCTCGCGCAAAGCGTGGAGCGCTACACGATCATCGGCAATCCGGAGGCGGCACAGGATTTCGAGCCCACCACATGCACCACGCGCACACGCGACTATTGCCATGAGCTCGACGGCAAACCGTTGCAGACGACCGGTGTGGCCGCCGTGGCGCAATTGCTCGCACCGGTGCTCGGCATGAACGCGGCCGAACTCGGTGGCAAGCTTTCGGGCACCGGCCAGTACGCGATCCTCAAGAAAGACGTGACGCCCGAAGTCAAGCGCAAGATCGCCGACCTGCATCTGGGCGGCATCGTGTATGGCGAACTGAGCAACGAGCGCATCTACACGAACGGCACCCTCATGGGCGCGCTGCTCGGCGGCGTGGATGACGCAGGCAAGGGCGTGGCCGGCATCGAACAGGTCGAAGACAAGACGCTGACCGGCACCGACGGCTACCAGATCTACCAGCAGGGCAACGGCGGCGAAGAGATCCCCGGCACGATGACCGATGCGAAGGACGCGGCGGACGGCGCGGACGTGCAGCTGACGATCGACCGCGACATCCAGTGGCGCGTGGAGCGGATCCTCAAGGACAGCCAGGAGAAATACAAGGCGGCGTGGGGCATCGCCGTGGTGCAGGACGTGCAGAGCGGGCAGATCCTGGCGCTCGCCGACACCGACCAGATCGAAGCCGGCAGCGACGACGCCAAACTCAATGTGGCGCGTTCGGTGAGCCAGACCTTCGAACCGGGGTCCGTGGGCAAGGTCTTCACCATGTCGGGGCTCGTGCAGGAACACCTGCACCAGATGTCCGACAAATTCACCGTGCCCGATTCGCTGACGCTCGACGGGCAGACCTACAAGGATTCGTTCAACCACGGCGCCGAGCACTGGACGCTCGCCGGCGTGCTCGAACAATCCTCGAACATCGGCACGATCCTCGCCTCCGATGCGTTCTCGGACCAGAAGCGCTACGAATACCTGACCAAATTCGGCATCGGCCAGCCGAGCGGCCTCAACCTGCCGGGCGAATCGCAGGGCCTGCTCACCCAGCCGCAGACATGGGACGGCCGTACACGCAACACCGTGCTCTTCGGCCAGGGCTACACCGTCAACGCGCTGCAGATGACGAACGCGATCGCGGTCATCGCCAACCAAGGCGTGCTCAAGCCGCAGTCGATCATCAAATCCATCACCACCCCTGACGGCAGAAGCACCACGCCCGAACAGAAGGAATCCACGCGTGTGATCGACGAAGAGGCCTCCAAGCAGATCCTCAACGCGATGGAATCCGTGTCGGAACACTATTCCTCTCAAGGGTTCGCCGGCGTGAAAGGCTACCGTGTGGCCTCCAAGTCCGGCACCGCCGAAGTGGCCGGCCCCGACGGCAAGCTGAGCTCGCTCATCAGCGACTACTCCGCGATCATCCCCGCCGACAACCCCCGGTTCGTGGTGACCGTGGTGCTCAAGGACCCGGAGGGCAGCTATGGTGGTCTGACGGCGGGCCCGGTGTTCGCGCAGATCGGCGAATTCCTGATGCAGAAATACGAAGTGCCGAACTCCCCGCAACGCAAGAACGCGATTCCGGTGGAATGGTGAGCGACCAGCAGATGACGACCACCCAACAAGAGGAGCAACGATGAGCGCAATCAGTGAAACGACGTCACAGCGTCTGACGCTGGGCATGCTCGAGGACCGCTACGGGTTCTCGCTCGTGCCCGGTTTCGCGCGCGACGTGACCGTGACATCGCTCGCCAACGACGTGGAATCGGTGACGCCCGGGGCGCTGTTCATCCCCGGCGAGCGCATCGAAAAGGCGCGTGTGGCGCTCGCCGTGCAGCGAGGTGCCTACGCGATGCTGCTGCCCACCTCCATGCGCAATGCGATCGACGACCAGCAGATCCCGATCCTGTTCGCCGACCCCACGCCGCAGCAGATAGGCGAACTCGCCGCGGGCATCGCCGGCATGCCCTCCGAATCGATCGCCGTGTTCGCGGTCGCGGGCGCCAGCAACGAGCGCCTGCGTGAAGACGTGGATGCGATCGCGCAGTTCCTGCATATGCTCGGCAACCCGGTGGGCACCCTCTGCAAGGGCGATTCGCAATCGCTCGAACGGTTCCTCGACCTGACCTACCCGGTCGACGCCTTCTCGGTGCAGCGCGTGTTGTCGGTGTGTGTGGAAGACGGCGTGGCGGCGGTCATCATCGCGCTTGACGACGAGACGCTCGCCGCCGGCTCGCTCGAAAGCGTGGGGGTCGACGTGATCGGCTATGACGGCGAGACGCGCAACACGGATGTGGAACAGGCGCTCGCACAGGTGTGCGAACGGTATGGCTGCGTGCTGGACGACAACACGCATGTGGCCGTGCGCACCGATGAGACCGACATGATGGCGATCCAGGCCGACCTGGGCACCGGGCCTTCGCGCCCGCTGTCGCTCGCCATCGCGATGGTGCTTGCGGCCGGCATCCGCAAAAGCAGCATCCGCAGCGCGTTGCGCGTGTCGAGGGAACTGAACTGAACCGGCGGTTCCATACCGCGCAGTGCAAGGAGAATGCATATGATGAAGATGACGTTGCGGCAGGTCATGGCCAGTGTGGACGGCCATGCGGCGGCCGGTGCCGCCATGGACGAAGGGACCGAGGTCACCTCGGCGGTCACCGATTCGCGGCTCGCGCAGCCCGGCTCGCTGTTCGTCGCAATCGCGGGCGAGCATGTGGACGGCCATGATTACGTGGATGCGGCCGCGCACAACGGCGCCGTGGCGGCGCTGGTACAGCATGCCGTGCCAGACGCCGGCATCGCGCAGATCATCGTGGAAGACGGTGTGGCCGCGTTGGGCGAGCTCGCCAAGGCGAACCTGCGGATGCGCCGCAACGAGGCCGCTCCCTTCACGATCATCGGCATCACTGGTTCGGTGGGCAAGACGACGACGAAGGACCTGTTGAAGGCGTTGCTCTCCACCCTCGGTGAGACCGTGGCCCCGGTCGGCTCGTTCAACAACGAGATAGGCCTGCCGCTCACCGCGCTCGAAGTGGACGAGCATACCCGCTATCTGGTGGCGGAGATGGGCGCCAACCACCTTGGTGAGATCGCGCATCTGACGACGATCGCGCCGCCCGACATCGCCATCGTGCTGAAGGTGGGTGTGGCGCACCTGGGTGAATTCGGCTCGGTCGAACACATCGCACAGGCGAAAAGCGAGATCGTGCGCGGATTGCTCAACGACGGCGTGACGGTGCTCAACGCCGACGACGCCCGCGTGGCCCGCATGCAGGACATCGCGCCGGGCAAGGTGGTGTGGTTCGGCATCGAGCACGCGCAGGTGCATGAGCGCGACGGCTATGTGGCCGCGGACGACATCAACCTCGACGATCTGGGGCACCCGGTGTTCACGCTCGTCAGCGAAGCCGGTGTGGAACAGCGTGTGAAACTCGGCATCACCGGACGGCACAACATCATGAACGCCCTCGCAGCCGCGAGCGTGGCGCGCTTGGAGGGCATGCCGCTCGAGCACATCGCCGCCGTGCTCAACTCGGTGCATGCGATCAGCGCGCACCGCATGGCCGTGAGCGTGGTGCAGGAAGGCGATGTGCGGTTCACGCTCATCGACGATTCGTTCAACGCGAACCCCGATTCGATGCGCGCCGGCATCGACGGCATGATGGCATGGCACGCCGGCGACGCCGTGCAGCCCACACGCGTGGCCGTGCTCGGCGCCATGCTCGAACTCGGCGGTGACGAGGCGCAGGCCCACCATGACATCGGCGCCTACGCCGCCCGGAACGGGGCCGACGCGTTCATCGCGGTCGGTGGCGGGAATGACCCGCACCTCAACGCACTGGCGCACGACCTCGCCGAAGGCGCGCGCACCGCGATAGACACAGACGCCGTGTTCTGCGTGGACACCATCGACGAGGCAGACGGCATTGTGCGCGATCTGGGACGCACGCATGAAGGCATGGTCGTGCTGCTCAAAGGGTCGCATGCCTCGGGCCTGAGCTCACTCGCCACCCGCTGGAACGAGGAACGCGCGTAACGGCGCGCGATGCGGCGTGCCGCCACGCGCGCCCACAACGAATAGGAGAACCGTAAGGTGATAGCGCTCATCATTGGAATAGTGGTTTCCCTCGTCATCACGATGATCGGAACGCCAACGCTCATTCGCGTGGTGCACAAACTGCACTACGGCCAGTACATCCGGCAGGACGGCCCGCAGTCGCACCAGGTCAAGCGCGGCACGCCGACGCTCGGCGGCGTCGTCATCGTGCTCGCGGTGCTGCTCGGCTGGGGCGCCAGTGCGTTGTACCGGTATTGCAGCCAGCACATCGTGCCGTCGTGGTCCGCGGTCCTCACCCTGTTCGCGATGGCCTCGATGGGCCTGCTCGGCTTCATCGACGACTTCGCGAAAGTGCGCAAGAAACAGAATGAGGGACTCACCGTCAAAGGCAAGTTCATCGGCCAGTTCATCCTGGCCACGATCTACGCGGTGCTCGCGCTCATGCTGCCCACCAAATCCGGGTTCCCAAGCGCGCAGGCCGGCATGAGCTTCATCGAGACGCCGTTCCTGAGCTTTGACTTCGCGGGCCGGTTCCTCGCCATCGTGCTGTTCGTGATCTGGGTGAACTTCCTGATGGCGGCGTGGACGAACGCCGTCAACCTGACCGACGGCCTCGACGGCCTGTGCGCGGGGTCCTCGATGGTCGCGTTCGCCGGCTACGGCATCATCGCGTTCTGGGAAAGCTACCATCTGCGCGGATCGGGCCACCCCGGCTTCACCTATGCGGTGTCCGACCCCTTCGACCTGACGGTCATCGCATGCTGCGCGGCCGTGGCATGCCTAGGCTTCCTGTGGTACAACTGCAACCCGGCGTCGATCTTCATGGGCGATACCGGTTCGCTCGCCCTCGGCGGCCTGTTCGCGGCCATGTCGATCGCCACGCACACCGAATTCCTCGCCATCATCCTCGGCGGCCTCTTCGTGATCGAGACACTCAGCGACATCATCCAGGTCGGGTATTTCAAGATGACGCACAAGCGCGTGTTCAAGATGGCGCCGATCCACCACCACTTCGAATTGTGCGGGTGGACGGAAGGCAAGGTCGTCGTGCGGTTCTGGATGGTCGAGCTCATGTTTGTGATCATCGGCCTCATGATCTTCTACGCGGACTGGGTCGTGCGCTCGGGGCTGTGACCGGAGGCGCGACCATAAGCGGCATCGGTAACGTCAGGGAAAGGACGAGACATGGATCTCAACAGCAGCACAGTCGTAGTGGCGGGCCTGGGCATCTCCGGGCAGAGCATGGTGGATATTCTGCGCGATCGCGCGGCGCGCGTGATCAGCGTCGATGAACGCAAGGAAGACGCCGACCTGCGCTCCTTTGACGACATCGTGTGGGACGACGTGGACCTCGTGTGCACGTCGCCGGTCTTCACGCCGCGCACGCCGTTCATCGTCGAGGCGCGCAAGCGTGGCATTCCGGTGATCAGCGAGGTCGAACTCGCGTGGCTGCTGCGTGTGGACAACGCGCGCACAGGCGAGCCGGCGCCGTGGATCGGCATCACCGGCACGAACGGCAAGACCTCCACCACCGAGATGGTCTCGGTCATGCTCACGGCCTGCGGATTGCAGGCACCGGCCGTCGGCAACATCGGCAAAGCGGTCTCGCAGGCCGCGCTCGACCCCGCGAACGACGTGCTGTGCGTCGAGCTGAGCTCGTTCCAGCTGCATTTCACCTATTCGCTCGCCTTGGCCGGGGCCGCGATCACGAACATCGGCGCCGACCACCTTGATTGGCACGGCGGCCTTGAGCGCTATGCCGAAGACAAATCGAAGGTCTACGACGGCGCGCGCCGCGTCATCGCCTACAATGCGCAGGACGCGCGCGTCACTGAGCTCGCCTCCGAGGCGCGCGCCGCCGAAGGCTGCGTGCATGTGGGGTTCACGCTCGCCGAACCGCAGGCCGGGCAGATCGGCGTGCGCGACGGGTGGATCGTGGATATGAGCGGCATCGCCGGCGGTGAAGTGGGTGAGGAGACCCGCATCGCGCGCGTCGCCGACTTCGCGCATCTGACCGAGCCCGATGGCACCGTCTACCCGCACCTGCTCGCCGATGCGCTGACCGCGCTGATCCTGGTGTATGCGATGGACGTGGACCACGCCGCGGCGGTGAAGGCATTGCAAGGCTTCAAGCCCGGCGGCCACCGCATCGAGGAGGTCGCGCGGTTGACGACCGACGGCGCGCCGGTGCGCTTCGTGGATGATTCCAAGGCCACGAACGCCCTCGCCGCACAGGCCTCGCTCAAGAGCTTCGCCCCGTCCAGCGTGGTGTGGATCGCCGGCGGTCTCGCCAAGGGCGGACGCTTCGAGGAGCTCGTGGCGCAGGAACACGACCGCATGAAGGCAGCTGTGATCATCGGTGTGGACCAGGAACCGATGCTCGAGGCATTCCGCACATCCGCCCCCGACGTGCCGCTCACTGTGATCGACCCCGCAGACGCCGGGTCGGTCATGCAGCGTGCGGTGGACGCGGCGGCCGCGCTTGCGGCCCCGGGCGATGTGGTGCTGCTCGCACCGGCGTGCGCCTCGATGGACCAGTTCGTCTCGTACGCCGACCGCGGTGACCAGTTCGCCAGCGAATCGCGGCGTTGGGTGGATGAGCATGCCGCAGCCTGAGCGCAAAGCGCGCTCCGCGTCCTCGCGGGGCGCCAGCACGACACCACGGCAATACACGGTCCGCACAAGAGCGAGCCAGAACACCGCCGCGCACGACGCGCCGACGGCGCGCGCCACCCAGCCCCAAAGCCATGCCGCCGATTTTTCAGCCTACCGGGGCTGGCGCATGCTGCTCAATCCGATCTGGTGCTACCACGGATTCGCCCTGTGCGTGTTCATGCTCATGGTGTTCGGCCTGGTCATGGTGTTCTCGAGCTCTTCGGTGAGTATGGTGGCGGTGGGCGCCACACCATGGAGCCAGGCCTTGGATCAGGCGAAGTTCTGCATCATCGGCCTTGTGGCCTTTGCGGTCACATTGGTGCTGCCATATCGTGTGTATGCCAGGTTCTGCATGCCGCTCGTGGCCGTGGCGGGCTTCATGCAACTCCTCACACTGACCCCATTGGGTGTTGAGGTCAACGGCAACAAAGGGTGGATCAACCTCGGCTTCGCCACGTTCCAGCCCGCCGAGCTGGTCAAGTTCGTGCTGTGCATCACGCTGCCCAAACTGCTTGTCGAAGTCGGCAAACGCCATGAGCGGGGTGCCCCGACGCATATCAAGGATTATCTGTGGGCGTTCGGCACATACGGCATCCTGCTCGTGCTGGTGTTGGCGGGCAGGGACCTCGGCACCACGATGATCCTGGTGTTCATTGGCCTTGTGGCGTTCTGCTTCAGCGATTTCCCGCGCAAATGGCTCGGTGCGCTCGCCGTGGGCCTGGCCGGGGCCTGCGTGCTGTTCGCGATCATGAGTCCCAACCGCATGCGCCGCATCCTGGCCACGTACCAGGGGTGTTCGGCGAGTGACATGCAGGACGCCTGCTACCAGGCCACGCACGCCAAATACGCGCTGGCCTCCGGTGGTTTCCTGGGCGTGGGTCTGGGCAATTCACGTGAGAAGTGGAACTACCTGCCCGAAGCGCACAACGACTTCATCTACGCGATCATCGGCGAAGAGACCGGGTTCGTGGGCGCCGTGCTCGTGCTCCTGCTGTTCGCGGTGATCGCATGGTGCATGATCGTCGTGGCGCTGCGCACACCGAACCGCTACACATCCATGGCGCTGTTGTGCTTCACGGTGTGGATCGTGGGGCAGGCGCTCGTGAACATAGCCGTGGTCGTGGGCATCCTGCCGGTCATGGGTGTGCCGTTGCCGTTTGTGTCGGCGGGCGGTTCATCGCTTATCCTATGTTTGGCGGCGGCGGGTGCGTCGATGAGCATGATGCGTTCACAGCCGCAGATCGCGGCCGAACGGCAACGGTCGTAACGCAACCCCAGGCGTATGCAAAGGAACACCATGAACACAGAAGCAAAGCACATCCTGCTGGCCGGCGGCGGCACGGCGGGGCACGTGAACCCATTGCTCGCCGTGGCCGACGCGATCGCCGCGCGCGATCCGGAGGATGCGTCGATCATCACGTTGGGCACCGCGGTGGGACTTGAGGCGGATCTGGTGCCGCAGGCAGGCTACCGTCTCGAAACGATCGAGAAGGTGCCGTTCCCGCGGCGCCCCAACAAAGCCGCCCTGCAGTTCCCGTTCAAATGGAAGCGTGAGACCGCCAAGGTCAGGCAGCTCATCGAGGACGAGCACATCGATGTGGTCGTGGGCTTCGGCGGCTACGCCTCGGCGCCGGCGTACGCGGCCGCGCACCGCATGGGCGTGCCGATCGTGATCCACGAGCAGAACGCGCGCGCCGGCATGGCCAACAAGCTCGGCGCCAAATGGGCCACGTTCATCGGCACCGCATACGACGGCACCGGACTCAAAGCCGGCGGTGAAGGCGAGGTCGAGCGCGTCGGCCTGCCATTGCGACCCGCCATCGCGCGCTTGGCCGCGCGGATGCAAACCGACCGCGCACAGGTGCGCCGCGACAGCGCCCGTGAACTCGGGCTCGACCCGGACAGGCCGATCATCGTGGTGACCGGCGGCTCGCTTGGCGCGGTCAGCCTCAACCGGGCGGTGGCCCAGGCATCCGGCACACTCGTGCGCGACGCGCAGATCGTGCACCTGACCGGCAAAGGCAAGATCGACGAAGTGCGCGAGCTCGTGGCGCAGCATGCGGGGGAGCAGGTGCTGACCGGCCTCGGCGATGACGCGCAACCGGGACACGACTACCATGTGGCGCAGTACCTCGAACGCATCGACAAGGCCTTCGGGTGCGCCGACCTGGTCATCTGCCGTTCAGGCGCCGGTTCGGTGAGCGAACTGACGGCACTCGGCCTGCCCGCCGTCTACGTGCCGCTGCCGATCGGCAACGGCGAACAGCGGTTCAACGCACAACCAGTGGTCCAGGCGGGCGGTGGCCTGCTCGTGGACGACCGCGACTTCACCGCAGCATGGGTCGAATCCCATGTGCCGCAATTGCTCGCAGATCCACAGACCTTGCAGGACTACGGCCGCAACGCATGGCAATACGGCATCCGCGACGCCGCCGACCGCATGGCGCAGCGCATCCTCACCATCGCAGGCGACGCGCGCTGGTGCAGGTGACCACCGGCGCCAGCACAGGCAATACAACAGCAAGACCGATACAAGACAGCAGACACGATACTTGAGGAGTTCACGTGAGTAGCACGCATGACGCACAGACGGTGACGCTCGACCCCACCACCGCACAGTTCGACGAGCAGCAGACCGTGGCAGATCTGGGCCGCACCCATTTCATCGGCATCGGGGGAGCGGGCATGAGCGTGCTCGCCGAGATGCTCCACCAACACCATGTGCCGGTCGACGGTTCCGACAGCCAGCGCGGCCCGAAGACCGACCGCCTCGAATCGCTCGGCATCCCCGTCGAAATCGGGCAGCGCGCCGACAATGTGCACGATGCGCGCGTCGTCGTCTACTCGAGCGCCATCAAGCCCAGCAATCCCGAAATCGTGGAGGCGCAGGCACATGGCGCGCACATCGTGCACCGCAGCGACATCCTCGCCCTGCTCATGCACGGCACACGCGCCGTGACCGTGGCCGGCGCGCACGGCAAGACCACTACAAGCTCGATGCTCGCGCACATCCTGCTCCATGGTGGTGAAGATGCGCTCGCCGACCCGAGCTACGCCATCGGCGGATCGATCCAAGGTCCAGACGGCACCGTGCTCGACGGCGGCCATGCCGGCACGGGCGACGTGCTTGTGGCGGAGGCGGACGAATCCGACGGCAGCTTCGGCAAATACCGCCCCACCATCGCCATCGTGACGAACGCCGAAGCCGACCATCTCGACCACTACGGCGACGAGAAGCACTACCAGCGCGCGTTTGCCGAGCATATGAGCCACGCGTTGGACCACGTGATCGTGTGCGCCGACGACAGCAGTGCGCTCGCCGTGCTGCGCGCACTCGACCCGGCGGACGGTGCGCGCGCCATCGCCTACGGCACGAGCGAACGCAGCGCATTGGGTGATCTGAACGGCGCGCAATACGTGCACATCGTTGCCGAGCAGGAGCACGCGGGCAGTGGCAGCGAGCAGTTCACGCTCGACATCCCTGCCGCAGTGGCTGGTGAAGACATGGTACTGCCGGTCACACTCGCCGTGCCGGGCTTGCACAACGCGCGCAACGCCACGGCGGCGATCCTCGCGGCGATCGAACTCGGCATGCCCGCGCAGGACGCCGCGCGCGCCGCGTCGACATTCCTGGGGGCGGCGCGCCGGTTCCAGATTCGCGGCACCGTGGGCGGAGTCACGGTCGTCGACGACTACGCGCACCACCCGACCGAGATCGGCGCATTGCTCGACGCGGCGCGCCGGCGTTACCCCGACGCCACGATTCATGTGCTGTTCCAGCCACACCTGTTTTCACGCACCAAGTTCTTTGCGCCGCAATTCGCGCAGGCGCTCGCCAAAGCGGACGACGTGATCGTGACGGGCGTGTTCCCGGCGCGCGAACGGCAGGAGGACTTCCCGGGCGTCGATGCGCACACAATCGCCGACGCCGCCGCGGAAGGTGCCACGCCGATCGACGTGGTGGAGGACATGGCCACGGCCGCGCAGATGGTGGCGATGCGCGCCAAGCCGGGCGACGTCATCTTCACCGTCGGCGCCGGGGACATCACCACAATGGGTCCGGTCATTGTGCATGTGCTCGAAGCGCACCATGGCAAGGATGCATGATGGCCGGCCGTTCCGTCAGCTCCTCACCGTCCGGTGAGACCCCCGACAAGCCGGCACGTTCCACACGTTCGGGCCATGCCGTGCCCGCCAAGCGTGTCGCGCGATCGGCGAGTTCGGGCAATGGCGCACCATCCGGCAGCCGCAGGGTGGCGCGCAGCGCGTCATCGGGCACGCACACCGCGCACGAGTCCGGGCGCGCCGCCCGGTCGGTGGCTTCCGGCGCCGTACACACGCCACACACGGCGGTGGACAGCGACACCGGCGCAGCCAGCCATGCGGAACAGTCGGTGGCGGCATCACAGCCCCGCAAGAGGCGCAGATCCGTGCGCTTGGTGTTCGCCGCGGCCGGCGACGCCGTGGCGCGCCGGCGGTCGGCGAAGCAGGCGCGCGCGCAGGTCAAGAAACCGCGCATTGTCGAGGAACGCACCGGGGCGACGAGGCCGGGCGCGTTCGTAGACGCGAACAACCTGCCGAGCGAGGATGTGGTGGCGAAGACACTGCAGGAGACGGCGGGCGCGATCGGTGTGGCCACACGACCCAAGGTCGTGGACTTCGCGGCGCGGCAGAAGGAGCAGCGGAAGGCCAACACACGGCGCATCGCCGCCCGTGTGGCCGTGGCGTTCGCCGCGCTGGCGGCGGTGGTCGCGCTCGTATGGCTGCTCTTCTTCTCGCCGGTCTTGCGATTGGAACCCAACAACATCAGCGCGTCGGGCGCGAACGAATGGGTGAGCAACGAGCAGATCATGGCGATCGCCAAGCGGCAGGCGGGCAAATCATTGCTCTTGGTCTCCGACGGC
Source organism: Bifidobacterium pseudolongum subsp. globosum (assembly GCF_004155535.1). Taxonomy (GTDB): domain Bacteria; phylum Actinomycetota; class Actinomycetes; order Actinomycetales; family Bifidobacteriaceae; genus Bifidobacterium; species Bifidobacterium pseudolongum_C. The sequence continues at coordinate 7,324 of NZ_RYUH01000012.1, read as the reverse complement.
GCGGTCGAGCAGCAGCTGTCGCAGATCCCGGGCGTCTCGTCGGCCACCGCCGAGAAGAAATTCCCCAACGGCCTGCATGTCTCGGTCACCGCCCAACGGCCGGCCGCCATGCTCAAGGAGCCGTCGGGAAACACGTTGACGGCGGTCGACAGCAAGGCGCGCAACCTCAATGCGGTCAACGGGTCCGCGCAGTCCGTGCAGGGCATTCCGGTCATCGAGGTGGACAATGTCGGCAAAGCGCTCAGCAAGCGCGCGGTGCAGTCGGCGCTCGTGATTCTCGACGCATTGCCTGAATCCATGCGCAACGCCATCGTCAAGGTGCAGGCGAACACGCAGGATTCGATCACGACGCAGCTCGACAACGGCATCAGCATCGTGTGGGGCGACGATTCGGACTTGAAGCTCAAGATGGCCATTGTCGACAAGATCATGAACGACCCGAACGTGATCGGCGACAAGAAGCAGATCAACGTCTCCGCCACGGCGCGCCCGATCATCAAATGACCTTGGGGCGCCGCTTACCGCGCGGTGTCGGCGAGGCGCGCCTCGAGCTGCTCGACAATCTGCGCATGGCGCTTTTCGTCGATTCGCACGCGGGTCAGGAACACCACGAGGCTCAGCACAATGCCCACGGATGGCACGATGTATGCCCATGTGGTGAAGGTGTGGATGTTGCCTGCGGTCATGTCGGCAGCGGACACCGACCCGACCATGCCCGCGGCCACGGCGACGAATCCGACGATGCCGTTCGAGAACGCGCCGGCGATCTTGTCGAGCATCGGGCGCACGCTGAGCGTCACGGCCTCGTTGCGGCGTCCTGTCTTGAGCTGGCCGTATTCAATCGAGTCGGTCATCGTCAGGATCGCCGTCATCTGGATCGTCTGCGCGGGCAGATAGAACAGCACGAGCGCGACGATCACGACCGCGAGATTGCGCGGCGCGGCGATGAACATCGCATAGCCGGCGATCATCAGCGCCATGCCTGCAGTGAACAGCCACCGGCGTGGAACCACGCGGTTGAGCAGCGGGTAGAGCGGGGTCGTGAGCAGGCCGGTGACCACGGGGATCACACCGGCGAGCGCGAACTGCTCCGGCATGCCGAGCACATAGGTGAACTGGTAGAACAGCACGCCAGTCGTCGCCACGTTCGCCACCGCGTACAGCAGGTAGCTCAACGCCATCCACAACAGCTGGTCGTTGCGCCCGATCGCCTTGAACGCGTCCAGCGGCTTGCAGTGTTCGTCGCTGCCGCGCAGTTCGTTGTGCTGTTCGCGCGTGCCGAAGGCCACGGTCCATGCGGTGAGCAGTCCGAACAGTGCGATGATGACCGCGAACGCGGTCCAACCGGGCTGCCCTTGTGCGTGCTCTCCGGTGAAGCGGAACGTGAAGTAGCTCACGATCGGGATGACGATGACGGTGACGCCGTTGTACCCGAGCGAGCCGGTGAGCGTGCCGAGCGACGTGTAGACGCCGCGCTCATGCGAATCGCTCGATAGGGCGGGGATCATGCCCCAGTAGGAGATGTCGCGCGCGGAATAGAACACGTCGAGCAGGATGAAGGTGACGATGAACGCCGCGATGAACCATGTGGTGTTGACGTTCACGAGCCCGAAGATGCCGGTGAACACGACGACGAGCAGCGCGGATGGCACAATGCCTCCGATGAACTGCCAGACGCGGAACCGGCCCCAGCGTGTACGCGTGTTGTCGACGATGTTGCCGAGCAGGGGGTCAAGGAAGATCTCGGCGATGCGGATCGCCACGACGAGCGAGGTGATCAGGGCGATCATGCGTGCGGCTACCGCCCGGTCGGTTCGTGCGAACAACGCGGTCGTGGTGTAGGTCATGAAGAACGTGCTCATTGCGTTGTAGAACGCCGCCTGCCCCAGATTGCCGATTGCGAACGCAACATGTTGCCCTGTTGAGCCCTTGGCCTTGGTGTGCCCATGGTGCGTGGCCGACTGCGATGTTGGCCGAGGTGTTGTTGTGGTCATGTCATCCTCCAGTGATGGGTGATCCTCATTGATCTCTTGCAGATGCAGACTTTACTTATATAGGTAAATAAGTTTATCGACGTGTGGGAAAACGGTAGTGTTGCGTATGGGTTGTTCGGCGTGTCGGTTTTTGCTGATATATCGCGATATTGAGGTAGGGCAAGGGGGTTGGTGAGCACACGGTATATCGACTGAGTTGTTCTATGGAGTGCGTTCATCTTGCACATTTTTGATAAATAGTTTACTATCGAGAACGCACAAGAACCACGGGCGACGCAGCCCGCGTTCGCACCAACGCTACGACGAGGAGCAGGAATGGCACAGTCAGATACCACCACGCACATGGAACCGCCGCGCGGCACGGCCTTGGATGCCGCCAGGAAAGGGGGCATGGCACTTCCGGCCGGGGAGGAACGCGCACAGCTTGGCCAGCCAAGCGTGCGCTGGCTTGTCGACCCAGCCGTCTTCGCGGTCAACCGGTTGCCCGCGCACACCGACCATGTGACCGTCGACGGCGCGTCCGGCACGTTGCGGCAGTCGCTTGATGGTGTATGGCGCGCGCGGGTCGTGCCGTCGCACCTCGACCGTTTGCCGATGGAAAGCAAGGACGAGCGCTGGCAGACCGCGCACATCCCGCCGGCGTTCGCCTCATCGTGTTTCGACGACACGGGATATGCGGATGTGAGCGTGCCTGGCTGCCTGGAGACGCAGGGGCTCATGCGCCCGCAATACGTAAACATCCAGTACCCGTGGGACGGGCATGAGCAGCCGCAGGCGCCGCATGTGCCCAACAGCAATCTCGTGGCACTCTACCGCCGGACGTTCGACGCCGATCCACGCGTGCAGCAGGCGTTGCGCGCCGGCGAGCGCGTCTCGCTGACGTTCGACGGCGCGGCGACCGCGATCTACGTGTGGCTCAATGGCGCATTCGTCGGGTATGCGGAGGATGCATACACGCCGAGCGAATTCGACGTGACCGACGCGCTGCACGAGGAAGGCAATACGCTCGCCGTCGCGTGCTTCCAGTACTCGAGCGCGAGTTGGCTGGAAGACCAGGACTGCTGGCGCTTCCATGGACTGTTCCGCAGCGTGCGCCTCGACGTGCGCCCGCGCGTGCATGTGCGCGACATGCAGGCGACCGCCGACTGGGATGTCGCGGCGCAGTGCGGTGTGCTCGACCTACGGCTTGCGCTCGAAGGCGACGCCACCGCACATAGCGCCGATGTTCGTGTATGCGCGGCGGACATGCCGTTGTGGGAGACGACGCTGGACGTGGATCGGCAGCCGGCGTCGGCCGATGACGCGGTGCTGCGCGTGCGCGCCGCGATCGCCGACGTGCGCGCATGGAGCGCCGAGGAGCCGAACCGGTACCGCGTCGACGTGCTGGTGCGTGATGCCGAGGGACGGCTGGTCGAGACCTCAAGCGCGGTGGTTGGATTCCGCCATGTCGAGATCGAGCATGGCGTCTTCACGCTCAACGGGGAGCGGATCGTGCTGCGCGGCGTCAACCGCCACGAATTCGACGCACGGCTCGGCCGCAGCGTCACCGAAGAGGACATGCTGTGGGATGTGCGCTTCATGAAGCAGCACAACATCAATGCGGTGCGCACCTCGCACTACCCGAACCAGACCCGGTGGCTCGAACTGTGCGACGAATACGGCATCTACATGATCGACGAAGCCAATCTGGAGACACATGGCAGCTGGAATCTGCCCGGCGACGTGACGGATGGCAAGTCGATCCCCGGCGATGACCCGATGTGGCTCGCCGCGTGCGTGGACCGTGCGCATAGCATGGTGGCGCGCGACCGCAACCATGCGTGCGTGGTCGCGTGGTCGCTCGGCAACGAGTCGTACGCGGGCACGGTGATCGAACAGATGGGGGAGCGGTGCCACGCATGGGACCCCACGCGCCCCGTACATTACGAAGGTGTGCAGTGGAACCAGGCGTACAGCGCAATCTCCGACTTCGAATCGCGCATGTACGCGAAGCCCGACGACATCCGCGAGTACCTTGAGCACAATCCGACCAAGCCGTACATCTCGTGCGAATACATGCACGCGATGGGCAATTCGCTCGGCGGGCTGAGTGAATACACCGCCCTTGAGCGTTACCCGCACTACCAAGGCGGTTTCATCTGGGATTTCATCGACCAGGCGTTGTGGCAGCAGTTGGAGGACGGCACGGAGCGGCTCGCGTACGGCGGTGACTTCGGCGACAGGCCGAGCGACATGAACTTCAGCGGCGACGGCATCGTGTTCGCCGACCGCACGCCATCGGCGAAAGCGCAGGAAGTGAAAGCGCAGTATGCGCCCGTGCGCATCAGAGTCGAGCCCGACCGTGTGCTCGTGCACAACGGCAATGTGTTCGTCGGCACGGCCGACAGCGTGTTCGTGGCGCGCATGCTGATCGACGGGCGGGAAGTGTGGAGCACCGCGCGCACGCTCGACGTGCCCGCCGGCGAGACGCGCGTGCTCGACCTGGCGTTTCCGCCGGTCGAGGACGTGCAGCCGTCCAACGGCGACAGCGCACTGCATGCGCACGAAGTGGTCTACGAAGTGAGCCAACGACTCGCGCACGACACCGCGTGGGCCGACGCCGGCCACGAGCTCGCCTGGGGGCAGTGCGCCCGGCCGCTCGACGAGCGTGCGCTCGCCGCATGGCGCACCCCGGCCGCGGTGGAATCCGGTGCGCGCGTCGCGCTGGGGCGTTGGAACGGCGGCATGAGGCTGGGGTCGCGTGAGATGCTGTTGTCGCGCACGCAGGGCGGCATCGTCTCAATGCGCGACGGCGCGCGGGAGATGGTATCCCGCGTGCCGAGACTCATCACATTCCGCCCGCTGACCGACAACGACCGCGGTGCCAGCAGCGGCTTCGACCGCGCGCAATGGTTCGGCGCAGGGCGCTATGCGCGCGTGGTCACCGGCATCGGGCAGGTGGAATGGGATCCGGGCCGTGGCGAGCTCACCGGCGAATACTGGTATGAGCTCGCGGATGGCGCGCACACCACTGTGCCGGTGCGTTACAGCATCGATAGCGCGATGCAGCTGCACGTCGAGGCCACATGGCCGGGCGAGGCGGACGCGCCGAGCCTGCCCCTCTTCGGCCTTGAATGGGTGTTGCCCGTACGCTATTCGCAGTTAGAGTTCTATGGCCCCGGCCCATGGGAGACCTATGCCGACCGTGACCGCGCGAAAGTCGGCGCATGGCGCACGACCGCGTTCGACGATGTGCAACCCTATCTCGTGCCGCAGGAGACCGGCAATCATGCGCATGTGCGCTGGGCGCGCGTCACCGACGAAGACGGCCATGGCCTGCTCGTCGAATCCGCGCGCCCCGGAACGGATCTCGCGCTGAGCCTGCTGCCATACGACACGCTGACCATAGAGGCGGCGACGCATCAGGATGAGCTGCCGAAGCCGCGGCACATGTTCCTGCGCATGCTCGCCGGGCAGATGGGCGTCGGCGGCGACGATTCGTGGGGCGCGCCCGTGCACGACCGCTATCAGCTCGACGCCGCGCGCGAACTGACGCTCGATGTGACGATGCGCCTCGTGTGAATCAGGCGCGCAAGCTCGCTCACTGCGGTTGCGGCGGCTGGAAGCTCGCGCGGCATATCAGCTTCGTCGAGATGAGGATATGCCGGCGCGTGGCCCGGTCGCGCGCAATCGCGTCGGTGAGTGTTTCGAGCGCGGTGTATACGAGTTCATGCCGGTCGATGTCGAACGAGCTCAATGCGGGCGCGGTGTATTGGCAGATCGGCAGATTGTCGACGCTCACCACGGCCATGTCGTGCGGCACACGCACGCCGGCCGCGGCGAGTGCCTGCAGCACGCCAACGGCCATCGGGTCGGACGCCACCACAAGCGCGTCGGGCAGTGCGTCGGGGGAGTGCTGTGCGAGCATGCGCTCGGCGAGCGCGCGGCCGTTGTCCACGGTGAACGGGCCGCTGGCGTAGATCAGCGCGTCGTTGTCCAGATGCAGACGCCGGCTCCAGTCGGTGAACGCAAGCGTGCGGATGTCCTCGGGTTGGTTGTGCAGGCCCATGATCGCGCCGATGCCGCCGATGAAGCCGATGCGCGTGTGGCCGGCGCCCTGCAGTGCGTCGAGCGCGTCGAGCATGGTCTGGCTCAGGTCGGGGCGCACCGAGTCGAACCAGTCGGGGGCCGGGTTCGTGTCGATGAACGTGCCGTACGGCAACGCGCGGCGCAACTGCCCAAGCTGTTCGCGTGTGAACGTGGCGGGGCCGATCGCGATGAATCCGTCGTAGTCGTCGGCGGCGTCTATCAGTTCGTCGATCGATGCGAAGAACGCGAGCGTCGACCCCTGCTCTTCTGCGGCGGTGCGCAGTTCCTCGCGCAACGACTGGAAGTAGGCGTCCTGCAGTTCATCGATCTCCGGCGGCGCGTTGAGCACGGCGATCATGCGGCTCGTGAACGCGGTGTAGCCGAGTTGGGCGGCCGCGCGCATGATGCGGCGACGTGTCTGCGCGGTGATGCGCAGCTTGGCGTCGCCGTTGAGCAGGCGTGAGACGGTCGCCTGTGAGACCCCTGCGAGTTCCGCGATCTGTTTGCGTGTGGCCATGCCGCTCTTCTCGCCTTCCTGTGTACGTGCGTGTGGAACCGACTTTATTCGTACCCGCACCCAGTGGCGTGCGGGTGTTGGGCATGCTGTGCGTCTTGCGTGTGCGCGCGGGGCGTGCTATATTGAAAAGTCCGGCTTTGCGCCGGTGAGTTTGATAATTCAAAAGGGGCCGATCGGTTTCGACGGTGATCTGTTCGCTTCGGTGAAGCGTGCCGAGAATGCAGAGTCCGCTCGTGATGTTCTCTGTGAACAAAATAAGTGCTAAATCTAACCGCACTGAGTTCGCTCTCGCTGCCTGATTTTTAGTCAGGACTTAACCAGCGAGCAGCCGCTCCGTTCACTCTCCCGTGTCTTCGGGGAGATGCTGAGCGTCGTTAAGAAGACTTGCCTGTGTCATTGCACTGCAGGGTGACATAGGGACTTTTGCTGCAGCTAGGCTCGCCATCTGTTGTCTGCGATATTGATGGGAGCCGAAAAACTGCCCTCTGTGGCCAGCAGACTACGCACGTAGAAGAACGAGGGTACGGTCACCGGACCGGGGTTCAATTCCCCGCGGCTCCACTTGTACAGCGCCACTCCTGCACGGGAGTGGCGTTTTTTGTTGCCGTGCCAACGTTTGGGTTATACGCCAAAATGTGTGTCCTTTTGACTAGTTGCTGTCTTGCCATGGCGTGCTCCTGTGGAAGTCGTTCCATTCGATGCCGGTGCCGTATCGCTGCGGCATGCCGGTCTGGTCGTGCATGGT
>NZ_RYUH01000011.1 GCF_004155535.1 Bifidobacterium pseudolongum subsp. globosum | reverse complement strand
GGGAATCATTTCGGACACACGAAATGGCCAGGCGCCATAATGACCGGACACATCATGAACACCCCGACACGCCAATCGGCAGAAGGCTTCAGCTCAGATTAGAGACACATCTTTTGGCGTATAACCCCAACGTTTTGTGGGGTAATGAGCGCCAATCGAATCAGTGGCGTCAGGGCTCCTTGATGAGCCGGAAAACCACGAGTTAAGGGGGAACTTAGGGGGGAACTGGTTTAGGGCTCGTTGGTGACAGTGGACTGCATACCCAGTTCGTCGTTGTCGGACAGGATCGTCACCGGCCAGTCAAGGCACACGCGCATGACTTCCCTCGGTGGCTTCTAGAGCTTTGTCATCCTATAGTGCGTACTGCATGACTTTCGTCAGTATCACATAGATGTTTGTCATCCTATAGTGCGTGTCGCTCCCTGAATCGTATAGGCTCCGTCACTGTATGTTCTTCTCTGCGCCTGGTTTTGGCTGGGACTGAAACCGCGCAAGTCTGGTTCGTCGAAGATGGAGTCCGGCGAACCGGGACTGCGGGGAACGTGGCATGCCCGCTACGCGTTGATACGGTGGCGGTTCGCCAGCGCCAGCTCGCCCAGGTAACGGTAGATCGGGGCGATGTCGAACTTGCGGGGGAACTCGAGCTTCACCTCGCCGAACGATTCGCTGCCGGTCTTGCGCTGGTACACATCCTTGAGGTAGGTGATGTTGATTTCGCTGTCGTCCGCGATCGCGCCGGCGGTCTCCGCCTCCACATCGACGATCGAATCGAGATGGATCGTCTTGAACCTGGCCTTCGCGCCCGTGGCGCCCTGCTTGTCCACGAAGATGATGCGCAGGTTCGTGAACACCACCGCGTCACGCACCAGCTGGTACCCGTTCGTGATCTGCTCGCCGGTGAACAGGAACGGCCCATACTGCTGCATCAACTGCTCGTTGCTGACCTGCTGCAGATTGCCTGCCAAGGCATTGAACAAACCCATGATTTTCTCCTTCTTTCAACCGATACACATGGTTTGCGGCATCTATGCTGCCGTTCCGTTCAGACAGGGTGGCAGAGCGTTGGCTGCCGAACCCATGTGTACAGCGCGTCAGTGGAATGTCACCATGAAAAGATGTTACGCTAAGGGCATAACGCCTATGTGGCCGGCAATGGTGCACGCTGTAGGTGCTGGTTGCTCTATTCCTGCCGCTGTCGATGCTATTGCGGCCATGTGGCGAGAAAGGAGCGAACATCATGACGACTTCAACGATGAACAAGGCTGTGGCGTCCGCTTTGGCCGCGGTCATGCTGGTGATTGGCGCCGGATGTGGCATGCAACAGCAGTCCGCGCCTGCCGCAGTCAATTGGGAAGAGCAATACCCGGGGTACAAGACGGATTTCTATGAGGCGGTGAACAAGGCACAATTCGATGAGTGGGAGATTCCGGATTCTGATCCATCAATCGGCCATTTCATGACGCTCGAACTGGAAAACAACCAGCGGCTGCTCAAGATCATGAAGGATGCCGCACAATCCGCTGGTACGACCAATGACCGTGATACCGCGGTTGTCGGCGCCCTGTGGGCCACCGGCAGCGACATCGAGGCGCGCAACGCCGGAGGGTTCGGCAAAGCGCAGCGGTTCATTGATGCGATCGATGCGGCGCGGACCACGCGCGAGGCCATCAAAGCATCCATCGATTTCAACCGCATGTATGGCTATTATTCGTTCTTCGGTATGTGGTTGGCGCCGGACTCCGCGGACGGCAGCCGCAAGGTGCATTACTTGGCTCCCGCGGATCTGGGTCTCACCAAAGAGGAATGGCATTCCTCGATCGAAGAGACGAAGACCCGTGTAAAGCTGTATGAGGAACTGATGGCGCAACTGTGGGTCGAAAGCGGTGCAAGTGCCGAGGAGGCCGCGGCGAAGGTGTCTTCGGTGACCAAGGCCATGCGTGACCTTTCGGGTTCCGCGCTGGATCAGGCCGATGTGTATAACGCGGAGAAGACCTACAATGTGCATGCCATGGCCGATCTGGAGGCCGTCTATGGGGAGGCCGTGCCGATGGACCATGTCTACAAGGCCTACGGTGTAGGTCCCGAAGACACGGTGGTGATCGAGGATGAGGGACTATGGAAGGCGGCGGCGAAGTTCCTCAACGAAGCGGATCCGCAGCTCGTCAAGGACTATATCAAGACCTGTCTGTTCTCGGACCTCAGCACGATGAACACCTATGATGCCTTCCGCAAGGTTTCGGAAAACCACCGCAAGCGGCTGGGGTTGGAAGAGGAGAAGTCCTTCGAGCAGAATCTGGCTGGTCAGATCAACAACAGGGTGCCGTTCCAGTGTGGACGGTTGTATGCCAACGCATATTATGATCCCAAAGCGGAAGCGGACATCCAGTCGATGGTGGATGACTTCCTGACCGTCTACGCCAAACGCATCAACGGCCTTGAATGGATGAGTGCAAGCACCAAGAAAGAGGCCCTGGCGAAGCTTGACGCCATAACGGCGCAGATTGGTATACCGGACGTTTGGCCGCAGGACCAGTATGAGATCGAGGTGAAGATGCCCGAAGAAGGCGGCCTCTACATTGACAATGTATTGGCTGTGCAGCAGGCCGAGCGTGAGTACGAGTTCGCCACAAAAGACGAGCCGGTCGACAAAACGCTCTGGAGTGACGCCCCGCAGACCATCAACGCCTTCTATGATTTGTCCTGCAACAACATCACATTGCTGGCTGGCATACTGAATAGCCCGTTCTACAGTGGTGACGCGACCGAAGAGGAGAATCTGGGTGGCATTGGCATGATTATCGCCCATGAGATCACCCATGCGTTCGACAGCTCAGGGTCGCAGTACGACTCCAACGGCAATCTGCGCAATTGGTGGGCGCAGGACGACGCCAAGAAGTTCGAGGAACTGGGCCAAAGCGTCGTGGAGTATTATTCGGCGCAGAGCGTGCGCGGCATGCAGGTCGATGGACAGCTCACCCTCGGTGAGAACATCGCCGATTTGGGTGCCTTGGCCTGCGTGAGCGCCGTCGCCAAACAGCGCGGCCTCGACCTGCGGAAGGTCTATGCGGCGTATGCCAACCTGTGGGCGGAGGAGGTGCGTGACGAATATCTGGCCAACCTAGTCACCACGGACTCCCACGCACCGGGGAAGGTGCGCGTCAACGCGGCGCTTTCCGCAACCGATGACTTCTACGACGCCTTCGGCATCACCGAGCAGGACGCCATGTATGTGGCGCCTGAAGACCGACCGCACATCTGGTGAGCGTGGTCACACACCGAGTTCGTCGCTGTCGAACAGGATCGTCACCGGTCCGTCATTGGTCAGCGACACACGCATATGCGCGCCGAATCTGCCCGTGTATACAGGCAGTGCTTCGGCGCGCAACGCGTCGTTGAACCGCAGCCACTGTTCGCGTGCGCGCGCCGGCTCCATCGCGCCGGTAAAACTCGGGCGGTTGCCGTGCCGCACCTGCGCGTAGAGTGTGAACTGCGGAATGGACAGTACGGCGCCCCCGACGTCGCGGATCGAGCGGTTCATTTTGCCGTTGTCGTCCGCGAAGACGCGCAATTTGGCGATTTTTGAGGCGAGCCAGGCCAGATTCGGTTGCTCGTCGTGTTCGCCGAACCCGACGAGCAACACGAATCCGGGGCCAATGGACTGCGGTTCGAATGAGGGGTCGGGTTCGCCCGTCCGTTCATCCGCGACGTCCACACTGGCCTGGCTGACTTTCTGCAATACGATTCTCATGGCACCTATGGTAGGGCCAGAGTGGGTCACATGCCGGCTTCGGCGAGGTAATCGGGCATCTGGTCCGGATAGGTGGGCCATGCGCCGTTCTGCGTGCACACAAAGGCGGCGGTGTTCACGGCGGCGCGGTGGGCCAGGCCCAGCGAATCGCCGCACAGCAGACGGCCGGTGAACGTGCCGGAGAACGAGTCGCCGGCGCCCACGGTGTCGACGACCTCGACGTGCGGGGTGTTCAGCGTGGAGATCTCGCCGTCGTTCGACATGATCGTGGAGAACGTGGCGCCGCCCGTCAGGATCAGGTAACGCAGGTCGTACTGTTCGATGAACCAGCGGCACGCCTCGTCGTCCGAGGTGTTCTCGATGCCAAACATGCCGCGCAGGAGCAGCAGTTCTTCGTCGTTGATCTTGAACACGTTGGCGTAGCCGAGCATCTCTTCGATGAGTTCCTTCGAATACATGTCACCGCGCAGGTTGATGTCGAAGAAGCGCAGCGCCTCCGGCTTCGTGTGCTTGAGCAGCTCGATGATCGTCTCATGCGACTCGGGGGAGCGCAGCGCGAGCGTGCCGAAGCTCACGGCGTCGGCCTGCTGCACGATGTCGATGAGTTGGTGCGTGTACAGGATGTGGTCCCATGCCACGTTCGGCACGATCGTGTATTCCGGAATGCCGTTGCGCAGCGCGACTTCCACGGTGCCGGTGGGCCACGCATTGCGCTGCAGCACCGTGTGGATGCCGGCCTTTTCGGTGGCCATCGCGAGCTCATCACCGAGCTCGTCTTCGCCCACGGCACTGATCGAGTAGCTTTCGGCGCCGTTCATCATCGAATGGTAGGCGAAGTTGACGGGCGCACCGCCTGCGCGTTTTCCGGAGGGGAGCATGTCCCACAGGAGTTCTCCGAGCGAGACGACGATTGGCTTGGTCATGGTGGTCACCTTTCTTGGTTGTTGTGGTTGGTTGTTGCGTTGTGCACAGTCTGTGGGGTGAAGAACCGCGAGGGGTGGTCCAGGATGTACATGATCGCCACGGCGGCGGCGCCGGTCACCGCGGCGTCGGTCGGCAGCGTCGACAGTTCGATCGCGGTCGATTCCACGAGCTCAGGCAGCACCCGTTCCCGCACGACCTCGCGGACGCGGTCGAGCAGCGGTTCGCCCGCTTCGGCCACGATGTCGCCGATGACGATGCGCGAGGGGTTGAACGCGTTGCAGATCGTCACGCAGCCGTAGCCCACGTAGGTGCCGATGTGCCTGACGAGTTCCTGCGCGCGTGCGTCGCCGCGCTCGGCGAGTTCGAACAGTGCGATGCACGCTTCGTGGTGGGTGAGCGTGGGCGAATCGGGCACGATCGTGCCGTCTTCGTTGAGCAGGTCGTGGATCGCGACGGCCGAGCAGTACCGTTCCAGACAGCCGACATTGCCGCAGTCGCATGGTATGCCGTGCACGTCGATGCTCACATGGCCGATTTCGGTGGCCGTGCCGAGCGCGCCGTTGATCACGGCCCCATGGTCGATCACGCCGAGGCCGATGCCTTCGCCGAGCAGGTAGTAGGCGAGGTTCTCGTTGTGTGGTTGTGGGTCGAAGAGATACTGGGCCAAGGCGCCGGCGCGCGCGTCCTGCTCGATGATCACCGGGATGCCAAACGCGTGCTCGAACTCGGCTTTGAAATTGACTTCGCGCCATTGCCGCATCGACGAGACGACCGCCGTGTGGCCGACGCTGCGCAAGTACGGTCCGGGCACGGCCATGCCGATCGCCACGATGTTCGTGAGCTGCCGCATGATCGAGCGGATGTGCCCCCTCACGGCGTCGACCGCCTCGGCAGGGGTGAGGTAGTCGGTCGCTTGGTCCACCCATACGGCTTGTGCGCTGCCGGCCAGATCGAACAGGCCGATCTGGATGAGGCTGCGCGCGAATTTGACGCCGAGCACGCGGTATTGCCCGGTGTTGACCGCCAGTCCGATCGACCGGCGGTTGCCTTTGCCTTCGAGCGTCCCCGTTTCGACGATCGCGCCGCTGGAGAGCAAATGGTTGCTGATCTTGCTCAATGCGGCGGGGGTGAGGTGCAACGCCTGCGCGATCTGCGCGCGTGAGGCGATGCCATGGTGGTACAGGTATTGCAGTGTGCGCGAACGGTTGTATTCCGAAAGGTTCTGCTGGTCGCCTGCGGACTGCGTGGTCATGGCACCTCCTTCGGTGTCTCTGTGCACATCTCTGTGTTAACGATGTTTATATATTAACTCCGTTAATCAATAATGCAACACGACACGCCGAGATGTGAGGGGCCGAAAGGAGGGACCTGTCTAATGTGATACGCCATTCTTGGCGTCGTAGGGCAGTGTATCCGCGGGATTGGTGCGTTGGATGTAGTCGGCCATGCCGGGGATCGTGAATGCCACCTTGCCTCGTTCAGGAGCGTAGATCAGTCCAAGTTCGATAAGGTTCTTACGCACGCTGGTGAGATCGTGAGCTTTACGGTGCAGCGCATCGGCGATGGCGGCGGTGTCGCATGTGTCGGTGTTCAACGATGCCATCGCGTGCATGTATTGTCGTCCAAGCTGCGTGGAACGTTGCCAACGAGAGTCATACAGGCCATTGTCGAGTATGCGCAAGGCCTGCGGTTCGCCGGCGAGCACCGCGTCCAAAGGAATGGGATTCGAAGTCGTCTCGTTGAATGCCGCTTCTCCATAAGCTTGGAGATAGTAAGGATAGCCCTGCGCATCCAGTACAAGCCGATTGAGTGCTTCTTCGGTGAACCGTTGACCGGATTGCTCGACGGTCTCCTGAAGGCATCGTGCGACCGTCGCGTCGGAAAGACCGCCGATTTCGTGGTATTCGAACAGGCGCTCTGCATATGAGCGGGATGCGGTGAGCACGCCGGGCAGGTTCGGTAGACCAGTGCCGATAATGTAGAACGGGAGCATATCCTGACCAAGCCGGTGCTGCAGGCCGATAAGCGTGCCCATGAGACGCGTGTCCATTTCCTGAAATTCATCGAGGAACAGGAACAGGCCTGAATGCTCCTCCGCGAGTATTTCGGAAAGGTCCTCTACGGCGATTTCCAATTCCAGTGCGCTGTCTGTAGGTGTAGGGGCGTGCAGAGTAATCTCTGCGCCGGCAAGGGGAGTCTGAATATTGAGCGATTGCACGCGTTCGACAACATCTTTCGCACGTTGTTGGAAGTGTGCGCGACGGTAGCGCCGTATGGAACGCTCCATATCTTTTGTCAGTGCTGCCACATCATGGTCATATGAACCTGAGGGTTCCAGTCGGAAAGTCATGAGGCCGGCCTGTTTGGCCATCTGCATCATGCGGTGGAGCAATACGGTTTTGCCCACACCGCGCAGTCCGCTGAAAATCAAGCCGCGATTCGTATAGCCTGCTGCGGTGCGTAGGATGATGGTGCGCATCGCATCGAGTTCCTGCGTACGGCCCACCAGCTCCTTCGGTGGACGGCCGGCCCCCGGGGAAAAGGGGTTGAGTGCTCCGGTCACTGCCAGTTCGTCATCCATTGGTTCCCTTTCGCGGTGACTGTACGTGTTAATAGAACATTATAGATGTATATAGTTTGGAATAGTGCTTAATAGTGACGTGTAGTGGTTGACGCGTTCGATGGAACAGCCATTGAGTCCAACTGACGGCAGTGCACATATGAAAGGTGGTTTGCGCGGACTGGGCGCGCAAACCACCTTTCATGTTGCTGACCTCTGCATGCAGGGGTCTTCGATCACTCCGAAAGATGCTCGGTGGAGGCGGAGCGGTACCATTCCGGCTTGTCGCCGTCGGTGCCGGGCTTGTCGAGGCCGATCGAGGCGCGCACTTCCTCGTCCGGGTTGAGCAGCAGTTTCACCACTTCGCTCGCCACGGACTTGCGCGAAACCTCGGTGCCGCGGAAGAGTTCGCCCTTCTCGGTGATTTCGAAGTCCACCTCGTCCTTATCGGTGAGCCAAGCCGGGCGGATGATCGTGTAGTCGAGGTCGCTCGCCTCGATCACATCGACCGCCTTGCGGTAATTCACCAGATAGTCGCCCAGGATGTTCGCGTTCCATGCGCCGAACTCACCGGGCACCTCGTTGTAGATGCCCAGCGACGAAATCCAGACCAAGCGCTTGATGCCGGCCTTGTCCATCATGTCCACCACGGCCTTGGCCATCGGGATGATGTCGGCGCTGCTGTCTTGCGTGGCCGCCAGATTGGCGTACACCTCGTCGGCGCCTTCGATCGCCGCAAGCACGTCGTCCGGATTCTTCGCATCGCCCTTGACGATGGTCACGTTCGCGTTGTTGCGGATGTCCTCGCTCAATTCGTTGTCATGGTGCACAAACAGTGTGAGCTTGATGTCGTTGTGTTCGAGCAGCATGCCTTCGGCGATGCGCGCGATGCGGCCGTTCGCTCCAAGAATCGTAATAGCAGTCATATTCACCTCTGATCATTCACGCACATGGGCGTGTGCGGTGTCTCCGCTGATCTGAGGCTCATCTTAAGCGCGCGAACCTGTGCGTTGATAGAACTAGCTCTTGGTAAAACGTGGGAATACAGTTGTGCGCGCATCGTCTATTGCCGATGCGCGCACAACCGTCATGTGTTCACAGGTGCTCGATGACCCCGTCGAACGCGAACTGCGCCCGTGCATCGCCCTGAGCGCGGTGCTTCAGGAACTGCTGCACGTAGCCGATGCGCTCGCGCGAGCTTTCCGCGAGTGGCTCGGGCAGCGCGTCGAGCGAGAACCAGCCGACCGATGTGCTTTCGTCGTCGCCGATGACCGGCTCGCTGTTGCCGTTCGGCGCGACCTCGCACAGGAACAGGTGGTCCATGTACCACGTCTGGTCGCCATTGAGGTAGGTCTTGATCTCATGGTCGGATTTGACGTTCACGAGGTCGGTGACGATGACGTCGACGCCCGTCTCCTCCTTGGCCTCGCGCGCCACGGTGTCCGCGGGCTCCTCACCGGGCTCGTTGATGCCGGTCACGAGCGTCCACTTACCGTTGTCGGCGCGCTGTTCGAGCAGAATCAGCCCGTCGTCGCGGCGCACGTAGCCGGTCACGCCGATGAGCCACAACGGCATATGGTCGATGCGCTCGCGCAGTTCGAGAATGAATTCCGGTGTGCTCATCGTGCGATCCTTTCACCTTCGGCCGCCATCTGCGCCATCCATGCCTCCACGTCGTCGATCTGCTTCGGGATGCCGGCGGAGATCCATTCAGGGCCATCCTCGGTCATCAACACATCGTCTTCGATGCGGATGCCGATGCCGCGGTACTCCGGCGGGACCATCAGGTCGTCCTCGCGGAAGTAGAGCCCCGGTTCGATCGTGAACACCATGCCCGGCGTGATCTTCGCGCCTTGGTACGACTCGTACCGCGCCTGCGCGCAGTCGTGCACGTCGAGTCCCAGATGGTGCGCGACGCCGCACGCGAGCCAACGGCGGTGCTGCTGGCCTTCGGGTGAGAGGCTCTCCTCGACGTCGACCGGCAGGATGCCCCAGTCGTGCAGGCGCTCGGCGATCACACGCATGCACGCATGGTGGATGTCGGAGTAGGTCGCGCCCGGCTTGGCCGCTTCGAACCCGGCCTGCTGCGAGTCGAGCACCGCCTGGTAGAGCTTCTTCTGGAAGTCGGTGAACTTGCCGTTCGTCGGGAACGTGCGCGTGATGTCGGCGGTGTACAGCGAATCGACCTCCACGCCGGCGTCGATGAGCAGGAGCTCACCCGCGTTCACCGTGCCGGTATTGCGGATCCAGTGCAGGATCGGTGCATGTGCGCCGGACGCGATGATTGTATCGTAGCCGACCTCATTGCCTTCCTCGCGCGAGATCGCGTTGAACGCGCCTTCGAGGATGCGTTCGGAACGCGGCTTGCCCAGCGCGCTTGGCAGTTTGCGCAAGATGTTGTCGAAGCCGTGCTTCGTCGCGTCGACGGCGCGGCGGATTTCGCGCACCTCGAAACCGTCTTTCTCCATGCGCGCTTCGGACGCGAATTCGTGCAGTTTGTCGTCGTGCACGGTGTTGTTCGCCTCATCCGGGAATCCGTGCTCGGCGCGCAGTTCCTGCACCAGCGCAGTGATCTGGGGATCGGTCGCGCTGATCACGCGCAACTGCACGGCGCCGGGTTCGGTGCCCACGTTCTTGCCGAGCATGTCGGCGAGCTGGGCGATGTCGTGCGTCTCGATGCCAGTCATCGCCTCGAGCTCCTTCAATCCCGCGCGCGGGCCCACCCAGTATTCGCCGTAGTGCGGGTCCTTGAAGAAGTCCTGCGTGTAGTGGTCGGCGCGCGGGGCGACGAACAGCATCGGCGTGTGCGTGCCGTCCGCGTTCGGGTCAAGCACGAGCACGGCGCCCGCCTCATAGTCCTGGCCGAGTCCGGTGTAATACGAGAACGCGGAATCCGGGCGGAACGCATAGTCGCAGTCATTGTTGCGCACCTTCGGCTGGCCGGCGGGGATCACGAGCCGCTCGCCCGGGAACGCCTCGCTCAGCGCCTGCAGGCGTGCGGGGGTGAATTCCGCGGATTCCAGACGCTCGATCGCGGGTTCGTTGTCGTCCCAGCCGCTGCTCATGAAGTCCACGAATGCGTCGGAACGCGGGCGCAGCGAGCGGTTGTTCACGCGGTCGCCCATCGGCTGCTCGTCCCCGGGGGCTGCCGCCTCTTCGCGGGCCTCGTATTCCTTGTCCTGTTCGGTGATCACGTCGCTCATGCCTGCCCTTTCTTCATCTGCCTGTGGAATGCGGTGACTGTCGCCCAACATCGTAGTCGCCACAGCGAACGTGTTCGCGGAGCGTGTGGAAGTACGCAAATCTGCGGTTCCGAATATCTTTATTGGATCCATGCTGGCTGATGATAAAATAAAGGCTGGTATGCGTGAAAGGAGAAGGCATGGAGCATCTCACACCACACAAGATTGCGACCATTGCGGTTCCCATCGCACAGGAATTTGGAATCAAGGAGCTGTATCTGTTCGGTTCGATGGCTCAGGGCACGCAAACCGAACAGTCCGACGTCGATTTCATCTACAATCTGCCATATGCTCCAGAGCAGTATCGGACGGTCATCGATTTTCGAAAAAGACTGAGTGAGTCTCTGGGTAGGCCTGTGGATCTGGTCCGCAAAGAATATCTCGATGAGCCCAAAAAAGACAGGGATTCGGAGCGTATCCGACGAGCGTTCATGCATAATCTGCAACAGCATCCCGTTTATAAGATCCTATGAAGAGGCGATGGCAGAGCATGAGTCGGGGTGAAAAAGACGCCGTGCATTTGGCGGCCATGCTGAGATATCTGAATCTCGCATCTTCGTTCATAGGAGAGATGACCTTCGATGAATTCTCCGATGAATCGCATGTGCAAACCCAGTTCGCAGTCGCGATGGCCATTGCTCAAGTCGGGGAACACGTGAAAGGACTCTCTCGGGAATTCAGGTCAGATGAGAGCTCTGTTGATTGGCGTGAGATTGCAGGTACGCGAGATTGGCTAGTGCATAAATATGACGAGGTGGACCTACGTATTCTGTACGGTTCGGTTGTAAATGACACCCCCGCATTGGTTGAGTTGATCGAGTCTCTCCTTGAAGAAGACTCTGTGGATTTTGGGCCTGTCGCCAAGTTGGATGACATAACGACTCCTTTGCCGTCGGAGGAAAACTAGGCCCTATCAACGCAGAGAGAGCATTGGAAGGCTTAAGCGCGTCACCGGTGCTCCGAAGGATAGGATTGAAACATGGATATCTATGACAGCTGCCCGGAACTGTGCGACGACGCTTACCGCATCCGACTGATCGAACCCAGGGACGCCGAGGACCTGCTCGCCGTGTATGGCGACAGGCTCGCGCTCCCGTTCTTCAACAGCGACAATTGCCACGGCGCGAATTTCTACTGCCGCACATTGCACGACGTGCAGGAGAGCATCAAGTATTGGCTCATCGAATACCATGAGAACCGCGCGTTCGTCCGTTTCGCAGTGGAATCCGTGGAAACCGGCGACGTGATCGGCACGCTGGAAATGTTCAGGCGAGAAGCTGACGATTACTACGACGACTGCGGTATCCTGCGCATCGACCTGGGCGCGAAGTGCGAACGGGCCGATGTCATCGAAGACATCCTCAATCTCGTCTCGGTGCCGTTCATGATATGGTTCGACTGCTCGAAGATCGCGACGAAGGCGCCACTTTACGCGGTCGAACGCCGCGCGGCACTCGCGGATGCGGGATACGTCGCGAAACGCCAGTCGCTCATCGGGCACGACGGCACGCACTACTACGATTATTGGCAGATGCTGCGCGGCTGAAGGGATGGCGGCGCAACAATGTGAACAGTACCGTGTGTCGGGTTGCGTCGTGCGTGCGCGAGAGAAATAATGGAAGAAGATATTCGTAGGGGGTATCTGCAAACGTCAACACCATGAGAAGGTGATTGCGATGGGGAAATATCGTATCATCAGCGCCGTTGCATTGTCGATTGTGATGATTGGCGCATGTTGTGCATGCGGGGGAGCGCGTGATGCAGCGAACGCTCCGGCGTCGTCCTCTCCGCTGTCGAGCAGTGCGGAAACGGCAACCTCGAATGCGGATAATGGATACCATGTGCTGCCCGACTATCAGGTCAAGCGGCTGCAGGACGAGCTGAGGAACTTCACGGTGGATGGGACGATGATCGAATCCGCGGGGCCTGCGCCAAGTTATCTGGATGTGAACGGCGCACATGTGATGCAGACGATGCAGAACGAGACGAAACTCGATTTCCGCGCGGACAAGTCGTACACGCTCATCGCGATGTGTACGGGCGAGGGCGGTGCGAACGTCGAATGGCGGTTTGGTGTGCAATTGAGCAGGCAGCATCTCGATTGCCGACCGTACAGTGACACGCGGTACATGAACGCGGGCATCGCGGACATGGGCGTGACCGGCATCGGAGCCGACACGAGTGTCGTCACAATCACTCCGGAGAATGGTACGAAGGCGGAGATTGCGTACCGCATCGACGAATCGGATTCGCCAGCTCCGATTGTGGATGACGGCATCACTGTGCACGATGAGTGAGGGGTGGTTGATTGATGGAATCGCATAGCGCACATTCGTGGAAGCGGCTGACAAGAGCAATCGTCGCGGTGGTCGTAGTAGCCGCGGTTGTGGTGGGCGTGTGGTGGCTGTGGCCGAAACCACTTGACACGTCGCATACGAAGGTCGAGATCTCCGCATCCTCGAAATTCGCGGATGCGCAACTGGATGACCTTGTGCAGGCGTCGTACAGAGTGAACGCGGGTATGAAGAACTGCAGCGTCGACAAGGTCAAGTATGACGAACGGCAGAGCGAGAAGATCGTCGATATGGAGATCGATGCCGATGCGAAAGGACATGGTTCTGCACTCGGAAGAGCTATCGGGGAACATGGGCGCGACGGCGCGGCTGTATTGTTCGTCGACATGACCTGCCGCGACCCTGTGGACGACGAGGACCACGAGGAGGAATTCATGCTGCTGCCACAGGCCGACGGCACAAAGGCATGGGAGCTGCAGGATAGGGGCAACGGCTGAGTCCTCCATCTCATCATGTCATGGGTATCTGTTCCACCGAATCCTGATTCGTGGGGCGTCGACGTTGGGGCTGTACGCCGGTATGAGTGCCAGACTGGATATCCCGCCGATGCCTTACCACAGCACGTGCGACGCGTATGAAGCGCGTCACTGACCGTTTGGGGGACAGCTCTGGCTGGATTCTCGATTCGTACGACCTACGATGGAATGATAGAGCAGTTTGGCGCACGGGGAGAGTCAATATGTTTTGGCAGAAGAGATTTCGAATGATTCGCAGATTTGTCGCGCAGGCCACGGCAATCGCGTGCGTGTGTTTGCTTATCGGTGCGTGTGGCGTACAGAAAACAGAGCCTGTGCGAGTGAATCTGGCAGATGTGGTCTTGGCGGTCGGCCTCAATCCGTCAGCGCAGAAGTTTACGGAAGCGAAAAGCGCGATGGTGGCGCTCGTGCACAAGGACGGGACTGCCGAATACATCGATACCACCACGTCGACACCGCAGAACATGGCTTGGAATCGCGCTGGTTTGTTCTTTGATGACAAAGACCATAATTTCTTTATCGCCACGACCCTTGGGCAAGGATATGTGAGTGATCGCGCGAATCCTAATGTTCCGGGTTGGCAGATGGTGCCGGTTGGTGATGGTGCAATGATGGCGATGTATCAGGCGCCGTACTCGGACGTTGAGCGCAGCACCATGATGCAGACGCAGTGGTTCACGCCACAGCCACGGCAAGTGGTCATGAAACCCGCGGCATTGCCTGATGTTGTCGCGCAATGCTCGTGCGGAACCTTCGTTGTCGCCAGAGACGAAGGATACCATGTGCTGTATTCAGTGAGCGAGACAGAAGGCATGCGAAAGGTGGATACGCAACCCGTGGGCCAACGGTTCACTGCGGCGCTCGCTTCGGGCGCCGTGCCATGTGTGAACGACGAACTCGTGTTTTTCGGCGGTGTACGTGATGGAGCCAAGGGCGACGGCTATGGTTCTCAGACGCTCACCCTGCTCAAGTGGAATGTGAACACGCACGATTTCACACAGCAGATCATAACTTCGGCAAGCGGCAAGCCGCAATTATACGGTGGTGAGGTGAGTTTCACATACGGTGCAACTCTGACGACTGGCACTGGGGAAATGATTGCAATGACCGAGGGCGGCGATGTCGAGTTCATTGACATGCACGCCTCGAAAATCACTAAGTCCGCGGAATCTCCGCAGGTTTTCGATGCAGGCGCAGCGAGCTACGGCATCGTGGGATCCGATGATTATGCATATCTGATCTTCACCCCTAACGGCGATACTAAAGACACTGCGAAGATATTCGTATACCGCAAAACCGACTGGAAACTCATGTACACAATCACTGCGCAAGGTGCGCTCAACGATTTACTAAGTAATCGCAAAGAGCTTCACCCGACTGTGTTCGCCGCGAATCCGACGATGAGCTGGGATTGATGCCGCGCCGTAGGGTCCGGGCAAGTGCGATGGATGATGTGTTGGTGTGTTTTGAGTTTTGAAATCGTTTGACTAGCTGCTTCTCGCGCATATGTTTATCAGACTCGAACAGATTCGAAAACTGACCATTTGGGGGACATGGCTAGCTAGACATGATATTTATTCCTATTTATCGTAGATGTGTAGGAAATAAAAGTTGAAAAAGAAAAGGTGGTGATGACTGTGGATGAAATCGTGCATCCGGTTTCGCGTGCGGAACTCCTGTCGAGCTATGGGTGGCTATTGACGCTGGCTCAAATCATGGTGATCGTTGGGATTCTGTTGTTTGGTGCCGTGAAAACATACATGGACTACAGGTATTTCAGCACTCATATCGAAGAGAGCATTGGCACGTCGATTGTGTGGATACGGTGCGTGTTCTACCTGATTGCAGTTATCGTCGCAGGCGTTGGCTTGCAGCTGCTTAAACCCTGAAAGGACTTTATGATGAAGAAAAACCGTTGTGAGCCGACGCCCCGCACTGAGCGCAGCAGTGATGCATATCTATGCTTTGGGTGATAGCAGCTCTTCTTCGGGAGGCAACTTTGGGCATGCCGGGATCTCCATCACTAATCTTAATGGATCTCCATTGAAGATTGGCGGATTGACGGTGGCTGACAATAAGGCGATAACCGTAGGCACGTGGGGTAATACTGATCCTCGTGGGCTTTGGTATAACGCGGAAGGCTATGCGCAGTCGCGTGGTACAACTTGGAGCCAGTCTGTCTCTATCCAGCGGCCTCTGCGACAGGTGGATCTAGATATCGTCAATGAAAACATAGCGTCGCACACTTCTTGGAGTCCTCTGAATAACTGCTCTTCCTTTGCCTCCCAAATATGGAACTCGGTCGCTCCGGACAGTGAGAAAGTCAGTGCGGGTAGCATAAATATGCCAAAGAATCTGGCGGACAGCATTCGTACTCTTGGTAAGAAGATTAGTTGGTCGTTATTTGCGGAAGGTTACCGAGTCCACTTTGACTATCCTACGTATTACGGCAATCCGCCAACGCGGAAAGATCCCACATTCGACAATGCGTCCACTTCTAGTCTTGGAGAACTTCCTGAAGGTGCAGTAAAGGAAGAATGAACTGAAATCGATGGTTTCGCGACCGCCCTTTTAGTGGTGATCGCGAAACCATCTTTTATTTAGGACAGTCGAAATAAAATATATATACGAAAACGAGATGATTGCATGTGAACTCGTTTGGGATGCTGTTGGTAATTCCTGGATTGTTCCAGTTCACCGATGCATACGATGGATCCCGTGAGCCGGACGGCTCTATATCCAGTTGTTGCGTACGCACGACACAATCGCCTCGGTACGTGAACGCACATTCAGTTTTTTGCACGCGCGTTTCACGAAGGTTTTCACACTCGATTCACCCACGTTCATCTTGTGCGCGATGAACAGTGTGGTCTTACCTTGCGAATAATAGTCGAGCGCCTGCAACTCTCTCGGGGAGAGCGGATTAACTTGCGCGGACTGCTGGTACCAGCGGGTTAGCGATTCGTTGTGCAGAGGGGCATGGGATGCTACGAAATAGTGTGTGAGCAGCTCGAGCACGAGCGGGTCGTTGTCCACAATGCCAAGTGTGTAGTCCTTTGGTTCCAGCGCCCTGTTGTACATCGCCATTGCCCCCTCTTTTTCCTTCGCCCTCCACAATAGTTTGCGCGGGCGGCGAGCAGTCGAATGTGCGCATAGAATGGACACGGTTCACGTATTTCAAACAAACCGAGGTTTTCATGGCAGATGCACAACCCACCATCCACGACGTCGAACGTGACATCATGGGCCGTCCAAGCGAACGGAACACGACGAACCTCGATCTCAAGCGGATGAAGATGATCCTCGACCTACTTGGCGACCCGCAGGATTCGTTCCGCATCATCCACATCACCGGCACCAACGGCAAAGGCTCGACGGCGCGCATGGCCGAGGCGATCTGCCGCGCATACGGCATGCGCACGGGACTGTACACATCGCCGCATCTTGAGCATGTGAACGAGCGCATCGCGATCGACGGGCAGCGCCTGTCCGACGACGATTTTGTGGAATTGTGGGACCAGGTGAAGGACTTCGTCGCGCTCGTCGACGCGAAGATGGACGCAGAAGGCGCGCCGCGCATGAGCTTCTTCGAGGTGCTCACCGCGATGGCCATCTGGAAGTTCGCGGACGCGCCGGTCGACGTCGCGATCGTCGAAGTCGGTATGGGCGGCCGCTGGGACGCGACGAACGTGCTCGACGCGGACGCCGCCGTCATCGGACCGATCGACATGGATCACATGGCATGGCTCGGCGACACGGTCGAGCAGATCGCCGCGGAGAAGGTCGGCATCATCAAGCCCGGCTGCACGGCGGTCATCGGCAGGCAGCCGCATGAGGACGAGGTCATGCCGATCATCGAGCAGGCTGCGGCTGAAAACCACGCGACGCTTGTGCGCGATGGGGTGGAGGCGGAAGTCGTGGCGCGCATGCCGGCCGTGGGCGGGCAGATGGTGACACTGCGCACACCGAACGGCACCTACGCGGACGTGCCGCTCGACAAATTCGGCGAGCATCAGGCGCACAACGCGCTCGCGGCACTGTGTGCGGCGGAGGTTGTCATTCCGGTGACCGGCCCGCTCGACGGCGACATCGTCGGCGAGGCGCTGAGCTCGGTCAAGATTCCTGGGCGCATCGAACAGGTAAGGAACTCGCCGACGATCATCATCGACGGCGGGCACAACGTCAACGCGGCCGAGGCGTTGCGCGCGGCGATCGAGGAGAACTACGACTTCACGCAGCTCGTCGCCGTCGTCGCGATGATGGAGGACAAGCAGGTCGAGGAGTATCTGGGCGTGCTCGAGCCGATTGTCAGTGAGATCATCGTCACCGAGAATTCGTGGAAGGACCGCGTGATGCCTGCGGAACAGCTGGCGGCCATCGCGCGCGAGGTGTTCGGAGCGGAGCGCGTGACGTGCATCCCGGACCTGCCCGAAGCAATCCAGGAGGCGGTGAACCGTGTGGATGCCGAAGACGAGCTCGGCGTCGGCTACGGGCACGGTGTGCTGATCTGCGGCAGCTTCGTGACCGCCGGTGACGCGCGCATGCTGCTTAAGGAATCGATCCACCCCGATCTGAAGCTGAGCAAGGCCGAGCGCGTGCATCAGCCGGTGGTGACGCCGGAAGCGCGCGCGGACTCTGCTGTGGAGGACGAGGCGGAGCTCGAATACGAGTCGGATGCGGACACCGATTTCGATGTCTTCGACGTCAACAGCATCCTCGGCGCCGATGACGACACCGCGGAGTAGCCGATAGCGTCCTTCCGTGGCTAGAGGCTAGACACCAACAGCCACTGGGACGCAGTCGTTCATCGTCAATGCATGCGTGGAATACCCGCGTCATCAAGCTTCCTGTACAGCAGTTCGCGGTGGATGACATCATCGAAACTGAAGTGCACAATCGTGGTGACACCGCGTTTACGCAGATACCCATCGCGTTTGCACTGCTTGGTGACATGCGTGTTCACCTCGGTCCACGTATTCCCGTACTTCGCCATGCCGTCGTATTCGCCCACGACCGTGACATCCCCTGGAAGAAACCAGATGAAGTCGACACGCAAGGGGAATTCGGGATTGTCCGGATTTGGAAATGGATATTGCAAGTGGGGCAGCATGTAGCCGCCGGCGATCATCACGGCACGGGCACGTGACTCACCGCCATTGTCGCTCAGTGGATCGGTATAGGTGAGCAGGCGTGCGATGTTGTGTGTTTCATTGAAGTGTCGCGCTTGGAAAATGGCCAAAAACAATGCCGCCACGGGAAGTGGCGGCATTGGTCTACTTGGCGGTGGACGCCGGCTGCTCCTTGGCAGGAGTCGGCTTGGCCGGAGCATTCTGCGGCTTGGCTTTCACCTTTGCCTTCTTCTTCGGCTTGAGCGCGTGACGCACGTTCTGCACCATGCGCAGCATCCGGTAGAACCCCTTCTTGATGGGGATGTCACGCCCGGCGGCGATCGTCACGGTGTCGGGGGCGAATTTCGTCTTGAAGTCGTTGAGCGATTTGAGTGAAGGCGCGAAATCGTTGCCGATGCCCATGAGGTCAAGCTTCTCGTACCCCTCCTGGCCCAAGGTGCAGGCCGCGAAGTAGAGCAGTTTGTCCGGTACATGCTGGCGGCGCACCGAGGTGAGCATAGACGCGTAGTAGTACACGGCGGTCTTGCCGTGGGTCGTCACGATGGTCCATGCCACGACCTTGCCGTCGATGCGCGCGGCGAACACACGGCAATGATCTGGCCCAAGCGCCTTGATCATATCGGTGTAATCGCTCATGGGGGCGGCGGTGAAGCCATCGCGCTTGGCGGT
This sequence comes from Bifidobacterium pseudolongum subsp. globosum, assembly GCF_004155535.1. GTDB lineage: Bacteria > Actinomycetota > Actinomycetes > Actinomycetales > Bifidobacteriaceae > Bifidobacterium > Bifidobacterium pseudolongum_C. The sequence continues at coordinate 93,603 of NZ_RYUH01000011.1, read as the reverse complement.
CTCCACCATCACCGCGTAATAATCGGTGAAGTCCTGCGTGGCCTGCGTGGTCTCATCCGCGACCTCGGCCGGGCTTTCGCGCAACGCCTTGCGCACATCGCGCCTGCCGCGCTTCTTCATACGTGCGAGCAGCGCTTCGTCGCCGCCGGTGATGTCGAGCACCACGGTTTCGTTGTAGGGCACCGTGGACAGCACGGGGTAGGTGCCTTTGTCCGTCCACGTGTCGATGCGCAGGAACGCCACATGCTTGTCGTGCAGCTTCACAAAGTCGGCGAGCGCTTGGAGCACCGCCTGCTCCTGTGCCTCGCTCGGCTTGGTCTTCCACGCCGGACCGTGCACGGAGCGCAGGTAGTGGTAGCCGTGCGTCTCCATGTCGATCAGTGAGATGACCGCCACAAGCGCGTCGTTGTCTCGGATGAGCAGGCTGCCCCACGGTGCGCGTCCAGCCACACCGGACTGGAAATCGGCCCATACGGCGGTCTGTTCGATCGGCAGGTCGATGCCGTTGGCCGCCGCTTCCTTCTCAAGCGTCTGCGGCGTCACGCGTTCAATCGTAATCATCATGTTCCTTCCGGTTGTCACGCGAAGAGTCGGCGGATGATCTGTTCATCGCCTTCGTATGGCACGTGTTTGTTGAGCACCTTGATCCATTGTTCGTCGCCTTTGCCGATGATTAGCAGCACGTCGAAGCCGTCGCGTGCGCGCGCCGCGTCGACCGCCATCCGCACCGCGGTGGGGCGGTCGAGTTCGATGATGCGCTCCACATGCGGGTCGGTCACGTAGTCGTACATCTGCGCGCAGATGTCTTCGAACGGCTCGGTGTCGGAGTCCTCCTGCGTGAGGATGATCGTCTGCACGCGGTGTTGCGCGGCTTCGATGATTTCCTTGCGCCGGTCGATCGCCTTGTTGCCGGCCGATCCGGTGACGAGTGTGATGTGCGGGTGTTCGCTTCCGTACCGCTGCTCCACGTAGTCGAGCAGTGCGTTCACCGACGCGTAGTTGTGCGCGTAATCGACGATCGCGAGGGTGTTCGAATGTGGGTCGCGCGTCTCTTCCATGCGTCCCGAGATGCGCACATCGTGCATGGATTCGAGCACGCGCGGGTCGGAAACGTCGACGCCCACGGCGTGTGCGATCGCGATCGCGGCGGCGGCGTTCGCATAGTTGAAATCGCCGTTGATCGCGAGCGAAAGGTCGCCGAGCGGCTGGCCGCCTGCGCGCATGGCGAACGCGGTGTGCTGCGCGTTCGTCGGCGTGGCGGTGACATCGGCGGCCGGGTCGGTCAGTGAGAATGTGGTGACGGGGATCTGCGCGAGTGCGGCGTCCTGTTCGATGAGCGGCGCGAAGTCGCCGGGCACACCGAGCACGAGTGCGTCGGCGTTGGCGACGATGCGGCGTTTGCAGTACAGGTAATCCTCGAATGTGGGGTGTTCGATGGGGCTGATGTGGTCGGGGGAGATGTTGAGAAACGCGGCGGCGTCGAAGTTGAGGCCGTAGACGCGGTTGACTTTGTACGCCTGCGACGAGACTTCCATCACCAGGTACTGCATGCCGTACGAGACCGCTTCGCGCATCATGCGGATCGCGTCGAGCGACTCCGGGGTGGTCAGGTCGGACTCGTGGTAGTGCTCGCCGTCGAGGCAGTTGTCGACCGAAGAGAACAGCGCGGCCTTGCCGCCCGAGACGGCGTTGAGGATGGCGTGCGTCAGGTAGGCGGTTGTGGTCTTGCCTTTCGTGCCGGTGATGCCGATGAGCGTGAGCTCGTCCTGCGGATAGTCGTAGAAGGCCTGGGCGAGCAGGCTCAGCGCTTGGCTCGCGTTGTTGACGATGAGTCCGGGGGCCTGCGTGTGGTCACTGTAATCGTGCTCGGCCACGTAGGCGGCCATGCCCAGCTCGTCGGCGTGCTTGAGGTATTTGGGTTTGAACCGGCCCTTGCAGCACATGATCGCACCGTTGACGATGTGCTGGGTGCTGTAGGTGATCGCGGTGAACTCCTTGCCGGAGCCCTCCACGGTGGCCGGGTTCATCGTCCATTGGTCCGGGGTGATGATCTCCCTGAGCAGATGATGCTCGTTCAGCAGTGTTGCGGCCGATTGCAATGTCAACGTCATGCCATGATCTCCTTGGATTTCCGTAGCGTATGCATTCTAACGCGTGGCAATGAAGTGCCCGGCGCCGCTCCGACACCGGCGAATCACGCAGCGGTGCCGTAGAATGGGCAGCGTGACCGAACAAGACAGCAAAGCCGAAACCATGGAAGAGAAGCGGGCCCGCTTCGAGAAGCTGGCGATGCCCGCGGTGAATGCGCTGTACCGGCAGGCGATGAAATTCACCAACAACCCGGAAGACGCGCAGGACTTGGTGCAAGACACCTTCGAGCGTGGGTTCAAGGCGTTCGACACGTTCAAGCCGGGGTCGAATTTCGAGGCGTGGATGACCACGATCGAACGCAACGCGTTCTTCAACCAATACGCCAAGGCCAAGCGCCGGCCGAAACGCGCCAACGATTCGACGGGGGAGTACGACGATTGGGACATCTATGCGGCGTCCGAGCATGCGTCGCAGGGGCTGCGTTCCGCCGAGCAGGAGTATCTCGAGGCCTTCGCCCCCGAAGAGATCATGGCCGCGCTCAACAAGCTGCCCGAGGAACGCAGGCAGGTGTTCATCGATGCCGCGATCGACGGCAAATCGTACCAACAGGTGGCCGATGAGCAGGGCATCAAGATCGGCACGGTGATGAGCCGCCTCAACCGCGCGCGCAACCAGCTCAAGCAGGAGCTCGCGGAGTACGCCGCGGCCCGTGGGTATGGCAAAACGGCGCGTGGAAATAAAACCACCGGCAAATCCGTTGAATCTCATAGTGACCGTGAATTGGTCGGTGCTTCGGGAAAGGCGGCGCAATGAGCACGCAACAGCATGGGTTCCCGGACGGCGACATGGATACCGAAAGCGAAGAGATGACCACTGCAAACCATGAGGCGGAAGACGCACAGGACCAGGAGTGTTTCGACCCGCGCACATGTTGCGATGAGCGTGAACGGCTCATGATCGAGGCGATGCGCGCGTACCTGCGCCCGCAGCAGGCCCCCGAATGCCTGTATGAACGGCTGCGTGTGACGCTTGACGAATGCTGTGGTTCGGCGATCATCCACCACACGGTGATCCGCCGCCACGACGACGCGTGAGCACACCGCGCCGAAGCATGCGAGCAATGTGAAGGCCCCGCAATCATCGTTGGATGATTGCGGGGCCTTCACATTGCTCGCGGCAAGGCGTTGCCGCCCACGGATCAGGCGTTTGGACGCTTGCCGTGATTCGCAGCCTTTTTACGACGAGCCTTACGCTTACGTCCGCGCATACCCATAATGGACTCCTTTTGTAGAACGGTTCTAGCCAATATGCCTACAGGATTATCGCATAGCGCCCAGACGTGCCGCCACGCGCGTTCAGCGCACGACTCCGATGAGCATGTTGGTCGTGGACGATTCGCCCGGCGCGATCGTGATCAGGTCGATGCCCGTGTTGAAGGCGTTCGCATACGCCGTCTGCGGTTCGATCGCCACGCCGCACGGGTGGATTGGCTCGGGGAAGCCGCTCGCGTCGCACACTTGGTACGACGTGATCGATTCGTCGCCGGTGATGCGCACACGGATGCCGTCGATGCGCGTGAACATGGCGGTGACCGTGCCGCCGGCGTCATGCTCGAGGTCGGTCCACGCGTCGTCGATCGGCTGCGCGCTGAGGGCCTTGGGCTCGCGGTAGTCGTATGCGGTGCCGTCCACCGGCTCGGTGCCGGTGGGGATCAGGTTCTGGTTGATCGTCACATGCGTGCGTGCGGGTAGTTCGAGCGTGCACTGCGCGTTGAGCTCGTCGATCGCGTCTCCATACGCGTCGCCGCCGTTGGCGATCCACGGGTGGATGGCCAACGCCCACGGCGCGTCTTCACCGCCATGGTTCTCCGCGTGCACCTGCACATGCAGGCCGTCCTCATCGAGTTCGTAAGTCACGTGCACAAGCACGTCGAACGGGTAGCCCGCGAGGTTCGGTGTGCGCCAGCAGAGCGTCATGGACGACGTGGTGAGCCGCTCGAGGGTCCAGAAGTGGCGGTAGCCGTAGCCGTGGATCGCGTTGTTGCGTTCGTGCTCGTCGATCGGCAGCTCGTAGGTCTGCCCTTCGAAGGTGTATTCGCCGTCTTCGATGCGGTTGGGGAACGGCACGAGCAGCTGGCCGCGCATGCAGGTGGGCACGTCGTCGGCGCCGAAGGGCACCACCACGTCGTTGCCTTGCCACGTCAGGCGGCGCAATCCTGCGCCCTGCTGGGTGATGACGGCGGTGTAATCACCGAAAGTGATGGTATATTGTTGGCCCGTGCGAGGGGGAAGCTGGGTGACAGCCATAGATGCATACTCCATTGTCGGTAAGGTGTGTGTGCCGGTGCTGCGCGCCACAACGATGCGCACAGCGCACATCTCCCTATCTTAGCCGCTCATGTGACCGTTCACATGCGATGTGCGTATGTGGACGGGTCTGTGCGCAACATCACAGGGCACCGCTGGCGCATGGTGAACGCCGTGGTCTACTATTGGGGGCGAACTGCGAAAGGACATCATGACGAAACGCATTGTGTTGGCGAATCCACGCGGATTCTGCGCCGGCGTGGACCGCGCCATCCAAACGGTCGACACGATTCTGCGCACGGCCGGGCCCCGTGCGGATGGCCTGCCGCCGGTGTATGTGCGCCGGCAGATCGTGCACAACAAGCATGTCGTCGAACAGCTCGCCGGCCGTGGCGCCGTGTTCGTCGAGGAACTCAATGAGATTCCGGACGCCGCCGCCGAAGCCGGCATTCCGGTCGTGTTCTCGGCGCACGGCGTGTCCCCCGCAGTGCAGCGTGAGGCCGACGCGCGCGGCTTGAGCATTGTGGATGCGACGTGCCCGCTCGTGGGCAAAGTGCACCGCGAAGTATTGCGGTTTGTGCGCGAAGGGTACGAGATCGTCTACATCGGGCACAACGGCCACGACGAGGCCGTCGGCGTGGTGGGGGAGTCGCCCGAGCATGTGCACCTGATCGAACATGCCGCCGACGTCGAGCGGCTCGACTTCCCTGAACGCACCAAGCTCGTGCTGCTGTCGCAGACGACGCTCAGCGTGGATGAGACAGCGGATGTGATCGCCGCCCTGCAGCGGCGGTTCCCGTGGATCGAACTGCCGCCGAGCTCGGACATCTGCTACGCCACGTCGAACCGGCAGGAAGCTGTCAAACTCGTGGCGCAGCAGGCGGATTGCATGGTCATCGTCGGTTCGGCGAACTCGTCGAACTCGGTGCGGCTCATGGAGGTCGCGAACGAGGCGCTCGGCGCGCGCGGCGAGGCGCACCGCGTCGACGACGCCGCCGAAATGGACCCCGCATGGTTCGCCGGCGTGAACACGGTCGGCGTCTCCTCAGGCGCCTCGGTGCCCGACGAACTCGTCGCCGGGGTCGTCGAACGGCTGCAGGAGCTCGGGTTCACTGAGGTCAGCACAGTCGAGACGATCCAAGAGAACATGCACTTCGTGCTGCCGAAGGCGCTGCGTTCAGTATGATTTCTTCGTCGTGCCGATCGGCGCGACGACTGCGTCGAGCACCTGCACCAGATCGTGCGGATTGACGCCGAGGCTCAGGCCGCGTTTGCCGCCCGACACGAGGATCTCGCTGAACTCCATCGCCGACTTGTCGAGCACGGTCTTATGCTTGGTGCGCTGGCCGAGTGGGGAGATGCCGCCGACGACATAGCCGCTTTCGCGCATCGCGACTTTCGGGTCGGCCATCTCCGCCTTCTTCGCACCCACGGCGTGCGCAAGCTCCTTGAGGCTCATATGCCCATTGACCGGCACGACGCCGATCACACGCTCGTCGCCGGTGTCGGCCATCAGGGTCTTGAACACCTGCCGCTCGTCATAGCCGAGCTTGCGCGCGGCTTCGAGGCCGTACCCTTCCGTGTCGTCGTTGCTGTGTTCGTATTCGTGGATCGTGAACGTGATGCCCGCCTGCTCAAGCTGTGCGATGGCGGGTGTGGCGGCCGCCTTCTGTTTCTTTTTGCCCATGTGCACCAGTGTAGGGCTGGCGTATGGCAACAAAACAGGGCTTCCGCGTGAGCGAAAGCCCTGATGGGTCAGTGATGGCGCGCGCTAGGCGCGGTCAATCACTCGGAGATCTCGGCGAAGTACTCGAGCGTGCGCACCATGTTCGAGGTGAAGCCGTACTCGTTGTCGTAGAAGGCAACGGTGCGGACCATGGTCACGCCGTCCACTTCGTTGACGTCGGTCTGCGTCGGATCGAAGACGCCACCGTGGGTGTCGCCGACGATGTCGCCGGAGACGATCTCGTCATCGTTGTAGCCGTAGTAGGCGCAATCCTCGAAGGCGTCCTTGAACGCGGCGTTGATCTCGTCGACGGTCGCTTCCTTGTCGAGCACGGTGAAGAGCTCGGTGATCGATCCGTCCGGAACCTGCACGCGCTGGGCGTGGCCCTGCAGCTTGCCGTTGACTTCCGGCACGACCTTGCCGATGGCCTTGGCGGCACCGGTCGAATGCGGGATCGTGTTGACGGCGGCGGCGCGCAGTGCACGGCCGCTCTTGTTGCCACGCGGGCCGTCCAGGATCATCTGGGTGCCGGTGTAGGCGTGGATCGTGGTCATGAAGCCGGCCTTGATGCCCCACTTGTCGTTGAGCAGCTTGACCATGGCGGCCATCGAGTTGGTGGTGCAGGAACCTGCGGAGACGATGTTGTCGTCCTTCTTCAGGATGTCGTGGTTCACACCGAACACGACGGTCGGGGTGGTCTCATCCTTGGCCGGGGCGGAGATGAGGACCTTCTTGGCGCCGGCGTCCAGGTGAGCCTGGGACTTCTCGGCGGAGGTGTAGAAGCCGGTGCACTCGAGCACGAACTCAACGCCGTCGTTCGCAACCCACTTGAGGTCGCGGGCGTCGCGCTCGGCGTAGACCGGGTATTCCTTGCCGTCGACGACGATGGCGGAATCGGTGGCCTTGACGTCGACCGGGGTGCCGTCGACGTGCTTGAACACGCCGTGCGTGCTGTCGTACTTGAGCAGGTATGCAAGCGCCTGCGGCGAGGTCAGGTCGTTGATCGCGGTGACCTCGATGTCAGCAGCTTCGCCGCCCTTTTCCTGCAACTCGAAAATACGACGGAATGCGAGACGACCGATACGACCGAAGCCGTTGATACCAATCTTCACTGTCATGTAATTACTCCCTTGGGGAACAGCCGGCGGCCAATGAACGCCCGTCGGCGTGGTTAACCAACGTGCCCCATTCTAGTGGCGTTGCTTGACCAAGGTGGCCGCCCTGCGCGTCGAAAACCGTTGGAATTGGCTGCGAACGGTTGCATTGAACGGCCCCCAGCCCACGCCGTCGGCAATCATGCGCTGTGAGCGCAACTATCCGCGATCCGCGAGCGCCGCGCTCACATGGGTGGAAGGCGCGCCAAGCGTCTCGGCCGCCGCAGGCGCACCTACGAGCGTGGGCAGCGGTGCGGCGGCGTCGAACACGACGGTCAGGAGTCCCTTGCGCACACGCACCTCGGCGCTGAGCCCATCCACGAATTCGTTGCTCAGGCCATTGACCTGCAGGTTCGTCATCGTCGCGTCATGCAGTTCGTACGCGAGCCCGCGCTCGTCGACGCCACGCGCCTCGTCGCTGTGCGCGAACACGGAGATGTACTGCGTGCCGTGCACGGGGTGCGCGGGGAACGTGAGCGCCGCGTCGCATATGGCGGTCACGACCTGCCCGGCGCCGTGCAGGAACGCGATGCCGCCGTGCGCGGCGATGAACGCGAGCTGTTGGATGTTGGAGATCGTGTGGTCGACGCGCCCGCCCAACCCGCCGTAGATGTGGAATGTGCGCCCGCCGTGCGCCCACCCGATCTTCAGCGCGCTCAGCAGGTCGGGGTCGTCCTTCTGCGGCGGCAGCGCCACGGTCTCGGCGCCGATGGTGCCGCGCGCGCTGTGCACCGAGTCGAAGTCACCGACCACGGCGTCCACCCGCACACCGAGTTCGCGCGCGTGGTCGTAACCGCCGTCCGCGGCGACGACGAACGCGCCGGGCGGCACGTCGATCGGCTCGTGGTAGTACTCGCCGGCCGCGAATACCACGCAGGTGGGCAGGGGTGTGCGCGCCGTCCGTACCGGTGCCATGGCCGCTCCTTGGGTTGTGTGTTGGCTTGCGCAGTGCATGTTGTGTACTGTGTAAGCCACCGTACCGTATGTATATGTACTTGCCGCGCCGCGCAATGGACGCGCGCCGGGCGCACAGTGGGAGGAGTCGCATGGAAGTGAGCAGTGCCGAGGGCGTGAAGCGGCCGATCCTCGCGTCGAAGGTGTTTCTGTATGTCACCGAGTTCGTCTCGGGCATGGCCGTCATGGCGGCCGAACTCGGTGCCCAGCGCCTGCTCGCGCCGTATTTCTCGAGTTCGCAGATCGTGTGGACGATCATCATCGGCACGATCATGATCGCGCTCGCGTTGGGCGCGGTGTTCGGCGGCAGGTGGGCGGACCGCGACCCCGACCCGGACCGCATGTACATGCGCGTGCTCGTGGCGGCCGTGTGGATCGCGCTGATCCCGCTTGTGGGCAAATATATTGTGATGCTCGTCTCCGGCGCGCTCATCGTGACCGTCTCCACGAACTTCCTGACGGTCGCCGCGTTCGTCTGCTGCATGGTCATCTTCGTGCCGCCGCTGTTCCTGCTGGGCACGGTGACGCCGGCGCTCAACAAATTCGCGACCGATTCGCTCGAAGACAACGCGTCGGTCGTCGGGCGGCTGTCCGCCTGCAACACGGTCGGTTCGATCCTCGGCACATTCCTGCCCACTTTCGTCACCATCCCGGCCGTCGGTACGTTCGTCACGTTCCTCGTGTTCTCCGGATTGCTGCTTGCGCTGCCCGTCATCTACTTCCTGTCCGCACATGTGCACCGCGTGGCGTGCGCGGTCAGCGTGGTCGTGTTCGCGGTCAGTGCGGTGTGCTCGCCGCTCACCGGCTTCGCGTTCTGGATGGACAAGCGCACGCTCGCGTATGAGGGCGAATCGATGTACAACTACCTGCAGGTGCAGGATCTGCCCGACCGTACGATCCTCTCCACGAACGTGCTCTTCGGTGTGCAGTCGGTGACGATGAAGAGCGACGAACCCACCGGCATGTATTACGACGTCGCGCTCGCCGCCCCCGCGATCGCCGAGCACGCCGACTCCGCGCTGATCCTGGGGATGGGCACCGGCACGTATGCGCGCGCCTTGCGCAAGTATTCGCCGGGGACGGCAGTGACGGGCGTCGAGATCGACAGCAAGATCACCCATCTGGCGAACACGTATTTCGACGAGCCGGATGACATCGGCGTGGCCACCTACGACGGGCGCGCATGGCTTGCGGCGAGCCACGAGCGGTTCGACGTGATCATGGTCGACGCGTATCAGGACATCACGATCCCATTCCAGATGAGCTCCAAGGAGTTTTTCACGCTCGTGCATGAGCATCTCAACGACGGCGGCGTCATGGTCGTCAACATGAACATGATCAGCGACGGCGAAGGGTCGATCAACGAGGCGCTCACCGACACGATCGCCAGCGTGTTCGGCGAGGCGAACATCGTGACGGCGGATGTGCCGCATACCACGAACCGCGAGCTGTTCGCGCTCAAGCGCGGCTCGGCGTCGTCGCCGTCCATCGGCCAGCGGATCGCGGCGATGCACGCGGGGAGCACGGCCCTCGACCGTGCGGTCGACCAGGTCGATCCGGTGTTCGAACCGGTGCATGTGGGGAGGCGGCCAGTGGTGCTCACCGACGACAAGGCGCCCGTGGAAGTGCTCGGCATGCGCGCGATCGACGGCATCATCGCCGAACAGGCGGGCCCGTACCGGAAGATCCTGCGCGACGAAGGCATCGGGGGACTACTGCGCGAAGTGCGCTGACACGCGGATGGCTGTTGTCGGGGGCTGTGCTATACTCGACAAGGCTTGAGCAATCAAGAAAGTGGGAAACCCACCTGGAAGCCCATTGTGGTTTCGGGTTCAAGGCAACGCCTCCGGCGTGCATGAGGCACGCAATCGCATACGGCAGCAGGCCGGTGTGCATATGGGCGTCATGCCGTCGCGTGCTGAGCATGCGCACGGTTGCTTGTTGAATCCGATCACGGTGTGTGCCAAGGGGCCCGCGCATACAACCATATGAGGATTGGAGTCATCATTAGCGACGAACCACGCATTAACGACGAGATTCGCGTCTCACAGGTGCGTCTTATTGGACCGAACGGCGAACAGGTCGGCGTCATCGCCACCTCAGTGGCCCTGAACCTGGCGAAGGAAGCGAACCTCGATCTCGTCGAGGTGGCACCGAACGCAAAACCTCCGGTCGCCAAGCTCATCGATTACGGCAAGTTCAAATACAACGAAAAGGTCAAGCAGCGTGAAGCGCGCCGCAACCAAAGCACGGCTGAGATCAAGGAGATCCGCTTCCGCCTGAAGATCGACGACCATGACTTCGAAGTCAAGAAGGGCCATGTGGAGCGCTTCCTCAATGGCGGAGACAAAGTCAAGGTCACGATCATGCTGCGTGGCCGTGAACAGTCCCGCCCGATCGGCGGTGTGGAGCTGCTGCAGCGACTCGCCGACGACGTTGCAGAGTCGGGTTCGATTGAATCCGCGCCGAAGCAAGAGGGCCGTAACATCATCATGACGTTGGCGCCGAAGGGCAAGAAGGTCCACACGCAGTCCGAGCAGCGCCGCCGCGGTGCGGAATCCCGCGCCGAACGCCAGGCGCGCCAGGCCGCCCGCCTCGCCGCCAAGCAAGAGGCCAAGGCGCAGGAGGCCGAAGCGGCGAAGGCCGTGGTCTCCGAAGCCACCGAGACTTCCGAAACGAAGAAATAACAAGGAGGGCAGCAATGCCGAAGATGAAGACAAAGACCGCAGCAGCCAAGCGTGTGCGCATCACCGGTTCCGGCAAGGTGATGCATGCCGGCAGCGCCATGCGCCACAACCTCGAGCACAAGTCTGCTCGCAAGCGTCGCGCGCTCAAGCGTGACGACGTCCTGTCGACGCCACAGGCAAAGAAGATGAAGGGCCTGCTGGGTCGCTGAACCGCACCGCAGACATTGGGAATACGTTAGAAAGCTGAGGAAATCAAATGGCACGTGTCAAGCGCGCAGTGAACGCACACAAGAAGCGTCGTACCGTACTCGAAAGGGCTTCGGGCTACCGTGGCCAGCGCTCCCGCCTGTACCGCAAGGCGAAGGAACAGCTGCTCCACTCGTTTAACTACAACTACCGCGACCGCAAGGCCCGCAAGGGTGACTTCCGCAAGCTGTGGATCCAGCGCATCAACATCGCCGTCCGCAACGAAGGCATCACCTACAACCGCTTCATCCAAGGCCTGCGCCTCGCCGGCATCGAGCTGGACCGCCGCGCCCTCGCCGAGCTGGCCGTGTCCGATCCCGACACGTTCAAGGCCATCGTCGAGCAGGCCAAGGCCGCGCTGCCTGAGGACGTCAACGCTCCGGTTGCCGCCTGAGCCGACTGCATCGCACTGATCGCAAAGAGCCGAACCCAGCCGTGCGCGGGTTCGGCTCTTTGCATTGACAGCCGCACATCGAGCACAGCAAAGGAGCGCGGATGGCACACGCACTGCAGATGATGGAATCGCGGTTCCTCACCTACGTCGACGTGGAACGAGGGCTCGCCCATGCGACGGTCGAAGCCTACCGGCGTGACCTCGACCGCTATATCGAGTGGCTCGGCGACCATGGCATCGACGACGCACGGCAGATCACCACACTCCATGTGGAGGCGTTCATGCAGGCGCTGGCCCTCGCCGGCCAAAGCGGCACGAGCCGCGCCCGGCATCTCGCGAGCGTGCACATGTTCCACCGCTTCCTGCTCGGCGAGCGCATGGTGCCCGACGACGTCTCGCAACAGGTGCGCGCCCCGAAGACCGGCTCCAAGCTGCCCGACGTGCTCGATGTGGACGAGGTGACCGCGCTGCTGCAGGCTGCGCAGACCGCCGACCCGCAGGACGCCGTGGGATTGCGCGACAGCGCGTTGTTGGAGTTCATGTACGCCACGGGTTGCCGTGTGAGCGAGGCTGTGGGGGTGAATCTCGACGACGTCGATTTCGACGAATGCGTGGTGCGGCTCATGGGCAAGGGGGGCAAACAGCGGCTTGTGCCGTTCGGCGACTACGCGCGCCGCGCACTTGAGGGGTATCTGCGCCACGGCCGTCCGGCCCTTGCGGCCAAGGCGAAGGGCGAGCAGGAGATGCGCGCCATGTTCCTCAATCTGCGCGGCAAACGCCTGTCGCGCCAATCGGTGTGGGAGGTGATCCGGCGCGCCGGCGAACGCGCGCACATCGACCGCCCGCTCCACCCGCACACCCTGCGCCACTCATTCGCCACGCACCTGATCCAAGGGGGCGCCGATGTGCGCACGGTGCAGGAGCTGTTGGGGCATGCCTCGGTCAAGACAACGCAGATCTACACGCATATCAGCCCCGACAAGCTCATCGAGACCTACATCACCGCTCACCCACGCGCCAAATAGGCGACGCGCTGTGCGGGTGAAGCGGTACACTTGAGAACCAATGAGGAATACGGCGCCCCCTCGGCCATCCCGCGGTGCGCATCCGGCGTGCGGCGCGGGTGGGGACGCCTCAAGGATGTGCACGGACTGATCAAAGAGAGCTGTATGCCTACGGATTTGCTTGGACGAGAATACGAGACCTTTCCGGTGCCTGAGTCTTTGCGGCAGCATGGGCCCGCGCGGGTCATCGCCATGTGCAACCAGAAGGGCGGCGTAGGCAAGACGACGAGCTCGATCAACATCGCGGGCGCGTTGGCCCAGTACGGCCGCCGCGTGCTCATCGTGGACTTCGACCCGCAGGGCGCCGCGACCGTGGGTCTCGGCATCAACGCGAACGCGCTCGAGAACACGATCTACACCGCGCTGTTCAACCCGCGCATCGACGTGCATGAGATCATCCAGCACACCAAATTCGACGGGCTCGACATCATCCCGGCGAACATCGACCTGTCCGCGGCGGAAGTGCAGCTCGTCACGGAAGTGGGGCGCGAGCAGATCCTCGCGAGCGTGCTGCGGCCGATCGTCAATGAGTACGACGCGATCTTCATCGACTGCCAGCCGTCCCTCGGCCTGCTCACGGTGAACGCGCTCGCCGCGGCCGACGGGGTGATCATCCCCGTGGCCGCCGAGTTCTTCGCCCTGCGTGGCGTGGCATTGCTCATGCAGTCCATCGAAAAGGTGCAGTCGCGCATCAACCCCAGCCTTGAGGTGTACGGTGTGCTCGTGACGATGTACACGCACACGCTGCACTGCGACGAAGTGATGCAGCGCATCTACGAGGCGTTCGGAGACAAGGTGTTCCACTCGGTGATCTCGCGTTCGATCAAGCTGCCCGATGCCAACGTTGCGGCTGCGCCGATCACGTACTATGCGCATAACCACAAGACCGCGCGCGAATACCGCGAGGTCGCGCGCGAGCTCATCGCCAAGGGCATCGTCGCCTGAGGCGCCGCGCACCCACACAACCGCATCGCATGGTATGTCCACAATGCGGCCCTGACTTATAGTCACGTTGACTATTACTGATAGGCTCGCCGTGGAAGCAAGAGTTCAGCATATCGTCAGGAGCCATCATGAACCGGGGCAACGTCAGCGAACGGCGGCATGAGCCGCCACAGGTGGGCGTGACCTCCGTCATCCTGGCGTTGGAACCCGCGCGCGAGCACGGGCGGCGGCGCCTCTGGCTGCCGCTCGTGCGCCGCGTGCGCGAGCCGTTCCTCGGACAGTGGGCGCTCCCGGGAGGCCCGTTGCGCGCCGACCGGTCGCTCGAACAGTCGGCGTACGAGACGCTCGCCTCGACGACCGACCTGCGCCCGCGTTATCTGGAACAGCTCTATACCTTCGGTGACCCCGCGCGCTCGCACGGGGGAGTGCCGATGGTCTCGGTGTGTTACTGGGCGCTCGTGGGCCAGGCGGATGTGGCGCAGCTCGAACCGCGGCACAACGTGCAGTGGTTCGCCGACGACGACCTGCCGCCGCTCGCGTTCGACCACCGCGCGATCGTGGACTATGCGCTGTGGCGCCTGCGCCACCGCATGGACAGCCCGCGCGTGGTGCGCCAGCTCGTCGGCGAACCGTTCACGCTGCGCCAATTGCATGCTCTGACCGAGGCGATCCGAGGCGAGCGCGTCGACGTTGCCAACTACCGGCGCCGCATGCTCGCGTCCGGCTTGCTCGAAGAGACCGGGGGAGTGCTGCGCGAAGGGCGGCAACGCCCGGCCGCGCTCTACCGGTTCCGCCCGGGCGCGCTGGACGATGCGGGCGCCCCATGGCTCCCCGCAGGCTGCGAAGGCGAGCAGCTCGAGCATATGAACACTGCGCCAGAACGCGCCTGTGCGGATGATAATCCGCTCGGATCGCTGACCACCGCTCTGCTTCACGATTGACATTCACCCGCCGTTTCCCCCTGGAGGTTATGATGACGGCTGCCGAAATCACCGCCGGAGCCATTGCCGGCGCGCCGGCCCCACGTATAGAACCGGAACCCGTTGACCGCGAAGGCGCCCCGCTCACGCGCAATGAGCGCCTGGACCGCCTGCCGCTCAACAAGGCGCACCGCCGCCTGCTCGTCGCCTCCGGCGTGGGCTGGGCGTTCGACGCGATGGACGTGGGCCTCGTCTCGTTCGTGGTGACGGCTATCGCCGCTGACCCGCATTTCAACCTCAACGCCATGCAGAAGTCGTGGGTGCTCTCGATCGGCTTCATCGGCATGGCGATCGGCGCCGCGCTCGGCGGCTGGTTCGCCGACCGTTGGGGCCGCAAGACCGTCTTCACCGCTACGATGATCATCTTCGGCGTCGCCAATGGCGCGATGGCGTTCTCGTGGACCCTCGGCATGCTGCTCGCCGCGCGCTTCGTAATCGGCTTGGGACTTGGCGCCGAACTGCCGGTGGCCTCCACGCTCGTCTCGGAGTTCTCGCCGACCAAACAGCGCGGCCGCATGACGGTGCTGCTCGAATCCTTCTGGGCCATCGGCTGGATCCTGGCCGCCATGATCGGCTATTTCGTGATCCCCACGACCGGCGACTGGGGTTGGCGTTGGGCGCTGCTGATCGGCGCACTGCCGTTGCTCTATGCGATCATCGTGCGCCGTGAACTGCCAGAATCGGTGCGGTTCCTCGAATCGCGCGGCGACGATGATGGCGCCGAACGGTCGGTGCGCTACTTCGAGGCGGCCAGTGGCGTGCGTCCGGTGGCGAGCGCCAAGGCGGTCAAACTCCCCAAGATCCGCACGCGCGAACTGTTCGGCCGCAAATACCTGCCGATCACGTTGGCGATCTGGGCCACATGGTTCTTTGTGAACTTCTCGTATTATGGCGCGTTCACATGGATGCCGAGCCTGCTCGCCGACCAGTTCGGCTCGCTCACCAAGTCCTTCGGCTACACGCTGGCCATCTCGCTCGCACAGCTGCCCGGTTACTTCTTGGCGGCATGGCTCGTGGAGCGTTGGGGCAGGCGCACCACGCTGAGCGTGTTCCTCGCGGCATCCGCCGTGGCGGCGTTCCTGTTCTCGCGGTCCTCCACAGTCACCGCCGTGCTGTGCTTCGGCATGCTGCTGTCCGCGTCGAACCTGGGCGCATGGGGCGTGCTGTACGCGGTCACGCCAGAGATCTACCCGACGCGTCTGCGTGGTGCCGCAGCCGGCGCCGCAGCCGCATGCGGTCGTGTCGCGGCGATTGTGGCACCGCTGCTTGTGCCGTGGTTCCTCACGCTTTCGGGTGGCAACAAGTCGATCGCGTTCATCGTGTTCGCGGCGTCGTTCGTGTTCGCCTGCGTCGCGGCGCTGTTCCTGCCGGAGCGCACGGGAGCATCGCTCGACGACTGAGCGGACCAGTCTGACCTTCCTGAGCGTGCAGCCTTCTCGCATTGGTCGAGAGGGCTGCACGCAATCATCGTGTCAGCATGTGCGCGTAGTATTGTGCCGGTTTGTGTACGAATGGTGAATGCCTATGTCATGCCACCGGTTACACGAGAGCATCAATACTTTTTAGGAGAAAACAGCAATGGCGGTTCGCGGCGATATTCGTAATGTGGCAATTGTGGCTCACGTTGACCACGGCAAGACCACATTGGTCAACGCAATGCTTCAGCAGTCCCATGTGTTCAACGAGCGTGAGGAAGTGCCCGACCGTGTCATGGACTCGAACGATCTCGAGCGCGAGAAGGGCATCACGATCCTCGCGAAGAACACGGCCGTGGAATACACCGGCCCGCTCGCCGAGAAGTACGGCCACCCGGAAGGCATCACGATCAACGTGATCGACACGCCGGGCCACGCCGACTTCGGTGGCGAAGTGGAACGCGGCATCTCGATGGTCGACGGCGTTGTGCTGCTCGTCGACGCGTCCGAAGGCCCGCTGCCGCAGACCCGCTTCGTGCTGCGCAAGGCCCTTGAGGCCAAGCTTCCTGTCATCCTGTGCGTCAACAAGGTGGACCGCCCCGACGCGCGTATTGAGGAAGTGGTGGGCGAAGCCTCCGACCTGCTGCTCGGTCTGGCCCAGGACGTGATCGAGGAAGGCGTGGACCTCGACCTCGATTCGCTGCTCGACCTGCCGGTCATCTACTGCGCCGCCAAGGTGGGCTACGCCTCCACGGACCAGCCCGCGAACGGCGAACTGCCCGACAACGACAACCTCGAGCCGTTGTTCGACGCGATCATCAAGAACATCCCGGCTCCGGAATACGATCCGGATGCCCCGCTGCAGGCGCATGTGGCGAACATCGACTCCTCCGACTTCCTGGGCCGCCTTGGCCTGGTGCGCATCTACAACGGCAATCTCGAGAAGGGCAAGACCTACGGTCTTTCCCGTGTGGATGGCTCGATCGAGAACTTCCGCGTCTCCGAGCTGCTGCGCACGCAGGGCCTCGACCGCATTCCGGTGGATTCCGCTGGCCCCGGCGACATCGTGGCCGTGGCCGGTGTGAACGACATCATGATCGGCGAGACAATCGTCGACCCCAACGATCCGCGCCCGCTGCCGCTGATCCACGTGGACGACCCGGCCATCTCCATGACCTTCGGCACGAATGATTCCCCGCTCGCCGGCACCGAAGGCAAGGACCACAAGCTCACCGCCCGCATGATCAAGGACCGTCTGGACCGCGAGCTGATCGGCAATGTCTCGATCAAGGTCATCCCGACCGACCGCCCGGACGCATGGGAAGTGCAGGGCCGTGGCGAACTCGCGCTCGCCGTGCTCGCCGAGCAGATGCGCCGCGAAGGCTACGAGCTGACCGTCGGCCGCCCGCAGGTCGTGACGAAGACGATTGACGGCACGCTGTGCGAGCCGATGGAATCCACCACGATCGACGTGCCCGAGGAATACATGGGCACCGTCACGCAGCTCATGGCGGACCGCAAGGGCCGCATGGAATCGATGTCGAATCACGGTTCCGGCTGGGTGCGCCTGCAGTTCACCGTGCCGTCGCGCGGCCTGATCGGCTTCCGCACCGCGCTGCTTTCGGCGACGCGCGGCACCGGCATCTCGTCGTCGCTCTCCGCGGGCTATGCGCCGTGGGCCGGCCAGATCGTGACCCGCCAGAACGGCTCGATGGTCTCCGACCGCCAGGGCACCGCGACCCCGTACGCCATGCAGCGCCTGCAGGCGCGCGGCAACTTCTTCGTGGAGCCGCAGTCGCAGGTGTACGAAGGCCAGGTCGTGGGCGTCAACAACAAGCCCGAAGAGCTCGATGTGAACATCACGCTCGCCAAGCACATGACGAACATGCGCTCGGCCACCGCCGACGTGCTTGAGACGCTCACGCCGCCGATCAAGATGAGCCTCGAGGAGTCGCTCGACTTCGCGAATGAGGACGAGTGCGTGGAGGTCACGCCGGAATCGATCCGCATCCGCAAGATCATCCTCAACCGTGAGGATTGGTACAAGTGGCGCGCCAAGCAGCGCCGCGCCAACAACAACGCGACCAAGTAAGCGCCGAACCCCGCAAACGGGGATGACATGGGCGGGGCCCGCACAGTGGATTGTGCGGGCCCCGCCCACGCATATTCGGGCGCCTACGCCCGATGCTGCCCCGGGCGAAGTTGCGCGGTCGGCTTACACTGGGCAGATATGAGCAATCCACAGCAGCAGGACACGAGCCAACCGTGGTCGCATCGCCGCAGCGCACCGGTGCGCACCCTCATCACCGTCTTTTCGGCGTTGGGATCGGCCCTCGTCGCCACATTCGCCTCGCGCATCGGCGCCGCGTACAACATGCCGATCGGTCTGGTGATCGCGTTCGCATTGCTTGGCATGTCGGCGTGGTGCGCGCGCTCGCGCGGTGGCATCACCGGATTCGCCGTGCACATGCTGTGCTCCACATTGCTGATCTATATGATCGCCCAGGGTTGGCCCAACGGTGACGCGGTCATTGTGGGCTTCCACGATTCTACCCTGCCGTGGCTCAGCCTGTATTGCGGCGTGATCTGGCTGTATGGCTCGATTCTGCTGCAGGCGATCATGCTGTTCCTGCCCGCGCGCTGGTTCACGATTCCGGACAGGAAGCGCCAATGACCGACGTATATTATCTGGGCCCCGAAGGCACATTCACTCATCAGGCGGCGATCGCTGCGGCTGAAGGTCTTGCAAGCCACGGCGAGCATGACGCACGGTTGCATGCGTGCGCCGACGTGCCGCAGATCCTGCGCCATGTGGCAGCCGGCGAGGGGCTGGGCGTGATCGCCTGGGAAAACAATGTGGAAGGCTACGTGGTGCCGAATCTCGACATGATGATCGACGCCACTGACGTGGCCGCGTTCATGCGTGTCGGTGTGGATGTGACGTTCGACGCATTCGTGACCGCCGCGACCGCGCAGCACGCGCAGGATCGTGACCACATCCTCGAATCCTGCTCCGTCGTCACCGCCCACCCGCACGGTTTGGCGCAATGTCGCGCCTTTGCGGACCGCTACGGCATGCGCGCCGTGCCCGCGTCGTCGAATGCCGCCGCCTGCCGCGACCTACGCGAGGGTGAGGTGGGCCTTGGCCCGTCCATCTGTGGGGAGCTCTACGGATTGGAACGTGTGGCCGCACATGTCGAGGACTTCACCGGCGCCCGCACCGAATTCCTCGTCGTCGCCCCCCGCGACCGTGTGCAACGCCTGCTCGCCGGGGCACGGGAGCGCGGTGTGCGCGAATTCGAATCGATCCTCACGTTCATCCCCCTGGCCACTGGCCCGGGCGTGCTCGCCGATCTGCTCGACGTGGTGCGTGACGCGGGACTCAACATGACGAGTTTCATCTCTAGGCCGATCAAGGGGCACGATGGCACCTACAGTTTCATCGTGACCCTCGATGCGGCGCCGTGGGAACCGCGTTTCCGTGAAACGCTCATCGAGATAGCGGAGCACGGCGACTGGCTCAAGACACTCGCCGTCTACCCGCGCCAAGAACGCCCGCATCCGCCCGTGGATGAATGGATGCTTCCACAAGGGGGCGTACGATGCAATGCAGGAACCTTGCAGGAGGCATGGCAAGGCGATGCGTCCATGAGAAAGGAACTGCTGTGGTAGAAGCACACACCCCTACACCACCGGCGGCAGCCCCGGTTGAAGTCACGTCCACATTGCCGGCGATCGCCGCAGACGGCATCGAATGCCCGCAGCACGTGGGCATCGTCGGCCTCGGGCTCATCGGTGGTTCGCTCGCGGTCCGTCTGCGTTCCGCGGGTTGCGCCGTCAGTGCATGGAACCACCGCGCGCACCCGTATGAGACTGCGGCGCGCATCGGTATTGAGTGCAAAGACACCCTCGAAGAACTCGTGGAGGCCCAGCCGGATGTGCTCGTGTTGTGCAATCCGCTTGTCGCGATGCCCAAGATCCTGCAGACGATCAAGCCGATCATCGACCCGGCGCGCACAACGCTCACCGACGTGGGCAGCGTGAAGGGCTTGGTGCGCGAGCAGGTGCACGCCGCAGGCATCACTGACTGCTATGTGGGCGCACACCCGATGACCGGCAATGAGCGTTCCGG
Organism: Bifidobacterium pseudolongum subsp. globosum; assembly: GCF_004155535.1. GTDB lineage: Bacteria > Actinomycetota > Actinomycetes > Actinomycetales > Bifidobacteriaceae > Bifidobacterium > Bifidobacterium pseudolongum_C. Next base: position 73,509 of record NZ_RYUH01000011.1, on the reverse strand, counting down.
TTGGACGGCCGCCAACCCGGGCATCTTCGACAATGCGCTGTGGGCCCTGACCTACGACGAGCACACCGAATACCGGCGCATCGTGCAGGTGGCTGGCCTGATCACGCGCGGCCTGCAGAATTCACTGATCGTCATCGACGACGAGACACACGACCGCGCCGCCTCGCTGATCTCGCATATGCCGCATGTCGTCTCGACGGCGCTGATCAATCAGATGACAGCCGACCCCGACCGCAACATCGCCGCCGAACTGTCGGCGGGATCATGGCGCGACATGACGCGTGTGGCGCTCACCGACCCGGACCGCACATGCGCGATGGTCGTGGAGAACAGCCAGAACGTGGAGGTCCTGCTGCGCCAGATGGCCAGCCGTCTCACCGAATTCGCCGACGCCCTGCGTGATGACGATGTGGCCGCCATCCACCGGTTCTTCACAGAAGGCCAGCCATACCGCGACTTCAAGCAGCATCTGGCCAACCGCAACAGCGGGGAGACCGAGACGGTGTTCACCACGCTGCGCATCCACCCGGAGCATTGGCGCAGTGACTTCCTCGAGTCAGCCAAACGTGGTGAATACATTGTGCGCTTCACCTCGGGGCACCATGCGCTCGCCGAACGTCACCCCACCATCTGAACCTGTGGCGCCTCAACGGCGCCGCGGACGCTCGGGCACCGGCTTGAGAATCGCGATGCTCGCGGCGTCGATGCTCACGTCCTGTGCAGGCCGTGAGCCATTGGCGGCGGCGTCGCGCGTCATCTCGAGCGTCGTGCCGTCCCAAGCCCGCACATGGCCCACGACGTCGCGGTACTGCTGTCTGCCGGTATGCGGGTCGAGCCCGGCGTATGTGCGCACCACAATGCGCGCGCCTGCGGGAATGGTCTCGGGAAGTCGCATGGGGGTCTCCTTGGCATCGGGCGGTCTATGCTGCAGCACCTCATCATACCGCCCGGTCCATCGAGTCAGCCATGCCAATGGAGGCGTCGCATGAAGATCGTGATCGCACCAGACTCCTTCAAGGGATGCATGAGCGCACGGCAGGCGGCTGAGGCAATGGAACACGGTGTGCACCATGTGTTGCCGGATGCTGAATGCGTGCTCGTGCCGATGGCCGACGGTGGCGAGGGCACGGTGCAGTCTCTCGTGGACGCGACCGGCGGCACATTGCTCGAGGCGACGGTGACCGGGCCATTGGGCACGCCGGTGCACGCACAGTATGGCATGCTGGGCGATGGGCGGACGGCGGTCATCGAGATGGCCGCGGCCAGTGGCATCGGCTACGTGGACGAGACGACCCGCGACCCGCGCATCACCACAACCTATGGTGTGGGCGAGCTCATTCGCGACGCACTCGACCATGGTGTCACGGCGTTCATCATCGGCCTCGGCGGATCCGCCACGAACGACGGGGGTGCGGGGATGGCTCAGGCCCTCGGCGCGCACCTGCTGGATGCCCACGGAGGGGAGCTGCCCTTCGGCGGCGCGGCGCTCGCCGACCTTGCCGCCATTGATGCTTCCGACCTTGACCCGCGGATCGCCACGGCCAGCATCCGCTTGGCCTCCGACGTGACGAATCCACTGACCGGCCCACAGGGTGCGTCGTCGGTCTTCGGCCCCCAGAAAGGCGCCGATGCATTGATGGTGGCCGAACTCGATGCGGCATTGCACCATTACGCGTCGATTGTGGCGCGCGACCTTGGCCGTGACGTGGAGGCCGTGCCGGGGGCTGGCGCCGCAGGAGGCCTTGGAGCTGGATTCCTCGCGTTCACCAATGCACAGATGCAGTCGGGCGTGTCCCTCGTGGTGGAGGCGACCGGGCTCAATACGCTGGCGGCCGGCGCGGATTGGTGCTTCACCGGCGAAGGCGGCATCGACAGCCAGACACAATACGGCAAAACGCCGATCGGTGTGGCCCGTGCAGTGAAAGAAGCCGCACCCCATTGCCCGGTCGTAGCGTTCGCCGGGAATGTGGGCGGTGGCGTCGAGGAGCTGTACAGCCAGGGCATCGATGCCGTGTTCGGCATCGTGCCTGGCCCACAGAGCCTGCGGCAGGCGCTCGCTTGCGGTGCGGAGAATCTGGAACGTTGCGCTGCGAACGTGACCCGGTTGATCGCCTGCGCGAAGGGCATGACTCCGCGGGTCTAGGGAGACCAGACAACAACGGAAGGAGGGTGCGCCCGTCACCATGGTGACGGGCGCACCCTCCTTCCGTTGGGGCGAAAACAGTTGCCGTTACTCGCTCGCGACGGCGTCCAGCACCGGCTGCTTGAGCGCGCGGCGCGCCGGCGAGATGCTCGCCACGAGGCCGACGAGGATCGCGACGATGAGGAACAGCACGAGCTGGTCCCACGGAATCGTCAACGTCGTCATGCCCTGTGACTCGTAGGCTGCTCGGATGACGACACCAGCCGCCACACCCACGACGATGCCGACGATGGTGCCGAACACCGAGAGGATGACCGCCTCGATCGCGAGCATGCCGCGCACCTGGCCATTCGACGTGCCGATCGCGCGCAGCAGGCCAATCTCCTTCGTACGCTCGGACACGTTGAGCGCCAACGTGTTGACGATGCCGAAGATCGCGATGATGATCGACAACGCGAGCAGCGCGTAGATGATCGCGAGCATCGAGTTGATCATCGAGCTCATCGACGACTTGAACTCGTCGCGCGTGAGGACCGAGACCGTGTAGAACGGCTTCACGGTCTCCTTGAGGTCCTTGCCGAGCTGTTCGACGTTCGCGCCGGGCTTCGCCTGCACGTACATCTGCGTGACCATCATCATGTCTTCACTTGTGATCTTCTCCGCGGTCGGCACCGAGACGAAGATGCTGTCCGCATACAGGGAGTCGTCGATGATCGCGCCGATCCTGACCTGCTCCTTCTTCGTCTCGGTCTTCATCTTGACGAACTGCTTCGGGTCGGCGTTCTGTGCCTGTTTGACGACGTCCTCGGCCTCCTTCGCCTTGGCCTGCGCGCCGGAGACGTCGCCGGAGGCCGCAAGTTGCTGCGCTTCCTGCTGCAACGCCACCGCCTGGGACTCGACCTGCTTCTGGTACGCTTCGGACGCCTGCTTCGTGGCCTCTTCGTCGACCGACGTGTTCTCCGATTCAAGCTCGATCACGTCGCCGATCTTCCAATGCTCGTCGTCGGCGACCGTGCGGCCGACCGCAGCTTCGCCGTCTTCGATCGCCTTCGCGGCATCGCCGTCCTGCTGCTCGATTGGTGCGAGCTTCGTGAGCAGATCGGTCTTGATCGCGGCCGTCATGACGTCCTTTTCGGCATTCGTCGCCTCCACGGTCGGCAGCATATACACGGCCGATGAGGCGCCCACGCCCTTGGTGCCCTCGATCGCGTCGACGGCCTTCGTCGAGATCGGCTGTGTCATGCTCGCCGTCATCGCCACATAGTCGGCGTTCACGTTGTTGTCGACGAGGTTGCTCACCGATGTCTTCATCGACGTCGCGACGACGCCGAGGCAGCTGACGATCGCAACGCCGATGAACAGCGCGGCGGCCGTGTTCGCAGTGCGGCGCTTCGCGCGGCCGATGTTGCGCGTCGCGAGCTTGCCGGTGACGGGGAACATCTTTGATGGGATCCAACCGAGCACCTTTGCGGCGGGCGCGACGAACGCCGGCGCGCAGACAATCGCGCCGATGACGACGAATGCCGCGCCAAGGCCGAGCGTCCAGCCGGAACCGAGGTCCTTGAGCCACTGCCAGTCGACCGTCTTCGCGGCGTCGAGGTAGCACAGCACCCAGAAGGCCGCGCCGAGCAGCACCATGGCGATGCCGATCCAGCCGCGGGTCCTGACCGGCTTCTCCGGATTGACCGTTTCGTTCATCGCCTGGATCGGGGGAGCGGTCGCGGCGGTTTTGGCGGGCAGTGTCGCGCCGATGATCGTCACGACGACGCCGACGACCACACCGATGATGACGTCGGTCGCCGATGGCGCGGGGGAACCGGACAGCGGCATGCCGCCGCTTGTCATGCCCTTCGCGATCGCTTCGAGCAGACCCCAGCCGAGCAATACGCCGATGCCGGAGCCGACCAGGCCGAGGATGACGGCCTGAATGAGCACGCTTGCGAACACCTGGGCCGGCGAGGCGCCGACCGAGCGCAGCAACGCGTAGCCGCGCATCGACTCGCGCACGATCATCGTGAATGTGTTCGCGATGATGAACGCGCCGACGAACAATGCGATCGCCGCGAAGATGAGGATGAGCGGCTGGATGAAGCCGAGCTGGTCCTGGATGCTCTTCGTCGCGTCGTCACGCACCGAGTCGCCGGTCACGGCGTGCGCGTCGGCGCTCTTCGGCAGCTCCTTGTTGATGCGGTCGGCGAGCTGCTGCTGCGCCTGCTCGTCGAGCGGCGTCGTCTTGCTGCCGTAGACGCCGATGAACTGGACGCTCGACGTGTCCTCGCCCTCCTGCTGCAGCGTGTGCTCGACGAAGCTCGGGCGGGCGAGGATCAGGATCGCGCCGAGCTGTGTCGATGGCGACGTGAAGACGCCGGAGACTTTCATCTCGTGCACCTCGCCGTCGACGACGAGCTTCGCCGTGTCGCCGGTCTTGAGCCCGGCCTTGTCCGCCGTGTCCTGCAGCAGCGCGATCTCATCATCCGTCTGCGGATATTCGCCCGAGACGAAATGCACGGAACGCCACGGGTCGGTCTTATCGAAGCCGATGACGAGCGTCGGCGCGCCGACCGTCGTCATCGCGTCGCCATTATGGTCGAGCAATACGGCGTTGCCTAGCTGATGCGTCGCGTCGGCGCTTGCCACGCCCTTGATCTCCTCGATGTCGGGGATGATGTCGGCGCTGATCTCATTGTAGGTGCTGTTGTAGCTGGTGACACTGCCCCCGTTCTCCTTCTTCTGCTCGGTCGCGCCGCGCACATAGACGTCGGCATCCGAGTTGGAGCCCATCATCTGCGCGACCTGGTCGTTGAGCATCTCGCGGAAACAGAACGAGCCGACGACGAACGCGACGCCGAGCGCGATCGCAATGATCGACATGATGAAGCGGCGGAAATGCGCCTTCGTGTCTCGTAATCCTATGCGGAACATCGTTTGGCTCAGACCTCCTTGGCGGACTCGACCTCGACCGGGCTGTTGTCCGGGTCGTCGTGCTCGGCGAAGACGGTGAGGATGTCGTCGTAGGTCGGGTGGTCCATGTCCTGTGTGATCGAGCCGTCCGACAGTACGAGCACGCGGTCGGCGAAGCTCGCCGCGCGCGGGTCGTGTGTGACCATCACGATCGACTGTCCGTAGTCGCGCACGGATTTGCGCAGGAACTCGAGCACTTCGCGGCTTGAGCGCGAATCGAGGTTGCCGGTCGGCTCATCGGCGAAAATCACGCTCGGACGCTCCATCATCGCGCGGGCGCATGCGACGCGCTGCTGCTGCCCGCCCGACAGCTGGCTCGGGCGGTGGTCGAGGCGGTTCTCCAGACCGACGACGCCCACGACCTTCTTGAACCAGGTGCGGTCGATTGGGCGGTGCGCGATCTGCAGCGGCAGTAGGATGTTCTCTTCTGCCGTCAGTGTCGGTACGAGGTTGAACGACTGGAAGATGAAGCCGATCTCCTTGCGGCGCAATTGCGTGAGCTGCTTCTGATTCATCGACGAGACCTCGAGGTTCTCGACGAACACCTGGCCGCTTGTGGGCACGTCAAGGCCGGCCATGCAGTGCATCAGGGTCGATTTGCCGGAACCGGACGGCCCCATAATCGCGGTGAGTTCGCCGCGGCGGAAGTCGACGCTCACATGGTTGAGTGCCGTCACCTGGCTGTCGGTGTCTCCATAGGTCTTGTATAAATCGACCGCCTTCGCGACGATCGGATCATTGCTCGGCGCGGGTGCGCCTGTGGTTTTCCTGCTCATATGAACCTTTCCCAGTGATCTGGTGGTAGTGATGATTCGATGCACGGCGGCGCGCCAGACGCCTGCCGTGTGCTTTTCCGTTACCCATTGTCCGCGAAACCGTCTCGATGGAGCCGTGACTGCTGTCACTGTTCTTGGATGGAGCCGTGACTGCTGTCACTGCTCCATCGTGTCCGAAACTTCAACGGGCGGACCGCCCATGACCGCATCGTACCGTATCGGCGTGTGCGGTTTGCCACAATGTCCACGTTCGTGCGGCCGTACCGGGGCCGCCCGTCAAGGACGACTCCAGCTATACCCGATGGCGCACACTCTCGGCGGCAACGCCGCGTTGCACCACGCCCGAATGCCCGCAACCGACGGTTGCATCCGCGTCATTGCAACGATGCTGGGGGACCTCTCGATTCCCCGCCGCGCCGACGTCCGTCTCACAATGTGGGAAGCAGCGGATATGCACACAGCAGTTGCGTGCGCTGCCGAGGACGTATGCGCCGTGGATATGGATGGATATAGTGAGAGGTGGAAACGGCATCGTCGACAGAACAGGGGAGCGGATGGACGCACAGTATACGGTCGAACGGTTCGTCGATTATCTGCGCGCGGCGAAAGGATTGAGCGAACACACCGTCGCCGCCTACCGTTCCGATGTGCTCCAATGCCTCGACGCGCTCGCGGCATCGGGGAAGACGGAGCTCGACGGTGTGACGTTGTCCGACTTGCGGATGTGGATGGGGGAGGAGTCGCACCACGTCTCGAAAAGCAGCCTCGCGCGCAAGACAATCGCGGTACGCCGGTTCTTTGCATGGGCGCTCGAACACGGTGTGCTCACGCACAATCCGGCGTCCGCGCTCAAGACGCCGAAACTGCCGAAGACGCTGCCCGCCGTGCTCAACGAGACGCAGGCAGGGGCGCTTATGGACGAAGCCGACGCCGAAGCCGCACGGGGCGACGACGACCCGCATGCACGCGCGCTCGCACTGCGCGACTGCGCGATGCTCGAAGTGCTGTACGCGACGGGCATCCGCGTCGCGGAACTGGTCTCGATGGACCTGGGCAGCGTGCACTACGGCAACCGCACAATCACCGTCACGGGCAAAGGCGACAAGCAGCGCGTCGTGCCGTTCGGCGTGCCCGCACAGCATGCGCTCGAACAATGGACTGAACAGGGCAGGCCGTGCCTCATGACGCCGCGTTCGGGCAACGCGCTGTTCCTTGGCGCGCGTGGCGCGCGCATCGACCAGCGCGTGGTCCGTGGTGTCGTACACCGCGAAGCGGCGCGTGCCGGTGTGCCCGACATCTCACCGCATGCGCTGCGTCACAGCGCGGCGACGCATATGCTCGACGGGGGAGCGGACCTGCGCGAGGTGCAGGAGATGCTGGGGCATTCCTCGCTGCAGACGACGCAGCGCTATACGCATGTGTCGATCGAGCAGCTCAAATCTCGCTACCAGCAGGCGTTCCCGCGCGCGTAGCGCGGTCGCTGCACGGTGTGGTTGTGGCGCAATTGTGAAGGTTCGCATTGGGTGAACATGGCGCTCGAAGACGGATGCAATCGTTTTCGGGACATATTGGCGTGTGCGGCGACCTCGTAAATCCCGGTAAATAGCGTGCAGTACCTCGTATGATGTTGTGGAATGACAGTGAGTGTTGTGTGAAGAAGCACCTCTTTTGCTCATGGTTTTGCAAACGTTGTTGAAATCTGCGCGCCATACCCGTGTGGCACAATGGTGAGCTATGCAGCAACGGGGTTGACGGAGCGCATATGCGTATGCGCGCGTTCAACCCCATTGCTTTGGTGGATACACCATCCGCATTCCTCAAGGACAGGAGTACAACATGAAGAAGAAGGTCATGGCGATCGCTGCCGGCGTATGTACGCTCGGCATGCTGCTCAGTGGCTGTGGCGGATCCGGCTCTACTGCCTCGGCGGGCAACGTCATCACGGCGTTCAACTCCGAGCCGCAGAACGCGCTCATCCCGGGAGACACCAACGAGACCGGCGGCGGCAAGGTGGGCCAGCTGCTGTTCGCGAACCTGGTGCGTTACGACTCCAAGGGCGAGACCAAGATGGAAGTGGCCGACTCGATCGAGCCGAACAAGGACGCCACCCAGTACACCATCAAGCTCAAGGACGGATGGAAGTTCACGGACGGCACCCCGGTGACCGCCGAGTCCTTCACCAAGTCGTGGAGCTACACGGCCAACGCGAAGAACGCGCAGAAGTGCTCGTCGTTCTTCAGCTCCATCAAGGGCTACGACAAGCTGCAGGACGCCGATTCGCTCAAGGGCGACGAGCAGCTCGAGGGCCTCAAGGTGCAGGACGACAAGACCTTCACCGTCGATCTGAACTCCCCGAACTCGGTGTTCCCGATCATGGTCGGCTACCTGGCGTTCGCCCCGCTGCCGGAGTCCTTCTACAAGGATCCGAAGGCCTTCGGCGAAAAGCCGGTGGGCAACGGCATGTACAAGCTCGACAAGTGGGACCACAATTCCCAGATCGTGCTCACCAAGAACGGCGATTACAAGGGTGAGGATAAGCCGAAGAACGACGGCGTCACCTTCAAGATCTACACCGACACCGATGCCGCCTATGCCGACGTGCAGGCGGGCAACCTCGACGTGATGGACACCGTCCCCGCTTCCGCCACCAAGACCTTCGAATCCGATTCCAAGGTCGAGGCCTACAACAAGGCCGGTTCCGTGATCCAGACCTTCACCATCCCCGCGGGCCTCAAGCACTGGGAGACCAGCACCGAGGAAGGCCAGCTGCGCCGTCAGGCCCTCTCCATGGCCATCAACCGTGAGAACATCGTCTCCAAGGTGCTCAATGGCGTGGGCACGCCGGCCACCGACTTCATCGCGCCTGTGATCCCGGGGTATTCCGATGACCTCAAGGGCTCCGACAACCTCAAGTACAACGAGTCGAAGGCCAAGGAACTGTGGGCGAAGGCCGACGCCATCTCCAAGTATGACGGCAAGCTCACCTTCTCGTTCAACGCCGACGGCGGCGCGAAGCCGATCTACGACGCCATCGTCAACTCCGTGAAGAACACCCTTGGCATCGATGTGGCCACCAACCCCATGCCGACCTTCCAGGAGTTCCGCGACGCCGTCTCGCAGCGCAAGATCGAAGGCGCGTTCCGCACCGGTTGGCAGCCGGATTACCCGTCGCCGGAGAACTACCTGTACCAGCTGTACGATTCGGACGCGGCCGATGGCCACGGTTCCAACGACGGCGACTACAAGAACGCCGAAGTCGACGAGCTGCTCTCCAAGGCGGCGTCCTCGCCGAGCGCCGATGAGCAGAACAAGCTGTACCAGCAGGCCGAGGAGATCCTGCTCGAGCAGCTCCCTGCGATTCCGCTGTACTACTCGAACGCCAACGGCGTGGCCGCCAAGGGCATCAAGAACTTCGAGATGGACTGGCAGAACCAGCCAATCTACGAGAACCTCTCCAAGTGAGACGGCGCTCGCAGTGAAACGCTGAACAAACCGTTCCATGGCAAGGCCCCGCAATCGTCAATGATTGCGGGGCCTTTGTGATGATTGATGCATGAGCTGAACGCTAAGTCAGCGCATGCGGTAGACTTGCTGGGTACTTGTGGACCCCATGGACGGCAGCCGCGCCGACCGCGCACGCCGCCGTGGCCGAACGGGGTCAAGAGGAATAAGGAGAAACCGATGGGCAAATATCTTCTGCGACGCATTCTGCAGATGATCCCTGTGGTTCTTGGTACGACACTGTTGGTGTATGCGCTGGTCTTCGCGTTGCCGGGCGATCCGGTCAAGGCGATGTTCGGAGACAAGCCTGTCAATGAATCCGTCGCCGCCCAGATCCGCGCGGAATACAATTTGGACAAGCCATTCCTGGTGCAGTATCTGCTGTTCCTGAAGAACGCCTTCACACTCGACTTCGGCAACACCTTCTCCGGGCAGCCGGTCATCGACGAGATCAGTCGCGCGTTCCCCGTGACGATCAAGCTCGCGCTCATGGCATTCTGCTTCGAAGCCATCTTCGGATGTGTGTTTGGTGTCATCTCGGGCCTCAAGAAGGGCAAGTGGTATGACTCGGTGATCCTGATCGTCTCGCTGCTGCTCATCTCGGTGCCGACATTCGTCACCGGCTTCCTGGGCCAGTATTTCCTAGGCGTCAAATGGAGCATCCTGCCGGTCACGGCGGGCTCGAACCCGGGCTTCTTCGACCTGCTGATGCCGGCGATGGTGCTGGGATCGGTCTCGATGGCCTACATCATCCGCCTGGCCCGTTCCGAGGTCTCGTCGAACGTCTCGCTCGACTATGTGCGCACGGCGCGCGCCAAGGGCATGAGCAACCGTTCGGTCATCTTCCGCCACATTCTGCGCAATTCGATGATCCCGGTCGTCACCTATCTGGGCCAGGACCTTGGCGCGCTGATGGGCGGCGCCATGATCACCGAACAGATCTTCAACATCCACGGCATCGGTTTCCTGACCTACCAGAGCATCCTCAAGGGCGAAGCCAACATGGTCGTCTCGGTCGTCACACTGCTCACGCTCGTGTTCGTGGTGTGCAACCTGCTTGTCGACATGCTGTATGCGGCACTTGATCCGCGCATCAGGTACGCGTGAGTAAAGGGGTATTGCACATGACAGACATCAATACAACGCTTCCGGGGCAGGAGCGTTACGTCGCCCCGCTCGAAGAGACGCCGCTGCAGACGGTGGACACGGTCGACGAATCCGCACCGGCCACAAGCATGTGGTCCGACGCGTGGCGCACGCTGCGCAGGAACCCGCTGTTCATCATCTCGGCGATCCTCATCGTGTTCATCATCTTCGTGGCGCTCTTCCCGGGCGTCTTCACCAAGACCGACCCGAACTACTGCACGCTCGACGATTCGCTTGAGCCCGCACGCCCGGGGCACCCCTTCGGATTCGACATGCAGGGCTGTGACGTGTACGCGCGTGTCATCTACGGCACACGCACATCGCTGAGCGTCGGCATTCTCTCCACCCTCATCGTCGTGGCGGTCGGCACGCTCATCGGCGCCATCGCCGGTTTCTGCGGCGGCTGGATCGACGCGGTGCTCAGCCGCATCGTCGACATCTTCATGGCCATCCCGATGCTGCTCGGCGCGATCGTGGTGCTGCAGATGTTCCGCACCGTCACCTCGATCTGGAAGGTCGTGCTCGTGCTCGCGCTCTTCGGCTGGGTCTCCACCGCGCGCATCGCCCGCGGCGCCGTGCTTTCGTCGAAGAACCTCGAATTCAACACGGCGTCCACCGCACTGGGCTCCACCCCGATGCGCAACCTGTTCCGCCATATCCTGCCCAACTCGCTTGCGCCGATCATCGTCATCGCCACCACGTCGCTCGGTTCGTACATCGTCTCCGAAGCCACACTGAGCTTCCTTGGCATCGGTCTGCCATCGACGACGGTCAGCTGGGGCGGCGACATCTCGAACGCGCAGTCGATTCTGCGCACCGACCCGATGGTGCTGTTCTACCCGTCCGTGGCATTGGCGGTCACCGTGTTGGCGTTCATCATGATGGGCGATGCCGTCAAGGACGCCCTTGATCCCAAGAGCCGTACGGCGTGAGCTTCGCGAGGTTAAGCAAATGAGTGAGCAAACGAATATCGACGATAAACTCGACCAGCTGCAGCGCGCCGAAGGGCCGCTTCTCGAGGTCAAGGACCTGCAGGTGGACTTCACGACCGACGACGGCCGCGCCGTGCATGCGGTGCGCGACTCCTCGTTCAGCGTCTACCCGGGCCAGTGGGTGGCCATCGTGGGCGAATCCGGCTCCGGCAAATCCACGTCCGCCATGGCGTGCCTGGGCCTGCTGCCGGGCACCGGTAAGGTCGTGGGCGGCTCCATCAAGCTCAACGGCACCGAGATCTCGCACTACACGCAAAAAGAGTTCGTGAACGTGCGCGGCTCCAAGATGGGCCTTGTGCCGCAGGACCCGATGAGCAACCTCAATCCGGTGTGGCGCATCGGCACGCAGGTCAAAGAGGCGCTTGTGGCCAACAACATGGACGTCTCGCACGAAAAGCGCTCCGATCTGGCCAAGGCGCTCGCCAACGCGGACATCGAGATCAAGAGCGAAGGCGACGAGACGTTCCTCGGTTCCAAGGAGCTGCCGGAACTGCTCGAAGCCGCCGAACAGGCGCTTGTGGGCATTGGCGTGGAAGGCGACGCGTTCACGAAGAAGATGGGGTACTTCCGCTCCGAATGGGTGCCGGGCTCCGAAACCCGCTGGCGCGTGGCCGACGACCTGATCAAGGCCGGCGTCAAGGATGACGACGCATGGTACATCGCCAAGAAATACGTCACCGGCTCGTCGATGGAGGACCGCATCGCCGGCCTGCTCGATGAGGCCGGCCTGCCCGATGCCGCCACGCGCGCACGCCAGTATCCGCACGAGTTCTCCGGCGGCATGCGCCAGCGCGCGCTGATCGCGATCGGTCTGGCCTGCCGGCCGGAACTGCTCATCGCCGACGAGCCGACGAGCGCGCTCGACGTGACGGTGCAGAAGAAGATCCTCGACCATCTGCAGGACCTGACCGATTCGTTGGGTACCGCCGTGCTGTTCATCACCCATGATCTGGGTCTGGCGGCCGAACGCGCCCAGCACATCGTGGTCATGTACAAGGGGCAGGTAGTGGAGTCCGGCCCGTCGCTTGAGGTACTGCAGCACCCGCAGCACCCGTACACGAAGCGCCTGGTGGCCGCGGCGCCTTCGCTCGCCTCGCAGCGCATCGTGTCGGTCGAGGAGCATGGCCAGGACGCTTCCGCGATCATGGAGCACAAGGTCAATGAGCAGTCGCTCGAGACGGCGGACACGATCATCGAGGTGAGCCACCTGACCCGCGAGTTCAAGCTCCCGCGCACCAAAGACATGTTCAAGGCCGTCGACGACGTGAGTTTCAAGGTCAAGCGCGGCACCACGCTGGCGATTGTGGGCGAATCCGGTTCCGGTAAGTCCACTGTGTCGAACATGGTGCTCAAGCTGCTTGAGCCCACAAGCGGCACCGTCACGTACAACGGCAGCGACATCGCACAGTTCAAGGGCAAGAGCCTGCTTGACTTCCGCCGCCATGTGCAGCCGGTGTTCCAGAACCCCTACGGTTCGCTCGACCCGATGTATTCGATCTTCCGTTCCATCGAGGAGCCGCTGCGCATCCACAAGATCGGTGACAAGAAGAGCCGTGCCGCGCGTGTGCGTGAGTTGCTCGACCTTGTGGAGCTGCCGGAGTCGGTCATGCGGCGCTACCCGAACGAGCTTTCGGGCGGACAGCGCCAGCGCATCGCGATCGCGCGCGCGATGGCGCTCAATCCGGATGTCATCGTCTGCGATGAGGCCGTGTCTGCACTCGACGTGCTTGTGCAGGACCAGGTGCTCCATCTGCTCAACGATCTGCAGGCCAAGAACGGCCTGAGCTACCTGTTCATCACGCACGACCTCGCGGTCGTGCGCCAGATCGCCGACGATGTGGTCGTTATGCAGCATGGCAAGCTCGTGGAACACGGCACCACCGACGAGGTATTCCTGCACCCGCAGCAGCAGTACACACGCGACCTGCTCGACGCGATCCCGGGCGGCAAGCTCGAGCTCGGCCTCAATCTGGACTGATGGGAAGGGGCGGGTCTCGTGGAAGGACGACCTTCCACGAGACCCGCCCACCATTGTCAGTGCGTTCACCACGCATGAACGGGAGTGGTGGATCCGGCGCACTGGTAGGCTCTAAAGCATGACACTCACAATCACCACCGCGAACCTCAACGGCATCCGCGCCGCCAAACGCAAAGGGGTGAGCAAATGGCTCGCCCGCAACACGCCCGACATCTGGTGCATGCAGGAGACGCGTGCGCCGCAGGAGATCCTTGACGCGATGTTCCAGGACTTCGGCGCGACCTATGTGGAGCAGGGGCGCATCGCCACGCCCGACGACCTGGCCGCCGTGGACGACGTGTGCCGGATCAAGGGGCGCGCGGGTGTGGGCCTTGTCACCGACCGCCCCGTGGAACGCACGCGCATCGGGTTGCCGGGGCTTGACGAAGACGTGGACTCGGGGCGCTGGGTGGAGGCCGACGTGCACACTCCGCAGGGGTACGAGATCACCGTGGTGTGCGTGTATGTGCACGCGGGCGGCGACGGTGACGACATCAAGGAAGTGCAGAAATACCGCTTCCTTGACGCGATGACCGAACGCATGCGTGAACTGCAGGACATCGCGGCGTCCGGCGGCAACCAGGCGGTGATCTGCGGCGACTTCAACATCGCGCACACGCCGATCGACCTGAAGAACGCGAAGGCCAACATCACCACGCACGGCTTCCTGCCCGAGGAGCGCGCCTACATGGACCGCTGGATCGGACAAATGGAGTATGTGGACGTGATGCGCGACCTTGCCGGCGACATCCAAGGGCCGTATACGTGGTGGAGCCAGCGCGGCCGTGCCTTCGACAACGACGCCGGCTGGCGCCTCGACTACCAGTTCGCCACGCCCGAGCTTGCGCTCACCGCACGGGGATTCCGTGTGGACCGCGCCGAGGAATGGTTCAAGCGGTGGTCCGACCATGCGCCGCTGACCATCACGTACGACGTCTGACGCACAAGACCGCGCATGCAGGCCATGGATGTTTGGTGCAGTAACCGGGCGCGGCGTTCCATGCAATCACTCATGCGCCCTATACTGAACTGGAAGTAGTGATTGACTATTGCCAATGGGCTGCCGGTGGCCATGCGCGCCGCCGGCGGCCCGCAACGAAATGAGGATATATGGGACTGTTCGGGTTCGGCAAGAAGAAGAAAAACCGTGAGGCCGAGGCCATCGCCTCGCAGACCGAAGACATGGCGAAGGAAGACGTCCGGATCGACAACGAATCTCAGCAGGGCGATGATGCCGCGGCTGGCGAGCGCATGACGGGGCAGATCCCCGAAGAGACGAGCATGACATACGAGGGCCGCGGCGAAGAGTACGGCCCGTGGGACATCGACGAGGACAACGCCCCTGATTTCGACGAATACATGTCGCTCGGCGCGTTCTACATCCCGTTCGTGCGTGGCATCCAGCTGCGCATCAAGGCGAGCCGTGCGGACAACACGCTGCTCGGCGCGACGGTGACGATCGGGCGGTCGAGCCTTGAGCTTGAGGCGTTCGCCGCGCCGAAGACGCTCGGCCTGTGGGACGACGTGCGCGAGGACCTGCTCGAAGGCAACGCCAACGCCAAGGAAGTGCCCGGCATTTTCGGAGCCGAGATCGAACTGCCCGTCAAGCTCGACAACGGCAAGGTGCACACCACGCGCATCGTGGGTGTGGACGGCCCGCGTTGGATGCTGCGCGGCATCTTCTCGGGCCCCGCGGCCGAGGACCCCAAGTCGCCGGAAGCGGAGATCCTCAACCGCTTCTTCTCCGACATCGTCGTGGACCGCGGCGAGGAGCCGCTCGCCCCGCGCGATCTGATCCCGATGGCACCGCCGCTCACACCGAACGAGCGCCGCGAGCGTGACGCCGCACAGCAGGACGGCGAGGGCGCACAGCTGCCTAGCAAGCCGGAAGGTCCGTTCAACTCCGACCAAGAGACGGAGACGAAGACGACACTGTCGCGCGGACCGATGTTCTCGGAACTGCGTTGATGGGCAACGACCGCAAACGCACCGGACTCGGCGCGCTCGCACAGGCCGGCGACGACGATTTCTCGGTCATCACGGCCATCGGCGGCCCGCGCGGCGTGGTGGAATCCATGCTGCCGGGCTTCCTCTTCGTCGTCATGTTCGTCGTCACGTCGAATCTGCAGCTCACGATCATCATGTCCGCGGCGCTCGCCGTGCTGCAGGTAGTGGTGCGGCTGTGCCAACGCCAATCGGTCATGGGTGCGCTCAGTGGCTTGGCGGCGGTCGCGATCTGTCTGATCTGGGCATGGCGTACCGGTGAGGCGCGCGATTACTACATGTACGGGTTCCTCACGAACGCCGCCTACATCGTGCTGTTGCTCGTCTCGCTCGCCGTGCATGTGCCGGCGCTCGGGTTCCTCATCGAATTCATCCGCTCGCTGCCCACTGAACACTTCAGACAGTGGCTCGACGGCTGGCGTTCCGACAAAGGGCTCGTGAAGGCCTACACGATCGCCACGTGGCTGTGGCTCGGTGTGTTCGCATTGCGCCTCGTGGTGCAGGTGCCGCTGTACATGACGAACCACGTGGGCTGGCTCGGCACCGCACGCCTGCTGATGGGCCTGCCGTTCTGGGCACTGGCCATCTGGGTCACCTATCTGATTGTGGCGACGCCGATGCACCGCCACAAGATGCGTGAACGCGCGCAGCTCGAAGAGATTGCAGAACATCCCCACGCGTCGAACAGCGCGCAATGAGCACATGAGCAAAGGCACAAGATACACCATGGGCAACGGAATCCTTCTCAAGCTGGCGGTGGGCGTGTGCTGCGCGCTCGCCGTATTCGGCCTCGCCGCATGCACACCGCGCGGCGCAGCCGTCGGCGACACACAGCAGGAGCAGGCGCCGGCGCATGACAACGTGCCGGGTGCACGCACGACGATCGCGCTGATCGGATCGCCGCACGCATCCAATGCGGACACACTTGCAGTGAATGCGCTGGATGCGGACGATGACTTCGACGTCGTCTACACGGCCACGGCAGGCCTCGACGACCCGGGCGCCACGGCGCGCCAAGCGGTGCTCGACGCGGTGGCACGACGCGTCAACCTCATCATGATCAGTGATTTCACCGAGGGGGAAGAGGGCGCGTGGAGCCAGACGCTCGGCAAGGCGCGTGAAAGCGGCATTCCGGTCGTGTTGCTCAATCCGGAGGGCGAGCCCCACGACCCACTGCTGTATGCCGCGGTGTTCCGCGTCAACGACCGCATGATGGATGCGGTGCCGCTCGCCAAGGCCGCCGACACGGTGATCCGCGACGAGCCGCACGACCGCGAGATGATGGTTACGACGATCACCGCCACCGAATAGACACACGACAACAGACAGGAACGGGTATGGAAGCCACGGTACAGATCGAACGATACGCGGATCAGGGCAGGTGCGTCGCACACATCGACGGGCGCGTCGTCTTTGTGCGGTTCGCACTGCCGGGCGAGCGCGTGAGGATCGTGCTCGACGAGCCGACCGACAGGAGCGACCGGTTCTGGACCGGCGAAGTCGTCGAGGTGCTCGAGGCGAGCCCGGACCGTGTGACGCCGAGCTGGCCGCTCGCCGGACCGCTCGCGATGGGCGGCGGCGTCGGTGGCGCCGACCTCATCCATGTGTCGCTCGAAGGTCAGGAACGGTGGAAGGAAGCCGCGGTCATGGACGTGATGCGCCGGCTCGGCCATGTGGAGCTCGACGAGATCCCCGTCTACGCCATGCCCGGCGACGAAGACGCACAGGGGCTGCACTGGCGCACGCGCATCGAGATGATCACCGACGATGAGGGACGGCCGTCGATGCACCGCCGTGGCAGCCACGTACGCGTGCCGATCGACACGATGCCGCTCGCGACGCGCGCCGTGCTCGAAGCGGCCGCGATGAACGACGTGTGGGGCGGCGCGCTACCCGCCAACGCGCAGGTGCGCATCGCCGTTCCCGAGCCGCGCGTGGACGCCGCGGACATCGCGGATGGGGCTGCGCTGCGCCGTGCCATCGGCAGGAACTACGCCATCATCGTCGACGGCAAGGTGCGCCACGGCAGCCGCAGCCTGACCGAGCGGATCACGGTGGACGGCCACGCCTTCGACTACACGGTGGACGCCGCCGGCTTCTGGCAGATGCACCGCGAGGCACCGCAGGTGCTGCCGCAGTACGTCATCGACCAGATCCGCGAAGTCCTTGGCGGCCGCGCGCCCCGCAACGGCCGCAATCTGGTGATCTGGGACCTGTATGCGGGATCCGGCCTGTTCACGCTGCCGCTCGCGACCCTGATCGACGAGCATGCGAAGCTCGTCAGCGTCGAAGGCGCGAAGACGGCGGTCGCGAACGCCCGCAGGAACCTCAAGAGCGCGGGCATCCACACGGTGCAGGCGTTGTGCGGCGACGTGCTCAAGACGCTCGAGAAAGACATCGATCCGCAGCGCGCGCACCCCGACATCGTCGTCCTCGACCCGCCGCGCGCGGGCGCGAAGGCGAAGGTGTGCACGAAGATCGCGAACTCCGGCGCGCCGATCGTCGTGTACATCGCGTGCGACCCGGCGTCGCTCGCGCGTGACACGGCGACGCTCACCCAGCATGGATATGCGCTCCATTCGATCGCCGCGTTCGACATCTACCCGATGACGCACCATGTGGAGACGGTCGCCGTCTTCACGAAGTGAGCGCAGCCACTGGCTGGCGGAGCATACAACGGCGGGTGCACACGGTCGAGTAGACTGGCGCGCATGAGCGAAACGACGAATGCGGCAACGGCCGTGCAACCGAAGATGCCGGATGTGTCCGAGCGGGGATTGACGGCGGCGCAAGTCGAGGACCGCATCGAACGTGGACAGACGAACGCCGTCACATCGTCGACGTCGCGCTCACTTGCCGACATCGTGCGTGCGAACGTGTTCACGCTGTTCAACGGCATCATCCTCACCGCCATGGTCATGGTGCTCATCGCCGGGTCATGGAAGGACGCCGTCTTCGGGTTCGTCATCATCATCAACACGGGCATCGGCATCGTCACCGAGCTGCGCGCAAAGTACACGCTCGACAAACTGTCGATCCTCGTCGCCTCTGATTACCTCGTGCGCCGCGACGGCAACGACGTGGAGGTTTCGCACAACGACATTGTGCTCGGCGACTTCATGTGGCTGCGGTCGGGGGAGCAGGTGCCCGCGGACGCCACGATCGTGCAGACGTGGGGGCTCGAACTCGACGAGTCGATGATCACCGGCGAATCGCGCACCGTGCGCAAGAAGGAGGGCGACACCGTCTACTCCGGCTCGACCGCAGTGTCCGGCATGGCGCTCGTACACGTGACCGCGGTCGGCGCGCACAGCTACGCCGCCACACTCACCGCGCAGGCGAAGGTGTACAAGAAGAACGTCTCCGACCTCAACAAGGGCATCAACACGATCCTCAAGTTCATGACGTTCCTCGTGGTGCCGCTGTGCATCCTGCTCATCCTCACACAGATGAAGACCGTCGGCGGCTGGTCCGCGGCCATCGCGAGCGGCGCATGGCGGCAGGCGGTCGTCTCGTCGGTCGCCGGCGTGGTGGGCATGGTGCCGGAAGGCCTCGTGCTGCTCACCTCGCTCAACTTCGCGCTCGCGGCGATCAGGCTCGCGCGCAAGAACACGCTTGTGCAGGACCTCGACTCGGTGGAGACGCTCGCGCGCGTCGACTGCCTCAACCTCGACAAGACCGGCACGATCACCGACGGCGGCATCGTCTACGACGACTTCATCGCACTGCCTGCCTGCGCCAGCAAGCAGCAGGCGATGCAGGCGCTCTACGACCTGGCGAACGAGGAAAGCCCGAACGGCACCGGCCGTGCCGTGCTCGCGGGGCTCGGCAAGCAGGGATTCACCGGCAGCGCGCAGCTCGAACGCGTGCCGTTCTCGAGCGCGCGCAAATGGAGCGCGGTCGCGTTCCACGACGAGCCCGAAGCGGGCCAGGGCGGCGTGTGGTACATGGGCGCGCCGGAAGTGCTGCTCGCCGGATTCGCGAACCAGTACCCGGACGTGCTCAAGCAAGTCAACGACTACGCGAACAACGGCATGCGCGTGCTGCTCATCGCGCACGCCGCCGGCGAAGTCCCCGCCGATTTCGAGACCGACCCGAAGCTCGAGGCGGGCGCGCAGCCCGTGGCGATCGTGCTGTGCTCCGAGCATATCCGTGACGACGCGGAGCCGACGCTCGCGTGGTTCCGTGAACAGGGCGTGCGCTGCCGCGTCATCTCCGGCGACAACCCGGTGACGGTCGGCGCAATCGCCGGTAAGGTCAAGCTCACCGGCGACCGTAAGCCGGTGGCCATGGATGCGCGCGAACTGCCGCAGGACGTCGATGGGCTGGCGCGCGTGCTCGAGAACGTCGACGTGCTCGGTCGCGTGCTGCCCGAACAGAAGAAGGCGATTGTACAGGCGCTGCACACGCAGAAGCACGTGGTGGCGATGACCGGCGACGGCGTCAATGATGCGCTCGCGATCAAGGAGGCCGATCTGGGCATCGCGATGGGCAACGCGGCGCCGGCGACGAAAGCGGTGGCCGAAGTCGTGCTCGTCGACTCGAAATTCTCGCATCTGCCCGACGTCGTGGCGCGCGGACGCCAGGTCATGGCGAACATGGAGCGCGTCGCGAGCCTGTTCCTGACGAAGACCGTCTACTCGGCGCTGATCTCGTTCGGTGTCGTGCTCAGCATGATCCCGTTCCCGTATCTGCCGCGGCACATCAGCTACATCGGCGCGTTGACGATCGGCGCCCCGGCGTTCCTGCTCGCGCTCGCGCCGAACACGCGCCGCTACATTCCCGGGTTCCTGCGCCGCGTCTTCGCGTTCTCGGTGCCGTGCGGCATCGCGACGGCGCTCTCGGTGCTGCTGTCCGCATGGTTCGTGCCGAAGCTCATGGGGTGGAACGTCGACGGCTCGGCGCAGTACCAGCTGCTGTGGCGGTCGATGTGCGCCACGGTGCTCTTCGTGATGGGCATCTACGTGCTCGCGCGCGTGGCGACGCCACTCAACTCGTGGCGCGGCTGGCTCGTCGCGGCGTTCGCGGCGGCGGGTGTGATCGGCATGTGCATCCCGTTCGTTGCGCATTTCTTCGCATTCCAGCTGCCGGGCGGCAAGGGCCTGCTCGCGCTTGGTGTGCAGATCGTGATCGCCACGCTGCTCTTCGCGCTCAGTGTGTGGCTGTTCCCCAAGTTCCTGCCCGTGACCATGCGTTCGGTCATCTCACAATACAAGCGCATATCGAAGCGCTGAAACATGCACACGGTATCGTGTGAGCCAATCACCAGTTCCACAACACGTTCGGAGGAAACCCATGTCCATGCGCGACGACCAGCTGGACGTCCTCAACGTCGGGGAGCAGTCGTACGACTACTACAGCATCGCCGACCTTGAGGGCATTGACCACCTTCCTTATTCGCTCAAGGTGCTCGTCGAGAACCTTGTGCGCAACGAGGACGGCGCCAACATCACCGACGAGCACGTGAAGACGCTGCTCGATTGGGACCCTGCAGCCGATCCAAGCCATGAGATCCAGTTCACGCCGTCGCGCGTCGTCATGCAGGACTTCACCGGCGTGCCGTGCGTCGTCGACCTGGCCACGATGCGCGACGCCGTCAAGGAGCTCGGCGGCAACCCCGAGGTGATCAACCCGCAGGTGCAGTCCGACATGATCATCGACCATTCCGTGCAGATCGACGCCTACGGTGTGGATGACGCCGTGCAGATCAACATGGACATCGAATACGAGCGCAACGGCGAACGCTACCAGTTCCTGCGCTGGGGCCAGCAGGCCTTCGAGAACTTCCGCGTGGTGCCGCCAGGAACCGGCATCATCCACCAGGTCAACATCGAATACCTCGCCCAGGTCGTCATGCGCAAGGCCGCCGCCGACGGCAAGACGCTCGCGTACCTCGATTCGTGCGTCGGCACCGACTCGCACACCACGACCGTCAACGGCCTCGGTGTGCTCGGCTGGGGCGTCGGCGGCATCGAAGCCGAGGCCGCCATGCTCGGCCAGCCGATCTCGATGCTCGTGCCGCGCGTCGTCGGCTTCAAGCTCAAGGGGGCGATCCCCGAAGGCGTCACGGCGACCGATGTGGTGCTCACCATCACCGACATGCTGCGCCAGCACGGCGTCGTCGGCAAGTTCGTCGAGTTCTACGGCGAAGGCATCGCGTCCGTCCCGCTCGCCAACCGCGCGACGATCGGCAACATGAGCCCGGAGTTCGGCTCGACGTGCGGCATCTTCCCGATTGATAACGTCACGCTCGACTACCTGCGCCTGACCGGCCGTTCCGACGAGCAGGTGGCGCTCGTCGAGGCGTATGCGAAGGCGAACAAGCTGTGGCACGACGTCAACGACCCGCAGTATGTGGAGCCGCAGTACTCCGAATACCTCGAGCTCGACCTGTCGACGGTCGTGCCGTCGATCGCCGGCCCGAAGCGCCCGCAGGACCGCATCGAGCTCAACCATGCGAAGACGACGTTCGAAGAGACACTGCCCGGCTATGTGACCGAGAAGACGAACGGCAACCCCGTGCACGTCTCGACCGATTTCCGTGGCGATTTCGACATCCAGAACGGCGACGTGGCAATCGCCTCGATCACCTCGTGCACCAACACCTCGAACCCCTCGGTCATGATCGCGGCCGGCCTCATCGCGCGCAATGCCGTGGCGAAGGGCCTCAAGCCCAAGCCATGGGTCAAGACCTCGCTCGCCCCGGGATCGCAGGTCGTGGCCGACTACTTGAAGCAGGCTGGCCTGCAGGAGGACCTCGACCGCCTCGGCTACCAGCTCGTCGGCTTCGGCTGCGCCACGTGCATCGGCAACTCCGGGCCGCTGCTGCCGGAGATCTCCGAAGCGATCAACGCGAACGACCTCACGGTGACGGCAGTGCTGTCGGGCAACCGCAACTTCGAAGGCCGCATCAGCCCGGACGTCAAGATGAACTACCTCGCCTCACCGCCGCTCGTCATCGCCTACGCGCTCGCCGGCACGATGGACTTCGACTTCGAGACGGAGCCGCTGGGCACCGACCCGGAAGGCAAGCCGGTGTACCTCAAGGACATCTGGCCCACGAACGACGAGGTCGAGCAGGTGGTGAGCGGCAATGTGAGCCGTGAGATGTTCCTCAACGACTACGCTTCGGTGTTCGAAGGCGACGCGCGCTGGAAGGGCCTTGACGTGCCCGAAGGCGAACTGTTCGCATGGGATCCGGAGTCGACGTATGTGCGCAAGCAGACGTTCTTCGACGGCATGGGCGCCGAGCCGGCCCCGGTCGAGGACATCCGCGACGCACGCGTGCTCGCGTTCCTCGGCGACTCGGTCACGACCGATCACATCTCGCCGGCCGGCGCGTTCAAGGCGACGAGCCCCGCGGGCGAATACCTTGTGGAGCATGGCGTGCAGCCGAAGAACTTCAATTCGTATGGTTCGCGCCGTGGCAACCACGAAGTCATGGTACGCGGCACGTTCGGCAACATCCGCCTGCGCAACATGCTGCTCGCGTCGGTGGGCGAGGAGATCAAGCCGGGTGGCTACACCTACGACTTCCTGGCGATGAAGCCGACGACGATCTACGAGGCCTCACGCGACTACATCGCGAACGGCACGCCGCTCGTCGTCATCGGCGGCAAGGAATACGGCACCGGCTCCTCGCGCGACTGGGCGGCGAAGGGTACCGCGATGCTCGGTGTCAAGGCCGTCATCGTCGAAAGCTTCGAGCGCATCCACCGTTCCAACCTCATCGGCATGGGCGTGCTGCCGTTGCAGTTCCCCGAAGGCGAATCGGCGGAATCGCTTGGCCTGAACGGCACCGAGGTCTACTCAATCACCGGGATCGACGCGCTCAATCAGGGCGTGACGCCGAAGACCGTGCACGTCGAGGCGACGCACAAGGACGGCTCGAAGACCGAGTTCGAAGCCGTGGTGCGCATCGACACGCCTGGCGAAGCCGACTATTACCGCAATGGTGGCATCCTGCAGTACGTGCTGCGCAATCTGATGAGCGAGTGACGCTAAGCAGGCCAGAGCGCAAGGGGGAGGGCCCATCCACACGACTGTGGATGGGCCCTCCCCCCTTGGTATATGTGGTGAGCCTTGAGCTTACTTGCCCTGCTCCTTGGCGGCCTTCGCCGCCTGCTTGCGCTGCTCGTCGGCCACAATCGCACGCACGCGTTCCTCCTGGAGCGCCTCACGCTGTTCCTGCAGCTTGTCGTCCTTCGTGACGGGCGTCTTGATCCTGCCCATCTCGCGCTCGGCGTCGATAATGCCCGCGCGCACGGCGGCACGGATCACGTAATACAGCACCCAGATGCTGATGGCGACGATGATGATGGTGAACAGGCTCGCATATAGTCCGGTCATGGTCCACGCTCCTTAGTTGCTCTTTCCTCAGGTGATGCCATCGTTGGCAAGCACTGACGCCATTATAAGGCCATGCGGCGCGGGTTCGGCACGCACGCGGCATGCATTGCGCCACGTGCTATAGAATGTGCACGTGGGCACGAACAACACAGCACTGATCATCGTCGATGTACAGCCAACGTTCACGGAGGGCGGCGAGCTCGCCGTTGAGGGCGGCAACGCGGTAGCCGAGCGCATCCATGGGTTCGCCGAGCGCAACCGCAGCCGGTATACGCTCATCGCGACGACGCAGGACTGGCATGTCGAACCGGGGGAGCATTGGTCCGACCACCCGGATTTCGTCGACACGTGGCCGGTGCACGGCGCGGCCGGCACGCCGAATGCGCGCCTGCACCCGGCGGTCGAGTCGCTTGGCGTGCCGCACCACATCAAGAAGGGGCAGTACAGCGCCGCGTACTCCGGGTTCGAAGGCGTCGAAGACAACGGCGAGGCCATCCCCACGCGCGAAGATGTGGCCGAGGCGCTCGCCGCGGGCCGCACGCTCGACGCGCTGCTCACCGGAGCAGGCGTCGCACGCGTCGACATCGTGGGCATCGCGTTGTCGCATTGTGTGCGCGACACCGCGCTCGATGCGGCATCGCGCGGCTACGATGTGCGCGTGTACACCGACCTGAGCGTGCCGGTGAGCGAGGAGTTGGGCAAGGCTGCCATCGAACGGATGCGGCAGGCTGGGATC
The DNA here is from genome assembly GCF_004155535.1 of Bifidobacterium pseudolongum subsp. globosum. Taxonomy (GTDB): domain Bacteria; phylum Actinomycetota; class Actinomycetes; order Actinomycetales; family Bifidobacteriaceae; genus Bifidobacterium; species Bifidobacterium pseudolongum_C. Next base: position 48,884 of record NZ_RYUH01000011.1, on the reverse strand, counting down.
ACGATCATCGAGGGGGATGAGTATGTCGATTAGCGCAAGCGAAAAACCGCTGTCCAAAGTGTTCACCGCCGACTACCGGTTCGCGATTCCGGCGTTTCAGCGTTCGTACAGCTGGCACAACGTGCAGATGAAGCAACTCATCGAAGACGTCATGGACGCGTGCGCCGTGCACGACGGGCCGTATTTCCTGGGTTCGCTCATCCTCGTGCGCGACGAGCACGGCATGCATCAGGTGATCGACGGGCAGCAGCGGCTGGTGTCGCTGTCGATCATCTTCGCGGTGCTGCTCACGCTCGAAGAGGACCCGCAACTGCACGCGAGCCTCGCCGGACTGCTCACCGAAGCGGGCGACAAACTGCGCGGCATCGAGACCGAGCCGCGCCTCAGGCTGCGCGAGCAGGACGAGGAGTTCTTCCGCGAATACGTGCAGCACGGTGATCTCGAGGCGCTGTTCGACCTGCGCGACACGGACATCGCCACGCAGGCGCAGCGCAACATCCAGATGAATACGAAATGCGCATACGACACGCTCGCCGCGATGGCCGACGACGAACGCCGGCAGTTCGCCGCCTACCTCGTCAATGACGTCATGTTCGTCATCGTCACGACCGACGACATCTCGGGCGCGTACCGCATCTTCGACGTCATGAACATGCGTGGCATGCCGCTCACGCCGTCCGACGTGTTCAAGGCGAAGGTCGTTTCGGGCATCTCGAGCGCCGCGCGCACCGTCTACGCGCGCTATTGGGACGACATCATGGAACCGATGGGCGACGAGAACGCGCGTATCGAACGGTTCTTCGCCGACCTCGACCTCATCTTCACGCGCACGCCGATCTGCGAGTCGCTGATCGCGGATTTCACCGGCCACGTACTCGACGGATACATCCGCAAAGGGCAATGCATCGAATTCATCGACGACGTGTTGCGCCCGTACGCGATCTGCGACGAGATCCTGCACCGGCCGAGCGAAAGCCTGCTGCCGCGCCCGGTCGTCGATCTGCTCTGTGCGCTCGGCGACTACCCGTACAGTGACTGGAAGCCGGTCGCATTGTGGGCGCTCGTCCATTCGCTCGACAATCTGAACGACCCGGACACGGTCGTCTTCGCGCATGGCGAGCGCAATGCGTCGCAGCGCGTTTCGCTGCACGACGGCGAGCGCCTGATGCAGATCCTGACGATGCTCGATCGCGTGACCGGCATCGACTGCCTCAACGGGAAGTCGGAACTCGAACGGCGCACGCGCGCGGCCACGATTGTGCGCGACCTGAAGAAACAGTCGCCGTTGCAACGCATCGCCGGATTCAGTGTCAGCGCCGACGAACAGCGACTCGCGATGCTGCACCTGCGCGGCGAACTTTCGATCGACGCCGGCATGCGGCGGCTGTTGCTCATCCGTGCGAACGAACAGCTCGCCGGCGAGCGCATCACACGGCCGCGCAGCCTCAACGCCGTGCCGATCATCCCCGAACGCGTGCCCACCGGTTCGCAGTTCGCCGCTTGGCCGGCCGGCACATGCGACTATTGGGCGCAGCGGATCGGCAACTTCGTGCTCACGCAGAAGGCGCCGCGGTATTTCAACGGCGTGGATGACTTCGTCGCGCGGCGCGACCTCATGGTGCGCGACGCCAGTTCGCGGCGGTTCCCGTTGACGCGCGCGCTGCGCGATCTGGAGGTGATCACCCCGCAGTATCTGGAGTTGCGGCAGCGGCAGATCATCGACCTCATCGCGCAGGCATGGCACATCGACCGCGGTGACGTGGCAATCGCCGAACAGCAGGCAGCTGCCGCGGCGCACACGCCGGGCGTCGCGCACCGGTCCAAGCGCACGTCGAAGCGTGTGGCGGTGGCCGAAGTGGTGCGCGCGGGGCTGCTCAAACCGGGGGACCGGTTCGTGTGGAACCGGCCGCGCAAGCATGAGACGTGGATTATCACCGTCACTGAAACCGGGTTCCAAGGAGAGGACGGCACCGAATACGCGACGCCGACGGCCGCCGCCCGCCAGATCGGCGGATCGACGGCGAGCCTCAACGTCTGGAAGCGGGAATCCGATGGGCGTGCGCTGAGCGACATCTGGAAGGCGTACCGCGCGATGATGTGACGCTTGCCCAACGTGAGGGGCGGGTACCGTGTGATCGGTGGCCGCCCCATCGGTTGCGGAAAACAGTAATTTGTATAACACTAAGACAAATTAAAGCGTATAATTTGTTTTGCTGGATGAAACTTTATTAAACCAATACTCTCTAGTTTCCCTTTTATTGGTAATTTCTTTTCGTATAGACATTTTGCTATATTTGATAAATGCTTCTTATCAACTTCTCTTGTCAATTGGCAGTCGGGTTTCCATATTCCCGCATCGAAAAAGTCTATAGGAAACAACGTGGAGGACCTGTCGCATGTTCTCCTGATCTCAGCCTGTAATTCCAGGAGTGGCATACTGGTAGCCATGTCAATGTTGAAAAAAGGCTGATCATTGGGGTAGAAACTATATGACTTGAAGATAATATCTATTTGTTCTCTTGTCTGAGAAATATCTTCAATTGCATTGATAATATCTATCTCTTTGAGATTGTCGTACATAGCAAATTTGATATGAGGATTATTCTCTGAGTTGTATAGGTAATCATCTATATCGTTTACCATAAGTTCCTTCCATATCCGTCGTATCCACTCATCTGTCGCTTTGTCAAAATAACCTACAACTGCATATCCCATATCCATCTCCTGTATATATGCTGATTTACTGTTTTGCTAGTAAAATGCCAATAGGGTAGAAATAAACACACCAAAACTCTAATACAACTATGCCTATCCACTTCGGGTTATCTGTGTTGAATACGCCGAGCATGTGAAAATCAAGAAGTGAGGCAGCTTCCTGATGGTCAGATCGCAACCGCTGATGATGCCAATGGCCGCCTATTGAGCAAGATCTGGAAGGTGTACCGCATCATGATGTGACGTCGCCGAGCGCCAAGGGGGCGGCCACCGTGCACACGGTGGCCGCCCCCTTGGATTGCAGGATTGCGGACAGCGCCTTACGCCTCGGCGAGCCGGGTCGCGCCCGGGGCCGCCAGCTGGGGGCGCGAACGGCGCAGCTTCGAGAACGCGAGCCCAAGGCAGATGAACACCACGCCGAAGAGTAGCACGATCGCGTTGTTGGCGAGCCACAGTCCCGCATCGATATGGCCGTCCATGCCGTTGACCGCGTCGATCGACTGGCAGAACCACCAGCCGGGCAGCAGTTTGCCGATGATGATCATCACATGCGGCATCATGTCAATCGGGAACGCCATACCTGAGGTGAACATGACGAGTAGGCCGAACACGTTCGCGATCGCGTTGACGGCGACGGAGTTCGCCGACAGCATGCTGATCATGAAGCCGCTCGCCACACCGACGAGCGCATACAGCACGAGCGAGGCGCCGGAGTAGAGGAGCGTCGGCATGGGAATGCCGTTGATCGGCAGTCCAGCGAGCGCGGGCAGCGCCATGGATATGCCCCAATACAGCAGACTGACGATTGCGCCAAAGAGTGCGCATGCGGCGAATTCCTGCATGACCATGGCACCGGTATGCTGTGGCGAGGCATACAGCCTGCGGCGCACATTCGCTGTGGAGAACGCGTTCATCGCGAGCGCCGTGCATACGAGCGTCGCGGCGAGCAGCGGGTAGACGCCCATCTTGGCGGTCATCACATAGGCGGTGCGCGCCGACTCCTGCTTGTCGCTCGCGGCGCCCGGATCGTCGGCCACGTTGATCTGTGGGTAGGCGCCTGCGTCGTCGGCAAGCGTGTCGATGACGGCGTCAGCCGCCGTGTTGAGTGCCGCGGGCGTCACGGCGGCCCCCGTCTGTGTCTGCTGTGCGAGCGCTTCGATGCGCGTCAGGCGCAGGAAGTCGTCTACTTGGAGTTTCGCGAGCGAACCGTAGGCGCCGGTGAAACTGACGACCACGTCGAGTTTCGGCTCTTCGCCGTTGTTCGTGAGTGCATCGGCCAGATGCTGCGTGTAGCCGTCGGGGACGATCACGATCAGGTCCGCGTAGTTCGAGGCTGCGGCCGTCTGCAGGTCCTCGCCCGTTGTACCGACGTCAACGAGGTTGCAGTCCTTCGCGAGGAACTCGCGCATCGCGTCGACCAGATCGGCGCCGTGCGCGTCGCGGTTGACGACGGCCACGTCCGCTTTGGCGGATTCGTAGTGGACCGAGCTGTCGGATGCGGAGAGGTTGGTGATCAGTGTCCAGCTCAGGCCGAACATCATCAGGCACAGCCACACCACATAGATGAGGATCATGAGTTTCTGGGCCAGCAGGACCTTCAGTGTGGTCTTAAAGGTGTGCATAGCGTTGCCTCCTGAGGAACACGGTCGCCAATGCCAGGGCGAGAACGGCCATCGTCAGCAGGATGCCGACGGTGCGGAAGAATGGGGCATATGAGTCGTAGTAGAGGATGTCGTAGAACAGGTTCGTCACCTGCTGGGTGGGGTTGATCGTTGCGACGACCGGCGCGTTGCGCTGAATCCAGTCGCTCAATGCCATCGCACCGGAGCCATACAGGCCACTGAGCAATGAGAGCGCGCATGAGAAGGCCGTCGTCAGGCCGATTTTTGTGCCGGCCGTCAGTTTCGGCAGTGATCCGAGCAAGGTGCCGAGCGCGTTCGATGCAAACGATGCGACGACGATCGCGAGCAGTGTGGCCGCCCAACGGCCGCCGAACGAGATGCGGCAGACGAAGTGGATGTACAGCAGCGCCACGAGCAGCGAGCAGAACGTGCACAGCCAGCTGGCGAGGAACCCGCCCATGAGCTGGCGGAGCCTCGTGAGCGGCGCGAGCGAGCGGCGCATGCCGAGCGCGGAGAGGTTCGCCTGCGCCGAGCACACGGTCGTCACGGCGAAGGTCATCGCCATCAACGCGGTCATCGCGAGCAGCGCGTAGTAGTAGCGCGCGGATTCGTCGGGCTTGAAGTTCGTCAGGCGCACTTGGCGCGTGAATCCCGGAGCCTCCTGCACGGCCGCGGTGAACACCTCATTGGTGAACACGGCTGGGTCGGATGTCATGATCTGCGCCACGGTGAGCGCCTGCCGGTTGAACATGCCGATCGCGCCGTCGAGGATGCTCAACGAAACTGGCAATCCGGGGGTGCTCATCGTGTCGTTCACGCTCGAGACGGTCGCGCGGCTGATTGTCATATGCAGCAGGCCATCGCCGTCCACCGTGAGGAACCCACGCACGTCGGTGTCGGTGTTGATCAGGTCAGTCGCCTCGGCGGTGCTGTCCACCGGCGTCACGTCGAGCAGGTCGCGCAGATCGGTGACGCCCGAATCCACATCCATTGCGTCGGGTGCCGTGTCGCATGTCTGCGGGGTGACCGGCGTGCGCTGCATCGCGGCGACTAGTTGTTGCGCACCTTCGGACTTGCAGTAGTCGCCATTCGCCACCATGGCGAACCGCATCGTCGTGACCTCATAGGTCGCGCTGAGATTGCCGAACATGCCCAGGAACATCGTCGAGAGCAGGATCGGAAAGCAGAACAGCCAGAACAGCGACGATTTTTCGCGCAGATTGATGCGCAATGTGGTCAGGAACGTGCTCCACATCGTGGTCTCTCCTTTCGTATACGCATGCGGTCAGTCGCGCAGGTCGGTGCCGGTCAGCGCAAGGAACACGTCATTGAGCGTCGGCGTGTGCGAGCTGACATGCCCCACAGGCACATCCGCCTGCCGCAGCGCCTGCAGCACGTCGATCAGATTGTGCGCGCCCTGTACGCACGAGACCGTGAGCGTGTCCTGCTCGAACGCCACGTCGTGCACCGCGGGCAGGTCGCGCAGTGCGGCGATGGTGCGCGCACGTGTATCATCGCCGCCCGTGAGCGACGGCGCCTCGATGCTGATGCGCTCACCGACGTCGATCATGCGCTTGAGCTCGTCGGCGGTGCCGAGCGCGATCTGACGGCCATGGTCGATGATCTGGATGCGGTCGCAGATCTGCTCGACCTCTTCCATGTAGTGGCTCGTGTACACGATGGTGGAGCCCTGCGCGTTGAGCTGCTCGATGCCTTCGAGAATCGCGTTGCGGCTCTGCGGGTCGACGGCCACGGTCGGCTCGTCGAAGAAGATGAGCTCCGGCTTGTGCACGATGCCGCACGCGATGTTCAGGCGCCGCAGCAGGCCGCCGGAGAGTTTGCGCGGGCGGTACGTGCGATAGTCGTCGAGTCCCACGAACGCGATCGCCTCGTCGACGAGCCCTGTGCGGCGTGCACGGTCTGCCACGTACAGCGAGCAGAAATACGAGATGTTCTCTTCGACCGTCAGCTCGTTGAACACGGCGATATCCTGCGGCACAACGCCGATGCGGCGTTTGAGATCGTAGCTCGTGGGGCCCATCGGCTCGCCGAAGATGCGGATTTCGCCCGAATCATAGGTGAGCAGGCCGAGGATGCAGTTGATCGCGGTCGTCTTGCCCGAGCCATTCGGTCCGAGCAGGCCGTAGATCTCGTCGCGGCGCACCTCCATGCTGAGGTAGTCGAGGGCCAGGTTGTCTCCATAATGCTTGACCAGTTCGGTCACCCGGATGGCCGGGGTGGGCTGCGCGGTGCGTTGTGCGGTGCGTTGTGCGGCGCTCGTCGGGATTGGTGCTGTAGTGTTCATGTCCACCATTGTTCCAAGCGGGCGCGTGCCGACACCGTGCCTGCCATCACCAGTTTCGTGAAGCAGTGGTGACAAATGTCACGATGCGCGTTGCGGCAGCCGCGGTGTGCCTGATAATGGAAGCGGCAACACGTACACGGCACGGAAAGGAGCGCAGCATGGCGGACATCGCAGCCCATGTGCTCATAGCCGTCATCTGCACGTTGCTCGCCCTGCTGGCCGGCTCCGACATCACCGTGGCCACCGTGGTGGGCCTGCTTGTGGCGATCTGTCTGGCGGCGCTCGCCGCGCTCGTCGAGACGAAGACATGGCTCACCTTGGGCATGGCGTTCTGCGTAGCGGCTCTCGCCATTCCCACATGGGCCATGTTCCTGCCGCTTGTGGCGTGCGATCTGGCCTATCAACTCGTCTTCTGCGCCACGCCACGCACACGCCATGCCAAATATGTGCTCACGGCGGCGCCATGTGCGGCGGCTTGCGTGGTGACGGGCATGGCGTTGATGAGCATCGGCGGCGTGTGGCCGCACGACGCGCGTGCGCTCGCCTGCATGCTGTTGGTGCCGCTCACTGTGCTGGCCGCCGTGGCGGGTTGGCTGCGTGCTGATGGCCTGCGCTCGCAGATGCGCTACCGTGCGCTCGCCGATGCACGGCGTGAACGGCTGCGCCTGTCGCACGCGCGCATCGCCGATGTCGAGGCGCAGCGCACCGCCGACATGCGGCAGGCCCGGCTCAACGAACGCACGCGCATCGCCCGTGAGATCCACGACAACGTGGGTCACGTCCTCACACGCGCGATCATGATGACGCAGGCCGACCATGTCGTGGCCGCAACGGTGGGCGACGCCGAGCACGCCGCGCAGTTCGGCCAGATCAGCGCTACGCTCGACGAGGCGATGACGTTGATCCGCGCGTCGGTGCACGACCTGAAAGACGAGGGCACCGATTTCCACAGCATGGTCGAAGACGCCGCATCGGTCGACGAGGGTGTTCCGCTGACGGTGCATCTGGCCGATGGCATCGAGCACGCCCCGGCCGCGGTCGCGCGCTGTTTCGCTGCGGTCATCCGCGAGGCGCTCACCAATGCGGTGCGGCATGGCACGGCGAGCGAGGCCATGGTGAAGCTCATCGACCTGCCGGGCCTGTGGCAGCTCATCGTGCAGGATAACGGCGGCAAGCCCGCACGCATGGCAGGTGTTTGGCAGGCGGGCATCGGGCTTGCCGACATCGAGGAACGCGCCCGCGCACTCGGCGGCAACGCCACATGCGGGCCGTACGGCGAAGGCTGGCGCGTGTTCGTCTCCATCCCCAAACCAGACCCCGCACAACAGACCACACAAGGAGCATGATGATTTCAGTGGCCATTGTCGACGACGACCCGATTGTGTGCTCGTCGATCGGCACGATACTCACCGCCACCGGCACCGCGCAGGTGCTGTGGAGCGCGCATGACGGCGAGGCCGCCGTGGCGAACTGCCGCCGGCACGCCCCCGACGTGCTGCTCATCGACGTGCAGATGCCGGGCATCGACGGCCTTGAGGCGGCGGAGCGCATCCTGCAGGACGACCCCGATGCGCGCATCCTGATCCTCACCACATTCGCCGACCCCGACTATATCCGCCGTGCCATCGACCTGCATACCAAGGGCTATCTGATCAAACAGGACGTCGCCTCCGTGGTTCCGGCAGTGCAGGCGGTCATGGCGGGCCAGGTAGTGCTCGGCGCCGAGGTCCTGGGCCAGCTACCGCTGCATGGGACGTCGGGCGAAGCCGTGGTGCCGGACGGGGGTGTGGGGGAGGACCCGCGGTTCGCGGTGCTTACCGACCGTGAGCGGGGCATCGCAGCCCTCGTGGCCGAAGGATTGGACAACCGCGAGATCGCGGGGCGTCTGTATCTGAGCGAAGGCACGGTGCGCAACCGCATCAGCGACATCCTGGCCAAGACGAACATCTCGAACCGCACCAAACTCGCCGTCGAATGGCTCGCATGCCACTGATGAGCGTCCGCCTTCACCGTGGGCGAGGTGGAATAGCGCTCTACGCGGCGGTGTTGAATGCAGTGGAGCAACCGTATTGGACCGTTCCCATCGTATTGTCAGAAGACTTTCAGATTGTAGGCGAATCCTTCGCGTACAATAGGGGCAGCCAAAACAGATAAGGAACAACGGATTATGACATATGGCCAGCAGCCCTATGGGGGCTATCCCAATGGTCCGCAGTCGCAATACACCATGCGGCAGCAGGCGGGCCAAACCACAATCGACGCCACGCCCGCGTACGCGTACGAGCGTGCCGAGCATGTGTCGATCACACGCGCCTATGGCGAGATGACGATCGGCCTGCTCATCACCGCGGCAGTGGCCATCTTCACACAGATGAGCGGGTTCTATGTGTCGTTCCTGCGCGCCACCGGTGCGCTGGGCGTCTGGCTGCCGGCGATCGTGCAGATCGGCATGGCGGTCTACCTTGGCGTGCGCGTCATGAAGATGTCGCCGGCCGCCGCGCGCGTGTGCTTCTACATCTTCGCGGCGCTCATGGGCGTGACGATGAGCACGATCTTCGGGGCATACAACCTCGGCACGATCGGCTTCGCGTTCTTGATCAGCGCGGGCTTCTACTTCGCGCTCACGATGTTCGGCCTGACGACCAAGGCGAACATGCTCAAAGCCGGCCCGGTACTGATGATCGCGCTCATCGTGCTGATCGTGGCGCAGGTGATCCTCATGTTCGTGGCGCCCACCGACACGATGCTCAAAGTCATTTCGGCGATCGGCATCATCCTGTTCGCCGGCATGACGATCTACGACGCGCAGTTCACTCGCGCCGCGTTCGCGCAGTACGCCGCGCAGGGCCCCGAGATGATCAAGCGCATCTCGATCCTGTGCGCGCTCAATCTCTACCTCGACTTCATCAACATGTTCCTCTACGTGTTGCAGCTGGTGGGGCTGAGCCGGGACTAGCCCGCGCAGGCCTCACATACGGTGGTGGCCCCACGCTTGTTCAGCGTGGGGCCACCACCGTTTTGTTTGCCGGGGCCGTGCGCGCGTCACGAGATCGCGTGCTGCAGCCCCTCGGCGTGCGGGGCCTCGCCGCTCTGCGGGGCGCCGTTGATGTCGCGGTGGATCGTCTGCATCTGCGTCTCCACGTTCTGCAGCGAGCGCGCGCAATCGAGCAGCGTCTGCGCGTGCTCCGCGTGCTTGTTGTCGGGCAGGTCGGTCTTGTACCGCAGCGCGTGCTCGAGGCTCGCCCAGTAGTCCATCGCGATCGTGCGGAACTGCACCTCCACAGGCGTGTAATGCGCGCCGTTCGACAGGAACACCGGCACGGCGTAGATCACGTGGAGCGAACGGTAGCCGTTCTGCTTGGGTGATTTGATGTAGTCCTTCACGCGCAGCGCTTGGATGTCGGACTGCGCCGAAAGGTAGTTGGCCACGGAATACACGTCGTCGCGGTAATTGCAGATCACGCGGATGCCGGCCACGTCGAACAGATTGTCGCGGATGGCCTCGATCGTCACCGGCAGGTTCTTGCGTTCCAGTTTGCCCAGAATCGAATCCACGGACTTGAGGCGGCGCTCCATGTGATGGATCGGGTCGTGCGAAAAGCGCACTTGGAATTCGGAGTCGAGGATCTCGAGCTTGGTGCTGATCTCGTACATGGCGCCTTCGTAGACCTGCATCTGGTTGATGAACTCGGTCATCGTCTCCATGTCGCTCAAATGCCCCGGTTGGCTGTCGGGGGAGAACTGGGCGAGCAACACCTTGAGACGGGTGCGCAGGTCATTCGTGTTGATGCGGCTTTGGCGGTCAAGTATCACATTGTGCCATCCTAACCGATGCGCCTGAACGGGGCAATCGGCGCACGGGCGCGTTTCATGGAAGTTCGATGGAGGAGTGGGGCATGCTGTGCGTACTGTGCCCTCCCTCCGTTAGCATATGCGGTATGAACGAAGACATGATGACCGAGCAGGAGCGCACGCTTACGGCCCCCGAGGCCGGGCAGGAGGGCCGTGGCAGGGGCGTGTTCCAGGTCCACACGCTGGGCTGCCAGATGAACGTGCACGATTCCGAGCGCATCGCCGGCGTGCTCAAGAGCCAAGGGTATGTGCCGGCCACCGAAGAGCAGGAGCTCGACCACGACGTGGACCTGATCGTGATGAACACATGCGCAGTGCGTGAGAACGCGGCGGAACGCATGTACGGGACAATCGGCCTGTGGGCGCAGATGAAAAGGGAGCGCCCCAACCTGCAGATCGCGGTCGGCGGCTGCATGGCCCAGCTCGACCGCGAGCGCATCGCCGAGAAGGCGCCTTGGGTCGACGCCGTGTTCGGCACGAAGAACATCGAGGACCTGCCGGCGCTGCTCGATCAGGCCCGCCGTGAAGGCCGCGCGCAGGTGCGCGTCAAGGAATCGCTTGACCAGTTCCCCAGCCAGCTGCCCGCGGTGCGCGGGTCGCGCATCTCGTCGTGGGTCGCGATCTCGGTGGGCTGCAACAACACTTGCACGTTCTGCATCGTGCCCACCACGCGCGGCAAGGAACGCGACCGGCGCCCGGGCGACGTGCTCGCCGAGGTGCGCCGTTGTGTGGACGAAGGCGCCAAAGAGGTCACGCTGCTGGGCCAGAACGTCAACTCGTACGGTTACGGCGTGGGCGACCGCTATGCGTTCTCGAAGCTGTTGCGTGCGTGCGGCGAGGTTGAGGGACTCGAACGTGTTCGGTTCACGTCGCCGCATCCGGCGGCGTTCACCGACGACGTGATCGAGGCGATGGCGCAGACGCCGAATGTGATGCACCAGCTGCACTTCCCGCTCCAGTCGGGCTCTGACCGCATCCTGCGCGCCATGCGCAGGTCGTACCGTTCCGCGAAGTTCCTCGACATCCTGGGCCGCATCCGTGAGGCGATGCCCGACGCGCAGATCTCGACCGACATCATCGTCGGGTTCCCGGGCGAGACGGAAGAGGACTTCCAGCGCACGCTCGACATCGTGGAGCAGGCGCGCTTCTCGTCCGCGTTCACGTTCATCTACTCACCGCGCCCGGGCACGCCCGCCGCGGCGATGGAACAGGTGCCGCGCGAAGTCTCGCAGGAGCGTTTCGAGCGCCTTGTGGCGCTGCAGGAGCGCATCACCGCACAGGAGCTCAAGAAGTTCGAAGGGCGCGACGTCGAAGTGATGGTCACCGGCACCACCGGCCGCAAGGACGAGCAGACGCACCGTGTGACCGGCCGTGAACGCACCGGCGTGCTTGTGCATGTCGGCGTGCCCGAAGGCATGCCCGCACCGCAGGTCGGCGATTTCGTGACCGCCACGGTCACGCACGCCGGCAAGCACAACCTCATCGCGGACCCGGACCCGGCCAAGGGGCAGACCTATGCCATCCGCCACTGAACCCACGCCGATCGTCGCACCGCGCCTCGTCTCGATTGTTGGGCCCACGGCATCGGGCAAGACGGGCCTGGGCATCGCGATCGCGCGGCGTCTTGCCGAACGTGGCGAGCGCGCGCAGATCGTCAATGCGGACGCCTACCAGATGTACCGCGGCATGGACATCGGCACCGCGAAGGCGAGTGCGCAGGAGCAGGCCGCGGTGCCGCACCATCTGCTCGACGTGATCGACCCGTCCGACACAATGACCGTCGCGCGCTTCCAGCAGATGGCGCGCACGGTCATCAGCGACCTGCAGGCACAGGGCATTCGCCCGATCCTCGTGGGCGGCTCGGGCCTGTACGCGCGCGCCGCAATCGACGACATCTCGTTCCCCGGCACCGATCCGGACGTGCGCGCGCGTCTCGAGGAACGCGCGCGCACGGAAGGCGCCGGCGCACTGTTCGCCGAGCTCGCGCAGCGTGACCCCGAGGCGGCGGCGCGCATGGATCCGCACAATCCACGCCGCACCGTGCGCGCGCTCGAGGTCATCGAGCTCACCGGGCGCCCGTATTCGGCGTCGCTGCCGCGTTACCGTTACGTCATTCCCTCGGTGCAGATCGGGCTCGACCTGCCGCGCGAAGACCTCGACGCGCGCATCGACGAACGCACGCGTCGCATGTTCGACGACGGGTTCATCGACGAAGTCGAACGCCTGCGCCCGCATCTAGGCATGACGGCGGCGCGCGCGCTCGGCTACCAGCAGGTGATTGACTACTTGGACGGCCTGCGCGACTTCGATGAGACGATGGCCGACGTGGCGCAGAAAACACGGCGTCTGGCGCGCAAGCAGATGGGCTGGTTCGGACGCGACCCGCGCATCCACTGGCTGCAGGCGCTCAACCCGCGTCTTGTGGACAACGCGATGGCGGTCATCGACGTGGCCGACCAAGGCGGCTACGACCACATCGACATGCACGCCGACGAATACGTGCAGCACCATCTCGGCGCATTGCACTGATGCGTGCGCATCGCGAACGCGCGCGAGGCGAGGTGAAACCCCTGCGATAGAATCTTGAGCGTTATGGCACGATCTACTTCCTCGAACCCAAACAAACCCCGCACCAGTTCGTCGGGCACATCGCGGCAGACCCCGTCGTCGGGCGCCCCCACGCTCGAGCCGTGGTGGAAGCGCGCTGCGCTCGCCGTGCCGCGCGCACTCGGCGCCGGCGTGCGTGGGGCTGGCGGCACCGGCGAATTCGATCCGGCGTACCGTCGCGACGGATTGTGCTTCATGATGATCGTGCTCGCCGTGTTCTTCATCGGATCCGAGTGGTTCCGCGTGGACGGCGCGCTCGGCCGTGTGCTGCACGCGTTCGCCGCCGGTCTGTTCGGCGTGATGAGCATCGTCGTGCCGGTGCTGCTGATCCTTGTGGCCGTGCGCCTCATGCGCAATGCGGGCAAAGGGTCAGGCAACCCGCGCGTCATCGCCGGTTGGGCGATGCTGCTGTGGTCGGTGTGCTCGATCATCGACGTGGTCATGGCGGCCGACACGAAGACGTTCTCGTGGGGCAACCTGCAGCGCGCCGGCGGCCTGCTTGGGTTCGTCATCGGCTCGCCGCTCGCCTGGGGGCTTTCGCAGACCTTCGCGATCATCGTGTTCGTCGTGTCCGCGCTGTTCTCCGTGCTGCTCATCACGCGCACGCATGTGACCGACATTCCAGACACCGTGCGCTCGCTCGCCGGCAAAGCGCCACGCAAGCGGACCGACGACGAAGACGACCGTCAGTTCCCCAACGAGGTGCGCGTGGGCGACGACACGCTCGCGTTTGCGGATGGTGTGCCCGCACACGATGGCTCGGATGAGGAGTCGGGAGCCGCGCGCAAGCCGGGCTTCTTCGCGCGTCTGTTCCACCGCCATAGGCATGAAGACAGCGACGCCGGCCTCGACCATTACGCTGGGGACGAGGCGTTCCTCAACGCGGCGAGCCGTCACGGTGAGGCCGCCGAGACGCGGCTCGACGGCGGTCTGCGGTCGGTGAGCAGCGGCGGTGGCTATGGTGACGACGCCACGCGCAGCATCGATTCGAGCTCGTGGTCCGCATTGCCTGAGCAGCACACACGGCCGATGCCGTCAGGCGCCGTGCCCGCCGTCGATCCTTGGGCGCATATGGATGCGCAGGAGCAGACGCTGCTCGTTGCCCCCGAAACAGGGGAAGTCATCTCCGAACCGCCGGCCGCCCCTCGCGTCGCGCGTTCGACCGCCTCCACGCCGGCTGCGGCGGGCGGTGCATCCGGCCGCGCCGGCGCTCCAGCCGCAGGCACTGCGCCTGCCGCCGGCGCTCAGGTAGCTACAGGCGCCGAAGCCGATGATGGGCCGTACCAACTGCCCGACCTCGCCATGCTCGCCAAGGGCAAGCCCCATGCGACGCGCACACCGGAGAACGACAAGGTGATCCGCGCGCTCTCGAACACCTTCGAACAGTTCAAGGTCGACGCGAAGGTCGTCGGGTTCCTGCGCGGCCCCTCGGTCACGCAGTACGAAGTGGAGCTCGGCCAGGGCGTGAAGGTCGAGAAAGTCACAAATCTGCAGAAGAACATTGCCTACGCCGTCGCCAGTTCGGACGTGCGCATCCTGTCGCCAATCCCTGGCAAAAGCGCGATCGGCATCGAAATCCCCAACGCCGATCGCGAGATCGTGCATCTGGGCGATGTGCTGCGTTCGCAGAAGGCGGTCAGCGACCCCAACCCCATGCTCGCCGGCGTGGGCAAAGACGTCGAAGGGCATTTTGTGACGGCCGACCTGACGAAGATGCCTCATCTGCTCGTGGCCGGCGCCACAGGTTCCGGCAAGTCGAGCTTCATCAACTCGATGCTCACGTCGATCATCATGCGCGCCACACCCGATCAGGTGCGCATGATCATGGTCGACCCCAAACGCGTGGAACTGTCCGCGTACGCTGGCATCCCGCATCTGCTGACGCCGATTATCACCGACCCGAAGAAGGCGGCCCAAGCGCTCGAATGGGTCGTCAAAGAGATGGACGCGCGTTACAGCGACCTCGAGTTCTTCGGATTCCGGCACGTCAAGGACTTCAACGAGGCGGTGCGCGCAGGCAAGGTGCACGCTCCGGCCGGATCGCAGCGCAAGGTGGCGCCGTACCCGTACCTGCTCGTCGTCGTCGACGAGATGGCAGACCTGATGATGGTCGCGAAGAACGACGTGGAAAGCTCGATTCAGCGCATCACGCAGCTCGCGCGCGCTGCCGGCGTGCATTTGGTGCTCGCCACGCAGCGCCCGTCGGTCGACGTGGTCACGGGCCTGATCAAGGCGAACATCCCGTCGAGGCTCGCGTTCGCCACGTCGTCGGCCACCGATTCGCGCGTCATCCTCGACGCGACCGGCGCCGAGACGCTGATTGGCCAAGGCGACGCGCTGTTCATGCCGATGGGCATGGCCAAGCCGATCCGTGTGCAGGGGTCGTGGGTCAATGAGTCCGAGATTCGTGACGCCGTCGAATTCGTGAGCACACAGCGCAAGCCGCACTACCGCGACGACATCGAGCAGATGGCGAAGGAGTCGGAGAAGAGCGCGCTCGACCCGACCGAAGACATCGGCGGCGACATGGACGACCTGCTGCAGGCCGCAGAGCTCGTGGTGAGCTCGCAATTCGGCTCCACGTCGATGCTGCAGCGCAAGCTACGCGTCGGCTTCGCCAAGGCGGGCCGCCTCATGGACCTGCTCGAATCGCGCGGGGTGGTGGGGCCATCCGAAGGCTCCAAGGCGCGCGAAGTGCTTGTGCAGCCGCAGGACCTGCCGCAGGTGCTCGCGTTCATCCGCGGTGAGACCGACGCGATCACGCCCACGCCGGCCGAGCCGGCGGCCGGCGATGCCGGCATGTAGACCCCGTTGGCGGCACACAAGGACATGCAGGGCATGGAAAGTGACGGCTGAGGAGTATCCTGAAGCGCATGGAAAAGCAGACAGACGGAAAGCAGTCATTGTGGGCTGGGTGGAGTTCACCGCCGAACCTCGTCACCTTCAGCCGCATCATCCTTGTTGTGGTGTTTTTGGGATTGTACATTGCGGCTGGCCCTTGGGGGCTGCGCAATGTGGGCATGCGCTGGGCGGCCGCAATCATCTTCTTGATCGCCGCGTCCACCGACAAACTCGACGGTTGGCTTGCGCGCAAATACAACCAGGTGACCGAACTGGGCAAGCTGATGGATCCGATCGCCGACAAATTGCTCACCCTCGGCGCCCTTGTGGTGGCCGCCTGCTACGGCGAGCTGGGCAATGTGTGGGTCGGCTGGATCGTCACCGGCCTGTTCCTGTTGCGTGAAATCGGCATCACCGTGATGCGCTTCTTCGTCATCGACCATGGCGGCAAGGTCATCGCCGCCTCGCAGATCGGCAAATACAAGACGCTCACGCAGTGCCTTGGCATCGGACTGCTCATGTTCCCGGTGTGGACGTTGTGGCATGGGGGCGCGCAGCCACTGTGGCTCTCGATCTATTTCGTCGTCACCTACACGCTGATCTACTTCTCGCTCATCCTGTGCCTGTATTCAGGATGGCAGTATGTGCATGGCGTCATGGCCGCAAAGAAGCGCGCGGCCCGGTAGTCGGTCGGAAAGCTGCGTTCTGCATCCCGCGCGCATGGCGGCCCTGCGCGCGGGATGCTTGTATATATGGAGGCGTGCCGCAATCGGGCGATGGGACCCAAGGCAGAGAAAGAGGTGCGCGATGCACGATGTATCCACAATCGACCCAAGGGATCTCGATAGTGTCGAGGAGCTGCAGGCGTATTGCGATGACCAGGCCGCGGCCATATTGGAATGGTGCCGGGAGCGGGATGTGAAGATTGCGTGTGCGGAGTCGCTGACCGGTGGTCTGCTCGCCGACGCCTTTGTGCGCATCCCCGGCGCTTCGCAGGTGTTCCTCGGGTCGGCGGTCACCTATGACATCCACGCCAAGGCCTCTGTGCTCGGCGTAAATGCAGAACTCTTACGGAGGGAAGGGGCGGTGCACCCACAGGTGGCCATCGAGATGGCCCAGCGCACGGTACAACTGTTCAGCCAATCGGAATATCGCTCTCGGATAATCGGATTATCCACCACCGGGGTGGCTGGACCGGGGCCTGACGGCGGAAAACCCGCAGGATTGGTCTATATCGGCGTGTCTTTTCCTGAAATTCCTGCCGTCTCCATAGAATCTTCACACTATGCAGTAGAGTTGAATTTGCAAGGTTCCCGGGAGGTTATTAGACATAAGACAATCGGATGTGTTCTGGAAAACCTGAGGGAATTCTCAGGTTCTTCACAGGAATAATTCCTGATACTGGAACAGTAAAGAAGTGTAGGCAGAACAATGTGAAAGGGGTGTGACTGCCATGGAACGAATGACAATCACTGAAGTGCAAGCCGAGGTCAAGAAGGTAGAGGCGCCGGCACCCGCACGTTCGGGATCCGCTCGTATGCGTGAGCTGACCCCCGCACAGCGCCGGGCGGTGATGTTCGCCCAGCAGCAGGTGATGCGTGCGCGAGCAGCCAAGAAGGCGAAGGATGAACGTCAGGCGGCGCTTGTGCGCATGTGGCAGGAGGAGGATTCCGAAAACGTGAAGCCTCGGGCGCTGCTGCGCAAGCATGAGGCCAATGGGGAAGTCAAGGAAGTGTCGTTGCGCGAGGCGATTGGCCATGTGCTGCGCGACCTGCGTACCCATGACCACAAGACGCTGCGTGAGGTCAGCGAGAAGGCCGGTGTGTCGCTCGGGTACCTCTCCGAGGTCGAGCGTGGCCAGAAGGAGGCGAGCTCCGAACTGCTCGCGTCCATCTCCGAGTCGCTGGGTTTGAGCACTTCCCAGATGCTGCGCATGGTCGCGGATTACCTGGATTCGGTCGAAGGCTGATTTTCAACCTATCTCTATGGCTTGGCGCCGTACGCCCGGCCGGCAGTACAGCGGGAACCCGCAACGCTGCCGGCCGGGCGCACGGCGCCAAGCCATATGTATGGTGGGCGGATGTGTGCGATACAGTGGTGGGCTATGCGTGAACGTGAGTTTTGGCAATTGTTGGAAGAGGTCTTCGGGCGCAGTTACGGGCGTGCGCTGGCGCACGACCAAGGGCTCACCAAGCTCGGCGGCGCCACCGTCGTGGAGGCACTGGAGCGCGGCGAGGAGCCGCGTGTGGTGTGGAATGTGCTGTGCGACCAGATGGACATCCCTGACAGCAAGCGTTGGGGCAAGGACCACACGGCGCCCCCGCTGCCGGTCGATTTCCGCGGCTGAGCCGCGACTCGCCGCATCTGGCACGCATTCGAACAAATGTTCGCATTCTCGGGTATGATGGAGCGCGGCACGCAGGGCTTGCCGGAGTGCCGGTCGCGCCCATTGTGGATGGGCGGGGCGTCCGACCACAGGCCCCTGCACAAGTTGATGGCGGCTGCATGCGCGCGTTAGCGTATGGGCACACACCATTCGACAGAACATGAAGGAGAACCAAGCGATGGCTACGCAGACGAAGGCAGGCAAGACCAAGGCGGCGGCGCAGGACGGCGAGGCGCCGAAGATCGATCCACGCCGCCAGGCGGCCCTCGACACCGCATTGCAACAGGTCGAGAAGAACTTCGGCAAGGGCTCGGCCATGCGGCTGGGCGACCGGCCCGAACAGGATGTGGAGGTCATTCCCACCGGCTCGCTGGCGCTCGACATGGCGTTGGGCATCGGCGGCCTGCCGCGTGGCCGCGTGGTGGAGATCTACGGCCCGGAATCCTCGGGCAAGACGACCCTCGCGCTCCATGTGGTGGCCAACGCGCAGCGCAACGGAGGCGTCGCGGCGTTCATCGACGCCGAGCACGCGCTCGACCCGGTGTATGCGCGCAATCTCGGCGTCGATACGGATTCGCTGATCGTCTCGCAGCCGGACAACGGCGAGCAGGCGCTTGAGATCGCCGACATGCTCATCCGCTCCGGCGCGCTCGACGTGATCGTCATCGACTCCGTGGCGGCGCTCGTGCCGAAGGCTGAAATCGAAGGCGATATGGGCGATAGCCACGTGGGGCTGCAGGCGCGTCTGATGAGCCAGGCATTGCGCAAGATGACCGGTGCGCTCGCGCAGGCGAACACGACCGCGATCTTCATCAACCAGCTGCGCGAGAAGATCGGCGTCTTCTTCGGTAGTCCCGAGACTACCACCGGCGGCAAGGCGCTCAAGTTCTATGCCTCGGTGCGCATGGACATCCGCCGCATCCAGACACTCAAGAACGGTGAGGACGCCGTGGGCAACCGCACCAAGGTCAAGGTGGTGAAGAACAAGATGGCACCGCCGTTCAAGACCGCCGAGTTCGATGTGCTGTATGGCGAGGGCATCTCGCGCGAAGGCTCCGTGCTCGATATGGCGCTCGAGACCGGCATCGTCAAGAAGTCGGGGTCGTGGTTCACCTACGAAGGCGACCAGATGGGGCAGGGACGCGAGAATGTGCGCAAGTTCCTCAAAGACAACCCGGGTGTTGTCGATGAGATCGAGCACAAGGTCAAGGTCTCGTACGGTCTGATCGCCGGCGAAGACGAATTCGCGCAGGGCGACACGGTCGAATCCACGATCGAAGGGCAGGCGGTGGAAGACGCCCCCAAGAAGAACTGACCGTTAGGTGCAGGCATGATCTCCGCCGAGGAATTCCTGCGCGAACACGGGGTGGCTGGTGCCGGCACCGCAGAGGTGCCTGGGCCAGCCACCCCGCACTCCGCCACACACGGCACCAACTATGGCGGCAAGCGCCGCGACGATGGCGCGCGCCAAGCCAAGGAGAGGCGTGATGCCGTGCGCGTACGGCGGGGGAGTGGATTCGGCTATACGCTCACTGAGACGCCGCAAGACGAAGAGGCCTGCAAAGAGGCTGCGTTGAGGCTGCTCGACGCCGCCGCCCGCTCGACCGGCGGATTGCGAAGCAAGCTCGCTGAGCGCGGGTATGAGCCCCAGGTCATTGATGCGGTCATCGACCGTCTTGTCGAATTGCGGTTGCTCGATGACGAGGACTATGCGCGCATGGTGGTGCGTGCCTGTGTCGGCCGCATGATGGGCATGCGTGGCACGGTCATGGAACTCACCCGCAAGGGCGTCGACCGTGCCGTCGCCCAATCCGTGGCGCAGGAGGCGGCTGAACAAGGTGTCTTCGACGAAGCCGCATGGGAATTGGGCCGTAGCGTGGCGCGCAAGGCGCGTGCGTGCAGTATAGAGGTGAAGCGACGCAGGTTCTGGAGTGCCGGCGGCCGCAAAGGCCATGATCCTCAGATGCTGCGCGAAGTCGCCCATGCCCTGTTCGCGGCCGATGCAAACGAAGAATAAGAAATAGGTGAGACCTCTCATACCCCGGGTTCTGTCGTGCCCTATGGGCACGGATGGCCATCCATCTCGACCTGACGTCGCCGTCAGGCTCTAGCAGCCTACCCGAAGGCATTGGGCGAGCAGCCCTCAAACGCCTTCTGCTTGGCCTTGCTCCCGATGAGGCTTGCCATGCGGCCGACTGTTGCCAGCGGCCCGGTGGTCTCTTACACCGCCGTTTCACCCTTACCGGCACATGTGCCGGCGGTCTGTTCTCTGCTGCGCTATCTCTCAGGTCGCCCTGGGCGGACGTTATCCGCCATCGTGCTCTGTGGAGCCCGGAAGTTCCTCAACCGCGCAAGCGCGGTCGCGGCCATCGAGAGGTCTCAACCTTTGCATTGTAGCATCGGGTCGGACGGGTGGTCCATATATTGGCGCCGATAGCCTCAAAACGGTTCAACCATGAGCGTTGTGCGCATTTCTCCGTGGGGTGTCGGCTACAATGATTCATATCCGGACGGCGGTTTCGTCGTATCGGTCCGTATATAGCGGCGAAAGCCGCTTGAGTCTAGGGAGGTCCACATGGATATCGTTCTTACCGGCCGTCACATTCAGATCAAGCAGAAGTTCCGTGACGTCGTCGAAAGCAAGATGAATCGTGTGACCGCAATCGCCCCCGACGCGCAGCGCGTGCAGATCGTGCTGTCGCATGAGGGCAATCCGCGTATGCATGACACCGCCATCCGCGTCGAGCTGACCGTCATCGCCGGCTCCACCGTGGTGCGCGCCGAGGCTTCGAGCGCCGACGAGATCAGCGCGCTTGACCTGGCCCTCGATAAGCTCACGCTGCGCCTGCGCCGCGCACGCGACCGCCGCAAGGACCATCGCAAGAACTACAGCCCGGTGCCGGTGGACGCCGGCCAGTTCGTGCCGCCGTCCGAGGAAGAGGAAGACATCATGGGCGACGCCGCGGATGCCAACAGCCCGGCCGCCGCTGTCGCTTCCGACCTCGGCCCCGGTGAGTCGATCGAAGTGCACGTCGGTGACACCCCAATCGTGATCCGCCGTAAGCTGCACGTCGCCGAGCCGATGAGCATCGACGAGGCGCTCTACGAGATGGAGCTGATCGGCCACGACTTCTTCCTGTTCGTCAACAAAGACACGATGCGCCCGTCGGTCGTCTACCACCGTCACGGCTGGAGCTACGGCGTCTTCGAGATCGACACCCCGGAGAATGTCAAGAAGGCCCAGGAAGCCAAGAACGCCTGAGTGGTCTGGTGCGCCCGCATAGGCGCACGGCATGAGCAACGCCACCCTGCGAGGAAGCAGGGTGGCGTTGCTGTATGCAAACGAAGTCACTTCTGTCAGGAAATGCGCGGGTTTTGTGTCAACGTCCCCATATTTTCGTAAAAAGGCCGAGGAATTGGGAACAATTTCGCTCTCAGGATTATTGTTAGTTGTGTCAGGCATCAGACCAAGCACACCAAGGGAGTGAAATTGGTAGACATCGTAGATAAAGCCCTCCGTATGGGCGAAGGCCGCCAGGTGAAGCGACTTGAGAACGTTGCCAAAGAGGTCAACGCCCTCGAGGACCAGATCGCGGCGCTGAGCGACGAAGAGCTCAAGGGCCAGACCGCCAAGTTCAAGCAGAAGCTCGACAATGGCGCTTCGCTCGACGACATCATGGCCGAGGCGTTCGCCACGGTGCGCGAAGTCTCGAAGCGCACGCTCGGCCAGCGCCACTTCGACGTGCAGCTCATGGGCGGCGCGGCGCTGCATTGGGGCAACATCGCCGAAATGAAGACCGGTGAAGGCAAGACCCTCGTGGCCACGCTGCCGAGCTACCTCAACGCGCTTGAGGGCAAGGGCGTGCACGTCATCACCGTCAACGACTACCTCGCGAGCTACCAGAGCGAGCTCATGGGGCGCATCTACCGCTTCCTCGGCATGAGCGTCGGCTGCATCGTCACCGGGCAGAAGCCGCCGGAGCGCCGCAAGCAGTACAACGCGGACATCACGTACGGCACGAACAACGAGTTCGGCTTCGACTACCTGCGCGACAACATGGCGTGGGAGAAGAACGAGCTCGTGCAGCGCGGCCACCACTACG
Source organism: Bifidobacterium pseudolongum subsp. globosum (assembly GCF_004155535.1). Lineage (GTDB taxonomy): Bacteria > Actinomycetota > Actinomycetes > Actinomycetales > Bifidobacteriaceae > Bifidobacterium > Bifidobacterium pseudolongum_C. The sequence continues at coordinate 26,453 of NZ_RYUH01000011.1, read as the reverse complement.
CCATCGTCGACGAGGTCGACTCGATCCTCATCGATGAGGCGCGTACGCCGCTCATCATCTCGGGCCCCGCCGAAGGCGACGTGACGCGTTGGTACCGCCAGTTCGCCAAGCTCGTGCTCAAGCTCACGCGTGACGAGGACTACGAGGTCGACGAGAAGAAGAAGACCGTCGGCATCCTCGATCCGGGCATCACGAAGATCGAGGACTACCTGGGCATCGACAACCTGTACGAGCCGAACAACACGGCCCTCATCGGCTACCTCAACAACGCGATCAAGGCCAAGGAACTGTTCCTGCGCGACCGTGACTACGTGGTGACGAACGGCGAGGTGCTGATTGTCGATGAGCACACCGGCCGTATCCTGCCGGGCCGCCGTTACAACGAAGGCCTGCACCAGGCGATCGAAGCCAAGGAGCACGTGGAGGTCAAGGCCGAGAACCAGACCTTCGCCACGATCACGCTGCAGAACTACTTCCGCATGTACGACAAGCTCGCGGGCATGACCGGTACGGCCGAGACCGAGGCCGCCGAGTTCATGGGCACCTACAAGCTCGGCGTGCTGCCGATCCCGACGAACCGCCCGATGATCCGCCAGGACAAGGACGACCTCATCTTCCGCACCAAGAAGGAGAAGCTCGCGGCGATCGTCAAGGACGTGGCCGAGCGCCACGCCAAGGGCCAGCCGGTGCTGCTGGGCACCGCGTCCGTCGAATCGTCGGAAGTCGTCTCGTCGCTGCTCGACGTGGTGGGCATCGAACACAAGGTGCTCAACGCCAAGCAGCACGAGAAGGAAGCGGCCGTCGTGGCCGTGGCGGGCCGCAAGGGCGCCGTGACCGTGGCCACCAACATGGCCGGCCGTGGTACCGACATCATGCTCGGCGGCAACGTCGAGTTCCTCGCCGACGCCAAGCTCAAGGAAGAAGGCTACTCGCCGGAAGACACGCCGGAGGAGTACGAGAAGCTCTGGCCCGAGACCCTCAAGCAGATCAAGGAGCAGGTCAAGGACGAGCATCAGGAGGTCGTCGACCTCGGTGGCCTGTACGTGCTCGGCACCGAGCGCCACGAATCCCGCCGTATCGACAACCAGCTGCGCGGCCGTTCCGGCCGTCAGGGCGACCCGGGTGAATCGCGCTTCTACCTGAGCCTCGAAGACGACCTGATGCGCCTGTTCAACACGCAGCTCGTGGCGCGCGTCATGGCCAAGGGCATGCCGGAAGGCGAGCCGATCGAGTCGAAGAGCGTGTCGAAGGGCGTGCGCAACGCGCAGAAGGCCGTCGAATCGCGCAACTTCGAGATCCGTAAGAACGTGCTCAAGTACGACGACGTGATGAACAAGCAGCGCACTGTCATCTACGCGGAGCGCCAGGCGGTGCTCAAGGGCGAGGACATCCACGAAGACATTGAGATGTTCATCTCCGACACGGTCGCGAGCTATGTGCATGGCGCGAACCGCGGTTCCGACAAGCCGAAGGACTGGGATTGGGCCGGCATGGTGGGCGCCATCAAGGAGCTGTTCCCGACCACGGTGACCGAAGACGACGCCCGCAAGGCGGCTGAAGGCCTCAAGGGCGACAAGGCCGCGGAAGCGGTGAAGAAGCTCTTCGTGGATGATGCGCTCAACCAGTACGACCAGTTCGAAGACAGGCTCGGCGAGGAGGGCCTGCGCACGCTCGAGCGTCGCGTGGTGCTCGCCGTGCTCGACCGCAAGTGGCGCGAGCACCTGTACGAGATGGACTACCTCAAGGATGGCATCGGCCTGCGTGGCATGGGCCAGCGCGACCCGCTTGTGGAGTACCAGCGTGAAGGCTACCAGATGTACAACTCCATGATCGAGGCGATCAAGGAGGAGTCGGTGCAGCTGCTGTTCCACATCGACCTCGACAGCGTGGCCCAGACCGAGGATCACGAGGACATCCAGCAGGATGTGCGCGACGACCAGGCCGTGGACCAGGCGGAAGTCGCGATGGGCGACGACGTCGAGGAGCAGGACGAGGTCGAATCCGACGAGACCCAGCTGCACGAGCCGGAAGAGCCCGACCAGCGTGACGACCACGCCGACGAGGTGCTCACCGCCGCCAACGAGGAATCGGTCAAGGAAGCCTACGACGACGATGAGGCGATTCCGGAATCGGGCCTGATGGGCCCCGCTCCGATCTCGCACGCCGAAGGCAAGGTGCCAGCGTCGAAGCGCCCGAAGAACGAGGAGCTGAAGACCCCGTGGGCCGACGGCCGTACGTTCCCGGGCACGCCCAAGAACGCGCCGTGCCCGTGCGGTTCCGGCCGTAAGTACAAGATGTGCCACGGCCAGAACGAGCAGTGAGCTGATCCACGGCTGACCAGCCACTGATAAACGACAGGGGAGGGCGCCGCAACCAGCTGGTTGCGGAGCCCTCCCCTCATACATGCCCATGATATGGGCGCGGGAACACGCTTGTTGCATGGGTTTCCTAGACTGTGCGTAACAACGTCGGCATTGTGCCGCAAGCCGTAAGGAGCACTATGGAACAGGTCACATGGAAGTCGAATCTGAGCAAACTCGTGCGCGGGGAGCACTTGACCGCGGAAGAGACGGAGTGGTTCGTCGATGACCTGATGCGCGGCAACGCCGACCCTGCCGCGGTGGGCGCCGTGCTCGCCACGCAGCAGCAGCTCGGCCTGACGCAAGAGGAGGTGGCCGGCGCCGCCAAGGCGATGGTCGCGCATGCAGTGCCGCTCGACGTGCAGGCGGAATGCACCGACATCGTCGGCACCGGCGGTGACGGCATGCATACGGTCAATCTCTCCACGATGGGCGCGGTCATCGCCGCGGCCGCAGGCGTGACGATCGTGAAGCACGGCAACCGTGCCGCCTCTTCGAAGTGCGGCGCCGCCGACTGCCTCGAGGCGCTCGGCCTGCCGCTCGACCTCGATCCGCAGGCCGTGGCCGCGGTGGCCGACGAGGTGGGCATCACGTTCGCCTTCGCCAAGACCTTCCACCCGGCCATGCGTTTTGTGGGGCCGGTGCGCGCGGCCCTTGGCGTGCCCTGCGTGTTCAACGTGCTGGGTCCCCTGACCAATCCGGCAAAGCCGAAGCATATGGCGATCGGCTGCGCGAACCGTGCGATGAGCCCGGTCATGGCTGCCGTCTATGCGGCGAACGGGCAGACCGGCATGGTCTACACGTCGAACGAGGGGCTCGACGAGATGGCTCCCACCGGGCCGATCAGCGTCTGGGAATTCGGTGGTGGCGACGTGCGTGAAACCACGTTCGACCCGATTGCGGAACTGGGCCTCGATCCGGTCGTCATCGAGGATCTGCGAGGGGGCGAGCCTGCACAGAACGCGCAGGCCGTGCGCGACCTGCTCGCAGGCAAGCCGGTTCCGTTCCGTTCCACCGCGCTGCTGAACGCCGCCTCGGCGATTGTCGCCGACGGCCATCTGGTATCCGAAGGAGCGCTCGCCGACCGTTTCCGCGAAGCCTACGCGATCGCGCAGCAGGCGGTGGACTCGGGCAAGGCGGCGGCATTGCTCGACGAATGGCTCGCCGTGGCCCAGTCGCACCGCGGCTGAACCACAGCGGTCACACGCGTGCGCCGTCGTCGAATTCGTCGCGCTTCGTTTCGTCATGGCCTTTGTGCTGGGCCAACAGTCCGCCGGCACCCACGAGGATGCACAGCGCGAACACCACACCCAGTATGGAGGCCATGTGTGGTATGAACACCGTGGCGATGATGCCGACGATGCCAATCACGAAGATGAGGCCGAACACCAGCCGTGACCGTTTGATGTCGGAAAGGTCCGGGGTCGGGGGAGTGAAGCCGGCGCCATACTGGTCCATCACGTCGTCGGTGTCGAGCCAGCTCGAGCGGTAGTCGCGCGGGCCTTCGCCGCCCACGAATGCGTCGCTCGTCAGGTCGTGCACCGAGACGAGCGTCTGCTTTTCCTGCCGTTCGGCGTGCTTGTTGAACTTGCGGGCGGTCTTTGAATGCTCGATGTCGTGCAGTTCATGCTGGTGTTCGGAGAGGAACGCCTCCCAATCGTCACCCGAGCCGCCCGACGACCCTGCGGCCCTTGCCGAGTCGCCTGTGCTGCTATTGTTGTGGTCAGTCATACGCACTACTGTAATCAAGCGGACAGCCAACCGCAGGGGAAGGAACCGAGGCATGCTGTATTGGTTTTTCGTGAAGACGCTGGGGCCGATCGCACGGCATCGCATGCATCCGACCGCAGTGGGTCTCGAGAACATCCCACGTCAGGGCGGTGGCATCATCGCGGCGAACCACTTGGCCGTCATCGACGACGCGCTGTTGCCGCTGACGTGCCCCCGCATGATCCACTTCATGGGCAAGGCCGAATACTTCGAAGGCAAGGGGCTCAAAGGCAAGTTCAAGAAATGGTGGTTCACGTCGGTCGGCGTGTTCCCTGTGGACCGTTCCGGCGGCTCGAAGTCGCTCGGCGCCCTTGAGCATGCGCGCGAGATCATCGAAAGCGGCGAGCTGTTCGGCATCCATGTGGAAGGCACGCGCAGCCCCGACGGGCGCCTGTACAAGGGGCACACCGGTGCCGCGCGCCTCGCGTTGGAGACCGGCTGCCCGATCATCCCCACCGCGATCATTGGGTCGCGTGAGATCCAACAGCCCGGCCAGATCATCCCCGGCAAAGGCAAGAGCACGGTGATCTACGGCACGCCGATCGATGTGCCGAAGACGCCGTCCGACCAGGTGACCCACGAGATGCTGCGCGAACTGACCGACCGCGTCGTCAAGCAGATCCAGCAGATGAGCGGTCAGGAATACGTGCCCGAATACGCGCAGGTCGTCAAGAAGCAGATGCAGGAAGAACAGCAGACGCTTGACGCCGCGCGCGCCGAGGAACAGGCCCGCTGAGTTCAGATCACGGTGAGCGTGACCACCGTGGCCTTGCCGTCCTCGCCGCGCGCACGCACCTGCTTGCCCGCATCCGGGCTTTGCATGCGCACGGTGTGCAGCAGGTCACCCAACGGTGCGGACACCTTCACTTCAAAGCCGAGGTCTTCGAGCATCTTCTTCGCGTCGTCCACATTCATGCCCACGACCTTGGGGATCGTGATCATCTCAGGGCCCTTCGAGACCACGAGATGCACCGAGTCACCCCAGTGCAGCTGGGCGCCGGCGTCTTCTGAGCTCGACATGACCTGTCCGGCCGGCACGGTGTCGCTGAACTCCTCGTTCGTCGTCACGGTGAGCTTGTCCTCTTCCAACGCCGCCTTCACGTCCGACGCGGGTTTGCCGACGACCTCGGGCATCGACACCGGCATCGGGCCCTTCGAAAGCACCACATCGACAGGCTCGTTGTGGTCGACGGTGGTGCCGGCCTCCGGCGTGATCGAGATGACCTCGCCTTCGGACACATCAAGCGACCACTCGTCCGTATCGGCGCTATGCACGATGTTGGTGAACCCCGCGCGTTTGAGCGAGGCGAGCGGATCGGTCGAGGACATGATGTCGTCCGGCACCGTCGACTGCTGCACGCCTTGCGAGACGACGACACGGACCTTCTGCAGGTCGCCGCGTTTGCTCACATGCGCGTTCACGAATTCAGGGTCGGTGGAGATGATGTCGCCTTCCGGCACAGTGTCGCTGTACGATTCGGATGTCTCGTATGCAATGCCGGCGGCCTTCAGCGCCTTCTCGTAATCGGTCCACGGCACACCGGCGATCTTGCACGGCGCGTTCTCCTGGCAATGCAACGCCTCGATCTGCGGCATCTCGTAGTAGCTGCCCGGACCGGCGTAATACCACCATCCCCATCCTGCGGCGCCCCCCAGCGCCAACACCGCGGCGGCGATCGCGATGCCGATTGTCCATCGTTTGCCGGTGGACATGCCATGGTGCACTTGGGTCGGCGTGGCATCGGCGTTGGCTGCTGTGGGCCGCGCGGCCGGCTGCGGTGTGTACGGCGTCGAAGCGGCCGTCGCGGCACCCACCATCGGCACGGCCTGCGTACGGTCGTCCAGCTTCGCGACAGCGGTGGCGGGTCCCGTCTGCGCCTTGCCCCCTACCGGCAGCACCGTTGTGGCGTTCGGTGCCGGCGCGTCTGGGTCGAAGCGGTACTGCAGGGCCTGGGGCGACAGCGTGCGCATGAGGGCGTTGAGCCGGTCGAGGGCCTGCGAGGCGTCGGCGGGGCGGTCGTTCACGTCGCGGTTCGTCAGATACGAGATGAACCGCGCCACCTGTGGGTCGATGCCGGTGCAGACCGTGGCGACCGACGGCACGTTCTCGTTCACATGCTTGAACACCATCGTCACGGGATTGTCCGCGAGGAACGGCACCTGCCCGGTGAGCATCTCCCACGCCATGATGCCGACGGAATAGCAGTCGCCCTGCGGTGTGGCCAGATTGTTCTCGATCATCTCGGGCGCTAGGTAGGCGGCGGTGCCGAGCAGCATGCCGGTCGAGGAGAGCGTGGCCTGCGAGGCGGCCTTGGCCAGGCCGAAGTCGGTGATCTGCACACGCCCGCGGTCGTTGATGAGGATGTTCTCGGGCTTGATGTCGCGGTGCACGACGCCTGCGCGGTGCGCCGCGGCGAGGCCGTTGAGTGTTTCGGAGACGACGCGCAGCGTCTCGCGCACACTGAAGGTGCGCTTCGTCTGCATCTCGTGCCGCAGATTCACGCCGTGCACATATTCCATCACGAGGTAGTCGAGCCCGTCGTTCTCGCCGGTGTCGTACACCTGCACGACGTGCGGGTTCGCGATGGCGGCCGCCGAGTTCGCCTCGCGTCGGAAGCGTTCCACGAACTGGTCGCGGTGCGGTCCCTGTGCGAGCTGGATGTGCATGATCTTGAGCGCCACATCGCGCCCCAACCGCACGTCCACCGCCTGATAGACCGTGGCCATGCCGCCGTCCGCGATTTTGCGCACAATGCGGTAGCGCCCGTCGATCAGCTTGTTTTCGGGCATATTTGCAGCTTCACTCATGCTTGCTGTGTCGTCCTTCACGAAGATGCGTACTGCACCACGAATCAATGGCCAATGTCGAACGTCATTCTACATGGTGCCCGCGCCGCGCGCCGTGCATATTCCGGGAACAAACCGCGCACAGACGGCCATAAGCTGTTCCTCGCGCCCGGCGTCGAGTCCCATTTCGCCGATCGCGCGCACGGTCTGCTCCCACTTGCTGCGGATGCGCGCCTGGGAGGCGGCGATTGCGCCCGTGCGCTCGAACAGCGCGATCACTTCGCGCACCTGTGCGTCGGTGCGGCTGGGCGCGGCATAGAGCGCGCGCAACCGCGCGGCGTCGGCGTCGCTCGCGCCGGCGAGCGCGTCGGCGAGCAGCACGGTGCGCTTGCCTTCGCGGATGTCGCCACCCACCGGTTTGCCGGTTGTGTTCGATGAGCCGACGACGTCGAGCAGGTCGTCGGCGAGCTGGAACGCCACGCCGAGCGGCAGGCCGATGGCCTCGGCATGGCGCGCCGCCTTGGCCTGGTCCATGCCGGCGGACAGGAATGCCAAGTGCAGCGGCGCGATGGTGGTGTAGCTCGCCGTCTTCCAGCGGAAGACCTCGGCTGAGGCGCCGCGCAGCGCGTCCGGGTCGTCGAGCGGCATGCGTTCGATCGCCAGGTCGAGCACCTGCCCGATTTCCACGTCGTGGTGCATCGCGATGAACGCCGCGCGCACGTCCTGCGCATGGGGCAGCGCAGGCGCGGACGCGTCCATGATCGCGATGCATGCGGTGGCGAGCAGGTCGCCGAGCATGAGGCCGAGCCCCATGCCGATCGATTCGTTGGTGCGTGTTGCGAGCGCGCGGTGGGCCGACGGTTTGCCGCGGCGCATGTCGGAATCGTCGATGATGTCGTCATGCACGAGCGCGGCCGTCTGGAACACCTCGATCGCGCAGGCCAGGTCGAGCACCGCACTGGTCTGCGCGCGCTGTGCCTGCCCACTGTGTGGTTCGCCGGCGGCCAGCGGTTCCATGATCGCGTAGGCGTCCATCGTCAGCAGGGCGCGCAACCGTTTGCCGCCTTCGCTGGATGCGGTGGCCTGGTCGACGACCATGTCCATGACCGGTTCGAGCGCCGCGGGCACGCCATGGCGCGCGCCAAGCCCGACATACTGGCGCACCAGTTCACGGATGCGGGTTTCGATGTGCTGCGGATCGTGCCGTGTGAGTGCCATAGAGGTTATTCACGCACAGTGTTGCGACATTGCCGGGGGCGGTTTGGCGGCTGCTGGGGGGCTTGGCGGCCGGTGGTGTTCGCCCGCGGAAAATGTGGATGGAGGAGCGTCCGACCACAGGGGCCGATCCAAGTGGACGGGCCGCGGGGGAAGGCCGATAGTTGAGGCACGCGCGGCGACGGTGCCACGCGGGGCGACCGGCCGGCCAACAGGCGGAAAGCGAGGCACACCATGGAAATCAAGGAACTGGGCATCCGCGTCACGGCGACGCCACGCGAACCCCTCAACGAACGGCTCGTCGACGAACGCGACGAACTGGCATGCGAAGCGCTCGACAAGCGGTTCAGGCAACAGCGGCGCGAACTCGGTGTGGCGCAGGCGTCACGGCTGTGGTTCGAACCGGTGTTCGACACATGGCGCACTTGGATCGAGGATCCGCGGTTCGACGAATTGGACTGCGAGGCGCAGTCATTGTGCGAACTGGCGGTGACGGTCACCGATTCGTTGGCGATGCGCGACGCATTGATCATGGCGCTCATCATGGGCGCCGACCAGTGGAGCCGGGAGGAGATCATGGAGTTCGCCGTGCATCCGCATACGCGCGCCAGCGGCGACGCGATGGGCCGCATGCTCACCGAGGCGTTCGACAATCCGCAGGCCAAGCCCGATTGTGTGCGGGTGGAACGCGGCATCGCGGCGCTTGAACAATGCGCGCAGGTCGTGCCGGACCAATACTGCGCGCAGCCGCTCGCCATGGCGGCGTATGCATGCTGGTGGATCGGCGACGCCCGGGCCATGCCCATGGCGATGCAGGCGGTGGCCACGGACGACGACGCGACGCTCGCGGGCATTGTGATCGCGGCGCTGCTGCGTGATATCCACCCGGCATGGCTGTGCCCGGCGAAGGCGCCGAAAGGGGCGTGCATGGCGGGGGAGGCGATGTGATGGAACGCGGGAATAATCGTCCGTGTTGCATGGTTAACTCCAATAGTCAGCGATTTGCCTTTGGCGGGAGTATGCCTTGCAGCGGGTCGCTCAACCATGAATATGGAGGAGGAACAGTTTGGTCACGAAGCAAACGTCGAACGCCGCTAAGAAGTCTGAGGGGAAGGCCTCCTCCAAGGCCGCCTCCACGAAGGCGGACGAGGCGCAGCAGGAAGACGAGGCCACCACGGCCAAGAAGCCGGCCAAGCGCACGACCCGCAAGAGCACGGCGAAGAAGACGGCCAAAGCCGCTTCACAGACGAAGGCGCCGAAGAAGACCACCGCGCGCAAGTCCGCGTCGAAGCCCCAGGACGACGAGCCCGTCGACGATGACGAGGTCATGATCGACGAGGAGGACATCGACCTCGACGAGGACCTCGACGACGTTGACGACCATGACAACATGGACGACGACGAAGACGACGAGCACGACACCGACGACGATGCGGTGGAAGATGACGACGAAGACGATGACGACGAGCCCAAGCCCGAGGAGCCCAAGGCCAAGGGCGCGTTCGTGGTCCGTGATGACGATGACGACGAGACGCTCGCACCCACCGGCAAGAACCCCAAGCGCCGTGTGGTCACATCGGGCGCCACCGCCGACCCGGTCAAGGACTACCTCAAGCAGATCGGCCGCGTCTCGCTGCTCAACGCCGAACAGGAAGTCGACCTTTCGGAACGCATCGAGGCCGGCCTGTATGCCCAGCACCTGCTCGAAACCGAAGGCGACACCCTCGACTTCAAGCGCAAGCGCGAACTCAAGTGGGCGGCCTCCGACGGCAAGAAGGCCAAGGACCACCTGCTCGAGGCGAACCTGCGCCTCGTCGTCTCGCTCGCCAAGCGTTACACCGGCCGTGGCATGCTCTTCCTCGACCTGATCCAGGAAGGCAACCTCGGCCTGATCCGCGCCGTCGAGAAATTCGATTGGAAGAAGGGCTTCAAATTCTCCACGTACGCCACGTGGTGGATCCGCCAGGCGATCACCCGAGCCATGGCCGACCAGGCGCGCACGATCCGCGTGCCCGTGCACATGGTGGAAGTGATCAACAAGCTTTCGCGCGTGCAGCGCCAGATGCTGCAGGACCTGGGCCGCGAACCCACGCCGGACGAGCTGGCGCGCGAACTCGACATGCCGGTCGAAAAGGTGCAGGAAGTGCAGAAGTACGGCCGCGAGCCGATCTCGCTGCACACCCCGCTCGGTGAAGACGGCGATTCCGAGTTCGGCGACCTCATCGAAGACACCGATGCGATCGCCCCGTCCGACGCCGTGGCGTTCTCGCTGCTGCAGGAACAGTTCAAGCAGGTGCTCGAGACGCTGTCGCCGCGCGAGGCCGGCGTGATCAAGATGCGCTATGGCCTTGAGGACGGCCAGCCGAAGACGCTCGACGACATTGGCCGCGTGTATGGTGTGACGCGCGAACGCATCCGCCAGATCGAGTCCAAGACGATGTCGAAGCTGCGCCACCCCTCGCGCTCGCAGACGCTGCGCGACTTCCTCGACCAGTGATGCCTTTCGGCATCGACATGGGCCACGCCGGCGGGCGCGGCCGACGCCAGGAGAGCGCGAGCCCACGGGGCTGCGCTCTCCTTTGCATGGGACGTGGCATACGCCATACGGATGGAGATGAAGGCAATGGCGAAGAAAGACTACGGTGCGGATTCACTGACCGTGCTCGAGGGGCTCGACGCGGTGCGCAAACGCCCCGGCATGTACATTGGCACGACCGACAGCCAAGGGCTCATGCACTGCCTGTGGGAGATCATCGACAACGCCGTGGATGAGGCGCTCGCCGGTGCCTGCACGCACATCACCGTGACGCTGCACAAAGACGGTTCCATCGAAGTCGCCGACAACGGCCGTGGCATTCCGGTGGATGTGGAACCCAAGACGAAGCTCACCGGTGTGGAAGTGGTGCTGACCAAACTGCATGCGGGCGCGAAGTTCGGCAACGCCTCATACAACGCCGCCGGCGGCCTGCACGGCGTGGGCTCGTCCGTGGTCAATGCGTTGAGTTCGCGCCTCGACGTGGAGGTGGACCGCAACGGCCACACGTACCACATGGCCTTCCATCAGGGCCATCCGGGTGTCTACACCGACGCCGACCCGGCACACCCCTCGCCGGACGCCCCATTCAAGAAGACGCGCAAGAACAGGCCGACCGAACTCGAGGTGATCGGCAAGGTGCCCGCGAAGACGACCGGCACGCGCATCCGCTATTGGGCCGACCCCGAGATCTTCAACGCCTCGGCGAAATTCGATTACGACCAGCTCATCGACCGCGTGCGCCAGACGAGCTTCCTCGTGCCCGGGCTGACGATCACCGTGGTCGACGAGCACATCGAGGAGACCGGCGACGCCGCCATGGACGAGCTTGTGGAGACGGATGCCGCACAAGCCCAGGCGGACCAGGCCGAAGCCATCGACGACGGACAGCGTGTACACGACGAGTCACAGGAACAGATGGATTTCGCAAGCAACGCCGCGGAACTCGACCAGGAGCGCACCGAAGCGGGCACCGTCGTGGAACTGGAGCCAGTGGCCACCCCGGTGGACATGGCTGCGCCCACGCCGGGGCACCGGCGCGTTGAGGAGTTCTGCCACACCGGCGGCGTCGTCGATTTCGTCGACTTCCTCTCGCATGGCGAACCCGTGTCGACCGTCTGGCGCATCGCCGGGCAGGGCACCTACCATGAGGAGACGCAGGTCGTGGACGACTCCGGCAACCTGCACGCCGAGAAGATCACCCGCACCTGCGACGTGGACATCGCCATGCGCTGGATCAACGGCTATGACACGACGGTGCGCAGTTTCGTGAACGTCGTGGCCACCCCTGGCGGCGGCATGCACGTCGACGGCTTTTTGCAGTCGATCACCAAGCAGATCCGCAAAGCGGTCGAGGACAATGCGCGCAAACTCAAGGTGAATCTCAAAGACTCGAAGATGAAGATCGAGCGTGACGACATCCTGGCCGGCCTCGTGGCGGTCGTCACCGTGCGCATCGCCGAACCGCAGTTCCAAGGCCAGACCAAGGACGTGCTCGGCACTGCGCCGGTCAAACCGGTCGTGGCGCGTATCACCGACAAGCAGTTCACCGAGATGATCACCGGCTCCAAGCGCGGCTACAAGGAGCAGTCCGCACGGGTGCTCGAAAAGATCGTGGGTGAGATGCACGCGCGCATCCAGGCCCGCAAGACCAAAGAGGTCACGCGCCGCAAGAACGCCCTCGAATCGGCGTCGATGCCGCCCAAGCTTTCGGATTGCCAGCCGGGCAACGACGACGTGGCGGAGCTGTTCATCGTCGAGGGCGATTCGGCGCTCGGCACCGCCAAGGCAGCGCGCAACTCCGCGTTCCAGGCGCTGCTGCCGATCCGCGGCAAGATCCTCAACGTGCAGAAGGCGTCGCTCGCGCAGATGCTCTCCAACAAGGAATGCGCGGCGATCATCCAAGTGGTGGGCGCGGGTTCCGGCGCGTCGTTCGACATCGAACAGGCGCGCTACAACAAGATCATCATGATGACCGACGCCGACGTGGACGGCGCGCACATCCGCACCCTGCTGCTCACGCTGTTCTACCGCTACATGCGCCCGCTCATCGAACAAGGGCATGTGTATGCGGCTGTGCCGCCGCTGCACCGCATCGCCCTGACCGGTCCGCGCAAGGGCGAATACATCTACACGTACTCAGACGACGAACTCGCGGGCAAACTCGCCCAGCTCGACCGTGACCACATCGGGTACGCCGACGACATCCAGCGGTACAAGGGCCTGGGCGAGATGGACGCGAACCAGCTCGCCGACACGACGATGGACCCGCGCACGCGCCTGCTGCGCCGCATCCGCATGGAGGACGCCGAGCAGGCGAACAGCATCTTCAGTCTGCTCATGGGCGACGAAGTGCCGCCGCGCCGCCAGTTCATCGTCGACAACGCCGACGACTTCGACCGCTCGAAGATCGACACCTGATCGGCTACGCGCGGCTGTGGCGGTCGGCGATCGCGCGCGCGTACACGCGCTCGACCTCGTCGGTCACCGCCTGCACGTTGTACCGGTCGAGCAACGCCTCCTCGCGCGCATGCAGCCGCTGCGCCCATGGTGCGTCGGTCAGCGCACGTGTGATGCGCTCGGCGAGCACACGCGCATGGTCGGGCCCTACGGAGAACAGCGCGTCCTCATCGCCGCGCATCGTCCACCGGTAGCCCGGATTGTCACCGGCGAGCGTCACGCCGGCGCCCGATGCGATCGCCTCGGGCAGCACGATGCCGAACGTCTCGCCGCCGATGGCCGGGAACACGGCCACGTCGGCGCTCGCCAGCAGGTCCGCCTTGCCTTCGTCGACCGTGCCCACGAACTCGACGGGCGTGCGCAGCCGGGCGGCGCGCTGGACGCAGTCGTCCATGAGCGGGCCATCGCCGGCGATTGTGACGTGCAGTCCGGGCATGGGGAACAGGCCGTGCCTCTCTCCGTAATCGAGCGCGTCGAGCAGCAGTTGCGCGCCTTTGCGCGGCACCAGCCGGCCCAGGAACACGATGTGCGGATGCGCGGCGTCGCGCGTGGCCCTGCGCGCGGCCGCGGCGAATTTCTCGACGTTCACCGGGTTGGCGATGATCGTGCCATGGGCATGGGCGGTGAACTGCGCGTATTGCGCGGCCACTTGGGACACGGCGATCACTTCGTCGACGCGCCGGTGCGAATGGGCGTTGATCAGCCCAAGCGCGCGGCCGCCATAGCGCGCCCGCCGGTCGATGGGCGCGATGTGGTAGGTGGCGACGACCCCGGTGGACTGCGGCGCGCATTCGAGCACGCGCCCGCCGAACAGCGGGCTGTAGGGGGCCTGGATGTGCAGGATGTCGTAGTCGTTGCGGGCGAGCACCTCGCGGATATCGCGTTTGCGTACGGGCAGGGGGATGCGCATGCGGTTGCCGTTGAACGAGACCATCATGTTGTGCGCGAGCGAGACGGTCTGTGGCACGGGGGAGTGGTGCGTTTCGCCCACAAGGTAATGCACGTCGTGACCACGCCGGGCCAGTTCGGTGCCGATGGTGGTGATGTGCTGCTGCACGCCGTCGAGCGCGTCGAGGGTGTCGTCGAAGACGAATCCGATAGTCAGGGCCATGACAGCCAGTGTAGTGGCATGTGGCAATTTCGAGGCGAGTCGAAGCGTCGCCGGCATTTTCTTGCCGGAGGAATATTATTTGTGCGTACAGTGATTGCAATTCGGCGACGATGACGAGGAGACGCGCATGGTGAATCTGCTGCTTGCCATAATCTACTTGGCCTTCATCTCGCTGGGCTTGCCTGATGGCCTGCTCGGCGCGGCATGGCCCACGATGAGCGCGGACATCCACGCGCCGTTGAGCTGGGCGGGCGGCATCTCGATGGTGATCAGCGCAGGCACGGTGTGCTCCGCGCTGTTGAGCGACCGGCTGACATTGCGCTTCGGCGCCGGGCGCGTGACCGCCGTCTCTGTGGCCATGACGGCCGCCGCGCTGTTCGGGTTCTCGTTCGCGCCGAACTACGGCGTGCTTGTGCTCATGGCGATTCCCTACGGACTGGGCGCCGGCGGCGTGGACGCCGCGCTGAACAACTACGTGGCGGTGCATTACACGAGCCGGCACATGAGCTGGCTGCACTGCATGTGGGGCCTCGGAGCGCTCATCGGCCCGTACATCATGGGCTTCACACTCGCACATGGCGACGGCTGGCAGTGGGGCTACCGCTCCGTGGGCATCCTGCAGGTCGTGCTGACTGCCGTGCTGATCTTCAGCCTGCCGCTGTGGCGCGCCCGCGGTTCGGCCGCACAGCTGGAAGAGGTTGTGACGATGCCGGACGGCGATGGCGCGGTGGAACCAAAGGAACCGGCGAAGCGCAAGCCCTTGGGGCTTCTTGACGTGCTGCGCATCCCCGGCGCGGTGCAGATCCTCATCATGTTCTTCTGCTATTGCGCGGTGGAACAGACGGCCATGCTGTGGGCCAGCAGCTACATGGTGGGCGTGGACCACATCGGGGAAAGCCAGGCCGCTAATCTGGCGAGCCTATTCTTCATCGGCATCACCGTGGGCCGTTTCCTCAGCGGGTTCCTGACCATGCGCATGAGCGACCCGCAGATGATCCGGCTTGGCGCCGTGCTGTTGTTCGCGGGCATTGTGGTCATGCTGCTGCCCATCCCCGGCATCGTCAACACCGTGGCGGGCTTTGTGCTGGTCGGCTTGGGGTGCGCGCCGATCTACCCGTGCGTGATCCATTCCACGCCCACCTATTTCGGGGCGGACCGCTCGCAGGCCATTGTGGGCGTGCAGATGGCATGCGCTTACATCGGCACGATGCTTGTGCCGCCGCTCTTTGGCGTGATCGCCCAAGCCACCACATTGGCGTTGCTGCCATGGTTCCTGCTCCTGTTCTCCGCGGCCCTCATCGTGATGCACGAGTGGCTGCGCGCCAAGACCCATGCCAAGTCCGACTCCGTGACCGACTCCGCCGCACACTGAGCAGGGATGCGCCGCCAGTGGGTCGTCGTTCGCACTGGGCGTGCGCGGGTGGGCAGACCGGCGCCGCCGCTTTACGATGGGCACCATGGCACACGAACAGATACATGGGGGCATCGTGCGCGCTGGCACGCCCGGCGTCTCGCTGCAGGTCATCCTTGGATTTCTGGCCATCGGTTTGCCCGAGGCACTGCTCGGCGCCTCCTGGCCGGCCATGGGCGCGGGGGTGCACGCGCCGCTCGTGGCCGTGGTCGGCATCGCCGCGGTCCTCGCCGCAGGCTCCGCCGCGGCGGCGATAACCGCGGAGCCGGTGGCGCGCCGGTTCGGTTCCGGGCGCACGGTCGACATGGGCGTGGCACTCACCGTGCTTGCGCTGTTGGGGTTCTCATTCGCACCGCATTATTGGGTGCTGCTCGTATTCGCGCTACCGTATGGCATTGGATCGGGCATGCTTGTGGTGGCGTTGAACGCGTATGTGGCCGTGCGTTCGGCGAACGCGCGCATCACCTGGCTGCATGCCACGACCGCGTTCGGTGCGCTCGTGGGGCACACGGTGCTCGGCTGGATCATCGCGGACGGCGCCGGCTGGCGCTGGGCGTACCGCACGATCGGCCTTGTGCAGCTTGCGCTCGCCGTGGTGCTTGCGGCAGGCACACGTCGATGGCGTGACCATCTGACCGCCGCCCAGATGGCCCAGCTGGGTGAGACGCCGTACGCGCAGGGGGATTGGCGGCACGACATGCGCCAGCCGCATGTGGTGCGTACGCTTATGGCCATGCCTGCGGCGGTGGCTGTGATCGTCTTGATGTTCGCCACCACCTCGGTGGAACAGACGACGATGCTGTGGGCCAGCAGTTACATGGTGCACGCCGGCGGTATGTCCATCCATACGGCGGGCGTCTACGCCAACCTGTTCTTTGTGGGGTTGGTCGCCGGCTCCGTGGTGGCGGGCGTTGTGGCCCTCAAGGTGCGCGATGTGTGGATGGTCGTCGGCGGCATCGCCGTGCTGCTCGGTGCGGTTGTGCTGATGGTGGTGCCGATGGCCGGCCTGTGGCGCGCATTGACCGCGCCGGTACTGTTGGGCGTGGGCTGTGCGCCGATTGCACCGGCTGTGGTGCATGCCACCCCGCGCTTGTTTGGAGCGGCGCGCACGCCGGCGATGATCGGGATGCAGACCGCTGCGGTCTCGCTGGCCACCTTGGTCAGCCCTGTGCTGTTCGCCGGGGTGGAACGCGTGTCGGGGTCGATGCATGCCCTGCCGTGGTATCTGCTGGGATTCACGGTGATCGCACTTGCGGCATATGCGCGTGTGGTGCGCGTGGCGCGCTTGCATGCGCGCGGTGAGTGACCGATAATCGAACATATGTGCGAATGCTTGGAGAGTTTCACCGCCCCCACACGGGCATGGTTCGAACGCAGCTTCGGTGGGCCGACCGAAGCGCAGCGTCTGGCATGGCCGGCGATCCATAATGGCGAGAACGTGCTCGTCATCGCGCCCACAGGCTCGGGCAAAACACTTTCGGCGTTCCTCGCGGCGATCGACGGCATCATCGCCCGCAAGGCGCGTGCGGCCGGTGGCAAGCACGGCTGCAAGCGCCCGCGCAAAGGCGTGCGTGTGCTCTATATCTCACCGCTCAAGGCATTGGGCGTGGATGTCGCGAAAAACCTCGAAACGCCGCTCAACGGCATCCGTGAGGAGTATGCGCGCATGGGCCTGGCCGTGCCCGAGGTCTCGATCGCCATGCGCAGCGGTGATTCCACGCCGCAGGAACGGCGTGCGATCGTCAGCAGGCCGCCGGACATCCTGGTGACGACGCCGGAATCGCTGTACCTGATGCTCACATCGAAGGCCCGCACCGTGCTCGACACCGTGCAGACGGTGATCCTCGACGAAGTGCATGCCGTGGCCGGCACCAAGCGCGGGGCCCACCTCGCGTTGAGTCTGGAACGGCTCGACGACCGGCTTGAGACACCGCCACAGCGCATCGGGCTTTCCGCCACCGTGAACCCGGTGGATGAAGCCGCGGCGTTCCTCGGCGGCAGCCGGCCCGTCACGATCGCCCAAGCGAGCGGCAGGCCGGCGCTCGACCTCAAGGTCGTGGAGCCGGCAAGCCGCATGGGCGACGGTGGCGGCAAGACGGACACGGCAAAACCCCATGCACCGCAGTCTTCCAGCTCGATCACCGGCGTCACGCCGGCAATGCAGCGGTTGGCGGATCGCAAGGCCCGTGAAGCCGGTCGCTCGGCGGCCGCAACGCCATCGGCGGCCGCCCATCGAGGTGGGAGCACAGCCCGAGCCGGCAGTGGGGCGCCGGCGACGGTCGCCGCAAACGCCGAACCCACCGCCTCGGTCTGGCCACTGATCCAACGCAGTGTGCTTGATGAGGTGCTTGCACACCGCACGACGCTCGTTTTCGTGAACTCGCGTGGACTCGCCGAACGGTTCACGGCCCAGCTCAACGACCTCTACTTGGAGCGGCAGGGTAAAAGCCCCGACCTGTCGAACGAACCGGCGCATTACGGGTCGCTCATCGGATCGACGACGAAACTCGTCGGTCCTGTGGCACCGCAGGACGCCATCGCGATGGCGCACCATGGCTCCGTGTCGAAAGACCGGCGCAAGCAGATCGAGGAGCAGCTCAAAGCGGGCAAACTCAAATGCGTCGTAGCCACAAGCAGCCTCGAATTGGGCATCGACATGGGTTCGGTGGATCTGGTCATCCAGTTGGCGCCGCCGCTGTCGGTGTCGTCCGGCCTGCAGCGCGTGGGACGAGCCGACCACCGCGTGGGCGGGGTGTCGCATGCACTCATCTACCCGATGACGCGCGAACAGATCATCGGCGCCGCCGCGAGCGTCGAAAGCATGCTCGCCGGCGCCATCGAGCCGCTGCGTGTGCCCAACAGCCCACTCGACGTGCTCGCGCAGCAGACGGTGGCCGCCGCGAGCCTCGAGCCGATCAGCGCCGATGCATGGTTCCGCACCGTGCGCCGTGCCGCCCCGTACCGCACGCTGCAGCGCGACATGTTCGACGCCGTGGTGGGCATGGTCACCGGCGCCTATAACGGTGAGGAGTTCTCCGCGTTCCGGCCCCCACTCGTGTTCGAGGAGGAATCCGGCATGCTCGCCGCCCGCCAAGGGGCGCAGCGCCTCGCGGTGACCAGTGGCGGCACGATCCCCGACCGCGGCCTCTACACGGTGGTGCTTCCCGAAGGGGAGGCCGGTACGGGCCCGCGGCGCGTCGGCGAACTCGACGAGGAGATGGTGTATGAATCGCGCGTCGGTGACATCATCACCTTGGGCACCACGTCCTGGCAGATCCAGGAGATCACCAACGACCGCGTGATCGTGCTGCCGGCCCCCGGGCGCAGCGCGCGCCTGCCGTTTTGGCATGGCGACGGCGACGGCCGCGATTACCGTTTCGGTCTGGCGCAAGGCCAATGGGTGCACGACGTGGCGCAGGGGCTTGTGGGCGCCGGCCAGACGCATCCCGACGGCCCGCACGCCCCCGGCCCGCGCTTCACGAATGCCGTGCAGGGCCGCCTTGTCCAAGATGGCCTCGACGCCAACGCCATCGACAACCTGGCACGGCTGCTGGCCGAGCAGCGCGCCGCCACCGGCGTGGTGCCCGACGCCACGCATGTGGTGATCGAACGCTGCCGCGACGAGGAAGGCGACTGGCGCATCGTCGTGCACACGCCATTCGGCAGGCGCGTGCACGAGCCATGGGCGCTCGCGATCAACGCCCGGCTGTTGCAGCGCTATGCCGTTGACGGCCAGATCTATGCGGCTGACGACGGCATCCTCATCCGTCTGCCCGACGGCGACGGCCGCATCGACATCGCGTCGCTCATCGCGTTCGACCCGGACGACATCCAACGCATCGTCGAGGCGCAGGTCTCGGGCAGCGTGCTGTTCGCCGCGCGGTTCCGCGAATGCGCGGCGCGCGCGCTGTTCATGCCACGCACCGATCCGGGCAAGCGGGTCCCACTATGGCAGCAGCGCCTGCGCGCGGCCCAGCTGCTGACGGCTGCGCGCGCGCACAAAAACTTCCCCCTGCTACTGGAAACCGCGCGCGAATGCCTGCAGGATGTCTACGACGTGCCCGCACTGCGTGAGGTGCTGACCCGCATGCAGGCGGGGCTCATCGAAGTGCGCAGTGCCGAGACGACCACGCCCTCGCCGATGGCCGAGCATCTGCTGTTCGGGTTTGTGGGGTCGGTCATGTACCAATACGATGTGCCGCAGGCCGAACGCAATGCGCAGCTGTTGTCGATGGATCCGCAGGTGCTGGAACGTCTGCTCGGATCCGATGATGTGTCTTCGGTGCTCGACGACGGCGTGATCGATGCGGTCACGGCCCAACTCGCCGAGCGCACGTTCTGGAACGACCTCGACGAGGGGGATGTGCGCGGGCGTGTGCACCGCTATGCGGTGACGCACGCGCCGTTCACCGCCGATCAGATGATCGCCGATCTGGGCGTGCCCGCACAGGCGGCGGTCCACGAACTTGACGAGCTGCACGCTTCCGGCCAGATGCTCACCGGCAGGTTCGACGACCGGCTTCTGGCGGATGTGCCGCAATGGGTGCACGCCGATGTGCTCAAGCGCATCCGGTCGAAATCGCTCGCCAAGGCCCGCAAAGCGGTCAAACCCGTGGAGGCGGCGCAATTCCAGTCCTTTGTGCTCGACCGGCAGGGTGTGGGGTCGTTGGGCGGTGAACGCTACGAAGGCGTGGATGGCGTGATGCGCGTCGTGGAGCAGCTCGAAGGCGTCAGTCTGCCCATCAACGTATGGGAGGAATCGGTGTTCCCGGTGCGTGTGCGTGATTACCGGCCTGCGCTGCTGGACGAACTGATCGCCAGCGGCGAGGTGGTGTGGACCGGCGCCGGCCCGGCCGCCGGCAAGGAGCGGTTGGGGGCAGTGGCGTTCTATCCGTTCGATTCGGTGCAATTGCAGGTGCATTGTGCATCGCACACCAACACACCGTCCGGTGGGGAGCCCCAGCCGGAAAACGAGATGGGTATGGCCGACGCCATTGTGCAGGTGTTCGAGGAAGGTAGCGCCTACGCGGCGAACCAGCTCGAACAGCGTGCCCGCGCGATATGGGAACAACACCCTGAGTCGATGATCGATCCCGCAACCGGCGAATTGGTGGCGGCGGGATGGTCGACTGCCGCGTTCGAAGACGCGTTGTGGGGATTGGTGCGCGAGGGCCGCATCACCAACAGCGCATTCGCCGTGGCCCGTGCGGCAGCCAGTGGCACGGTGAGCGCACGCATGCCATCCTCCTCGCGCAGGCGCGCACGCGTACGCATCGCCCAACCCGTGGCGCTCACGGGGCTCTGGTCGCTGGTCACGGCGGCCGGAGAGCCATGCACGCCGGAAGAGCGGGCGATCGACTTGGTGGATATGCTGTTGGACCGGTACGGCGTGCTTTGTCAGCCCATCGCCGAGCAGGCGGGCGTCCCCGGTGGATTTTCCGCCATCTACCCGGTGCTCAAACGCATGGAAGAGCAAGGCGTACTGGCGCGCGGCATGTTCGTCCGCGGATTCGGCGCGGCGCAATTCGCCCAACGCGAGACGGTGGATGTGCTGCGCGAGTATGCGAACGGCCAGTCGAGCACGGTGGCTCTGGACGCGACCGATCCCGCCAACCTGTATGGTGCGGCGATGGCATGGCCTGATCCGGCAGGGATGGGCGATACGCACGACGATGCGTCGGCGTCCGCATCGGCGGAGGAGCGCAGCCCCGCCAAACCGATCCGCCGTGCCGACGCCTGCACGGTGATACGCGGCGGTGAGGCACTGCTGTACATCGGCGTGAAATCCGGCCGTCTCGTCATGTTCACGAGTGTGGAAGCGTTGCAGGAGCAGGCGTGCAAGGCGCTTGCGGATATGCTGCACCGCCATATGGGCGGCAGTGTGACCATCAAGGATTGCAACGGTGTGCCGCTCACCCAACGCGGTGGCGTCACCGTGGCCTTGCGTGCCGCGGGATTCGCACCGAGCCCACAGGGCATGAAGCTGTACCGGTGAGCGCGCGGCCCGGCGGTTGCATGCTGTGAGCAAACCACGGCCTATGGTTGGCGCACGCCGCCGTACAATGACTGGCGCACCATTCGGTGGGCGATAGGGGTGGTGCACCGAACAACACGAGAGGACGAACGCCTTGACCTATATGCTGCTCGCGCTGCTACCAGCTGTGTTCCTTGGATCCAACAGCATCATCACGGCAAAGATCGACGGCAAACCGAGTCAGGGTACCTTGGGCACCACCATCGGTGCACTGCTGTTCGCCATTGCGGTGTCGCTGTGCTATGTGGTGCCCCACGCCGGCTGGGCCTTCGCCTACAATCCACGCATCTGGGTCGTGGGGCTGTGTTCGGGTGTGTTCTGGACAATCGGCTCGTTCGGGCAGTATTCCGCACTCAAACCCCTCGGTGTATCGGTCGCCATGCCCATCTCCACCGCTGGTCAAGTGGTCGGCAACGCGCTCATGGCCGCCATTGTGCTGGAACAGTGGACCACGCTCCATGTGTGGGCCGTGGGCATGCTCGCCATCATCCTCGTGACCGCCGGTGCGGTGATGTGCTCGGCGCGCGACCACACCGAAGGCGCCGTGCAACGCTCGCCGAAGGACGTGCGGGCCGGGCTCACCGCACTGTTGTTCTCCACGCTCGGCTTCATGATGTACTTCCTGTTCCCGAACCTGCTGCACAAAACCGGCTTCATCGGCGACGACATCTACAATGCGCCCGGCGGCGACGGCCTGTACTACATGACCTCGGTCATCCTGCCACAGGCGGTGGGGCAGGTGCTCACAGCGCTCGCGATCATCACGTTCATCGAAAAGAACACGCAGCTCATCGTGGCCAAGAAGACCGCCCTCAACATCATCACCGGCCTGGCGTGGGCCGTCGGCAATGTGCTCGTCTTCATCTGCGCGGCGAGCCCGCATGTGGGGCAGGCCATCGCCACCACGTTCTCGCAGCTCGGCGTGATCGTCTCCACGTATGGCGGCATCGTGATCCTGCATGAACACAAATCCAAACGCCAGATGGCGTTCATTCTTTTTGGCACGGTACTGATTACCGCGGGTGCCGTGCTCATGGGCATGTTCACCACGCGTTGATCGCATAACACAAGGGGGCCTGCGGCAGACTGCCGCAGGCCCCCTTCCTATATCATGCCACGTATGTGATCGGTGCCGTGAGCTCGGTGCCCGAGCCATCGCGCCTCATATCCGGCTGCGGCAACGACACCGGATGGCCATGCTCGGTGCACGCCACGAGCGGATAGTCGCCCACATAGGCCTTGACGAGCGTGTTCTGGCCCTTGAGGAACCGCTGCGAACGCACGCCACCGGTCGCACGTCCCTTGGTGGGGTAGAGGCTGAACGGCGTCAGCTTTGCGGACCCGTTCTCGGTGCCCGGCAACGCATCGGCGTCGCCGGCGACCGTGAGCACCACGGCGCCATGTGCGGCTTCGGTCACCGCGCCCTGATCGTCGGTCTGCGCCTCATGCCATGCCACCTGCGCTGCAGGCACGATAGCGCATGTCAGGACCGTGCATCCCTCGGCAAGGCGGATGCCAGCCATGCCAGCGGCCGTGCGCCCCTGTGGACGCACCAGCTTGGCGTCGAAGGTCAGCAGTGAGGAGTCAGAGGAGACGAACACCACACGGTCGCCGTCGGCGGCTTCCCGTGCGGTGAGCAATTCGTCGCCGTCCTTGAGGTCGATGATGCTCCACGAATCCATCGTCGTGGGCGATTCGCGGTTCCACCGCTTGACCACGCCATGGCGTGTGCCAAGAGCCAAGGGGAGCGGTTCGCCTTCGCCGGGGATGGCGACCGCCGCAATCACCCGTTCACCACGCACCGGTTCCGTATGCTCGGTCGACACCACGAGTTCGGCCGCATCGATGCCACCGGCCAGACTCAACGGCTCGGTGACGGCGATGGAGGGAAGCTCCACCGCATGCGCCAGCACAAAACGCCCAGCGGATGTCACGAGGCCATAGGTGGCCCGCGTGCTCGCGTGGATCATCGAGACGATCACATCATTGCCGCTCTGCACGGCGGCGGGGTCCCTCATGCGCCATGCATCCGCGGCCTTCGGGTTCATGCGGCCGATCAGCCCGGTCGCGCTCAACGCGATGACGCACGGTTCGTCCTCGATCTGCAACGCCTCGGCCATGCCGGCGTCGCTCGCTTTCTTGGCGGCGGCCACGTCCGCGGCGGCATCCGAGACCTTCGCGGCGTTGAGCGCGGCGGACTGTGCAAAATCAGCCAGCGAATCGTCACCGTGCGTCTTCACGGGGGTCAACGAGCCATCCTCGTTCTCATCGAGCAGCACGGTGCGGCGCGGCGAGCCATAGGCGGCCACGGCGTCGTCCATCTCCCGGATTACCACGGCGTCGAGCGAATCGGCGGAAGCGAGGATCGCCTCCAGTTCCTCGATGCGCCGGCGCAGGTCATCGCGCTCCGCCTCCAGCTCGATGCGGCTCATCTTCGTCAGGCGGCGCAGACGCAGGTCCAGGATGTACTGCGCTTGGACCTCATCAAGGTCGAACACCTGCATCAGTCGTGTCTTCGCCGTCTCGGCGTCTTCGGACGAGCGGATCACCTGGATGACCTCGTCGATGTCCACAAGCGCGAGCAGCAGGCCCTCCACCAAGTGCAGCCGTTCGAGCGCCTTGGCGCGCCTGAACTCACTGCGCCGGCGGATCACGCCGCGGCGGTGCTCGATCCACACGTCGAGCATCTCGCGCAGGCCCATCGTGTGCGGGCGGCCGTCCACGAGTGCCACATTGTTGATCGTGAAGTTCTCCTGCAGCGGCGTGTGCTTGAACAGCTGGCTGAGCACGGCGGCCGGGTCGAAGCCGGTCTTCAGTTCGATCACGATGCGCGTGCCGTTGTGGCGGTCGGTCAGGTCGATCGCATTGGAGATGCCTTCGAGCTTATGGTTCTTCACGCCTTCCGAAATGCGCTCAAGCACACGTTCGGGGCCCACCATGTACGGCAGCTCGGTCACGACGATCGCCTTCTTGCGGGCCGTCACATTCTCCACATGCGTCGCCGCGCGCGTGGTGAGCGAGCCGCGGCCCTGCGCATAGGCGTCGCGGATGCCGGCGCGGCCGATCACGATGCCGCCGCCGGGCCAATCCGGGCCGGGCACGTACTGCATCAGCTCGTCGAGATCGGCGTCTGGATGGTGCATCACATGCTTGGCGGCGGCCACGACCTCGCCGAGGTTATGGGTGGCCATGTTGGTGGCCATGCCGACGGCGATGCCGGAGGCGCCGTTGACGAGCAGGTTCGGGATGGCCGCGGGCAGCACTTCCGGTTCCTTGAGCTTGTTGTCGTAGTTCGGTGTGAAGTCCACGGTGTCTTCGTCGATGTCGCCGTTCATGCCGAGCGCGGCCGGCGCCAGACGAGCCTCAGTGTACCGCGAGGCCGCAGGGCCGTCGTCGAGCGAGCCGAAGTTGCCGTGGCCGTCCACGAGCGGCAGGCGCATCGCGAACGGCTGCGCGAGGCGCACCATGGCCTCGTATATCGCGGAGTCGCCGTGCGGGTGCAGCTTGCCCATGACCTCGCCCACCACACGCGCGGACTTCATGTACGGGCGCGTGGGCAGCAGGTTCATCTGGCCCATCTGGTAGATGATGCGCCGCTGCACGGGCTTGAGGCCGTCGCGCGCATCGGGTAGGGCGCGCGCGTAGATCACCGAATACGCGTATTCGAGGAATGATTTGCTCATCTCCTCGCCAAGGGGCGTCTCGACGATGTGCTCCTTGACCGTACGCGGATCATATGCCGCCGCTGCCTGCGACTTGCGACGCGAAACCATGCTGCTTGACCTCCCGAGAACGACGTGAACCGTCCTATTCTAGCAATCCGTGCGGTCCGGGGTAGGTCAGTGAACGCAGATGGTGCGGGCAAACCGAACGGCTTGCCCGCACCATCCGTTTTGGGGTGTATTGCTCTATTTGTTGAGGTGGGTGTCGAGGCGGTGGATGAACGCGGCCATGTCCTGGCGGTACACGCTCGTCATGCCCTCGAACCGCCACGAGCCGTCCGGGTTGCGGTAGCCCTGCGAGATGCCGGAGCCGCCCAGCCATTGCACGTCCGCCACATGGGGCGTGGCGTTCGTCACGTCACTGAAGTCCGTCTTGGGTCTCACGCCCCCGTCCTTGCCGGCCCTTGCGGCCAGGCGGCGTAGGAACGCGGCCATGTCCTGGCGCACCACCGGGCTCATGCCCCGGAACGTGGACGTGCCATCGGCTTCCTTCCATCCGGTGGAGATGCCGGCGTGGACCAGCCACAGGATGTCCTCGGCGTGCGGCGTGGAACGGTTGACATCCCTGAAGCGCTTCCAGTCGCTGTCGGTCGGCTTCCACGACGGGGCGTCGCCGACGCCCCGGTTCCTGGCCTCGCGGCGCAGGAACGCGGCCATGTCCTGGCGGTAGACGACGGTCATGCCCTCGAAGCGCAACGACCCGTCAGCGTTGGCGTAGCCGGTGGACACGCCCGCGGCCGCCAGCCACAGGATGTCCTGGGAGTGCGGGGTCGATCCGGACACGTCGGTGAACGACACCTGGGGCCTGGGCGCGCTCACCGTGACCTTGACCGAAGCCGTCTTGCCGCCGGCCTTCGCCGTGACCGTCACCGTGCCGGCCGCCTTGGCGCTCACCGTGCCGTTCGCGTCCACGGTGGCGACCTTCGTGTCCGACGAGGCCCATGTCACCGTCTTGTCGGTCGCGTCCGCCGGACTGACGCTCGCCGTGAACCGCGTGGAACCACCCACCTGCAACGAGGACGCGCCACCCGAAACCGACACCGACGACAC
>NZ_RYUH01000010.1 GCF_004155535.1 Bifidobacterium pseudolongum subsp. globosum | reverse complement strand
CCAAGACGGACTTCAGTGACGTGACGAACGCCACGCCCCATGTGGCGGACGTGCAATGGCTGGGCGGCTCCGGCATCTCGCAGGGCTACCGCAACCCGGACGGCTCGTGGCGGTTCGAGGGCATGACCCGCGTCTACCGCCAGGACATGGCCGCCTTCATCCACCGCCTCGACAACCACATCAACAAATAAGGCCCTACAGCCTTCCGTGACGACATGACCGGGGGCGTCCGCACAACGGGATCCGTGTGCGGACGCCCCCGTCGTTCTCGGACCCGGTGTGGAATCTACCAACGACCTAAACAATCACCCCAACCGACGAAACGGGATGTTAACTGGTCCGTTCCCGCCCTGAACCATCGCCGACCATATCCGTGTAATGGGAAATACTCAACGTCATGAACTCGTACGGCACACCAACGCGCCGCCCGCGGCGTTCCCCTGATGCGTGACCAGCGGCCATCCATGCCATCCGACCCTTCCGGCACTTCTTACCCGTCGTCCGGTATTTCTTCCCCCCAAGCATCCCCGCTGATGACGCGCTGCTACTTTGAGCCGTAAGGACAAAATGAGAGGTCCTTATCAACATGGCATTCCCATATGCATGTCCCCATGGCAGCACAACGAGAAGGATGAAGGAGCAACGACATGGACACCGCCACAAGACCGCGCGCCGCGCGACGCGCCCTCGGCGCCTTTTTGGCGTCGGCGCTGATGATGATCCCCTGCACGACCGGCATCGCCGCCGAAACCGGCGTCCCGCTCGACGCCGAGCACTTCCCCGACCCGGCGTTCCGTACCGTGGTCCAGCAATACGACACGAACAACAACGGCACCCTCAGCCAGCAGGAGCTGGCCGACGTGACCGAGATGTACGCGTATGAACGCGGCATCAAATCCGTGAAAGGCATCGAGTACTTCACCGCACTCACAGACCTGCGTCTCAACAACAATCAGTTGTCCTCGGTGGACCTAGGCCACAACACCGCACTCAAGACTCTGTTGCTCGGCTTCAATCAGTTGTCCTCGGTGGACCTGAGCCACAACACCGCACTCACATATCTGGCTCTTGACAACAATCAGTTGTCCTCGGTGGACCTGAGCCACAACACCAAACTCACAGAGTTGTATCTCTACATCAACCAGTTGTCCTCCGTGGACGTGAGCCACAACACCAAACTCACGACCCTTTGGCTCGGCGCTAACCCGTTGTCCTCCGTGGACGTGAGCCACAACACCGCACTCACAGAACTGAGACTCTACAGTAATCAGTTGTCCTCGGTGGACGTGAGCCACAACACCAAACTTGCAAAGCTGGCCCTCGAATGGAATCAGTTGTCCTCGGTGGATCTGAGTCACAACACCGCACTCACAGAGCTGGAGCTCTTCGGCAATCATCAGTTGTCCTCGGTGGACGTGAGCCACAACACCAAACTCACAAAACTGTCGCTCGGCGACAATCATTTGTCCTCGGTGGATGTGAGCCACAACACCGCACTCACATACCTGTGGCTCGGATGCAATCAATTGTCCTCGGTGGACGTGAGCCACAACACCAAACTTACAGAGCTGTATCTCGAAGGCAACCAGTTGTCTTCCGTGGACCTGAGTCACAACACCAAACTCACAAAACTGGCGCTCTCCCGTAACTACCTGTCCTCGGTGGATCTGAGCCGCCACACCGCACTCACAGAGCTGGAGTTCTACAGCAATCAGCTGTCCTCGGTGGACCTGAGTCACAACACCGCACTCACAAAACTGTCCCTCAGCGACAATCAGCTCTCCTCGGTGGACCTGAGTCACAACACCGCACTCGAATGGCTGGGACTCGGTGAAAATCAACTGTCCTCACTGGATCTGAGTCACAACACCGCACTCACAGACCTGTATCTCGGCGAAAATCAGCTCTCCTCGGTGGATCTGAGCCACAACACCGCACTCACGAACCTGCATCTCAACGACAATCGGCTGTTGTGGGTTGGCGGCGTCGCGAACTCCATCAATCCGGATGTGTCCGGCCAACGGGAGTTTGGTCCGGTGTCGGCCTCCTCGTTGGATCTGGCGAAGGCGGCTCCGGGTATTGACGTGTCGCGCATCTCGAATGTGCAGGGCGGCAGGCTGCAAAGCACGGTGCTGACACCGACCAGCGCCGGCGGACGTGTCACCTACGATTATCGGTTCAGCGACGCGTACGAGCCGCTGCACGCGCAGGTGCGGTTTGAAGCGCCGTCGTTCTCGGTCGCGTTCGATGCGAACGGGGGATCGGGCAACACGGTGGTCTCGGTCGTCTCCGGAAAGACGGTCACTGCGCCTGCTGCGCCCACGCGCACCGGCTACACGTTCGCCGGCTGGTACACCGCCAAGACCGGCGGCACCAGATACGACTTCACCAAGCCCGTCACCACGGACCTGACGCTGTACGCACAATGGACCGCGGCCACACCCGCCAGGATCACGTTCCGTGACGTGTCAGGGTCGACACCGCATCACGGGGACATCCAATGGCTGGCGGACAGCGGGATCTCCACGGGTTGGAAGGAGGCGGACGGGTCGTCCACGTTCCGTGGCATGAGCCCGGTGGTGCGCCAGGACATGGCCGCGTTCCTGCGCCGCGAGGCCAGGAACCGGGGCGTCGGCGACGCGGCCGACTGGAAGCCGACCGACAGCGACTGGAAGCGCTTCAAGGACGTGACCAAGGACACGCCGCACGCCGAGGACATCCTGTGGCTGGCCCACGCCGGCATCTCGGAGGGTTGGAAGGAGGCGGACGGCTCGTCCACGTTCCGGGGCATGAGCCCGGTGGTGCGCCAGGACATGGCCGCGTTCCTCAAACGACTGGCCGCCAAGGCCGGCAAGGACGGAGGAGTCAACCCCAAGACCGACTTCACCGACGTGACCGCGGCCACGCCCCACATGGCGGACGTGCAATGGCTGGGCGGCTCCGGGATCAGCCAGGGCTACCGCAACGATGACGGCTCGTGGAGGTTCGAGGGCATGACGAGCGTCTACCGCCAGGACATGGCCGCCTTCATCCACCGCCTCGACAACCACCTCAACAAATAACACCAAACCCCAAGACCGTGATTCAACAACAAAGTGGGGTGTGAAACGAACGTCTTGGTTCGTTCCACACCCCACCTATGCTCACGCCCGGAACACGGCCAGCCAATACCCGTCACATGGCATGGAAGTGCATTCGCCGCCATGTTGTGCGGCTATCGATTCGAGAATCGAGAGGCCCCAGCCGTGTTCGGGGATGGTCGTATCGCCAAAACCCACATGTTCGGCGCAGTGCGGTCCACCGTCGTCCGCTGCATCCGCACGGTATGCATTGGTCACATTGACGACGCACTGCCGGGCGTCGGCCCGTGCTCGTATGCATATCCATGCACTGCCACTCCCACCGCCCCCACCATGCTCGCGTATCCGCACGCACGCATGGATCGCGTTGTCGCATAGATTGGCAAACACCGCGCACAGTTCCACATCGCTCAACGGCGTGTGGTGGCTGACGCGCACGTCACACTGTACGTCGATGCCGCGGCGCTGTGCATCGTGCATCTTCATCGCGAGCAGCGCGTCCACCGCCAGATTCTCGCACATGCGCGCGGTATGGGGGCAGAACGCATTCGATGCGCTCTGGATCGACCGCTCCACCGCCTGCTCACTGGCGCCGTTGCGCAGATCGGTGTCAATCTGGTCGAGGCGCTCCACGAACCGCGCATAATCCGTGTGCACGCTCTGCGTCTCAGCTCGGAATTCACGCATGCGGCGGCGCTGTGCTTCGGTCTGCACGTCGAGCAGACGCACGCGGTTGTCCTGCATGTCGCGCTGTTCCGAGGCCACCAAGTGCCGCACGAGCAGCACGTCTATGCCCGCGCAAATCAGTGAGCAGACTGCGAGCGCCGCAACATACGGCCAGTCGCGCGCGTCGAGCGCATACGCCATCTGCAGTCCGATGAACGCGGCCTGACTGAGCGGGAACAGCGCATGTGTCACCACGCGCACACGCCGCACGTTGCGCAGCATGCGCGGCAGTGAGGCAAACGCAACGAATAATGGGATCTGCGTGAGCGCGAATAACGTCCAGTCGAGTGCGTTCATTGCCGCATCTCCCGCGTGCATTCCTCTCGCAGTTGATGCACATGTCGCAGTGCCTGCTCCGTCTGCCCACGTTGTGCCAGCAGCTGGATCACCGCCAGTTGGTTGCGTGCGTCATGCCTGCGTTTCGCCATCGTCTCCGCGCGCTGCATGAGATTCGCTGTGCTCTCCACATATGAGTCGAGGATGATCTGCTTGGCATCGGCCTCATGCTGTTTCGCGCGCATGTCGTGTTCGCGCCAGATGATCGATCCCAGCACGAGGTCCGTGAGCAGGCACGCGCATGCGCATACGAATGTGCATGCGATGAACACGGGGTCCGTGATGCCGCGCATGCTGATGACGAGCACGGCAAGCCCGATCATGAAGGATTGCAGCACCGAGAAGAAGAGGAACGGATCGAACGACCGGTTGCCGGCGCGCGGGATGATGCGCAGCGCGTACCGGTCGGTGGCATGGCACAGTACGATGATCAGCCCGATTTCGATGACCGTGCCGCACGCTTGGTTCATAAGCGGGGGGAGTGAGGCATACCCGAGTTTGCCACGCACATGGTTGAGGGCGAGTACGAGCAGGTAGGAGATGAGGAAGATCAGGGCCAGATGAATCACCATGTACAGGCGTTGACGCCATGGGCCCCGTGAATACCAGAGCGGCAGACCAACATAGATGCAGCAGTTGAGCGCGGACCACACCGCCAGTGTCCAGACGCTCATGGGCACGCAGTGCAACGTGGGGCTCACCACCGCAGCTGGCGTCGCCAACAGTAGGGCGATACGCACGCCCACGGTGTGGCAGGGGAGCATGCGGATGATTTCGTGGATCCGCGTGAATAACACCAGACAGTACAACAAGAAGGGAGGCAGCCATTGGGAGACGACGCTGATCATGGGCGCTCAGTCCTCGATGCCATGGGCATGACGCCAGAATGCGTCGTTGGTTTCGGTCCAACGCCGGTTGCTGATCGGCACGCGTGTGCCATCGGTGAGTATGAAGTTGTTGCGGGTGATCGCGTCCACGAAATCGAAATTCACGATATAGCTCGAGTGGCAGTGGCAGAAGTGGTCGGGCAAGCGTGATTCCACTTGTGAGAGTTTCATGTAGGTGCGGATTTCGCGCTGGTTCGCGCAGTGGAAGATAGCCACCCTCAGCTTGCTTTCCACATAGAGGATCTGTTCAGGGCGCACCACATACGACGTAGTGCCGAAATGCACGGCGAAGGGCTGTTCGCGCAGATCGCGCAGCCGGTTGAACGCGCGGCGCAGGGCGTTGGCCAGATCCACGGTGCTGACGGGCTTGACCAGAAAACCGATATGCCGCGTCTCATAGACCGCGGAGCAATACTCGGTGTGGCCGGTGACGTAGATGACCTGCACTTCGGGACGTTCCGAAAACAGCTGCATGACCTCTTCTATCGCGTTTTCACCTCCGTCCAAGCAGATGTCCGCGAACACAATATCCACGTTCTGCTCGTCCAGTTCCGCAAGACTGCTGTGGAGGCTTATGCAGCATTCCATGCTGGGTTCGATAAGATCCTGGATTCTGTGTTGCAGGCCAGCGCATTGCTCTGCGTCATCGTCCACAACCGCAATGTGATACATTAACCGCCCCTTTCCCTGCAGGCTCCCTACTCCATGCCCACCAGCCTCTCCACTAGCACCGATGAGCGCACATCGTTATATAACGACTCTCAGTTCCAGCATGCCCCAAATGTCATAAACGGGTGTCGTCATGACAGAACTGAAAGTACTCAAGCAAGTATCGCCCGATATGCTTCCACCGATTATGCCGCAGCTTTGGGCATGGCGCATTTCCGCCCGGTGAACGGCCACGTACCGTGATTTCCATGTGCTATAGGAAGGCTGTGATTACGACGCAGCGCTGTTCAACGCGCGTCCATCAACCGCGGCATCATGGAAGGCATGAGCATAGACGTCCCAGACCTGCACACCCTGCTGGATTTTGTGCCGACCGCGCACTACGGCGACGCGCTGGCCACCGCGCAGCACATGGACGTGCCCGCGCCGTTCACGCCGGCATGCACACAGCCGCGCGGTGGCGCGCTCCACATCTCATCGGTGCTGCCGGCGCTGTCCGCGGCAATCGGCGCGCCGGTCGAGACGGCCGTGCACGCCGACCCGGCCGCCCTGCAGCGCGCGCTCGGCATTCCGCAGGCGCGCGCGGCGGTCGTGGTGCTCGTGGACGGCCTGGGCTATTGGAACCTCGCGATGCGCCTCGCGCACGCGAACTACCTGCGCGCGCTCATGAAAGAGCCCAGCAACCAGCGCCCCATCTCCACATGCGCGCCGAGCACCACCACGGCCGCGATGGCCACGTTCGGCACCGGCACGTGCCCAGGGTTGACGGCGATGACCGGCTATACGCAACGCAATGCGCGCACTGGCGAGATGAGCCAACTCATCCAGTTCCGCGGTGCGGAGCCGCCCGAAGAGCTGCAACACGAGCCCACGGTGTTCGAACTGCTCACCGGCCGTGGCGTGCGTGTAACGAGCGTGGGGTTGACGCGCTTCAAATCGTCGCCACTGACTCGCGCCACTCTGCGCGGTGCCCAATACATTGGGCATGACACCCCGCTCGCCCGCGTGCGCGCCGCCGCGCAGAGCGCACAGGAGCCGGGATTGACCTACCTGTATCTGCGCGATGTGGACAAGACCGGGCACGCCGAAGGCTGGGAATCCGAGGAATGGGTCGCGCAGTTCGAAAAGATCGACGACCAGCTCGACACGTTGCGCAGGCTCGCCCCGCGCGGCACGGCGATCGTGGTGGTGGCCGACCACGGCATGGTGGCCGCCGACCCGGCCGAACGCATCGACATCGCGCTCGACCCGCAGCTCACGCAGGACGTGGCGATGGTAGGCGGCGAACCGAGGTCGGTCATGCTGTATGCGGACGAGGGGTGTGACGTCGGGGCGCTCGCCGAACGTTGGCGCACGCGGCTCGAGGGCAAGGCGTGGGTGCGCACGAAAGACGAGGCGATTGAAGCGGGCCTGTTCGGGCCCGTTTCGGCGCACACGCGCGAAGTGCTCGGCGACGTGATCGTGCAGGCCGCGCGCAACGTGACACTTGTCGATTCACGCACGCAGACGGAAGGCGCGATGGGTATGCCGGGTGTACACGGCTCGCAGACGATGCTCGAAATGGACGTGCCGTGCATCGTCGATCTGGTGGATTGACTTGTAGGAGGTTCAGTCCTTCGGCGCCTTGCCGAACATGATCTCGTCCCAGCTGGGGATGGGGGAGCGGCGCCCGCGGTGGGCCGGTTTGGCGGCCGGTTGCTCGTTGGGCTGTGCCTTTTCGGCCTGCACGGCTTCGACGTGCACATCGATGACATCCGGGGTGTCGAACGACGGCGCGTGATCGTCGGTCGACCTTGCTTCTTCGGCGTCAGGCTGCCGCACCGGTTCCTGGGGTGTTGCGGGAGCGCTTTCTTTGATGTCGCCCGCCTGCTGGGCAGCCTCAGTGGAGGTGCTGCGCTGCTCGTCCTGCGTGGGTTGCGATTGTTCGTTCCAAGCGGAGACGGTCATCTCGATGCGCGCGGATCGTGCGGAGTCGCCCGGCAGATTGGCGGCGTTGGGCAACGCCTCATTGAGCGCCGCGTCCTGGTCGCCGATGCCCACCGCCGGCGTGGTGTTCGCCTCGCCGATGAGCTTGCGTGCGGCGTTGTTGATGCACACCACCGTGTTGTCGTGCATGTTCCACGACCATTCGGCATGGATCGGGTGGCCTGCGGATTGGAACGACGCGATGATGCGCCAAGGCTCGAGCCCGCGGCGCGTGGCTTTCCACTGCACGGATTCGCGCGGGATGCGCGCGGCCACGAGCGTGCGCTCGATGAGTTCGGCCAAGGTGCGCACGCGCGACTCCTTTGGGGCGCGCACACGCAGGAACTGCTCGATCGCATAGCTTTTCTCGGATTCCACCGGGGCGGCGAAGCGGCGCACGAGCGCACCGTTGAGTGCGTATTTACGTGCCACCTGATCGGGGTCCGCGCCTGCGCGGATCAACGCCTGGATCTGTGAGATGGGCAGTGTGCTCTGCTGGTGCACCGGCTTGTCGTCGTGCTGTTCGGCGCGGATCTGCTTGGCTTCGAGGATTGCCCGTTCCAGGGCGTCGTTGAGCTCTATGGTGAAATAGCCGTGGTCTGTGGAGAAGACGAGCGCCCCTTCGCCGGTCACATGATCGAACTGGGCAATCGGGTATGATTCCGCTGGCACAGGGCACCTCGTTTCTTCCACAATGTGAACAGTTTCCATTGTGCCCCACGTGTCGGATTTTCCGTTTACGCAACATCGTGTATTCTATGCGGGGAAAAACCGTGTATTGTGTGGCGAAGCCATACCAATCGAAAGGAATCGCAATGGCACAGGATTATGATTCCCCGCGCAACAAGGACGAGGACGAGGAGTCGCTGCAGGCACTGGGCAAGAACTCGCAGAATTCCGCCGCAGACATGGATGACGACGAGAATGCCATCGCGGAGGATTACGAGCTGCCGGGTGCCGATCTGAGCAATGAGGACGCGTCGGTCACCGTCATCCCCATGCAGGGCGATGAGTTCATCTGCTCGCAGTGCTTCCTGGTGAAGCACCGCAGCCAGCTTGCCTACACCACCGACGACGGCCAGCCTGTGTGCAAGGAGTGTGCGGCCTGATGACGTTCGACCCCGCATACAACGAGCCGGAACAGACCGAAGTGCTGGTGTGCGCCGTCGACCCGGCGCACCCAGTGCAGCTGCGGTACGCGCACGCGGGCGACGCGGGCGCCGACCTGAGCACGGCCGAGCATGTGGAGCTCAAGCCGTTCGAACGCGCGCTCGTGCGCACCGGCGTGCGCATCGCGCTGCCGGCGGGGTACGTGGGGCTTGTGCACCCGCGTTCGGGGCTTGCCGCGAAGCAGGGCGTGACCGTGCTCAACGCCCCCGGCACGATCGACGCCGGCTACCGGGGCGAGATCATGGTGCCGTTGATCAACCTCGACGCCGAGCACACGGTGGTGTTCGAACCGGGGGACCGCATCGCGCAGCTCGTGATCCAGCGGTATGTGGAGGCGCGGTTCGTGCCTGCCGAGGCATTGCCCGGTTCCGACCGCGCCGAGCGGGGATTCGGCTCGACGGGCGTGTGAGCGGCGTGCGGCGGTGACATTTACCGGCCGCACATGGCGCACGCGCGCGTACAATGATGACGTCCGCGCACTGCGTTTCGCTGTGCGCGCATGAGGGACCAGAGGGACAGGAGGAGCGTATGGCGGACGCGGAGCATGAGATGCAGCCTGCGAACATGTTGGGGTGCGAGATCAGCGAGAACCCGTTGGACCCGCTGCTGCCGATCCTGTCGATCTGCCGCCAGCACCATCCGGACGAAGACATGGAGATCCTCTCGCGCGCCTATGCGCGTGCGGTGCGCCAGCATTCCTCCCAGCGGCGCAAATCGGGCGAGCCGTACATCATCCACCCGATCGCCGTGGCGCAGATTCTGGCCGATCTGGGCATGGGGCCCCTGGTTGTGGCGGCCGGCCTGCTGCACGACACGGTGGAAGACACCGACTACACGCTCGACGAGTGCCGTGCGGAATTCGGCGACACCGTGACCGGGCTTGTGGATGGCGTCACGAAGCTGACGAAGATGGATTACGGCGATTCCGCGCAGGCGGAGACGATCCGCAAGATGGTCGTGGCGATGAGCCGCGATGTGCGCGTGCTCGTCGTCAAACTCGCCGACCGCGTGCACAACGCGCGCACCTGGCGCTACGTCAAGCCGTCGAGCGCGCAGAAGAAGGCGCGCGAGACGCTCGACGTCTACGCGCCGCTCGCCAACCGCCTCGGCATGAACGCCATCAAGACGGAGCTCGAGGAACTGAGCTTCAAAGTGCTCTACCCGAAGATCTACAACGAGATCGTGATGCTCGTGGCGCATCGCGCAGGGCAGCGCGAGGTCTACCTCAAGCAGATTGTGGCCGAGATCAACGACGATCTGAAGGATCTGCACATCGAGGCCTATGTGACCGGCAGGCCGAAGGACTATTTCTCGATCTACCAGAAGATGATCGTGCGTGGCCATGATTTTTCGGACATCTACGACCTTGTGGGCGTGCGCATCATCGTCGACACGATCCAGGACTGCTACGCCGTGCTCGGTGCCGTGCACGCGCGGTGGAGCCCGGTGCCGGGACGCTTCAAAGACTACATCGCCATGCCCAAGCTCAACATGTACCAAAGCCTGCACACCACGGTGGTCGGCCCGGGCGGCAAGCCGGTCGAGATCCAGATTCGCACATGGGACATGCACCGGCGTGCGGAGTTCGGCATCGCCGCACATTGGAAATACAAGGCGAATGGGCAGGCGGGCCGTGCACTGAGCACGCCCGACAAGACCGACCGCCAGCGTGGCGAGAATCAGGAGCTCAGCGAATCCGACAATCTGGCATGGATTCAGCAGCTCGCCGACTGGACAAGTGAGACGCCCGACTCCAATGAGTTCCTCGGTTCGCTCAAAGAGGACCTTGGCGCGGCCGAGGTCTACGTGTTCACCCCGAAGGGCAAGATCGTCTCGCTGCCGGCGGACGCCACGCCGGTGGACTTCGCCTATGCCGTGCACACCGAGGTGGGGCACCGCACCATGGGTGCGCGCGTCAACGGCCGTCTTGTGCCGCTCGACACGAAACTCGAAAACGGCGACACCGTGGAGGTGCTGACGAGCAAGTCGGATACCGCCGGCCCGTCACGCGACTGGCTCAGCTTCGTCAAGAGCCCCAAGGCGCGCAACAAGATCCGCCAGTGGTTCAGCAAGGAACGCCGTTCCGAGGCGATCGAGGAGGGGCGTGACGAGCTGACGCGCGCGATGCGCAAACGCAACCTGCCCGTGCAGGCGCTGCTGACGCCCGAGGCGATGGTCGGCGTGGCCGACGACGTGAATATGCCCAACGCCGAGGCGGTGTTCGCCGCGATCGGCGAAGGGCAGATCTCCACGCAGAACGTGATCTCGCACCTCGTCAAGGACGCGGGCGCCAACGAGGTCAATGAAGAGGCCGAAGAGGAGGTGCTGCCGCTACGCGCCTCGAAGCGCAAGCGCGACAATGGCACGCCGGGAATCTCGGTCAAGGGCGTCAGCGATGTGTGGGTGAAGCTCGCACGCTGCTGCATGCCGGTGCCAGGTGACAACATCATCGGATTCATCACACGCAATGAAGGTGTGTCCGTGCACCGCGTGGACTGCCTGAACATGATCAACCTGCAGCGCAAGGAACCGGAGCGCGTGGTGGAAGTGGAATGGACGAGCGCCAAGGGCCTGTTCATGGTCAAGATCCAGGTCGAGGCGCTGGATCGCCCGCATCTGCTCAGCGATGTGACGCGCGTGCTTTCCGACCACGGGGTCAACATCCTCTCGGGGTCGATCGCCACAGGCAGCGACCGTGTGGCGACGAGCCAGTTCAGCTTTGAAATGGCCGATCCACAGCATCTGAACACACTGCTTTCGGCGGTGCGCAAGATCGACGGCGTCTTCGACGTCTACAGGCTTACCGGGGCCAAGGATGCGGCGCAACCACGTATGCGCCGCATCCATGGCCATGTGTCGTGATGTGGAGTCACGACACCGTTGAGGTCAGACGAGCTCAATCGATTCGATCATGACCGGCTCAAGCGGGCGGTCCTGACCGTCGGTGGCCACGGCGTCGAGCTTGTCGACCACGGCCTTCGACTCCTCGTCGGCCACTTCACCGAAGATCGTGTGGTGGCCGTCAAGCCACGGGGTAGGCACCGTGGTGATGAAGAACTGCGAGCCGTTGGTGCCGTGCACTTTGCCGTCGGCGCCGCGGCGCAGGCCGGCGTTGGCCATGGCGAGCAGATACGGGCGGTCGAACTTGAGCGTCGGGCCGATCTCGTCGTCGAAGTCATAGCCCGGGCCACCGGTGCCGGTGCCGAGCGGGCAGCCGCCCTGGATCATGAAGTCCTTGATGATGCGGTGGAACGTGAGGCCATCGTAGAACTTCTCGTGCGAAGGCTGGCCAGTGAACGGGTCGGTCCATTCCTTCTTGCCGGTGGCCAGTCCCAGGAAGTTCTCCACGGTGTGCGGAGCCTTCGTGTCGAACAGATTGATACGGATATCACCTTCAGAGGTGTGCATGATAATAGTTGTCATAGCCTCTCACCGTAGCACAGTCCCTGCTGCCCGCTGAGCCCACCGGAAAACAACCTGCCGGCGGGCGGGTCAGATCACGCCGAAATGCCGCAGCGCCTGCGCGATGCCGCCGTCGTCCACACTGCCGGTCACATAGTCCGCGACCTGCTTCGTCTCGTCGGTTGCGTTGCCCATCGCCACACCGAGCCCTGCGTAGCGCAGCATGTCGATGTCGTTGCCGCCGTCGCCGAACGCGATCGATTGGGCGCGCGTCAGGCCGTAATGGTGCAGCATGCGCTCCATGCCCCTGTTCTTGCCGCCGTCGGCGGGGATCAGATCCACGAAGTCGGGGTGCCAGCGCACGCCGCGCACGGCATGGCACAGTGAGACGAGCTCGGCCTCGGTCGCGGCGTCGATGTACGGGCTGATCTGGTAGACCGGATTCGTGCGCGTGCGCGGGTCGATGAAGTCGATGTGCGGCGCGGTCTTGCCGAGCGACCCCCACATGGCGCGCAGTTGTGCGGAGTCATGGTTGAAGTAGGTGGCGTCCGCCTCGCTGAAGCAGGCGACGACGCTCGGGTGCGCGTCAAGCCAGTCGCGGATCGTGCGCACGTCGCCTGGATCCATTGGCTCGGCGCCGATCACGCCGTTGGCGTCCCAGCAATACTGGCCGTTGACGCCGACGATGCCGTCGAACTCCACCGGCAGCGCGTCCAGCACGATCGGCGTCTGCGAGGGCGCGCGGCCGGTGCAGATGAAGGTCTTCACGCCATGCGCGCGCAGGGCGTGCAGGGCGTCCACCGTGGATTGGGGCACGGCATGCGTCGTGAAGCTCGTGAGTGTGCCGTCGATGTCGAAGAACGCCGCGCGGATGTCGGGGGCGGCCGGATCTGGTGCAGTGGTCATGGGCGCCACTGTAGCGCGCGTGGGGGAGTGGGGTCCTTCGGCCCAGCCGTCGGACCGCCATCGATTGGTCACTATGTGAGATGATTGTGGTCGTATTCTGGCTGCAAGTGCGGGCTCCGCAATGTTCGGCGAAAGCGCAATCGGCACGATACCAAGGATTGAACGGATTGTATAACCAAACGCTATATCCCGGCCCGCGTGTGGCGTGAGGCGGGCGCCGTATTGTTGGACACGTTGTTCGGCGCACCCGCCGGAGGAAGCCAAGAAGACACCCAACATAAGCACAGAGGAACACCATGTCATCCAACACCCCAGAGTTCAACACCGAGGAACCGGTGCGCGTCAACCACCGCGCACGCAACATCGTGATCGCGGTCGTGGTGGTCGCGGCGCTCGCCGTGGCCGCTTTCTTCGGCTACCGCGCCATGAACAAGAACGACGATGCGCCGAAGGGCTCGGAGACGAACCCGGTCGTGATCGGCGTGGTCGGCGCCACCGACCCGCAGTGGGTGGAGTTCACCAAGCAGGCCAAGGCGCAGGGCATCTACGTCGACATCAAGGATTTCCAGGACTACACGAGCGAGAACCCGGCACTCGATGCGGGCGACCTCGACATGAACGAGTTCCAGCACCTGCTGTATCTGGCGAACTACAACGTGCAGAACAAGAAGGACCTGCAGCCGCTCGGCGGTGTGGCGATCTACCCGCTCGGCCTGTATTCGGTGTTCGACGGCGACAAGCCCAAGTACACCGACCTTTCGCAGCTGCCCGCCGGCTCCACCGTGGCGATCCCGAACGACGAGACCAACCAGGCGCGCGCCCTCGGCGTGCTCAAGGCCGCGGGGCTCATCACGCTCAAGGGTGATTGGACGGCGTTCACGATCCCGCAGGACGTGGACACCGCGAACTCCAAGGTCAAGGTCGTCCCCATGAAGGCCGAACAGATCGCCAACACGCTCAAAGCGGGCTCAAGCGACCTGTCCGCAGGCGTGATCAACAACGACTACGTGGCCGACGCCGGCCTCAAGCCCACCGACGCCCTATACCAGGACGACGCGGAATCCGAGGAGTCACGCCCGTACATCAACATCTTCGCCGTGCGCGCCGATGATGTGAACAACGAGGTGTACAAGAAGTGCGTCGAGATCTACCAGACGAAGCCGGTGCTCGACGCCCTGCAGGAGGAGTCCGGCGGCACCGCCGTGTTCGCTGACAAGTTCACCACGGCGCAACTGCAGCAGTACCTCACCGACATCGAAAACGACATCAAGCAGCACTGACGCCCGTGCCCGCAATGGGGCCGAGCGGCACCGTTCGCTACAATGGCGCACGGGCCGTTCGGCCCCGCTGTTGTAGCATCGTCACACGCCGGCCACGGCCTGCACAGGCGGCCGGGCCATCAGGTGGAAGGCAGTATCATGACACAGACGAGCGAACCGATCATCGTGTTCGACCATGTGAGCAAAGAGTTCAGGCAGCGCGGCTCCAAACAGTCGACGCGCGCCGTGGACGACGTGTCGTTGAGCATAGGCGCCGGCGACATCTTCGGCATCATCGGGTATTCGGGCGCCGGCAAATCCACGCTCGTGCGCATGATCAACGCGCTCGAGCAGCCCACAAGCGGATCGGTCACCGTGCTCGGCGAGCGCGTCTCGGCGATGGGCGAATCGAAACTGCGGCCGGTGCGCCAGAAGATCGGCATGATCTTCCAGCAGTTCAATCTCTTCTCCAGCAAGACGGTCGCGCAGAACGTGGCCTACCCGCTCAAACTCGACCACTGGCGCAAGGATTACCAGGACAAGCGTGTGGCGGAGCTGCTCGAGTTCGTGGGGCTTTCCGACCACGCCAACAAATACCCCTCCCAGCTCTCCGGCGGCCAGAAGCAGCGCGTCGGCATCGCGCGCGCGTTGGCGACGAACCCGAAGATCCTGCTCGCCGACGAGGCGACGAGCGCGCTCGACCCGGAGACGACATCCGAGGTGCTCGACCTGCTCAAACGCGTGAACGAGCAGTTCGGCATCACGATCGTGCTGATCACGCACCAGATGAACGTCGTGCAGCAGATCGCGAACCGCGTGGCCGTGATGAGCGCGGGCAGGGTCGTCGAACAGGGCGATGTGTACGACCTGTTCGCCGCGCCGAAGCAGGAGGTGACCAAGCGGTTCATCGCCACGGCCATGGACGGCCTGCCGGACCCGGCGCGCGTCGAGGCGATGCGCGAACAGTGGCCCGGCCGACTCGTGACCGTCGTGATCCGCCAGCGTGACATCACCGACGCCGCCGGCGCGACGCTCGTGCCGGCGTCCGGGCAGAACATCTCCGAGCTCATCGCGCGCTACGGCGTGCACAGCAGCCTGCTGTACGGCGGCATCGACACCGTGCAGGGCGTGGCGATCGGCGCGGTCACCTACGAATTCAGCGGTGACGACGCGCATATCGGGAGCTTCCTCGCACAGCTTGCGCAAGACAGCGACATCGTGGACTTCGGCACCCGGGCCGATCCGGTCGACTATGCGCAGGCGGTGGCGCGCGCGCAGCTCGCCGTGCCCGCCGAAAGCGCCGATGCGGACGGCGAGGTACGCACCCTCGCCACCGACGTCGAGATGCTCGAACAGGTCGACGACGTGGTGGAGATGAACCCCGAAGACGAACAATCCGAGAACAAGGAGCGTGCATGATGCAGATGCTGACCATGCAGACAGGTGCGGCGTTGGCGAGCCGCAGCGACTGGACCGTGCTGCGGCCGTTGCTCGCGCAGTCGGTCGTGCAGACCCTGCAGATGGTGCTGGTGACGATCGTGATCGGCGGTGCGCTCGGCCTTGTGCTCGGCGTCATCCTCTACGGCACGCGCCCCGGCAACCTGTTCGAGAACCGGGTCGTCTACCGCATCCTCGACATTCTGGTGAACATCATCCGCCCGATCCCGTTCATCATCTTCCTGGCGGCCATGCAGCCGCTCACCATCAAGGTGGTGGGCACGTCGATCGGCACCACGGCGGCGATCTTCCCGATGGTCGTGATGTGCACCTTTGCCACATCGCGTCTCGTGGAGCAGAACCTTGTGCCGGTCGACCACGGCGTGATCGAGGCGGCACGCGCGATGGGCGCATCGAAGCTCACGATCATCCGCACCGTGCTCATCCCCGAAGCGCTCGCCCCGCTCATCCTGGCATACGCGTTCCTGTTCATCGGCGTGCTCGACATGTCGGCCATGGCCGGCTACATCGGCGGCGGCGGCCTCGGCAACTTCGCCATCGCCTATGGCTACCAGAAGTTCGACCAGACCGTCACATGGACGGCCGTGATCATCATGATCGTGCTGGTGCAGGTCGTGCAGGCCATCGCCAACGCCATCGCCAAGCGTCTGCTGCGCCGCTGAGCGCGCACGCCCGCCGACTTCACCCATTCGCCGAAAGGACCCATGATGGAATCCATCACCGCGCACATCGCGCTCACCGATGAACTGATCGCGATCCGCCGCCATCTGCATGCGCACCCCGAGCGTTCGTTCCACGAGACGGAGACGAGCGCCTATCTGGAGCGTGTGCTGCGCGACCACGGCATCGACGTGCTCGCGAACCCGATGGAGACCGGTGTCGTGGCGCAGATCACCGGCGCGCACGCAGGGCCGACCGTCGCGTTGCGCGCCGACATCGACGGCCTGCCGATCCACGAGGATTCGGGGCTCGGCTTCGCTTCCGTCAACCCCGGCGTCATGCACGGCTGCGGGCACGACCTGCACATGGCGAGCCTGCTGGGCGCGGTGTTCTGGTTGAGCGCGCACCGCGAACTGATCGGCGGCACCGTGCGCATCATCTTCCAGCCCGCCGAAGAGCTGGGGCTCGGCGCGCGCGCCGTGATCGACGCGGGGCTCGTCGACGGCGTCGAGGCGATCATCGGCACGCACAACAACCCCAATTACGCGCCCGGCACGCTCGCCGCGGGCACCGCCCCGATGATGGCCGGCTGCGTGCGCTTCGGCGTCACGCTGCACGCGCAGGGCACCCATGCCGGCTATCCGCACAAAGGCACCGGCCCGCTCGAGGCGATGGCCTCGATGATCATGAGCCTGCAGACCATTGTGAGCCGCAATGTCACGCCGTTCCACCCGCTCGTCGTCTCGGTGACCGAAGTGCATGGCGGCGACGTGTGGAACGTTGTGCCCGCCGAAGCCGGCTTCCAAGGCACTGTGCGCTATTTCCACCGCGAGGACGGCGACCTGGCGGCCGAGCGGTTCCGCACGATCGTCGAACAGACGGCGGCGGCCTACGGCATCGCCGCGAGCGTGGACTGGGACGACTTCCAGGACCCGCTTGTCAGCGACCCCGCGCTCATCGAGCCGGTGTATGCGCATATCCCGCAATACGCGAGCCTCGCGCCGATCATGCCGTCGATGGCCGGCGAGGACTTCGCCGAATACGCCAGGGTCACCCGCCCGGTGTTCGCATTCGTCGGGTCGAACGGCACACCCGGATGCGCCGATTGGCACAGCCCGCGCTTCGTGGGATTCGACGAGACGGTGCGCACGGGCGCCGACTTCTACGCGAACGCCGCGCTCGACGTGCTTGACGCCCTGCGCGTAAGCGGCGCCCGGTGAATCATTCGAAACGCGTAACGCGTGGCGAGCGGATACACTAGGGGAGCATGAGCACAACACGTTTCGCGCTTGCGCAGATCGACACCTGCGTGGGCGATCTGGACGGCAACGCCGCCAAAGTCATCGCAACCACCCGCATGGCGCGTGAGCGCGCCGACGTCGTCGTCTTCCCGGAGATGACCCTGACCGGCTACCCGATCGAAGACCTGGCCCTGCGTGCCACATTCCGTGAAGCCGCATGGAACAAAGCCAACGAACTGGCC
Organism: Bifidobacterium pseudolongum subsp. globosum; assembly: GCF_004155535.1. Lineage (GTDB taxonomy): Bacteria > Actinomycetota > Actinomycetes > Actinomycetales > Bifidobacteriaceae > Bifidobacterium > Bifidobacterium pseudolongum_C. Next base: position 394,679 of record NZ_RYUH01000010.1, on the reverse strand, counting down.
GCGCAGCTCGAAAGCGAAGGCATGGGAGGCCTGTACGTGGTGGTGGGCACCGTCGGCACCGACCACGCCAACGGCAAGCCGCGCAACCGCCTCGTGGTGCTGCACGGCGGCCTGGTGTGGGCCGGGTACGACAAGCACTTCCTGCCCAATTACGGCGTGTTCGACGAATTCCGCATCTTCTCCGCCGGTGAGCGGCACGTCGTGCTTTCGATCGACGGCGTGCGCGTGGGGCTGGCAATCTGTGAGGACATCTGGCAGGACGGCGGCCCGGTCGCCGAGCTTGCCGCGGAGCACATCGACGTGCTGCTGACGATCAATGGCTCCCCCTACGAAGAGGGCAAGACCCGGACCCGGCTCGACCTGGCCCGCAGGCGCGCCGCCGAAGTGCATGCGCCGATGATCTACGTGAACCAGGTGGGCGGCCAGGACGACCTCGTCTTCGATGGCGGCACCTTCGTGGTGGATACGGATGGCACGCTGCTCCAGCGTTCGCCGATGTTCATGGAGGACCTCGCGTACTTCACACTCGACACGGACCGCGAACACCAAGAGGTGTGCGAGGTCGCACCGCGTATGGACCCCGACGAAGAGGTGTACACCGCATGCGTGCTGGGACTCAAGGACTACATGGCCAAGAACGGTTTCGCCGGTGTGTGCCTGGGGTTGTCCGGCGGCATCGACTCGGCCCTCGTGGCGGCCATGGCGGCCGACGCGGTGGGCGGCGGCAACGTGTACGGCATCTCGATGCCGAGCATGTATTCGTCGCAAGGCTCGAAAGACGACGCCGCCGATCTGGCCGCCAACATCGGGGCACACTACGACGTGCAGCCGATCAAACCGATGTACGATGCGTTCCAGCAGCAGCTCGCGCTGGACGGCGTGTCCGCGGAGAACCTGCAGGCGCGCATCCGCGGCGTCATCGTCATGGCCTACTCGAACTCCAAGGGCGTGCTTGCGCTCGCGACCGGGAACAAGTCCGAGCTCGCCTGCGGCTATTCGACGATCTACGGTGACGCGGTGGGCGGCTACGCGCCGATCAAAGACGTGTTCAAGACCAAGGTCTGGCAGTTGGCGCGCTGGCGCAACAGCGCGGCCGCCGCGGGCATGGGCGTCGGTGGATTGCACATCGTCGGCAACGAGGCGGGAGACGCCGGCGTGCAGCTGCCCGGCGGTGTGATGATCCCCGTCAACTCGATCACCAAGGCCCCCAGCGCCGAACTGCGCCCGGGGCAGAAGGACAGCGATTCGCTGCCGCAGTACGAGCTGCTCGACCGCGTGCTCGAGGCATACATCGAGCACGCGCACGGCCGCGCCGACCTGCTCGCCGACGGATTCGACGACGAGACCGTCTCGACGGTCATGCGCCTCGTCGACCGCGCCGAATGGAAGCGCCGCCAGTACCCGCTCGGGCCGAAGGTCAGCGCGCTCGCGTTCGGCCGCGACCGCCGTCTGCCCGTCACGAGCGCGTTTCGTGAATAGCGGTCGTGCGGTCGCGCGGCATACGGACATCCAAAGAGGAAAGGACCCAACATGACAGATCCACAGCAGTGGTATTACAACACGGCGACCGGCGAGGTGGAGCTCGGGCCGCAATCGCCGATGCAGAACCGGATCGGACCGTACCCCACGCGCGAAGCCGCGATGGACGCGTTGAAAACCGCCCAGACGCGCAACAAGCAGTGGGACGACGAAGACCACCAGTGGAACAGCTGGGGCGCCAAGTAGTCTCCATACGGCCTTGTGCCGGTTCTCCACACCATTCGTGAGCTAGTTCACAGCCAAAAACGGCATTTGTGAGCTAGCTCACGCCGTTTCGACGCTTTTCGCCGGTAAAGAACGCGTACGATGGAGGAGTCGACAGCGCGAGGACGCGCTGATCAAAAGAGAACCAACATCAAGGAGTACCAATGGCAGCAGTTGATGCGACCGCTCTCTCCCCAGAGGAAGTCAAGGAGCAGGCCTGGGAAGGTTTTGTGCCGGGCAACTGGGAGAAGGACATCGACGTTCGCGACTTCATCCAGAAGAACTACACCCCGTACGAGGGCGACGAATCGTTCCTCGCTGATGCCACCGACAAGACGAAGCATCTGTGGAAGTACCTGGATGACAATTACCTGGCTGTCGAGCGCAAGCAGCGCGTGTACGACGTGGACACCCACACCCCGGCGGATGTGGACGCATTCCCCGCTGGCTACATCGATTCCGCTGAGGTCGACAATGTGATCGTCGGCCTGCAGACCGATGAGCCCTGCAAGCGCGCGATGATGCCGAACGGTGGCTGGCGCATGGTCGAGCAGGCCATCAAGGAAGCCGGCAAGGAGCCGGATCCGAAGATCAAGGAGATCTTCACCAAGTACCGCAAGACGCACAACGACGGCGTGTTCGGCGTGTACACCAAGAACATCAAGCTCGCCCGCCACAACAAGATCCTCACCGGTCTGCCGGACGCCTACGGCCGTGGCCGCATCATCGGCGACTACCGCCGTGTCGCCCTGTACGGCGTGGACGCGCTGATCAAGTTCAAGCAGCGCGACAAGGACGCGATCCCGTACCGCAACGATTTCTCGGAGACCGAGATCGAGCACTGGATCCGTTACCGCGAAGAGCATGATGAGCAGATCAAGGCCCTCAAGAAGCTCATCAACCTGGGCAAGGAATACGGCCTGGACCTGGCACGCCCGGCGATGAACGCTCAGGAAGCCGTGCAGTGGACCTACATGGGCTATCTGGCCTCCGTCAAGAGCCAGGACGGCGCCGCGATGAGCTTCGGCCGCGTCTCCACGTTCTTCGACATCTACTTCGAGCGCGACCTCAAGAGCGGCAAGATCACCGAGCAGGACGCCCAGGAGATCATCGACAACCTGGTGATGAAGCTGCGCATCGTGCGCTTCCTGCGCACCAAGGACTACGATTCGATCTTCTCGGGCGACCCGTACTGGGCGACCTGGTCGGACGCCGGTTTCGGCGACGACGGCCGCACGCTCGTCACGAAGACCTCGTTCCGTCTGCTCAACACGCTGACACTCGAGCACCTTGGACCGGGCCCCGAGCCGAACATCACGATCTTCTGGGATCCGAAGCTGCCGGAAGGCTACAAGCGTTTCTGCGCCAAGATCTCGATCGACACCTCGGCCATCCAGTACGAGTCCGACAAGGAGATCCGTTCGCACTGGGGCGACGACGCCGCCATCGCATGCTGCGTCTCGCCGATGCGCGTGGGCAAGCAGATGCAGTTCTTCGCGGCCCGTGTGAACTCCGCCAAGGCGCTCCTGTACGCGATCAACGGCGGCCGTGACGAGATGACCGGCCAGCAGGTCATCGACAAGGGCCACATCGAGCCGATCACGCCGGAAGCCGACGGCTCCCTGGATTACGAGAAGGTCAAGGCGAACTACGAGAAGGCCCTCGAATGGCTCTCGGAGACCTACGTCGAGGCGCTCAACATCATCCACTACATGCACGATAAGTATGCATACGAGGCGATCGAGATGGCGCTGCACGACCGCGAGGTCTACCGCACGCTCGGCTGCGGCATGTCCGGCCTGTCCATCGCGGCGGATTCGCTCTCGGCCTGCAAGTACGCCAAGGTGTACCCGATCTACAACAAGGACGCCAAGGACATGCCGGGCCACGAGTTCGAGTACGTCGAAGGCGCCGAGGACGACCTGATCGTCGGCTACCGCACCGAAGGCGAGTTCCCGCTCTACGGCAACGACGACGACCGCGCCGACGACATCGCCAAGTGGGTCGTCTCCACGGTCATGGGTCAGGTCAAGCGCCTGCCGGTCTACCGTGGCGCCGTGCCGACGCAGTCGATCCTGACGATCACCTCGAACGTGGAATACGGCAAGAACACCGGTTCCTTCCCCTCGGGCCACATCAAGGGCACGCCGTACGCGCCGGGCGCGAACCCGGAGAACGGCATGGACTCGCACGGCATGCTCCCGTCGATGTTCTCGGTCGGCAAGATCGACTACAACGACGCGCTCGACGGCATCTCGCTGACGAACACGATCACCCCCGACGGCCTGGGCCGTGACGAGGATGAGCGCATCAACAACCTGGTGGGCATCCTCGACGCGGGCAACGGCCACGGCCTGTACCACGCGAACATCAACGTGCTGCGCAAGGAACAGCTCGAAGACGCCGTGGAGCACCCGGAGAAGTACCCGCACCTGACCGTGCGCGTCTCCGGTTACGCGGTGAACTTCGTCAAGCTCACCAAGGAGCAGCAGCTCGACGTCATCTCGCGCACCTTCCATCAGGGCGCCGTGGAGGACTGACGTCAGACTGACGTGAACGCATGAGGGCGGGGCCATTGGCTCCGCCCTTTGCAATTGGTTACGCAATCGATGAACAACACGCGCGCCCCTGCACCCCACCGTAAGGTGAAAGGGGCCTTAGCGCCAATGGAGGTGACCGGCATGGAGAACAACGCGCAGAGCACCGGGTTCCGCACGACAACGCAGCACATGCTCAAAACATCGAAGGAATACGCCAGCCAAACACTCATGGGCGGCCTGTCCGGTTTCGAATCACCGGTCGGACTCGACCGGCGCGACCGGATCCGCGCGCTGAAGACCGGCGACATCGGCTTCGTGCACTCATGGGACATCAACACGTCGGTCGACGGGCCGGGCACGCGCATGACGGTGTTCATGAGCGGATGCCCATTGCGTTGCCAATACTGCCAGAATCCGGACACGTGGAAGATGCGCGATGGCAAGCCGGTGTTCCTCGACGCCATGATCAAGAAAGTGGAACGCTACGCGGACCTGTTCAAGGCCACACATGGCGGCATCACGTTCTCGGGCGGCGAATCGATGATGCAGCCCGCCTTCGTCTCGCGCGTGTTCCACGCAGCCAAGCAGATGGGGGTGCACACGTGTCTGGACACCTCGGGGTTCCTCAACCGCAATTACACCGACGAGATGCTTGACGACATCGACCTGTGCCTGCTCGACGTCAAATCCGGCGACCCCGACATCTACGAGAAGGTGACCGGCGGCGTGCTGCAGCCCACGATCGACTTCGGCCAACGGCTCGCCGCCAAGGGCAAGAAGATCTGGGTGCGTTTCGTGCTCGTGCCCGGCCTGACCGACGGCGAGGAGAACGTGGACAAGGTGGCCCGGATCTGCCAGTCCTTCGGCGACAGCGTGGAGCACATCGACGTGCTGCCGTTCCACCAGCTCGGGCGCCCCAAGTGGCATGAGATGCGCATCCCGTACCCGCTCGAAGACCAGAAGGGGCCGTCGCGCGCGTGCAAGGAACGCGTCAAGGAGCAATTCGAATCCTACGGATTCACCGTGTATTAAACGGTTGTGCGCCCGCTTCGGCACCTTTGGCCGGTGATGTGGACTGTCGGGGAGTGGTTACATGATTTGTCTGTGACAAGTCCGATGCACCAACAAGGAGAGCACGCGTGAACGACGAGCCCGTGTTGCTGCGGGAACCCCGGGAAGGCGTCCCGCAGGTGACCGACACCCTGGAAGGCTTCGAAGACTACTGCGACAGGCTGTCAGCGGCGTCCGGTCCGCTCGCGGCCGACGCCGAGCGCGCGTCGGGGTACCGCTACGGCCACGACGATTGGCTCATCCAATTCAAACGCGACGGCGCCGGCATCGGATTGCTCGACCCGATGGCGTTGAACGCGGTCGGCGTGGACTGGGGCATGTTCAACCGCGCCGTCGGCGACGCCACATGGATCCTGCACGACGCGAAGCAGGACCTTCCCGGCTTCGCCCAACTCTCGCTCACGCCCCACGCGCTGTTCGACACCGAGATCGCCGCGCGCATCCTGGGACTCCACCGCTTCGGTCTCGCCTATGTGACCGAGCATTATCTGAGCATGACGCTTGCGAAAGAGCATTCCGCCGCCGACTGGTCGTACCGGCCGCTGCCGCGCGACTGGCGCAATTACGCGGCGCTCGACGTGGAACTGCTCATCCCGCTCGCGCACAAGATGACGATCGACCTCAAACGCGCGGGCAAATGGGAATGGGCGTGCCAGGAATTCGAGTATGTGCTGCGCACGGATCTGCACCCCCGGCGCCCCCATGCGGTGCCCTGGCTGCGCATATCGCACATCAACACCATCCAACGCGACCGCCGTGCACTTGCCATCGCCAAGGAACTGTGGACCGAACGCGATGAGCTCGCCCGGCGGTACGACATCGCCCCGAGTTTGCTGCTCGCCGACGCGTCGATCATCGAAGCCGCACAGGCCAAACCGCGCAACGCCAGGCAGTTCCGTGCCATCCGCTCGCTCAACGAGCGCGTGCGCATGCACTTGGGCACCGACCAGGACAAGATGTTCGAGCGGTATGCACCGATCCAGCGCAAAGTCAAGCCGAGCGTGTGGAAGCAGGCCATCCAGCGCGCGTTGGAATTGCCCGAGGGCGAACTGCCGGTCATGCCAGCGCCGGAAGGGTCTGCCACGCAGGTCAATGCGCCGAAATCCATGAAACTCTGGCAAAAGCACCACCCGGACCGTTTCAGGCGTCTGCAGGAGTGCCGGGCGCTCGTCAACCAGGTTTCTGAAGACACGCATACGCCGCCGGATGTGCTGATCAAACCGCAGATTGTGCGCAACCTGTGCTGGACCGACGAGCCGGGCACGCGCGATGTGGCCGGATTCCTTGAGGAACAAGGCGCCCGCCCATGGCAGATTCATCTGTTGGCCGCGTCGCTGACTCGCGGTATCATGTAACGGTTGCCTCCGGGCAGAGCATTGACAATACGTATCAGGAGCATACAGCGTGAAAATCAGCGTTAGGAATCTAGAGCCGACCAAGGCCAAGCTCACCATCACCATCGACCAGGAAGAGTTCGAGCCGTACCTCGACACCGCTCGCAAGGAAATCGCCGAGCAGATCACCGTTCCTGGCTTCCGTAAGGGCCATGTGCCGGGCAAGCTCGTCGACCAGCGCGTTGGATTCGGCGCCGTAGCCGGCGAAGCCGTGAACAAGGCCATCCCGGACTTCTATTCGCAGGCGCTGCAGACCAAGGAGATCCGTCCGATGGCGCAGCCGGAGATCGAAGTCGTGGAAATGCCTCAGAACGCGGACGACGACACGAAGCTCAAGTTCACCGCGACCGTTGAGCGCCGCCCTGATTTCGAGCTGCCGGACCTTGACGGCATGACGATCGAGGTTGAGAAGGCCGAGATCACCGACGAAGACGTGAACAACCGCCTTGAGTCCCTGCGCCAGCGTTTCGCCACCCTCGTGGGCGTGGACCGCCCGGCCCAGAACGGCGACTTCGTCAACATCGACCTCGATGCGCAGATCGACGGCGAATCCGTCGACTCCCAGGAGGGCATCAGCTACGAGATCGGTTCGGGCACCATGCTCGACGGCCTCGACGAAGCCCTCGAAGGCCTGTCGGCCGGCGAGGAAACCTCGTTCGAAAGCACGCTGGAAGGCGGCGAGCACGAAGGCGAGAAGGCCCTCGTCAAGGTCAAGGTCAACTCCGTGAAGGCCGAGGAACTGCCGGAACTCGACGACGACTTCGCGCAGGAAGCCTCCGAGTTCGACACGCTCGACGAGCTCAAGGACGAGATCAAGAAGAACATCGAGTCCGACGCGCTCGGCATGCAGGCCACCAAGGCCCGTGACGCGTTCATCGCGCGCATCGAGGAAGGCCTCGAGATCCCGGCGCCGAAGGGCGTCAAGGAGCACATGCTTGAGCAGCAGCTGCAGAGCATGGGCACCGACAAGGACAAGGCCACCGCGGACCAGAAGAAGGAAGCGGAAGAGGCCGTGGACAAGCTGCTCGAAGACCAGATGGTCCTCGATGCGCTCGCCGAGAAGATGGACGTCGAGGTGTCGCAGAGCGACGTGTTCAACTTCCTCGCGTCGATCGCACAGCAGTACGGCATGGATCCGAACCAGTTCATCCAGGCCATCATGCGCAACGGCCAGATCGGCTCCGCCGTCGAGGAAGTGGCCCGTTCCAAGGGCCTGCTCGCCGGCATGCGCGCCGTCTCGTTCACCGTGGACGGCGAGCCGCTCGACCTGAGCGAGTTCCTTGGCTCCGATGAGGCCGAAGCCGAGGCCGCCGTGGACGACAACGAATCCGTCGCCGCCGCCGCTGCCGCTGCGGCCGTGGCCGATTCGCTCAACGCTTCCAACGAAGAGAACGCCTGACATGCCGGCGGGTGAACCGCCGATCATGGTTGGCTGACTGCCGTAAGGCAATGGTCCCGCCCGCGCCAGCACAGCGCCGGCGGGACCATTGCGTACCATCATCGAACAGCGAACGGAAAGGACGACCGTGGCGGCAAAGGGAACGGCCATGCTGCAGCCCGGGGCGCATGCGGGCCATTGGGACAACGACGAATTCCAGATGGCCGGCGCGCGCGGCGACGACCTCGATCCGGACCGCAAGCCGCTGGGGTCGCGGTCCGTCGCATTGATCACGACGGTGCTGGTGCTCGGTGTGCTCATCGGCGCATGCGCGGGCGCGCTCACATTGCTGCTCTACACCATCGAGCACATTGCCTTGGGCTTTGTGGAAACACCTGAATTGCCCGGGCCGTTCCTGACCCACCCTGTGCGCCGTGCGTTGTCGCTCATCATCGGCGCCTCGTGCGCCGCGCTGCTGTGGTGGCTGCTGCGCACCAAGACGCAGGCTGTGCCGTCCGTGCGGCAGGCGGTGCGCGGCACGCTGATGCCGGTGTGGCAGACCGTGGCGCATGTGCTGTTGCAGATCTTCATCGTCGGCTGCGGCCTGTCGGTCGGTCGTGAAGTTGCTCCGCGCGAACTCGGCGCCATGCTCGCGCAACGGCTCTGCCGGTGGACGGGGCTCCACCGCGCCGACCTGCAGACCGTGGTTGCGATCGCCGCGGCCGCCGGTCTCGCCGGCGTCTACAACGCACCGCTCGCCGGCGGGTTCTTCGCCGTGGAGATCCTGCTCGTCAATGTGAGCGCCGTGACCGTCGGTCTTTCGTTCGCCTGCGCCGCGCTTGCCGCATGGGTCGCCACGCTGATCAAAGGCACGCACACGTTCTATGTGATCGGGCAGGTGGACGCCATCTTCACACCGGACCTCATGGGGTTCGCGCTGATTGCAGGGCTCGTGGTGGGCGTGTGCGGCGCATGGTTCCGCCGCGGCGCGCAATGGGCCGAATCACATAAGGCGAGTGGTGCGGCGATCCTCTGGCAGCTGCCGCTCGCCGGCTGCATCACCGCGGTCATCGCCATCTGGATCCCACAGGTCATGGGCAATGGCCGGGCCACCGCGCAGATGGGGTTCGCGGGGCGCCCCGAACTCGCGTTCATCCCGCTGCTGTTGCTCTCGTTCGCCGCGAAAGCGGTCGTCACGTTGATGACGATCCGCGCAGGCGCCTCCGGTGGCGTCCTGACACCGGGCATCGCGCTCGGCGCATCGATGGGGTGTGTGCTCGGCATTGTATGGATGCAACTGTTCGGCACCAATTCAATCGGCGTCTATGCGCTCATCGGTGCCTGCGCGCTGCTCAGCGCCTCGCAGAACGCGCCACTCATGGCCATGACGCTCGTCATGGAACTCACCGAAGCACCGTCGAACCTGTATGTGCCGGTGGCGCTCGCCTGTGCCGTGGCCACGGTGACCGGCACATTCGTGGCGGGGCGCCATGCCGGGAATAGAAACGGCCTCCCGTCGTTTGAAACAAGTAATGTGTAACTGCACAACAACCACAAAGGAGACAAGGTGAGTGGAATACTGACACCGACCATGGCCGAAGGCGACATGCCCGCAGGCCCCTCCGACCCGATTTTCAACCGGCTGCTCAAGGACCGCATCATCTGGATGGGCGAGGAAGTCAAGGATGACATGGCGAACCGCATCTGCGCGCAGATGCTCATGCTCGCCGCGGAGGACCCGAAGAGCGACATCTGGCTGTACATCAATTCGCCGGGCGGCTCGATCACCGCGGGCATGGCGATCTACGACACGATGCAGCTCATCGAGCCGGACGTGGCCACGGTGGGCATCGGCATGTGCGCGTCGATGGGCCAGTTCCTGCTGAGCTCGGGCACCAAGGGCAAGCGTTTCCTGACCTCGCACGCGCGTGTACTGATGCACCAGCCGTCCGGCGGCATCGGCGGCACCACGACCGACGTGCGCATCAGCGCCGAGCTCATCATGAACATGAAGAAGACGCTCGCCGAACTGACCGCGGAGCAGACCGGGCACACGGTCGAGGAGATCTACCGCGACAACGAATACGACCATTGGTTCACTGCGCAGGAGGCGCTTGAATACGGCTTCGTCGACAAGCTCGTCTCCACGCACGACACCATGAACACTACCAAGGAGTGAGCATGGCATCTGAAGAAGCGAAATTCGTAGCGCGCGCCGAGCGTCTCGCCGGTCCGCAGAACCGGTATGTCGTGCCGGAGTTCGAAGAGAAGACGCCGTACGGATACAAGCGTCAGAACCCGTACACGCGCCTGTTCGACGACCGCATCATCTTCATGGGTGTGCAGGTCGACGACACGACGGCAGACGACATCATGGCGCAGCTGCTCGTGCTGGAAAGCCTCGACCCGAACCGCGACGTGATGATGTACATCAATTCGCCGGGTGGTTCGATGACCGCGATGACGGCGATCTACGACACGATGAACTACATCCAGCCCGACGTGCAGACCGTGTGCCTCGGACAAGCGGCATCGGCCGCGGCCATCCTGCTTGCGGCGGGCACCAAGGGCAAGCGTCTGATCCTGCCGAACGCCCGCGTGCTGATCCACCAGCCGGCGATCGACCAGGGCTTCGGCAAGGCCACCGAGATCGAGATCCAGGCGCGCGAGATGCTCCGCATGCGCGAATGGCTCGAGAACACGCTTGTCGAACGCACCGGGCAGCCGCTCGAACGCGTGCGCAAAGACATCGAAGTGGACACGTTCCTCACCGCTCAGGAAGCCAAGGACTACGGCATCGTGGACGAAGTGCTGCAACCGCGCGGCGGCAAGCAATAACGCAAACCATGCACATGGCATCGTGATGTGCTGTGCGCCGGCGCGCCTATGTGGCCGCCGGCGCACAGCACATCAGGGGCCCACGGGAAGGACGGCGTGACCAATGGGACGGGTGGTCAGCTACAACGACGGCGTGCAGCGCTGTTCGTTCTGCGGTAAAAGCGAACACGAAGTGGGCCGGCTCGTCGCCGGCGCAGGCGTGGCGATCTGTGATGAATGCGTGGCGCTGTGTGTGGACATCATCGCCGAGGAGCGGTCGAAAGACGCCAGGCTCGAAGTCGCACACCTGCCCAAACCCGCCCAGATCAACGAGGTGCTCGACCGCTATGTGATCGGCCAGCAGGCGGCGAAGCGCACGCTCAGCGTGGCGGTCTACAACCATTTCAAACGCATCAGGCTCGGCGCGCTCGACGCCCACGACCCTGCCGCACAGGAGCCGGGGCTGCTCACTGGGGAGGCGCGCCGGATCATCGACCCGCTCGAAGACGTGCAGGTGTCCAAATCCAACATCCTGCTGCTCGGGCCGACCGGCGTGGGCAAGACCTATCTGGCGCAGACGCTGGCCAAGGCCATGCAGGTGCCTTTTGTCATCGTCGACGCCACGACGCTCACCGAGGCCGGCTATGTGGGCGACGACGTGGAAACGGTGTTGCGACGGCTCATCCAAGCGGCCGACGGCGATGTGGACCGTGCGCGCCGCGGCATTGTCTATATCGACGAAATTGACAAGATCGCACGCAAGGGCGGAGACAACACCGCCATGACGCGCGACGTCTCCGGAGAAGGCGTGCAGCAGTCGCTGCTCAAGATCCTCGAGGGCACCACGGTGCATGTGCCGATGGACAACGCGCGCAAGCAGCGTGGCGAAGCGGATGGCGTGGAGATCGACACGCGCGACATCCTGTTCATCTGCGGCGGCGCCTTTGTGGGCCTCGACACAATCGTCGAACGCAGGATCGGCACACGTGAGACCGGGTTCGGCGCCGCATGGCGCACCCAGACGTACGACCCCAAGGATCTGTTGGCGATGGTCACCGCCGATGACTTGGCGGAATTCGGCCTGTTGCCGGAATTCATCGGCCGCCTGCCGGTCGTCACGGCGCTCAACGAACTCGGCATCGACGAGCTGCGGCAGATCCTGACCACACCGGCCAATGCGCTCGTCAAGCAATACCGCAAACTCTTCGATGTGGATGGCGTGGATCTGGTCTTCACCGACGACGCGATCGACCGCATCGCCCGGATCTCGCTCGACAAAGGCACCGGCGCGCGCGGCCTGCGTTCCATCATCGAACGCACGCTCGAGACCACGATGTTCGAATTGCCCAACCGCAGCGACATCGCGCAGGTCATTGTGGACGCCAACGCGGTGGATGGCAATGCCGAACCGCAGTATGTGCCGACGCAGCGCCCCCGCCTGCGCATCAACCAATAGGGGAGTGCTCCGAGCGGTGCAACGTGAGACGACACGCCGAGATTTGTGTTTTGTGTGAAAGTGATATATCTTTTTCGAGTTGCCTGAAACAAGCAACATGCGCGAGTAGCCCAGTGGATTAGAGCAGCTGACTACGGATCAGCAGGTCGCAGGTTCGAATCCTGTCTCGCGCACTCAGCCGTTGCAGTGGAGGCGCGCATAGCGTCAGTCACACCGGACGCAGCGGTGCTGCGCGAGTAGCCCAGTGGATTAGAGCAGCTGACTACGGATCAGCAGGTCGCAGGTTCGAATCCTGTCTCGCGCACAATAACCCCTTGATTGCGTATGCGGTCAAGGGGTTTGCCAATTTCCGGGCCGTTCCGCCGAGTTCACGCGCGCGCATTAGACTGAAGATTCGTGCGGGCGCATGGGCGTGCGCACACACAGACAGACGGTCAGGAGGGCAGGTCGTGTACGACTTCACGACACGTGTGGAACGGCGCAACAGCACATCGATCAAATGGAAGCTGATCGAAGACGACATGGGTGAGGGCAATGACGACGTGATCGCCATGTCCGTGGCCGACATGGAGTTCAAACCGGCGCCGCAGATCGTACAGGCGATCGTGGATGCGGCCCAGCACGACGTGTTCGGGTATGACTACGCCACCGACGAGTATTTCGCCGCACTCGCCGGGTGGATGGCGCGCCGGCACCACATGGAGGTGCGCCCGGAATGGGTCACGCTCTCCGACGGTGTGATGCCCGCTGTCAATACGGCCCTGCGCGCATTCACACACCCCGGCGACGCCATCGTGATCCAACGGCCGGTCTACCACCCGTTCACCTCGGCCGCGCAACACAATGGGCTGACGATCCTCAACAATGCGCTTGCCTACGATGAAGCGACCCACACCTATACGATCGATTTCGGCGATCTGGAAGCTAAGCTCGCCGACCCACGCTGCACCGCGATGCTGCTGTGCAACCCGCACAATCCGGTGGGCCGCGTCTGGACAGCCGATGCACTGCGCCGCATCGCCACATTGTGCCGTACTTACGGCGTGCTGCTGCTCGTCGACGAGATCCACGCCGATTTCTCGTGGCCCGGGCATCCGGTGACGATGATGGGAGAGCTGGGCGATGATATCGCACGCCAGTGCATCGAATTCACCGCGCCCACGAAAACATTCAACCTGGCCGGTCTGCTGTGCTCGAACACCATCATCCGTGACCCGGAGCTCAAGACGCGCTTCGACATAGCCTCCGAAAACATCGGTGGCATGACGGTCAGCCACTTCGGGCTCGTCGCGTGCATCGCGGCATACAACGAAGCGGAAGGCTGGTTCGACGAACTGCTCGACGTGGTCGCCACCAACCTCGCCACTGTGCGCGCGTTTGCCGCCACGCACAACGGCATCGCGCTCGTCGAGCCCGAAGGCACCTATCTCGCATGGCTCGACTGCCGTGGGCTGGGTTTCACGGACGCCGATGAGTTGCGTGACTTCATGCGCACCAAAGCCCGCGTGTATTTCGACGAGGGCGCGCTGTTCGGTGTGGAAGGTGAAGGCTTCGAACGCGTCAATCTGGCATGCCCGCCATCGATGCTCGCCGACGTGCTGGAACGGATGCACGCCGCGCTCGCCAATCGTTAAGAACCTGTGCATGATGCTGCGCGCCCGTGCAGCTGGGTGCCGATTGCGGCATAATGGAATGGTTTTTGACATATAGCACAGGCGGCCGGGATGGTCCGCATTCGGGAGGCACAATGAGTACAGGCAGGCATGGCGCATGGGCCACCATACGCAGGATCGCGGCTTCGGACCGTATTTCTGGTCTCATCATGCTCGGATTCGCACTCGCCGGGCTTGTCCTCGCCAACATCCCGGCCACCGCCGCGGGGTTCGAGCACCTGTCGCACTGCCATGTGGGCATTCCCGGCACGAACATCGACATGGGTTTGGGGCATTGGGCGCAGGACGGCCTGCTCACCATCTTCTTCCTGACCGTCGGCCTTGAACTGCGTCAGGAGCTCACCACCGGATCGCTGTCGAACATCCGCGCAGCGGCTGTGCCGATGCTGTGTGCGGTGGGTGGCATGATCGTGCCGCCGATCCTGTTCATCGGCGTCATCGCGGCGTTCTCCCAGTGGGGTGCGGGAGACCCGGGCAGTCTACTCATCGCGAACGGCTCGCTCTTCCCGTTCGGTGAGACCGCGCATGGCTGGGCGATTCCCACGGCGACCGACATCGCGTTCTCACTCGCGGTGCTCGCCCTGTTCGCCAAGGCGCTGCCCGGCTCGATCCGCGCATTTCTGATGACACTTGCCACGGTGGACGACCTGCTGGCCATCATCCTCATCGCCGTGTTCTTCTCGTCGCTCAACTCCTGGTATTGGTTCGTGGGCATCGCGATCTGCGCGGCCGCGTGGTATTTCCTCGTGCGCATGCGCAAGGTGCCATGGTTCGGTGTGGCGATCATCGGCATCCTCGCGTGGGTCATGATGTACGAGGCGGGCGTGCACCCCACGCTCGCCGGCGTGCTCGTCGGCCTGCTCACGCCGGCGCGCTCGATGTACGGTGAGCGCTCGCCGCGCGCCGAACGCTACGCCGACAAGCTGCAGCCGTTCTCCGCGCTGCTCGCCCTGCCGATCTTCGCGTTCTTCGCCACCGGCGTGCATTTCGATGCGATCACGCCGATGCTGCTCGTCTCGCCGGTCGTCATCGCCATCATCGTGGCGCTCGTCGTCGGCAAGCCGTTGGGCATCATGATCGTGGCATGGGTGTCGACGCACCTCGGTTCGCTCAAGATGCCCAAGGGGCTGCGTGTGCGTGACATGTTCCCGGCGGCCGTGGCGTGCGGCATCGGCTTCACCGTCTCGTTCCTCATCGCGTCGCTTGCCTACGCCAACGCTGAGCTTTCGGCTGAAGCTCGGTTCGGTGTGCTCATCGCCTCGCTGATCGCCGCGGCGATCAGCGGTGTGCTGCTGAGCCGGCAATCCAAACGCTTCGAACTCGCCGCGGCGAATGAGCCGGCGGCGCCGGCGAGTGCGGACAAGCCGGGGGACGAAAGCGTGACCACGTTGCCCGATGGTACTGTTGTGCTCAGCCAACGCATTGGAAAGGGCACGCATGAACACTCCGCACACCAACCATCCTGACGACGAACGCTCGCCGCTCGGCGAGACCTACCGGCAAGGCCCGGTGCTGCTCCGCGGGCAGATGATCCCCGAGGAAAGCACCACCGAACGCCTGCTCAAGACGGATGAATCCATCGATTGGCTCCACCGCGACCCATGGCGTGTGCTGCGCATCCAGGCGGAGTTCGTGGATGGGTTCGGCTCGCTTGCGGAGCTGGGCCCCGCCGTCAGCATCTTCGGTTCGGCGCGCACCGATCCCGCCGACCCGGTCTATCAGGCGGCGCAATACATGGGCGCGCAGATCGCGCGGCGCAACGTGGCCGTCATCACCGGCGGCGGACCGGGCATCATGGAGGCGGCGAACAAGGGAGCCTCGATCGAAGGCGGCAAATCCGTTGGCCTCGGCATTGAGCTGCCCCATGAGCAGGGGATCAACGAATGGGTCAATCTGGGCATGACGTTCCGGTATTTCTTTGTGCGCAAGACGATGTTCGTGAAGTACTCGTCGGGCGTCATCGTCTGCCCGGGCGGCTTCGGCACGCTCGATGAGACCTTTGAGCTGCTCACACTCGTGCAGACGCACAAGGCGGCCACCATTCCGATCGCGCTGTACGACAGTTCGTATTGGCAAGGCCTGTTCGACTGGGTCAATGGCACACTCGCGCAGCGCGCCATGATTTCACCGCTCGACCCAAGCCTCGTCACGATCACCGATGATGCGGACGAGGCTGTGGATGTGGCGTTGAGTGGGTTGATCCGTCAGCGGTAGCCGGCGATCAGCAGGCCAGTGCCGGCTGGGGTCAGCGCGGTGACGAACCGTTCGTCGTCTTCGATGCGGTCGAGCAGGCCGCGCATCATCACGGCCTTCGGACTGCGGTCCGCCGGGTTGGTCAGGCCGCCTTTGGCATGGGGTGAGGCCATGGCGAGCGCATCAGTGAAGACGATGGTGCCGCCATGCTTGAGCAGCCGCGGCGCCTGCTCATAGGCCGGCTCATAGTTCGAGGCATCGCCGCACACCACGATCAGGTCGTAGTCTGCGCCGTTGAGGCGCTGCAAATACACGCTTGGCTGCGCGCTGACCATGCGCAGCGTGGTGCGTGTGCCGTCTTCCATCGACTTGAGCAGCATGCGCACCTGCGCGCCGCCCTGCACCGAGGAATCCACCGCCGTAAGCTTGCCTTCGCCGTGCAGGCCTTCGACGAGCTGGGCCGTTTCGACGAGCGAACCGGTGCCGATCACGATGACCGACGATGCGTGTGTGAGCGTCTCGTAGGTGTTGAGCAGGCCGCCCACCGCCGCGGAGCACGCGGGCAGTTGCGCCTGCTGCGCCAACGCGCGGGCATGGCGCACGAACGGCGTCTCGCGGGCGGCCTCATGGTCCTCGATGCACTCCCACGCCTTGGCATGGTTGATATAGCTGCGTTTGTCCATGAAGCTCACACCTCGCGTTCCTTGACCTTGGCGATGAGCTGCCAGATCTCTTCACCCACATCGATGCCGACAGGGCATTCACGTGAACAGGCGCGCACCGACTGGCAGGCTTGGATGCCGTCCGCGGAGTCGATCGCCTCGAGGCGCTGGGCGGTGGCCATGTCGCGCGAATCGTTGACGAACCGGGCCTGATTGATGAGCGCGGCGGGGCCGATGAACGCCTCGCCGCCCGCATAGACCGGGCAGGCGCCTTCACAGACGCCACAGGTGATGCATGTGGTGAGCGTCTCGTATTGCGCGAGTTGTTCGGGCTTCTGCAGGTATTCGAACACGTCGACCTTGCCGTCGACCGTAGTGGCGAGCGTGCCGTCCGCGATCAGATAGGGCTTGAGCCTGGTGATCTGTTCGAGCATTGAGTCGATGTCGGCGATGAGGTCGCGTTGCACGGGGAAACCGGGCAACGGCGCCAGTTCGATCGTGCCGCCGGACGG
Organism: Bifidobacterium pseudolongum subsp. globosum; assembly: GCF_004155535.1. Lineage (GTDB taxonomy): Bacteria > Actinomycetota > Actinomycetes > Actinomycetales > Bifidobacteriaceae > Bifidobacterium > Bifidobacterium pseudolongum_C. The sequence continues at coordinate 377,240 of NZ_RYUH01000010.1, read as the reverse complement.
TGCATCGACGGGGGTTGTCTGGGTGCCGGGCTGTGCATCGTCATCGACGTCGCCGGTGCGACGGAAGCCTTCGTCGTCGTGCGTGGCTCCGGGCAGCTGTTGGATCCAGTCACGCACTTTCGCCTTGCACAGGAGCGTCGGTGTGCCATTGACCGTCACGGCGTCCGATCCGCACATGCCGTGCCCGCACGAGTACCGGAACGCGAGCGTCGGGTCGACTTCGCGTTTGATGGTGAGCAGGCAGTCGAGCAGTGTGTCGTCGGGGCGCACTTCCAGCTGGTAGTCCTGCACCCACTGCTTGCCGCGCGTACGGCGTGCGGAGCGTGAGCCGGAATCGCCGAATGGTGAGCTTTTGCGCGCGAAGGGGCTGCCGCCGCGCGCACGGTCGCGGTCACGTTGTGGGCGTGGCGCGAACCGATGGATGCGCAGGGTCACCGTCTCGCTGCGCGAATCGTCGTGATGCATAGTCGCCTTTCCAGAAAAACCCTCACCAGTGTGCCACATGCGGTGCACGTGGTGGGGTGGTACGTGTGGTCGTGATCAGGACGTCAGTAGGCGCGCGTGCCCGGTTCGATGTTGACGATGTGCACAGGCTGCCACAGTGGCGTCTGCCCGGCGGCGGTCATCGAATGCGCCAGGAACCCGGTATCGTCGCGCTGCGGGAAATCGGTGCGGTAGAGCGACCCGCGCGATTCATGGCGGGCGCTGGTGGCCGCGAGCATGGTGCGGGCCAGCTCGACGAGATGGTGCGCCTCCCAGATCGCGGTGATCTCCTGGTTGAACGTGCGTGCGTCGCTGTGTGTGCGCAATGCGTGCGCGCGCGGCTCGAGATCCGCTTCCAGACGGTGCAGCGCCTGCGTGATGGACGCGTCATCGCACGTCACAGCCACACCGGCCTCCATCACCGAACCCAGATCGGCCATGAGCTGGTAGGCGTTGTCGGTGGACTGCTCGCTTGTTTCGACGTCGTCGGGGGAAGTCGTGGCGAGCATGCCGGTGATCTGCTCGTCTCGGCGCGCACGCGCGGCATCGAGCGCCTCGGTCAGCGCGGGGTCCACGTCAGATGCGGCGGCGGGCCGGTCCAGCAGGCGCAGCGCCACCATCGCGCCGGCGCGGGTGCCGAACAGGCAGGCGTCGAGCAGCGAATTGCCGCCGAGGCGGTTGGCGCCGTGCACGCTGACACAGGCGCATTCGCCGGCCGCATACAGGCCGTCGACGATATGGCGCCCGCCATCGGCCCACGTGTAGACTTGGCCGTTGAGCGTCGTGGGGATGCCGCCCATCGTGTAGTGGGCGGTGGGTTTGACCGGAATATAGTCACGGCTGGGGTCGAGCCCCGCGTAGTCCTCCACGGTCTGCACGACCTGCGGCAGCACGGCGCGCATATGCTGCGCGTCGAGCCCGGTCAGGTCGAGCCATAGGCAATCCTTGGGACCCAGCGGGTCCTTGGGGTCGGCAACACCACGGCCTGCTTCGATTTCGGCGCGCATGGCGCGGCTGACCACATCTCGCGCGGCAAGGTCCTTGTGCTCGGGTGCATACCGCGCCATGAACGCCTCGCCGTCGGCGTTGCGCAGCACACCGCCTTCAGCACGTGAGGCTTCGGAGAGCAGGATGCCGGTGTGCGCCAGTCCGGTGGGGTGGAACTGCATGAATTCGATGTCTTCGAGTTGCAGCCCCGCCTGCAGGGCAAGCGCCATGCCGTCCCCGGTCAGGTCGTATGAGTTGGAGGTGGTGTGGAACAGGCGGCCTGCGCCGCCGGTGGCCATGATGACATGCGTGGCGGCGATGGCGTGCGTGGTGCCGGCATGGGTGTCGTAGGCCACGATGCCGGCCACACGGCTGCCGGTCTCATCGAGCACGAGGTCGCTCACATACCATTCCTCGGCGAACTGCACCCCGTATGCCGCACATTGCTGCCAGAGGGTGTGCAGGATCTGGTGGCCGATGCGATCCGCGGAGTAGGCGGCCCTCTTGACCGGTTCCTGGCCGAATTCCCTGGTGTGGCCGCCGAAACGGCGCTGGGCGATGAGCCCGTCCTTGGTGCGTGAGAACGCCACACCGGAGCGTTCGAGGTTGATCACCGTCTGCGGCGCCTCCTGGGCGAGCACGCGGGCGGCGTCCTGGTCCACAAGCCAATCGCCGCCTTTGACGGTGTCAAAGTAATGCCAATGCCAGTTGTCCGGTTCCACATTGCCCAGGCTGGCGGCGATGCCGCCTTCGGCCGAACCGGTGTGCGAGCGCAACGGCTGCAGCTTGGACACCACAAGGATCTTCGGTTCCGACCCTTGGGCGCGCAATGCCTGCATGGCATCGCTCCGGTACAGTCCCAACGCTGCGGACAGGCCTGCGGCCCCCGCTCCTACAATGACGGCATCATATAACTCTTCGATGTGCTTCGGACTCATACTCGGTATTGTCGCACAAGGCGTGGCGAATGTATATGGTCATGTGCGGGGACTACTTGGCCGTGCACACGGTGATCCGGCCCCCTGTGGTGCTGATGCGCCCCTGCAGTTCGAGCAGGCCGAGTGTGGCATGAACCTGTTCGGGGCTTACGACGGCGCTGCCATCCGCCTGCAGTGCTTCGACGAGCGTGTCCGGTGTGGCATGGCGTCCGGTGCGGTGCATGCGCTCAAGGGCACCCAGCACGGCTTGTTCACGTGCCATGCTTTCGGCGTCGGCGTCGTCGTGCACCGGTGCGGCTGGCGCCGGATTTGTCTTCGGCAGATGGGGCGCATGCGCCGCATGGCATAGGTCGTCGACTGTTGTGTCGGCGAGCAGGATCGCCTGCTGGTTGCGGATGAGCTCGTTGCAGCCCGCGTTGTCGGGTGCGGTGATGTTGCCGGGGACCGCATAGACCTCGCGGTTGAGTTCGGCCGCCCAATGCGCGGTGTTCAAGGCCCCTGAGCGCCGGCGCGCCTGTGCGATCACCACGGTGGGGCACAAGGCGGCGATGATGCGGTTGCGCAGCAGGAACCGGCGCGCCTCCGGCACGGTCTGTGGGCACATCTCGCTGACGAGCGCGCCATGCTGGGCGCGTATGGCGTCAAACAGCCGTTGGTTGCATGTGGGACCCATATGGTCGAGGCCGCCGGCGAACACGGCGATCGTGCGGCCGGCCCGCCCGCCGCCCACCGTGTCCACAGCGCGCAATGCGCCCCAATGCGCGCTCGCATCGGTGCCCATGGCGCCGCCCGAAACCACCGTATGACCCTGCGCGGCCGCTTCGTGGGCGATCTCGCCGGCCACATGCCTGCCGTATTCGTTCACGCCGCGCGACCCCACAACGGCCACGGGCGACGAGCATGCCGCAAGCGCATGACGTTCGCCGATGCCCCACAAACACAATGGGGGAGCCCAATCCGAACGGACCGCCAAGTCGCCAAGGCGTTCGGGCCACAGGTCATCGCCCGGAATCACCACCCATTGCGTGCCCTCATGCGTCATCCATGCGGTCAACGCGTCATACTCCCATGTGGGGAGGGTCTGCAGGCGGGCGCGCCAGCGTGTGAGGGCGCGGTGGAAGGCCTGTAGCCCTTGGGGCTTCACATGGCAGCCCCATCGTGCGGCCCCTTGGCTGAACAGATGGTCCAATGCGCTGTCGGCGTGGCGGCGCTCGGCGTCGTCGTGGCCGTCAAGGCCCTCGACGAGCAGGGTGAACACCGCGAGCGCATGCGGCGCGCCTTTGAGCAGCGCCATCATCAGCGCGTCGGCGCCATCGATGCAATACGTGAGCAGGCACCGCGCCATGCGCTCGCCGCAGCGGTCGACGAGCCGCGCATGTGCCGCCGTGCCACTCATGTCAACTCCTTGGTGCGCAGGGCGATCGCCTGGGCCATGTGGTCCACGGTCGGCTCGCCGCAATCGTCGAGGTCACACAGCGTCCACGCCAACCGCATCGAACGGTCCGCGCCGCGCAGGCTCAACCGTTGCGAGGCAAGCGCCGTGTTGACCATGGCGAGCACCGCAGCCGGCGTATGCTCGCGCAGCCATGTGCCGGACGCCTGCGCGTTGCACGTCCATCCCTGTGCGCGGAAGCGCGCCCGCGCCACACTGCGCGCATGGACGACCCGTTCGCGCATCTGTGCGCTCGAAGGCCCCGGATCGGTGCACAACGTGCCGATCCGGCGTACCGGATTGACCTCCACCTGGATGTCGATGCGGTCGAGGATCGGCCCGGACAGACGGTTGAAATAGCGGATACGGTCGCGCTCACGGCAAGTGCAGCGTTCGCCGGTGCCATACCCGAACCCGCATGGGCAGGGATTGGCCGCCATGATCAACTGGAAGCGGGCGGGGTAGAACGTGGTGCCTTTGGCCCGTGACACCGCCACCGCACCTGATTCGAGGGGCTCACGCAAGGTCTGCAGCGCGCGTGGGGCGAACTCGGGGGCCTCGTCCATGAACAGCACGCCACGGTGCGCACGGGTGACCGCCCCCGGTTTGCCCAATCCGGAACCGCCACCCACCAAGGCGGGCACCGTGGCGGTGTGGTGCGGCGCCTCGAACGGTGGCACGTCGCTGATGCCGAACGAGCGTAGGGTGCCGCTCAACGAGCGGATTGACGCCACTTCGAACTGTTCGTCCTCGGTCAATGGCGCCATGATGCCGGGGAAGCGGGAGGCGAGCATCGTCTTGCCGGTGCCGGGCGGACCCATCATCAGCACATGGTGGCCGCCGGCCGCCGCGGTCTGCAACGCCCTCTTGGCGCCGTCCTGATCGACGACTTCGCGCATGTCGCCCACATCGGCCATGGGGGAGAAGGCTTGGTCTGCGCTGTCGGCCGGCACCTGGGCGCGCGGCGCGGCGACCTTGGCCTGTGCGCCGTACATCTCCATCAGTTCCCCCACATGCGAGACATAGGCCACGTCCACACCATCCACAAGCTCGGCCTCGTCGCGGTTGGCGCGGGGCACCACAACACGCCGCACCGCTTGGTTGCGCACATGCAGCAGGATCGGCAGCAACCCGTTGATTGGCAGCACGGTGCCGTCAAGGTTGAGTTCGCCAAGCACCACCGTGTCGGTCAGGCACTCGGGGTCGATGATCCCCTGCGCGCTCAACACGCTTGCGGCGATCGCCAGATCATGGCTCGACCCACGTTTGGGCAGCGAGGCCGGCGACATGTTGACGGTGACCCGGGTCTGCGGCCATGCGACGCCAGCCGCGGTGCAGCCGGATTTGACCCGTTCACGTGCCTCGCTGAGCGAGGCATCGGGCAATCCGATGATCGAGAAGTAGGGCAGGCCCGGCGAAATGAACGCCTGGAGTTGGATGATGAACGCCTTCAGCCCAATGAGTCCCACGGAAAGCGCCCCGCCGATGGCCATCAGAACGCCTCCGGAATATGGTGCATGTGCACTTCGTCGCCGTGCACCTGCACTGCCATGACATCGAAGCGGATGCCGATGTGCGGCACTTTGGGGTTTTGTTGGGTGAGCCATTGGGTGGCGGCACGCCGCAGGTTCATCTGCTTCGCCGGATGCACGGCCTCCTGAGGCAGGCCGTACCGCGTGGTGCGGCGCGTCTTGACCTCCACGAACACGATGGTGCGGTGCGGTGTGAGTGCGATGATGTCGATCTCGCCATAGCGGGTGCGCCAATTGACGTCGAGGATATGCCAGGACCGTTCCCTCAGCCATTGGCATGTGGCGGCCTCGCCATAGCGCCCCAACGTGCGTGCCGGCAAGGCGGGGTCGGTCAAACGGTGCGACCACTGCGCGAAGGTGAGGTCGCTGTGCGCATCGTCGAGCGTGCGGATGGTTGGTGATACTGGTGTTGCAATAGTCATGCAGCCCAGTTCAGCGCATGCGTGCACCCGATGCAAGCATGGGGCGCCCCTGTGGTCGGACGCCCCGTTCCGGCTGCGCGATGTGGATGGATCAGATGTCGTCCACCGTTGTCCACAATGGGAGTGGACGGCCGCAGGCCGCTGGGGTCAGTCGACGAGGTTGGTCAATTCGCCGAGGCACAGTTCGAAGCTCACGCCACGGTTCTCATAATCGGGCTGGTGGCGTGTGCTGAGCATCGCATTGCACACGAACACGCTCGCGAGGCGGCATGCGGCCGCCAGGTCGAGGCCGGCCATGACGGCGCCGATCAGCGCCGAGGCGAAGGCGTCGCCGGTGCCATGGCACATGAACGGCAGCTTTTCGTTGACGATCTCTTCCTTGGCGTCCACGCCCGCCTGCGCATTGGCCACAAAGTTGCGGATGCGCCCGTCATTGCGGTCGATGCCCTTGAGCACCACGTTGCGTGCGCCCAAGTCGAGCAGCGCCTGCAGCAGGTCGTTGACCTGCGCGTCGTCGAGGTCGGTGCCCGCGTAGGCGGTGCCGGTCAGGATCGAGGCTTCGGTCAGGTTCGGCATGAGGATGTCGGCGCCGTCCGCGAGCGCGCCCATCGCTTCGCACAGTTCGGCCGTGTACGTGGGGTACATCTCGCCGTTGTCGCCCATGACCGGGTCGACGAGGCGCAGGGCGTTCGGGTATTCGCGGTACAGGCGCTGGATGACGGCCACCTGTTCGGGGGCTCCGAGGAACCCGGAATACACGCCGTCGAGGTCCACACCCTCCTTCTGCCATGCATCCAGGTAGCCTTCGAGCATGTCGGTTGTGTCGGTCATCGTGAACACAGGGAACTTGGTGTGCGCCGAGAACAGTGCGGTCGGCACCGGGCACACGTCACAGCCGGCGGCCGAAAGGATCGGGATGGCCGCGGTCAGCGAGCATTTTCCATAGCCGCACATGTCATGCACGGCGGCGATGCGCGGAATGTATTCACGGTTGCGGTGGTACAGGATGGTCTCGTTCATGATGCTGCTTTCTGCCGTATGGTTCCCGGTGGCTGCGCCATCGGCTGTCAGTGCCGGATTATAGCCATGTGTGCATCACGCCGTCCGCCTCCCATTCACGCCACCGGCGTGTCGCGATGGTGGCTGCGCCTCGCCCAGGCGCGGACGGACGCGCCATGATAGCGGGGTATAGGAAAGCGCGATAACGCCGCGCTTGCGTTGCGCCGCAACGATTCCGTATCGTCATGTACCAGCAGTGCGGTGGCACCCCGCGCCGCACCCACACCAGACACCCACCCGACGCAAAAGGAACCACACCATGAGTGAGACGAACGCCAAGCACCCCTACCATTTCGAAACGCTCCAGCTGCATGTGGGGCAGGAGCGGCCCGACCCGGCGAGCGATGCGCGCGCCGTGCCGATCTACCAGACCACGAGCTATGTGTTCCACGATTTCGACCATGCCGAGGCACGGTTCGGGCTGGCCGACCCGGGCAACATCTATGGCCGCCTGACCAACTCCACGCAAGGGGTGTTCGAAGACCGCATCGCGGCGCTCGAAGGCGGCACGGCCGGACTCGCGGTGGCGTCCGGCGCAGCGGCCGTGGATTACGCGGTGCGCAACATCACGCAGAGCGGCGACCACATCGTGGCCGCCAAGAACATCTACGGCGGCACCTACAACCTGTTGCGCCACACCTTGGAACGCGACGGCATCACCACGACCTTCGTCGATGTGAACGACCCGCAGGCCTTCGAAGACGCGATCGAAGACAACACCAAGCTCGTGTATTTCGAGACCTTCGGCAATCCGAACGCCGACTTCCCGGACTTCGAGGCGATCGCCGACATCGCGCACCGCCACCATCTGCCCGTCGTGGTCGACAACACGTTCGCCACCCCGTACCTGTACCGTCCGCTCGAGCATGGCGCGGACGTCGTGGTCGAATCGGCCACCAAGTTCATCGGCGGCCATGGCACGACGCTCGGCGGTGTGATCGTGGAGGGCGGCAATTTCGACTGGGCCGCCGTGCCGGGCAAGTTCCCCACGCTCACCGAAGCCGACCCTTCATACCACGGCCTCAATTTCTATGAGGCGCTCGGCCCGGCCGCGTTCGTGACGCGCATCCGCGCGATCCTGCTGCGCGACACCGGCGCGACGCTTTCGCCGTTCGCCGCGTTCCTGCTGCTGCAGGGCACCGAAACGCTGTCGCTGCGCGTGGAGCGGCACGTGAGCAACGCGCTGGCGGTGATCGACTACTTGAAGACCGTGCCCGAAGTGGAGTCGATTTCGCACCCGAGCATCGAAGGGCGCCCCGATCATGAGCGCTATGCCAAGGCGTTCCCGCACGGCGCGGGGTCCATCTTCACGTTCGAGATCAGGGGAGGCAAAGACGCGGCGCGCGTGTTCATCGACAACCTCGAGCTGTTCTCGCTCCTGGCCAATGTGGCCGACGCCAAGAGCCTCGTCATCCACCCCGCGTCCACCACGCATTCGCAGGAAAGCGAGGCCGAGCTCGAAGACCAGGGCATCCATCAGGGCACGATCCGCCTGTCGATTGGCACCGAGCACATCGACGACATCCTCGCCGACCTGCGCCGTGGATTCGAGGCGGTGCGTGCAAGCGGGTTCGCCCAGTAATGGTACAGGGCCGCTTCACCGCCATCCGCATGCATTGTGCCTGTCGTCACAACCAGCCAGCCACGTAGCCGTTGTCTGATATAACAGTGTCATTCGCTGGTATCGGTTCGCCGCTGTCTTACGCACATCTGCGCAAACAGCGGGCGGTTATCTGGATGGAGCATGTGTGGCCGACATTATCACTGTGATGAATCTGGGATGGCGGTATGCGGCGCCCGGTGGCGGGGGAGAGCCGATCCAAGGGCTGCGTGACGCCAGCTGCTATGTGCAGCAAGGCGCGCTCGCCGGCGTCATAGGACCCACCGGATCGGGCAAAAGCACACTCGTCAAGGCGCTCGCCGGCATCATCCCGCATTGCACGAATGGTTCGCTCAACGGGTATGTGCGCATCGCCGACATGAATGTGAAAAGCACCACGGTGAGCGACCTTTCCCTGCGCGTGGGCTACGTTGGCCAGGACCCACGCGCCCAGCTCACGAGCCCCACCGTGGCCGAGGAGATCGCGTTCCCCCTGGAGAACCGCGGTGTGGAACCCGACGAAATCGAGGCGCGGGTCGACGACGTGCTCGCCATGCTGCACATCGAGGACCTGCGCGAACGCGACACCGCCACATTGTCGACCGGCGAGATGGAGCGTGTCGCCATCGGCGCGGCCATCGCCGGCGAACCGGATGTGCTGATCGTGGACGAGCCGGCGAGCCTGCTCGATGAAGAGGGGTACGAAGACCTCGTCAATGTGATCGACGTGATGCGCCGGCGCACGCGTATGACGGCCGTGCTCGTGGAACAGGACACGCGTTTCCTCGCGCAGCGCGCCGACGCGGTGTTCCTCATGGTCAACGGCGAGATCATCCGCCGCACCACGGCGGACATCTTCACCCGCGAGCGCTCGCTGCTCGAATCGGTCGGTGTGATCGTCTCCGACCAGGACGCCACGCCGCTCGTCATCGAATCCGACGAGCCGGGCGCGGCGGACAACCCCGCCGTCGTGTTCAACCATGTGCACGCGCGGTACGCCGATTCGCCTCCCAGCGAGGCGCAGCAACTCGACGATGTGGCGTTCGCCGTGCAGCAGGGGGACTTCGTGGCCGTCACCGGCGGCAACGGTTCAGGCAAGAGCACGCTCACGCGTCTCGTCAATGCCGAACTGCGCCCCGACCGCGGCCAGGTCGTGGTCAATGGCCTCGACGTCGCGTCGCGCACCCCCGTGCAGATGGCACAGCAGGTGGCCGTGGTCGGCCAACACCCCGCCGACATGTTCTGCGCCCAGTCGGTGCGCGAGGAAATCGGCTTCGGTCCGCGCGCGCTCGGCGTCGACGACGATGAAGTGGCGCGGCGCGTCAACGAGATGGTGCGCCTGTTCGACCTCTACGAGGTGGAGGACATGCCCGCCGCCGCGCTCAGCAGCGGCGAGCAGCGCGCCGTGGCCCTCGCCTGCGCGCTCGTGATGCATGCGCCCGTGCTCGTGCTCGACGAGCCGGCGGCCGGACTCGACCACCGGCTCAAATCGCGGCTGCTCAACACCGTGGCCCGCATGAACCAGGAGGGCACCACGGTGATCATCGCCACCGAAGACGCCGATCTGATCCAACGCTATTGCTCGCATGCGGCCCGGCTCGACCAAGGCCGCCTCGTCTCGTACGGCCGCGTGCGCGCGAATGGCCGGCGCTTCCTCGCGCCGCCGCCCGTGCAGGGCGCGCATGTCGCTTCGAACGGAAAGGGGGTGGCGCGATGAACGGCCAGTTCTATGTGCCGGCCACAGGGTGGCTCCATGCGCTCGACATGCGCGTCAAACTGTGCATGACGCTTGTGGTGGTCGTGCTGTGCAGTGTGTGGGGCAATTGGATGTTCCTCGCCGCCATGCTGGTCATCATGCACGTCATGCTGCTCACCGACCATGTGCCGGCGCGGCATGTGGGGCTCCTGTGGGCTGTGCTCGGCCCGCTGTGCGCGCTTGTGGCCGTCATCATGCTGCTGTCGATGAACGCCTACGGCACCGGTGTGCTGTGGCAGCTGGGGTGGTGGCGTGTCACATCGCAGACGCTGATGATGTGCCTTGTGGTGGTGCTGCGCATCGCCGACATCGTGCTCGCGTTGTTCCTCACGTTGTTCACCACGAGTCACGCCGACTGGGTGCGCGGCCTGACGGGGCTGCACCTGCCGTTGTCCGCCGCGCGCCGCATGGCGCGCGCGGTGAACGTCGTGCCGCAGTGGGTCGCCGTATTCCGCGAGCGCAGGCTCGTGCGCGCGTCGCGTGGCGCCGGCGGCTGGTGTGCCGCATTCGGCGACACATGGGTGGCGCTGCGGCTGCGTGAGCGCCGGGCCTCGGTCGCGGCGCTGACCCGTGGGACGCAGATGCACACCGGTTCGGCCAAGCCGACGGTGATGCGGCCCGCGCATATGCGGTTTGCCGACTGGCTTGTGCTGCTCATCGTGGCGCTCGTGGCCGCCGGGGTGACCGCGATGGTCGCATTGGGCTGGTGAATCCGCGCTGGTCGATTGCGGTGGGCCTCATCCTTAAGGATGAGGCCCACCGCTTTTTCCATCTCAGGCACGATACTGGGCGCCGGATTACGCCGGTACGGTGACTGGTAGTGATGCGGGAGCGGCCCGCATTGATGGAAAGGACAAAGCAATGACGACGGCAATGCAGGCTGCGCCATCCCAGCGATTCGTGGAGCACGGCGATCCGGTGGCCATCCAGGCGGTGGACCTGGTGAAGGACTATGGCAAGGGCGACAGCACGGTGCATGCGCTGCGACATGTGAACGTGGCCTTTGAAAAAGGCCGCTTCACCGCGATCATGGGCCCTTCCGGCTCGGGCAAATCGACGTTGATGCACACGCTGTCCGGTTTGGACAGCGCCACGTCGGGCCACATCATGTTCCAGGGTGTGGATCTGACCACCTTGAACGACAAGCAGCTGACGATGCTGCGCAGGCATGACATCGGGTTCATCTTCCAAAGCTTCAACCTGCTGCCGATGTTCACCGCGAAGCAGAACATCCTCATGCCATTGACCCTCGCCGGCAAGAAGCCGGATGCGCAGTGGTTCGACCTGCTCGTGCGCACCCTGGGCCTGAGCGATCGCCTCAGCCACCATCCGAACGAGTTGTCGGGCGGCCAGCAGCAGCGTGTGGCGATCGCCCGCGCCCTGATCACCAAGCCCGAACTCGTGTTCGCCGACGAACCGACCGGTGCCCTTGATTCGGCCTCGAGCGCCGAGGTGCTCAGCTTCCTGCGCAGCTCGGTCAAGGAGCTGGGCCAGACGGTCGTGATGGTCACCCACGATCCGGTGGCCGCCTCGTACGCCGACCGGGCGATCGTGTTCGCCGACGGGCAGATCGTGGCGGATGTGAACACACCGACCGCCGCCCAGATGAGCGACCTGCTCATGCAGGAGCGTGAACGCGCCACGCGCGGGCCGGTGCCGCCGGTGCCGCCGCAGGCGTGATGAGAGACGAACGGAAGAGCAAAGGGATACCAACCATGTGGTCCATAACCATGCAAATGATGAAAAAGAACGTGAGGATGCTGATCCCCGCAGGCATCGCGGTCCTCATCGGCACCGCGTTCATCGCCGCCACATTGCTGTTCAGCAACGCGTTGGACGCGTCGATGACCGAAACACAGACCGTGCTGTACGGCGACGCCAACTATGCGGTGACGCCCGCACAGAACGCCCCTGACAGTGTGTATGAGAACACGGTGGGCGACTTCCATATCGACCGTCTTGAAGCGGTCGATGGTGTGGAGGGCGCGCGCCCCAATGTGGAAGGCCCCATCACCTACAGCTCGCAGGACCGTCATGCCAGTGGTGTGGTGATCGCCACGAGCCGTGACGCCAAGCTGCTGCCGGTGTCCATCGCGCAGGGGCGCGCCCCGAAGCCCGACGAGCCCGACGCGTTCGCGCTGCCACAGCGTCTGGCCTCGCAGTGGAACCTCAAGGTGGGGGACACGATGGTGGTCAATTCGTCCGCCAATACGGACGAAGCCCACCCCGAAGGGTTCGCCGCGACCATCGTGGGGCTCACCGATGATCCCCATAACGCTTACGGATTCTATGGCGGAGCTGCGGTGGCCTCGGACGGTTTGCTCGCCAGACTCTCCGGCACGACTTCCTTCGACGAGATGAGCGCCACCGAGCTGTACCTCTCCATCGACAACGCCAACGCCACCACACTCGGTGATGCCAAAGCCACGATCATCGGGGACCTGCCACAGGGTTTTCGACTGCTTTCGCGCCAACAGGCGGCCGATGAGGCCATCAAGAAGATGAGCAGCGACGGCACGGATGTGACCAAGCAGTTCCTGCTTGCATTCGGCGTACTTGCGCTCGTGGTGGCCGCCTTGGTGATCGCCAACACCTTCCAGGTGCTCGTGGCGCAGCGCCGCAAGACATTGGCGTTGCTGCGCACCATCGGCGCCACCAAACGGCAGCTGTATATCTCCGTGCTCGAGGAGGCGGCGATTCTGGGATTCGTGGCCTCGGCCCTTGGTGTGGCCGCAGGCATCGGCCTCATCGCCGCCGTGGGGGCTTCGGACGTGTTGGCCTCGACGTCCATGCAGATCAAGATCATCATCGACTGGCAGGTCGTGGTGGTGCCCATCGTGTTCGGTGTGCTGGTCACGGTGCTCGCCTCGCTCGGGGCCGCGCGTTCCGCGACGAGCGTGACGCCGCTGGAGGCCATGCGTCCGCTCGAACTGACCGACCAGCGCAAGATGAAGGTCGGCCGTGCCGTCATCGGCCTGTTCGCCCTGCTGGTGGGCATGGGTCTTGTGGGCCTCTCACTGTGGATGCAGAAAGACCATGGAGACTCCGCCCTGCTTGCCGCAGTGGGTGGCTGCATGTTCTCGTTCCTCGGCCTGGCGCTCACCGCGATCTTCTGGATGCCGTGGCTCATGAAGGGAGCGGGCGCGCTGGTCTCGCTGTGCGGCCCTTCGGCGAAGCTGGCCGATGCAAACATCCAGAAGAACCCCCGGCGCATCGCCGCGACAGGCACGGCGTTGCTCATCGGTGTGACCCTCGTCTCCACGATCGCCACAGGCGCGGCGAGCGCGAAGGCCACGATGAACCAGGCGCTCGATGAACGGTACAGCGTCGACGTGGTGGCGCAGGGCGGCAACGTGCCCCAGCAGGCCGCCGACAAGGCCGCCAAGGTCAAGGGTGTGCGGCACAGCCTGTATGCGCCCACCGCATTGGCCACATACGAGACTCCGGATGGCAAGACCATGGATACGCTTGTCGTCGGCGTGCCATCGGCGCAGGTCCTCCAGTCGGTCATGAACATCGACCTGGGGACTGTCGATGTGGATGCCGGCCACGCGCTCATGCCGCAATACGACGCCTATGACGGCAAGCGGCTCACCTTCGCCGATGGACGTGTGTCGCTCATGGAACAGGTGGTCGACGTGAACAGCGTGGATGGGCTGATGCGCGACGGCAACCATGCCGATCTGGCCGTGACCCAGCGTGACTTCCGCCGTGTGACCCAGACCACGCCCGTCGTGGCGTTCGTCAACGAGTCGATGTTCGCCGACGGCACGTTCCAAGATTCCGGGCACATGCTGTTGCTCAAACTGGGGGGCGCCAACGTGCCACTCTCACAGACCTTCGACGACCTGACCAAGGTGTTCGAAGCGTATCCGAACGTGCAGCTCGGTGGACCGGTGGCGGAACGCCAGCAGTGGGAGACCATGGTCAACGCCATGCTCATGCTGCTTGTGGCGTTGCTCGCCGTGGCCGTCATCGTGGCCGTCATCGGTGTGGCCAACACGCTGAGCCTCTCGGTCATCGAACGCACCCGTGAATCGGCCACCTTGCGCGCCATCGGCATGACGCGCGGACAGCTGCGCAGCTCGCTCGCCATCGAGGCCGTGCTCATCTCGGTCGTCTCGAGCGTCGTCGGCATGGTCGTCGGCACCCTGTTCGGCTGGTTGGGCATCAACATGGTGATGAGCTCTATCGCCACCGTGGTGTACCCGGTCGATTGGCGCACCTATGGCATCATCCTCGCGATCGCCATCGTCTGCGCGCTTGTGGCGAGCGTGTTCCCATCACGCCGCGCCGCCAAGACACCGCCGGTGGAGGCGCTTGCCGAAGCCTGATCGCCGGACACAATACGTGCCTGCCCGGGAACTGTCTGCCCCGGGCAGGCACACACGTAGCGCACTACTGCACGAGATGATTCTCATATGCGAACACGACCGCCTGCACGCGGTCACGCGCATTGATCTTCTGCAGGATGTGCGCTACGTGTGTTTTGACGGTGGGCAATGAGATGAACAGCTTGTCGGCGATCTCCTGATTGGACAGTCCATGGGCGATCTCCACAAGCACCTCGCGCTCGCGCTCGGTGAGCGACTCCAACTCCGGATCGGTGTACACTTCCTGCGCCGTCTGCTCGGCTTCGCTTCCCGGAAGATGGAAGTCGGGTTCGAGCATCTTCTCGATCAGACGCTTGGTCGCCGTCGGCGCGATGATCGCATTGCCCTGGTAGACCGTACGGATTGAACGCAGCAGCGTTTCCGGCTCGGTGTCTTTGAGCAGGAAACCCGAGGCCCCGGCATGGATGGCGGCCATGACATACTCATCCAGATCGAATGTCGTGAGGATGATCACGCGGATGGGCCGCCCCCTGGTGGCCATGCGCGTGATGTGCTCCGTGGCGGTGATGCCGTCCATGCCCGGCATGCGCACATCCATCAGCACGATGTCCGGCGTGAGCTGTTCCGCCAGCCGGATTGCCTCATCGCCGTTCGAGGCCTGGCCCACGACCTGCATGTCGGGCTGTGAGTTGATCACCATGGTAAAGCCGGCGCGCACAAGCTCCTGATCGTCGGCGATCACAATGCGGATTCTCGAATCGTCACTCATACCCACCACTGTAACCGGCGGCGTGCATGAACGCGCGTGGCGCCTAGGCGTCCGCGGCGTCCTGACGCTGCACCATCGCCTCGACAGGCGCGAGCGGCATCGTCATATGCGCGTCCACGTCGGCATGGTCGTCACTGAACCCGGTCTCGCGCAGCACGCTGAGCAATTGCCGCATGCGCGCGAGCGCCGCACGCCCCTGCGCGCCGATCGCTGCGAACGCCGCATTGATCGACTCGGGCGAAGGCGTCTCGCCGGCGGCGAGCTGCCCGTCGATCTCATCGAGTTCCTGTGACGTCTGATCGATCACCGTGTGCAGTGTCTCGCTGACCTCGCCTTGTATGGCGGCGCTGATGCGGTCGCGTTCGCGGTTCGCCGCGGCGATGCGCGCCTTCTCCTGTTCGGCGCGCAACGCGTCGGTGCGCGCCTGCAGCACCTGGGGATTGGAACCGTTCACCCGCACCCACAGGCCGAACACCATGGCGATCATGCAGCAGACGAACGTGACGGCGGTGATCATCACGATGATCTGCAGCGGGGAGAGTCGCAGCGATACCGCGCAGTATCCGGTGCGCGCATCGCCGGTCAACATGCCGAAAAGCGTGTAATGGCACTTGTTGAATGCGAGCACCTTGAGCGCGAACATCACGCTGTCGATCGCGCACAGCGGCACAAGCCATTTCCAGTTGCCGTGCCTGCCATAGACCGACGCCGTATAGACGACGAGTGGGGCCGCGAGATTGGCCATGTACACCGAGGGCAGGAACAGCAGTTGGACGAAGCAGATGGCGGCGAACACGACCGCCACGGTCTGTGGGAACCGCCGCCGCAAGGCGAGCGGAGCCAGCAGCAGCACTGTCATGACGCGCTCGAGCCAGCCGAGCGTGGGTGGATCGGAACCCATGCTGGACGTGATGTCGGCGCCCATGATGCAGAAGAGCGCAATGAATGCGAATGTGATGAATGTGTCGGTGAGCGCGTAATGGTGCTCGAACCAATGGGACAGGCGCACAATCCAGTTGGCGTGCGCGTCCTGCTGCACGCGCGCGACCGGCGTGCTCCGCAGTGTGCGCGCCCAGTCCGCGACACGCAGGGGGAGCGGGCGGTGTTGTGCGGCCGGTTCGGGGTCGGCAGCGCTGGGTGCAGCCGGTGCGGAGCCGTCGTCCTGCACAGCCGCGGCGGGTGCGGCGAAGGCAGGGGCCGCCTCCTGCCCGGATGCTGCATTGAGCAACGGCACGCACGCGCTCACCTCGAAGCCGCCCGAAAGGCGCGGTCCGCTCGTCACCGTGCCACCGACCGCGTCGATGCGCTCGCGCATGCCGATGAGACCATAGCCGGGCGTGTGCCCGTCGAGCGAGGCCGAGGCACCGCGACCATCGTCATCGATCGTGATCGACAGCGCGCCGTCGCCCCACCGCTCGGTTACTTCCACATGCACGTCGCGTCCGGCGTATTTGCGGATGTTCGTGAGCGCCTCCTGCACCACATGGTACAGCGCCTCGCTCGCGGCGGGGGAGAGCTCTTCGGGCTGTGGAGTGCCGCTGACCGTGCGGATCAGCCGCATGGCCGAGTTCACCGAACGCGCCTGGTTGATCAGTGCATCGATGTCGTGGTAATCGGATGTGGGGGCGTTGTTGAACACGCCAAGCAAATGGGTCATGTCATCAAGCGCGCGCTGTGACTCGTGACGGATCGTGAGCATCGTCTCACGGGCGAGTTGCGGGTCGTGCACGGCGGCATAGCGGCCGCCGTCGGACTGGATGATGATGATCGACAGTGTGTGCGCCACCACGTCGTGCATGTCACGTGCAATGCGCGCGCGTTCGGCGGAGGCCGCGATGAGCTGCTCCTCTTGCTCGCGTGCGCGAATCGCCGCGTTGCGTTCGTTGAGCAGTGCGATCGTCTGGTGACGCGCGCGCTGCCAGAACCCGGCCACAATGGCGAACACGAGCACGATGGTGATGAGCGCGGCGAGGGTGAGGGAGGTGTTGGCGATGCCGCCATACGCCATGCTTGCGGAGCACACCGTGCCGCCGTCCATTTCGGTGTATTCCAGGCACCGGTAATCGCCCCATAGCACCTGATGCATGCTGGGAGCCCCGAATCGCAGCCAGTCATACGACACCACGAACTGCCGGGAGGCGGACACCACCGAGACGAGCACATCGAACACCGCGGCGGTCACGAGGTATCTGCGCACTTGCGCGCGTGTGCCGTACACCAATCCGGAATACAACATGACCGCAGCCATGAAATCGGCCATGAACACACCTGGACCGACGGCGAGCTGGGCCACAACCGTCACGAGGAACCAGCGAATCGCGGTTTCGGGGCGTATCCGGTGCAGTGCATACGGCAGCGTCACCGCCACAGCCCACAATTGGTCCCACAGCAGCTGCCAGTGTTCGGGCACGCGCACCCACGAATACCGCGTATCGACGAAACCGGAGCCGGTGAGCGACCATAGACCGCACAGCAGCGCCACCACAAGGCAATCCACGGCGAACTGCCTGTTCCAGCCGCTCCAGTGCCGGATGCGCTGCACGAGCGCGCTGATGCAGGGCATGTCGTGTGAGGGGGCCGCGGGATGCTTCGTCATGGTTCTCACCCTAGCGCGTACCGGGCGCAACGCAATAGTACTGTGGGATGAGAAGCGCCGGCATCGTGCAGAGCCGGCGCACACAGGAATGAACAGGAGCCGATTCATGGGATTGCTTGACGAATACTATCTGCCCGGGTTGCACGTGCAGGAACACGCTATCGACGTGCCGTTGGATTGGACCGGCCATGTGCCCGGCCAAGGGTTCAACGGGCCAAGCACCACGCTGTTCTACCGCGTGGTCGACGCGCCGGAGAAGATCCACGCCGAGCTTCCACTGCTCATCTTCCTGCAAGGTGGTCCGGGAGGTGCAGGGCCCCGTCCGTTGAGCCCGCAGTCGGACGGCTGGATCGCCGAGGCGATCAAGCACTTCCGCGTCGTGCTGCCCGACCAGCGCGGCACCGGGCGCTCCGCGCGCGTCGACTCGAACACCATCAGCGCAATGGATGCGGCAGAGGGCGCGCATTACCTCAAGCACTTCCTCGCCGATTCGATCGTGCGTGACTTCGAGCATCTGCGCCGCACACAGTTCGCGGGCAGCCGGTGGGTGAGCCTCGGGCAGAGCTACGGCGGCTTCCTGACGCTCACATATCTTTCGCTGTTCCCGGACGCGCTTACGGCCAGTTTCACCACGGGTGGCATTCCGCACGTGCCCGCGGACGCGACCGAAGTCTATGAGCACACCTTCCCACGCATGGAGCACAAGACGGAACAGTTCTATGCGCGCTACCCGCAGGACCGCGCACGCCTCGCCGTGCTTGCGGACCGCCTGTCCGCCGACCCGCTGCAACTGCCGAACGGCGATCCGCTCACCGTGGAGCGGCTGCAGACGCTCGGCTCGTCGTTCGGTATGAAGCCGAGCTTCGAACGTGTGCACTGGCTGCTCGACGAGGCGTTCACCGCCGGCGACGGCAGCGCCTCGGCGAACTCGCCGATCAGCGACGAGTTCCTGCGCGGCGTGGAATCGGCCACCGCATCGACCCCGCTGTACTGGCCGCTGCAGGAGTTCATCTACGCCAGCGGCGAGCTCGAGCGGCCGATCGACTGGGCAGCCCAGCGTGTGCGCGACACGATGCCGCGGTTCAGTACGGACGCGCGCCCGTTGCTGCTGACCGGTGAGGCTGTGTTCCCGTGGATGTTCGAGCAGGAGAAGCAGCTCAAGCCCTTCCGCGGCGCCGTCGAGACGATGATGCAGGACACGCGCTTCGGTGTGATCTATGACGAGGGCCAACTCGCGCGCAACGAGGTGCCGCTGCGCGCCGCTGTGTATTTCGACGACATGTATGTGGATTCCTCGTTGAGCCTCGACACGCTCAGCCGCATCGGCAATGCACGCGCGTGGGTCACGAACGAGTTCGAACACGACGGCGTGCACGGTGCCACCGTGTTCCGCCATCTGTTCGATGAGGCATGTGCGAATGGCGATTTGCAGGCCATGTTCTGACAAGTTCACGCGGTGTGCCTTACCATGGGTGGTGGCACGGCGGAACCCGCGCCACCACCCAAGGAGAACCGCACGCAAAGGACGTATATCATGACCGATTCAACGACCATCGGATTCATCGGCTTTGGCAATATGGGGCAGGCGATCGCACGCGGCCTCATCGAATCGGGCACGGTCGGCGCCGACCGGATTGTGGCGTGCGCCGCGCATTACGACAAGCTCGTCGCCACCACCAAGGCGCTCGGCGCGCGCGCCGTGCACGATCCGATCGAGGTCGCCGCGGCGGCCGACGTGATCGTCGTGGCGATCAAGCCATACCAGGTGGAAGCGGTGATGAAGCCGGTCGCGCAGACGCTGGTGAACGAAAGCAAGTTCGTCGTATCGATCGCGGCGGGGTGGACGCTCGAGAAGTTCCAGCGGATGCTTGGCGAGATGAGCGAGCTCATCCATGTGCAGTGCACGATCCCCAACACGCCGATGGCGGTGGGCAAGGGCGTGCTCGTCACCGAAGACGTCGACACGCTCACACCCGAACAGCGCAACCGTTTCGAAGAGCTTTTCGGTTCGATTGCACTGATCGAGCGCGTGGACACCGCACACATGGGCATTGCGATGTGCATCGCCGGATGTGCCCCCGCCTTCACCGAGATGTACATGGAGGCGTTGGGTGACGCAGGTGTCAAATACGGGCTGCAGCGCGCCACCGCATATCGTCTGGCTGCGAAGATGATCGAGGGTGTCGGCGCCCTCTATATGAGTGAAGGCGAGCACCCCGGTGCCATGAAGGACGCCGTGTGCTCGCCGGGCGGCACCACGATCAAGGGCGTGGCCTCGTTGGAGGAGAGCGCGTTCCGCGGGGCCGTCATCAAGGCCGTCGACGCCATCGAACAGGGCTGAGGCGATACGTATTGCACAGGGGCCGGGCGCATGCTTCGCGCACGGCCCCTCTTGACGAGCGGCGGCGCTAAGCTGAGTCGCATGTCTCTTACTGTCGGAATCGTCGGATTGCCCAACGTGGGCAAATCCACCATGTTCAACGCATTGACCCGCAACAACGTGCTTGCGGAAAACTACCCCTTCGCCACGATCGAACCCAACACCGGTGTGGTGCCGCTTCCTGACAAGCGCCTGCCGGTGCTCGCCGAACTCGTGCACACCGAGAAGATCGTGCCGGCCACCGTCACGTTCGTCGACATCGCCGGCATCGTCAAAGGTGCCTCCGAAGGCGAAGGCCTGGGCAACAAGTTCCTCGCCAACATCCGTGAGGCCGACGCGATCTGCGAAGTCGTGCGCGCGTTTGAAGACGACGACATCGTGCATGTGAACGGCCATGTGGACCCGGCCGACGACATCGACACAATCAACACCGAGCTCATCCTCGCCGACCTGCAGACGATCGACAACGCACTGCCCAAACTCGAAAAGGACCTGCGCGGCAAAAAGATCGAGCCATCCTACATGGAGGCGGTGCAGAAAGCCAAGGCGATCCTCGAATCGGGGCGCACAATCGACCAGGCCGCACAGGCGGGCGAAATCGACAAGAACGACATCACCGACCTGCACCTGCTCACCGCCAAGCCGTTCATCTACGTGTTCAACGTGGATGACGCCGAACTGACCAATGAGGAGTTCAAGAAGAAGCTCGCCGATTCGGTTGCCCCGGCCCCGGCGATCTTCCTCAACGCGCAGTTCGAGGCGGAACTCACCGAGCTTGACGAAGCCGATGCCCGCGAGATGCTCGAGGACGCCGGCCTGAGCGAATCGGGCCTCGACCAGCTCGCACGCGTGGGCTTCGACATCCTCGGCCTGCAGACCTTCCTGACCGCAGGGGAGAAGGAGGTGCGCGCCTGGCAGATCCACAAGGGCTGGACCGCCCCACAGGCCGCAGGCGTCATCCACACCGACTTCGAAAAGGGCTTCATCAAGGCCGAGGTCGTCTCCTATGACGATTTTGTGGCGGCCGACGGTTCGATGGCCAAGATCAAAGAAGAGGGCAAGCTGCGCCTCGAAGGCAAGGACTACGTGATGCAGGACGGCGACATCACCGAGTTCAAGTTCAATGTGAGCAAATAACCAAGTGCATGCACAACACGGCGGGGCCGGCGGCGAAGACATGTTCGCCGCCGGCCCCGCCGTGTTGTGCATGGATCAGGACTCACCGGCAGTTGCGGTAGGCGAAATCGTGGATCTGCTGCAGCGCGCGCTGGCTTTCGGGGAGCCAGCTCATGCATACGGAGAACACATGGCCGAGCGTCTCGGTCGGTGCCACCTTGACATCGTGGAGTTCGAAATCACGCCCGGCGCATGCCAGGGCCGTGGCGAGCCCGAGCGTCTCCGCCTGGATGAAGTCGTCGCTGCTCGTTAGCAGGTACAGTGGCGGCAATGCCGTCTGCGCGGCAGCCGAGAATGGGGCGAGCGGCATCGCGCCGTCGAGGCCGTCGAAGAATTCGCGGCCTACGGTCTGTTCCAGTTGTGTGCGTGCGCTGGGCACATCGGGTCGTTCCGTCAGATCGAACACGCCGCTGACGAGCGTGGCGCCGGCGATGGTGAGCTCCGATGGGGATGCGATGCCGAACGCCTGGGCGGCGTCGGGATTGCGCTCGATGAGCAGCGTGTACCATGCGAGTGCACCGCCTGCCGAATCGCCGGTCAGGAAGATGTTGTGCGGGCTGATGGGCCAATCGTCGGCATGGTCGCGGATCCATGCCAAAGCGTTCTGGACGTCCGCGAGCTGGCCGCGCAGGTCGGTCTGCGGTGCGGGCCGGTAGTTCAACGAGAACACGGCGAATCCTAGCGCCGCCAGATGCATGTTGAAATTGCGGTTGAGCTCTTTGTAGCCGTACGTGAAGCCTCCGCCATGGATGTCGATGAACACCGGCAATGTGGCGCCACCACGCACCATGGCGCTGTGGGGCAGATACAGGTCGAGCAGATGGCCGCGCGATTCGCCGGCTTCGGCGTCATAGCCGCCGTCGGGCAGGTATGGCATGTCGCAGATCGCGTCGATGCTTTCCGGGTCATGCCAATAGGCCGTGCGCGCATAGTCGAATTTCGCGATGCGGAGGCGGTCTTCGCGGATGCGTGCGGCACGGTCTGGATCCGTATCGGCCAGATCGTCGTCGATCTCGGTCCAGTACCTGGCGATTTCGGCGATGCCGCGGTCGAATTCGACCGGGTCGATCGCGAACGGCTCGTCGTCGAAGCGGACAAGACGGTAAGGGATGGATGGCATCGTGGGGCCTTTCTCTATGTGAGCGCCGTGTTGCGGCAACGAATCACCCCCACCAGTATCGCACTGGTGGGGGTGATTCGTTGCCGCAACACAGCCGCATGGTGTGTGGTGTGTCGCGTGGGGTCTGGTTACTCAGCCTGTTCGCCGCCGGCCTTGATGCCGGTGCCGTCGCCACTGGGCTCCTGCGACTTCGGGAAGTCGTTGGAGGGATCGGACTTGCCGCAGCCACACTTGTGGCCCTTGGTTTCCGCCTGCTCGCTTGCTTCGGTGTGATCGGCCTGGCCCTGGAAGTCGAGGTCGCCATCCGAGGAAGCGCCGCATGTCGAGCCACCATTGGCCTGACCATTGTTCATGTTGATGGATTCTTCATTGGTTTCGGTATTGTCAGTCATTGTGATGCCTTTCTTTGTGCATTGACATTCATCTTACGCAGGATTTATGGGGGAGTCGCGTGTGTTCGCTGAGAGTGGTCTGCCAATCCTCACAGGTAACCATCAGGTATATGTAGTGCACAGTGTGCCAAATTTGTTCGCTCTTCGGCAAAGCGGGGAATACCGTCAGACGCTGGGAATCCAATGTTTTCCTGTTCTT
Organism: Bifidobacterium pseudolongum subsp. globosum; assembly: GCF_004155535.1. GTDB lineage: Bacteria > Actinomycetota > Actinomycetes > Actinomycetales > Bifidobacteriaceae > Bifidobacterium > Bifidobacterium pseudolongum_C. Next base: position 354,065 of record NZ_RYUH01000010.1, on the reverse strand, counting down.
TTGGCGGCTTGGGGTGGTACTTGGTGTTTTGCGTGGTCGCAAGCGGCGTATTTAAATAGGGCGTGTGAAAGAGTTTTGTATCAAATGGGGCAAACGCATTGCCACCAAACAAATGCTATTGATTGTCATCGTCACCTTGGCCGCCACCGGTATCGGCATGTGGCTCGCGCAGTTCAACGGGTTCAAGATCCTGGGCGCGCTGATCATCGCGTTGCTCATCGGCATGGTCGTTCAGTTCCCGATCCGCGCGTGGTACACGAAAGACAACGCCGAGCGCAAGGCGGGCGTCAAGGACGCCGCAGGCCTGATCGCCAACAAGTTCCTGCGTCTGGGCATCATCCTGCTCGGTTTCAAGCTGAACCTGCAGCTGCTGTTCACCACCGGCGCCAAGTGCTTGCCGCTCGCAGCCGGCGTCGTGCTCGTCACCGTGCTGATCACCTACGGCATCTGCCGGCTGATGAAGGTCGACCCGCTCATGGCCATCCTTGTGGCGTGTGGCACCGGCATCTGCGGCGCGGCCGCCGTGATGGGCGTCTCCGGTTCGATCAAGGTCTCACCAAAGCGTGAGGAGGAAAAGGAGAACGACGAGGTCACCGCCATCGCGATCGTCGCAATCATGGGCACGATCTTTGCGCTCCTCGAGATTGCCGTGCTCCCGCTGTTCGGCCTCACGCAGGCCCAGGAAGGCTTCGTCGCAGGCGGGTCCCTGCACGAGATCGCGCACGCCGTCGCCGCCGGCGAAGGTCTCACCAACGAGCGGCTCGCCGCGCAGCAGGGTGTTGTGGATGCGGCCACCATGGCTAACATCATGAAGCTTTCGCGTGTGCTGATGCTCGTCTTCGTCGCGATCATCGTGGCGATCTGGTGGGACAAGAAGCACGGTGAGGTCCCCGCCGACGGCGGCAAGCGCAAGGTCGCGTTCCCGTGGTTCATGCTCGGGTTCATCGCGACCGCCGCGATCGGCACGCTCATGCTCAAGGCATGGCCCTCCACGGCTGAGTTCGTCAACGTGCTTGGCAACGATGTGGCGAAGGTCTTCCTCGGCATGGCCATGGCCGCGCTGGGCATCAACGTCAACTTCAAAGCGCTGAAGAAGGGCGTCAAGCCTTTCGGCGCCTCGCTCATCGCCTCGGTCATCCTCGTGGCGCTGTGCATCGGCCTCGCACTCGTGTTCTTCCCCGCGAAGTGAGTGGATTGGGTGGCCGTTGAGCGGTTGCCCGCAGACAACAGTGGAGCCCACATCCCGTTCCCGGGATGTGGGCTCCACTGTTGTCTGCGGGCGTGACGGCGCCATCGCGGGCTTTGTAACGACGCTCCTGCCCGGTTCGTGACGTGGGGGCTTTACAATGACGATGGCGTTTTTCCGTAGGGCGCATGCATCTGCCTCCACGTGGCGCCGCGAACAATACCGAGCAAGTCGGTATCGATCAGTCAAGGAGACCTTATGACCAACCTTTCGATGGCGGGCATGTTCCATTGGAAACTGCACGGCAATGGCAAGACCTTGGGACCGGGGGAGGTCGTCGAGCCCAACGAGCGCCTCACCTGGCCGCGCACGATTGAGATCGGCGCGCAGCATGTGGTAGCCATGTTCGGCGCCACATTCCTCGTGCCGATCCTCACCCATTTCGACCCATCCACCACACTGTTCTTCACGGCATTCTCTACGGCCCTGTTCCTGTTGATCAACAAGAACATCCTGCCGTCGTACCTCGGGTCCTCCTTCGGCTTCATCGCGCCAATCACGGCCGTGTACAGCTCCGGCAAAGGCATCGCCGTCGCAAGTTTCGGCATCTTGTGCACCGGTGTGCTTCTGGCCTTGATAGGCGTGGCCGTGCAATACGCGGGTGCCATATGGATCGACCGCATCATGCCGCCTGTGGTCAACGGCGCAATCGTCGCGATCATCGGCTTCAACCTGGCGCCCACGGTGTGGACCAACTTCCAGACGGCGCCAGACACCGCGCTCGTCACGCTGTTGGCGGTCGTGCTCGTGGCCGTGCTGTTCAAAGGCCTGCTGGGACGCCTCAATATCCTCATCGGCGTGCTGATCGGCTACGCGTACGCGTGCTTCCGCGGACAGGTCGACTTCGCCGCGATCTCCGACGCCTCGTGGATCGGCTTCCCCAAATTCCACCTGCCGCAGGTTGATTTCTCCGTGCTGCCGATGTTCCTGCCCGTCGTGCTCGTGCTCATCGCTGAAAACGTGGGGCATGTCAAGTCCGTGGCCGCCATGACCGGCCATGACTACGACAACCAGATCGGCACCGCGCTCATCGCCGACGGCCTCGGCACTACCGTCGCCGGCTTCGGCGGCGGCTCCGGCACCACCACATACGGCGAGAACATCGGCGTCATGGCCGCGACCAAGGTCTATTCGACCGCCGCGTATTGGTGCGCCGCCGCTTTTGCGCTCATCCTCTCGCTGTGCCCCAAGTTCGGCGAGGTCATCAACTCGATTCCCGCCGGTGTGCTCGGCGGCGTCACGACGCTGCTCTACGGCATGATCGGCATGATCGGCGTGCAGATCTGGGTGGACAACAAGGTCGACTTCAGCAAGCCGCTCAACATCATGACCGCCGCCATCGTCATGATCATCGGCATCGCCAACTTCCAGTTCGCGCTTTCCGACGTGCAGTTCAACGGCATCGCGATCGGCTCGATCGCCGTGCTCGTGCTGTACCACGGCCTCAAGGCCATCGGGCGCGCGACAGGCGCGATCCCCAAGACCTCGTCGGTCGTGCGTGACCAAGGCAAGCCGTCCGAACCATTGCACCCCATCCGGGAAGACGGCGACCAGAACCGCTGACCGGTCTGTCCTCCCTCTCACGGGCGCGCCGCGACATCCGCGTATGTCGCGGCGCGCCGCCGTATATGCGCCCCGAGGCGCCGCTGTGCGCGGTGTGTGGTTCGTAGCGGCCTTCGGATATAGTTGACGAGTTTGCGCATATCGCGCGAATTATTCAACGATTTTTATGAAAGGCCATTGTGCCCGATTTACAGATGACTTCCGAAGAACAGGCCGACTATGACGAGCCTGAGATGACGTTCGCCGAACTCGGCGTGCCCGGCCCGCTTGTGCATGCGCTGGCCGACGAAGGCAAACGAACCGCCTTCCCCATTCAGCAGGACACTCTGCCGGATTCGCTTGCCGGCCGTGATGTGCTCGGCCGAGGCCGCACCGGCTCGGGCAAGACCCTCGCCTTCACATTGCCGCTCGTCACCCGTCTGGGCGACGTGACGTACGACGACGGCGTTTCGATGGAGGATTTCCGCTCGGCGGTGCGCAAAGCGCAGCGCGACCGCGTCAAGGCTCTGCGCCACAGCGACGCGACGCCACACCCGCGTGGGCTGATCCTGGCCCCCACGCGCGAATTGGCGAACCAGATCAACGATGTGGTGGCGCCGCTCGCCCATGTGTATGGCATGACGACGACGACCGTGTACGGTGGCGTGCGGTACAGCAGACAGATCAACGACCTCAAGGCCGGCGCCGACATTGTGGTGGCCTGTCCAGGCCGCTTGGAGGACCTCATCGAACAGGGCGCGCTGACCTTGGACGATGTGCGCGTCGCGGTGCTCGACGAGGCCGATGAGATGGCGGACATGGGCTTCCTGCCACCGATCCGCCGCATCCTCAAGCAGATTTCCCCCGACGCCCAGCACATGCTGTTCTCCGCGACGCTCGACCATGGCGTCGACGAGGTCGTGGACGAGTTCCTCAACGAACCCAAGGTGCACAGCGTCGACGAGGTGACATCCGCGGTCGATCTGATGACCCACCATGTGTTTCTCACCACGCGCAACGACAAGCCCGCCCTCGTGCGCAAGCTGGCCTCCGGGTCCGGACGCCGCATCCTCTTCACGCGCACGAAGTTCCAGGCGCAGAAGCTCGCCAAATCACTGACCCAGCAGGGCATTCCGGCGGCCGAGCTCCACGGCAACCTCAACCAGAACCAGCGTGACCGCAACCTGCAGGCCTTCGAATCGGGTTCGGTGAACGTGCTCGTGGCCACTGATGTGGCCGCGCGTGGCATCGACGTCAGTGGTGTGGAACTCGTGGTGCAGGTCGACCCGCCGGACGACCCTAAGTCGTTCCTGCACCGTTCCGGCCGTACGGCGCGGGCCGGCAAGGCCGGCGACGTGATCACCGTGATCACGCCGGACCAGCGCCGCTATGCGCGCAAACTGCTGCATCAGGCGGGCATCGACGTCAAGCCGCTCGAGGTCAAGCCTGATTCGCCGCAGGTGCTCGAGCTCGTGGGCACGCCTGCGGAGCCCGTCGAAGGATGGACGCTGCCTCCGCTCAAGCGCGCCGAGCGCCAAGGCGCGCCGGGCAAGTCCCGCAATCGCCGCCGTGGACGCCGAGGCGAGAACCGTGGGGCGGAGCGTGAACCGCGGCGCTCACGCAGCCCGAAGGGCGGCAAGCGTTCGCGTTCCGAACGTGCGCAGGACCGCCGCGACAGCCAGCGGCAGCAGTTCACCGAGGAGCAGCGTGAGTTCGCGCAGCGGTTCCTCGGCGATGTACGCAGTGTGCGCGACGATCACCCAGCGCAGCATGACGCCGAACGGGGCCGTGATGGCGTACCGGCTGGCAAGGTGTCGAAGAAGCACAAGAAGCAGGGCAAGGGCAAGCGCAATTACGAGAACGGCGCCAAGCGCATCCAGCGCAAGGAGCAGCGTCTGGTGCGCGACGAGCGCGACGAAGCCGTGAAACGCCATGAGCGCCGGCTCAAGGCACGCGACGCGAGCCGCAAGGGCCGCCCCGCCGCGAACCGCAAGCGGCACACGAAGCACAAGGCTTCGGCGCCGTTCCGCACGCGCTCACGCTCGTAATCCCAAGACACGGCGAACCGCAACAAGGCCGTACAGCCACACGATCACATGGCTGTACGGCCTTGTTGTGATGTCACCGCGCCGTGCGGCTGGTCTACCGTGACGTGTGCGGATCGCCGCCGTTCATATACGCGGCGCACCGTGCGGCAAGGCGCGTGGGCACACCGCGCACACCGAGTGCGGTCAGCTTGGCGAACGCCCCCGAATAGGCGAGTGCGCTGCCGGCCTGCATCTTGGCGTAGGCGAACCGCGCGACCGCCTGCGGTGTGGACGGTTTGACCATCGTGAAGAAATTCCTGCCGTGCATGTTGGCGGCGCTCTCGAATCCAGTGGAGACCGGACCGGGGCACACCACGGTGCAGGTGACGCCGGTGCCGCGCAGCTCGTAGGCGAGCGCCACGCTCAATGAGCGCACAAACGCCTTGGTCGCGTAATACATGGCCATGTAGGGGCCCGGCAACGCCGCGGCGACCGACGCGATGTTGAGGATGCGCCCATGTCCGCGCGTGCGCATCCTGCGCCCGAACCGATGGCACAATTCGGCGAGCGTGACCATGTTCACCTGCATCATCGCGCGCATGTGGTCGTCGTCCATGTCGAGGAATGTGGTCCAGTCCCCGAACCCGGCGTCGTTGATGAGCGTGTCGATCGTTATATGGCGTTCCACGGTGTACTGTTCCAGGCGGGCGGCTGCGTCGGGCTGCGCGAGGTCCAGCGTGATTGCCGTGACCTTGCCGTGGTAGTCGCGTTCCAGATTGGCTTTCACCGCCGCGAGTTTGTCGGCGTTGCGGCCGGTGATCAACAATTCGTCGTCATGTTGGGCGCACAGGAGCGCGAGTTGTGCGCCGATGCCCCCGCTGGCCCCGGTGATCAGTGTGGTCATGGTGGTGCCTCCTTCATGGTTCGGCTGGTTCCATGCACCAGCGTAGCCAGTGCATGCGGTGCGCCGGCGGTTTTCAGCTGCACGGCGACGTCCAGGCGTGGCACAGGCAACACGCGGGCGTGGAATACAGGGTGCGCCCGCGCTGCTGTACCAAGAAGAAGCATGCAAGACGTGCGCGTGATGTGCACGGTGCAACAGGAGGTGACTGGTGATCAATGTCATCATCGTCGTGGTGGCGGTGCTGCTCAGTGCGGCGCTCGTGTGGTTCTTCTTCGCGCCCCGCCGCGCCGCGCAGTCGGTGGAGGACCACGGCGTGCAGACTGCGCACATCACAGTGAAGGGCGGTTATGAGCCGGCGGTCGTGCAGGTGCCTGCGGGCAGTCCCATCCGCCTCGACTTCGACCGGCAGGAAAGCGGTGAATGCTCGTCGCACGTCGTGTTCCCCGACCTGGGCATCGACCGTGCGCTGCCCGCGTTCGACACCACGCAGCTCATGCTGCCGGCGCTCGCTCCAGGCACTTATCCGTTCGCGTGCGGTATGAACATGCTCCACGGCGAACTGCGCGTCACCGGTTCCGGTGACGAAGCACAGGGCGTACAGACACCGTCGCAGGCAACGGGTGTGCTGCAGGGGCCCGAGCAGATCCGCGCCGCGCAACAGGCGGAGGACGACGAGCGCGCGCATGAGGCGCATGAGCTCACCCGTAGGCTCATCGTCGGCGTGGCATGTACCGTGCCGTTGCTGCTGGTGGCGATGCTGCCGATGATTCCCGCAGTCGGCGCGTGGTTCCACAGCACGCTGCCCGCGTGGGTCACCAGTCCGTGGCTGCAGTTGGCGCTCGCGCTGCCGGTCATGTGCTATTGCGGCTGGCCGGTGCACCGCACCGGTTGGATGGCGTTGGCACACCGGGCGCCCGAGATGAATTCGCTCGTCTCGGTCGGCACGGTCGCCGCGTTCGCCTATTCACTCGTCGTCACGTTCTGGCCGGGCCTGTTGCCGCGGGGCGCGCGCGAGCCATACTACGAGGCCGTCGGCGTGATCATCACGCTGATGATTCTGGGGCAGCTGCTGGAGACGCGCGCGCGTGCCGGCACAGGCGCGGCGATCCGCGCGCTCATCGGGCTGCGCCCCGACACGGCGCATGTGGTGCGCGGCGGCGCAGTGGTCGATGTGCCGACCGACGACGTGCACGTTGGCGACATTGTGGAGATTCGGCCTGGGGAGCGCATACCCGTGGATGGTGTGGTGACCGATGGCGCGACCGCCGTGGATGAATCGATGGTCACGGGCGAGTCGATGCCGGTCACCAAGCATGCGGGGAGCGAGGTCATTGGCGCGACCGTCAACACGACCGGTGCGATCCGCTACCGTGCCACACGTGTGGGCGCCGACACGACGCTCGCGCAGATCATCACGCTCGTCAAGACGGCGCAGACGTCGAAGGCGCCGATCCAACGCATCGCGGACCGTGTGGCCGCCGTGTTCGTGCCAGCCGTGGTGCTGATCGCACTGTGGACCTTTGTGGCATGGCGCCTGTGGGGTCCTATTGGTCAGCCCGCCTACGGCATCATCTGTGCGATCTGCGTGCTGGTGATCGCATGCCCATGCGCGTTGGGCCTGGCCACGCCGTTGTCGATCACAATCGCTACCGGCAAGGGCGCGCAATACGGCGTGCTGTACCGCAACGCCCAGGCGTTGGAACGCACCGCCGCCGTGGATGTGGTGGTATTCGACAAGACCGGCACCATCACCGCAGGGCATCCTTCACTCACGCATGCAGTGGCATACTGCGGCGCAGATGGCGCGGACGGTACAGGCACACCGCTCGATGACGCCGCATTCGCGCTCATTGCGGCGGCGGAGGCACGCTCGGAACACCCCCTCGCCCAAGCCGTCGTGGAGGCCGCCTGCGCCCGGAGCCTTGACTTGCCCGACGCCAGCGCATTCACCAGTGTGCCCGGTCAGGGCGTGCTGGCCACTGTGCGGGGCCACGCCGTGCGTGTGGGCAACGCCGCGTTGCTTGACGGCGCCATACCCGCGCAGCAGATGGACGACGCACACGGGATTATGGAACGGTTCGCCGCCGCAGGCGCCACGCCGGTACTGGCCGCCATCGATGGCTCCCTTGTGGCGGTGCTCGCCGTGGCCGACACCGTCAAACCGGACGCACACGAAGCCATCGCGGCGCTGCACGCGCGCGGCGTGCAGACGGTCATGCTCACCGGTGACAACGCCACAACCGCCTATGCCATCGCGCATCAGGTCGGCATGAGCACTGTGGTGGCCAATGTGGCTCCACAAGCCAAGGAGCAGGTGATTCGCATGGTGCAGGACCAAGGGCATGTGGTGGCCATGGTGGGCGACGGCATCAACGACGCTCCTGCCCTTGTGCGCGCGGATGTGGGCATGGCGATGGGCACCGGCACCGATGTGGCCATGGAATCCGCCGACATCACCCTCATGCACGGTTCGCCGATGGCGGTGGTGACCGCATGGGACCTCTCACGCGCCACCCTGCGCAACATCCGGGAAAACCTCGGCTTCGCGCTGGGGTACAACGGGCTCGGCATCCCCGTGGCCGCCGGTGTGCTGTATCCCGCGTGGCACATCCTGCTCAGTCCGATGATCGCCGGCGCGGCGATGGCGTTCTCCTCGCTCTCGGTTGTGCTCAACGCTAACCGGCTGCATGCCTTCGACCCGACCCGTGCTAAGCCTAGACATACCACAGGGCGCCTTGCGCCCATCACCATCGACGAGCAGGCGCTCGCCAAGCCGGCGGCAGACAACACCGCCACAACGAAAGGACATACCATGAACGATGTGCATGAGGCAATCGATCCGGTCTGCGGCATGGTCGTCGATCCGGAGCACGCGGCTGACACACGCGTCTTCCACGGCAAAACCATCTATTTCTGCAACCCCCACTGCGCCGAGGTCTTTGATCAGGACCCCGCGAAGTACGCGGACGAGGCGTGAGCGCCATGGCCGCGCATGATGCGGAGCCGGCCGCCGAAGCACATGTGGCATATATGGCCGGCGGCTGTTTCTGGGGGCTTGAACGTGCCATGCAGAACGTCGACGGCGTCACCGACACGACCGTGGGGTATGCGCAATCCAACACGCCCAATCCCACATACCGGCAGGTGTGTTCCGGCGCAACGGGTGCCGTGGAGACGGTGCGCGTTGCCTATGACCCGGAGCGCGTGAGCCTGCGGACGTTGACGCTGCTGTTTCTGGACATCATCGACCCGTTCAGCGTCGACCGCCAAGGCAACGACGTCGGTGCGCAGTACCGTTCCGGCCTGTATCCGGCCGGTGAGCGCGCCGCCGAACAACGTGTGGTGTATGAGGAGGCGCTGGCGCAGCTCGCGCAACGTGCCGGCCACGAACCGGCTGTGGAAGTGGAGCGGTTGCGCAACTTCACACCTGCGGAGCCCGAGCATCAGGATTATCTACTCGTCAATCCGGGTGGTTATTGCCATATTCCGGTGGATGTGATCAACCATATGCGTGAGCGCCAACGCTACATCGAACGTATCTGGTGCCTGACTCCCGAACAGTATGAAGTCACGCAGCACGCCGCCACAGAGGCGCCGTTCCGCAACGAATACGACCGTGTGTTCGAACCGGGCATCTATGTGGACCGCGTCAGTGGCGAGCCGTTGTTCTTCTCGACCGACAAATTCGATTCCGGATGCGGATGGCCGGCATTCAGCGCGCCGATCGACCGCGCGTCGGTGCGTGAGGTCGAAGACCACAGCCTGCCGATGCACCCGCGTCTCGAAGTGCGCGCGACGGGTTCCAACAGCCACCTAGGCCATGTGTTCTCGGACGGTCCACGAGAGCGCGGCGGTCTGCGGTACTGCATGAATTCGGCGTCGCTGCGTTTTGTGCCACGCGACCGGATGGCCAGTGAAGGCTATGGCGATCTGGTGGAGGCCCTGGACGCGCGGATTCGCGACCAATCCGAGGCCTGAGCCACGCCAGCGCCGGCCGAGTCAGCGTGCGCGCCGGCGTTCGGCGATGCTGATGGCGATGCCGATGACCAGACCCACTGCAGCAGGCGCGAGCCATCCCAGTGTCACCTGCTGCAGGGGCAACAGCGCGCACGCGCGGTCGAGCCATTCGAGATGTGCGCCGAACACCGCGGCCAATCCGCGGATGGCGTTGGCGCCACTGACGATGCCGGCGCCCAGAACGGTCCACAGATAGGCGCGTGGGAAGCGTTGCGTGAAGACGCGGCCGAACAGCGCCAGCGCCACGAGCACGATTGCGATGGGGTAGAGGAACTCCAGTACCGGCACCGAAAGCGCGATGATGGCGCTCAGGCCGATGTTGGCGATGGCCAAGCTGATCAGCGTGAACACGAGGCTCCATACGCGGTAGCTGACACGGTGGCCGGCCATACGGGGAAACGTGGTGTGGAAGTACGAGCTGCAGGTGGAGATGAGGCCGGTGCACACGTTGAAGCATGCGATGACGAAGACGATGCCGATGAAGGCGAGACCGACCGGGCCGAATGCGTGCGACGTGAGGTTCGTCAGCACGGTGGCGCCCGTATCGGTCGTGGGGTCGATGGCGTGGAAGGTCTCGGACACGGCGCCCACGAATCCCAACACGCCGTACACGATGATGAGCATGGCGCCGGTCCATAGGCCGCCGATGCCGGTCTCCGCCCGGTTGCGTGATTCGTCACGCACACCAAGCTCCTTGATGTTCGCCGAGATGACGATGCCGAAATACAATGCCGCGATCAGGTCCATCGTCTGGTAGCCGTCAAGGAATCCCTGAATGAGCTGGTCGTGCTTGTAGACGCCGATCGGTGCGGTGAACGGACCGTGCGGCACCACAAGGCACGCCACGAACAGCGCGGCGATCATGACCAGCAGGATCGGCCCCATGATCCGGCCGAGCACGGCGGTCAAACGGTCAGGATGCTGGGCCACCACAAACGCGAGGGCGAAGAACACCACGGAATAGGCGAATTGCGCCCATGGGCGCGCGCCACTGGGCAGAAACGGCACGACCGCCATCTCGAACGAGGTCGACGCCGTGCGTGGAATCGCGAACAGCGGGCCGATCGTGAGCATGATCGCCACGCCGAGGATGAGTGAGAAGTGGCGGGAGACGCGCGCCGAAAGATGCGCGAACCCACCGGCACGGGCCACCACAATCACCCCGAGGATTGGCAGGCCGACCGCCGAGATGGTGAAGCCGACCAGTGCGGGCACCGCCGCGTGGCCGCTCAACGCGCCGACGAGCGGCGGGAAGATGAGATTGCCGGCGCCGAAGAACATCGAGAAGAACGTGACGGCCACGACGAATCGCTGTCTGCCGGTCAGCTGGGTGCGCTCACACTCCGGCGCCTGAGCCAATCCGGATTCGCGGCTCTGCGCAAGATCTTGTGCCACAGCGGTGGGTGTTTCGTGCGCGGGGTCGTCGGTGTGCGTGTGCTGAGATGGGGTAAGCGATGCCATTGCCGGTGGTGTCCTCATGTGTCGTATGGGTAAAGCTGTGGACTAGGGTACCGCCGCCCCGCATCCGGCACACTGGGGTTGCGCGGTGGGGGCAAATGCCACCCTGTATGGTGGTGCGGTTCGCCTTGTGCGGCATACACTGTGTGCAGGCACATTAACGGATGTGACCCATCAGCACAACGGACCGGGGCGGGGCATGGCATACGCAGACGATTGGGGTGGCGCCGACCCTCATGCGCATGGTCGTGCGCGCCGGCTCTTCCTCATGTCGTCGCTCGTCGGCATGACGCCGGTCATCCGCCGGCTCATCCCCGACTTGGGGTGCCGGCGCATGGCGTTCATCCCAACCGCGAGCTATGCGGCCGACTACGGTGTGGCGAACCGTCTGATGCACTGGTGGTGGCGTGCCTTGGGCGTGGACGTGCATGTGGTCGACCTGACCGATGCGCGCCGTTGGCGCATCCATGACGAATTACGCCGCGCTGGCGTGTTCTACGTGTGCGGCGGCAACACGTTCTACCTCATGCACTGCCTGCAGTCGAGTGGGGCGGCCGGCATCATCCGCGAGCGCGTGGCACAGGGCGTGCCGTATCTGGGGGAGTCCGCCGGCGCCGTGGCGGCTGCGCCGTCGATTGACTACATCGCGCCGATGGACGAGCGGCCCGCGATAGCGGGGGAATCGACGGTGCCCGTGCCTGGTCTCGCGCTCAGTGCATACCGGGTGGTGCCGCATGTGCACGGGCTGGCGTTGGGGCGCGAGGCCGCACGCATCGTACGTGCACATGCCGCAGATCCGCGCTTTGTGCCGCTGCGCAATGGCCAGGCGCTTGTGCTGGCCGGCACACAGGCGCGGGTCTTCACGACGCGCGCGGTGCTGCCGCTTGCCATGTGAGCATGCGTTGCGCGAATTATGGCCATGCGCGGATACCTGACACGTTCGGCGCTCGACCCGTTAGAATGGGCACGGAAACTGTTGTATACGATGTGGAGGAATGGCATGACTGCACAAGCGAACGTAGGCGTGGTCGGATTGGCCGCCATGGGCGCGAGCCTGGCAAGGAATCTTGCCCGGCATGGCAACAAGGTGGCTGTGTTCAACCGGTCCTATGCACGAACTGAGCACCTCATCGACAATTATGGTGATGAAGGCACGTTCTACCCGGCCAAGACGGTCCAGGAATTCGTGGCGTCGCTCGAGCGTCCGCGCACGGCGATCATCATGGTCAAGGCCGGCGAGCCGACCGATGATGTGATCAACGAGCTCGCCGACCTCATGGAGCCCGGTGACATCATCGTCGACGGCGGCAACGCGTTCTATCAGGACACGATCCGCCGTGAGAAGGAGATGAGCGCCCGCGGCATCCATTTCGTGGGCATGGGCGTCTCCGGCGGCGAGGAGGGCGCGCTGCTCGGGCCGTCCCTCATGCCCGGTGGCAGCGATGAGTCGTGGGAGCGCCTCAAGCCGATCCTCGAATCCATCGCGGCCAAGGCCGAAGGTGAACCCTGCGTCACGCACATCGGCCCCAATGGCGCCGGCCATTTCGTGAAGATGGTGCACAACGGCATCGAATATTCGGACATGCAGCTCATCGCCGAAAGCTACGACCTCATGCGCCGCGGCCTGGGCATGAGCCCGGACCAGATCGGCGACGTGTTCCAGGAGTGGAACGGCACCGAACTCAACTCGTACCTCATCGAGATCACCGCTGAAGTGCTGCACAAGAAAGACAAGAAGACCGGCCAGCCGCTTGTCGATGTGATCCTCGACCATGCCGGCATGAAGGGCACCGGCACGTGGACCGTGCAGACGGCCCTCATGCTCGGCGTGCCGGTCACCGGCATCGCCGAAGCCGTGTTCGCCCGGGGACTGTCTTCGGAGACCGAGCTGCGTGACGAAGCCGCGAAGCAGCATTTCGCCGGCCCGCAGGCGTTGATCGAATTGGACGACGACGAACGCAAGGCGTTCATCGACGACATCCGCCATGCGCTGTACGCCTCGAAGATCATCGCCTACGCGCAAGGGTTCAATGAGATCACCGCCGCCGGCAAGATGTACGACTGGCATATCGATCTGGCGGCGGTCGCGCGCATCTGGCGCGCCGGCTGCATCATCCGCGCCGAGTTCCTCGACCGCATCTCGGAATCGTTCGAGACCGGGCAGGCCGATGTCTCACTGCTGTTCGCGCCGTATTTCAAGAAGGCCATCGAGGAATGCGAAGCCTCATGGCGCCGCATTGTGGCCACGTGCGCTGCGCACGGCATTCCGGACCCGGTGTTCGCGTCGTCGCTCGCCTACTTCGACGGATTGCGTTCGACGCGCCTGCCGGCCTCGCTGATCCAAGGCCAGCGCGATCTGTTCGGCGCGCACACCTACCAGCGTGTCGATGAGCCGGGTTCGTTCCACATCCTGTGGGCCGAACCGGGGCAGGAGGAGATCCAGACCTCGAAGTGAGGCCCTGATGTAGCGACCCAAAAACCGCTTGTGGGCGGCCACTCCATCGAGGAGCGGCCGCCCACAAGCGGTTTTTGGCTGGTGTACGCGATGCAGCCGCGTGCACGGATGTCTACTGCCGCTGTCGAATCCGCGCGGCGGAATCCCCGTCGCAGATCCACAGCACTTCCTGCGTGGCGTCGGCGAACGATCCGGGGAACGCGGTGTCGCGCCTCTGCAGGAACGTGTGCGCCATCGCCTCGGCCTTGCCGGGCCTCGACCCGCACATCCACACGCGTGCGCTGCGGGCGATCATCGGCACGGTCATCGTCAGGCGCAGCGGCGGTGGTTTTGGGGAATCCTGCACGCCCGTCACCAGCACGTCGTCTCCGTCCAGCCCAAGCTGCGGGCGGCCGGGGAACAACGAGGCGAAGTGGCCGTCGGGGCCCACACCGAACATCATGAGGTCCATCGCGGCGGCCTCGCCGAGCTCGTGCAGCAATTCCTGCTGGTAACGTGCGGCCGCGTGTTCGAGCGCCTCGCCGTCATCGCGGGCGGTGGCATGGGCGCGCGCTTCGGCACTGCGGTCGTCGGCGGGCATCGCATGGATCTGCGCATCGGTCATACGCCCCTCGGCGATGAGCGCGTCGAACAGTGCGGCGCGGGCCGCGCGGTCGTTGCGTTCGTCGCTGTCGGCGGCCACGAACCGTTCGTCGCCCCACCAGACATGCACGCGTGACCAATCCACGATGTCGAGCAGTGCGCTGGAAGCCATCGCCTCAAGGATCGCGGTGCCGTCGGTGCCGCCGGTCACGGCGATGTCGGCCCGGTCATGGCCCGGCGTGCCGAGGACCTCGTTCAGCGTGAGCAGCGTGCGCGCCGCCACGGCCTGCGCGAGCAGGCGCGGGTTCGGATAGACGATCAATGTGCGTTCGTGCATGGTACTCCTCTCAGTCGTCGTTCGGGTGGATTTTCTTCCACCCCTGCGTCACGACCTGCGCATAGATCTCGTCGGGGTAGAGGCGGCCGAGCTCCTCGCTCAGGCAATCGCCGAGCGAACGAATCGGCAGTGGGATCGTCTGGGGGGACTGCCCGGGCACACTGATTGTGGCGATGCCGTCTTCGGCGGGGCGGCGCTCCAGGCTGAGCACACCGCCGTCCTCGCGCGTCATCGTCACGCCGGTGATCGCCGTGGCGTCCGGCTCGCGCTCAATCGAGACCGGCACGTTGAGCTGCAGGGTGAGCCATGCGGCGAGCAGGTCCATCGGAAGGTATGCGGTGGGGCCAGACACCGTGACCGACGTGATCTTCAGATGCGGAGGCTGGTCGAGCAGCGAGGCGAGCATGGCGCGCCACAAGGTCAGGCGTGTCCATGACATGTCGACGTTCTTCGGCGACCAGTTGCGGCGCAGGTCCTCCATCGTGCGCAGCGGGTTCGACGAGCGCATCGCGTCGGTGATGCGGCTGTGCGCCATCGCCCCCACGAGGTCCTTCGACGGATTGGCCGGCGCCTCGGTGGGCCACCATGCCACGACCGGCGCGTCGGGCACCAGCAGGGGGATGACGAGCGTGTCCTGATGGTGGATGAGACCGCCGCGCGGGCGCAGGACGATGATTTCGCCGGCGCCGGCATCGGCCCCGATGCGCACTTCGGCGTCGAGGTAGGTGCGCTCCTCCTCGGGCTCCGTCATGCGGCGGGTGCTCGGGGTGATGGCGATCACACGGCATGGGTGGTCGAGGCTCGCCTCGTTCGCCAAGCGCAGGGCGTCTTCGAGATTGTCTTCATCGGTGAGGATGAGCAGGGTGAGCACACGGCCGAGCGCCACTTCGCCACGTTCTTCGTGCAGCGTGTCGATCTTCTCGGAGATCGTGCTTGTTTGCGTATCGCGCAATGTAATGATCATGGCATCCTCCAACGGTGTCCATCACGGGCCAGCATCTCCACGGCCTCCTGCGGTCCCCATGTGCCCGAACGGTACGGCTGGGGCTGGCCAAGGGTCGACCAGAAATCCTCGATCGGGTCGAGGATCTTCCACGACAGGTCGACTTCCTGCGTGGTGGGGAAGAGCGGCGGGTCGCCCAGAAGCACATCGAGGATCAGGCGTTCATACGCCTCGGGCGAGGATTCGGTGAACGAACGGCCATAGCTGAAGTCCATCGACACGTCACGCACCTCCATCGACGTGCCGCCGGGCACCTTGGACCCAAAGCGGATCGTGACGCCCTCGTAGGGCTGGATGCGGATCACGATGGCATTCTTGCCGAGCTCCTGCGTGGCGGTCGATTCGAACGGCAGATGCGGCGCGCGCTTGAACACGAGCGCGATTTCGGTCACGCGGCGCCCCAGACGCTTGCCGGTGCGCAGGTAGAACGGCACGCCGGCCCAACGGCGCGTGTCGATGTCCAGCCGGACGGCCGCATAGGTCTCGGTGGTGGAATCCGCGCTGATGCCCTTTTCCTCCAGATAGCCCACAACCGGTTCGGAACCCTGCCAGCCTGCGGAATACTGGCCTCGTGCGGTGTGCGCGGCCAGATCCTTCGGCAGACGCACGGCGGAGAGGACCTTCGTCTTCTCGTCGGTCAGGTCGCGTGCGGAGAACGAGACCGGTTCCTCCATGGCGGTCAATGCCATGAGCTGCAACAGATGGTTCTGGATCACGTCGCGCGCCGCGCCGATGCCGTCGTAATACCCGGCACGCCCCGCAACGCCAATGTCCTCGGCCATCGTGATCTGCACATGGTCCACATAGTTCGCGTTCCAGATCGGCTCGTACATCGTGTTCGCGAACCGCAGGGCGAGCAGGTTCTGCACCGTCTCCTTGCCCAGATAATGGTCGATGCGGAACACCGAATCGGGGTCGAAGACCTCCGAGATCACCGCGTCGAGCTTCTTGGCGCTCGCCAGGTCATGGCCGAACGGCTTTTCGATGATCACACGGCGCCATGCGTCGCCTTCCGATTTGGCAAGGCCGCAGTTGGCGAGCTGCTTGGCCACGATCGGGAAGTCGCGAGGTGGCACCGACATGTAAAACGCGTGGTTGCCGCGGGTGCCGCGGTCGCGGTCCAGCTCGGCCACCGTGTTGCTCAGCCGTTCGAACGCGTCGGCGTCCTCGAACGTGCCCTGCACGAAGCGGATGCCTTCGGCGAGCTGCTTCCATGTGGACTCATGGAAATGCGTGCGGCAGTGTTCCTTGACGTTCTCTTTGACGAAGTCACGGAAATGGTCCTCGGTCCAATCGCGGCGGGCGAAGCCGGTCAGGCCGAAGCTGGGCGGCAGCAGGCCGCGGTTCGCCAAATCGTAGATGGCCGGGAGCAGTTTCTTACGCGACAGGTCGCCTGTGACACCGAAGATGACGATGCTGCAGGGCCCCGCGATGCGCGGCAGGCGCAGATCACGCGGGTCGCGCAGGGGATTGTGCCACTGCGGCTCGCATGGTGTGGGGGTTGTATGTTCACTCATATCCGCCATACTAATGCGTGTCGTGCCGCACGGCCATGATGCACCGCGCGCTTTCCCCGTCGGTGGAATGCCATTGGATTATCGGTCCGTATGCCGGCGCGCGCGGAACCATGCGCGCCAGACCGGCGTACGGCGTGCGTTGGGTGCGGCGAGCGGGCAGCCCGCGCAGATGACCGAATCCGGGTCGGGCGTGCACATGCCTTTCGTCACGCATCCGCGGTCGAGCGCCACCACGTCGAGTTCGCCACGCGCGCGGGCGAACTCGACGATCTGCGCGATGAACGCCTCGGGCAAATGGTGCGCATCCGCGCATTCGCGTACGGTCATGCCCCGGCCCAGGTCGTGGATGACCTGGGCCGTGATGCCGGTGCGTGGGGCGTGTGTGGACCTGAATTCGCTCATAGGATGAACCGCAGGGTCTGGAAGGCGATCACCGCGAGCAGGTACGCCACGACAAGGCCCAAGCCGATCGATTGCATGGCGATGCGCATGTTGAATTGGCGTTTGAGTTCCGCCACCGTCGCCAAGCAGGGCGTGTAGGCGAGTGTGAACAGCATGAACGCCACGGCGGCCGCCTTGCCATGGCCTCCGGAGGCATGGTCGAAGGACTCGCGCATCGCCGCACCGAGTGTGCCTTCGCCCTGCTGCTGTTCGTCTTCGTCGCCGGTGTCGATGCTGTACGACTGGGCCATCGACGCCACCACGACTTCCTTCGCCACAAAACCGGTCATGAGGGCGGCTGACGCATGCCAATCGTCGAACCCGGCCGGTGCAAACACCGGGGCCACCGCGTCCGCGACCACGCCGTACACCGAGTCGTGCACGTCGTCGACCTGCGCGAACGACCCGGCGGCGGCCGTGGCGGGGATGGACTGCAGCAGCCACATCACCATGAGCATCGAGATGATGATCGAACTCGCACCGCGCACGAATCCCCACAGGCGCAGCAGCACGCTGCGCGCGAGCACGATGAGGCGCGGCATCTGGTACGGCGGCAGGCTCATCGCGAACGGTTCGGAGCGCAGGTCGCGGAACTGCACGGCGCGCAACAGCATGCCGAGCAGCAGGATGAGCACGATCGAGCACACGTACATGAGGAACACGACGAGGCCGGCCTGTTCGCGGAAGAACGCGTAGGCCAGCACCAGATACACCGACAGGCGCGCCGTGCACGACGAAAACGGCACGAGCATGCCCACGAGCACGCGTTGGCGCGAATCGGGCAGTGTGCGCGTGGCAGCGAGCGCGGGCAGGTTGCAGCCGAAGCCGATCACAATCGGCAGGAACGCGCGCCCGTCGAGCCCCATGCAGCGCATGGCGCGGTCCATTACAAACGCGGCGCGTGCCAGATAGCCCGAGTCCTCGAGCAACGACAGGAGGATGAACATGATGCCCATCGGTGGAATGAACGTGCCGATCGTGATCACGCCATCCACCACGCCGTCGATGATGAGCGAATGGAACCAGGACTGCGTCGCTTGCGGCCCGAACCATGAGAACACCACGTCGATGAGCGCGGTGAGCCAATCGCGCACCGGTCCGTCGACCCAGTCCTGTGCCGGGCCCGCGAGCGTGGTGGTGGCTTCGAACATGCCAAGCATGATCGCCAGGAAGATGAGGATGCCAAGCACCGGATGCAACAGCACGCGGTCGATGCGGTCCGAGAACGTCACACGGTCTCGCGCGTTGGTGCCCAAGCCGTCCAGCACACGCGCCGCCCAGTCGAAGCGTTCATCTGCGCCGTCTTCGACCCAGCGCTGCACGTCCACATGCTGCGGGTCGATGGTCTCGAGGCCTTCGGGCAGCGGTGTGCCGTGCAGATGGGCGGCCACCGTGTCCATGAGCTCGCCGCCGCCTTCGCCCGTGCGCCCGTTGACCGGGACGACGGGCACGCCGCCCAGTGCACGCGACAGCAACGTGGCGTCGATGCCGGTGCCCTGCTTGGCGGCCAGGTCGTTCATCGTCAGGGCCACCACGGTGGGGCGGCCGAGTTCGAGCACCATCGACAGGAAGTACAGGGCGCGTGAGATGTTCGTGGCGTCGAGCACCGCCACGATGAGGTCCGGGGTGGCTTCGCCGTTGAGCCCCATTACCGCTTCGGCGGCCACGCGTTCGTCGGGGGAGAGCGGCAGCAGCGAATAGGTGCCCGGCGTGTCGATGAGGTCCCATTGCACGCCGTTGTGGGTGTACACGCCCTCTTCGAGCAGCACGGTGGTGCCGGGGGCGTTCATGACACGCGCTTTGGCGCCCAACAATGCGTTGAACAGCGATGATTTGCCCACATTCGGGTTGCCGATGAACACGATGCGTGGCATGGCGTGTCCGCTGGGCAGCCGGTGGCCGCCGGTGTCGCAGCATGGTTTGGCGGTGGCATGGTCGTGTGACGTGCCGTGGGGAAGCAGCGCGGCGAACCCGCGCGAATGCGAGGAATGGCTGGTGTTGTCCATCAGGGGAGGCTCCGTGGGTGGTGTGGCTTACTTGGTGGGTGTTGCGGTGGGGCTGGCGGGGTGTTCGGCGCGCCGGACATGGATATGCGCGGCGGTCCGCCCGTCGAGGGCGATGCGCTCGGTGCCCTTGGCCACCACGCGCCCGTGGAAGTTGGAACGCTGGGTCACACGGATCACGGTGCCGCGCCGCAGGCCGAGCTCGAGCATGCGGAACCGGTGCCGCTCGTCGATGTCGATCGCGGTGATCACCATGTCCACGTGCAGCGGGCAGGTCTCCACGGTGGCGTCGGTGGCATGCGCGCCATCGGGTGTGTTGCTAGGAGAGGTCATGGTGCCGATTGTTATGGCCGCATTGGGCAAAGTCAATACCCTTGCGGCAAAAAAGTGAGAAAACCGTCAAGGAACCTTGCGGGCGCACCGCGCGGTCAGTGCGCAGAATCCCCGTGTTCCCGGCACGTCTGGCCGAGCCCGCGGCTGAGGGCCACCGTGTCGAGCAGCTGGTCAATCTCAGCATGTGGAAGACCGGTATGCGCCTTGGCCGCCTCGCGCACGGTGCTGTGCTCAGCGGCGGCGCTCTGCGCGAGTTCGGCCGCATGCTCGTAGCCGATCGCGTCGTTGAGTGCCGCCGCGATCGACGTGGACCGCTCGGCATACATGCGCCCGCGTTCCACATCTACCTCAATCCCATTCACGCACTTCGTACGGAACATGTCCATCGCGTTGATCGCGAGCGTCATGCCGGTGAGGATCTCATGGATGATCACTGGGTCGAAGGCGTTGAGCTGGAGCTGGCCTTCCGCGGCGGCCCAGTTCACCGTCACATCCATGCCGAAGATCATGAAGCAGCATTGGTCCACGCACTCGGGGATGACCGGGTTGATTTTGCCGGGCATGATCGAGGACCCGGCCTGCCGTGCGGGCACATGCAGGTCCTCGAATCCGCAACGCGGGCCCGAATTGAGTAGGCGCAGATCGTCTGCCGCCTTCTTGAGATGCACCGCCAGGTTCTTCAACGTCGCACTCGCCGCGATGTAGGCGCTCATGTCGGTCACCGAGGCCACCGGGTCGAGCGCGGCGTGCACCGGCAGGCCGGTGAGTTGGGCGAATGTGCGCGTCACCGTGTCGCGGAACCGCAGGTCGGCGCATATGCCGGTGCCGATGGCCGTCGCGCCGAGGTTGAGGTCGCACAATTGCCCCACAAGCGCGTCCATCGCCTGCAGGTCGAGTTTGAGGAACGTCGCCCACGCATGGAACTCCTGCCCGAAGGTCATCGGCACGGCGTCCTGCAGTTGCGTGCGCCCAATCGTCACGTCGTTCGTGTGCTTGTCTGCCAGCTCGTGGAACGCAGCGCGCAGGCGCCGGGCGGATTCGGCGAGCGGGGTCAGGCCGCCGCAGATCGCGAGCTTGCACGCCGCGGGGTAGGTGTCGTTCGTCGATTGCGAATGGTTGACGTCGTCGTTGGGGTGGATGTAGTCGTAGTCGCCGCGCGGCCGCCCGCAAATCTCGAGCGCGCGGTTGGCGATGACCTCGTTCATGTTCATGTTGAGGCTCGTGCCGGCGCCGCCCTGCAATACATCGACAGGGAACTGGTCGGCGAGCGCGCCCTGTTCGATTTCCTCGCACGCTTGTTCGATCGCCTTGGCCTTGCGCGCGTCGATCAGCCCGAGTTCGGCGTTCGCGATCGCGCAGGCGCGTTTGACGACGGCGTAGGCGCGGATGAGCGCCTCATGCGCGCCGTCCGGAATGCCGCTCACCGTGAAATTCGCGATGGCGCGTTGCGTATGGATGCCCCAATACACGTCTTGGGGGACTTCGAGCGCCCCTATGCAATCATGCTCGACGCGCATATTCGGGGTCGATGATGCTGGTGATGACGTGCTCATGGCGCTCCTTTCGCGCAGGGCGGGCGCGGTGTGCGCATGTGCGCGGAGTCGGTCGCCGTGCGCGCCGCCGCCAATATTGTAGCGGCGGCGCACACGGCGTGGCGGGCGTATTATTGCTTACAGCCAATTCAGACGGCCACTGCCGCAGGGGAGGTTCAATAGAACTATGGGAAACTTCAACGCCAATCAGCACGTCACCTTCACATCGTCCAAACCCATCTACGATTTCTATGTCGCCGGGCCGTACCAGACCGCCGAGCAGGTGGAGGGCATGGAGCGCCTTGAGCGCGTGCTGCAGCACCGCAACCTGAGCGTGTACCGCCCGCGTTTCGCCGAGGATGTGAATGTCTCGGGGCCGGAAGCGGTGTTCGAACACCGCATTGAGGCCATCAAGAACTCCGCTGCCGTCATCGCCAACTTCGACGACAAGGACGCCGGCGCGATCTTCGCGCTCGCCTACGGTTTTGCCCTGGGCAAGCCGGTGTATGCGTATTGCGAGGGCATTCTGCCCAATACGCGCATCAGCCTCATGGTGGACCAGGCGGCGACCGCGGTGCTCGACGGACCGGCGGCGCTTGAGGAGCTGCTGGATTCCGGCAAGGTGCGTCCCCTCCAGCTTGACGAGCAGTGAGACTCGAACAACGTGTCCACTGAGGTTCCGTCGCCTGCCGTCGGCCCTGTCACGCCCATGACTCACAGTCATCCAACTGAATTTGAGCCGCCCCGTGCCAGTATTATCGAGCACGCGCAGGCGGTCCACAGTGAGTGATCTTGATACACAGCTCTTCGCCTTCTTCGAGGAGTTCCGTCGTGTCGACCTCATCTACGGGGCGTACGGATGCCGTTGTGGGCTGTCGTTCAGCGTGTACCTCATCTTCGATTACATCTGCGAGAACGACGGTACATCACAGCGGGAGATTTGCGCGTATACGTTGTTGCCTCACCAGACGGTGAACAACGTCATCAATGCGCTCATCTCCCAAGGTCTGCTGCGTTTGGAAGGCAGCAGGCACGGCAAACGCGTCAAGCGCATCCATCTCACCGACGCGGGGGAGCGCTACCGCCACGAGGTGGTCATGCCCGTGCGCGAGGCGGAACTGCAGTCCATGGCCGCGCTCGAGCCCGCTGAGCGCCGTGCGATGATCGCCTATGTCGCGACAAGTTCATGAACGCATTGGAGCGGCGGATCGACGGCATCGAATCCTGATGCATGTCCGCGACGCTGTCCTTGCGCGGCGCATCATGCGTTCTTTTTGTGGGTGTCCTGAGTGTCGGCCTTCGTGGAGAGCCTCGCCCCCGCGTATGCCAGATTCACAAGCATCACGAGGATGATCACGATCATAAGCGCTATGTTGTTGGTGGGGAGAACGGCGAGCAGCGCGGTCAGCAGACAGACGTTGTTGGCCAAAAAGGGGTCACGTCGGTACGTGTTGTCTTGTTGTTCATGGTGACCTTCTTACAAATCCGTGGCTCCCATTGTCGATGAAGCCGCTGACCGTCGCGTTGATGGCCGCGGATGTCGTCGGCGCCCTGCTCGTGCCGACGCTGGCCGCGCGGCTGCTCAACGGGGGCACCGCCGCGATGTCGTTCCACACGATGACCGTGACTGCCCTGCAGATGCTCGCCGCGTCGCTTGTGGCCGGCTGCTGCGCGATCGGCGCCGGCTATTGCTGTTCGGTGCTTGCCGCGCGCGTGGCCAAGGACATGCGTGACGCGATCTACATCAAATCGCTCGACCTGTCCGTCTATTCGTGGCTGCTCACGCTCGTGTTCCTGATGTTCGTGTGCGTCAATCTGGGCATCACGAAGATCTTGGCGGGCAAGAACCTCGAGGTGGCGGCTGCGCGGCAGGAGGCCGTCGGGCATCTGACGGGCGCGGTGGAGGAGTATTACCAAGGCCGTGACGTGATCAAGGCCTCGAACCGCGAGGACGGCAGTGCCGAACGGGTGCGCGGTCTTACCGAACAGGTGCGCTCTGTGGCCCAGAAAGCCGACTTCCTCACCAACTGCATCAACTCGATCATCCGCATGTTCAACCGATTCTCGCAGGCGATCGTCGCTTTGCTCGGCGGCGGCATGATGCTGCAGGGCACCATGTCGATCGGCGTGCTGCAGGCGTTCTTCCAGTACATGAACCAAGTGGGTGAACCAATCACCGAGGCGAGCTTCATGATCAACTCGACGCAGTCCGCGCTCGCGTCCGCGGAACGCACGTTCGCCATGCTCGACGAGCCGGAGGAGACGCCCGACCCCGCGCACCCCAACGTGGTCGAGGAACCGGTCAGGGGGCGCGTCGAGTTCAGGCATGTGCGCTTCGGGTATGTTCCGGGCAAACCGCTCATGAAGGACGTCGATTTCGTGGCCGAACCAGGCAGGAAGGTGGCGATCGTCGGCACGACCGGCGCCGGCAAGACAACACTGATCAACCTGCTCATGCGCTTCTACGACGTCGATACGGGCTCCATCACGCTCGACGGCGTCGATACGCGGACGATGAGCAGGCATGGCCTGCGCCGGGAATTCGGCATGGTGCTGCAGGACACATGGCTCTTCGGTGGCACGGTCGCCGAGAACATCGCCTACGGCAAGCCCGGTGCCACGCGCGAACAGATCATCGCCGCCGCAAAGGCGGCGCACGCCGACTTCTTCATCCGTACGCTGCCCAAGGGATATGACACCGTGCTCGACAACGAGGCGAACGACCTGTCGGTCGGCCAGCGCCAGCTGCTCACCATCGCGCGCGTGTTCCTCGCCGATCCGGCGATGCTCATCTTCGACGAGGCGACGAGCTCGGTCGACACACGTACCGAACAGGCGATCGCGAACGCGATGAACGCGCTCATGGCGGACCGCACGAGCTTCGTCATCGCGCACAGGCTCTCCACGATCCGTGACGCAGACCTCATCCTTTATATGGAACACGGCGACATCGTCGAACATGGCACGCACGAACGGCTGCTCGAGCAAGCGGTCGCCTACGCCAAGCTGTACGACTCGCAGTTCGCATAAGGCCACGGGCGGCGGAGTAGGCCGCTATTTCACCTTGTGGTGAAATCCGTCCATATGCTGGAACACGAAAAGTGTCGTAATCCGTGGTTCTTACTGTATTGCGCACGGCGGCCGCCTTGCGGGAGAGGCGGGACGGCCGCCGCTTGTTGCACCCGGAGAAGAACCAAGGAGGCTCCACGATGACCACCGCGACACCAGCGGCATCGCAACCTGCGCCACAGACGGCGTATACCACGGAGGAAGAGGCGCGCATCATCCGCAATTCATCCGGCCTGCCCGTCGGCATCAAGCCGAAGATGGTATGGACATGGCCCAAGGCGTTGCTGTGGGCGGCCATCGCCATCGTCTGCGCCTTGGCGTGGTCGGTGCTTGCCATTGCGCGCGGCGAGCAGATCAGCGCCATCTGGTTCGTTGTGGTGGCCCTGAGCTCGTATGCGATCGCCTACCGGTTCTACGCGTATTACATCCAGATCAAGATCATGCGCACCGACGACGCCAATGCCACCGCGGCCGAACGCGTGCAGGACGGCGCGAATTTCGAACGCGCGGACCGCCGCGTGCTCTTCGGCCAGCATTTCGCCGCGATTTCGGGCGCCGGCCCGCTCGTCGGCCCGATCCTCGCCGCGCAGATGGGCTATCTGCCGAGCGTGCTGTGGATCATCCTCGGCGTCATCTTCGCCGGTGCCGTGCAGGACATGCTCATGCTCTGGATCTCCGCCAAACGCCGCGGCCGGTCATTCGGTCAGATGGCCACCGACGAGATGGGCAAGGTCGGCGGCCTCATCATCTCCGTGTTCCTTGTCGTCGTCACCGCCATCGCGATGGCGTTCCTCGCGCTCGTGGCAATCAAGGCGATGGCGTCGTCGCCGTGGGCGGTGTTCTCGCTCGGTATGACGATCCCGATCGCCCTGATCATGGGCTGCTACGAGCGGTTCCTGCGCCCGGGCCGTGTGATCGAAACGACGATTCTCGGCTTCGTGCTGCTCGTGCTCGCGATCGTCGGCGGCGGCATGATCGCTGCGAACCCGGTGCTCGCGCCGATCTTCACACTCAACGCCAAGCAGCTCGTGGTGGCGCTCGTGCTCTACTCGTTCGCCGCCGCCGCGTTGCCGCATTGGCTGCTCGTCACCCCGCGCGATTACCTGTCCACCCTCATGAAGATCGGCACGCTCGCCCTGCTCGTCATCGGCGTGGTCATCGCGAACCCACAGGTGCAGGTGCCGGCGCTCACCACGCTCGCATCGCGCTCCAACGGCCCCACGTTCTCGGGCAACCTGTTCCCGTTCCTGTTCATCACCATCGCGTGCGGCGCCTTGTCTGGTTTCCATGGTGCTGTCTCCTCCGGATTGACCCCCAAGGCGATCGAGAAGGAGAACCAGATCCGCATGATCGGCTATGGCTCGATGCTCGTCGAGTCGTTCACCGCCATCATCGCGCTCATCGCGGCCATCACCATCAGCCAAGGCGTGTATTTCTCGATGAACATGTCACCCGCGCAGATCGAGGCGACGGCCGGTAGCGCCTACTCCGCCTCCGCGAGCCCCGAGCAGAACGCGGCGGCCGCGGTGAGCCGGATGGATGTGCAGAACATCGAAGGCCAACGCATGCGCGTGGAATGGCAATCCGGCGGCACCGTGTACATGGGCGCCGAGGCGCTTGACGCGGCCGCGCACGACGTGGGCGAGGAGACACTCGTCTCACGCACGGGCGGTGCGACGACATTCGCGATCGGCATGGCGAACTTCCTCACATCCTATCTGGGCGGGGAGGGCTCCATGGCGTTCTGGTACCACTTCGCAATCATGTTCGAAGCGCTCTTCATCCTCACCACCGTCGACAACGGCACCCGTGTGGCCCGCTATCAGATCGGCGACCTGCTGGGCAACGTGCGCAAACTCAGGAAATTCGCCGACCCCACATGGCGCCCCGGCAACCTGATCACCACATTCATCGCCACCGCCCTGTGGGGCACGATGCTCTACATGGGCGTCTCCGACGCCAACGGCGGCATCAACGCGATGGTGCCGATCTTCGGCATCTCGAACCAGCTGCTTGCCGCCGGCTGCTTCATGCTCGTCACCGTCTGCGTCGTCAAAGCCGGCTTGGGACGGTACGCATGGATCCCCGTCGTGCCATTGGCGTGGGATGTGGCGGTCACGTTCACCGCCGACTTCGAGAAGATCTTCGATCCGCAGCTTGGGTATTTCGCCACCGCTTCATCATTGCGCGCCTCGATTGACTCCGGCCAGCTTGAGGGCGAGGCACTCGCCAACGCATACGCCTCACTGTCGAACGCCTACCTCGACGGTGTGCTCTCGGTGTTCTTCCTCGTCATGATGGCCGCGTTCCTGGCCGTGGGCGTCAAGACGGTTGTCTCCACGGTGCGCGCCCGTGCCTATGGCGACCATCTGACCTCGCAGGAGCCGTTCCTCGAGTCGAACTGGTTCGCCCCCTCGGGCCTCATCGCCACACGGCTCGAACGCAAGGTCCAGCGCGAGTTCGAGCAGCACCATGCGCGCCGGGCGGAACTCGGATGAGCGCGCCCGCACGGTTGTGCGCCATCGTAGCCCGCACATGGCGCGCCGTGGTGTGGTATGCACGGGAGGTCAGCGGCGAAGCGCGCTACGAGCATTACGTGGAGCGGTTCACACGCGAGCACCCCGGTGAGGAGCCGCTCAGCGAGCGCGCCTACTTGCGGGCGCGCGAGGAGCACGAGCGGCTGCACCCCAACACCAGTTGCTGCTGTTAGTGCGCGCTACTGCGCCAATCCGAGGGCGAGCTTGAGTGCGACGACGCGGCGCGCCGACTGCGTCACCCGTTCGGCGAACGCGGCGTCGCCGCGCGCTCGCGCGCGCAAGCCGTCGAGGATCGGCTGCGTGAACGCGGGGTCGTTCACACAGGCCAAGTCCCCTCCGGCCTGCACAAGCCGCACGCCGAGCTCAGCGGGGGCAATCGCGCTGACGGCGCTCGCCGAAAGGGAGTCGGAGATGACGACGCCGCCATAACCGATGTCACCGCGCAGCATGCCGTCGATGACGGTGGGCGAGAACGCCGCCGGCTCATCGGGGTCGATCGCCGTGTACGTGGCGAGCGAAATCATGACCATGCCAGGATCGGCGGCGCGGATCGCCTGGGCGAACGCCTGCACTTCCGGGCCGTTGCGCGTGGTCGTCGTGTCGACGATGCCATCGGTTGTGAAGTCGGTATTGCCGGTCACGGCGCCAAGCCCAGGGAAGTGTTTCGTCGCCGCGCCCACGCCGGCGGCACGCAATCCTTCGACAAACGCGGCGGCGTGCTGCGCGTTGCCCGCGGCGTCGAGCCCGTAATCGCGGTCGAGCGCGCCGACCGGAGCGTTGGACGCGCGGTCGATCGTCACGGTGTCCACGCATGGCGCCAGATCCACATGCACACCGGCCATATGCAGCTGTTCGCCCCAGCCCCGGCTCGCTGCCTGCAGGTCGGCGAAGGCCATCGTCCCCTGCGTGACCTCGCTCGGCATGGTCTCGAACCCCGGCCCCTGCAGGTGCTGCACTTGGCCGCCTTCCTGATCGGTGGCCACGAGCACGCGCGTGGGGCCGTCAGCATAGGACTGCAGCATCTCGGTGGCTTCGCGCACTCCGGCCACGCCGTTCGTCCAATTGCCCATCAGGATGACGGAACCGACATGCTCGTCGGCGATCAGTGCGCGGATTGCCGACGTGTCGGTGCCTGCGGCCAGTGGCGTCATGACCAGTTGCGCCGCGCGCTCGTCGAGGCTCATGCCATCCACGATCTTCTGGGCTCGGTCTGCTGCAGTCGGGCTGGGGGATGCGGTCGGCGCGGCGCCGCTGGGGGAACCGCTTGGCGTGACACTGGGGGTGGCTGTCAGCGCTGGTGTGGTGGCCTGAGGGCGCGGGGTGTGGGCATGGTGTGCCCACACCCACCATATGGCGCCGACCGCCAGCATGAGGGCGACCACGGTGGCCACGATGGCGATCCATGCGTGCGTGCGATGCCGCTGTTCACTGCCGTGCCTGTTCGCCTGTTGCTGCGCCATGGCCCCTCCTTGATTGGTCTTGCGTCCGTTGCTACCAGTGTAATGAGTCGCGACAAGGCGGCGCGCGCTCCCTGGATGTGGCGAATTATGGAGTATTGATGGAAGAATGTGCATGGCGCTTGATGCCGTTCGCGGTATTCCAGTAAGCTGAACGAATGTCTTTTTTCGATTTCGGACCTTTGTTCGGCGCTACGCCGGGGTCGCGCAAACCCTCCAACCAGAAGGATGATGACGAGCCGGTCATCATCGACATCGAAACCAACGGCGACGAAGCCCACGCCGCGGCCGGTTCGGGCACCAAGCCGCCCACGGGCGCGCCGCGCATCACCCGCCAGGCCAAACGGCCGTCGCATGGCCGT
Organism: Bifidobacterium pseudolongum subsp. globosum; assembly: GCF_004155535.1. GTDB lineage: Bacteria > Actinomycetota > Actinomycetes > Actinomycetales > Bifidobacteriaceae > Bifidobacterium > Bifidobacterium pseudolongum_C. Next base: position 325,243 of record NZ_RYUH01000010.1, on the reverse strand, counting down.
GGCTCCCGCGTGCTGATCGCGGTAGTGGCGGTGATCGCCGTGGTGGTGGCGTTGTTCTTCGCCGTCGCCAACTTCGCCACCGACGTCATGTGGTATTCCCAACTTGGGTTCCAGAGCATCGTGTGGACGCTGCTGGGCACGCGCGTGGGCCTGTGGCTCGCGTATGCGGCGCTCATGGTGCTGGTCACCTTCATCTCCGCCACGCTCGCGATCCGTGCCCGGCCCGCGTACTCCGACGGCTCCACGATTCGCATCCATGGCGACACGATTGAAGTGGGCAAATCGGTGAGTTCGAAGACGGCGCGGCGTGTGGCCATCGTGGTCTCGCTCGTCGCCGGCCTCATGTTCGGCTCGCGGTTCAACGCCAATTGGACCGAGATCCTCCTGATGTTCAACGGCGAATCGTTCGGTGTGTCCGACCCGCAGTTCGGCATCGACAACGGGTTCTACGTGTTTGTGCTGCCCGGCCTGTCGCTGCTGTTGTCGGGCCTGTCGCTGCTGCTCGTCGTCGCGCTCGTGTTCTCGATTGGCACGCACATCGCGATGGGCGGCATCCGGTTCCGTATGCCGGTCCATGGGCGCGGCCTGTTCGCGATGACGACGCGCGCACGCCGGCAGATCGCCATCTGGTTCATGCTGTGGATGGTCTCGTGGGCGGCCAATCAGGTGCTGTCGATCTTCTCGACGATGACCGCGCAGGGAGACCGCATCACCGGCGCCACCTATACGACGGTGCATGCGCACATCCCGGTGATCATCATCATGGCGGCGATCACGGTGATCGTCGGCGTGGTGCTCGGCATCTGGCTCATGCGCACGCGCCTGTTCGACGAGGATGGCGGCGGCCGTTCCGCCGGGTTCGTCACCGCGTGGAAGGCGTGGCGCGTGCCGGCCATCGCCGTCGCTTCGGCCGTCGTCCTGTCGCTGCTGCTGTCCACGCTGTGGCCCATGCTGCTGCAGCGCTTCCGTGTCAATCCGAACGCGCAGGAGATGGAATCGACGTACATCCAGCGCAACATCGATGCCACGCGCGCCGCCTACGGGCTTGATGCCGTGCAGACCGAGGAATACAAGGCTACGACGAAGGGCACCGAAGGCGCGCTGCAGAAGGACGCCGAGACGACCGCGCAGATCCGCCTGCTCGACCCGCAGATTGTGGCGCCCACGTTCCGCCAGCTGCAGCAGATGAAGCAGTACTATACGTTCGCCGACACGCTTGCCGTGGACAAATACGACATCGACGGGGTGAACCAGGACACAGTGATCGCCGCCCGCGAGATGGACCTTTCGGGCAATGACAACCGCAATTGGGTCAACGACCACACGGTGTACACGCATGGCTATGGTGTGGTGGCCGCCTACGGCAACCGCGTGACGAGCGACGGCCAGCCGGAGTTCTTCGAATACGGCATCCCCACGCAGGGGTACCTGACCGAGACTCAGCATTACGAGCCGCGCATCTACTTCTCGCCCAATGCGCCGGAATACTCGATCGTCGGCGCGCCGGAAGGCGAGCGTTCCTGGGAGTTCGACTACCCGACGAGCGGTAGCGAAGGCGCGGTTACCACATTCAAGGGCGACGGCGGCCCGAATGTGGGCAACATGTTCGCCCGGCTGCTCTACGCGATCCGCTTCGGCTCCGACCAGATCCTGTTCTCCGACCGCGTCACGCCCGAGTCGCAGATCCTCTACGACCGTTCCCCGCGCGAGCGCGTGGCCAAGGTGGCGCCGTACCTCACCCTCGACGGCCGTGTCTACCCGGCCGTTGTGGATGGCCGCGTGAAGTGGGTCATCGACGGCTACACGACGTCCGACCAGTACCCGTACGCACAGATGACCGACCTCGCTTCCGCCACGCAGGATTCGACGACGTTGAGCTCGGATTCGGTGCAGGAGCTCGGCAACAAGCAGGCGAACTACATCCGCAATTCGGTCAAGGCGACGGTCGACGCGTACGACGGTTCGGTGGACCTGTACACGTGGGACGATCAGGACCCGGTGCTCAAGGCGTGGCAGAAGATCTTCCCCGGCCAGTACCACTCGATGTCGGAGATCTCGGGCGAGCTCATGGCGCATATGCGCTACCCGGAGGGCATCTTCAAGGTGCAGCGTCAGCTGCTCGCCAAGTACCATGTGACCCAGGCGAACCAGTTCTTCTCGGGTGAGGATTTCTGGCAGACGCCGGTCGACCCCACCGAATCCCAGGAACAGCAGGCACGCGACGTGCTGCAGCCGCCGTACTACCTGACCTTGCAGACGGGTGGCTCGCAGCAGCCGGTATTCTCACTGACCTCGTCGTACATCCCGGCCGGTGCGAGCACGCGTGAGATCCTCACCGGATTCCTTTCGGTGGATTCCGACGCGGGGCGCACCAAGGGTGTGAAGGGGCCGGATTACGGCACAATCCGCCTGCAGGAGCTGCCCAAGGACTCCAATGTGCCGGGCCCGGGGCAGGCGCAGAACAACTTCAACGCGAATGCCGATGTGTCGAAGGAGCTCAACCTGCTGCAATCGGGCTCCACACAGGTGGAACGTGGCAACCTGCTCACATTGCCGCTTGGCGGTGGACTGGTGTATGTGGAACCGGTGTATGTCAAGTCCTCCGGCGCTACCAGCTATCCGCTGCTCAAGAAGGTGCTTGTGGCGTTCGGCGACCAGGTCGGTTTCGCCAATACGCTCGACGAGGCACTGGACCAGGTGTTCGGCGGCAATTCCGGCGCCTCCGCAGGCGACGCCGCGAACACGCAGGGCGACCAGCAGGGCAAGGAGCCCAGTGCCGGCAGTGATGAGAAGCCGGAGCCGGGCGGTTCCGCGTCGAAGGATTCCGCGGCGCTCAAATCCGCGCTCAACGATGCGGCCCAGGCGATGAAGGACTCCGACAAGGCGATGAAGAGCGGCGATTGGAGTGCCTATGGCGAAGCGCAGAAGCAACTCGAGGAGGCCATCAACAAGGCGCTCGAACTCGAGTGAACGGTAGGGAAGCAGAGCGTGTGAACGCTGATTCCCACTGATGCGACAGGCGGGGCGCCGGTCCGTGCAGGGCCCGCGTCCCGCCTGTCGCATACCCTACGCCTACGGCGAGCATCAGGGCAGTGGCGCGCTACACTGGCGCGTATGACAGATTATTCGTACCATGTGGCCACCGACGCAGATTTGCCTGCGCTCACCGATATCTACAATGCTGCCATCATCCGGGGCGGCTCCACCGCTGACACGGAACCTGTCACCACCGAACAGCGCAAGGCGTGGCTCGACTCCTTCCAGACGCCGTACGTCGTCTTCGTCATCGATGCGGGCGCCGGCGACACCGCCGAACCGATCGGATTCGCGGCCATCAGCGCCTTCAACCCGCGCCCCGGCTACGATGGCATCTGTTCGCTCGCGTACTACATCACACCCCAGTGGCAAGGCCGTGGCGCCGGCAAATACGCGTTGGGCGTGCTCATCGACGAATGCCGCGCCCGCGCGATGCGCATGGCGTGCACGGTGATCTTCGCTGACAACGCTGCCTCGAGCGGCCTCATGGAGCGCTTCGGCTTCACCCGCTATGGCCTGTTGCCGCAGGCGGCGTATGATTCCAAAGGCACATTGCACGATGTGGGGTTCTGGTCATACGCCCTGTAGCGCCACAGGAGCGGGGAGCACCCGCATACCACCCGTATGGAACACAGGGGGCACGCGCGCCCCACAGCACACGAAAAGAGGATGACATGGCTTCCGATTACTGGCTCATCGTCGGTCTGGGCAACCCCGGGGCGAAATACCGTGGCACACGCCATAACATCGGCTTCATGACCGTCAACGAGCTCGCCCAACGCTGGAGCGTGCACTTCGCCAACCACAAGGGGCTGGCCGATCTGGGCAAAGGCGTCATGGCGCTCAATGGGAGCAACGTCAAGATGTTCCTGTGCAAGCCGCTGACCTACATGAACGATTCAGGCAACGCCGTCGCCTCGATTCGCGACTATTACCGCATCAACACCGACCATATCATCGTCATCCACGACGACATGGACCTCGAGTTCGGCCGCATCAAACTCAAGTCGGGCGGTTCGGCGGGCGGCCACAATGGCATCAAATCCATCGACCGCTGCCTGCACACCCCCGACTATGCGCGTGTGCGCATGGGAGTCGGGCATGCGAGCCGCTCGGGCGATGCGCACGACAACACGATCAACTGGGTGCTCGGCGAATTCAACGCCGCCCAGCGCAAGCAGCTGCCCGAATTCCTCGCCGACGGCGCCGACGCCGCCGAATCGATCGTGTTCGATGGATTGACGAAAGCGCAGGCCACGTTCAATGCCCGCTGATCGAGACACCCGCACCCCGGAAGACGAGCTCATTGCGGGCTCCCTCGGCGACGTGCGCGAGGCGCTCGCCCGCGACCCGCAATTCGCGGCGCTCGTGCACGGCGAGATCGAAACGCCCGACGACGCAACTGACCCAAGCCTGCTCATCGGCGCGCCGCAAGGCATACGCCCGGCGCTCGCCGCCGCCACCGCCGAACGCGCGCCCGTCGTTGTGATCGTCCCCTCCGGGCGTGAGGCGGAGGAGCTCGTCGAAGACATCCGCTCATGGTACCGCGGCGACCCCGCGTCGGTCGTCCAACTGCAGTCGTGGGAGACGCTGCCCCACGAGCGTCTTTCGCCGCGCGCGGACACCGTGGCCAACCGCATGGAAGTGTTCCGCCGCCTGTGCCACCCGCAGCAGGGCAGTGCCATGTTCGGACCCATCCGCATCCTCATCATGCCTGTGCGCTCACTCATCCAGCCGGTCGTCGCCGGCATCGGCGACGTCGCACCGCTTGTCTTCACACGCGGCGGGGAGATGCCGCTCGACACCGCAGCACAGCAGCTCGTGCGCAACGCCTATACGCGCGTCGACCTGGTCATGGACCGCGGCGAGTTCGCGGTGCGCGGCGGCCTCATCGACGTCTTCCCGCCGACGGCGCCGCACCCTGTGCGCATCGAGTTCTTCGGCGACGAGATTGACTCGATACGCCAGTTCCACGCCTCCGACCAGCGCACCTACGGCGACGAGATCGACTCGATCTGGGCCACACCGTGCCGCGAAGTGCAGCTGACGGACGAGATCCGAGACCGTGCACGCTCGCTTGTCGGCTCCATTCCCAATGCCGACGACATGCTCGAATCCATTGCGCAGGGCATACCCGTCGAAGGCATGGAATCGCTCATCCCCGCGCTCATCGACGAGATGCAGCCGGTCTCGTCGATGCTGCCCCGCGGCAGTGTCGTCATGCTCAGCGACCCCGAGAAACTGCGCCGCGCGGTCGACGACCTCGAGAAGACCGCGAACGAGTTCCTCGCGACCAGCTGGAGCGTCGCCGCGTCCGGCCACGGTTCGGGCGCGCCGATCACCTTCGACCAAGCGAACTTCCTCAACTACCAGGAGGCCGTCGCCCAGCTCATGTACAGCGAGCGCGAAGTGTGGCAGGTCAGCGGATTCACCGTGGACACCGCACAGCCCGGCCATGTGCAGATCGCCGCGCAGACGCCGGTCGACTTCCGTGGCAGCGAGACGAAAGCGGAGCAGGGCTTGCGCGAACTGCTTGACAGTGGGTATGAGCTGACCCTCACCGCCGCCGCGCATGGCACGCTGCAGCGCCTCAAGCGCATGCTGCACGGCATCGGCGTCACCCGGTTCGCCTGCGTGCGCTCGCAGGCGCAGGACGGGTTCATCGACACCGCCGCCAAGGTCGCGTTGCTCACCGAGCGCGATGTGACGGGCCGTGCGAGCGCGGCGGGAGCGTCGCGCACCCCGCGCAAACGCCATAAGTCAATCGACCTCATGGAACTCAAGCCGGGGGACTTCGTGGTGCACGAGCAGCACGGCGTCGGCCGGTTCGTCGAGATGCGCCAGCGCACCACCGGCACGGGCCGCAACCAGTCGACGCGTGAATACCTCGTCATCGAATACGCGCCGAGCAAACGCAACGCGCCGCCGGACAAACTGTTCATCCCGACCGACCAGCTCGACCAGGTGAGCAAATACATCGGTGCCGAGATTCCCAAGCTCAACAAGCTCGGCGGGTCGGACTGGGCGCAGACGAAGGCCAAGGCGAAGAAACACGTCCACGAGATCGCGCAGAACCTCATCAAGCTGTATGCGGCGCGACAGCAGTCGAAGGGGTTCGCCTTCAGCAAAGACACGCCGTGGCAGAAAGAGCTCGAAGACGCGTTCCCGTACCAGGAGACCGCCGACCAGCTCACCACGATAGACGACGTGAAGGCCGACATGGAAAAGCCGATTCCGATGGACCGGCTCATTTGCGGCGACGTGGGGTTCGGCAAGACCGAAATCGCGTTGCGCGCGGCGTTCAAAGCGGTGCAGGACGCCAAGCAGGTCGCCGTGCTCGTGCCGACGACCCTGCTCGTGCAGCAGCATTTCGAGACCTTCAGCGAACGCTTCGAGGGGTTCCCGGTCAAGGTGGCGGCGATGAGCCGTTTCCAGAGCACCAAAGAGATCAACGAGACGCTCAAGGGGCTTGAGGACGGCACGGTCGATGTGGTCATCGGCACGCACAAACTGCTCAACCCCAAGGTCAAGTTCAAGGACTTGGGCCTCGTCATCATCGACGAGGAGCAGCGGTTCGGTGTGGAGGCCAAAGAGACGCTCAAGGCCATCCGCACCAATGTCGACGTGCTCAGCCTGTCGGCCACGCCGATTCCGCGCACGCTTGAAATGGCAGTGACGGGCATCCGTGAGATGTCGACGCTCGCCACGCCGCCTGAGGACCGCCTGCCGGTGCTTACGTACGTCGGTGCGTATGAAGACGCGCAGGTGACCGCGGCGGTGCGCCGTGAGTTGTTGCGTGGCGGCCAGGTGTTCTACATCCACAACCGCGTGCAGGACATCGACCAGAAGGCGGCGCGATTGCGCGAACTCGTGCCGGAGGCGCGCATCGGGATCGCCCACGGCAAGATGGGGCGCAAGCAGCTCGACCAGATCATCCGCGACTTCTGGCACCGCGACATCGACGTGCTGTTGTGCACCACGATCGTGGAGACCGGCCTCGATATCTCGAACGCCAACACACTGATCGTCGACAACGCGGGCAAATTCGGCCTCAGCCAGCTCCACCAGCTGCGTGGGCGCGTCGGCCGCGGCCATGACCGCGCCTACGCGTATTTCCTGTACGACCCGAGCAAGCCGATGACCGAGCAGTCGCACGAGCGCCTCGTCACAATCGCCCAGCATACCGCGCTCGGCTCCGGATTCGACGTGGCGATGAAGGACCTTGAGTTGCGCGGCACCGGCAACCTGCTGGGCGATGAGCAAAGCGGGCACATCGAGGGCGTCGGGTTCGACCTGTATGTGCGCATGGTGACGAACGCGATCGAGGAATACAAGGAACCCGAGCGCGTGGAACCGGTCGCGGTCACGATCGACCTGCCGGTGGAAGCGTCGATCCCCGTCGACTACATCGATTCCGACAAGCTCAGGCTCGAGGCGTACCGCAAGCTCGCCGAGGCGCGCACCGACGAGGACCTCGAGGAGCTGCGCGAAGAGCTCACCGACCGCTATGGCGAGCCGCCCGCGGTGTTCACGTCGCTCTTCGACATCGCGCGCCTGCGCGCCCGGGCCCGTGATCTGGGCATCACCGAGATCGTGGGGCAGGGGCGCAAGCTGCGCGTGGGCAAGATCGACCCGCCCGAATCGGTGCGCATGCGCATGGAACGCATCTACAAGGGGGCGCAGTACCGTCCGCTCACCGAGACCTACACGATTCCCACGCCGTTCGCTGGCTCGCTCGGGTCGGGGCCGATGGACTCCGACGGCGTCATCCGGTGGGTGGGACAGCTGCTTGACGACCTCGCGTGGACGCCGAAGCCGCGCTCCTGAACGCCGGTTCCCGCGGGGCCGCGCAGACGGCCGCCGGACGACGGCGTGGGGCCCGGGGGAATCTCCCCTCGGGCCCCACGCATATCCGCATCACATGTGCTTGCCGCGTCATCCGCGCAGTGCATGGTGCAGCCGCCCCTCGAGCGCCGCATGGTCGGGCGGCCGTCCCTGTGCGTCGAGCCTCGAGCGGTCGGCGCACACCTCGTCGCGGATGCGGCCGTCGGCGAGCACGAGGATGCGGTCGGCGAGCCGCACCGCCTCGGCGATGTCATGGGTGACGAGCACCGTCGCGAAGCCGAGCTGCGCGCGCAGCCCGGCGAGCAGATCCTGCATGTCGAGCCTGGTGAGCGCGTCGAGCGCGCCGAAGGGCTCGTCGAGCAGCAGCAGCTGCGGCCGGCGCGTCAGCGCCCTGGCGAGCGAGACGCGTTGCCGCTGGCCGCCCGAAAGCTGAGCGGGCAGTTTGTCGGCGGCGTCGGCCAGCTGCACCTGGGCAAGCGCGCAGGCGGCGGCTTCCCTGCGCGCGCGGCGCGTCATGCGTCCGGCGTGCGCCTCCATGCCGAGCGTCACGTTGTCCCAGACGCGCAGCCAGGGCACGAGACGCGCGTCCTGGAAGCCGAAGGCGACGCGGCCTGTGGTGCGTACCCGGCCGCGGTCGGCGTCGAGCAGCCCGGCGACGATGCGCAGCAGCGTCGACTTGCCGCAACCGGAGCGCCCGATCAGCGCGACGGTCTCGCCGGCGTCGACGTGCAGGTCCACGTCGGCGAGCACGTCGCGCCCGTCGAAGGCCTTGCACACGCCATCGAGCGCGACGGTGCGCGCGACGTCGCCGCTCATGCGCCGCAGTCCATCGTCGCGGCCTTGATGTCGGGCATCTCGTCGATGAAGCCGAAGTCCACGTACTCCTTGGCCTGCGCTTCGAGCATCGCGCGTCCGTCGGCGTCGATCGGCAGGATCTTCGGCACGTCGAAGTGCGAGACCTGGTCAGCGACCTCGTCCGAGGCACCGAACTGCCGGTAGGCGTCGGTGATGATCGCGGGGCGCTTCGCCGCGGCCTCGGATTCCTTGACGAGAGCCCGGTACATCGCCTTGACGGCTTCGGGGTGCTTCGTCGCGAAGTCGCGCGAGACGATGTGGATCGAGACGTTGTGGTTGTCGTAGTCCTTGCCGTTGACGAGCAGCTTCGCGCCCGGCGTGGCCATCGCGGCCGCGAGGTTCTGGTCGAACGACGACAGCGCGTCGATCTGCCCGGAGGTGAAGGCCGCCTGGAAGTTGCTCGGGCTCATCTCGACGACGTCGACGTCGTCGACGCCCACACTGCTGCCTTCGAGGGCCTTGTGCAGCACGTAGTCGCCGGTGCCGCCGCGCTTGATGATCGCGACCTTCTTGCCCGCAAGGTCATCGAGCGATTCGACGCCTGAGCCGGGCGCGGCGACGATGCCCTGCGAGTCGCCGTCGTAGTATTCGATCGCGAAGGCGGTCCACGGCTGTCCCTGTGCAAGGAATTTGATGAACGACCCGGTGCCGGTGCTCGTCGCGTCGGCGTTGCCGGACAGGACGGCGGCATAGGCGTCGGTCGGATTGTACGGACCGGTGAAGTCGACATTCGTCGAGCCCATCGTCTCGTCGAGGAAGGGTTCGTCGCGCACCGTCGTCAGGTAGTTCGCCGTGGACAGGTAGGCGACGCGCATCGTGGCGTCGTCGCCCGCCTGTGCCGATGTGCCGCATGCCGCGGCGCCGGCGAGCAGCGCGGCGGCGCAGATGGCGGCGAGCAGACGGCGCGGACGGTGGTGGGAGTGGGATGTGGATGACATGGTGCCTCCTTCGGGGCGTGGCCGCATGACCGCATGGTCGTGCCGCGGCCGGTTTCGATGGTTGAATGTGGTGGTCCTGAGACAAGGCGGTGCCTGCCGGAAAACCGGATGAAGGGAGCGGGACGTCAGCCGCGCGTGCGCAGCAGGCGCTCGAGCACCCCGACGATCCACTCGCTGAGCAGGCCCAGTGCCGCGTACAGCACGATGCACAGCACCATTTGGTCGGTGCGGAAGAACTGCTGGGAGCGTGTGAGCAGATAGCCGATGCCGACCGACGAGTTCACGGTCTCGCAGGTGACGAGCGCGATCCACGAGACGGTGATCGCGAAGCGCAGTCCGGTCATGAACTGCGGCAGCACGCCGCGCAGCAGGATCTTCGTGAAGACGACATGCTGCGGCATCCGGTAGGCGCGTGCGAGTTCGATTAGCCCCGGGTCGATCGCGCGCACGCCGTCGCGCACATTGACGTAGACGAGCGCGAACGCGCCGACCGCGATCAGCGTAACCTTCATCGCCTCGCCGATGCCGAGCATGACGATGAGCAGCGGCGCGAGCGCCGGGAACGGAATCGCGCGCAGCATATGGACCGGCTTGTCGATGATCGCCCCGCCGATGCGGCTCGCGCCCGAGACGACGCCGGCCGGCACGGCGAGCGCCACGCCGACGGCGAGGCCGGCGAGCACGCGCAGCACGCTGACGCGCACCGACGGCCACAGCACGCCCTCGTCGCGCAGGGCCACGAACGCGGCGGCGACCTCGCCGGGGGAGGGCAGCGCGCGCGTGTCGGGCGCCGAGCGCGTGCACAGCGCCCACAACGCGAACAATGCAAGCGTGGACGCCCATGCGGCGCCGATGCTCGCCGTGCGCCGGACCCAGCGGGGCGCGGCGCACGACGCAGGGGTCGCCGACGATGCGGCTGATGAGGATGATGCGGACGTCGACGACAGCGCACTGGACGTGACGGCGCCGATCTGCTCTGGGACGGACATGACATTCCCTTCGATAGCATTGCCTATTTCAGGTTCGACGAGTGTGATCTCAGCCCAGCCGATCCGCTTTCCCGCCCGTCGCGTCATACCGCGGCGGGGAGGTCCAGCACATGTTTGAGATCATGGCCCGGGCACCCCGTGTCGGCGTCCATTGTTGCCAGAACCGTTGGACAACCGGGGGTGATCCGTATGGTTTCGGGCTCCCGTGCGCCGGCGCCGCCCATGGGACGCGCGGCGGCCGCGCCGGACTGGGAGCGCTCACAGTTTTCGCCGACGGGAAGTTGCGAATCGTCCAACAACGGCATTACTCTTGCAGATGTCATCACAACCCGTACACATAAGGAGTAGTTGTGGCAGCAATTGAAAGCGTGTACGCACGCCAGATTCTTGATTCCCGTGGCAACCCGACCGTTGAGGTCGTCCTCGACACCGAGGACGGCGCCCGCGGCATCGGCCTGGTCCCCTCCGGCGCCTCCACCGGTGAGGCCGAGGCTTGGGAGCGCCGCGACGGCGACAAGTCCGTTTATATGGGCAAGGGTGTCCTCAACGCGGTGAAGGCCGTCAATGAGGAGATCGCCCCGAAGGTCATCGGCATGGACGCCACCGACCAGCGCGCACTCGACGACCTCATGATCGACCTTGACGGCACCCCGAACAAGGGCCGTCTGGGCGCCAACGCCATCCTGGGCGTCTCGCTCGCGGCCATGTACGCCGCGGCCGAGAGCGCCGAGCTGCCGCTGTACCGCTACATCGGCGGCACCAACGGCCACGTCCTGCCGGTCCCGAACATGAACATCATGAACGGCGGCGCACATGCCGACTTCGCCACCGACATCCAGGAGTACATGATCTCCCCGTACGGCTTCGAGACCTACAGCGAGGCTCTCCAGGCCGGCGTCGAGGTGTACCACACCCTCAAGAACGTGCTCAAGAAGCAGGGCCTGGCCACCGGCCTCGGCGATGAGGGCGGCTTCGCCCCGAAGATGAAGACCAACGAGGATTCCCTCAAGTACATCATGGACGCCATCTCGGCCGCCGGCTACGAGCCGGGCAAGCAGATCGGCATCGCCCTCGACGTGGCTTCCTCCGAGTTCTACAACAAGGACAACGGCACCTACCACTTCGACGGCGAGGACCGCGACGCGGCCTACATGCTCGACTTCTACGAGAAGCTCGTGGACGAGTTCCCGATCGTCTCCATCGAGGATCCGTTCCAGGAAGAAGGCTGGGAAGACTGGGCCAAGATCACCAAGGCCCTCGGCGACCGCCTGCAGTTCGTCGGCGACGACCTCTTCGTCACCAACCCGGTGCGCCTGAAGAAGGGCATCGACATGGGCGCCGGCAACTCGCTGCTCGTCAAGCTCAACCAGATCGGCACCGTCTCCGAGACCCTCGATGCGATCGAGCTGGCCACGAAGAACGGTTTCACCTCGATGGTGTCGCACCGCTCCGGTGAGACCCCGGACACCACGATCTCCGATCTCGCCGTGGCCAAGAACACCGGCCAGATCAAGACCGGCGCCCCGGCCCGTGGCGAGCGCATCGCCAAGTACAACCGCCTGCTCGAGATCGAGGAAGAGCTCGGCTCGACCGCGCAGTACGCCGGCTACAGCGCGTTCAAGGCCTGCAAGAAGTACATGTGATCGCGGGTGGTGCGCCACGCACAGGCATGACGCACCGCATTGATCATCCAGTGCCTTGGTTCACCGCTACCCGTCGCCGTTCGCTCGTCGAACGCGGCGGGTAGCGTCGTATCCATGAGCGCACGCACCAAGACCACAGCATCGAAGCCGCAGCAGCGCAAGCCCGAACGCGCCTCGGGAGCCGGGCCCATCGCGTTTTTCGTGGCGCTGTTCATCATCGCGCTCGGCCTGATCCAACTCATCTCCACGTTCCACACCTATGCGCTCAACCTTTCGGAACTCAATGCGCTGAAAAAGCAGGAATCCGCGTTGGTGGCGCAGAAACAGGAACTCGAGAACAACATCGAGCGGTGGAACGACGATGCATATGTCACCGCACAGGCGCGTGAGCGGCTCGGGTATGTGTTCCCGGGCGAGCAGGCGATTCGCGTGGAGCACCCGGAAGCGGTGACCGGTGGGGCGCAACATACGCCCCAGCCCAATGACGCCAGCACGTCGAATGATTCGAAACTGCCGTGGTACAGCGAGCTCGCGTACGCGTTCGGCCAATCCGACGCCGACCGACGCAATGCGAAGACGGACGACGGCGGTGCATCGTCAGGTGACCAGTCGACAGGCCCGGGTGACCATGAGACCGAAGCCCCCGCGCAAGGCGACGGTTCTTCCGCGCAATGACTGGCAGACCGATGCAGTACGTGTGATGTAGTTTGCAAGAAAGAATGAGGAACGGATGACGCAATTCGACGCCGCCGAAATGAACGATGCCCAGACCATGCTGGACCGCATTCTGGAGCACCCGGCGACCGACCACGATGTGGCGGTCGTGCAGGAACAGCTGGGCCGCTATCCGCGTGGCATGATGGCGGTGGGGGCGCGCTGCGCGAACGGATGCCCGCTCGCCGTGGTCACCAGGCCGCTCGTGGACGGCAAGATCCCGTTCCCCACCACCTGTTACCTGACCGGCCCGGAGATAGTCAAGGCCGTCTCCCACCTTGAAGCGGATGGGGTGATGCGCGAATACAACGAGATGTTGGCCCAGGACCCGCAGCTGCGTGAACACTACGAGCGCGCCCACCGCATGTATCTGGCGTTCCGCCACGCGCTGGCCCTCCATACCGGCGACAGTGAAGAGCATATCGACGGCATCAGCGCCGGCGGCATGCCCACACGCGTCAAATGCCTGCACGCGCTCGTCGCGCAGAGCCTCGTCATGGGGCCGGGTGTCAATCCCATCGGGGACATGGCGCTCGACCGTCTGCGTGGCGAATTCGACCCCGCCGTGTGCACATGCGCGCCGATCACCACCGGGCAGCGCGACTAACCCGCCGCCCGCGCACATCCCTATACCGTATGGAGAGATCATGAGTGACCATGTTGCCAACGCCGAGCCGCAATCCGATTCCAGTGTTGTTGTGGGCGGCATCGATTGCGGTACGAACTCGATCCGTCTGAAAATCGCCCGCGTCGACGCGCACGGTGTGCACGACATCGTGCCGCGCACCCTGCGTGTCGTGCGCTTGGGCGAGGGCGTGGACCGTACGCACCGCTTCGCCGAAGAGGCGCTTGAACGCACCTATGCAGCGGCGCGCGAATTCGCGCGGATCCTCGACGAGCATCCGGTGCAGGCGCTGCGGTTCGTCGCCACGTCCGCCACGCGCGACGCACAGAACCGCCAGGAGTTCGAAGACACAATCGAGTCGATTCTCGGTGTGCGCCCCGAGGTGATCAGCGGGGTGGAGGAGGCGGACCTGAGTTTTCTCGCGGCCACGAGCATGACGGCGCGCACCGATCTGGAGCCACCGTTCCTCGTAGTGGATTTGGGCGGCGGGTCCACTGAGCTCGTGCTCGGCGGCGACGGTGTGACTTCTCCCGCCACGCGCGTGGACGCGGCGTTCTCGATGAACATCGGGTCGGTGCGCATGACGGAACGCCATCTCACCGACGACCCGCCCACGCAGGTGCAGATCGATGCGGCGGTCGACGACATCGACGCGCATATCGACGAGGCGTTCACCCATGTGCCGGCCGGCCGTGCGCACACGATCATCGGTGTGTCCGGCACGGTCACGACGATGACGGCGTTGGCGATGGGCCTGACCGAATACGACCATCGCGCGGTGGATGGCGTGCGCATGGACTTCGGCACGGCGTTCGCCGTGGACGACCGTTTCCTGCACATGACCCGTGCGGAACGCAGCGCGTACAAGACGATCCACCCGGGGCGCATCGATGTTGTGGGAGGGGGCGCGCTGGTGTGGAACCGCGTGCTCGAACGCGTGTCACAGGCCGCGCAGGCGGACCATGGGCAGCGCATCGACTCGTTCGTGGCGAGCGAGCATGGTCTGCTCGACGGGCTCGTGCTCGATTTGGGGAACCGATTGCTTCACGGGCGGTAGTGTGGCATAATACCCACGTGCCGTTGCGCGCCGTACGCGGTGGCACCGCCCCCATGGCGAAATTGGTATACGCATTCGACTTAAAATCGAACGCTTCGGCGTGCGGGTTCGAATCCCGCTGGGGGCACCGATGTCAACATACCGTGATGTCGTCGTAACACAAGATGACAATTCGGCCATACACTGGCCGGCATGAGCGAAATGACTGAACGGATACCGATGACCACCAACCACACCAAGCAAGGCGGGCGCCGCTCGACCATCGAAGCACACCGCGAATCCGGCGTGCCGATCATGCTCGCCCAAGCGATCATCGTGGCATGTACATTGTGCTTCTGCGAGCTGCTGTGTTCGCCACTGTACGTGAGCTTCGCCCCCCGCGTGTTCCCGATCCTGCCGTGGGCGCTTGTGGCCATGCTGCTCGCCGTGATGTTCTCGTACGTCGTGGGTTTCGCGCTGCTGTGGTGCGCCGAATCCTTCGCCTACCGCATGAAGCGCAAGCTGCAGCCGGTCGTCTATGCCATGACCGGTGCCATCGGCTTCGGGGTGTGGACGGTCTGGGTCGTGCTGGGCATCATGAACATGATCAGCGGCAGGCTCGGCATGGGCACGGTGAGCGCCGACCATACCACCATCGCCGCGATCAACGGCGCGGTGCTCGGCCTGGCTTCGTTTTTCGCCGCATTCACGTTGGGGGAGCGCCTTGCAAAACACCGCACCGCGGTGATTACATTGGGTGTGGTCAGCGTGCTGCTCGCGGTGGGTGGGGGATATGTGCTCACCGCGATGATGCACGCAGTTGCCTGAGAGCGTAACGCATCTAGCACCCACGAGGACGCGCACATATATTCATGTATATGTTCAGCGTCCTCGATTTGTATTCCATCGGTGTGGGACCGAGTTCGTCGCATACCGTCGGCCCGATGCTCGCCACACGGCGGTTCGCGCAAGCGCTTGTGCAACATGGTGTGATTGACGAGGTGGACCGCGTGCGCGTCACACTGTATGGGTCGCTTGCGCTCACCGGGCTGGGGCACGGCACGGACCGCGCTTCGGTGGCTGGTCTGGAAGGCAACGACCCGCAGACCGTGGACACCGATTACCTTGCGGATATGCACCGCATCTGCGATGAGCGCGGCACCATACGGCTCGCCGGAGTGAGGACGATCACCTTCGATTACAACCATGATGTGGTCATCGACGTCTGGCACCGCCTCGCCGCGCACCCCAACGGCATGCGTTGTGAGGCCTTCGATGCGCAAGGACGCCCCGTCTACGAACAGGTCTGGTATTCGGTGGGCGGCGGGTTCATCGAACCCGGACTCGTCACCGACCCCGTGGTCTCGATGCACGACCGGTCGGTCGAGGCACAGGAAGACGCCCAGCGCGTGGATGCCGGCGAAACCGACCCCACGATGCAGACCGACGGCTGGCCGTATCCGTTCGCCACTGCGAAACAGCTCCTCGCCATATGCGCGGAGCAAGGCATGAGCATCGCCGACGTGGTGTGGGCCAATGAATGCGCGATCCACGGCGCCGACGCGATTCGCGCGCACCTCGATCGCGTGTGGGCGGCGATGCGCGCCAGTGTCCACGAAGGGTGCACAAGCACACAACGCGTGCTGCCCGGCGGCCTCGATGTGCCCCGGCGCGCGCCGGGCGTCTATACGAGGCTGCGGTCGAAGGGCGACGTGCTCAGCCAACACGCCTCGGGCAACCTGCGGCATGTGGAGTCGTCGGAAGCGGCGTGGATCGACCTGTTCGCACTCGCCGTCAATGAGCAGAACGCCGGGGGAGGGCGCATCGTCACCGCCCCGACGAACGGCGCGTCGGGCGTCTTGCCGGCCACGCTCATGTACTACTGGCATTTCCTGCCTGACGCCGATGAGGCGGGCGTACGCACCTTCCTGCTCACGGCGGCGGCCGTGGGATATCTCATCAAACGCAATGCGTCGATATCCGGCGCGGAGGTCGGCTGCCAAGGCGAAGTCGGATCGGCATGCTCGATGGCCGCGGCCGGCCTGTGTGCGGTCGTCGGCGGCTCACCGGCGCAGATCGAGAATGCGGCGGAGATCGGCATGGAGCACCATCTGGGACTCACATGCGATCCGATCGGCGGTTTGGTGCAGATTCCCTGCATCGAGCGCAACGCGGTCGCGGCCAATACCGCGATCGGGGCGGTGCGCATGGCGATGCTCGGCGATGGTTCGCACATCGTCACGCTCGACCAGGTCATCACCACCATGCGGCAGACCGGGCACGACATGATGGCGAAATACAAAGAGACCTCGCAAGGCGGTCTCGCGCTCAACGTGGTGGAGTGCTGAACGCGCATCGTGCCGCGTGGCGGGCGCGGATGTGCTACGCTGAAATGCGTTGTGTCAACAGCAAGGAGGAAACATGGCTACGCAGATGCCTGAGGTACAGGGCGCATATGGTGACCTTCCTGTCATCGTGTTCCCGGAAGGTGAAGCCCCCAAGGGCCTCAAGGTCGTGGAACTCGAAGAGGGCAACGGCCCGATGGTCCGCCGCGGCGACACCATCACGGTGAACTACCACGGCCAGGTCTGGGGCAACGATACGGCGTTTGACTCCAGCTTCGAACGTCACCAGCCGGCGAGCTTCGGCATTGGCGTCGGCCAGGTGATCAAGGGATGGGACCAGACGGTTCCGGGCCACAATGTGGGCTCCCGTCTGCTCGTGTCGATTCCGCCTGAGTATGGCTATGGCTCGCGTGGTGTGCCGCAGGCCGGCATCGGCCCCGATGACACATTGGAGTTCGTCATCGACATCATCGCCACGCGCTGATTGGCATTGCAATGAAAGACGGAGAGTACCGGCGGGCGACGGCCGGTGCTCGATTGTTTATGTGATGACACATGCACGCGCCGCACCCGCATGGAGGATGCGCGGGTGGGCTGCGTACGAAAGGAGGCCATGATGGCCGAAGAAGAAAAGGTCGTGCTCCTGACCCAGGACGCCTACGACAAGTTGAAGGAAGAGCTCACGTATCGCGAGGGCGAGTACCGCGACGAGATCACCCAGCGCATCGCCGCGGCCCGTGCGGAAGGTGACCTCTCGGAGAACGGCGGCTATCAGGCCGCCCGCGAGGAGCAGGGCAAGAACGAGGGCCGCATCAACGAGCTCATCGTCAAACTGCGCAATGCGAAGATCATGGAGGCGCCGGACGCCGGCACCGTGGGCAACGGCTCCATCGTCACCATCGACATGGGTGGCCGTGAGATGGTGTATGTGCTCGGATCGCGCGACATCGCCGTGGCCACCGATTACGACGTGATCAGCCCCGAGTCGCCGATCGGCGCGGCCATCCTCGGTGCGAAAGAGGGCGACACCGTGTCGTACAAGGCCCCCAATGGCCGTGAGATCTCGGTGACGATCACCAAGGCGACGCCGCTGCAGTGATCTCATCGCACCTAGTGCATATGGTTTGGCCCCGGCCCATCGTCACCATGATGGACCGGGGCCAAACCATATGCACCGGACGTCACTGCGCCAACTGGGCCAGTCTGACGATCACGATGTAGATGGCCACCATATGGCATGCATAGCCGGCAATGGTGCCCAGATGGAAGATCTCGTGGAACCCGAAGACCTTCGGCCACGGGTCGGGTTTGCGCAGCGCGTAGACGATGGCGCCCGCGATGTAGCAGGCGCCGCCGGACAGCAACAGCACGACCACGGCGGGACCTGCTGCGGGCGACCGCCAGAACAGCCCCATGAACGCGACGCCGGAGACGCCGAAGATGATGTAGACGAGCACGTAGAGCCAGCGTGGCGCGTTGATCCACACCACATGGATGATCAATGCCACGAGGGTGCAACTCCACATGCCGATGATGATCGTGTTGCGCCAGAAGGCGTCGAGGGCGAAGGCGACCGGCGTATAGGTGCCGGCGATGAGCAGGAAGATGTTCATATGGTCGATACGGCGCAACACGTCGGTCACCCGGGGCGACCAGTCGCCCAGATGGTAGGCGGCGGAATTGCCGAACAGGATGAGCGACGCCGTCATGAATACGGCGCACGCCCATTTGAGCCCGGTGCCGTGGGCGATGCAGATCAGCACAATGCCGGCCGCCAAAGCCAAGGGGGTGGCACCGGCATGCATCCACCCGCGGAGCAGCGGCTTTTCCCTGCCGTGCACATCGAGACGCACTTTGCGCTCGACTTCCTGCGGCACAATGCCTTCGAGCTTGGCGGCTTTCGCCTCTCCTTTGGCGATGATGTGCTTGGCCTTGCATTCGGCCTTGCGGCGCACCTTGTCCGCCTTCGCCTGCGCGTTCGCGCGCACATTGTGTGCCTTCGCCTCGAGTGCCTCCTGCCGGGCGGCCACGACCGCCGCCCGTTTCTCCTCGATGTGTTGCCTGTCTTGAGTGGCCATGTCATCTCGTATCACTAGAAGTTACGCAAACGTAAGCTACGTTAGCGTAACTAGTTGACAGACATTCATCGGGGCGGTGCCGGCCGCTATGATGGTGCGCATGGCTGATTTTTCACAGATTCTCGCCACACGCCCGGATTTCGACGATTCCGACCGTGAATGGCTGCATCATCTCGTCGCCGATTGGCAGGTCATCGCCGATCTGAGCTTCGCGGATCTGCTGCTCGTACTGCAAAAAGGCGACGGCAGTTTCGTCATCGCCGAACAATGCCGGCCCTCCACGGTGATGAGCCTGCGTGTCGACGACCTTGTGGGATGCGCGATGGACCCCGAGTTCACTGAGGAGCTCACCGAGGCGATGCACAGCGAAGGCGTCTACCGCTCATCGATCCTGCGCAACATCGGCGGCTCCACGGTGTGCAATGTCTATGCGCCGATTCGCCATGACGGCAAGACGTTGGGCCTTGTGGTGCGCGAGACGAATCTGGCCACGCGCGAATCGAACGGCCGGTATGAGTCGGAGAGCATCAGCGCGGGCAAACGGCTGTTCACGATGATTCCACGCGGGCAGTTCCCCTACAAGGACGCGGTGCTCAACCAGCGGCACAACGCGCGCGTGGCGGACGGCTTCATCATCCTCACCGTCGACGGCGACGTGCAGTACGCCTCGCCCAACGGCATCAGCTGCTTCAGGCGCCTGGGCATGCTCGACACGATGGAAGGCGGCAACCTCGGCGAGATCGGCACCGGGCTCATCCATGAAAACGACCCCGTGTCCGAATCGCTGCCGATCGTCCTGCTGGGCAAAGCCGCGATGGACACCGAGATGGACACCAACCGTTCGGCGGTCTCGATGCGCTCGCTGCCGCTCATGGACGCCCGAGGGCGCACCGGTGCGATTGTGCTGTGCCGGGACGTGACCGAGCTGCGCCGCCGCGAAGTGGAGCTGCAGACGAAGGACGCCACGATCTCCGAGATTCACCACCGCGTGAAGAACAACCTGCAGGCGGTGTCGGCGTTGCTGCGGCTGCAGGCGCGCAAAACGAAATCGGACGAAGTGAAGAAGGAGCTCAAGGAGGCACAGCGCCGTGTGCAGACGATCGCGATGGTGCACGAGGGGCTGAGTCAATCGGCCGACGAAGTGGTGGATTTCGACAAGGTCATCGCGAATCTGCTGCGCATGAGCGTCGATCTGGCGTCGATGAGCGAACAGCACATCACCATCGATTTCGTTGGCAAATTCGGCATGATGCCCGCCCAGGACGCCACGCCGCTCTCGCTCGTGCTCACCGAGCTGATTACCAACGCCGTCGAACATGGCTACGAGGGGCGCACCGAAGGGCATATCGTGGTCTCGGTGGGCCGTGAAGGCAACCATCTGAGCATCTGTGTGGAAGACGACGGCAACGGCATCGACCACGAGGAGCAGGACGGCATGGCGCGCACATCCGGGTCCGGGCTGGGCACGCAGATCATCAACACCTTCGTCACGAATGATTTCGGTGGCACGGTCACATGGGAGCCGGCACGTGAGGGCGGCACGCGCGTGCTGCTCGACATCAAGCTGCGCGCCGCATGACAGCGCACAGTACGCCGGATATAATGCGGTGCCCCCAACCACATCCCGTGGCTGGGGGCACCGCATTATGCTCTAGGCGTGGAGTGCGTCAGATCTGCATCTGCATCGACTGGGAACGGCGGGCGCGCATGGCGCGACGCTTCAGTGCGCGGCGCTCATCTTCGCTCAGGCCACCCCACACACCGTAATCCTGATTGGTGTCCAGCGCGCATTTGAGGCAGGCGTCAATGACCTTGCAGGTGCGGCACACGGCCTTGGCCTCTTCGATCTGCTGATAGGCGGTGCCGGTGTTTCCTACCGGAAAGAACAGCTCTGGATCCTTGTCGCGGCACGCCGCCTTGGCGCGCCAGTCGAATGCACTGCTCATATGGATTGTGTTCCTTACTATGCTTATGAACGGCTACCTTGCTTATGCTAAGCAATTCCCGTCCGTTTTTCAAGGGTTTTCCAAGGAATTCAGGTGCCGCTGCGCGTTTTTTGGCATCAACTGGCGGCCATGAGCTGCACAAGCTGTGCCACACCGGAGTCGATATAGACCGCCCGCCCGGGTGTGCGCATGTCCTCACCGTCCATCGTGTTGAGCAGGTCTGCGGGAATGCCGTCGGCCAGATCGACCGCACGTTCGCCGCAGGGCAGAATAAGCCGGCGTGTGCAATGTTCGGGAATGCGCAGGCGTCGTGTGGAGGAGAGCGCGAAGACGGTGAATGCGCGCGGATCACGCAGCTGCGCACGCAATGCGCCGGCCCGGGCATCCATGCACAGCGGATCGAGCAGTTCGTCGGCGTCGTCGGTACAGACCGCGGTGACGCCGTACGCCGGCGCCGCCTGCTCGATCCAGCGCAACAGCGCGCTTTTGCCCCGCCCATGCTGGCCCACCACGGCGAGCGGACCGGTGCGCGTGTCGATGACGAACGGCGCGACGGCTACTCCGTCATCGACGAGGCCGAGCGGGAGATGACCCGGCGCGCATGCGTCGGGCAGTGACTGCGAACTCACATGGTCGGGCAGCCCGTCCGTGAACAGCGGGGGCGGCGCCGTGCAGGCGTGCACGCGAGCGCACCGTGCGATGTTCCTGATGAGCGCGTCGATGTCCTCGATGTGCGCGCACCGGAAGACGCGCCGCTCGTCGTCTTCCATCAGGATCGCCATGCCGGGGGCCACGGCGCTCAGATGGGCCGCCGCGTCGGAGCCTATCATTTCCTGGGATTGCAGCGTGTCGCGGACACGCAGGCATATGCGCAGGCTCATATTCGCCTTCATCGATGCGCTGATCTGCCCCAGCGGATTCTGCGTGCAGGCGACCAGATGCATGCCCAGCGAACGGCCCAACGACGCGACGCGCACCAAACGGTCGATGTAGTCGGGCAACTGTCCGTGCAGCATGTGGAATTCGTCGACCACGATCACGAGCCGGGCCACCGGGCACGCCGCGTGCATGAGGTCGCTCACACCGAGTGCGGCGGCGAGCCGCTCCCGGCGGTCGAGTTCGCGTTCGAGCGCACGCAGAGCGCGCGTGGCGTATTTGAGGTCGAGGTCGTTGACGCACCCGCGCACATGGGGGAGTGCGCACAGGCGTTCCATCGCCGACCCGCCTTTGAAGTCGAGGAGCACGAACTGCAGGGCCTGCGGGGGGTGGGTGGCGGCGAGGGCCACGCACCAGTCCTGAAGCAGCACCGATTTGCCCGATCCGGTGGTCCCCGCCACAATCGCATGGGGGCCGTGGCGTTCCAAGTCGATGGTCAGTGGCTCGCCAAAGGGGTCGGTGCCGATGCGCGCCGTGCAGCCCGGCGGATGGGTGCTGCATGCTGTCCGGGCCCACATGTGGCACATCGTGCGGAATGGCACGGCGTCGTCGGCCATGTTGAGCAGACGCTCAAGCGTGGTGCCGGTGCATGCACGGACCATGTCCTCGCTGATGGTGTCGGAAGCATGCGTTGCCGTGTGTGCGCCGTCCACCCCGCTGTCGGAGGACGTGGGGTGTGACTGCAGCAGCGTCAGCACCATCGTGGCCGCGGTGGCGCAACATCCCGAACCGATCATCAGGGCGAACAGCCATTGCTGGCGCACGAGCAGCGCGGCGAGCATGATGCATTGTGCGACCAACGGGGCGATATACGCGCACATGCGCAATGCGGTGGTGCGTGTGCGGTGGGTGGCTTGTGTGTTGTTCATGCACCCACTGTGCATGGGGTGCCGGCAGGGCGCAAGCGGCGCGGGGGCATGTGGTCGGACGGTCGGTGCTGTTCGCGCGTGGCGTATTCCGGGCTAGCCCAGTTCGGCCGCGCTGCCGACCACACCGGGGTCATGGGTGCCGCCGGCGAGCTGGGTGAACAGTTCGAGGTTGCGTGGATTGTCGAGCAGCACGCAGGAGCCCACGCCGTCCACATAATAATTGGGATCGCTCCAATAGAGGCTGCCGGTGATGCCGTTCGAGCCCGAAGCGTCACGGAACGCGAGCAGCATGTCGAGCAGGGTCTTGGGATTGGTGCGCTCGTCCACGGTGATCGCCTGCAGCGCCGCATCACCGACCTTGCGCACAGTGCCGAAATTCATCAGTGTGGCGGGGGAGGCCGCTTTCTTGGCGATGGCGCCGATCACCTGACGTTGGCGTTCGGCGCGCCCGAAGTCGCCCTTGGGGTCGGAATAGCGCATGCGCGAGAACGCGAGCGCCGTATGTCCGTCGACGACATGGCAGCCGGCCTTCCAATGCAGGTCGGAAAGCTCATCGTCCACGTCCTGGTCGTAGCACAGTTCGATGCCGCCGAGCGCGTCGACCACGCCGGTAAGTCCACCGAAGGTGATCTTGGCCACGTGATCGACCTTCTGGCCGGTGATGTCCTCGATCTGTGTGGCGAGTTCCTGACGGCCATAGATCTGCATTACGGCGTTGATCTTGAGCAGGACGTCATCCACCTGCACAAGTGAATCGCGGGGCACCGAAATGAGCGAGCTGGGGCCGTGCTTCGGCTTGGTGAGGATGAGGATCGTGTCGGTGCGGTTTCCAGGGGTGTCATCGCTGCCGGTGGTGCCGTCGCGCTCATCGGATCCGAGGATGAGCCATGTCGTGGCCGGCCCCGCGGCTTTGCCGGTGAGCCAGTCCTCTTTGCGCAGGCTGCCGCTGACCCAGTTCCAGATGCCGAACCCCGCGCACAGCGCGGCGACAAGCACGATGACAAGCGCGGCGATGAGGCCGTTGCGCACACGATGGTGTGTGGTGTGCGGACGCGCGTTTGATGGTCTGGTCGTCACCGCTGCCGCCGTGGTAGCCGAGCGAGCCGGCTGTTGGGGGTGTTGGTTCGTTGCAGCATTGCTTGATGCGCCTGCAGTGGCGCGTGGTGCCCGGTCGCGTGCCACACGTGGCGGAATGGAGGCGGGGGCGGGCTGCGTGGCGGGCGTGCTCGATGATGAACGGCGGGAATGGGGGGCGAACGACGGCGGCGCCGGTTGGCCTTGCGCATCCTGAACGGTGGCTTTGCGGCGCGGCTTCGGCGCGAAGCTCGGCGGCGTGTCGGGACGACCGTGCCCCTCATCGTTCGTCATGGTGACCTCCTGAAACAATGGCATGCTTCGCGCATGCCCGATCGGTGGGATGCAGCGGCTGGCTACTGCTTGGTGGCAGGCACCGCGCACACGGTGTTGTTGAGATACTGGTAGGCGATGCCCACATACTGGTTGGTATCGGGATCCTTGATTGCACCGGTCTCCGGATCCACAACGCCACCTGTCTCCGGATCGATGAGTGTGCCGTCGGGCTGCTTGATCAGGCCGGTCTGCGGGTCGACGGTGGGGGCTGGCGTCGCGGCTGGCGAGTCGGTGCCCTCCTGCGAAGGCCCGGTCGTCTCACTTGGCGATGCGCTTGGGGTCTCGCTCGGCGTGGCCGAGGCGCCCGTGTCGCCGCCGTCTTCGTTGGTGTCGGATGGTGTGGTGTCCTTCGTGGAGAACAGCGGTTTGTCCTCACGGAACTTGGCCCATACTTCGTCCGCGTCCGGTGCCCACACCACACGGTTCGGATCCGTCGGCGCCTCGGTGATGGGCACGGTCTGCATGTACAGATGGTCGAGCGGCATGTTGCGCAGGCTCATCGCCAGGCCCACCAGCGCCGCGGTGTCGGCCATGCCCTCACTGATGCTCAGCGAATTGATGGCAGCACGCACCAGTTGGTAGAGCTGGCTTGTCTGCGTGAACAGGTTCTTTGAGATCGCCTCGTTGAACAACGATTTGATCAGGTATTGCTGGCGCGTGGTGCGCATGATGTCCGAACCGTCGGTGCCGGTGCCGTAGCGCATGCGCGCGTAGTTGGTGGCTGATTTGCCGTCGAGGTGGTGCATGCCCTTCGACAGGTCCATGTCCGTATTGGCGTCCACGGTATGCACTGGGATGCACACGTCCACGCCGCCGATCGCGTCGATCATGTCGGCAAGGCCCTTGAAGTCGACGACGATGAAGTTGGAGATGTCCAGGCCGGTCAGGGAATTGATGGCGCTCACCGTGCAGCTCGCCGCGGACGACAGGTCTCCGCCCACAGCATAGGCGGTGCTGAAAATCGAGTTGAACATCACGCCGTACTGGGCGGGGATCGTACCTTGGGACGTGGTGCAGCTCGGCACGTCCACAAGCGAATCGCGCGGAATCGAGACGAGGTTGATGAACTGGCGGTCGGCGGCGATCTCGACGACCATCGTCGTGTCGGCATTGTGCACACCGGCGTTCTCGGCGCCGTCCCCGGCGATGTCCGCATTGCCGGCGTCTCGGGAATCCTGGCCGATCAGCACGAAACGGATCGGCTGTCCGGCATTGGGATCGAGGTACTCCTGGTGCTCGAAGTGTGAGTCCACGCGGCGCTCCTGCACTGCGTGGTCGATATTGAACCACGTGGCCGCGGCCACTGTGCCCCAAAAGACGAGTACACCGGCGATGAGGCATGCGATGACCATGCGCGCGCGGTGGCGGATGGTGTAGGCGATGGCGCTATGGCGTGGGCGGCGTGGCACCGCCGAGCCCGGATTCGTCTGCTGCGTGTCTTTTGTGCTATGGGAAGCCACAGGTTCGCCTTTCCGTGTCGACATCGGTCGCGCCTCACGGGAACACTGCGAGCAACACACCCACTGCCCCTCGTCGAGCCGCAATCTTCTGCGATTATAAGGCATGTATGTGAGAAGCGGCTCGATTCTCATGTGCGCCGGCCTCCACAGCCCCCTGTATGCAGCGGTATGCGGGCGGGTGAATATACCCTGTTGCGTACACTGTCAACTATGACCCTCTCAGGTAACAGCGAGATCCAGCAAGTGATCGGCGAGGCGTTGGCATCGCGCCCATACTCACACGACCAGCGGGCGGTGACGAACGTCACCGCGGTGATCACCGTGGAGCACGACCTGCGTTTCCTGCCCCGCACGTTGGCATCGGTGCTGCGGCAAAGCGTGTTGCCGTCGACGATCGTCATCGCCGATTGCTCTGGGAACACCGTCCAGTCCGTGCAGACCAGTTTCGAGATCATCCCCACAGTGGCCGAGGTCTATCAGGAGGTGCCGGAACCGCAACGCATCAGCGTGCAGCTTGTGCGCGTGACCCAGGCCAAATCGTTTGCGGACGCGGTGGCCAAGGTGCTGCGCACCGCGCAGGTCGACACCTCGACGAAGATGCTGTGGCTGTTGCACGACGATTCGCGGCCGGCCGACGACCGCTGCCTCGAGGCTTTGCTCGACGCGTGGCGCAACACACCCACCGCCGCGTTGCTCGGCGCCAAACAACTCGACTGGGAAGGCGCACACCTGCATGCGGTCGGTGCCTATGCCGCCTCACACCGTGTGACGACGCTCGTCGTGGACGGCGAACCCGATCAGGAGCAATATGACACACGCCGTGACGTGTTCGCTGTCTCGCTCGCCGGCGCCCTCGTGCCGGTGAACACGGTGACCGTCGTGGACGGCGTCAATCCGTGGTTCGGCACATTCGACGAATCCGACGACTTCTGCCGTAGGTTGTGCCGCAACGGCAAGCGTGTGGTCGTCGTGCCGCAGGCCCGTATCGCGCACCGTCGCGCCCGGTGGGACGGCGTGCGGTCCAAAGGCGGCGAACCGATCGATCAGGATGATGCCACCAACACTTCGATGGCACAGCTTTCCGGTGAACAGAAGTACCGGTATACCGACATCAACGCCTTGTGGTGGCCATTGGCCTGGATCGCCGGCCTCATCATCGCGGCCGCGAGCGCCATCCGCCTGCTGTTTCGTAAAAACCCATACCGTGCGTGGTGCACGCTGTGCATGCCTTGGATCGCGCTCTGCGGCATTCCCGGGGCGCTCAGCGCACGCCACCGCCTCAAGAAGGTGAGCACCGTGCCCCGGCGTGCCTTGGCGCCGTTGACCGCCGACCGGCAGCAGATCCGGCAATGGCATGCGCGCATCGACGCATTCAACGACCAATGCAACAATGTGGTGCTCGACCCGCTTGCCACCGCCCATCTGCGTGCGCGCCTCATCCGGCGCTGGGCGCTTGCGGCCACAGCGGCGCTGCTTGCCTTGATTTGCACCGTCATCATGTACTGGGGCATTCTGCGGTACGCGTTCGCCGACACTTCGATGTACTCCAACCAGCTGCTGCCGACCGATGCGACATTCCGTCAACTGGTGGAATCGGCCACCACGCCATGGGTGTTCGGCATCGGCACCGGCATCCCAGTGCCCCCAACGCCATGGCTCCTTGTGCTCATGGTATGCAGCGTGTGCACCGGTGGTCATGTGAGTGTGGCGATGGCACTCATCTTCTTCCTCTCGGCGCCATTGTGCGTGCTGTCGTTCTGGGCGCTCGCCGGCGTGGTCACCCGCTCCGACACCGTCCGTGTGCTGTGCGGCCTGCTGTGGTACGGATGCGCGCTCGCCTTCGGACTCTACGCCGAAGCGAACCTGCCGATGCTCACCGTCATGGTGTTCCTGCCCGGCGCATTGGCGTTGTCGTTCAAGGCGGTCGGCCTGTACCGCACCGAAGCCCCCGTCAACCCGCGCTCATCGATCCAAGCCGCAGCGGCGTCCGCCCTCATGTTCATCCCCGCCGTCGCGGCCGAACCGCAATTGTTGCTGGCGCTCATCGTGATCTTCGTGGCGTTCCTCGTCTTCGTGCGCCGCCACCGCCTCATGCTGCTGCTGATTCCGTTCCCGGCGGCCTTCGCGTTGGCGCCGACGCTCGTCAACGCCGTGCGGTACGGGGCCGACGGCATGTGGCGCCAGCTGTTCGGCGACATCATGGTGCCGGTCGCCACGGTGAACGGCACCCCGAAGATCCTCAACCTCAACGCGCTCATCTGGCGCACCTTCGGCATCGACGCACCGCAGACATGGTCGGCATGGGCCACACCGGACGGCATCCGCGACGCGTGCATCATCATCACGATGATCCTGATCGTCATCGTCGCCATCGTCGCCCTGTTCCGCCCGTCCATGTTCCGCGCATGCCGGA
Organism: Bifidobacterium pseudolongum subsp. globosum; assembly: GCF_004155535.1. Classification (GTDB taxonomy): domain Bacteria; phylum Actinomycetota; class Actinomycetes; order Actinomycetales; family Bifidobacteriaceae; genus Bifidobacterium; species Bifidobacterium pseudolongum_C. Next base: position 297,105 of record NZ_RYUH01000010.1, on the reverse strand, counting down.
TCCTGTGGACGGTGGCGATCTGCGGATTCGCGCTCGCCATCGTTTCCGCAGCCGTTGTCGTGGCTGTTATGCCCTACGGTGTGGCCGGCGGCTCGGTGCTACCCGGTGTGGCGCTCGCCGCATGCGGACTTCTCGGTTCGGCGGCGTTGATGGCGGGCTCGGCGGTCAAACCGTTCAATCGGTTCACGGAAGAGCCTGCATCGCCATTCTCCGCCGGCCGTATCGGGCGCGCGGCCATCGCCGTGCTGCTCGCCGTGGCCACGGCCTCATGCTGCTGGTATGGCTGGTCCATCGCTGCCCGCGATGGCATTGGCATCACCGGTTCGGGCTTGCCGATGGTCGCACGCGACTATCTGGACCAGCAGAGCGACCGCCGCGTCCTCGCGTTGCGCGCGAGCGGCAATGGCACCATCGAATACTCGGTCATGCGCACAGGGCGCGGCGATCTGATCGACAGCTCGCCGGCATACCGGGTGAGCGCGGCGTACGGTCTGCAGCATGACACGGACGATGAGCAATTGGCCCGGTTGAGCGCGCATCTGCTGGCGAACAGCGATGACGATGCCATCGCCATGTTGAGCGATCTGGGATTCGGCGGCATCTATGTGGTCACCGGTGCATCCGGTGATATCAGCGCCCGCGCGAGCGAGCAATTGCTCGCCAACGTCACGGCGTCGCAAGGCACGCAATCGGTTGTGGGCAGCACTGACGGCACCTATTTCCGTTTGACGCTCAACGCCACCCCCAGCCAGCACATCGACGCCAGCGCACAGCATCTGGTCCAGCACAGCCCGTGGCGTTCCGCATGGCTCTGGTGCCTCGGCATCATCGTGGTGCTGTACTGCCTTGTGGCCATTCCACGGCGCCGCACCGCCGCAAAGGAGGAACAGGAATGAACGCGCACACCAACCGCAAGCCGATCGACCAGGCGCACCATGCGCGCAAAGCGATCGCCACGACCGCCACAGGTGCCATTGTGGCGGCGCTCATTGTGGGGCTGACCGTATTGCCGGTCGAAGGCGTGGGCGCGGACACGGCGCAAGTCTCCAATGTTGAGGTGCGGGAGACGGTCAGCCCCAAGCAGATCGTGCAGTACTGCCCCGCGCAGATGGGGTTGGCTGACACCGAGGCCTTCGGCGACACGGAGTTCCAGGCCAGTGTCGGCAATCTGCAATCGAGGCGCCGCTACGCCGCGTTCGGATCGATTTTCCATGCGCAGTCGCGCAACCTCACCGATGCCGAAGGCGTGGATGCGGACGTGCTCGAAAGCCCCACCCAGGATGACGGCACGGTGGCCTACGTCTCATCCGCACAGAACGCGAAAGACCCTTCGGTGCTGGAGACCCGTGTGCTCAGCGCCCAAAGCGGCACCGGGGCCACAGGGGCTCTCGCATCGTGGGCCACTGAAGGCGATCTTCCGGGTGTGGCGGCCTCGTCATGCGTCACCACCCAGTTGCAGCAGCGGTTCCTGGTGCCCGCCACTACCACAGGAAACACACAGCAGCTCATGCTCGCCAACACATCCGACAAACCGACGTCCGTGGATATCGCCGCATGGGGCACAGAGGGCGAGAAAATCGCGCTCGCCACGTCGAGCACCGTGACCGTTCCAGCCAATGGGCGCAGCACCGTCATGCTCAATGCCGCGGCCCCTGGACAGCAGGCGTTGTATGTCACGGCCACGAGCCAGAACACGCCGATCGGCGCGGTGATCCGGTCAGTGGCGATGGACGGGCTGACACCGAAGGGCAATGACTTCATCATGCCGTTGAGGAGCGCCTCGACGGAGCAGGCCATGCCCATCGGGGAGGAATGGAACGGTGCCGCGGTGTATGCGTTTGCGCGCCACGACACGAAGGTCACCTTGTCGTGGATCACCGACCATGGTCTTGTGGCAATGGATTCGTTCTCCATCGCCGCCGGCGTGGTGGCCACCCACGATGTGGGGAAGGCGCCGAAGGGCGCGGTTGCCGTCTATGCGCAGAGCGATGACGATTGCATGCTGGCGATGCGCGTGACGGCTTCCGGCGACGAGGGACAGCGGGATTATGCAGTGGTGAATGCCGAACCGGCCACACAACAAGCCGCACTGGCGATTCCTGCAGATGTCTCGGCGAATATGGTGGTCGCCAACATGGAGGAGTCGCAGGCCACGGCGACCTTCGTGGGGTACGATGCCTCCGGCAAACGGGTAGGGGATCATGAGGTGGAGGTAGACGCCAATTCGGCCGTCACACTGACCCCTGGTGACATCGGCAAAGGCGTCGTGGCGGTGGAGACGACCGGGAAGTCCGGATCGTTGGTATGGGGGGCGTTCCTTACGAACGACTCCATCGACGAAAGCGGTCTGGCCGGCATCGCATACCTGCCCGCCGCATCGTTGGAAGTGCAACGCCAGACCGTCACCGCCCGAAACGACGCATCCATCGTGCGCTGAACCAGACATCAGGTACCGAAATCGGGGTCGATCTCGTCAGGCCTACGCCCGTAGAGCTCAGCGATGCGCACCACAAGCTCATCGCGGATGGCGAACTGCAGATCCATGCGGTTGGGGGAGTGGGCCTGCAACGGCATGCGGTACAGCACCACGCGCGCCGGTATGCCATGCTCGGCGGGGAACCCCTGCGAGAACAACATCGGTTCCGATTCCCACGGCGCCGGCTCAGATGGCGGCACATCCTCGACGGCGAACTGCAGCGGTGCCACCAGATCCGGCCACGCTTCGGACAGCCGGCGGATCTGGGCCACCACCATGTCGTCGAACATGCCGCTTCTGGTGCGGTACCGCGGCAGGCGCGTGCCGAACATCGGCCGGCGCAGCCCGCGTCCATGACGGTTGCGGTAGACTTTGGCGTTCCATGGAGGTTGTAGCATGCCTCCAACTGTAAGCCATCGGCACGGCAATGCTACGATAGACAGCTACTGTACGGAAGACCTGCCGTCACACAAGGAGGCAACATGAGCGAACCGGTGAGCGTGGATTGCGCGCAGGTGGACATCAATGCGCTATGCGAGAAGATGCGTGTGGCCGCCTTCGACCTGGACGGCACCCTCGCCCGTTCCAAGAAGCCGATGCACCCGGACATGGCGCAGGCGCTGTCCACGCTGACGACCCTGATGCCGGTGGCCATCATCTCCGGTGGCGCCATGCCGCTGCTGGAAAGCCAGGTCACCGACGTGCTCACCGACGATGCCGACCGCACGCACCTCCATCTCATGCCCACGACCGGCACCCGCTATTTCCGGTGGTCCGGAGGGGAATGGACCCCCATCTACCAGCGTGACCTCGACCCCGAAGACCGTCGGGCGGCCATCGCATCGCTGGAACACCATGCCCGCGCCATGGGATTGTGGGAGGAACACACATGGGGCGACCGCATCGAGGACCGCGGCAGCCAGATCACGTTTTCCGCGTTGGGCCAACAAGCGCCCGTGGACGCCAAAGAGGCTTGGGATCCCACCAATGAGAAGAAGAACAGGCTCGCGCAGGCGGTGCAGCGGGACGTACCACATCTTCTGGTGCGTTCCGGCGGCTCCACAAGCGTGGATGTGTCCGGCCGTGGCATCGACAAATCCTATGCCGTACGCGAGCTCGCGCGCATCCTCGATGTGCCGGTGGGGTCGATGATGTTCGTCGGTGACAGGCTGGACCCCGACGGCAACGACTACCCTGCGGCGAAAGCGGGCACAATGGCCATTCGGGTCACCGGCCCAGAGGAGACGTTGCGCCTGTGCACCGCGATCATCGACTGGTACGGCACACACCAGCCGCGCATGGCATGAACGGCCTGGCAGGCGCGGCCGGCGCACTGACAGGCGCCGTGCGCGCTGTACGGGATGTGCTGTTCTCGCGTGGCTGCGCGGGGTGCGGCGCACCGGATGAAGTGCTCTGCGGCACATGCATGCACGGTCTGGTGCAGCCGGTGTGCTTCGATCTGCCGGCTACGGTGTGTGGGGTCGGCATGGCGTGCGGGAGCTATCGCGGTCCGTTGCGGCGTGCGGTGCTCGCATGGAAAGACCATGGCGACGCCGAATGCGACGGTCCGTTCAGTGACGCCATGGTGGCGTTGCTGCAGGCCGAGCCGTTGCGCAGCACGCTCGACCAAGTGGGGGCTGTGGCCGTTGTGCCTGCGCCGTCGTCGTGGCGATCCATCTGCGCGCGGGGGCGCAGTCAGCTTGACCCGATCGCCGGGGCGTTGGCCGAGCGGTTGTGCGCGTGGGGAGTGGAAGCGCGCGTGCAGTGTGCACTTGAGGTCAGGCACATACGCACCAAATCGGTGCAGACGGCGTCCGCGCGGGGGAGGCGTGAACGTGTCACCGGCCATATCCGTTGCCGCAATGGTGTGCGTTTGCCTGCAGGCATGCCGGTCATCGTCATCGATGACATCGTCACGTCGGGAGCCACGATGCGCGAATGCATCGATGTCCTGCGCGCACAAGGCAATCCGGTGCTCGCGGCGCTGGCCCTCGCCCATACGCCGCCGCGGGCACCGGATCGATCATGATTCGTCGTCGCCCTGTTCGGCGATCTGCGGATAGCAGGGCAACACGATTTCGAAGTTGACGCCGCGGGGGTCGTCGATGACCTGCACGGTGCCGCCATGGAGTTGCGCCGCCCAACGCGCGATGGACAGGCCGAGGCCGGTGCCGCCCGATTCGGTTCCCGGGCCGGACTTGCCTTTGACGAAGCGGCGGAAGATGTCGTTGCGGACCGATTCGGGGATATGCGACCCGAAGTTGACCACATTGACCACGACGGTGTCGTTCGTGCCGTCGCCGTGGGCCTCGATCAGGATCGCCGTGTTGTCGGGCGAATGCTTCAGCGCGTTGGCGATGATGTTGGTGAAGAGCTGGTGCAGCCGTGCCTCGTCGCCCTCCAGGTTGAGGTCATCGGGAATCCGCTGTTCGATTGTGTGCCCATGGCCGGTGTCCGCGTATTCGAGCGGCCCGATGGTCTCGCTGATGAACTCGGCGAGGTTGATCGGCGCGATCTCCAGGCTTGCGGCGCCCGCTTCCAGACGTGACAGGTCCAGCAGGAACGAGATGAGGTCCGAAAGCCGGTGGGTCTGTGTGAGGATGCTCTCCAAGTTCGCGGGGGTCGGTTCCACGATGCCATCCGCCATGTTCTCGACCATCGCCTGCAGCGCCGAGACCGGTGTACGCAATTCATGGCTGACGTTGGCGATCATGTCGCGCCGCATCTGGTCGGCATGCTCGAGTTCGTCCGCCATGATGTTGAACGCATCGGCGAGTTCGCCCACTTCGTCACGGCTGTTCTTCTTGATGTGCACGCGGGCGGAATAATCACCTTCGGCCATGGCCTGCACCGCACCGATCATCTGGGACAGTGGACGGGTCAGATGCCGGGAGGTGACGTACGTGAACACTAGCGTCGCGGCGATGGCGATTGGCAGTGCGATCCATCCGTTCAATCCGAGCATCGTGGCGATCCATGCGAGCACGAACGCCAAAACGCTCGAAACGACGATCAGGATGGTCAGTTCTGCGCGTAATGAGATGGGGCGTTTGGTGTCGCGTTGTGCGTCGTCACGCCCCATCCCGGATTTGGTGGTCGGCATCACTGCTCCGGCGGTTCAAACGCGTAGCCGACCCCATGCACGGTCCTGATCGTGTTGGAACCCAGCTTGTGGCGCAGGGCCTTGACATGCGAATCGACAGTGCGGGTACCGGAGGCGTCGACCCAGTCCCAGACCTCTTCGAGCAGCTGCTCGCGCGTCAGCACGGACTTCGGCTTGCGCGCCAAGGTCGTGAGCAGGTCGAATTCGGTCGGGGTCAGATGCACGGCTTCGTCGTTGAGCGTCACACGGCGTGTGGCCGGGTCGATTACAATCGAGCCGAAATCGAGGATCTTCGCGTCCTCGCTGTTCTTGGCGATCACTTTGGCGCGTTCCACACGGCGCAACAGCGCCTTGCAGCGCGCCAGCAGCTCACGCATCGAAAACGGCTTGGTCATGTAATCGTCCGCACCGGCGCTCAGGCCGATGATGACATCGGTCTCCTCGTCACGCGCGGTGAGCATGAGCACAGGCACCGGGCGGTGCGCCACGATGCGCTTGGTGGCCTCGACGCCGTCGATGCCCGGGAGCATCACATCCATGACGACGAGGTCGGGGTGCACCTGCGCCGCCGCGCGAATGGCGCTGATGCCATCCTGTGCCACACGCACATCCCATCCTTCAGACGAAAGCCGCTGAGCGATCGACGAGGCGAGTGTCGGCTCGTCTTCGACGACCAGGACGGTATGCGAAGGTTTGTCATTTTTGGAAGCCATGACTTCTGGTCCTTACTCTCATTGGTTGTCCGGAACCAGGAATACGGCTCCCAGCGCCGGAACAGTGATACGAGTGGACCAATCACGTGAGTGGTACGCGCCCGCGTTGGCTTCGATGTCGGTGTTGTGGATATCGGAACCGCCGTATTTCTTGTCATCCGTGGTGAGTACCTCACGCCAACGGCCGCCCTGCGGCAGCGGCACCTGGTATTCCTGCCAGGCGGTTCCCGAGAAGTTCACCACGACCACCATCTGCTCGCCGTTCTTGCCGATGCGCATGAAGCTCAGCACATTGTGGTCGCTGTCGTCACTCGTGAGCCACTGGAAGCCATCGGGGGTGAAGTCCTGGCTCCACAGGGCTGGCGACTGCACATACAGCTTGTTGAGGTCGCATACCAGATCCTGTACGCCACGGTGGTCCGGCCAGTTCAGGCAGTTCCAATCCAGCTGGCTGTTGTAGTCCCATTCGCCATACTGTGCCAGTTCATTGCCCATGAACGACAGGTTCTTGCCCGGGTGTGCCCACTGGTACGCGAACAATGCGCGCACGCCGGCGTACCGCTGCCAATCATCGCCCGGCATCTTGCCGAAGAGCGAGCCCTTGCCGTAGACGACCTCATCGTGGCTGATCGGCAGCACATAATGCTCCGAATAGGCGTAGACCATCGAGAAGGTGATCTCGTCGTGGTGCCACTTGCGGTTGATCGGCTGTTCATGCAGGTATTCGAGCGTGTCGTGCATCCAGCCCATGTTCCACTTGAGGCCATAACCCAGGCCGCCTTGGTCGGTCGGGGCCGTCACGCCCGGGTACGCGGTCGATTCCTCGGCGATCATGACGATGCCGGGGTTGTTCTTGTACGCCGTGGCATTGGCCTCCTTGATGAAGTCGATCGCCTCGAGGTTCTCGCGGCCACCGAACTTGTTCGGGTGCCATTGGCCCGGTTCGCGGCTGTAGTCGAGGTACAGCATGGACGACACCGCATCCACGCGCAGGCCGTCGATGTGGTATTCGTCGAGCCAGAAGCAGGCGTCCGCCACGAGGAAGTTGCGCACCTCACGGCGGCCGAAATTGAAGATGTAGGTGCCCCAGTCCGGGTGCTCGCCACGCGTCGGGTCCGGGTCCTCATACAGCGGGGTGCCATCGAAACGGCCGAGCGCGAAGGCGTCCTTGGGGAAGTGCGCCGGCACCCAGTCCATGATGATGCCGATGCCCGCCTGATGGAACTTGTCCACCAGGTACTTGAAGTCGTCGGGGCCGCCGAGACGGGAATCCACCGCATAATAGCCGGTGACCTGATAGCCCCACGATCCGGAGTACGGGTATTCCTCAAGCGGCATGAACTCCACATGGGTGTACCCGAGCTTGAGCACGTACGGCACGAGTTCGTCGGCGAGCTCACGGTAGTCATGCACGTCGGAACGCCAGCTGTTGGCGTGCACCTCGTAGATGCTCATCGGACCCTCGTGCGGATCGGTGGCCGCGCGCTTGGACATCCACTCGTCATCATCCCAGGTGTGCGACGATTCCACCACGATCGAGCCGGTGCGCGGTGGAATCTCATGCGAGCGTTCCATCGGATCGGCCTTCATCTCCCAATTGTTGTAAGCGTTGAGGATGTGGTACTTGTAGATCTCACCGGCCTGCACGCCCGGCACGAAGAGCTCCCAGACGCCCGAGGAACCGAGTTCGCGCATGGCGTGGGTGGTGCCGTCCCAATTGTTGAAATCGCCGACCACACGCACGGCGTGGGCGTTCGGCGCCCAGACGGTGAATGCAGTGCCGACGACCTGTCCGCCTTCGGTGCCGTCCGCGGAACCCATGGCGTCGTCGTAGCGCTTCACGTGTGCGCCCATCGCCTCCCACAGGCGTTCATGGCGCCCCTCGCCGAACAGGTAGAGGTCCATGTCGCCCACTGTGGGCAGATAGCGGTAGGGGTCGTCCTGCGTGCTCGTCGTGCCATCTTCTGCGACGGTGCGGATGCGGTAGTCGGGAACACTGTAGCCGTTGTCGGTCTTCACGGCCGGCACAACGGCGACGAAGACACCGTTGTGCTCCGGCTGGGCCTGCGTCTCACCGTCCTTGGTGACGATCGTCACCGACTGGGCCTTCGGGCGCAGTACACGGATGGTGCACGTGCCCTCGTACTGGCCGGAGCCGAGATGCCCACCGAGGATTTCGTGGGGGTTGTAGAAGGCAGCATGGCTCACTGCGTCCAGCTGATCGTCGTTGACTGGGACGATGGCCTGAATATCAAATGTATTGTTAGTCATGTAACGAGAATAAGCCAGTCGCGGCGCTCATGGAGCGCGTTTTGCGTAAATTACGCCTGTTTTTTCAACAAAACTTCACAAGTCCACCGAAAGTGCCATAATTGTTCGGGTTTTATGGTTATTCTCACGGAGGATTCATGGGTTACAAGGTCGGCGACATGGTCGTGTATCCACGTCACGGTGCGGCGAAGGTCCAAGCCGTGACCGAACGAACGGTCAAGGGTGTGACCCGTGAGTACCTCAAGCTTTCGGTCTTGTCAAGCGACGATCTGGAGATCTTCGTGCCGGTGGACAACGTCAAGAAGGTCGGCGTGCGCGACATTGTCGACGGTGACGAGGTGGCGAAGGTCTTCGAGATTCTGCGCACGCCGATCATCGAGAAAGAGATGAACTGGTCGCGTCGCTACAAGCTGAACGTCGAGAAGATCTCGACCGGCGACGTGAACAAGATCGCCGAGGTTGTGCGTGACCTCGCGCAGCGAGACGTGGACGAACATGGTCTTTCCGCGGGCGAAAAGCGTATGCTCACCAAGGCCCGCAGCATTCTGACATCCGAGATCGCCCTGTCGGAGAAACTCGAGGAGGAAGAGGCGCAGCGTCTGCTCGACGTCAACCTCGGCTACTCCGAGCCGCAGCCGGGCGACGAGGACCATCACACGCAGGCCCCTGAAGAGGCCGCCGCCGACACGTTGGCCCGTCTGGAGTCCGAAAACAAGAAGTCGAAGAAGAAGTGAACGAATCGTTGCGCATGGGGCAGGGGTTCGACGCGCATCGGTTCGCCGACGAGCGTGATCCCCGGCCCCTTATGCTCGCAACCCTTGCGTGGAGCGGCAACGGAATCGAAGGTGATTCCGATGGTGACGTGGTGGTGCACGCCATGATCGACGCGCTGCTCTCTGCGGCCCATCTGGGTGACATCGGCACATTGTTCGGTGTGGGAGAATCGTCTCAAGGCGCTGGCATGAGCGGTACCGCGATGCTCACCCGTACGATGGAACATCTACACGACCATCGGTGCGTCCCGTGCAGCATCGCCGTGTGTGTCATCGGCAACCGGCCAAAACTTGGACCCCGGCGTGCCCAAGCCGAAGCGCAGCTGTCCGCGATCTGCGGATGTCAGGTCTCACTGACCGCCACCACGACCGATGGCATGGGCTTCACCGGCCGCGGCGAAGGCATCGCCGCCACGGCCACCGCGCTCGTCGAAGTGCGGTAGAGACGCGCCTGCAACTCACGTCGTGCGGTGGCGCGCCGCCTCGATGCCTTTCGCAATGCCCCAGAACAGTGTGGAGAGCGCGACGATGATGAAGCTCGGGGGAGCGGGGAACATCGCCGACAGCACCAGTCCACCCCAGATCGACACGAGGCACAGGGCGGTGGAGACGACAATCGCGCGCATCGGCGTGGTCGTGACCATCGTGGCGGTGGCGGCGGGGGTCACCACAAGCGCGAAGATAAGCAACGTACCCACAGCCGGCACGGCGATCGTGATCACCCCGGCGAGCACCGCCATGAACAGCACATTCATCAGTCCGATCGGCACGCCCTTCGCCTGGGCCACCTGCTCGTCAAGCGAACTGAACAGCAGGGGGCGGTACGTGACGGCAAGCACGGCCAGCAGCACCACATCGAATACCGCGAATCCGATGATCTGACCTGGGGTGACCGTGAGGATGGATCCGAACAGGATGGATTGGAACTGCTGTGAGGCGGAGCTGGACATACGGGCGAAGAACAGGCCAAGGCCGGTGGCGAAGGCGAGCACGGTCCCTGTGGCGATCTCGCGTTGCGAGGCGCGTTTGCCCAGGGCCGCGATCACCAAGGCGCCGCCAAGCGCGAACGCGCCCATGCCGAACGAGACGGGAAGCCCCAGCAGCACCGCCCCCGTGGCGCCGGGCAGGCCGATGTGCGCCAAGGCGTGCGCCGCGAACGTCGAATTGCGTGCGATGGTGAAATACCCCACCACGCCGGCGGCGAGCGCGATGCACAGCCCGGCGATGAACGCGTTGAGCATGAAGGGGGACGTGATGGTCGAGACCCACTGCGGGTCGTAGGTGAGTGAATTCATGTGCACAAGGTCTTTCTACCGTCTACTGTGCGCGGTCGTGGTCGTATTCATGGTGATGGAATTGCGCGACTTCATCGGTGCGGTGCGTGTCGGCGGAAGCATCCGGCCTGGTGAGCGCCGGAGTCACGAACATGTCGCCCTGCGGGGTGGTCACGACCTGCACCGTCGTGCCGTACAGGTGGGTGAGCAGATCGGAGTCGAGCACCTGGTCGAGGCGGGCGTAATGCGGGTGCCCATCAAGCAGGTACACTGCACCATCCAGGATGGGCAGCAGCATGTTGAGGTCATGGGCGACGATCTGGATCGTCATGCCGAGCTCGGAATTGAGCTGCGCGAGGATGCGCACCGTGGCGCGTTGGCTCGCCAAGTCGAGGTTGGCGAGCGGTTCGTCGAGCATCAACAGTTCGGGATCGCTCACGAGAGCCTGGGCGATGGCGACACGTTGGCGCAGGCCCCCCGACAGTTCGGACAGGCGCAGTTTCGCTTTGTCGGCGATGCCGGTGAACTCCATGGCCTCACGCGTCTTCGCCCGCTGCGCCCGCGTGACAGGGTGGATGCCGAACCGGGTGCCGGTCAACCCCAAAAGCACGGATTGTTCGGCGGTCAGGCTCGAGTCGATGTCTGACGTATAGCTTTGCGGCACATAGCCGATGCGCGCGTTGTTCGTGCCCGGCGCTCCGCCAAGCACGCGCATGCTGCCATGCGACAGTGGGATCAACCCCAGTTCGGCGTTGAGCAGCGTCGTCTTGCCGGCGCCGTTCGTGCCGACGACCGCGGTCACGGTGCCGCGGGGGATGGCGAAGGTGCCATGGCTCCATATGGTGGTGTCACCGCGGCGGATCGCGGCGTCGGTGCAGACGATGCATGGATCGTCCGCGGTGACGCGCGTGCGCGTCTGTTCCATCAGTGCTCCTTTGCGTGCAGTGTGTACGTCTCGGCGCCGCTCAGTCGGCGTCCGCAGGTGAACTGGTGTCCGTGCTCGCCTGCGGGCTGGGGTTCTCGCTCGATGCGGACTCATCATCCTCAGCCGAGGGGACGAACGACGGATCGACTTTTTCGGTGATCTGTGTGAAGAGCACCTCGATCCAGTCGGTAAGGGTCTTGTAATTGCTGGGCATCTGCTCGGTGACGGTCTGCACCGGAATCTTCGCGTTCCGGGCGTCCTTGACAAGGCCGTCGGTCAGTTCGGTGGCGGTCTGTGCGCCGTTGATGAACAGGTCCACACCATCGTCGGCGAGCAATGCCTTGAAATCGCGCATGTCCGCGGCGGTGGGCTCGGCGTCGTTCATCATCGCCTGCGTGTACCCCTGCGGCGTGCGGTCCTCGAACCCCATGTCGCTCATGAGGTAATACGCCACGTCCTCGGTGGCGGCGTACGTCGTATCCGGATGCGCCTTGCTGAACTCGTGGATATGGCGTTCCAGCGTGTCTTCACGCGTCTGCCATGCTTTGAGGTTCTTCGAGAACGTCTTCTTCTCGTCCGGACGCAGGCGGCTGAACGTGTCGGCCAGTTCGCTCGCGATGGCGAAGCGGGCGTCGCGTGAGAACCACAGGTGGGGGTTGTCGCCATCCATGGCGCCCACGATGTCGCTCACGGAGATGCACGTTGTGGACGACGCCATGTTCTTGCTCGCCCAGGTGTCGTAGCCGGCGCCGTTGACGAGCGCCACATCGGCGTTGTGCAACGCCTTCACATCCTGCGCCGTGGGTTCGAAGTCATGGGCGTCGACCGTGGTCGAGGAGAGGATCGACGTCACCTTCACGTCATCACCGCCGATCGCGGCGGCAAGCGACCCCCATTGGTTGAGGGAGGCGACGAGCGTGATGGGGCCTGTGGTGGTCTGCGACGCACTCGCAGTGGGGTGCTCAGGCTGCGGGTTGAAGCTGCAGGCGGCTGCCGCCAGCACCATGGCCATGGCGCACAGCGCTCCCATGGCCATGCGGATGCGTGAATGGAATCGTGTGTGCGTCATGGTGTTGTCCTCCGTTGATGCGATGCATCCCGTATGCCGCACCATCATGAGACGGCACGGCGGCGCGGGCTCCCCACGTCCTACGATATGGCGAAGCGAATCGAACAGGAAAGGTGCTTTTCTCATGGCAATCATACTCGACGGCAAAGCGGTGGCGGCGCAAGTGAAGGCCGATTTGGCTGAGCGTGTACAGCGTCTGCGCGCCCATGGCGTGGTTCCCGGGCTCGGCACGGTGCTTGTGGGCGAAGACGCGGGCTCGGTCAAATACGTTGCCGGCAAGCACAAGGATTGCGAGGAAATCGGCATCGCCTCGATCAGGCACGATTTGCCGGCGGACACCACGCAGGAGGAGCTGCTCGACGTCGTCGGCGCGCTCAACGCCGATCCCGCATGCACTGGATATATTGTGCAGTTGCCGCTGCCGCAGGGCATTGACGCCAATGCCGTCATCGATGCGATCGACCCGGCCAAGGACGCCGATGGCATGCACCCGTTCAATCTCGGCGAACTCGTGCTGCATACGAGCGGACCTTTGACCACGCCACTGCCGTGCACGCCCCGTGGTGTGATTGAGCTGCTCGACCATTACGGCGTGGACCTGCATGGCAAGGAGGTGTGCGTGCTGGGGCGTGGCATCACGATTGGCCGTACCATCGGCCTGATGCTCACGCGGCGCGAAGTGGATGCCACCGTCACGCTGTGCCATACCGGCACGCGGGACGTGGCCTCCCACATCCGTTCGGCGGATGTGGTGGTCGCGGCGGTGGGCAAGGCGGGGTTTGTCACACCCGAAGACGTCAAGCCCGGTGCGGTGCTCGTCGATGTGGGTGTCTCGCGGGTTTATGACGACCAGACGGGCCGCATGCGCATCAAGGGTGACGTGGATCACGGCTGTTACGATGTGGCCGGCGCATACACCCCCAATCCAGGCGGGGTGGGGCCGATGACCCGGGCCATGCTGCTGCGCAACGTGGTCGAGGCCGCGGAGCGCTGGGCCGGGCTTGCCTGAAGCACCCGCGACACGCCCGAAATCCATGGAATGATTTGGGCATGGTTGCGGTTAGTATAGGTGATTGGCTGACTGAAAGGCCGGCCTGACGCATAACTGAAGAACGAACCTATCCATCCAACTATTTGTAAGAACCACATTAATGGCACAGAACAATACAGAAGTCGAAAAGGTCGCCATCAACGACATCGGCACCGTCGACGACTTCATCAAGGCAGTCGATTCCACCATCAAGAACTTCAGCGATGGTGATCTGGTTGAAGGCACCGTCGTCAAGGTCGATCGCGACGAAGTCCTCCTGGACATCGGCTACAAGACCGAGGGTGTCATCCCCTCCCGTGAGCTTTCCATCAAGAAGGACGTCGATCCGGATGAGGTCGTCAAGGTCGGCGACACCATCGAAGCCCTTGTCGTCACCAAGGAAGACAAGGAAGGACGTCTGATCCTGTCCAAGAAGCGTGCACAGTACGAGCGCGCTTGGGGCGACATCGAGAAGATCAAGGAAGAGGACGGCGTTGTCGAAGGCACCGTCATCGAAGCCGTCAAGGGCGGCCTCATCGTCGACATCGGTCTGCGTGGCTTCCTGCCGGCCTCGCTCGTCGAGATGCGTCGCGTCCGCGATCTGTCGCCGTACATTGGCCAGAAGATCAAGGCCAAGATCCTGGAGCTCGACAAGAACCGCAACAATGTGGTCCTGTCCCGCCGCCAGTACCTCGAGGAGACCCAGTCCGAAGTGCGCGAGACCTTCCTCTCGCAGCTCAAGAAGGGCCAGATCCGCGAAGGTGTGGTGTCCTCCATCGTCAACTTCGGCGCATTCGTCGATCTGGGCGGTGTTGACGGCCTGATCCACGTCTCCGAGCTGTCCTGGAAGCACATCGACCACCCGTCCGAGGTCGTCAAGGTCGGCGACAAGGTCACCGTCGAGGTGCTCGACGTCGATCTCGACCGCGAGCGCATCTCGCTGTCGCTCAAGGCCACCCAGGAAGATCCGTGGCAGCGCTTTGCGCGCACCCACGTCCCCGGCCAGATCGTGCGTGGCAAGGTCACCAAGATCGTGCAGTTCGGTGTCTTCATCTCCGTCGAAGACGGCATCGAAGGCCTCGTGCACATCTCCGAGCTCGCCAACCGCCACGTCGAGAACCCCGAGACCGTGGTCAAGCCGGGCGAAGAGGTCTTCGTCAAGGTCATCGACGTCGATCTCGACCGTCGCCGCATCTCGCTGTCGCTCAAGCAGGCCAACGACTCCGTTGATCCGAGCTCCGAGGACTTCGATCCGGCACTCTACGGCATGCCGGCGGAGTACGACGAGGAAGGCAACTACAAGTATCCGGAAGGCTTCGACCCGAACACCAACGAGTGGATCCCCGGTTACGAGAAGCAGCGCGAGGAATGGGAATCCCAGTACGCCGCCGCTCACGATCTGTGGGAGCAGCACAAGGAATTCGTCGCGAAGGAACTCGAGAACGCCGAGGCTTCGGCCGCCGAGGACGGCCAGAACGCGGCCAACGAAGAGAAGGTCGAGGAAACCTCGAACTACTCGTCCGAGACCGAGTCCACCGGCACGCTCGCCGATTCCGACCAGCTGGCCGCTCTGCGTGAGCAGCTGCTGAGCGAGAAGAAGTGAGCAGCTGAGCTCTAGCTTCGATGCAGGAGGCGCCATGCGCAACGCGCGCATGGCGCCTCCTGCCATATGGGACCTGTGAGTGGTGTGCGCACATAAGGAGGCATCTCATGCAGACCATCGAAGGGAAACGGTTCGTGCGCATCGCGCTCACGGGCGGCATCGCCGCAGGCAAAAGCACTGTCGCGGCCAGAATGGCCCAAGACGGCGCCGATGTGATTGATTACGACTTCCTTGCACATATCCTGCAGGAACCATGCTCGCCGGCGATCAACCCGCTTGTGGAGGCGTTCGGTCCCGGCATCCTGAACGATCAGGGCGGTGTCGACCGCCGCGCGTTGGCCGGGCGTGTGTTCGGGGATGATGCGCCGCAAAACGCAGTCGCCACACTCAATGGCATCATGCACCCGCAGGTCTATGAGCTCGCCCGAAACAAGGAGCGCGTCCTTGTCGGCGATGGCCGCAGGCACGTCATCGTCCATGACATTCCGTTGCTGGGCGAAGTCATGGAGACGATACCGTTCGCGTTCGACGCCGTGGCCTGCGTGGTGGCGCCGGAGGAAGTGCGTGTGCGCAGGCTCGTCGAGACGCGCGGCATGTCTGAGGCGCAGGCGCGGATCCGCGTGCGGGAGCAGGGGAGTGACGCCTCCCGGCTGCGGTACGCCAATGTCGTCATCGACGCGACACAGCCGTTAGAACAGATGTTCGATTATGTTGATAACCTCGTTGAGGAATGGTTCGACGAGGAGTAAGGATCGCCATGGGATTCAATATCGAGCGCACCAACAGACCGTTCGTGGTCAAGTCGCCGTACAAGCCTTCCGGCGACCAGCCCCAAGCGATTGAAGAACTCGCCACGCGCATCGAGAACGGCGAGAACGACGTCGTGCTGATGGGCGCGACCGGCACCGGCAAAACCGCCACCACCGCGTGGATGATCGAACGGCTGCAGCGTCCCACACTGATCATCGAGCCGAACAAGACGCTCGCCGCGCAGCTGTGCGCGGAGTTCCGCGAACTGATGCCCGACAACGCCGTCAGCTACTTCGTCTCGTACTACGACTACTACCAGCCCGAAGCGTACATTCCGCAGACCGACACCTACATCGAGAAGGATTCCAACATCAACGACGACGTGGAGCGCCTGCGCCACGCCGCCACGGCGAATCTGCTCACGCGGCGCGACTGCGTGGTGATCGCCACGGTCTCGTGCATCTATGGACTCGGCACGCCGGAGGAATACGCGGGCCGCATGCTGTTCCTCAAGGAAGGCCAGCAGATCGATCGCGACACGTTGCTGCGCCAGTTCGTCGACATGCAGTACAAACGCAACGACATCGCCTTTGCCCGTGGCACATTCCGCGTGCGCGGCGACACGGTGGAGATCATCCCGGTGTACGAGGAGCTCGCGATCCGCATCGAGTTCTTCGGCGACGAAATCGACCGCATTTCCACCCTGCACCCCCTGACCGGCGATGTGATCGGGCAGGAGAGCGAAGTGCACATCTTCCCGGCCTCGCATTATGTGGCGGGCCCGGAGCGCATGGAACGCGCGCTCACCTCGATCCAGAAGGAACTCGACGAGCGCGTGGCCGAACTGCGCAAACAGGGCAAGGAGCTCGAGGCGCAGCGCCTGAGCATGCGCACCACGTACGATCTTGAGATGCTCGCGCAGGTGGGCGTCTGCTCGGGCGTGGAGAATTATTCGCGCCATTTCGACGGCCGTGCGCCCGGCACGCCGCCGCACACCCTGCTCGACTTCTTCCCTGACGACTTCCTGCTCGTCATCGACGAGTCGCATGTGACCGTGCCGCAGATCGGCGCGATGTACGAAGGCGACGCGAGCCGCAAGCGCACGCTCGTCGAGCATGGCTTCCGCCTGCCGTCGGCCATGGACAACCGGCCGCTCAAATGGCCCGAGTTCCTGGACCGCGTGGGGCAGACCGTCTATCTTTCCGCGACGCCCGGTGATTACGAACTCGGCTTGAGTGACGGCGTGGTCGAGCAGATCATCCGCCCGACCGGCTTGGTCGATCCCAAGGTCGAGGTGCGGCCGGTCGAAGGTCAGATCGACGATCTGCTCGCAGAAATCAAGGACCGCGTGGCGAAGCACGAGCGCACGCTCGTCACGACGCTGACCAAGAAGATGGCCGAGGACCTGACCGATTATCTGCTCGAACGCGGCATCAAGGTCGAATACCTGCATTCCGATGTCGATACGCTGCGGCGTGTCGAACTGCTGCGCGAACTGCGCGAAGGCAAGATCGACGTGATCGTTGGCATCAACCTGCTGCGTGAAGGCCTCGATCTGCCCGAGGTCTCGCTCGTGGCCATCCTCGACGC
Source organism: Bifidobacterium pseudolongum subsp. globosum (assembly GCF_004155535.1). Lineage (GTDB taxonomy): Bacteria > Actinomycetota > Actinomycetes > Actinomycetales > Bifidobacteriaceae > Bifidobacterium > Bifidobacterium pseudolongum_C. The sequence continues at coordinate 279,528 of NZ_RYUH01000010.1, read as the reverse complement.
GGACAAGGAGGGCTTCCTGCGCTCGTACCGTTCGCTTATCCAGACGATCGGACGTGCCGCCCGCAATGTGTCGGGCACGGTGATCATGTACGCCGACGAGATCACGGCGGCCATGGACAAGGCGATCGGGGAGACCGACCGCCGCCGCGAGATCCAGATCGCCTACAACAAGGAACATGGCATCGACCCCAAGCCGCTCATCAAGAAGATCAGCGATGTCAACGACATGCTCGCGAAAGAGGACGTGGATACGCAGACACTGCTCGAAGGCGGCTACCGCAACGCCAACAAGGCCGGCAACTCGCATCTGGGTGTTCCCTCGATCAGTGCCGAGGAGGCCGACCGCCGCCATGAGGAGATCCTCAAGGCGGGGTTGCCGGCGCAGGATCTGGCCGATCTGATCCGCCAGCTTTCCGACCAGATGCACACGGCCGCCGAACAGCTCCAATTCGAGCTTGCGGCGCGCCTGCGCGACGAGATCCGCGACCTCAAGAAGGAGCTGCGCGCCATGACCGAAGCGAAGCGGTAGATGCGCATGGCGGCGGGACTCCAGTCCCGTCGCCGACACTCCGTAAGCTTGTGGCTTATGGCTGAGACACCCGTAGCGTTCATGATCGGCACATACATTGTGCTGGCCGCCTTCTTCATCGTCGACCTGTTCGTGCTGGGCAGGCGCCCGCATGTGCCTTCCACCAAGGAATGCGTACAGCATATCGTGTTCTTTGTGGCGATGGCCCTCGTCTTCGGCGGTCTGATCTGGTGGATCGCCGGGGCCAAGCCCGCCATCGAGTTCTACTCGGGCTGGCTCACCGAATACTCGCTCAGCATCGACAACCTCTTTGTATTCGTCATCATCATGTCGAATTTCGCCGTGCCGAAGAAACTGCAGAAATTCGTATTGTCGGTCGGCATCACGATCGCGCTCGTGCTGCGAGGCGTGTTCATCCTCATCGGCGCCGCGCTCGTGGAACGGTTCACCTGGGTGTTCTTCCTTTTCGGCGCCTTCCTGATCTATACGGCAGTCAAGGTGGCGCGCGGCGAGGACGACGACGAGGAGTTCCATGAGAACGCCCTCATCCGCGTCCTGCGCAAGTTCTCGCGCATCACCAACGACTACGAGGGGGAGAAGCTGCGCGTCACGAAGAACGGCGTCAAGTATTGGACGCCGATGCTGTTCGTGTTCCTGACGATCGGCACGACCGACGTCATGTTCGCCTTTGACTCGATCCCGGCGATTTTCGGCCTGACGAAGGACCCGTTCCTTGTGTTCACGTCGAACGTCTTCGCGCTGCTGGGTCTGCAGCAGCTGTACTTCCTGCTTGGGGCCTTGCTTGACAAACTCGTCTACCTGCCGCTTGGCCTTTCCGTGGTGCTCGGATTCATCGGTGTCAAACTCATCCTGGAGGCGTTGCACGGCAACACATTGCCATTCATCAACCACGGGCAGCCGATCACGGCGGTGCCCGAAGTGCCGACATGGCTTTCGCTCGCGGTCATTGTGCTCGCGATCGGCGGCGCGGCCCTGGCGAGCGTCGTCAAAATGAAATCCGTCGAATCCAAATGACCCGCGGTTGTGCCCCGATGTACCCACATACCGGTACAACGGAGAATGTGAGCGCTCACATATGACGCTCCGCGAAATCACTCCAAAGCGCCACCGTGGAGTAAGCTGAAAAAGGCATTCGGGCGACCCCCGAAGAAACAACACAGAATAGGTAGGCATTCATGCGTAAAGCAAAGATCGTAGATACCATCGGTCCAGCTACTGAATCTCTCGAAAACCTCACCGCGCTCGTCGAAGCGGGAATGGACGTGGCCCGTCTCAACCGCTCGCACGGCACCCCGGAAGACCATCTGCGTGTGTACAACAACGTGCGCGAAGCCTCCAAGACCACCGGCCGCAACGTGGCGGTCCTCGTCGATCTTCAGGGCCCCAAGATCCGCTGCGGCTGGTTCAAGAAGAACGCCGAAGGCGAAGACAAGGTGCAGCTCAAGGAAGGCCAGGAGTTCATCATCACGACCGATGACGTCGAAGGCGATGAACACATCACGTCCACCACGTTCAAGGGCCTGCCGGGCGATTGCCATCCGGGTGACCCGATCCTCATCGACGACGGCAAGGTCCGTCTCGAGGTGACGAAGGTCGAAGGCAACAACGTGCACACCAAGGTCATTGTCGCCGGGCCGGTCTCCAGCCACAAGGGCATCAACCTGCCGGGCGTCGCGGTGTCGCTGCCCGCCCTGACCGAGAAGGACGAGAACGACCTGCGCTGGGCCATCCAGACCGGCGCCGACATCATCGCCATGTCGTTCGTGCGTTTCGCGACCGACATCGACCGAGCCCACGAGATCATGGACGAAGAGGGTCGCCGCATCCCGATCGTCGCCAAGATCGAGAAGCCGCAGGCCGTGGAGAACCTCGAAGACATCGTCAAGGTGTTCGACGGCATCATGGTCGCCCGTGGCGACATGGCCGTGGAAATGCCGTTCGAAGAGGTGCCGCTTGTCACCAAGCGCTGCATCGAGCTGTCGCGCCAGTACGCCAAGCCGGTCATCGTGGCCACCGAAGTGCTCGGCTCCATGGTGCATTCCCCGGTGCCGAGCCGTGCGGAAGCCTCCGACTGCGCCAACGCCGTGCTCGACGGCGCCGACGCCACGATGACGTCAAACGAGACCGCCGTCGGTGAATACCCGACCGAGACCGTGGTGACGATGAGCCGTATCTCCGGCTATGCCACCGAGCACGGTTTCGACCGCATTCCGAAGCTCAAGGACCTCGACATGTCGAGCACCGGCGCCGTCTCGTCGGCCGCTGTCGACCTGGCCGAGAAGCTCAACGCCAAGGCGATCGTGGCCTACACGCAGACCGGTTCCACTGTGCACCGCGTCTCCCGTGAACGCCCGGCCACTCCGATCTACGGCCTGACGACCAACGAGCACACCTACCACTGGCTCGCGCTGAGCTGGGGCACCGAAGGCCTGCTGCTCGACGAGGATTACCATGACATGTCCCGCAACGACCTCATGGTGTTCACCGACGAAGTGCTGCGCAAGGCCGGCAAGGTCTCCAACGGCGACAAGATCGTGGTGCTCAGCTCCGCCCAGGGTGACCACAAGCCGGGCCGCACCGACACGATCTACGTGCACACGGTTGGCGCCTGCGACTGATTGCAAACGCTGAAGGCACTCCACATGGCTGGAATGCCCCGATAGCCGCTGTGGGCCGGGTGTCTACATGATCAGGTACCCGGCCCGCAGTCGTCTCCCGGTTCGTTCATTGCCATGAATACGCCAGCGTGTGGTGTGTCCGTCGATGCATGTGGTATAGTCGTCAATTGTTGCCGCAAGGCGCACGCCCCTGTATCCCAATTGGTAGAGGAGACAGCCTCAAAATCTGTACAGTGTGGGTTCGAGTCCCACCGGGGGCACAACCGGAGGCCCGCTGAAAAGCGGGCCTCCTTGCATATGTGCCGATGGTGACCATATGCGCCGTGTGTATGGAAGCCACGGCACAGGCAGCAGGGACCAGCGTGGAAGGACCGTGGCGGATTATGGTACAGCGCTTCGATGATTCGCATATTGTGGTGCATCTCGACCGCATCATGCTTGAACGCGGGGTGTCGTTGACCGAGTTGTCGGGGCGCGTGGGCATCACGCAGGCGAACCTGTCGAAAATCAAGAACAACCACATCAATGCGATCCGTTTTTCCACCCTCGCCGCGATTTGCGAAGCGCTGGGCTGCACGCCGGGGGACTTGCTCGAATACAGGCCCTGACCTCATGAAGCCGTCCGGCACATGGTCTTGTTCGCTGGTGCGGAACGTGCAAAGACCCTGTGCGTACAATGGACACAGCTGTTCAAGGTTGAAAGGAACATCATGAGCAAAGCCACATACCGCAGGTTCGATCCATGGCGCGCCGCTCCTGTCACTGAGGAATCACGTGAGACCATTCTGTCCGGCCATTACTTCGACATCGACCGCACATCGTTCGATTCGCGTGACATCGGTCATTTCGACCGCCTCATCGTGCACAAGAACAACGGCGATTCGGTCGGGGTCATTGGTCTGACCGACGATGGGCTGATCCCGCTCATCGAGCAATACCGCATCCCCGTGCACCGTTGGACACTGGAGATTCCCGCTGGGCATGCCATCAAGCAAGGGGAGCGTCCGCTGGATGTGGCGAAGCGCAAGCTTGCGGAGGAAGTGGGGTATGAGGCCGAGCGCCTCACGCAGTTCTGCCGCTTCATCAACACCCCGAGCTATTCCACGCAGTACACCGCGCTGTTCTTCGCTTCGGGGCTCAAGGCGGTGCATGCCGGCAACGACGATGACGCCCTGATGTCGTCCGTGCGCTATTTCACCCCGGAAGAAGCGTTCCACATGGTCAAGAACGGCACCATCCTCGACGCGAAGTCGATCATCGCCATCCAGCGTGTGTACTTCGCGCCGAATCACATGGTGGGCGACGAACATCTGGGCTGAAGCCCGGTTTTCCATGGCATTGGTGCCATGCGTGGCGCACCATGGTGTGCGCTATACTGCATGGAGACCACTTGATGCAATGGTTTGCACCAAGGTTGGCGGCGCTGTGCCAGACGCGGTGCGCGCGCATGCACCGGCATGTCCATGAGGGATGGGGCGGTGCGCAGGCGCAAGGCAAGGTGCCGGCCATCATGGTGATGGAACGATGAAACCGTCGGTTGGCGTGGCCCAGCCGGTTTGACAACGCGAAAGAGGCTGCTATGACACTGGAACACAATGAGCAGGAGCATGAGCAGGAAGTGCTCACCGAAGAGGAACTCGACGACATCGCCCACCAGGAGGATGGGGCGGCAAGCGAGCCGCAAGCGAAGGACGACGCCCAACCGGAGCGCACCAACCCCACCGTGGTGGTGGCCGAAGACGAATCCGTCAACCGCATGGATCTGGTGGCGATGCTCGAAGACAACGGGTACGACGTGGTAGGGCAGGCGGCCAACGGTGAAGAGGCGATTGCGTTGACCCGCGAGCTGCGTCCGGATGTGGTGTGCATGGACGTCAAGATGCCGCACATGGACGGCATCACCGCCGCCGGTGTGATCTGCGACGAGAACATCGCTCCGGTTGTCATGCTCACCGCGTTCTCGCAGACGGATTTGGTCAAGCAGGCCATCGGCGCGGGAGCGATGGCATATGTGACCAAGCCGTATGAGGAATCGAAGCTCCTGCCCGCCTTGGCAGTGGCCATGGGGCGTTTTGCGGAGATCAACGACCTGCTCGACAGTGTGGAACGCAACGAGACCGAACTGCAGGCCACACAGGAAAAGCTCAAGGACGCCGAAGAGAAGCTCAAGAAGACACAAGACACGCTCGAGGAACGCAAGCTCGTCGACCGTGCCAAGGGACTGCTCATGGACAAGGCCAACTTCTCCGAACAAGGCGCATTCCGCTGGATTCAGAAGACCTCGATGGACCAGCGCATCCCCAAGAAGCGTTTGGCGATGGCCATCATCGAAAAGTACGGTGACGACGCCGCGAACGACGACTGATCATCCGAACCTGATTGGACATCATGGATACCTCACCAACCACCACGCACGGAACCCTGCTGGCCGTGGACGGCCATTCATTGGCGTTCCGTGCGTTTTTCGCATTGCCGGTAGAGAACTTCACCACGAAAGAGGGACAGCCCACCAACGCGGTCTATGGGTTCCTGACCATGCTCGCGCAGGTCATCGAAGCCGAGCACCCCGACCGCATCGGCATCGCCTTCGATGTGAAGGGCGGCACATTCCGCAACGAATTGCTTGGTCAATACAAGGGAACGCGCGAAGCGGCGCCGCAGGAGCTACTGAGCCAGTTGCCGCTCATCCAGCAGGCATTGGAGGCATTGGGCGTACGGTACGTGGAACAGCCGGGGTATGAGGGCGATGACGTGATCGCCACCTTGGCCACCATGGGTGAGCAAGCGGGGTACAAGACACTGGTGCTCTCGGGCGATCGCGACGCCTTCCAGCTCATCGACGACCACATCACGGTGCTGTATCCAGGGTACCATTTCAAAGACCTCAAGCACATGGATCCACAGGCGGTGCTTGACAAATACCATGTGACACCGCAGCAATACCCTGATTTGGCGGCATTGCGCGGCGAGACGGCGGACAACATCCCGGGCGTGCCCGGCGTCGGCGATGGCTTCGCCGCCAAATGGATCAACCAGTTCGGCGGCCTGGAGGGCATCATTGAGCATGCCGATGAGATTGGCGGCAAGAAAGGCCAGGCGCTGCGCGACAACATCGAGCAGGTCAAACTCAACCGCAAGGTCAACGCGCTTGTGCGCGACCTCGATCTGGGCGTGGGCATGCAGGACCTCACCTTCGGCCACGTGCACCCGGATCTGTTGGAAGCGTTGTTCGGCCAGCTGGAATTTGGCAGCCGCACGCGTACCCGACTGCTGAAGACCTTCAACAATGGGGGAGCCGGAGAGACCGAACTGCCCGTGGAGCCACGGGACATCCCGGGCATCGTCGAACCGGTCGTCGACACCGTGGGCGACGCCGCGGCGCTGAAAGCCTGGATCGAACAGTATTGCCCGCAACCCGATAGGCATGGCAGCGACCCCGCCGCCACGTTGGACATCGTGGGGCAATACAGGCGCGACCATGTGCAATGCGCCGAAGCGGTGGCTCAATCATGGACACTCCACGCCCAAGGAAGCGCGAAGCCGGGCCATGCCTCGATGCAGATGATGGCGATCATGGCATCGGACCATGCCGTCGTCATCGACCCCACCAGCGACATATTCCGCGCCACGGTGCAAGACCTGTTGAACACGCGTGCCGGCAGCCTGTGCGTGCACGGCTTCAAGGAGCATCTGCATATGCTGGACGCCGCAGGCATCCAGCTGCCCACTGCATTGTTCGACACCAACCTCGCCGGCTACCTGATCGACCCCGAATTCCAAGGCGGCACACTTGAGGCGTGTGCCGAGCACTTCCTCAACGTGTCGGTCGATACGGAGGAACCCCCGGCCCAAGGCACGTTGGCATTCGACATCGAGACCGAAGGGGGCGACCCCCAGCAGGAGTGCATCGAACGGGCGGCATTGGTGACGGCACTCGCCCGGTATCTGGCGCCGGATGTGGAGCAGCGGCACCAATACCCGCTGCTGCGCGACATCGAGCTGCCCACATCCCGGGTGCTGTTCCAGATGGAGAAGACCGGTGCGAGCGTGGACCGTGCGCGATTCGGCGAACTGTATGAGCAGTTCAGTGAGGAATCCGCGCGCATGGAAGAGGTCGCATGGTCAAGCGCCGGGCGTGAGGTCAATCTGCAGAGCCCCAAGCAGTTGGGCACCGTGCTGTTTGACGAAATGAAGCTGACGCCCACCAAGAAAACCAAAAAGGGGTCGTACACGACCAACGCCGCGGCCCTGACCGCGCTGTTCGCGCAATCCGAGGAAGGCTCCAAGGCCAACGAGTTCCTGGGGGCGTTGTTGCGCCACCGCGAAACGAACAAGCTCAAGCAGATCGTGCAGACGCTGATCGACGCGATCAATCCGCAGGATGGTCGCATCCATACCACGTTCACGCAGACGGTAACGGCGACCGGACGGTTGAGCTCGGTCGACCCGAACCTGCAGAACATCCCGAACCGCAACGCCGCCGGCCGCGAGATCCGCTCCGGGTTTGTGCCGGGGCCCGGATACGAGACGCTGCTCAGCGCCGACTATTCGCAGGTCGAATTGCGCATCATGGCCGACCTGTCTGGCGACGAGGCGCTGATCGAGGCGTTCAAATCGGGCGCCGACTTCCACAAATACGTCGCGAGCCTCGTGTTCGCCAAACCTGTGGACGACGTCAGCGCGAGCGAACGCAGCCGTGTGAAGGCGATGAGCTACGGTTTGGCGTACGGATTGAGCACCTACGGTCTTTCGCAACAGCTCGGCATCGGTGTATCTGAGGCGAACGCACTGAAGAACCAGTATTTCCAGACCTTCGGCAAAGTGCATGATTATCTGGAGTCACTGGTCGCGGACGCGCGGCGCACCGGGTACACCGAGACGATCTTCGGCCGGCGCCGCTACTTCCCGCAGCTCACGTCAGCGAGCCGCAATGCGCGCGACGCCGCCGAACGCGGGGCACTCAATGCGCCGATCCAGGGGTCGGCGGCGGACATCATGAAAATCGCGATGATCCGCGCGGACCGCGCATTGCGCGAACACGGGCTCGCGAGCCGCATCGTGCTCCAGATTCATGACGAACTGGTTGTGGAACTGGCGCCGGGCGAAGTCGACGAGGTGACCGAACTCGTCAAGGACGCGATGGAACACGCGGTGGATCTTGCGGTGCCGCTCGACGTGTCCACCGGCATCGGCGCCGATTGGCAACGTGCGGCGCACTGACCCCACCGAACACGGGAAAGGACCCGAAGCATGGCAACACTCAAACAGGTCGTGGACGTTCTGGAAACGCTCTATCCGCTGCGTTACGCGGAAGACTGGGACCATCCGGGACTGATCGTGGGCGACCTGACGCATGAGGTCTCGTCGATTGTCTTCGCCGCCGATCCGACGATGGAGACGGTCGACGACGCCGTGCGCAGTGGGGCGGATCTGCTCATCTGCCACCACCCGCTGTTCTTCCGCGCCGTACATGAGGTCTCAGGCCTCACGTTCCGCGGGCAGACCGTGCAGACATTGGCACAGCATGGCTGTGCGCTGTGGGTGGGGCACACCAATGCGGATGCGTCCTACCGCGGTGTGGGGCAGGCGGCCGCCGACGCGTTCGGACTGATCGATCAGACGCCGATGGAACCGATTGACGATCCGTTGGCCGCGCACCCGGTCGGATTGGGCCGTGTCGGCAGACTCGCCGAGCCGATGAGGCTGCGCGAGTTCGCGGATGCCGTGGCACAGGCGCTGCCCGCCACCAAGTTGGGTGTGCAGGTGGCAGGATCATTGGATGCCATGGTGCGTTCCGTCGCGGTGCTGCCCGGTTCGGGCGATTCGATGTTCGGCACGGTCAATGCATTGGGGGTGGATGTCTATGTGACGAGCGACCTGCGGCACCATCCGGCCACCGACGAACTGCAGCAGTCCGCATATGAGGCTGCGATGCGTGCACAGGGCGTGATGCTCGGCACTGGCGATGCACAGTTGCGGCCGGCATTGATCAACACGCCACACAGCGCCATTGAATCGTTGTGGTTCCGCTATGCGCTCGAAGATGTGCCGAACGCGGTGGAAGTGGCCACCGGTCAACGCCCACAGGTGCGGTGGAACAAGACGAACACGGATCCATGGGCGCTGTCGATCGGCGCGAACATGACGGCGGGAGACGCCGATGGCCGATGAACTGCAACTCAACCGCACATTTGACGATACGTCGGATGGCATCGACATGGATGTGCCTGCGTCTGTTGTCACGAGCGAGACCGTGTACACGGGGGCGATTTTCAGTGTCGAGGACCGGCGCGTCGCATTGACACACAACGATGGCGGCACGACGACAATCCGTCGCCAAGTGATTCATCATGCGCCGTGCGTCGTCATGCTGGTGCATGACACCGTGCGCGACACCTACCTCGTGGAACGCGAATACCGGGCAGGATCGAACATGTATGCCGTGGGGCTGCCCGCCGGCCTGATCGACGGTGAAGAGGACCCGGAACACGCCGCATTGCGTGAACTGCGCGAAGAAACCGGTGTGGTGCCGCAATCCGATGCCGCCATACGGTTCGACCATGTGGGTGACTGGTATTCCTCGGAAGGCATGACTGACGAACTCGCGCACATCTACGTGCTTCACCTCGATGCGTGGACACGCGAACACTGCGAGTTCGACGCCGATGAACATGTGGAATCGGCTTGGGTCGATTGGGAGCGATTGCGCGCCATGCCCATCACCGCATCGAATTCGATGATCGCGATTCTCCACGAGCAGATTCGGCGCATAAGCTGACGACAACCACGCCTACCGGGCGCCATGCATGAAACAATGCCCCCGACAATGGCGCACGAACTACTCATTGAACGAAATAATACGAGTTAGCGACCGGTGTGCCATACTGGAACAATGCAAACAAGACCTGGTTCCATGTACCCGCTTGGCGCAAGCTATGACGGAGCGGGTGTCAATTTCGCGCTGTTTTCCCGTATGGCCGAGAAGGTGGAGCTCTGCCTGTTCGACGAACAAGACAACGAGACCCGCGTTGAACTCACCGAGCAGAACTCATACGTTTGGCATATCTACCTGCCGGGCATCCAACCCGGACAGCGGTATGGCTACCGCGTCTACGGCCCCTACAACCCGGCAAACGGGCAATGGTGCAACCCGAACAAACTCCTGCTCGACCCTTACGCCAAGGCCATCGAAGGCAACATCGACGGCGACGAAAGCCTCTATTCCTACTGGTTCAACGACTCGGACAACCCCAACGACATGAACGACCTCGATTCGGCGGCGCACACCATGAAGTCCGCCGTGATCAACCCGTTCTTCGACTGGGGCAACGACCAACACCCCTTCATCCCGTATTCGGATTCGGTCATCTACGAAGCGCATGTGCGTGGCATGACCAACCTCAACAAGAACGTGCCCCCGGAAATCCGCGGCACCTATGCGGGCCTGGCGCATCCCAGCGTCATCGAATACCTCAAGAAACTGGGCATCACCGCAATCGAACTGATGCCGATCCACCAGTTCGTCAATGACCCCTTCCTACAGGAAAAGGGCCTCAACAACTACTGGGGATACAACACCATCGGATTTTTCGCACCGCACAACGCCTATTCGAGCCAAGGACAACGCGGTGAGCAGGTCAACGAATTCCGTGCGATGGTCAAGGAGTTCCACGCTGCCGGAATCGAGGTCATCCTCGACGTGGTGTACAACCACACCGCCGAAGGCAACCACATGGGGCCCACCCTGAGTTTCAAAGGCATCGACAACCAGGCATATTACCGCCTTGTCGACAACGACCAGATGCATTACTTCGACACGACCGGCACCGGCAACTCCCTGCTGATGCGCTCGCCGCAGACTCTGCAGCTCATCACCGATTCCCTGCGCTATTGGGTGCAGGAGATGCACGTCGACGGGTTCCGCTTCGATCTGGCCGCCACACTGGCACGCCAGTTCCAGGAGGTCGACAAACTGTCGGCGTTTTTCGACATCGTGCAGCAGGATCCAATCATCTCACGCGTCAAACTCATCGCCGAACCGTGGGATCTGGGCTCCGGCGGCTATCAGGTTGGTGGCTTCCCCCCGAACTGGTCGGAATGGAACGGGCATTTCAGGGATTGCGTGCGCGATTTCTGGCGTTCGCAGCCGTCCACACTGCCTGAATTCGCCAGCCGCATCATGGGCAGTTCCGACCTGTACCAGCACAATGGGCGCAAGCCCGTGGCATCGGTCAATTTCGTGACCGCGCACGACGGATTCACCCTCAACGACTTGGTCAGCTACAACAACAAGCACAATGAGGCGAACGGCGAAGACAACAGGGACGGCGAAAGCCACAACCGTTCGTGGAACTGCGGTGTGGAAGGCCCCACTACAATCCGTGATGTCAATGAGTTGCGCCACCGCCAGATGCGCAACATGTTCTCCACGTTGCTGCTCAGCCAAGGCATCCCGATGATCTGCGGCGGCGACGAAGTGGCCCGCACGCAGTTGGGCAATAACAACGGCTATTGCCAGGACAACGAGATTTCATGGACGCATTGGAAGCTCAAGGACTACCAGAAGGACATGTGCGAGTTCGTCGCGAAGCTTGTGCACCTGCGTCTGGAGCATCCGGTGTTGCACCGCCGCCGTTTCTTCATGGGGCGTGACGCGAACATGGCGCCTGACGCGTTGCCGCAAGTGGAATGGTTCGACCACAACGGCAACATCATGGACTTGGAGGCGTGGTCCAACACGCACGCCTTCTCGATCATGGTGTTCCTCAACGGCAGTGACATCCCCGAACCCGACTGGTACGGCAACACGATGGTCGACAATGACTTCATCCTCATCTTCAACGCGCATTACGAGCCGATCATGTTCACGCTTCCCGACGAGCAGTACGGGCGCAAGTGGAAGCTCATCGTGGACACCCACAATCCGAAGGGCCCCGAACTCAACTACGAGGCCGGTTTCGCGATCACCGCGCAGTCGAGGAGTTTCATGCTGCTCATGAGCGACGAGAAGAAGGAACGGCGTTCGGACAACTGAGCCGGCGGATGGCCATTGCGTGATGGGGGCGGGCCCCGTCCACACATCCGATGTGTGGACGGGGCCCGCCCCCATCACGCAATGGCCATGTCACTTGGCCAATGACTGTACCGTGTTCTTCGCCTCGTTCGCCAGCATCGGGCTGCTCATATCGGTGAGCACCGTGCTGAACCCTGCCTGTTCTTCGGCGTCGATCATCTTGTCGAGCGCCGCCGGGTTGATGACCTGATGCGCGAGGATCTGCCGTTGGATGCGGTCCGCTTCTATTGCGGCGATCTGGCGTGAGAATCCGATGAACCAGCCCAGGAACAGCATGGCGGCGAGCGCTTCGACGTTCGTCAGCGTGTTGTTGCCCATGAGCCACGAGATGCCCACGAGCGCACAGACCACAATGGCGAGGTCGGAGATGGCGAAGAAGGCCTTGGAGAGCTGCGGGGCGAGCCAGGGGAGCGCCACAAGCATGATGAACATGAGGACCGGCATGCCGCGTGCGAACACATTGTGCAGAATCGGGTGGGGCGTGTAGCGGAATGTGCCGATGCCGATGAACGCCACACCGGACAGCACGAGCATGACGGTCAATATGGTGATGCGTACCTTGAAGCGGGGGATCTTGTAGGAGACGTTCGGTTGGCGGATGGCGATGTCGCCGTTCGGCCGCACGATGCGGTAGGTGGCGATGAGCTCCGATATGGCGAAGTACGTGATGATGATGATGCAGATACCGCCCAGAATGAGGGTGGTGTTGAACATGCGCGCGGCAAAGGTGGTACGGTCGCCGAGCTCCGAGAAATTGTTGCGGAACCAGTGTGGATCGGTCGTCGTGGAGCTTGCGGTGCTCACGCCGGCAATCACAAAGAAGGGCAGGAGCGCCGAAAGCGTCTTGGCGTTCATCAACTCGGCTTGCACAAACGTCAGATACCCGCTCACACCGGCGAAGGCCGCGGTCAATGCGGGGATGTACGACGTGAAGATCGCCTTGCCCATGATCGAATTCACGAGGGAGAACAGCATGTACGACATGAGGAACAGCGTGGACGCGTAGACGATGGAGAGCGCGAGGATCTCAAAGACGCGGCGCACCGTGTGCACCCACCCTTTCTGCACGTCGAGCAGGCGCATGCGGTGGATGTAGCCGATGATGAACGAGATTACGCCGCAAGCTGCAACAATCGCAGCGCATGCCATGAACCGGCGTTGCGACAACTGCCAGAACGCGGGGGCCAATTGCAGATACAGATACATGCCGCCGCACCCGACAAGGGCACAACAGACAAAGGATATGAGTCCCAATGATTCAGCTCGTTGATGCCGTCCCATACGCTTGCCTTTCCACTCGACACCCCATTGTATCGAATTAGTCACGCGCCATGGTATAGTTATCGCTTGTGCGTGAAAGCATCTTTGTTCACGCCTCGGGCTGTGGCGCAGCTTGGTAGCGCGTCTGCTTTGGGAGCAGAATGTCGCAGGTTCAAATCCTGTCAGCCCGACAAACGCCCCGAGATTCATTGGAATCCCGGGGCTTCTCGTTTCCACATGAAACCACCCACGGCCAAGGGGTACGAAAAAGGTACGACGGCATCAACCTACCGGGACAACACACGCGCACGCACACCGTCCACGGCGCTCGCGACCTCGCCTAGACGCTCGGGCCATAGGCCTGCGTACGTGTCCAACGTGATCGTCGCCGACGCATGGCCCAACTGCGCTTGCAGTGTCTTGACGTCCGCGCCCGCGGCGATCGCTATCGACGCGTACGTGTGCCGCAGCGAATGGATGCTCGCCCCGGAATCCTCCAGACCGACCGCGCGCACCGCCGGTGTCCACACGCGGCTGCGCCAGTTCGGCACCCACAACGTGCCGCCACGCGCCGCGCGGAACAGGGGAGAGGACTCGTCGACGTCATCGCACAGCACGGCCAGATCCGCCAGCAGGAACGAGGGGAACGCCGCCCAACGGGCACGCCCGTTCTTCGGCGCATCCAGCTTCGCCTTGCCGTCCCTGTCCACGCTCCACGTCTTCGACACCCTGACACGGCCGCCCGCGAAGTCCACATCCCCGACGGTCAACGCGGTCGCCTCACCGACACGCACACCCGTGTACGCCAGGAACCTGACCAATAGGCCGTCGACGTCACGACCCAGCTCCGTGGCGGCATCGGCGAGGTCCTCCACCTCCTGGATGCTCAGGAACACCATGTCGTCATCATGGCGCACGATCCTCGGCGTCACCACACGCTCCAACGGGTCGGAGACGATATACCCCATGCCGCGCGCATACTCCATCGCGCCACCGAACACCACACGCACGATGTTGCGGATCGTACGCGCCGCCAACGGGACACCCGACTCCACGGTGTCGGCGGACCCGTCATGCAACGAGTTCACCCATTGCTGCACGCTCTCCGTGTCGATGCGCCCCACCGGCACACCGCCCCACCTCGGCAGGACATGGATCCTCAACTCACGCTCGTACCGGCGATATGTCGAATCCCGCAGATCGATCTTCGTGCCCATCCATGCGCTCGCGACCTCGCCGAACGGGCGGTTGCCCTGCCGTGCGTCATGGTACTTGCCGCTGCGCAGCGCATCCTCCGTGGCAGCGGCGAACGCCTCCGCGTCCTGCAGGCGCCGGAACTTCTTCGTCTGCTGTTTGCGCCTCCCGTCGGGCAGCAGCACATACCAGCGGCACCGCCAACGCGAGCCTTTCCCGTAATCGCTGGCGCGCCATTTGTCCGGCACCGCCGCGGTGAGGGGATCGTGTGCCCTGGCCAACGCCTGCTTCGCCCTCTTGTCCGGGGGATTGCCATCCTTGTCGCACCGCAGCCAACGGTCGTCGATGATGACCTTGCCCATGATGGGCTCCTTCCCGCCCCACCTGCTACACTGGAAGGGCTTTAAAATCCAACATTTACAAGCATCTACGGGTGCCGCCCATTGCCGTGGGCGACACCCGTTCCCATGCGTTCATTCACTATGATTTAGCTTGGCATGGATGCTGTATCAAGCGTATGATGGTTCTCGGATCGGCGATAAGAATGCCACGGGTGTTCTTCCCTCTCGGGGATAGTCGATCCTCACCCTTCTTCTAGCCGTTATTCCCAATGGGCGGCATGGTGGATGCCATCCGAATACGAGGCGTCGCTATTGACAAACTCCCATAGACGGAGTGAATACTCTTCATCGCCTGCGATGTAGTCCACGAGGTAGGAGAGCACCACCAATGACTTCGCGACGGACTTGTCCGAAAACTCCATACTGGAGAACTGATGCTGTGCACCTTGCGGCATGGGAGGAGCCGAAATGATCTCCCTCTTCCACAGACGGGAATGATGTGCGCACATGTTGCGCAGATAACTCATCGACTGGATGGCTGACGGCGCGCACGTTCTCCACTCCCGACCCCGGAACCCCAACGATTTATACAGCTCACGCAACACCTGCGTATTCTTGTGTAGCGACAGCATCTTCGACAAGGTACCGAACGGGATTGCTTCCACCGCGGCCCATATCGGCACAGGCTGATTCCGTCGCCGATAGTGACGGATGCACACCTCCTTCGACTGGGACAACCATCGGCAAAGCTCATTGAACAGTTGTGAGCGGGGACTCTGACGTGACGGGAACTGCGACAGCGCGGCATTCTTGTCGCTGACGGTACGGTATTCGTTGTACGAATTCTCATCGATATAGGAATACGCGCCATCATTCTGGGCGAGCAGATACGAGAACCTCGCCCCTATGGTCCTTTCCAACCGCGACGTACCCTCAAACACAAGAGAACGGAGCCTCTCATCCATCAAGTACGGCGTCAGGAAATCATCGACACAAGTACCTTCGACGAAACGATTGTCCCCATGCGATGGATCCACCTGAAATGCGCGGAAATACCCCGAGAGACGATAATAATTGCAGTCATAGAGGACAGTGCGGAAACTATCGATGTCTTTGTCATCGAGGGCCAGTCCCCGTTCCTCGAAGATTCCGATCATCTCATCAAGCGTTTTCGGATCCTTCATGACCGTCCTCCGAAAAGAAAAGAACCCTCCGGTTTGTGCATACCACAGAAGTGGAAGAGGCCTGGAGGGCTACTGTTAGTTTTCATTTTAGTACCTTTCCGTTGATTGCCACAATCAACGCGTGTTCCAATGGGTTTCGCTGGATCATCCCGCACGCGCTCGCAATATGCTTCGATCTTCGAACATGTGGGGATTAAATTGTGATGTCATAATACACAAGACATTTTCTCAAGTTCAGATATCCAAATCGAATTGTGGTTGGATTGGGTGAACCGACCCTTTGGAAGAAATGATTCTCTTGACCACCAGCACTCTCCTTGAGACCACTTTCGTGTCTCCATCCTGAAGGCATTTCCTCACCTCGGTTTGCGCTTGCAACATGTCCCCGGGATGATACACGTAATTGCCGTCATGGAACTCGTTGAGAAAGACAGTGTCGGCGATGAACCACCAGTTTGTGCCGTCATCGCCGGTCAGCCTCCACTTTTGGGAATTCATCTGAATGGTGTCTATCTTCAGGAGGCGCTCGCCGACCTCCGGCGGTAATTCGGCCTGTTCCATTACGGCCTTGCTCATTGCCGATGAGACTTCGGCGTTGATGTCCACCATATCATCTGGATGCTTGCCATGCGAGAACACGACGTCGCCATATCCATGTTCCGTGGCCGGTTTCGCTGCATCGCCCAAAGCGTGGGCAAGTTTGCCATCGCATGAAGCCTCGTACGTGTGACGCTTCACCCGCAATTTGGCTTTCCCGATTTTGAGTTCGACATCGGTGTCCGTCTCTTTGACCACCTCGTGGGGCAGTGGCGACACCGCTCCAGATTCTTGGAAACGCCTCTTGAAGATTTTCAGAATGGTGAGAATCCCATCCGCGACATTTGAAATGTTTGCGACGTTGTCCCAGCCCATCCCGGTTCCGATGCTTACGGCGGCGCCGACCAGAAGATGTAGTGTGACAATGAACGAGCCAGGTTCAGTGGAAGTCACCCGTATCTGCAGATCCGAGTCGGGGCAGCAGAGCGCCTTATACCTATCCACTGCGTCAGCTACGCCAAGCAACGAAGGGGCAAAAGTGCGTAACTCAATCGAATGATTCTCGACGGCACGCCCGGTGTAACGAATCTTTAGCTCGGAAACCTCGTCCCCGTTGCTTTGACGCTTCCTCAACCTGAACATATCATCCGAGTCTAATTCATGACCATCCTTGGCTTGCATCGCCAGATCCCCGTTCCTCGATGACGCTTTGCGCTTCTCGAGACCGCTCATGATACATTTCCTTTGCTTTGGATAGCATTGTGACAATAGGATGAAATCCTGCGCCCACAGAGTTGAGCTCATTGCTCACTACTTCCAACGCAGCCGGCCGTTGGTGGGCATACAGCAGGGGAGCGAGGAAGTCATACGCAACCCCGCTCGCATCGACACTGATCGTCACTGACGCTTCATACGCACCGTAACCGTGGTACCCATCGCGGTCGCGTCGAACGAAAGCTCGTCACTCGACGCCGTGTAATGGAACTCCTTCGCGTCATCCTGGCTGGCCAGCAGGGCGCTCGCCATCTTCTCCGTGTCGCCCTTGCTGGTCCACGACCAATCGCCGGGCGCGGTCGGCGCCTCGTACGAGCCGGTCCAATACAGGGACGTCGAATCCGGCTGCACCCAGTTCACGGTGATCGTGCCTCCCGCGATCTCGGCGTCCATGCGCATGCTCTCGCTGTTCGCGTTCGTCTGCGTCCACTTGCCGTCCAAGTCCGCCGGCTTCTCCACCGGCGTGGACGATTCCTGCGACTTCTGCGGCTCCTTGCCCGTCGACGACGCCTGACCGCCATCAGACCCACAGGCCGCGAACGTCGCGCACAACGCAACTACACACGCCACGGCTCCCAAAAACTTCAACTGCTTCATGATTTCCCTTTCTCTATTACCCCCGCCAAGACGGGTCTACAAAGGCGCCCCCGACTACCTGCGCCATGATCCTTTCCGCACCCTTATGGGCACGAAGCCGGAGCCGCACTCAGACGACACCGGAAAACCATTCCTTCTCCAGGGCCCACCGCAGCCTCGGTACGGTTACGGCAGGCCCCGGAGGCCAACACCGATTGCTGTTATCCGCGCTCTCGGGCGGTGCTCACCGCTTCCAGCGCAACCGGCCGTCGGCGGCGACACGACAGGTGAGGGTGGCGCCTCCGCGATCGGAGATTCCCGTGGCGCCCTCGGAGGAGCAGAATGCGCCGCCATGCACGGTGCCCACGTTCTGCGTGGCCTGCTGCTGCGGTGCCTGAGGTACGGCCTGTTGCGTGGCCTCATTGGTCTGGACCTGTTGGACCTGCTGCGACTGCTGCTCCTGCTCGGCCTGACGTTGCGCCGCCTGCAGCTCTTCCGCACGCTTTTTCTTCTCTTCCTCACGGCTGGCGATGCTCTTCTCGCGCTCGTCGAGCTGCGACTGGCGCTCATCCTGGGACTTCTGCTGCTCCTCGAGCTTCTTCTTCTGCTCGTCGAGTTCCTTGGACCTCTTGTCCAACTCGTCGGATTGGTCCTCCAAGTCGGAGAGCTTCTCCTCTGTGTCCTTGAGCTGCTTCTCCAACTCGTCGAGACGCTCCTCCGAGGTCTTCACCTTCGCCTGCTCACTCGACAACTGCCGCTGCAGGTCCTGGTACTCCGACGACTTCGTAGGATCCGACCCCGAACCGCCGATGCCGACGCCAAGGAAGAACACGAGCACACCCACGACCCACTTGACCCACGGACGATGCTTCTTCTCCGGCGTAGGGTTCACCCCGCTCATGATGTTCTCCTTCTCTCAATCTTCTCTGGTTCTCTACGACGCCCCAAACAACCTGCGCCTTATGTTCCCGCCACCCTTATGAATGCCGGGCCGGCACCGCAACAATGCGGCGCCAAAAACTATTCTTTCTCCTCGCTCACCGCATCCTCAGCACGAATGCGATCAGCCCACGCATCGATATCGATACCGTTATCCGCGTCCGCGAGCGCCGCATTCGCATCATCGGCAGGGGCGGTATCGACGTCGGTGGTAGATAGATCTGGTACATTCCCTCGTTCCGCGCGTTCAATTAGCTTCTCTGCCGAGTCCATGATTTCGTGTGGATATAGTCCGAAAACTGGAGCAAGCTTCGCGATTTGAAGCACATTGATGTCGCGCTCGCCCTTGAGAACTCGAATCAATGTGCGCTCGGGTATATCCGCTTGCGCAGATAGTTCCTTGATCGTCAGGTGAGCTGCGGACCTCTCCGCAGATAGCACCCTCGATATTGCCTCATTGATGTCCATGTGGGCATTATAGGCATAAATTCTCAGAATCAGACTGCCCGAATGGGCGGCGTGTCGTCTTGACTGTGCCCAAACGGGCAGTAGAATGACGGTTATGGACATCACGAAGTATGTAAAGGCAGTGGCTCGGATAGTCAATGATGAGCTCGCCTGTGAAAACATAGCGGTCGCGAACGCTGCGCAGAAAAGCGGGATTCCACGCACGACGCTCATGCGGCGACTCGAGCATCCCGACCTGTATCCGTTCACTATCGCTGAGCTCGCACAGATCTCTGACGTGCTCACAATCAATCTTTCCGCCATCATCCAACGTGCTGAGGCGCTCGCGTCCAAGGAAGGGGAGTGATCGAGATGCGGTTACCACGTTTCATCGTCCTGTCGCTGACCTGCGGCGCGACGCTCGTATGCCTGGGTGTGGCGGCGCTCGCCGTCATGGCCGGTGTGACGACATGGAAGGAGCTTGATCATGTCGATGCGCTCACAGCTAGGGAAGGAGGGGCGAAATGACCGTGAAACAACTCAAACGCATGTGGCTTGCCGGCATCAGGATGCTCGGATACGGCATGGCTGTCGCGTTCGCGGGAGCCGCGTTGGCCTCCATCGTCACAACGATCGTGAAGGCCAACGACGACTACCGCACCGACATGATGTTCGAGGACCTGCCCGTCAGTGCGCACGGAAGGGTAGCGGCTGCGGCTTCTGCTCGTCCATGTACCAGTATGCGAGCTGTGCGGGATTGACCATCACATCCACCGGGTCGCTTCCGTCGCAGTTGAAGCTGGCATGGACGAGATGAATCCCGCCGGATTTCGCCGCGGTGCGCAGTTTCTCCGGGAGATGCTCGTCCTTGTCCTCCTGCCGGATATAGAGGAGCTTCTCCTCGCCTCTGGGAAGGCCCAAATGCAACACATCCATCATTTCAATACTTCCTTTCCCGCCTTGCGGCGGCTAGTTGTTACTGCACCCTTCAGCCTACCGATGGCGGGAAAGGACCCAACCTTCAAGGAGCCCCAGATGAGCGCCCAACATGACAACGCCGACACCAGCCGGTGCCCGGTGTGCGAGACGGCAGTTGGACACCTCGATGCCGCGGCCGCGGACCATGCGCACGCGTGGCTGCGATACCGCGAAGCATCGGACGAGTACTTCGCTGATCTGGCCTCCGGCGCCATCAGCCTGGGCTCGCAGGCGTGCGAGCGACGTTGGAACGAGGTCCACCAGTTGTGGCTCAAGACCAGGACCATTTACACCGTGTGGATCGACGCCCAACGCACAGCCGCCCACACCATCAGCGGGCACAGCCAACACCTCCAAGAGGCCGCCGGCGAGGTCCGGGAACCGGCTGCACCGTTGGCCGAGACGGAGGAGATGCGCACGGTCGTCACGGACACCGGCGCCGCGACCGCCAGCGCGCATGGCGATCTCGACGGGGACGGGGAGCCCTTGTACCTGTGCGGCGGGTTCCTCAACGCGCACGCCGGCCGCCATGCCACGGTCGAACGGCACGAGACCGAGGAGGACGACGTGCTCAGGGACGCCGTGCGCGCCATCGAACACGGCGAGACGACCCGGATCCGCGCATGGGGGTTCGGCAACCGCCAGGGCCGGCGTACCGCGTTGCGCGAACTACGCGAACTGCTCGACGACATGATCGCCAGCATCGACGCCGACACGGAAGAAGGCGCGCGATGACCATCCTCCATGCAACGACATGCGGCGCCGATCATGATGGGCGGGAGGCCGCGCTCATGGCTCGCATCGAATGTGTCATGCAGGCCATACGGCAGGAGACCGCGCTGATCGGCTCATTGCTCAAGCCGCCGGACCGTGTCGTCGAGCCTGTCGACGGCGGACTGCAACGCCATGATACGGCCCGCGTGGTCGGTGAGTGCGCGCGTGTCCGTCTGGACCGCATCACCCAGCTGCGCGATCGCCTCCACATCGGTGTTGACGGCCTTGTAGACGGCGAGGACCGCATCACCGTTGCGTATGACGGCCTGACCGTTGCGTATGACCGCATCCGCGAGCATCTGCACCGCCTGTCCCAACTGTTGTGTCGCCTCGCGGACCTCTTCCAACGCCTGGGCGTGCTGCACCGCCAACGACTCCAATTGCCCGAGGCGTTCCTCTGGAGCCAGCTCGCCATGCTCATGCGGCTCAACGCCGGCAACATCCGCGCCATCGCCATCCGCGGCCGCGGGGACCCCGTGCTCACCGCCCTGATCCTTGGACACGGGTTTCTTCTTGAACATGGCCTTGACCTTCTCCGCTATGGACAACGCCTGCTGGAGCGTCGACAACCCCTTCGACACATGGTCCATGCCCTCGCTCACGGACTGCATCAACTGATTCGGATCGATTCCATCGAACATGATTCTTCTCCTATACGTGGCGCCGCGACTGGTACTCGCGGCGATGACACCAGTGTAGGAGAACCGTCGGGCGGCCCCTTCTCCGCCGCCCGACACCACCACCCAGTTCACACGCCCACGAGCGGGAAAGGAGCAAGACCATGACCGCCGTACTCGACTCGCCACGCATCGTGCACGTGGGGGAGGAATGGGACGCGCTCGCGGACGAACTGCTGCCGCTCATGTCACCCAACGCGGTCGCGAGGGTGCTGGGCACGAAGACCGGCACGCTCGGCTGCCAACGGTCCCTGGGCACGGGCCCGTGGTTCGTGAAGGTCGGCAAATCGATCTTCTACCCCAAGGAATGCGTGCTCGAATGGCACTACCGCCAATCCGGCAGCCGCCAGCACGCGGACCCGGTGTTCACCGCGCTCAAGGCCGCGCTCAAACCACGCAACCGCCCACGCGAACTCAAGGTCCTGTGCGGCATCAGCGCGGACGTGCTCGCCACGTGGCGCAAGGACCCCGACCACCCCCTGCACCCCATCAAGGACGCCAACCATTGGGAATACTCCAAGGAACGCGTCCTGGAGTTCTTCGCCGCGAACCTGCACCGCAGCACCGGCGAATACGCGAACGCCGCGCAGGAAGGGGAGGGGTGATGGGCCACGGCCGACACCAACCTCGCGTACAGCGGGGACAAAAGGAAACGGGCCCGCCCCACACCAAAGGGAACGGACCCGTCGACCACCGAAAACAACACTGGTCGCGTCGTCATCAATGGAACCGAACAATCCCGATGATACGACGCGCACCGAACAAGAAAGGACCATCATCATGCGCCGTATCATCACGACCCTGCTCGCCACCATCCTGTCCATAACCGCAGCTGCCTGCTTCCTGCTCGTGGGCATCGAGGACACCGGCCTGACCCCGGGCCAGACGCTCCTGGTCGGGGCCGCGGCGCTCGCCTTCGGCGCGCTTGCCGTCCTCGTCCATGACGACGCGCATGGCGCCGACAGGGCGGGTCGGGGCGAACCCATGGCATGAGCCATGACGGATCGTATGGGGGCTGACCGGATAAGGCCGGCAGGCGTCGTATACGCAGATTTCGTGACGTGGTGGCCACCGCAACACCGGTGGCCACCACGTCCGCACACAGAAAGGAAGGGGACCGTGGACGATATGACATTCACCGTGGCTGGGATCCCGGCCACCAAGGGCAGCTACCGGATCGTCGGCGGCCGCAAGCACGGGCGCCTGGTCGCCGACAACGAGCGTGAACTGCCATGGCGCAGCGCCGTGGCCAATACGATACGCCGCCAATGGTGGCAGGAGCATCCCAACGAACGCCTGCCTCGCAGGAAGGACGCGTGCGAGATTGACGCGGTGTGGAGCCTGCTGCGCCCACGCACCATACGCCGCACCCACCCGGCGGTCAAACCGGATCTCGACAAACTCGCCCGCGCCCTGTTCGACGCGGTCACCGACAGCGGCCTGATCTTCGACGACGGACGCATCGTGCACGCCACACTCACCAAGACCTATTGCACGTCCATGCGCGAACAGGGCGTGCGCTTCATCCACTGGCTCGACGACGAGCCACACCGAAGGGAGGAGCCATGAGCTCCCTGCTCGTGGGCCACACGGTCCAGAAAGTCGACACCGGCGGCGACGTGCTCGCCAAACTCGTCCTGCTCATCCTCGCCGACTACGCCAACTCCGAGGGCAAGGCATGGCCCTCGCTCGACACCTTGGCCAAACAGACCGGGCGCAGCCTGGCCAGCGTCAAACGCGCCCGCGCCAAACTCGTCGACCTCGGCCTGATCGAGATCAGCGACGACCAGGGCTACACCCTCAAATACCGCGGCGACCAACGCCCCAAGGTGTACGACATCCTGCCCATGGTCGACATGCCCGAACGCCCCGCCCGACCCGCCAAAAAGCCCGCCGAGCACGTTCCCCCAGAGAGAAACCAGGACTCCACAGACGACAGCTCACCAGTGAGCCCCCGTTCAGACAGCGACGGCTCACCCATGAACGCCACGACGGCTCACCCATGCACCGAACGACGGCTCACCCATGAGCCCCAAACCGTAAGAGTAAATAATAAATTATTTACAAACCGTCAGTCTGAACCGACGCGCGCGAGCGCGCACCGACCGACCGACAAGCAGGGAACAGCTGACCCGGGCCACGAACCCACACCCGGATCGACGCCCAACCGCGAACCGGCCAACGGGCCCATGGACGGAATCGACCTGTGGAGCCCGAACCTCGAAACACGGGCGCTCGCCGACGAACTGCACGCCGACGTGGATTCCGAGGCCAACCGGTTCCGCATGCGCGTGCACGAGTCGGGCAACACGCCCCACGACCCCGACGCCGCGTTCCGCAAATGGCTGCGCCAAGGAGCCCGCCGCGGGATCCTGGTCAAACGCCAACCGCCCCGCCCTTGTGACCGGCGGCCCGACCCCACGCTCACCCGCCACACCCACCGGTGGGACTGCGAACACGTGCTCGAGCTCATGGGCCCGCACGAAGCCGACTACGACCACACCTCCAGCGGGTTCGGCGACACCAGCGAATGGGCGCTCGCATGCCAGGCCGCCGCGGCCGAACTCAACCGGCAGGAGGCGAGCGCATGAGCAACCGTCCCATCATCCACCCCGGCAAACAGGTCGGCCACCTGCTCGTCATCGCACCCTGGCATGACGGCAGCGGCATCGGCCGGTGGGAATGCGAGTGCGCCTGCGGCCGCCACGTCATCAAACGCAACGACGTGCTCCTGACCGCGATCAGACGAGGCCAGACCGCCGGCTGCGGACGCGGCTGCACCATGCGCAAAGGCAACCGCCACAGCCACGGCCGGCGCAGCACCGACACCGGTGAGCACTTCGACTGGGGCGCGTGGATCGCCAACCACCACGAGCTCATCGACCGCTACCGTACCACCACACGAAAGGGCCACGCATGACACGACCGGAACCCACCGCAAACGCCCGATTCGCCGAGATCATCGACCACGAGATCGACCGCATCATGGACCAGGCACTCGCCGACCGACACGACCAGCGCACCGCCACCCGCCACACCATGGCCGCCTACCACACCGGCCAACTCGTGGCCCTCGCCGCACTGCGGGCCAAAATCACCGGAAAGGAACCCACCACATGAACCAACCACCCAGAACGCCGACCATCATCCCTACGGGGCCGCTGCTCGACGAACTGACACGCCGACGCGACCTCGCCCGCACCACGGCCAAGCGCGCGCAACGCAGCCAACACGACGTGCCGCACACCGTCACCATCGCCGACGCCTACGACCTGCAGGCACAGACCCTCACCGACATCATCGACTGGATCCGACACCGATGCGCGACACGATGACCGCGCTCGCCATCATCCTGGCGACCGTCCTGATCGGCTGGCTCGGCGGCCGACACGAATAGAACACATGTTCGAATACAATTGAAGAGAGACCAACCGGCAAAAGAAAAAGCCCCCTCGGCCCCCACCGGGAACCTCAAGGACTGTTTCGCTCGCAGTGAACACTCTAGCAGAAGGGACCCAAGGCCAATGACGACCACGCCGAACGCACACGACATCCACACAGCCATCCACCGCATCAAAGGCAAACTGCCGCTGCTGCGCCTGATCGCCTCGAAGAAGATCCGCATCCGACGCCAACCGGCCCAAGGAGCCACGACCGCACCCACACCGGTCAACCTCGCCGCACTCGACCTGCTCGACCAACTGCACACCCTCGCCCGCATGCTTACCCGCGCCGCCAACATCCTGCCCCACACCGGCCCCATCACCGACCTGTACGAGAACCTCGACGACGACCACGCATGCCACGCGCTCGCCAACCGGTGCGACACCACGCACATCATGCGCCTGCTCGACCAGGCATGGACGCGCATATGCCGCCTGTCGGAACCCGACACCGCGCACCGCTATGTCGGCGTGTGCCCATGGTGCGGGTACGCGGTATGGATCCCCGAACGCCACACCGGCGACTGGGTGTGCGACATGTGCCGCCGCCCCGTGCCGCTCGACCAGGTCATGGCCGCCCACGAACTGCGGCTGCTCACCTCCGGCGTGGTCGGCACCGCCGCCGAACTCGCCACGCTCCTGCGCTCATGCGGCTACGACGCACGCCGCAAGACCATCTGCGAATGGCGTCGCCGCGGCAGGATCGCCCCGGTGGCCGAAAGCGAGCAAGGGCCCGTCTACGCGCTCGCCGACGTGATTAGGAAGCTGGTGTGAACCAAGGTTGACACTCTGGACTGTGGACGCTATCATGTCTAATATTGCGCTACGCGTGTAAGCACAGGCGCATGAACACCCTCCCGGTCCGTGATGGCTTGGGAGGGTGTTCGCATATCAGGCCCATGGCCCGGTGCATCAGATGACCCCCGCCCCCTGTTCCGCAACCCACGGCGGACCAACCCATTGAGGGGTGCCCGCTACAGCCGGCCACCCACACCGGCATGCGCCGGGCCACGAGCCACCACACTTGAGCACAGGAGCGCACCCATGGGCACCAACCCACGCAACCGCAACGGCGCCCGCCGCCGCCAGCTGCGCGCCCGTGTGCTCGCCGCATACGACACGTGCGCGATCTGCGGACAGCCAGTCGACAAAAACCTGCGCACACCGCACCCGTTGAGCCCGGAGGTCGACGAGATCACACCCGTGTCACGAGGCGGCGACCCATTGAGCTGGGACAATGTGCGCTTGACGCACCGACGCTGCAACCGGCTCAAAAGCAACAAGAGCGACGAGTACGCGCGAGCACATCTCGCAGGCGCGCCACAACCGAAAGCGACATCACTGCCACTCGCCACAAGCGGTTGGTAGACGCCGGCAACCAGCCGAAGGCACCTGGGGAGGATACCCCGGGTGGCCCGGTTTGGGCACCCTCAGGTGCAGGGCCATTCTCCCCCCGGAACACTCCGTTTCGTCGGAATCCGACGAAACCCGACGAAAGGCGGCCGGCACAATGAAATGCTGCATCTGCAACACGGAGATCACCTCACCATGGTCGGGGCGCAAACCCAAGTACTGCTCGAAACGATGCCGGGACAAGGCCTACTACCTGCGCAAGAAAATGGGCGCCAAAGCGGAATCGCCCTGCCCGCGCAGGAAGAAGCCCGCACCGGCACCGCCTGCGCCACATGACGAGAAGCCACTGGTCGACGGCGACGGGGGAGACCGGTTCGAATACACCGGACGCGACATCTCCTCCAACCGGCGCCACACATGGGACGCGGCCGCGTTGGAACGCGATCTCGACGAACCGATCGAAACGACCCTGCGCCGCAGCAAGGCCAAACTGCAACAGGTCATCGACGACCCGGATACCCCGCCCGGTGCGATCTCCAGTCTGACCAAGATGCTGATCGAAGTGAGCGAGAAACTCGAAGCGGCCAAGAAGGACCAGCCATCGGGACTCGACCTGCTCGCCGCCGAACCGGCCACACACACCGAGAGCGAGGAACGCCATGGAGCGCAGATTATCTGAACTCGCCCTGCACTTCCACGCGCCCACCGGCTCCATTGCCACCAGCGACTTCGACGCCATAAACCACGTCGCCCGCAAGGCGGGCATCGGCTACGACCTATGGCAACAGGGACTGCTCACCCTCCTGTTCGCCCGCGGGCACGACGGCCGCTACCTATGTGGGGAAAGCGGACTGACCCTCAGCTCATGCCGCCAGATTGGCAAAACCTACACACTGGGCACCGGCATGTTCATCCAATGCCTGCTCAAAACCGGCCTCACCGTCATCTGGACCGCGCACCACAGCCGCACCAGCGACCAGACCTTCAACGACCTCGCCGACCTCGCCGGCGGCCGCACCAGCGTGTTCCACCCCTACATCTCCCGCATCAGGCGCGCGAACGGCCAACAGGAGATCAGGTTCGCCAACAACAGCGCGATCCTGTTCGGAGCCCGCGAACACGGCTTCGGCCGTGGCCTGCACGGCGCGGACATGGAAGTGTTCGACGAGGCGCAGATCCTCACCGTGCGCGCCCTGGACAACCTCATCCCCGTCATGAACACCGCACCCGACCCTCTCGCCGTCTTCCTTGGCAACCCCCCGAAACCCGGTGATCCGTGCGAGGTGTTCGCCGACAAACGGCGAGCCGCGCTCGCCGGCCGTGACGGGACCGCCTACATCGAACTGTCCGCCGACCCGGACTGCGACAGCGACGACCACAGCCAATGGGCGCAGGCCAACCCCAGCTACCCGCACCGCACCAGCGAACAGGCCATCAGCAGACTGCGCAACACACTCTCCGAGGACTCCTTCCGCCGTGAGGCGCTCGGCATCTGGGACAAGACCGACACCACCCATGCGATCGACCCGCAGCAATGGGCGGATAGTGCGGTGGCCGAACGCCACGGGGGAGGGGCCACCAGCTTCGCCGTGGACATGCCCCCGGACCGCAGCTCGCTCGCCATCGGCGCATGCATGCGCTACCCGGACAAGACGGCCCACATCGAACTCGCCGAATACCGGGACACGGGCCAGCATGGCATCGCATGGGCCGTCGAATGGCTCGCCAGCCGCTGGCCCACCACGTGCAGCATCGTCATCGACGCCCAGTCGCCGGCCACCGTGCTCGTGCCCGACCTCAAGTCCCGTGGCGTGCGCGTCACGCTGACCAGCGCCACCGACATGGGCCAGGCATGCGGCCGGTTCGCCGACATGCTGCGCGACGGGCACCTGCGCCACCTGCAAGGCCAGGAAGCGCTCGACATCGCCGTCAGCGGGGCGACCACCCGAAACATCGGGCAGGCCGGCGCGTTCGGCTGGAACAAACGCACCGCCGACGTGGACATCAGCCCGCTCGTCGCCGTCACGCTCGCCCTGCACGGGGCGTGCACCACACACCGCAACCCGCTCGAGACCAGAAGGGTGATACGACTGCCATGAGCTTGACCTTCCCCAACACGATCAGCGGACTGGATTCCAGTGAACAGAAGCTCTACCGCACGCTGTTGCGGCGCCTGACCGCCAAACGCAAGCGCAACCGGCTGCGCCGCGCCTACATGGACGGTCGCAACGAACTGCACGACATCGGCTACGCCCTGCCGCCAGTTGCCGCCGATATCGACATCGTCGTCGGATGGCCCGCCAAGGCGGTCGAAGGCCTGTCCAACCGAGTGGTCATGGACGGGTTGCAATCCGAGTCCGGCGACGACCTGACCGACCAGGTGCAGTCCATCATGGACGTCAATGACCTGATGGCCGTCGCCGACAGCGTGCACAGCGACGCGCTCGTGCACTCCTGCAGTTTCGTGGCCGTCCTCGAGGGCGACACGGATCTGGGAGAGCCGGCCGTGATCGTCCAGGAGTTCACCGCGGACGTGGCCACCGGCATATGGGACAAGCGGCGCCACCGGCTTGAAAGCGCGCTCCTGTTCGACGTGTCCGACGATTACAGGCACATCAACTGCGCGTACCTGATGCGCTACGGCATGACCATCACCATCGAACACGACCGCACCGGCTGGCATGTCGCCGACCGGTACGAGGACGACGCAGAACGCATCCCATGCGAACTGTTCGCCTACAAGCCCGATGAACGACGCCCGTTCGGACGCAGCCGCATCGACCGCACCGTCATGAGTCTGACCGATTCCGCCGTGCGCACGTTCCTGCGCAGCGAGTTGCAGGCCGAACTCTACTCGGTGCCGCCCCGATACATCCTGGGTGCGAGCGAGGAGATGTTCACCGACGAGAACGGAAATCCGATCCCACGCTGGCGGCTCATGCTCGATCAGATGCTCATCCTGCCACGCGACTCCGCATCCGGCGAGGTGCCTCAGGTCGGCCAGTTCACGCAATACAGCTTTGAACCCCACAGTGCGCAGTTGAGGCAGACCGCGACGATGTTCGCGTCGGCAACGAGCCTGCCGCCGGACGCGATGGGCGTGCTCACCGACAACCCCAGTTCGGCCGAGGCGATCGACAAGGCCACCAAGGAACTGTGCCTGCTCGCCGAGAAATGCCACCGGTGGTTCGGCAACCCATGGCGCCACATCATCGCCCGCGCCCAACAGGCCGCCGGCGACGGCGACGTGCAGGCCGTGCGTCCCCAATGGCGCAACCCGTCGACCCCGTCCCGGGCCGCGGCCGCCGACGCCGCGGTCAAACTCGTACAGGCCAACATCCTGCCGGCCGACAGCGAGGTAACGTACGACATGCTCGATTTGAGCGACGAGCAACGCAGGATCCTGCGGTACGAACGCCGGGAACGCAAGGCGCAGGAGGCGCTCGACGCGATGGGCCAGCAACTGCGCGAAACCCCTGCCACGCAATCCGGAAAGTGACATGAAAGTCGAGTGACAGCATAAATGAGGGGGCGAAATGACGGCATCGTATCCGAAACCCCCGAAAATGAGCACGGAACAAGCGGAAAAGCTCATCGACCAAAGCTACGTGAACTACCGCCGTCAGATCGAAGACCTGCAACGCAAGGCCCAATGGGACCTCAAGGCCGTGTGGGGAGACGAGTTCCATTGGCCCACCGACCAGGACCGTGTGGAGGAGGCACGGCGAATCATCCAACGATACGGGGACATGGGAGCCCAGGTGGCGCAGGACTACTACACGCAGGTACGCACCGCCACATCCGCGGCGTACGACATCGACCTGCCCCCATATGAGGCTCCCCGCTACCCGTCGCGCGACGACCTGATCTGGCAGTTGTCGGGCGGCACGAACAACACCGACGTGCCCGGCCTGCACCTAAGAGACGTGATCCCGGACGCGGACGGCAACGTGCACAACAAAGCCGGCATTCGCATCGACGACCTATGGCCGTCAACAGGCAACATCGACGACTACCTCGACTACATATCCAAGTGGATTCAATCAGCGGGGCGCATGCATGTCCAGAACAACATCCGCATGGACCCGACCCAACCACGATGGGCACGCATACCCAAAGGCGAGACCTGCGAATTCTGCTTGATGCTCGCATCGCGCGGCTTCGACTACCTCACCGAGGAAACCGCCTCCCTGGGCGGATCCTTCCACAACGGCGCATGCGACTGCGCCGTCGTGCCCAGCTGGGTCGAATCCAAGATCAGCGGCTACAACCCCTACCTGCTCGAACAACGGTGGCGAGCCTGCGCCGACACCGTGGCACGACTCACCACGGAAAAGGAATACGACAAATACGTGCAGGCGTTCACCCCGGACAAACGCCATCCCGAACCGTTCTCATACAGCCGTTGGAAAAGGAATCTGGAACTATCGGAAGCCCGGCAGAGGTCGAAACAATGGCTCAATGGGGGTGACCCACCCGTAGTGACCTATCTGAAATCCCGGGAGAGAATCGAGAAAGTCGAGCCGAGGGATCTATTTGCAATTGACATACTGCAAGCCAACGGCTTCATCCTTACCACTCTTGAGGAAGACGCCCCTGAAGGACACTCGAACATCGATTTGAAAATAGGAAGCCAATTCTGGGAAATCAAGAGCCCTACCGCAGATGGCAAAAGAGTCGTGGAAAATAGCCTGAGAACAGCCAAGAAACAATTCAAAAAGGCGTGGCCGAGCCCGGTTGCGGATTGCAGGGTGGTGTTCAACGGCAAGGATGTGCACCTCGATGATGATTGGCTGTCCGCCGAGTTGGCGAGACAAGCGCGCCTGCATGGTCTTGCAGGGGTTATCCAAATCAAAAAGGACGGCAATGTCCTAAGAATCGAATGAGGTGACACCCTTACTCCTATTCAGGATCCACGCATCACCTCAATTCCATTATACCCACAACCGGTGGATTGCCGCAGTAGCCGACCGGACCCGACCGTACATCGGGCGCTGTATGCCGCGCAGGTGCGAATCCTGCATCCACCACGTATCCGCGGACCCCGCACGCCGCGTCGCTAACCGTGCGCACCACACAGCAAAGGAAACAGCAATGCCGAAACTGTACAACCCCGACCTCTGGCAGCAGCCCAGCCCACGCCCGTACCGCACCATCGCCAGCGACGGCGAAGGCGGCTCGTCCGACACCGAACCGAAGGATCAGCCACAGCAGGAGCCAAACGGCGAACACTCCGGCGACAGTACGGACGCGTCCAAGGAGTTCAGCCATGCGCTCGCCAAACGCGTCGCCGAGATCGAGAAGAAGTACGAGGCCAAGCTCAAGGACTACGAGCAGCTCAAGGAAAAGGCCGCAGCCTACGACGAGCAGCAGGAGTCGGGCAAGTCCGACATAGACAAGCTCAACGAGCGGTTCGCCGCGATTGAGGCGGAACGCGACAAGCTCGCCGCCGAGAAGCAGCGGCATGAGCTCGTCTCCCGCGTCGCCAAAGAGACAGGCATGCCTGCGGACGTGCTCGCCATGCTCTCCGCGGACGACGAGGAGGGGCTGAAAGCGGCGGCCGAGACGCTCAAGGAGCAGTTCGGCAAGACGGGACGCAGGGGAGCTCCACCGGCGGGGCATACCGACGGGCGTATGCCCAAGGATGACCGCCACGGCATGGACCTGCTGCGCGACGCCTACAACAACTGACTGACGAAAGGAGGCCATCATGGCCATCACATTGACGGAGGCGGCGAAACTGTCGACCACCGACCTGCAGAAGGGCGTCCTCGAGACGTTCGTGCAGACATCCCCGGTCCTCGACCGCATCCCGATGCTCGAGATCGAGGGCAACGCCTACGCATACAATTCCGAGGCCACCCTGCCGGGTGTGGAATTCAGGGCGGTCAACGGATCCTATTCCGAATCCACTGGCACCGTCAACCAGAAGAGCGAGACGCTCGCGATATTGGGTGGCGATGCGGATGTGGACCGCTTCATCCAGCAGACTCGCTCCAACCTCAATGATCAGCGGGCCACCCAGACCGCGATGAAGGTCAAGGCGATCTCGTACAAGTTCCAGGACACGTTCATCAACGGCGACTCGTCCACTGACGCGAACAGCTTCGACGGGTTGAAGAAGCGCCTGACAGGCAACCAGGTCATCGACGCCGCCACGAACGGCCTGCCCGTCGTGGGCAGTTCGAACGCGGACATCCACACGTTCCTCGACAAGCTCGACGAACTGCTCGCCGCAGTGCCCGGCATCAACGGCACGAACGGCGCGATCTACGCGAACGCGAAAATCATCCGCAAGATCGCGTCCGCACTGCGCCATGTGGGTCTGGACACGGTGCTCATGGAGGACATCACCGGTAAACGCGCCATCCAGTGGAACGGCATCCCGATCCTCGACTTGGGCACGACCGCCGCGGCCACGCCCGTCGACATCCTGCCATTGACCGAGACGCAGGGCACTGCCACAGCCTCGTCCTCCATCTACGCCGTCAAGTTCGGCGCGGACGAGGGCGACCAGGCCGTCACCGGCCTGACCAACGGCGGCGTGCAGGTCGAGGACCTCGGCCAGTTGCAGAGCAAACCCGCCTACCGCACGCGCATCGAGTTCTACTGCGGCATGGCCGTGTTCGGTGGCAAGGCCGCCGCACGCCTGAAGGGAGTGCTCAATGGCTAGGAAAACCACCGCAGACCCCGAGCCGGAAACCCCCGGGGAGACACTGGCCGGGCGCATCGAGGTGTTCGACGTGGACTGCCCGGACGGCATCCGCCGCCGGGTGACCCGCAACATCGACACCGGCGAACAGACGGTCGAGCCCGTCGGCGAATAAGGGAGGGCGGCCATGGCACCGGATACGGAACCGTTCGCGTCGGTGGACGAACTCGAAGCCGGGTGGCACCCGCTGCTCGACTCCGAACGGGGCAGGGCCGGCGTGCTGCTGGCCCGTGCCACACGCCTGATCCGCGCGCAATGCCCCGGCTGGCATGCGGCGGAACAGGCGAATCCTGGCGTCTGCGCCGACGTGTGCTGCGCCATGGTGCAGCGTGCCATGGCCTCGCCGGGCGTCGACGTGCCGGACGGTGTCAGGCAGATGAGCCAGACGACCGGCTCGTTCCAGGACACGTACACGTTTGACAACCCCAGCGGCAACCTCTATCTGCGTGACGAGGAACGGCGCGCGCTCAACCCAAGGCGTGGGCGCGCGTTCACCCTCACCTACGAACATACCAAATAATGAGATTTGCTAGTTCGGGAAAAGTTGCTAGCACATTGACAAACCGGCGTGACTACGCTACACGATTCGGGGAGGTTTGCGTGTGATTCCAATGGATTACGAGACCGTCACGGTCTCCCGGAGCCGCGTGACCATGATGGACGGACACCGGCACGCCGAACCGCCTGAGCCGGTCGGCGCGATCGGCGTGCTCGTAGCGCCTGTTACGAGGGAACGCCAGATGGAGACCGGGCGGGTCACGCTGGTCTCCGGCTATGACCTGTACCGGCGCGGTCACGCCGTGCTCGACATCCGTGAGGGCGACCTCATCGATGTGCGCGGCGAGACGATGACCGTCACCGAAGCCCCCATGCAATGGCGGCGCGGTGAACGTGTCATCGGCTGGCAATGGCACTGCGAACGAGGGGAAGACCAATGGGTAGATTCTGCCGCAAATTCACACTGAACCGCGCCAACGTGCAGAAGCAGCTCCTGCACAACACGCAACTGCTCGACAACGTGCAGGAACAGGTCGAGGGCATGGCCGAAGTGCACCCCAGCATCAAGGTATGGCGCAACGACGACCGGGACCGCGGCTCCGTGGTTGCGACCATCCCGATGGAGGTCGAGGACGCGCACCGCGGCCTGATGAGCGATATCCTGGGCAAGGTGCGCATATGAGCATGCGACTGCTCACGGCCGACCCCTCAGCCATTGTGATCGCCACCATCCAGTCCGCGCTCGATGGCGTGCCGGTGGGTTACGACATGCCACCGGGCAACCGGAAACTGTTCCTGACCCTCGGAGCCGGGGCGCAGCCCACGGCGGCCACCCAACGGTGGACCCTCACCATCAGCGCCTACAGCCACGATGACGCCGGCGTCACCGACCACACGGACGCGCAACAACTGTGGAGGCTGGCCGCGCAGGCCATGCTCGACCACCGGCTCGACTGGCCGTTGTGCGACGTGGCGGTCCAGTCGGGTCCCATGGACAACCACGACGCCAACCTCGGCGTCGACTACGTGTACGGCGCACTCCTGCTCACCGTCGCCTGTATCTAACTCAACCTACAACCAGAAGGAGGCCAGCATGGCCACATCCACCACACCGTCCAAAGCGGCGGCCCAGACATCCGTGACGGACACGGACTTCGTCAAATCCGGCAACGACGCCAGCTTCGTGCGCCTGATCAAGGAAGCGGCGGTCTTCCGCTACGACGTGGGAGACACCACCATAGGGGAGCTCAAAGCGGATTGGAGGCCGGCCGAGGGGAAACTCCCGTTCGGCTATTTCAGCGAGGACGGCATCACGGTGCACCCCGAATCCGGTGACTCCAACGACTTCGCCGCCCACAACGGCGACAACGTGGTCTCCATGGCCAGCGGCGGATACTGGACCTTCGCGTTCGCCGCGCTCGAATCCAAGAAAGAGGTCCTCGAAACGTACTTCGACGCCACCGTGGCCGCGGACGGGTCCCTGACCGTGACGGGAACCGACGTCACCAAATACGCCCAGTACGTGATCGCCGGACTCACCCAGGCCGGCAACCTCATCATCGTGCATCTGCCCAAGGCGCAGGTCAACGAACGTGAGGACTTCCAGTGGAACATCTCCAACCTGCTCAACTACGGCATGACCCTGCGCACCTACAAGGGCGGCACGGACGCGCCGTACATGTGGAAGGCATGGGGCATGGCCGAAGACGTCACACCTGCCGCCTGACCCAAACCCATCTCCACCAGGGCCCGCCGCCGCATGCACGGCGGGCCCCTCACACCCACACACCGACGACAAGGAACAGCCATGAGCGAGACCATCACCATCACACCCACCGCGGTATCCGCCGACGCCGACGCGGACGCACGCCCGGTCAAGATCCAATACGGCCACATCAAGATGCAGCTGCCCCGATTGGACGACTCGGCCCAACTGCCCATCGAACTGCTCACCTCGGGCCTGTCCGTCGTCGCCCGAGGATGGGACAACCTCACCCAGGACGAACAGATCGGCGTGCTCGCCGTCTTCCTCGCCTACCTGCAGCGCGAATACCCATTGCTCGGCCGCGAACTCGACAAAAGCGGCGACAAGATCGCCGACCTCGGCGCCATCATCAACGCATGGGGCACATACGGGGACACCGACCCAAAAGCCTGACCCTCATATGGTTCTGGTGCAACCATAGGGCCACCCTCCAATACGACTGGCTCCACGCATGGCACAGCCTCTACGACCCGGAAACACTACCGCTGTACGTGGCATGGGCCATGTTCCGGGAGATCCTCAAGGACCATGCCAGCCACTGCCACGCCACACTCGCGAACTGGGCATGGATCCCCGACTCGGCCGACCGCATCCTCTACGCATTCAGCCACTCAACGACCTCGGCCCGCAAACCGGACTGGCAACAACCCACCGACGCCACCGGCCACGCCATGGACCCCAAACCACACGACCCACAGGCACGCCACACGCTCAACCAGCGCCTCGGCATCGACTGAACAACGGAGGTGACCCATGGCAGAGGAACTGGGAACCGGCTACATCATCATCAGCCCCAGCACCAAAGGCCTGGGCAAAGCCATCGAAGGGCAGATCGACCAGTCCACCGCCGCCGGCGTACGCAAATCCGGGCGCACCATCGTCAGCAACCTCGGCACGGCATTCAAAAAAGTAGGCCAGGTCGGTCTCGGCGCCATCACGGCCGTCGGCGGCGGCCTGGCCGCATTGGCCGCCAAAGGCGGCTTCGACCGTGCGCTCAACATCGAACGCGCCCAGACCAAACTCAAGGCCCTCGGCCACGACACCAAGAGCGTCGACGGCATCATGAGCAACGCGCTCGCTTCCGTCAAGGGCACGGCGTTCGGACTCGGTGACGCGGCCAGCGCCGCCGCCGGCCTGATCGCGTCAGGTATTAAGCAGGGCGACGAGCTGACCACAGTTCTCACCACCATCGGCGACGTCGCGCAGATCTCGGGACGTGAGCTCACCGATATCGGTTTGATCTTCCAGAAGGTCGCCGCCTCCGGGAAACTGCAGGGCGACGAGCTGATGCAGCTCATGGAATCCGGCATCCCAGTCCTGCAGTACCTCGCCGATCATTACAAGGTGACTGCGGCCGAAGCGCGAGAAATGGTGACGGAAGGCGAGGTCAGCTTCGCCGAGTTCGAAGCCGCCATGCGCGAGCATATCGGTGGGGCGGCCAAATCCGCAGGCGAATCCTTCGACGGCATGCTCTCCAACCTCAAGGCCGCGTTCAGCCGTGCCGGCGAGAAGTTCGCCACCCCGCTCATCGGGGCCTTGACCGAATTGGGCAACAAGGCCATCCCCGTGGTCGACCAGCTCGCCAACGGAATCGGCGCTCTCGCCGACAAGTTCGGACAGCATTTGGCATGGGCCGTCGACATGGCCGGCCAATGGCTCGACACGTTCAGCGGCAAACTGGATTCCGGACAGACAAGCGTCACGGGCATGCTGCACCAACTGGGATTGCTCGCCGGGGGATTCGGCGCCCTGACCCTGGTCGGTGGCAACGTCGACGGCATCCTCGGCGTGTTCGACCAGTTGGGCGGTGCCATCGAAAGCGGTGGCAAGACCATCGGCCGTGGGGCGTCCGGCATGGTGTCCGGCATCAAGAAGGTGTTCGATGGCGCCAAAGGCGCCGCCAAGGACGGGTGGGCCGCCATCCAGCTGGTCGTCGAAGGACTGGACCTCAAAAAGACCGCGACCACCAAGCTCGCCGGCCTCGCGTTCGCCTTCGAGAACAATCCCGTGGTCATCGCAGTATCCACGGTCGCCGGGGCCATCAAGGACAAGGCTGGGCGTCTGTCTGGCGCGGTGGGTGGCGCGCTCGGCAAAGCGGTCAACTGGGCGAAATCGGGGTTGTCCAATATCGCGGCGGCGTTCGGAAACAATCCCGTCATCGCATCCATAGGCGGGTTCTTCCAGAAGGTCGGCGGCAAGATCAGTGGATCGTTGCATGTCGTGACCGATGTGTTCGGCACATGGGCCAGCGGCATCGGGTCGAAGCTCGGTTCCGGGTTCCAGACCGTGTTCGGCAAGGTCGGCTCGCTCGTCGTCGGATTCTTCAAACCCGGCAATTTCATGAAGTTCATCGGCATCGGCGGCATCATCGCCGCATTGCTCGCCGGCCTTGGCTCGCTCGACACCGCGATGCTCGGCCAGATCCAGTCGATGATCGACAAGGCGGCGTCGGAAGGACCGGCGCTGATCTCAAAATTCGCGCAATCCATCACCTCCCGGCTGCCGCAGCTGATCGAGACCGGCGGCCAGATGGTGCGGCAGATCATCGACGCGGTCACGCTCAACCTGCCGGGCCTGGTCTCCCTGGGCGCGAGCATCGTCTTCCAACTGTTGCAGGGTCTTGGACAGCAACTGCCCACGCTCATACCGTCCGCGGTGCAGATGGTCAGCACACTGCTCCAGGCCCTCATCACCCAGATGCCGCACATCCTGCAGGGCGGCATGCAACTGCTGCAAGGCCTCGTGACCGGCATCATCAATGCGCTGCCCACGCTCATCGAGATGATCCCCACCCTGATCACCACGTTCATCAACGGTGTGATCACGAGCCTGCCGATGATATTGGAGACGGGCACGCAACTGCTCACCGCGTTGGTCAACGGCATCGTGGCATGCATCCCGCAGCTCGTGGCGATGCTCCCGCAGATCATCGAGACCACCGTGTCCACGCTGCTCAACAACCTGCCGGCGATCCTCGAAGCGGGCATGCAACTGCTCATGGCGTTGATCAACGGACTGGTGCAGGCGATCCCGCAGCTCATCGCGATGCTCCCGCAGATCATCGCATCGATCGTGAACACATTGGCCAACAACATGCCCGCCATCATCGATGCGGGCGTGCAGATCCTCATCGCCCTCATCACCGGCCTGATCCAGGCGATCCCGCAACTCATCGGCGCGATCCCGCAGATCATCGGCGCCGTCAAGGACGCGTTCGGCAATGTGGACTGGGGGTCGATCGGCATGAATATCATCACCGGCATCAAGGACGGTTTGGTGGGCGCGGCCGGCCAACTGTGGGACGCGGCGAAGAACGTGGCCAAGAACGCGTGGGACGGCGTGAAGACCTTTTTGGGCATCAATTCCCCGTCCCGCCTTTTCCGCGACACCGTCGGCAAACAGATCGCCGCGGGCATGGTGGTCGGTATGCAGCGAAGCGAGGGCGACGTGGCGGCCGCCGGCATGGGCCTGGCCAAGGCGTCCCTGCCGAACATGGACGCCATCCTCGATCAGGCCGCATCCACCATGGCATACGGCATGCGCAAACAGACAGACCAGACGTATGCGCGCAACGGGTCGGCCAAATCCGGGACGACATCCTATGGCGGGGACACCAACAACCGCACATACAACATCTACGCGAACGACCCCGACCTCGTGGTCGCCAAGATCGACGCGCGCGAGACACGGGCCAGGGCCGGATGGGGAGGTGAATGATGCGCATCACCCTCACCGGGACGGACGACACGATCGTCATGGACGGCGACGGCAGCCTCGACCACGACCTGACCATCCTCAAGGACGGCGTCACCGGCTGGTATTCCACGCCGGCCGTCCGCGAGGCCGGTCTGGACCGTCCCCAACAGGACGGATGCTACTGGCCGTCGCGCCTGACCCAACCCGGGCGCACCGTCAGCATCCACGTGCTCGAACACGCCATCTCCAGCGTGCAGGCTGCGCTCATGAGCCAACGCCTGTGCGCGCTCATGGGCCACGCACTGACCCTGACCGTCGAGGACCAGCTCGGCACACGCACCTGCACATGCTGGCTCGCCGACGACCCGGCCGCCGGCATGCTCGTCACCCAGACCGCGTTCGAATGCACCCTCGTGCTCTACTGCCCCGACCCCTACAAATACGGCGAATGGCTGTGGCAGTCCCCGCAATCCGGGCGGCTCCACCTCGCCAACCTCGGTACCGCGCCCACGTGGATCCGGTTCCGTGCCGCATCGCATATCACGACGTTGTATGCCGTGTGGGGCGATGCGGAGATCGAGTGGGAGGGCGACACTAGCGAACTCCTGCTGGACACGCGTGACATGATTCCTTCCGCCGGGCAGGTCATTGCGGACTGGGCGCTGCCCGTCCAACCCGGTAAAACCCTGCTCACGATCCAGACCGACTGTTCGACGCTCGACGTCGGGATCCGCCCCGCTTGGAGGTGACCCATGAGCCTGCTCGACCTCGAACCATGCACCGTGCACGCCTATGCGATCACCACGGGCGAGCATCTGTACCGGCTGCCGTATTCGGCGGCCCAATGGCAAGAGAGCATTAAACAACCCGGTAGCCTTAGTGTGACGGTGCCGCTCAGCCGCGAGGCCAAACAACTCGATTTATGGTCGACACTCAGGCCGTGGAAGTGCATGATCGCCCTGCAACGGGGCCGCTCCGTGATCCACGCCGGCCCATTGACCGACCTGCAGTGGGACGCCGGCTCGCGCTCGCTGAGTCTGACCTGCGGCGGGGGACTGACGCTGCTGACCAAGCGTCTTGTGCTCAATGCGGCCTTGAAGGACGGGTGGCGTGACGGCACGGTGCTCGTCGATGAAGAGCATCCGGCGGCGAACATGACGCTCGCGTGGAAACGCACGTGGTGGTGGGTGTGCATCGTGCGCCTGATCCTCGAGACCAAGAAATGGCAGGACCTCCCCATCGACCTGCCGTCCATCCAGGAACCGGGGGATAAGCAGCGGACCTATTTCTCGTGGGATCTCGCGACGGTCGCGGACAGGATCAGTGACATTATGAACCTGTCGGGTGGCAACGAGGTCGTATTCGACCCATACCTCACGCCAGACAACCATCTGCGGTTCCTCCTGCGCGCCGGCAAACCGGAATTGATCACCACGACGCACATGTGGGATACCACGCTGCCCGACAGCCGCGTCGACCTCGAATCGGTCTCCGGGTCGGGCAGCAACCTGACGAACCAGGTATGGGCCACAGGAGGCAAAGACTCCGACAAGACACTCATGTGCCGCAGGACCGCCACACCATTGGCCGGCTACGGGCTCATGCAATCCGCCAACACGGCACACACCACCGTCGAACGCCTCTCTACCCTCCAACAGCACGCCACCGGCCAACTCGCCAACGGCTGCTGGCCCGACGAGACCTTCAGCCTCAAAGTCGGCGAGGAATGGGACGTACAGGTCGGCGACCACGCCGTCACCAGATTCTCTGACGATTACCTCGGCGATCAGACCCTCGAACTCAAAGTCACCGACATCTCAGGGGACACCGGGTCGGACCTGCTCACCGTCACATGCAAGGAGGTGTGCTAATGCCTACCGCAGGACCCAGCGCCGCGCCACTCCTACGCTCAGGAGCCCGCGCCGGCACCATCATCGTATGGATCGGCGGCATCATCGCCGCAGGTGGGGGAGCATCCGCACCGGCCAACCGCATGAGCAGCATCGCCAGCCGCGACCTCGGCCTCACCGAAAAGAACTACGCGTCGGCCAGCGCGACCGTGTCCAACGGGCTCGTCACCCGCTGCTACGCTGCGCGTGACGACACCAGCTACGACCACAACGCGGTCGCCTACGTCATCCTCGCCGGCGGTCTCGAGGACCCGGTCAGCGCGCTCCCGGCCGTCATCTACAAAGCACGCGACGCCGCCAACGAATGCCGAAAAGCGTTTCCACAGGCGCGCATCATCTGGGCGGCCGGCTCAGGCAGCCTCGCCGGTATGAACGACACCCAACTCGCGGACACGACGACCATCGTCTCCGCCATCCTCGGCCAAGCACG
Source organism: Bifidobacterium pseudolongum subsp. globosum (assembly GCF_004155535.1). Taxonomy (GTDB): domain Bacteria; phylum Actinomycetota; class Actinomycetes; order Actinomycetales; family Bifidobacteriaceae; genus Bifidobacterium; species Bifidobacterium pseudolongum_C. The sequence goes on along the minus strand of NZ_RYUH01000010.1, from coordinate 237,799 downwards.
GCAAGCAGACGCGCTCGCCGTCAACCTACGCACCGTGCTCGGCACCGACACGGGGTTGCAATCATCCGGGATCCTGCCCAACGACGAGGGGCACGCCCGATTGGCCGAGGCGATCGTCGACGCGATCCGCGACGACCAAGGCGAACCGGTCGACCAGCCCATCACCCCGACCCGCACATACAGCAGCGGTCTGAACGATTGGGCCAGCCGGCAGGTCGAGGCCACCCGTCGGCGTGAAGCCGAAAAACGCGAGGCGAATCGTCCAACGGGCACCGAGCTTGGCGGGGTCACGCAGAAACTCGACGAGCTGACGCAGGCGCAGGGCGTGCAGCAGGTCCTGCTCGAACAGCAGCAGGACATGCTCGAACAGCAGCAGGATGAACTCGCGAAACAACAGCAGCAGCTCGCGGACCAGCAGGCCCAGCTGTCCAACCAGCAGAAAGCACTCAAAGCGGCCCAGGACCAGCTCGCAGATCAACAAAAACAGCTCGCAAGCCAGCAGACCGACATCAAGAACGCGCAGGACCAGCTGAAAAGACAGCAGGATCAGCTAACCATCATCGTCGGCGACCAAGGCGACACGGTCACCAACCTGCAATCGCTCACCAACCGGCTCAACGACACAGTGGACCACATCTCAAAACTGGAAAAGTCCACCAGCGACACCGCATGGCGCATCGACCTCGACCTGACGAACCTCACTAAACGCGTCGATGCACTCGAAAAGAAGTAGGAGGCACCAATGGCAGTGACAGGTACAAAAGTTGGCCGATTGGATATCCGGCTCGTGCGTGGCGACACCCAGCGCATCGGCGGCAGGTGGCGCAAACGCAACCTCACCACCGGCGAGACCACACCGGTCGATCTGAGCGCGTGGGCCGGGCAGATCAAACTGCGCTCGCCTGATGGGCGGGAGCTGTGGTTTGAGCATGCGTGCCAGACGATGACGTCGGATGGCTACGCGGTCTGCGACATCCCCGCGAACGCGTTCACGGGCGACCAGTGGGACACGAGGCGATCCGGCCAATGGAAGGTCACCGTGCGCAACACTCTCACGGGTGAGCGGCGCACGATCGGCTGGGGTTATTGGACATTGAGCGATTAGGAGGAGCCATGACGGATCAGATCATCGATCTACAGGAAGCAACCATGCCGGGGCCGCGCGGCTATCAGGGCCCCCGCGGAGAACAGGGGTTGCCGGGCGTGAACGCCGTGAGCAATGACGAGGCCATCGCCGCGGCGATCGACTCGGACGCGTCGGCCACATGGCAGGCACTCACCCGGCGTGGCGGTGAGCGTATCATCATGCTCGGCGACTCATGGACCGCCTATTACGGCGGATACCTGCCACAGGTCCTGCAACAGGAGTTGGGCGCGCAATGGATCAAAAACTATGGGGTGAGCGGCAACCAACTCACCCACATGGCCAACGCGCAGATCACCCGAGCGCTCGCCGATCCGACCGCCAAACATCCCACCGCCATCGTGATTGTCGGTGGCACGAACAATATTTTCAACGGCACACAGACCCGTAGGGACATCATCGATCAGACAGAGGACTTGTGCGCCAAGGTGAAGGCCGCGTGGCCCGGCGTGCCCGCCCACCTGTTCCCGAACATGCCCCGCACACCCAACCAAGGGTTCAATTTCATGTATGCGGAGTTGATCGAACGCGCGACGAACGCCGGTGTGAGTGTGCATCCTGAGAGCATGTGGCTGCCCATGTACCGGGATTTCATGTTCTATCGCACCGACGCGGACGCCAGGGAGAACCTGCAGCACCTGACCAAAGCGGGGTACGTGTATTTCGCGGGCATCATCGCGGCGGCGTTGCGCGGCGGCAGCGAATACCTCAAGGCCGGCAGCGTCTGCTATGCGGATTTGCAGCGCTATGGCCAGGATGATTTCCCCGAATCGACCGCACTGACGAGCAGCGAATTAGTAATACCGACCGCAGGGGACCGTCGTCTTATCTTCGAGATCGGCCCGGGACTGGTCACACTGCATTTCGATTGCAAAAGCATCAGATGGGCACGTGACATAGACCCCAGCGTTGGCTCTCCCACGGCTGCAGACCGTCACGCCACGCTCCGATTGTGCACGATCCCCGAACGAGGCCCGGAAAACACGACCTACGATTCAAGCAAAAAATATCTACCGTTCCCCCCAACCCGCACGATTTTCGCGCAGGCATGTGCCTATGCGAGTAGAAAACCGGTTTATCAGGGCAGTGTCCAAATCTATCCAAACCGATACGGGTGCACCACCATGGATGTCCATCTCGACAAAGGAGACACCACCACCCCATGGGCATCATTCTCACAGGTCGCGTTCACAGCCTCATACCCGCTCTCACTCGACGCCATCTAACCAAGGAGGAATCATGACTGACCAGATTGTGGATCTCATCGAGGGCGTGATGGCGGATTCTAATACGAACTGCACGTGCCCGAGGCCACCGGCCTGATGTACGCGGAGATCGTGTTCTCTGACAAAACGGACGCAGCATACACGATCCGCACCGGCAGGAAGATCAGCATCCACATATCAGCCGCCACGACACTGCGCCTACGCCTCAACTACTCCGGCACCGCACCCGTGCAACACCGCAAGACCATCACACCAAGCCTACGGCGCATATGGCTCTTGGAAAACCAATAACCACCGGGCTGACGCCCATGACCCTGAAAGGAAAAGAGCGACATGGTCAATGCGACATGGGTCGGCTCGCCGAACTACGAACCAGGCCGGCGCGGCCAGAAGATCGACCACATCACCCTACATATCATGGCCGGCTATCTGGCGGGCACGGACGCCACATTTTTGAACCCCGCTACGAAAACCAGCAGTACGTACGGCATCGGGGCAACCGGCGCAATCCACCAATACGTGTCGGAATCCGACACCGCATGGGCCGATGCGGACTGGTTGAGCAACGCCACCGGCATCAGCATCGAGCACGAGGGCGGGCTCAGCGCCAACCGCTGCACACGCGCCTGCATGGACGCCTCGGCCCGATTATGTGCCGACATCGCACGACGCATGGGATGGCCCCGTCTCATCCATGACGGCCTCAACGGCAACGTCTATCTGCATCGCGAGATCCCCGGTACCGACCACACCACCTGTCCGGACCTCGCGCCGAACGGGCTCGACTACCAGTATGTCATCAACCAAGCAAACCAGATTCTCGCCGGCACCGGCGGAGGAGAGGAGACCGAAGTGGTTACACAGAACGACATCAACAAAATCGCCGAAGCCGTATGGCAGTACAAGACACACGGCACACAGGCACGGGACAGGCTCACGGGCATCGACAACGCGGCCAACGGCGCGAACAACCAACTGCGCTCTATCATGGGCAAACTCAAAAAAGTCATCGATATGCTGTTGCGCACCGATTCGAGCGCATCCGGCATGCTCGGCATCGATGGCAAACCCAACCGCGCAGACCTATGGACGCGCATCGACTGGATGGACAAACGCATTCGCGCGCTCATCCCCAACCCCGGGAACAAACGTCCTGACAAGACCGCCGAAATGCACCTGACCGACGAGACCATCGACAGGATCGCAGACAAGGTCATCGCGAAACTGGAGGCGCGCAAATGAACATCAACTGGGTCCTCATCATCGTCGCACTCGCCTTCATGGCCCTCGACGTCATCTCCGGCCTGTGCAAGGCCTGGTACCTGCACGACATGCAATCCCAAGCCCTGCGCCGTGGCCTGTTCCACAAGATCGGCTTCATGGGCGCCATCGTATTGGCAGGCCTGTTCGAGTGGGCTGCGGCAGTCACCCCGCAGATCACCCTCGCCGTGCCCCTCATGACCTGTGTGTGCGTCTACGTGGTCCTCACCGAATGCGTCAGCATCCTCGAGAACCTCAAAGCGATCAACCCCCACATCGCCGGCATCGCATCCAGATTCCCGCAACATCAGACGGACGTCGACCTCGTCATCGAGACCGCGGATACCGTCGAAGGAAACCACGATCAGAAGCGTCCAGTGGAATAATATTCAGCGCGAATAAACATGCCCCATGTATCCGGTCACCTTGGATACATGGGGCTCTTTTCCGTTACCCACTTGTCAAGAATACGCGTACAAACCAAGAACTGGGGTACGAAAACGGTACGATGAACGCAGACTATCCTGAAAAAACCACCCACAGGCCAAACATGAGCGGTGTTCACGAACCATTGCAAAATCAAGCATTAGCGAACATTTGAAACACTAGCGGCGGAATTGAAAAACCTGCCATATGCGACAGAATGTCGCAGGTTCAAATCCTGTCAGCCCGACGATCATGCGGGGCCGTCGCCAACACGGCCCCGCATTTTCATGAATCCGCCAACGCTCTGCGCCGCTGCACCCATGCCGGCATTCGTGAGATGCGCGCCCCATGTTCAGCCGTTGCCATTACGATGAAGCCTATGACCGAACATGATACCCAACCTTGGCCGGCGCCCCTCGCCGAAGGGCCGCTTGACGCCACCGTCACCATTCCCGGCAGCAAATCGCTGTCGAACCGTTTCCTCATCCTCGCCGCGTTGAGCACGCGCCCTGTGCATATCCGCGGTTTGCTGTGTTCGCGCGACACCGAGCTCATGATCGGGGCACTGCGCGCGCTTGGCGTGACGTGCACGCAGAACGACGAGGATGCGACGGACGTCACCATCACCCCTCCCGTCGATGGGGTATTCCACGGCGGCACCGACGTCTATTGCGGGCTCGCCGGCACAGTGATGCGCTTTGTGCCGCCGCTTGTGCTGTTCGCCAATGGTCCGGTGCGGTTCGACGGTGACGGGCAGGCGTACGCGCGCCCGATGAAGCCCCTGCTGGACGGTCTGTGCCGTTTGGGCGCGCACGTCGACTACCACGGGGAGGAAGGACATCTGCCGTTCACTGTCACCCCGCCGACGACGCTGGAGTCGAACCGTCGCCCTGTGGTGAAGATCGATTCCTCCGCTTCGTCGCAGTTCATTTCGGGATTGCTGCTCGCGGCGTCACGTCTGCCGAACGGCCTGACGCTCAGGCACACCGGCCGCAAACTGCCGAGCCTGCCGCACATCCGCATGACCATGGAAGACATCAATGCCGCCGGTGGCACGGTCGAGATGCCCCAGCGCGGCGAATGGACGGTCGAACCGCGTGCGTTGACGATGGCCCAGGAGATCACCGTCGAGCCGGACCTGTCGAACGCCGCGCCGTTCCTGGGTGCCGCCCTGATCGCGTCGGGATCGGTGAGCGTGCCGAACTGGCCGGCGCACACCACACAGCCCGGCGGTCTGTTGCCGGCGATCCTGCACCGGTTCGGCGCCGACGTGACGCTTGACGACGCTTCGTTCAACGAGCTCGCTGATTGCGAGGAATTCGACGACCGCCACTGTGGCACGCTGACGGTGCGCTCTGATGGAACCATCCGGGCATTGGGCGAACTTGATCTGTCCGCCGCGGGGGAGATCGCGCCGAGCATCGCCGCCATCGCTGTGTTCGCGGACGGCCCGTCGGCGCTCACCGGCATCGGGCATCTGCGCGGGCATGAGACCAACCGTCTGGAGGCGCTCGTGCATGAGATCGAACGTGTGGGCGCGCATGCGCATGAGCTCGCCGATGGCATCGCAATCGAACCGGTTGCGCAAGACCAGTTGCATGGCGCGGTCATGGAATCCTATGCGGACCACCGCATGGCCACGTTCGCGGCGATGCTGGGCCTGCGCATCCCGGACATCGCGGTTGAGGATGTGCAGACAACGCGCAAGACGATCCCCGATTTCACCGGCCTGTGGACCGCGATGCTGGCACAGCACAAGTAAACCGTTATGGAGCAGTCCATGCATTAGGGAATACCACAGGAAAACAGTTGTGAACGTTTTGTCAACATATATGGTCTTGGCGACGCGCTCATGCTACGCTATGGCAGAATGAATTCCTGTGGGGGGAACACGAAAGAGGCCAGCCGAATCCGGCTGGCCTCTTTTTATCGCTCAGTGAGACGCATGGCGCAGATCGCTCAGGCGATCTTGTTGCCGTAGGTGTCTTCGCCCTTTTCGGCGATGGCGGCGGAACGCTGTGCGATTGCAAGCTCTTCGTTCGTCGGGACGACGGCGATGATCACCGAGGAATCCGGCGTGGAGATGATGCGCGGTTCCTTGGAACGGGTGTCGTTCTTCTCCATGTCGAGCTTGACGCCGAACGGGGCGAGCTTTTCGCAGACCATGCGGCGCACGATCTCGTCGTTTTCGCCGACGCCAGCGGTGAACGTGATGACATCGAGGCCACCGAGCTGGGCGGTGTAGGCGCCGATGTAGCTCACGATGCGGTGCACGTAGACGTCGAGCGCGAGCTTGGCGTTCTCGTCGCCTTCGGCGATGAGGCGGTGGACTTCGCGCATGTCGCCGAAGCCGGTCATGCCCATCATGCCGGACTTCTTGTTGAAGAGGTCGTCGAGCTCGTCCACATCCATGTGCGCATTGCGGATCAGGTGGAAGACAGCGGCCGGATCGATGTCGCCGGTGCGGCTGCCCATGACCAGGCCCTCGAGCGGGGTCAGGCCCATCGAGGTCTCGATCGGCCTGCCGTCGATTTCGGCGGAAGCGGAGGCGCCGTTGCCGATGTGCAGCACGATCTGCTTGAGGCCTTCAGCGGGCTTGCCAATAACCTCGGGTACCTTCGAGGAGACGTACCAGTGCGAGGTGCCGTGGGCGCCGTAACGGCGAATCTTGTACTTCTCGGCGACTTCACGGTTGAGCGCGTAGGTGCTGGCGGCCTTCGGCAGCTGCTGGAAGAAGGAGGAATCGAACACGAAGATCTGCGGCACATCCGGCAGCAGTTCGCGCATGACCTCGGCGCCCTTGGCCTCTGGGCCGTTATGCAGGGGAGCGAGCACCGCGAGGTCCTCGACCTGCTTGATCGTCTCGTCGGTCACGAGGGCCGGGTCGGGGAAGGTGCTTCCGCCCTGGACCACGCGGTGGCCGACGGCCACGATGCCGGCGCTTTCGAGGCTCGGACCGTATTCCTCAAAGAAACCGAGCACGCGCTTGAGGCCCTGCTCGTGGTTGTCGATGCGCTCTTCGAGCTCGTGCTTTTCGCCGTTGTATTCGTACTTGTAGTGGCCGTCGATCGGCTCGCCGATTTTCTCAACGAGACCCGAGGCAATACCTTCGCCGGTTTCAAGGTCGACAAGCTGGTACTTGATCGAGCTGGAGCCGGAATTGATAACAAGGACGGTTTTTGCCATTCTGGGCATCCTCCATTGGTGTTTTGTGTTCACCGCTGTTGCGGCTTTCCAGAAGTACAGGGTACTCGCCGTTTGCTACAAAAAGATGACGGACGACACAATGCGGGCGTTGTGGCTCTGATCCATAGGGAAGTGGAGCCACAACGCCCGCATCGTGTTCATGGTTGTGTGGTGTACCTCAGTCGTTCTGCTGGGCTTCGATGGCGGTGAGCGCGATCGTGTTGATGATGTCCTGCACCAGCGCGCCTCGGCTCAGGTCGTTCACCGGCTTGTTGAGTCCTTGCAGGATCGGGCCGATGGCCACGGCGCCGGAGGAGCGCTGCACGGCCTTGTAGCAGATGTTGCCCGAATCGAGGTCGGGGAACACGAACACAGAGACACGGCCGGCGATGGGATCGCCGGGCGCCTTGACCTTGGCCACATCCGGCGACCATGCGGCATCGAACTGGATCGGGCCCACAAGCGCCAGGTCGGGGTTCTTCTCACGCACGATCGACGTGGCCTGAACGACCAGGTCGACATCCGGGCCCTTGCCGGAACCGAGGGTGGAGTAGGAGAGCATGCCCACACGCGGTTCGATCGAGAACGCCTTGGCGGTCTGGGCGGACTGCAACGCGATGTCGGCGAGCTGCTCCGGATCGGGATCGAGGTTGATGGCGCAGTCGGCGAACACGGACACATGGTCTTTGAGGCACATGAGGAACGCACCGGAGACGGATTTGGTGCCGGGCTTCATCTTGATGAGCTGCAGGGCCGGGCGCACCGTGTTGGCGGTCGAACTGATGGCGCCGGAGACAAGGCCGTCGGCCTGTCCGAGCACCACGAGCATCGTGCCGAAATAATTCGGGTCGCGCAAGGTCTTGCGGGCCACATCAGGGGTCATGCCCTTCTTGGCACGCAACTCGCACAGCTTGTCGATCATCTCAGTGAGCAGCTGCTCGTCCTCCATCGACTGGAAGCGTGCTTTGTCGAGCGACTTGAGGTCGAGCTTCTTGCCGCGCTCGAGGATCTCGTCGCGCTCGCCGATGATCACGATGTCGACCACATTCGATTCGAGCAGGTAGTTCGCGGCGGTGATGATGCGGTCGTCAGTGCCTTCGGGCAGTACGATCGTCTTGCGGTTCTTCTTGGCGCGCGCGAGGATGTCGTATTGGAAGGCATACGGGGTGGTCGGTGGCACGAAGGGGGAGTCCAGGGTGTGCAGCAGTTCATCTGCCGGCACATGTGCGGCAAAAGAGCCAATGGCGTCGTTGGGGGTGGCGCTCTCCTCGAGGTCGAGGAACGGCACCGTCCAGACGGGTACATCGTAATCATTGAAATAGGTGCGCAGTGAGGTGCACTGGTTCTCGTCACAGCCGGTGATGAACACGCCGATGACCTTGGTGCCGGCGTTGACGATGACCTCGGTGCATGCCTCAATCGTCTCATGCACCTGCTGGGGGGTGCGGTGCAGCGTGCAGACGGTCAACAACACCGGCGCCTGCAGGTCGGCGGAGACGTCGGCGTTGAAGCTGAATCGTTCCGGGTCGCCCACGCCATTGCGGTCGCTGCCGACGATCACGCGCACTTCGGGATTGAGCTGGGCGTTCGTGTCGATGAATTTGCTGACGATTTGCGCGCGGGCGCTCTGCTTGTTGATGCGCGCGTCGCGCAAGGTGACGCCGATGGCCTGCTCGCGGGTCTGGTGCGCGTTCGCATAGTCGAGCAGCGTGTCGGTGAAGGTCTCCTTGCACGAGACGGCGGGGCGGAACACACTCGTGACATTGGTCTTGGCGAGCAGGGCAATGAGACCGAGCGCGACTACGTTGCGTCCATTGCCGGGCTCGGGACTGATGATGCTCACATTCTTGAGGCTCACAATGACTCCTTATGATGCATGCTACGTTGCGTGCATGCGGGGTGGTGCATGGCTGCGCGTGCGGGGGAAAGGCACGCACTCTTCCATTGTACGCATTGGCGGTCACGTGGCAATTCACCCGGTCACGGGTCGCACCTGTGACCGGGGACGCATGCTCAGATGATATGAAAAGGGCGTGTGGAAACGAATTTCCACACGCCCTGATTCCCTGTATGCTGATTACCGGGAAGCGTTACCCCTTAGGCTCACTCGTTGTCGCCTGCGGTCGCCGCGGTCGCGGAGAGCATCTGCGTCTCGTCGACCTTGACGTCCGGGTAGACCCAGTCGGTGAACTCCGGGATGTCGTAGCCATTGTCGACTGCGAACTGGAACGCCTTCTTGCGGAACGCGTTGAGCTCGTCGATCTTGTCGGCATACTTGTCGGCGTCGATCATCTTGAGGGCAGCGGCCTGGAGCGCGTAGCGATCCATGTCGTTGACGCGGACCATGTCGAACGGCGTGGTCGTGGAGCCCTGCTCCTTGTAGCCGACAACGTTGAAGTTGTCGTGGTTCGGACGGTCGTAGATAAGGCCACGAACGTCCTGGGCATAGGAGTGGTACGCGAACAGGACCGGCTTGTCGGCGGTGAAGAGATCGGTGAACTCTTCGTCCGTGAGGGCCTCGTCGTTGTTCTCGCGGGACTGCAGCTTCAGGAGGTCAACAACGTTGACGACCTTGAACTTGATGCCCATCTTGTTGAGGGCGTCGGAAGCGGCCATGATCTCCTGGGTCGGAACGTCGCCAGCGGCGGTGAGGACGACCTGGACCTCATCGTTGTTCTCGGCGTTGGAAGCCCACTTCCACTCGGCGGCGCCGGCTTCGAGCTCGGCACGGGCCTCATCGAGGGTGAGCCACGTCGGAGCAGGCTGCTTGCCCGCGAAGATCGCGTTGATCTTGTTGGTGGACTTGAAGCACTTCTCGGAGATGGCGAGCAGCATGTTCGCATCGGTCGCGAAGTAGATGTTCGTCACGTGATCGTTGTTGAACGTCTTGTTGATCAGGACCGAGGTGACACCCGGGTCCTGATGCGAGAAGCCGTTGTGATCCTGACGCCACACGTGCGAGGAGACGAGGAGGTTGACCGAGGAGATCGGCTTGCGCCACGGGATCTCACGGACGGTGGCCTCGAGCCACTTCGCATGCTGGTTCAGCATCGAGTCGATCACATGCACGAAGGACTCGTAGGAGCTCCAGATGCCGTGACGGCCAGTGAGCAGGTAGGCCTCGAGGAAGCCTTCGCACTGATGCTCGGAGAGCTGCTCGGTGACCTGGCCGGTGACGGCCATGTTCTCGTCGACGAGGCCGGAGAGGTAGCCGTTGTCCCACTGCTTCTTGGTGACCTCATAGGTCGCGTTGAGGCGGTTGGATGCGGTCTCGTCCGGTCCGAAGATACGGAACGAATCCGGGTTGTTCTTGATGATGTCGCGGCAGTATGCACCGAGGGAACGCGGAGCCTCGACCTGGCCCCAGCCATGGCCGTACTCCTTGACGCCGGTGACCTCATACTGATCGAGCTCAGGGAGCTTGAGATCCTCGCGGATGACACCGCCGTTGGCGTTCGGGTTGGCGCCGATGCGCAGCTCGCCCTTCGGCATGAACTCGGTGACGTCATCCTTGATGGAGCCGTCGGCGTTGAAGAGCTCTTCCGGCTTGTAGGATTCCATCCAGCCCTTGAGGACTTCGAAGTGCTCTTCGGTGTCGCGGGCGGAAGCCAGCGGGACCTGGTGCGCACGCCAGGAGCCTTCGGTCTTCTTGCCGTCGATGAACTTCGGGCAGGTCCAGCCCTTCGGGGTGCGGAAGATGAGCATCGGGTAGAACGGACGGGTCATGTCGTCGGTCTGGGCCGCGGCCTTGATGTCGCAGATCTCGTCGAAGATCGTCTCGAACAGCTCGGCGAAACGACGGTGGATCGACATGTGATCCTCGTTGTCGAAGCCGGCGACGAACTCGTACGGGTGGTAGCCCATGCCGCGGAAGAAGTCATGCAGCTCTTCGTCGGAGATACGGGCGAGGATGGTCGGGTTGGCGATCTTGTAACCGTTGAGGTGCAGGATCGGCAGCACGATGCCGTCGGTGCGCGGGTTGACGAGCTTGTTGGACTGCCAGCCGGTGGCGAGCGGGCCGGTCTCGGCCTCGCCGTCGCCGATGATGCACGGCACGAACAGGCTCGGGTTGTTCATCACAGCGCCGTACGCGTGGGAGAGCGCGTAGCCAAGCTCGCCACCTTCGTGGATCGAGCCCGGGGTCTCCGGGGCGAAGTGCGACGGGATGCCGCCCGGGTAGGAGAACTGGCGGAAGAACTTCTGCAGGCCAGCTTCGTCCTTGGTGATATTCGGGTAGTACTCGGTGTACGTGCCGTCAACGTAAGACTGAGCGGTACCAGCCGGGCCACCGTGGCCCGGGCCCATGATGAACACGGTGTTCTGCTGGTGGTCAGCGATGAGGCGGTTGATGTGGGCGAGAAGGAAGTTCAGGCCCGGGGTGGTGCCCCAGTGGCCGACCAGGCGGTGCTTCACATCGTCGCGGGTGAAGGGCTCCTTCATCAGCGGGTTGCTACGCAGATAGATCTGGCCGATGGACATGTAGTTGGTGACGCGCCAGTACTTGTCCATGCCTTCGATGGCTTCTTCGGAAACCGGACGATCCAGCTTCTGCCACGGGGTGCCAATAACAGGATTTGTCATGTGTACTCCTGTACTCCTGCACAATATGTGCGATTGTTTGTTCCAATGTGGCCACGGGATCCGCATGTCCTCCCACTGGGGAGGAACCCCGTGTCCAATCGAGAATCATGTTACGTGAACTCTCTGACTTTTTGCTTCTTTTTGGGCATGTGTGTGCGAGAATGTGATATTTCTTACCTCTTTTGAAAACTTGACCATGTGAATTGTGCATTCCCGAATCGCCGCTCAATTCTTGTGGAACGCTGCAATAGCAATGATTGCAAGGATATGTGCGTGATTGGCGCCGTTCGATTGGGCGCAATGTGTGGCGGCGTGTTGCGATAAACCGCACATTGCGGGCAATGGGGCCGCTTCGGCCACTGCGCCACCCCGGGCGGCCCCATGTGGGCATGGCGTTGTCTACTTGCACGCCCACAATGGAGTATGTCAATTACACGCCACAACATACCTATGTATTTAAGGGGTTCAACTTATGGCACAAGGGCCTGTACTCGTCGTTGATTTCGGCGCCCAATACGCGCAATTGATCGCCCGTCGCGTGCGCGAGGCCAACGTCTATTCGGAGTTGGTGCCGCATTCCATGCCGGTCGAGGAGATGCTCGCCAAGGACCCGCAGGCGATCATCCTCTCCGGCGGTCCCGCTTCGGTGTTCGAGCCCGGCGCCCCGTCCATCGACAAGAAGGTGTTCGAGGCTGGTGTACCGGTGCTTGGCATCTGCTATGGATTCCAGGTGATGGCGCACGAACTCGGCGGTGACGTGGACAAGGCGGCGCTGGGTGAATATGGCAAGACCGCAACGGTCATCGACGATCCGGCTGGCATCCTCGCCGGCTCTCCGCAGGACCAGACCACGTGGATGAGCCACGGTGTGGCGGTCAAGGAGGCTCCCGAAGGTTTCACGGTGCTTGCCCACACCGAGGGCGCTCCGGTCGCGGCCATGCAGGACCCGATGCGCAAGCTGTATGGCGTGCAGTGGCATCCGGAGGTCAAACACACGCCGCGGGGGCAGGAACTCATCGAGCGTTTCCTGCATGATTGCGCGGGCATCGGCCGTGACTGGGACGCCGCGAACATCATCGACGACCAGGTCAAGAAGATCCGCGAGCAAGTCGGCGATGCACAGGTCATCTGCGGCCTGTCCGGCGGCGTCGATTCCGCCGTCGCCGCAGCGCTTGTGCACCGTGCGGTCGGCGATCAGCTCACCTGCGTGTTCGTGGACCATGGCCTGCTGCGCAAGGGCGAGGCCGAGCAGGTCAAGCATGACTTCGTGGCGGCGACAGGCATCCGGCTGATCGCCGTGGACGCGTCCGCGGACTTCCTCGATGCCCTCAAGGGCGTGTCCGACCCCGAAACGAAGCGCAAGATCATCGGTGAGAAGTTCATCCGCACATTCGAGAAGGCACAGCGTCAGGTCATCGAGGCCGCCGGCAGCGAGGGCAAGGAGGTGAGGTTCCTCGTGCAGGGTACGTTGTATCCAGATGTCGTGGAGTCCGGCGGTGGCGATGGCGCGGCCAACATCAAGTCGCATCATAACGTGGGTGGTCTGCCAGACGACCTCAAGTTCGAACTCATCGAACCGCTGCGTTCGTTGTTCAAGGATGAAGTGCGCGCGATCGGCACCGAACTGGGACTGCCCGACGAAATTGTCTGGCGTCAGCCGTTCCCGGGCCCGGGCCTCGGCATCCGCATCATCGGCGAGATCACCAAGGAACGTCTGGATGTGCTGCGCGATGCCGACGCGATCGCCCGCGAGGAACTGTCGAAGGCCGGTCTGGACCGTGACATCTGGCAGTGCCCGGTCGTACTGCTCGCAGATGTGCATTCGGTGGGCGTGCAGGGTGACGAACGCACGTATGGCATGCCTATCGTGCTGCGCCCAGTGAGCTCCGAGGATGCGATGACCGCTGACTGGTCGCGTGTGCCGTACGACGTGCTTGCCACGATCTCGACGCGCATTACGAACGAATGCCGTCAGATCAATCGCGTCGTGCTCGATTGCACGTCGAAGCCGCCGGCGACTATTGAATGGGAGTGAGTGTGCCACTCTGGTCCGGGAACGCTTTGCGTTGCCTTCCATTGAGCATGATTGAGTCTGTTCCATGAGAAATCGCATGAACCGATTGCCTTAAGGATTGTGCTCCGCATGACGAGGCCTGCCGAAGTGCTTTCGGCAGGCCTTTTCTTCTGGGATGAATGCGCGCGCGCTGTCTGGAAAGGGATTATATATGCGTTAACGGCTTAGTGCTGTTGGTTGCCGGTGCCTCGCCGGGGGAGACATGGCGTTCCAGAAGCGAGAACAGCACGGTGCAGCATATCGCGAAGAGCACACCGATCATGTTGTCGACGATCCGCAACGTCACGGACCCGGCGACTCCGTAAATGCTCTCGGCAAGCAGGAGGGCACCGAAGCAATTGAGGGCGTTGTTCACCATGTACTTGGTGGAGAATCCCATGCAGATGCCTGCGATGGGGCCGAACAGGATGCGGGACCCGGGAGGCACCGCAAGCGAGAATCCGGCATAGAGCAGCGACCCGACGACAACCCCGCCTATGCGCTGCAGTCCTCGCATCGGCAGGCTTGCTCCCGCTTCGCCGAAGGGGAGAAGCACCGACATGCAGGCATAGCCCACCCATACACCTCGGGGCAGTCCCGCAAGTTCCCCGATGAGCAAGGCCACAGCCACCCCTGCGGACAGCCTGATCCGCCAGAGTCCCTTTGCGCTGGATGCATTGAATTTGGCCAACATGTCATGCAGTCGAACATCCTGAAACTTCCCGTGGTGCTTGTGCAGGAGTACGGCGCCGCAGGCCAGCCATAACAGTAGCGCCAGCACGCACCGGCTCGCAAGCGCCGTCCCCTCCACGGGCGTCTGGCTTACGAACAGGTATCCGAACACATAAATCCCGGCGTTGCCCATTCGAGGATCGTCGGCGACGAGCACCAGGATGAGGGCGATGAGCAGGAGGTTCACCATCAGGCAGGGAACGGGCGGCCATGACTGGGCCGCCAGACCTCCGCAGACCATGGCAGCCAATACGAGCCCCAGCGCGATAACGCTGTCGGCGGCACGGTATCCATAGGGAACATGCTTGATGCCGAGCAGGATGCAGAACCCCGCCACGGCCAGTCCGGAGTTCTCGGGGTCGAACACCGCCGACAGCCCGCCGATGAACACGATGGCGAAGGAGACGAGCAGGATGCTCCTGACTGACATGGCGAAGATGAGACGCGTCTTTTTCCGCGGTTCTGTGGTCGTCCTCACCTTCGCCCATAGCCCATGGGCGTCAATCTGAAGAAGTTGGTAGAAGGAAGGTTCGTTGATGGCGCGTCTCCTGTTCCTGGTGATTTTCAGCTTCATGGTAGCAGCCGTATGGTGCAAATGGCTTTGGGCTTGCGTATTCCTCGTTCGTGTGGAAGAGGCATACCGTGAATCGACTCATGTAGGGAGTGGACGCATGCCGCCTGCATGGGGGCGGAGATGGACAAAAGGCCATGGCATAGTAGGGGGATATGAGACGCGTACTTGTCATTGGATGCCCTGGAGCTGGCAAAAGCACATTCGCGCGCCGGTTGCGTGATGTGACCGGACTGCCGTTGTACTATCTGGACATGCTGTGGCATAAACCAGACCGCACGACCGTCACGCGTGAGGAATTCGACGCACGACTGCAGGCGATCCTCGAACAGGACGCATGGATCGTCGACGGGAATTACATCCGGACGTTGCCGCAGCGTCTCGACCATTGCGACACCGTGTTCTTCCTTGATATCCCTACCGACGTATGTCTTGCGGGCGTCGAGCATCGTATCGGTGCGCAACGCGAGGACATGCCGTGGGCCGAGTGTGAATTCGATGAGGAGTTCCGGCGGTGCATCATCGACTTTCCCACCCAGCGACGTCCACAGATGATTGCCGCACTGGACTATGCCGCCGCACATCGCGGTGTGTGCATCCATACGCTCATGTCACGGGAAGAGATGGCGCAAGCGCTCGCCTGCATTACGCAGGGACATATCCGGACTCAGCCTGTGGCCGGGTCCCACAATTCAGCCAATGGTTCATCCGAAACATTGATGGAACCTCGCCTCGCCGGCAATGCTGCCTGTAGCGCGAAGGGCCAACAGAATACTGATGCGATGGAGGATGATGGGTTCTGGAGGATCCTGGATGGGTTGGCCGCCACATCGACGATAGTGATCGATAGGCCAAGGGGTACAAGTCATCCGCGGTACCCCGATTCCATCTATCCGGTTGATTATGGGTATCTGCGCGATACGACATCGATGGATGGGGACGGAATCGACGTCTGGGTGGGGACGGGAACGTGCGGCATCGATGCGATCATCTGCGTGGTGGATCTGGTGAAGCGGGATTCGGAGATCAAGGTCCTGATCGATTGCACCGAGGAAGAGAAGCGGCTCATCTTCGGTGTGCACAATGAGACGGAGAATATGAAAGGCGTTCTTGTTCGTAGGAATCCGCCACGGTCATGAGCCGGCATGGATGCGCCGTCGCGTGATGCGATAATATGGGCGGTCATACAGAAGGCGGGCATGATGATGAAGGAGACGGGGCATGACGGATATCAGGGAAGCACACGAAAGGGACCTTGACGCATTGCTCGAGCTGTACCTCGACCTGCACGAGCAATCGGTTCCGGAACACAACGGGCATCTGCGTGACACGTGGGAGCGCATCCTCGCCGATCCCGACCACCATCTCATCGTATGTGAGCACGATGGGGACATCGTCTCCTCATGCGTATGCGTCATCATTCCGAATCTGACGCGTGGCGTACGTCCATATGCGTTCGTTGAGAACGTCGTGACGCGCGCCGACGCGCGTGGCCGTGGTTATGCGACCGCATGCCTCGACCATGCGAAGGCGCTCGCACGGCAGGCCGGTTGTTACAAGATGATGCTGCTCACCGGTTCCCATGATCCGAAGACGCTCGATTTCTACCGTCATGCCGGCTATAACAGCACTGACAAGACCGCCTTCATCCAATGGCTGTAGTGTGCGGGGAAGTGGGTGTGTGGTTGCCTCCGGCAACGCTCACGAATCGAGCAGCCAATCGACGATGTTGCGGATCTCGATACCGTCGGAGGTCATGCCGAGGTGGAATCTGTCAAGCGTAAGCACGATTTTCGGGAATGAATCCGCCAGTGATTGCAAAGGGGCGAGTTCCCGTGCACGGGTGGTGTCGTCGAGCATCGTCTCGGTGACTTGAATGTAGATTCTCTTGTCGAATTGTTGTGCAATGAAATCGACCTCACCTCTCCGCAGGCTCCCGACGCGCACATCATATCCACGCCTGCGCAGTTCATTCGCGACGATGTTCTCCAATTGGAATCCGTAATTCTGCGAGGAGAAGCCGCTTGCGATGTTGCGTAATCCTGAATCCTCGACATAGAACTTGCGAAGTGGATTCAGCAGATCCTTTCCTTGGAGGCCGAACTGCACGGTCGCGAACAGGATGAATGCGCGCGTGAGGCCGTCGATGTATGTCTCGATGGTCTCGACCGAAGTCTTTCGGCCGCCGCTCATGAGCGCTCCGACGATTTTTCGAGCGGAAAAGAGATTTCCCGATGTCGAGAAAAGATAGGTGACAAGGCGATTGAGCAAAGGAATGTCACGAATCTGCAGATGCTGGGCGACGTCGCGCAGAATGACGGTGTTGTATACCGACTCGAGTTCGCGGGCGATCCCATCCTCGGAGAATTCTCGCAGTGCGAAGAGTGTGGGCATGCCTCCGAAACGAACGTAATCCGCGAACAGTTCATCATGGGAGAGGTTCGCACGGGTTTCGAACAGTGCGCGCGTGAATGCAAGGTATTCCTTGAACGAGAGCGGATGCACGTCGATGGTCACTGTTCTGCCGGCTAGTGCGGTCGCAAGGTCTGTTGAGAGCAGATGTGCGTTCGAACCGGTGATATACACGTCGACATTGTCCAGCGTGTGCAGTCCGCGCACCACCTTTGGCCAGTCATGCACCTCTTGGATTTCGTCCAGGAAGACATAGCGCATCTTCGAATCATCTGACTGGCTCAGCATGTGCTGTAGCTCTGAGATGAGCTGTTCTGCGGTGAATGCGAGGGGGAGTCCGAATTCATCGAAACGCTTGCGATAGATATTCCGTTCCGGAATCCCGCGTTCGAGCAGACGCGTGCGGAGCATTTCGAGCAGACTCGACTTTCCGCACCTACGAATGCCCTGTAGCACTTTGACCTGCTCGGAGTCGAGATGGGATTCGAGCAGATCCATATACTGTGGTCGGTCGATGTACTGTTTCATGTGTGTGGTCTCTGTTTGTTCAAAATGTCAGTTGTATCTGACAGTTTAACATAATATTGCATAAATGTAAGATATAACTGTTATTCATAGTGATGTAGATGAATTTGTCAGATATGATTGACGAAACTGTCCGGGAGCGCTCGGCTGCATTGTGCATGGACATGCGTGCAGCTGGCTGATGGCGGTAACGCCCGCCAAAGGGCGTGCGAATCCGGACTCAACCATTGGTTGAGTTCCACAATTCAACCAACGGTTCAGTCGAAACATGGGTGGGATCGCGCCTTGTCGCCGATGCTGCCTGTAGCGTGAAGGGCGAAAGGAGCGAAGACGATGAATCAGACAACAATCGGCGCGTTCATCGCCACACGACGCAAGGCGAAGAACCTGACCCAGCTGCAGTTGGCGCAGAAGCTGAACATCACCGACCGGGCGGTCTCAAAATGGGAGACCGGCAAGAGCATGCCGGACGCATCCATCATGTTGCCGTTATGCGACATACTGGGAATCACGGTGAACGAACTGCTCAGCGGGGAGGAGCTGACGAAAGAGGAGATCGAGGAGAAGGCCGATGAGAACCTGCTCGCGTTGCAGCGCGAAGACGAACGCGCCGTGCGTTGGAACCGTGTCACGGCGATCGCGCTTTCCGCGTTGATGCTTGTGGGCATACTGATATGCCTGATCTGCGATCTGTCCATATCAGGGGCACTCACTTGGTCGTGGATTCCCGTCAGTTCCATCCTTTATGCGTGGGCGGTCATCGTGCCGGCGATGCGCATGGGTGGCAGGGGAGTATATGTTGGCTTGGGCGCGTTGACGGTGCTCACGATTCCATACCTGTTTGTGCTCAGTCATCTGCTGAATGAGGGGCGGGTACTGTCCATCGGCGCGGCGACCGCGATTCCGGCGATTGTGTTCCTATGGGCGGTGGTTGTCATCTTCCGGATATGCGATGGCCGCCGTCGGCTTGTTGCATGGGGTGCGGCCTGCGTGCTGGCGGCCTTGCTCGAAATCGTCATCAACCTCATCCTGTCGCATATGCTTGGTGAACCGGAGTTTGAAATCTCCGACACCCTCACCATCGCATGCCTCCTGATTGCGTCTGGTACCTGTTTCGTCCGGTATGCCTTCACCCGGAGAACCGTGGTCGGGTGACCGCAATGCAGCTATGCCACATTGAAGGCCGCATGGCGGGGATGTCTCCGTGCGGCCTTCCGCCTTATGGGCGGATAAGGTATTGGTGCTTGGCGCAGGGCCGCATGAGACGACGTTGACACGTCTGCATCCGCATTGATGCACCATATGGGATCGTTCATCGATGTGGGTGCAGAGGAATAATCAGAGCCCGTGCCTCGTTCGCCATGTGGCGAGTTCCGCATGGAGCTGCGTTTTGCGAGCTTCCGGAGCGAACGACGCGTCGATCGAGTTGCCGGCGAGCGCCGCCAACGTCTCCATCGACATGCCGATGGAGACGAGCGCGGTGTAGTTCGCGGCAACATAGCCGCCGAAATACGCGGGATCGTCCGAATTGATCGTGCACATGACCCCTTCGTCAAGGAATCGGGGAATCGGATGCTCGCGCATGTCGTGCACGACCTGCAGCCTGAGGTTCGACAGCGGGCAGCAGGTGAGCGGAACGCCATCGCGCGCCACACGCTCCAGCAACTCCG
Organism: Bifidobacterium pseudolongum subsp. globosum; assembly: GCF_004155535.1. Lineage (GTDB taxonomy): Bacteria > Actinomycetota > Actinomycetes > Actinomycetales > Bifidobacteriaceae > Bifidobacterium > Bifidobacterium pseudolongum_C. Next base: position 218,013 of record NZ_RYUH01000010.1, on the reverse strand, counting down.
TGTCGTCTTGGATGTGAATGCCATGGTCGATGCGCTCGGCATGCAGCAGATCGAGCGCATCACGGATATACGCGGCAGGGCCCTCCTCACCGGCATGAGCCACGCAATGCCAGCCAAACCGCCTTGCACGCGCGAACTGGTCGACGAATCGTGCCGGTGGATGCCCGACTTCCGCCGAATCCAGGCCGATGCCGAGGATCTCGGCTTTCCGTGGCTGTGCCAGATCGAGAATCATGTTCGCCGAATCGATATCCATGTCGCGCACGATGCTCAGGATCAGGCCGCCGGTGATGCCGAAACGCTCGCGTCCGATCGCCATGCCCTCCAGCAGGCCGTCGAGCACCGTGTTGAACCCCAGTCCATTCGTGCACACATGCACCTGCGGATCGAAGAAGATCTCCGCATGCCTGACCCCGTTCGCGTTCGCCCGTGTGAGATAGGCGAGCATGAGGTCCTTGAAATCCTCCTCTGTCTTCAACGTCTTCATCAGCGCATAATAGAGGTTGAGGAACGACTGCAGATCCTCGAATTCGTACTGGGCCTTGAGCTCGTCGATGTTCGTCCAAGGTAGCGCGACGCCATTGCGCTCGGCCAACGTAAGCGCCAGCTGTGGTTCAAGCGTTCCCTCGATATGCAGATGCAGTTCGCATTTCGGCATCGATGCCAGCGCCTGTCGCGTGTATTCATCCACCATGATTCCTCATTCCCCGACGGTTCGGACCCGGACGTTCATATTCTACCCGTTTGCCACTCTGCCGGCGCACCACCGAAGTCCGTGCCGATCCACCCTTGGGCGGTGATGCGCAAATGGACGAGGGCCCTGCCCCCGGTCCATGAATACGGTGGGGAACCTGATTGCCCCGTGCGGTGCCAAGCTGCGGGCGTAAGCGGAACGCAATGCCGTTAGCATGGAAATGGACGGCACACGACGGTATGTGCATATGGGGGTGTGCAATGGATGATTCCCCGCGGGGACGCTCAGCCGATACGCAGTAGCGTCTTGCCGTTCGAGCCGCCGCGACGCACGCGCTCCATGGCGTCGTTGACCTGTGCCAGATCATAGACATCGTTGACGGTCGGATGCACTTCGTGGCGCTCGAACATGCGCGAGACCCTGTCGAGGCCGGCACCGTCGGCATGCACGAAGATGAACTCATAGCGTTGGGCACGCCTGTGAGCCAGACGGTCGTTCCTCATGCCGGCCGCGTCGAACAGGACGCGCTTGTACCAAGGCAATCCGATGCGCCTGGCGAACGCGCCATTCGGCGTGCCGCGCAACGAGACCAGGGTGCCGCCCCGTTTGAGGATGCCCAGCTCCTTGCCGATCTCACGGTCACCCACCGTATCGAGCACGTAGTCCATGCCCGACAGCATCGTGGCGTAGTCCTGCGTCTTGTAGTCGACGAAGGTCGCCACGCCCATGTCGAGCATGCGCCGCCGGCCGGAGGCGCCACCGCTGACGGACACCTCGAGGCCCAGGTCGCGTGCGATCGGCACCGCCATCGCGCCCAGGCTTCCCGTCGCCCCGGAGATGAACAGGCGTCCGCCTTCGGCCACATGCATGAGTTCGTATGCCTGCCATGCGGTCAACGCCGTCAACGGCACGCAGGCCGCCTCCTCGTCGCTCATGTACTCCGGAGTCGCCGCGAGCGCCGATTGGGGGATGGATACGAACTGCGCGAACGCGCCGATGGCATCCAACGGCATGCGCCCATATACACGCTCGCCCTCAGAGAATCGCGTGACCCGTGTTCCGGTCCTCTCCACCACGCCGACGAACTCGTTGCCCATCGTCAGTGGCGTGCGGTACGGCACGATGAGCTTCACCTCGCCGCGCACAATCATGTTGTCCAGTGGATTGACGCCCGCGAACGTCACACGCACGAGGACGTCGTCCGGTCCTATCGTCGGATTGGGTATGTCGCGTACCTGCAGTGTGGCTCCCTGGCGGTCATACCGGTCCAATACCGCTGCCTTCATGATTCTCCTTGCATCGTCGTGGGACTCGATGCGATTCTATGACAGCTGGAATTGATTCTCCTATGGAGATATATGGGAATACGGCGCGGAAAACCGACTTTTTGCACATCGCGGGACCGCGCAGTTTGGTGTGGTCTTGGGGCCGTTGGCACGGAAGGGACGCAACGCTGACAGCGAGCATGTGGGGCATGCGCGAAAGCTCCGGACTACGCTGGTCGGCAAAGAGGCGATGCGGAATCGGCAATGCCTGGCATGTGAATCGAGACGAGTATGGAACGAACACGGATGGGGTGTGACCAATGAGCACGGACAGGGACGGCTTGGCCGCCGCGGTATCGAAGGAATCAAGACTGCAGGAGATCGCCGCGCATGGCGACTATTTCGGCTACGACATGCACGCCCGCAGACGCGCACGCAGGATCGCGACCGGCGTGGCCATCATCATCCTCGGCTTCGCAGCCGGCCGGTTCTTCGCGCTGTTGCCGGAACGCAACACAGCGGACGTCGAGGAGATTGTCAAAGGGGTCGACCGCCTTATCGGACTCATGACACATGAGATCGTGGAACTGCCGGAAGTGCAACGGCATCCGGAATCGTTCATCATCGAGATTATCGGCGTGCTCATCGGTTACACGATACTGAAGCACGTGGCGGAGGACCATGACGACTACCGCCGTGCGTTCAGGCGCATCGAACAGTTCTATACGCCCCGTGCCCGCAGGCAGGGATGGGAGATGTGCGTGTTGTGCGCGATCCTTGCAACGGTGGTCATCATCGGCGTGCATGCGGCGATTCTCCATTGGGGTGCGCGTTGGCCGGGGGAATTCGTCGCCGGACTGTCCCGTACGAGTCTCGCAATAGGATGCTGGCTCTACATCTATGGGTTCGTCATGGGTGTCCGCACGAACCTCTTCCTCTACAATTTCAAGGCGTTGCGCCTTATCAACATCTATGAGCTCGGCACCCAGGAGTCCGACGAACGCCGCGAAACACGGCTTGCGGAGAAGAGGCTGTGTGACTTCTCCACATCACTGACAAGCTTCGCGACCATCCTCGGAGTGCTCGGCGCACTCGCACTGTACTTCCTGCCGACGCTACGAACCTCGTATTTCTGGATTCCCCTCGCCGTCACACTCGGCATGACCTTCGTCATCAAATGGATCGTCGTCCATTATGCGAAGAAGAAGTACGAGCCGGATTTCGACTGATAGGGTTCGCCTGTGGCTGTTTGTGCGCGGTCAGGCGTTGAGGTAGCCGTGCGTGCCGTCGATCAGACGCGCCGTGCCATCGATGACGAGATCAGCGCGCGTGCCGAGATTCATGCGTAGGAAGCGCTCGCCGTTGGCCCCGTAGATGCCGCCGTAGGAAAGCACGAGCCCTGTATGTTCGCGCAGATACGTGCAGAGCCGTTCCGCGGTGCGCTCTCCGGTGTGCTCGAGGAGACCACTGCAGTCAATCCATGCGAGATAGGTGGCGTCTGACGGCACCATGCGTATCAGGCCTGGGCAATCCCGTTTGAGCCGTTCCATGACGTGGTCTTTGTTGCGTTGCACCACACGGCGCAGCTGCTCGAGCCATGCCGCGCCCTGCGTATAGGCGGCGATTGTCGAGAACACCGCGAAATCGTTCGGTTCAGCGACTTCGTCGGTGTTGACGCCGCGTACCGCGCGTGCACGGATTCCCTCATCGTCGCAGATGAAGTAGGCGGACTGCAGTCCCGCCACATTGAATGCTTTCGACGGGGAGGAACAGGTCACGCAGATCGAGCGGTTGAGATCATTGACCGCGGCGAACGGCGTATGCACCATGCCGGGGCGCACGATGTCGCAGTGTACCTCGTCGGAGATGACCGTGACGTCATGGCGTGCGCAGAGCTCACCGATACGGGCGAGGTCGTCGGCGCTCCAGACATTGCCGCTCGGATTCTGCGGGTTGCATAGGATCATCAGTCGGGTGAGCGGGTCGGAGAGTTTGCGCTCGAGGTCGGCGAAGTCCATGCTGTACGCGCCGTCGACGTACCGCAGGGGGTTGTTCAGCACACGGCGGCCGTTGTTGACAATCGAATTCGTGAAGATGTTGTAGACGGGCGGCTGGATGACGACTTTCTCCGCGACGTTCGTCAGCGAGCGCACCAGCGAGGAAATGGCCGGGATCACACCGGTGGTGAAGGTGATGTGGCTTTGCTCGACGCTCATGCCGTACCGTGTGCCCCACCACTGCGCGACCGCCGCGTTCCAGGTGGGAGGCACGTCGGTGTAGCCGAATGTTCCGTTCGATACCCGCTGGCGTAGCGCCTCGACAATGCACGGTGCCGTGGCGAAATCCATGTCCGCCACCCACATCGGCAGTTCGCCTTCGGCCACGTCCCATTTCATCGAACAGATCGAGGTGCGGTCCACCGCGTCGTCGAATGCCGGTATGCGTTCGTTGATGTCCATGTCGTTCACTCCGTTTCCACAATGGTGATCTGCGACCGGTCGATTGCGGGGTCGTTCTGCACGATCTCGCCGAATTGCGGCGCGCGGATGATTACCGAGGTGGGATTGACGATGCCGTCGATTCGCGTGGTGCTCTGCGCGTCGATGTCGGTGCAGTATTCGAAGGCGCGCGTGGTGTTGATGAGGCGGCAGTCGCGCATGGTGAGTCCATCGACATAGCACAGCCCCTGCAGACTCTCTATGGTGCAATTCTCGAAGGTAATGCCGCGGGATTCCTTGAGCGGTGATTCGCCGTTCTCGAACACGCAGTCCCGGATGGCAAGGTCCTGCGCCTGGAACAGCGCGCGCTCTCCGGTGAGTAGTTGTTGTGTGATTGTGTTCGTGCCCAATATGCTTTGTGTGGCATTGGATTGCGTTAGCGGCGCTGGTCGGGGGTGGCGAGGAAGCGTTCTTCGCCGGGCAACAGCAGATTGAGCACCACGGCCACCACGAACGCCACTGCGATGCAGTTGTGCGCGAAAATCGACTGGAACAGCGGCGGGAAGTTCACAAAGATCGCCGAGACCTGCGTGAAGCCGATGCCGATCGTCAAGGAAAGCGCGGCGATCGTGATGTTGCGCTGCGTATAGCCGGCGTCGGAGATCATCTGGAAGCCCGAGAGGATGATGTTGCCGAACATCATGATCGTGCAACCGCCAAGCACCGCCTGCGGCATGGAGTTGAAGACCTCGGACACGGCCGGCACGAAGCTCGCGAGCACGAGCAGCAGGCCGCCCGAGAGAATCACCTTGCGGTTGACGACCTTGGTCATGGCCACCAGGCCGATGTTCTGGGCGAACGAGGTGAGCGGCAGACAGCCGAACAGGCCGGAGACCGACGAGATCAGGCCGTCGCCGGCGATGGCTCCAGCAGTCTCCTTCTTGGTGGGGGCGCGGTTGAGGCCGACCTTGGTCAGTGCCGCGGTATCGCCCAGCACTTCGACGGATGAGACGACGTAGAGCAGGCCGATCGAGATGATGGCACCCCAATCGAATTCCGGCTTGAAGGGCATGAACGTGGGCAGGCTCACCACCTGCAGGTGCGCGAATCCACTGAAGTCCACTTTGCCGAGGCACAGTGCCAGCAGGTAGCCCACCACCAGGCCGAACAGTACGGAAAGCTGCTTGGCCACGCCTTTCATGAGCAGCTGGAACGCGAGGCAGGCGGCCAATGAGACCGTGCCGAGCGTGAGATTTTGCCAACTGCCGAAATCCGGTGCGCCCGAGCCGCCGCCGAAGCTTTCGGCGCCCACGGAAAGCAGTGAGAACCCAATCGACGTGACCACCACGGCGGACACCACCGGGGGCACGAACCGCGCCCAATACTGGGCCGTGAGCCCCAACGCGACTTCAAGCAGGCCGCCGACGAGTACCGCGCCCACCACGGCCCCATAGCCTTGTTGGCCCACGATGGCGATCGCCGCGGCCACATAGGTGAACGAGATGCCGGTGACCATCGGCAGGCGCGATCCGATGCGCCATATGCCGTAGAGCTGCAGGCAGGTGCCCAGGCCCGCCACAAGCAGGCCGGACTGGATGATGCGGGCGGAATCGGTGGCGCTCATGTGGCCTGCTGCCGCCACGAGGAAGATGGGGGCGAGATTGGCCACGAACATGGCGAGCACATGCTGCAACCCGAACGGTATGCCGCGCCAGAACGAGACGGGTGCGTCGAGCGACGAAAGCGTGGCGAACGAGACCTCACTGCGGTGCTGCTTCACCTTAGGACTCCTCCTGTGCGGTCAGTGCCGGAAGGTCACGGTGCCGTTGTCGGCATCCATCGACTCGACGATGGCCAGTGAATCAATGTCGAATCCCGCTTCGCGCAGACGGTCGCCGCCACCTTGGAAGCCCTTTTCGATGGCGATGCCGATGCCCTCCACCGTGGCGCCGGCGTCCTCGCACAGTTCGATGAGCCCCTGAAGCGCCTTGCCGTTGGCGAGGAAGTCATCGATGATGAGCACATGGTCGGCCGCCGACAGGAATTTCTTGGCCACGATCACGGGGAACTCACGCTGCTTGGTGAACGAATACACCTGCGTCACGTATTGCTCGCCGTCGAGGTTGATCGACTGCGCCTTCTTGGCGAACACGACCGGAACGTTGTCGAAATGGCGCGCGGCCACGCACGCGATGCCGATGCCGGAAGCCTCGATGGTCAGGATCTTGGTGATCGGCTTGCCTTGGAAATGTTGGGCCCACGCCGCACCCATGGCGTCGAACAGCGCCACGTCGCACTGATGGTTGAGGAAGGCGTCCACCTTGAGCACATTGCCCGGCTTGACCGTTCCCTGCTGCCTAATCCGTTCCTCAAGTTCCAGCATCTGCGTCCTTCCATCTGGGAATGCGGCACCGGTGGCGGCACAGGGTCTCCAATATGGTGCGCGTGTTATTGGGTGAATATGTCGCATCACTGTACGCCGTGCAACTGACCACGGCGTACAGCGCCGACGCGTGCCGTCGCGAGGTGACCAATCGGTGTGCTAGATATGGTAGCCGGCCTGTTCCCGGGTCCCATGGTTACGAAAGGAAGCGACGTGCAGCAAGATCCCGACGTCATCGCCAGACCACCAGAGGCGCTGATTGGCGATTTGAACCCCCAGCAGGCCGAAGCGGTCCAATACCGCGGACCGGCCCTGCTCATCGGCGCGGGCGCCGGCTCGGGCAAGACGCGCGTGCTCACCCGCCGCATCGCCTGGATCCTTACGCAGTTCGGCGCATGGCCGAGCCAGGTGCTTGCCATCACCTTCACCAACAAAGCGGCAGCGGAGATGCGCGAACGCCTCGAATCGCTCATCGGGCCGGTCGCTTCCCGCATGTGGGTCTCCACATTCCATTCCGCGTGTGTGCGCATCCTGCGGCGCGACGGCGAGCGCATCGGCCTGAAATCCGGCTTCACCATCTACGACACCGCCGACTGCGAGCGCCTCATCAAGCTCATCGCCAATGATTTCAACTTCGATGTCAAGCGCTACACACCCCGCTCGATTCTTGCGCGGATCTCGGATTACAAGAACAACCTGACGAGTGCGCGCGAGATGCTCGCCCAGTACGCGCCGGACTTCAAGCCCGGGCAGCGCGGGTACCGTGTGGGGCGCATCGGCAATCCGGAGGAACTGTATGCGGTCGTCTATGCGGAATACCAGCACCGGCTCGCCGCGGCGAACGCCGTGGATTTCGACGACCTGATCGTGCGCACAGTGGAACTGTTGCGCTCGTGCCCGGACGTCGCCGAGTACTACCACCACAAGTTCCGCTATATTCTCGTGGACGAATACCAGGACACGAACCATGCGCAGTATGTGCTCATCCGTGAGCTCGCGGGCGTGGACGCCGGCGAACATGCGGACATGGGCGCCGTCGGCGCAGGGCGCGTAGGGCCGGCGTGGATCACCGTGGTGGGCGATTCCGACCAGTCCATCTACGCGTTCCGCGGAGCTGACATCCGCAACATCCAGGATTTCGAACAGGATTTCCCCAACGCGAAGACGATCATGCTCGAGCAGAACTACCGTTCGACGCAGACGATCCTCGACGCGGCGAACGCGGTCATCGCACACAACGAGGGCCGCAAACCGAAGCGCCTGTGGACCGCCGCGGGCGCGGGGGAGCGGATCACCGCATACGCCGCAGACACCGCACAGCTCGAAGCGCACTGGATCGCCGCGCAGATCAAGCGCCTGCACACGGACGACGGCGTGCGTTACAGCGACATCGCCGTCATGTACCGCGCGAACGCGCAGTCGAGGTCGCTCGAAGAGGGGCTGATCCAGGCGCGCGTGCCGTACCAGCTCATCGGCGGCACGAAGTTCTACGAGCGGCGTGAGGTGAAGGACGCGCTCGCCTATCTGCAGGCGATCGTGAACCCGGCGGACGATATCAATATGCGCCGCATCCTCAACGTGCCCAAGCGTGGCCTTGGCGCGCGCGCGGAATCGCAGGTCACCCTGTACGCCCAGCAGATCGGCGGCACGTTCTGGGACGGCGTCGCGCACGCGGACCAGATCGAGGGCATGACGGCGCGCACGCTCAACCCGCTCATGCGCTTCGCCCAGATGATGCAGGAACTGCGCGAATTCGCCCAAGAGCATGATGCGAAGCCATCGCAGATCGTGGCCGAGGTGCTCGAGCGCAGTGGGCTGCTCGAGGAACTCAAGAAGTCGCAGGACCCGCAGGACCAGTCGCGCGTGGAGAACCTGTCGCAGCTGCAGTCCGTGGCCGCCGAATACGAGCAGAACACGCCGGACGCGACGCTCGCCGGGTTCCTCGAGACGACGGCGCTTGTGGCCGATTCCGACCAGCTGCCCGATGAATCGCAGGATTCCGGCAAGGTGACGCTGATGACGCTGCACACCGCCAAGGGCCTCGAATACCCGGTTGTGTTCCTGACGGGCATGGAGCAGGGCACGTTCCCGCATGCGCGCGCCATGGAAGACACCAGTGAGCTGTCCGAGGAACGCCGTCTGGCGTACGTGGGCATCACGCGCGCCAAGCGGCACCTGTTCGTCACGCGCGCCGCCGTGCGTGCGCAGTGGGGGCGGTCGGCCGAAATGATGCCGAGCCAGTTCCTCGACGAGATCCCGGCCGACCTGATCGACTGGAAGCGCAAGGAGGCGGGCATGGAGCGCATGCGCTCCGGCTGGCGCGCGAACGCCTCGCATGACTTCGGCGAACACGGTGGATGGAACGACGACGAGTTCGATGCTTCGGGCGCATTCGGTGGGTCGTCGTACGGGTCGCGTTCGATCTACGGGTCCGGCGTGCGTGGATCCGCGGCGCATGCCGGCAAGGTCACCACGCGCCGGGCTCCGGTGCGCCAGCCGGCGCAGCCCGCGTCGTCGCTGAAGGCCGACAACCACTTGCGCATCGAGGACTTCGCCGTCGGTGACAAGGTGACCCACGACAAATTCGGCTTGGGCACCGTGGTGGACGCGCAGGACAAGGGACGCAACTCGGTGATCACCGTGGACTTCGGGTCGAGCGGCGTCAAGCGGCTCATGCTGCGTGTGGCGCCAATCGAAAAGCTCTGACGGGCCCACGTCCATAGGGCCGGTGTAGAATGCTTTGCTGGTGCCGATTCATACAGGACCGGCATCGTCTGGAGCCTTAGCCCGTCGATGGGTCGGCGGCGCGATGAGCGCCGTTCGTGTATGGCACGACGAAGCATCGGAGAGGCTGGCTCAACACAGCGCCGCAGGCGTTGTGTTCCGTTCAGACAACGACAGAACAACCAAAGGAACAAACACATGACGAACGTTCAGCGTTCCCGCCGTCAGGTGCGTCTTTCGCGCGCCCTCGGCATTGCACTGACCCCCAAGGCTCAGCGCCTTTTCGAAAAGCGTCCGTATGCTCCCGGTGAGCATGGCCGCACCCGCCGCCGCGCCGAATCCGATTACGCGGTCCGTCTGCGCGAAAAGCAGCGTCTGCGCGCCCAGTACGGCGTGTCGGAGAAGCAACTGCGCGCTGTGTACGAGAAGGGCACCCACACCGCCGGCCAGACCGGCAACGCGATGCTCACCGATCTCGAGACCCGCCTCGACGCCCTCGTGCTGCGTGCCGGCATCGCCCGCACCACCGCACAGGCCCGTCAGTTCGTGGTGCACCGCCACATCCTCGTGGATGGCAACATCGTCGACCGCCCGTCCTACCGCGTGAAGCCGGGCCAGACCATCCAGGTCAAGCCGAAGAGCCAGACCATGGTGCCGTTCCAGATTGCCGCCGAAGGCACGCACCGCGATGTGCTGCCGCCGGTCCCGGGCTATCTCGACGTCAACCTGGCCTCCCTCAAGGCCACGCTGACCCGCCTTCCTGAAGCGGAGGAGATTCCGGTTCAGGTCAACATCCAGTACGTGGTCGAATTCTACGCCCGCTGATCTGGATCCACTTACTGTACTGATACAGTTCAAGGACATACACAACGACGCCCCGCAAATTGCGGGGCGTCGTTGGTTGTGGGGAACCGTGCGGCAGCGGGGAACGGCTCACGAGCCGATCGCGGCGCTGACGATCCCGGAGACAACCGACATGATGATCGAGCCGAGCGTGGCCCACCAGAACCCGTCGATCGTCACGCCCACGTCGAACAGGCTCAGTGAAAGCCACGATGCCAGTTCCATGAACAGCCAGTTGATCACGAGCGCGAGGATGCCGAACGACAGGATGGTGAACGGCAGCGCCAGCGTCTGCACGACCGGCTTGATGGAGGCGTTGAGCAACGCCATGAACAACGAAAACGCCGCGATGCCCAGAATGGGCGGGTGCCCTACGGCATGCATGCCGGGCAACAGCAGCACCATGACGGCGGCCGCCACTGTGAGCACGAGCCACCGGATAAAAAATGAAGCCATGGTATTGATTATGCCGGTGCGGTGCGATAATCGTGAACCATGATCATTCATCTTCATCTTGTCCGCCACGGTCAGACGTTCTTCAACCGGTACAACCGCCTGCAAGGGTGGTCCAATTCGCCGCTCACCGAAGCCGGCCTCGCCGACGCCGACCATGCGGGATCGCTGCTGGCGGGCATCGATCTCGCCGCCGCCTATTGCTCGGACACCACACGGGCGCAGACGACCGCCGAACGCATCCTCGACGCCAATGGGCAGGCGGGGCATAGGCGCCCTGCGCTTGTGGCTGACATGCATTTCAGGGAACAGTTCTATGGGTATTACGAAGGCCAGGACATGTCGATGGCATGGCTGGCGGCCGGTGGCCCGCACGGCGCCCCGACCTATCAGGCGATTGTGGCGCAGTACGGACTGGCGGCCACACGCGACTTCCTCAAGGAGGCCGACCCGTTCCACGACGCCGAGTCGGATGACGAATACTGGCGTCGCATCGCCGGCGGGTATGCGCTCATCGCCTCCAACACGGACCTGCACGACGGCGACCATGTGCTGCAGATATCGCACGGCAACACGTTGCTCAGCCTCATGCAACGCTTTGCGCCGGCCGGCTACGACCTGAGCGAACGGCCCGCGAACGGTTCGGTGACCGTCTTCGATTTCGATACAAGCGAGCCATTTGATTCCGCGCTGCGGGTCGTCTCATACAATCAGCGTTGAGTTTGGCTGGTCTGGGTGATTGGTTACGCTAATGCGGGTAAGAGTCGTCGTGGCGTATGCCGTGACCAAGAAAGAGGTGCACATCCATGGGTGCTGGTGAAATTGCAGGACTAATCGCGGCGATCGCCTTCGCCATCCTCGCCGGATTCCTGATCTACCCGTTGATCCGTCTTGGCAAGCTGTTCGACCAGATCGCCGACACCGTCAAGGAGACCGGCGACCATGCGCTGCCGGCGCTCGATGAGGGCGTGACCACGGTGCAGCAGGTCAACAAGTCGCTCACCGACGTGAACAAGATCTCGGCCGCCGCGTCAAGCACAGCCAACAACGTCGGCGCATTGACCAACCTCTACGGCTCGTTCCTGGGCAAGCCGGTCATCAAGCTGGCCTCCACGTTCTATGCGATGAAGGTCACCGCGCAATCGTTCCTGCATAAGAACAAGGCCGGCAAGGCCTCCGTCATCGTCGAAGAAGCCAAGGGGGAGTGATGTTCAAACGTCTGTTCTGGGTGGGGCTCGGTGTGGTCGCCGGAGTCGTCGCCGTCAGCAAGGCCCAAGCGTATGTGAAAGCCAACACGCCCGACAAGGCGCGCCAATTCCTGCTGGGGCCCGATCAGGAGAACGTGGGCATGCGCACGCTCGAAGGCCTCGTTAATGAGTTCACGCAGGTGCGCCGCACGCGCGAAGCGGAGCTCAACAACCGTTACATCGACAAGCTGCAGTGACCCCAGCCGCAGCCAACCCACAACCACATAGGACATACCAAGGAGCGTCCCCCTACATGCGTACCGCGCAGATCGCACAGACCTATCTCAACTATTTCAAGAAGCACGACCATCTGGTGGTGCCGTCGGCTTCGCTCATCTCGCCGAACCCCACCACGCTGTTCACGATCGCCGGCATGGTGCCGTTCATCCCGTACCTGATGGGGGAGCAGACCCCGCCGAGTCACCGTATGGCGAGCAACCAGAAGTGCGTGCGCACGCTCGACATCGAAGAGGTGGGCAAGACCACCCGCCACGGCACCTTCTTCCAGATGCTGGGCAATTTCTCGTTCGGCGACTACTTCAAGGAAGAGGCCATCCACTACGCCTACGAGCTGCTCACCCTGCCGGTGGAGCAGGGCGGCTACGGCTTTGACCCCGAAAAGCTGTGGATGACCACCTACACCGACGACGAGGAAGCTCGCGCCATCTGGCGCAACGAGGGCGTCGACCCCGAGCACATCCAGATCCTGGGCATGGAAGACAACTTCTGGACGACCGGCGGCCCCGGCCCCGGTGGCCCCTGCTCGGAGATCTACGTGGACCGTGGGCCCGAGTACGGCAAGGAAGGCGGCCCGATCGCCGACGAGAACCGCTACATCGAGATCTGGGACCTCGTGTTCGAGAACTACATGGTCGACAACGTCAAGTCGAAGACCGACCTGCACATCGCCGGCGAGCTCAAGCACAAGAACATCGACACCGGTGCCGGCCTTGAGCGTCTGGCATACCTGCTGCAGGGCAAGCAGAACATCTACGAGACCGATGAGGTCTTCCCGGTCATCGAAGCCGCGGAAAAGCTCGCGGGCGTCAAGTACGGCGAGAACGCCGACGCCGACGTCAAGCTGCGCGTCGTCGCCGACCATGTGCGTTCGGCGCTGATGATCATGAGCGATGGCGTGCGCCCGAGCAATGCCGGCCGCGGCTATGTGCTGCGCCGACTGTTGCGCCGCACCATCGAGGCGATGCGTGTGCTCGGCGTGATGACGCCGGTGATGCCGGAACTGCTGCCGGTCTCCGAAGCCGCGATGGAGCCGAACTACCCCGAGCTCGCCACCACGTTCCACGATGTCTCCGAAGCCGCGTACGGCGAGGAGGACGCGTTCCGCCGTACGCTGACGAACGGCATCGAGATCTTCGACGTCGCCGTGAAGCAGGCCAAGGAGCAGGCGGCAGGCAAGCAGGATGCGCAGCCGGTGGTCTCCGGCGACGCCGCGTTCACGCTGCACGACACCTATGGCTTCCCGATCGAGCTGACCCTCGAAATGGCGCAGGACCAGGGCGTCAAGGTCGACGAGGCCAAGTTCCGCGAACTGATGAACGAGCAGAAGTCGCGCGCCCGCCAGGATGCGCTGAAGAAGCGCCACAACGTGGACTTGAGCGAATACGACGACTTCAAGAACAAGATGCAGTCGCCGATCGAATTCCTGGGCTACACCGACATGACGTCGCGCAGCCGTGTCATCGGCATCATGCAGGAAGGCGTCGGCTCGGTGCCGGCGGTGTCGGCCCCCGCCACCGTCGAGGTGATCCTGGACCGTACGCCGTTCTACGCGGAGGCCGGCGGCCAGCTCGCCGACCAGGGCGACATCGTCTCCGATGATGGCGCCGTGCTTGAGGTGGACGACGTGCAGAAGCCGATCAAGGACCTCATCGTGCACCAGTGCCGCCTCATCGAAGGCACGCTCGTCGTCGGCGCCGAAGTGACCGCGGAGATCGACGTCGAACGCCGTGGCGCGATCGCCCGTTCGCACACCGCGACGCACATCGTGCACAAGGCGCTGCGTGAGGAGCTCGGCCCACAGGCCACCCAGCGCGGTTCCGAAGACGCGCCGAACCGCCTGCGCTTCGACTTCCAGTGGCCCAAGGCCCCGACCAAGTCGCTCATGAGCGCTGTGGAAGCGCGCGTGAACGACCGTCTGCGCGACAATCTGCGTGTGTCGACACAGGAGATGAAGTTCGACGACGCCATTGCGCTCGGCGCCATGCACCTGTTCGGTGAGAAGTACGGCGATGTGGTGCGTGTTGTGACGATCGGCGACGACGGCTGGAGCCGTGAGCTGTGCGGCGGCACGCACGTCGACTACGCCGGCAAGATCGGCATGGTCAACATCCTGTCCGAAGCCTCGGTGGGTTCCGGCGTGCGTCGTGTGGACGCGCTCGTGGGCCAAGGCGCCTACGATTACAACGCACGTGAGCATGCACTCGTCTCGCAGCTGTCCGACACGCTCAACGCGCGCCCCGACGAGCTCGCCGAGCGTGTGAACACGCTGCTCGCCAAGCTCAAGGATTCCGACCGCAAGCTCGCGTCGATGTACGAGGCCCAGCTGGCCGCCTCGGTGCCGCGGATCATCCAGACCGCCAAGGAATCGAACGCGCCGGTTGTGGTGGCCGCGAAGAATGTCGGCCACTTCGGTTCCTTCGACGTGCTGCGCAAGACCGTCATGGACATCCGCAACCGTCTGGGAGACGACAAGCCCGTGGTGGTGGCCCTCGCCGGCGTGAACGAGGACGACCGCCCGATGGTGGCCGTGGCCACGAATGAGGCTGCGCGCAAGGACGGCATCAAGGCCGGTGACCTGGTGCGTGGCGCATCCAAGATGCTCGGCGGCGGTGGCGGCGGCAAGCCCGACTTCGCCCAGGGCGGCGGCTCCGACGCGACGCAGATCGACGCCGCGCTCGAAGCACTGCAGCGTGAGGCCGCGAAGGCCTGAGCGTGTATGGTGTGGCTTGGCGTTGATCTGGGGAACGCACGGGTCGGACTGGCATTGTCCGACCCGGAGCTCACGCTGGCGCATCCCGCCGGCAACATCACAGTCCGGCGGGATTATTTCGAGGCGTTCGATGACGTGCTCAACGTCATCGAAGACAACCGGGTGGATCGTGTTGTCATCGGCCTGCCACTGGATATGGATGGGACCGAAGGGCGTAGCGCGAAAAAGGCGCGCCGCTGGTCCACCAATCTGGTCACACGGCTTGAACATGAGCGGAATGATCCACAATCTGGCATCACATGGATGCCAGATGTTATGCTCATAGATGAACGGCTGACGACGGTCGACGCCCATCGGCGGCTATTCGATGCCCAAGTCGACAGTCGCCACCACAGGGCGGTCGTCGATCAGCAGTCCGCGGTGACCATCCTCCAGATGGCGCTCGACCGACCATGAGCATAGATGAAGTTATGAGGAGCAAGCGTGTCAGACGACATCCATGATTTTTTCAATGACGATGATTCATGGGGGAATGCGCAACAGGACGATGCGGGGGCACCCCCTGCACCACCCCGGTCGCGTCGTGACATGCGCATGAAGCGCAAAAGCAAGCAACGCCATAGGATGGTGAAACTCACCATCGTGATTGCGGTGGTCATCGCGCTGATCGTCGGTGGCATCTACGCCTACCGCGCCGTCAAGCAATGGCGGCACAACACCCTTGCGGATTCCTCGGTCGTCGAGGATTACCCGGGACCGGGCTCCGGCAGTGTCGCGTTCACGGTCACCGCCGGGGAAGGCGTGACGCAAATCGCCGAGCATCTGGTGCGGGAGGACGTGATCAAGTCCGTGGACGCGTTCACCGGCGTGGTCTCCGCAAACGACATGACGTTGTACCCGGGCACCTATGAGCTCAAACACCAGATGAAGGCGTCGCAGGCCGCGCAGATCCTCTCCGACCAAGGCAATGCCAAGGGCTTCGTGGAAGTGCGGCAGGGCGAACGTCTGCAGGCGGTGCTCGAACGTGCATCCGAGGCGTCCGGCATCGAACTGAAGGACTTCGAGGCCGTCACCACCAACGCCGAAGAGGCGTCGAAGATCCTGCCGGCGGAAGCCAACGGCAATTTCGAAGGCTGGCTTGAGCCGGGCGTGTACAACGTCTCGGCGGACCCCAGCGCCACGCAGATCCTTACCGATATGGTCAAGGCGCGCATCAGCAAGCTCGACGAGCTGGGTGTGCCGCAAGGCACGGACCGTGAACGCACACTGATCATCGCTTCCATCGTGGAAGCAGAGGTCAATTCGTCCGAATACTACGGCATGGTCAGCCGCGTCATCCAAAACCGACTCAACGACGACATGTCGCTCGGCATGGACAGCACAGTGGCCTATGGATTCGGCATCAACGGCGCCGAATTGACGAACGACCAGCTCAACGACGGCAGCAATCCATACAACACGCGCGTCAACAAGGGACTGCCTCCCACCCCAATCAGCAATCCGGGCGATGACGCCGTCGAGGCGGCGATGCACCCCAGCGACGGCAATTGGCTGTACTTCGTGACGACGAACCTCAAGACCGGTGAGACCAAGTTCACCGACAACTACGACCAGTTCGAACAGTACGTGCAGGAGTACAAGCAGAACAACGACGGCGCGAACTAACCCAAGAACGCAATGGCGGCGACTCCCGCCGCCACGATGACCGGTGCGAACGGCACTTTGCCTGCACCGGTCATCTGCATATGCCGCAGTGCCTGCCATGCCAGGATCCATCCCGCGCCGATGGCCGCCATGCACATCCACCACAGCACAAAGGCGGTGGAGGAGTGACCGCCGACGGCGCATCCCACGAGCGCGCAGAGTGTGACATCGCCCAGCCCGACCGCGCCGGGACGCATCAACGCGAGCGCCAACTGGATGCCGGCGCCCGCCACCATGCCGGTGAGCGCTCCGGCGAGTGCTTCCCATCGTCCTGCATATGCCGCGGCCACGGTGAATGCCGCCAGCTGGCACAGCACGCCGCACATGATCCATGCGCGCGGAATGCGCCGCGTGCGCACATCGTGCGCGCTTACGGCGATTCCGAAGAGCAGACTCGGCAGGTAGCAAAGGTACGGCATACCGTTAAGATAGTCGCAGTATTCACCGAGATAAAGGAGCGGGCATGTTGCGTTGGCAGACGGCGGGCGAATCGCATGGCGAGGCGCTTGTGGCGATGATCGAAGGGGTTCCGGCCGGGGTTGAGGTCACGAGCGACGACATTCGTGGGGCCCTCGCCCGCAGACGGCTGGGGTATGGCCGTGGCGCGCGCATGAAATTCGAACAGGACCAAGTGCGTCTGCTCACCGGCGTGCGCCACGGCAGCACGCTCGGCTCGCCGATCGCCATCGAGATCGGCAACACCGAATGGCCCAAGTGGACGGAAGTGATGAGCGCCGACCCGCTCGATCACGAGATCGCGCGCGAGGGCCGCAATGCGCCGTTGAGCCGTCCACGCCCCGGGCACGCCGACCTGACCGGCATGCGCAAGTACGGCTTCGATGACGCCCGCCCGGTGCTTGAACGGTCAAGCGCACGCGAGACAGCTTCGCGCGTCGCCTTGGGTGAGGTGGCCGCACGGTTCCTCGAGCAGGTGGCGGGCATCCGCACCGTCTCCCACGTGCTCTCCATCGGTGGCGCAGGTGTCGAGGGACAGTCGGCGGACCCGACCCCCGACGACGTGGAGCGCTTGGACGCCTCGCCCGTGCGCACGCTCGACAGCGACGCCGAAACGCGGATGATCGCGCGCATCGATGAGGCGAAAGCCAATGCGGACACCCTTGGCGGTGTCGTCGAGGTGATCGCCTATGGCATGCCGGCAGGCGTCGGCACCTATGTGGAATCCGACCGCAGGCTCGACGCCGCCTTGGCCGCCGCGGTCATGGGCGTGCAGGCCATCAAGGGCGTCGAGATCGGCGATGGGTTCCTTGAAGCGATGCGTCCGGGCTCGCAGGCGCACGACGAGATGGTGGTGGGCGATGACGGCCATATCGACCGTCTGACGAACCGTGCCGGCGGCATCGAAGGCGGCATGTCCAATGGGCAGCCGATCCGCGTGCGCGCGGCGATGAAGCCGATCCCGTCGATCCCCAAGGCGCTGCGCACCGTGGATGTGGCCACGGGTGAGGCGGCCCAGGCGATCAACCAGCGTTCCGACAGCACGGCGGTGCCGGCTGCGGCCGTTGTGGTCGAGGCCATGGTGCGCCTCACCTTGGCCCGCGAACTGCTCGAGAAGTTCGGTGGCGACAGTGTGGACGAGACACGGCGCAACCTTGAAAGCTACCTGGCCTCGTGGCCAGAGCACATGCGGTGAGTGCCATGGCCAATACACCTGATGGGGCAGTGCGCCCCCTGGCCGTCATCATCGGCATGATGGGGGCGGGCAAGACCCGGCTCGGCAAGGAAATGGCGCAGATGATGGGCTTGCCGTTCCGCGACGCCGACATCCAGATCGAACGGCGCATCGGCATGTCGATCCCACAGTATTTCGCACAGCAGGGCGAGACCGCGTTCCGCGAGGTGGAACGCGAGGTGATCCTCGAGACGCTCGAAGGATTCGACGGCATCTACGCGCTGGGCGGGGGCGCCCCGATGACGCCGGCCGTGCAGCAAGGGCTGGCCGCATACGCGCGCGCCGGCGGCAAGGTGATCTACCTGCAGGCGGACCCGCATGAGGCCATGACCCGAGCACGCCGTGCCGGCGGCCGGCCGATGCTCGACGGTGACGCCGATGCACGCTGGATGGCCCTCTACGAACAGCGCGACCCGACCTACCGTGCCGTGAGCAACGTCGTGGTACGCACCCACGGCATGACCCCGAAAACCGCAGCGAGAAAGATGATCGAGATGACAGACGAAGGCATTGTGCATGTCGACGGTTCCGGCATTGAACCCTACGACGTGCGCATCGGCGAAGGCGCGTTGAACCACCTGCCGGACGTGCTCGGCGAAGGTCCGGTGCGCGTGGCGCTCATCCATACGCAATCCGTGCAACGCCACTCCGACCGCGCCCGCGCGATCCTGCGCAAGGCAGGCTACGAGGTGAGCGACATTGTGGTGCCCGACGCCGAAGCGGGCAAGACCGCGCACGTGGCCAACGGCATCTGGGAAAGGCTCGGCAACGAAGGCTTCACACGGTCCGACGCGATTGTCGGCCTTGGCGGCGGCGCCTGCACCGACCTCGCCGGGTTCATCGCGGCCACATGGATGCGCGGTGTACGCTATGTGAACTGCCCGACCTCGCTGCTGGCGATGGTCGACGCGTCGACGGGCGGCAAGACCGGCATCAACACACCACAAGGCAAGAACCTCGTCGGCTCGTTCTACACGCCGGCCGGCGTGCTCGCCGACCTGCGCACACTCACATCGCTGCCGAACGACATCTTCATCGAAGGCCTCGGCGAAGTAGCGAAATCAGGCTTCATCCGCGACCCTGAGATCCTCACGATCCTTGAGGAGCATGCCAGCGAACTGCGCGCATTTGACGGCGAGACATTCCTCGACTCGCCCCTCAAACCCGTCGTCGCCGAACTCATCGAACGCACCGTGCGCGTCAAGGCGCACCATGTGTCCGCCGACCTCAAGGAAGCGGGCCTGCGCGAGTTCCTCAACTACGGCCACACGTTCGGCCACGCGGTCGAACAACTCGAGCATTTCCGCTGGAGGCACGGCAACGCGGTGGCCGTCGGCATGATCTACGCCGCCGAACTGTCGAACCTGACCGGGCACCTCGACCGTCAGACCGTGGAATACACCTACGACCTGCTCGACCGGCTCGGGCTGCCCACGTCTTGGAACGGCGCCGATTTCGACGCGGTACTCGCCCTGATGCACCGCGACAAGAAGGCGCGCGGTAATACACTGCGGTTCGTGGGGCTCGAAAAGATCGGCAAGCCGTTCCACCTCAACGCCCCCGATGCTCAAGCGGTGCGCGAGGCGTTCGAACGCGTGCGCCAACAGGCGTGACGCGCAGACGGTATTATCATGGGGCTGGGAAGCCCGCAAAGGATTGGAGTGGATATGGCCGAAGCTGAGCCAGTCAAGGTGATCGTCGTCAACGGACCGAATCTCGGGCGCCTCGGCGTACGGCAGCCGGACGTGTACGGCAGGCAGGACCTCGAGCAGCTGCGCAGGCTGTGCACGCAGTGGGCGCAGGAGCTTGGTCTCGACGTGGACGTGCGGCAGACCGACGACGAAGCGCAGATGGTGCAGTGGATGCACGAGGCGGCCGAGGGGCAGAAGGCGGTTGTCATGAACCCGGCCGCGTTCACGCATTACTCGTATGCGCTCGCCGACGCAGCGCACATGGTGCTTGATGCGGATATGCCGCTCATCGAAGTGCACATCTCGAACCCGGCCGCGCGCGATGAGTTCCGCAAGCGTTCCGTGATCAGCCCGGTCGCCACCGGCACGATCACCGGCCTTGGCTTCTTCGGCTACAAACTCGCGCTTGAGGCGGTGGCCGAGCTGACGAAGGCGTGAGCGGAATACATTCCAACACCGATACGATGAGGGGAAGGGCGCCAGACGACCTGTCAGTCAGTGCCGGCATCCTCTCCTTCACCGGTACGGCGCCACTGGAGCTTGGAATTGTAGCCATGGGGGTGGTCGGCCTTCTCATTTCGCACCGAGCCAAGCGTATCCATCCACCAGTGCTCACGTTCGATGATCGTGCGGTTCGCCACACGGGGGTCGAAGATGTCGAGGATCGAATATTGGAAGTGCTCCTCGATGTACGACACCCCTTGTTCGGCGACCAGGTCTTTCAATAGCGTGTTGCCGCCGGTGTGGTCGCCTTGCGCGTATTCCTGCCAGCGTGACAACAGGCCACGTTCGCCACCATGGCGGCTGTAGGCCGAACCGACATAGTGCCAACCGGTGAGCGTGTCGGTCTGCAGATACACGGCGTTGACAGCTCCCAGTGCGCCGCGCCATTCGTCGTTATGTACGGCGGCGACGAGCTCTTTGAAGGACAGACGTACGTTGTCGTATCCGGGGAACGGCATCGCGGACACAGGCGATTGCGCGATCTTCTCGACGATCATCGTGTCGAAGAAGCGCGCCCGCAGCCCGGCATCGGCCATGTCGTTCACCATCTGTATCGCGCCTCGCCTCTTGCGGTAGACGACGACGGTGCGCGCTTCGAAGGGGCGGAAGCGCTCGATCGGTTTGCGTTGATAGACCTCGTTGCCTCCGCGCATCACCGTGTCACCAACCTCATAGCCGCCGATGAACAGCCAATGGGTTGCCGGTTTCTCACGGCTGTTGAGCTGGATGAACTGCAGCACCTTGCGCCGCCGTAGATTGCCACCGGCCCTGCTGCCGTTCCACCTGCGTGTGAACACCCAATCCATCAGCGCATCGTGCTGCTCATAATACATTGTCATAGCATCGAACCATGCGTCGCTGCTCTGATTCAACCTGATTGAATACTCCGAGAGCTCCTTCTCGGTGATGCCGAGCATCTTGAAGAATCCAATCGGTGAGTTGTCATGCTCCATGATCTGTTCCTTTCTTGCAGTGTGCGGTCATTGCTGCACGCGGTGTTGGCCCCCGGCGTCGGCGAGGTCATGGCGCTGCGCGTGCCAATAGGCGTCGTCCAATGCGGTGGCTCCTTGGGACATCATGTCGAACCATCCATCGTCGACCGTGAAGTCCGCCGTTCCGAACAACGTGAGATCCGCCGGCCAAACGGGGCGCAACTTGGAGCGGAAGGTGTTCAGGGAATCCGGTAACCGGGGGATTTCGTCAAGGCACAACGGGGGGAGTAACGTCGTCTCCTCCTCGGCAAGGGCGATACGATGCCTGCCGATATCGATGATGGCGCCGTCGTTGTGTGCCGCATCTGCGGCGATTTCGAGCAGCTGTACGGTCTGCCACAACCGGTCGATGGCTTCATCATAGATGTTCGTGCCATGTTCGTCATCGATGAGCTCACGATAGAACGGCTTGCCGTCGAAGGCCATGATGTTGAGCTCACGGAAGTCGTTCCCGGGGGCACCGGCGGACTGCAGCCGTGCGATGGAGGTGAATGGCACGGCGAGGGCTGTCGTTTTGTCCTCCGAGGGTGAGGCGACCGTCCAATCCGACCAAGCGAGCGTGGACAACCATCCGGTGACCGCTTGTTCGAGATTGTCCGCGCGCACCGAGCGCGGAACATCGGTGTTCTGGCGAATGCGATAACGGAACCCAAGCGTGGTCATAGGTGCCTTCTTCGATGCGCGGACAGTATCTTTGCATCATGATAACTTATATAAAAGATAAAATGATGATGAGCGTGCCCCATTGCGTGTTCCAGCCGGTTTTACTTGCTGTTGAGCGTCGTCGTCTCCGCGGTGACCGCCTCGGGTGGGATGATCGCGCGCTCGTCGAAATAGGCGATAGGGTTTTTCGAATCGTTGCGTTCGAGCGTTTTGCCGATCCATGGGTCGTAGCGCTCGCCGGCGAGGTCACCGAGGAACCACATGCGCATGTCGTCGCGTTTGACGATGCCCTTGATTTTGGCGACGCAGACGACGACGTTGTCCGGGTTGAGGATGATGCCGATATCACATCGCACCGCGCGCCCCGGTTCGAGCTTCCACCAGCCGGCGCTGCAACTCCAGACGTCTCGCTGGGAGAGGCCCGGTTGCCAACCGATTGCGGTGATCGCATGGTTGTCGGGGTCTTGTTCGTCGTAGTCCAGGATCTTTCGCGGTCCGATCTTCATGGTGACGATTTCGGCCATCATCGTCCTTCCGTGCAAAGTACTTCATTATCTTTTTACCAAGATAGAGCAACATTCGGGCATGTCGGGATTGCCGTGGGCTCCGTACGACGATTTGACAGGTCGCTGGGCGTGGATTACAGTTCTAGCTACTTTTATCTTTTATAAAAGATAAAAAGATAAGGAGAAGCGATGGGGCGCAGGAAGATGGAAACTGGTGACATCGTCGTTGTCGATGCACGTGGCGTCAGGGCGCTCGGCATCGTCGAGGAGATATCCGGCGATGCTGAAAAAACCGGTGGCCTGGGGAATGCCTCCCAAGGCAAGTGGGCGTATAGGATACGCATATTGTGTGGTTCCCGTCATGCCGATGGGTCGCCTGTGCCGGCGGATACGGACATCTGGATCAACGATGATCCATGGGATGTGCGGGTCGATGGCGAGGATGGGTATGCGCTGCCGGAGCACTTCCAAGGTGAGGATGTGGCAAGGCTGCTGGCGAAAGCCGGCGTGGCACGCAAAAGCATGACCTCTGATGAGGAGGGGGCATGGAACAGGCGGAAACGGCGCACAGCCATCATAAAGTGGATTATCGCGGTGGTCTGTGTGGTTGCGGTCGTGCTGGGTGCGGGTGTCTTGGTGAAGCGTCACCGGCAGCAGGTTGCTGAACAGCAACGGCAGGAACGGTTGGACAACCTCATTGACAGTACTGATTCATATGCACTGGGGCTACTGAGGCAGTGCGGCGATCTGCAGACGATCAGCACAGGGCTCGGCGCACAATATGCAACGGTTGCCCCCCCGTACCGATGGGCTCGATTCAGCGACATTGGGGTGCATGCTTGAGTCAATGGGCGAGCAGGATACGGGAGCCAATGAATTGTCGCTCTGGCGAGCACTTATCGGCGCCTCCGTCGGAAACCTCGTGACGAATCCCAAACAATTGGAATCGTTGCCTTGGCAAACGGTGATGGATATCAAGATTCGCTGTGGCATGGGTTTCGACAGTGTGGTCATGTGTGATGTCCGCAGTGGGGATGAATCATTCGGCGAGGGGGATACGAATGGTGGCGCCTCCTCGGATGATTCGGCGTCGAGCGGATCGGCTTCCACAGATGCATCAACATCATCCGCCAACAGCTCCGAGAAAGCCGGAGCGCAATCAGGGGAGGGTGAGTTCGATCCGGATAACGTCCGTGGCAGATGGTGCCAGAAGGATGGTGTCACTTGCGTCGTCATCACGCCACAGACCGAGGGGCAGGCGATGCCGCTTGTGCTGGACACCTCCCAGATGGGTGATGCGAACCCGTTGCCGGACGGGCAGACGTCGACCCTGATGGTCCCTAATTATCAAAGCCAGCAAGACCCCGCGACGCTCAGGCAACAATTCCACATGGTCACCGAATACACCTACCGCATCGACTGCAGCACCCAAACGGATGCAAGCTCATGTGACGGCGAGACAGTGCATAAGCCGGCATATGACCAGTCCACTGGCGCTCCTGCCTCGGCCGGCATCATCATGGTGCAGAAGCCATTGGAAGTGGTCCGCGTGGGGCCTGACAACATATTGCCCATCGATGGGATCGATGCATCGAACCCACCGGCGCAAGTGGCGTATCTCATCATCAAACCGTACGGCGAAGCGCAACCCAACAGCGTCTCTGACGATATGGTGTTCTACTCGCGCATGACTTGAATGGAGGATGGCAGATGACCCGCAGAGCCATGAGATTGGGTGATATCATCGTCGTTGACGGTGCTGGACTGGATGCGCTTGGCCTGGTGGTCGACGTCTCAACCGACCCCGCGCTGACCAAAGGCGTCGCGTACGATGGAGTGCCGGCGTACCGTGTGCACGTACTGCAGGGGAGGCGGCGGGAGTCGGGTGCCGTATTGCCTGTGCATGGGGATCTCTGGATCCGTGACAATCCATGGGATGTGCACATCGATGGTGAGGATGGCTATGCATTGCCGTATTTGTTCCAAGGTGTGGATGTCGACCGTATGCTGTCTGCGTATGCCGTTTCCAGACGTCCCCCTGAACAGGCTGCCACGCGCCGTTCCATGGCGAGCATCAGCGCGTCCCCAAGAGTATGGGCCATCGTAGCGGTGATTGCGGTTGTTGCCGTTGTGCTGCTTGTGCGCATGAATAATCGCCCTCATCCGGATGTCTCGATTCCATTGGCGCAGGCATACGCCACGCACTGTGATGCATATCCTGATCTACCGCCAATCATGCTGTCGAACAATGGGTTGAATGTGTGGAGAGGTGTTGAGGGGACCGTCTCGGAAGCGGATGAACCATGGACTTCCGATGCCTTTGCATGTTTTGTGGCGCAGATTGGCTACACGAAAGGGGAGGCTGCTTTCGTTGAGGAGATGGAAGCAGCCGTTGGGCTTAACCAATATGTGATCAATAAGCACTTCGTGATGTTCTGCCAGCAAGTGCAATACGTGGATGAGGTGTCCTGTGGCGTGTACAACAGGGCGTTCATTGGCTAGGTTTCGTTGTTCCCGCACTTGAATATCGCATATGCCTGAATATGCGGCGCCGCTGGCCATCAGTGCTATCACCGGACTCGGGTTCTTTGGGTACAAACTCGCACTCGAGACGGCGGCCGAGCTCGCCAAATGAGCTGCAATATCCACTTGTTGAACAGGGGTAAATCCCGCACAACCGTGTACAACCTTGCGAATCCCCTTCGTCTCTTTGGGCGGAGGGGATTCATTGTGTCGCACAATGTGAACGAAGTGTGGCAGATCCGTGCAGAAATAGTGTAGAATATTCCTGATTTCACTGCAAACGTGTGCAAAGCTCGTGGCTGAGCTCCTCGGAAATCCATGCAAGAGAAGCATGTGAGGCTTTTGCATACTTTGGCATGCTGGCTCGTTGATGGAGTGGTGGAGGTTTTTACAAAGCGCTTCATGGATGGGCCAGTCCAGGGAAAAGAGAAATGGAACATCTATGGTGATTCAGCAGGTTAGAGACTGCATGCGCCGGACCACTGGCATAGGCGTCGCCGTTGCCATGGTCGGCACGGGCGCCCTGCTCGCAGTGCCGATGGCGGCGAACGCCGCGGAGGACACCGGGCAGACCACCCTCCCCGCGAAAACGGACGTGCAAGTGATCGCATTCCAGCAGACATGGAATTCGATCGCCAAGGAATGCACGAACACGTACGGCCCGCAAGGCGTGGCGTACGTCGAGATCTCACCGCCACAGGAATCGATCCAGGGCACCGAATGGTGGACAAGCTACCAGCCGGTGAGCTACAAACTCGATTCGAAGCTCGGCACCGAAGCCGAATTCAAGAACATGATCACGACATGTGATGCCGCGGGCGTCGGCATCATCGCCGACGTCGTGCTCAACCAGACGACCGGTTTGGATGTCGCTGCAGGCGAGCAGACCGGTGTGGCGGGCACGAAGTACAACGGCTTGACCGGCGACTATCCGGGCTTCACCGGCGAAAACGGCCAATATCCGCAAGGTGTGACCGCCGCCGACTTCCATGACTACAACAACGGCGCAAGCGTCTCCGATTACAAGAACCAGCAGGAGGTGCAGGAAGGCCGCCTGAACTCGATGTGGGACTTCGACACGTCGAGCGAGAAGGTGCAGGACATCCAGTCCGACTATCTCGCCAAGTTCTACAAGATGGGCGTCAAGGGCTTCCGCATGGACGCCGTCAAGCACATCAACAACGAGGACATCAAGGGCATCAAAGACAAGATGGCCCAGAAGGTCGGCAAGAACGCCAACGACATCTACTGGATCCAGGAAGTCATCGGCAATGCGAGCGAAGCGCCCGGCATCCAGCCGCGCAATTACCTGGAGACCGGCACCGTGACGCAGTTCGACTACAAGTCGGACCTCAACGCGAAGTTCAAGGGCAAGATCGCCGAACTCAAGGACCTCTCGACGCGCATCGGCGACCTGTCGTCGAATCCGAACGCGATTGCGTCCAAGGACGCGAACGTCTTCGTGACGAACTGGGACACCGCTCGCAACGACGGTGCGATCACGTACAAGAACGATTCGATGTACGCGCTCGCGAACGCATTCATGCTCGCCTATGACTACGGCACGCCGCGCCTGCTGTCGGACTATAAGTACGACGTTAACGACAACGGCGCCCCGGGTGCGATCGCGACCGAAGTGCCTGACGTGGACTTCGACGAGGCGTGCTCGACGAAGGACGGCGAATGGAACTGCCAGCAGCGTTGGACGACGACGCGCGGCATGATCGCGTTCCACAACTACGTGGATGGGACCGCCGTCGAGCAGTGGCAGGACGACGGTGCGAATAACATCGCGTTCTCGCGTGGCGACAAGGGCTTTGTCGCGATCAACAACTCGACCGAAGACAAGACGGCCGAATACGCGACATCGATGCCTGACGGCGAGTACTGCGACGTCTACGGAGTGCAGGACTGCTCGAAGACCGTGACCGTCTCCGGCGGCAAGGTCAAGGTGACCGTGCCGGCGATGCAAGCCATCGCGATCTACGGCGGTGCAACGAAGACGACGCACCCCGTGTCTGACGTGGCCGTTGACCCGAGCACCCCGGACGTCGTCATCCCGGACAACACCGTCAAGCCGGACGACCAGACGACGACCGTGTGGTACAAGCCCGTCAACACGTGGGACAAGGTCTTCGTGCACCATGGCGCCGGCTCCGACTGGACCGCCGTGCCCGGCGAGCAGATGGAAGGGCCGGACGCGCAGGGCTACTACACGAAGACGATCGACACCAAGGGTGAGGATCATCAGATCTGCTTCAATAATGGTGCCAGCGAGTGGGACAGCAACGGCGGCCAGAACTATCTGATCCGCAAGGGCGTCGCGCATGTCGCGGTCGAGGACGGCTCGCTGTCGGTGGGCAACCCCGAGGCGATCGGCGGCCAGTCCCGTGTGGTCATCCACTACAAGGAGGCCCCGGGCGATCCGGACTATTCGCTGTGGACGTGGGGTACGACCAAGACCGGCGACGGCCTTGACGGCGCACGCTACCAGTTCACCGGTGAGGACTGCTATGGCAAGGTGGCCGAACTGACGTTCGACAAGGAGCTCTCCGACTTCAGCTTCATCATCTCCACCGAGGACTGGTCCAAGAGGGTCGCGGTCAGCGACGATCCCGAGGACGGCAACCGTGACGTCAAGTTCACCGAGAAGAACGGCACTGTGGAAGTGTGGGTCGACGGCGTGAACTCGCCGCGTGAGACCCAGTTGGAAGCGCCCGCCGACTACAAGTGCAAGGCCGACAAGGTCGACGTGACCGTGCATTACATGCGCAACGACGGCCTGTACTTCAACGCCGACGACACCGAGACGAAGGTCCCGCAGTGGGATCTGTGGATGTGGAACTCGAACAGCAATGGTTTCGCTTCGAAGTTCACGGGCCATGATGACTGGGGCGAGCTCGCCACCGCATCGTTCTCGAACTACACCTACCAGGCATCCAACGGCGAATCGGACTTCGGTCTGCTGCGCCGCTACGGTGTGGACGAATGGAAGAAGAAGGACGGCTCCGACGGTGACATCAAGATGACCGCCAATGCCCTCGTCTTCAGCAATGACGGCACAGCGAAGGCGGAAGTCTGGCTCCTGCAGGATGACGCGACCGTCTACACGGCGCGCCCAGCGCTCGGCGCCCGCATCTCGACGGCCGAGATCGCGCAGAACAACGCGATCGACGCGAAGCTGACGAAGCCGGCCGATGTCAAGGCCGGGGATGTGAAGGTGACCGGCGCCAAGGGCAATGCCGTCGACATCGACGCGGTGAAGGCCAATGGCACCACCGTGACGATCACGCTCAAGAACAACCTCGACCTGACCGCGAAGTACACGGTCGAGATCGAGGGCTTCGGTTCGGCCGACGCCGTCGCGGGCTCCGTGGTGCGCACTGACGCCTTCGACAAGGAATACGCCTACGACGGCGACGACCTTGGCGCGACCTGGGCGGATGACGGCACGACATTCAAGCTCTGGGCCCCGACCGCAAGCAAGGTCGAGCTCGTGACGTTCAAGGACGCCAAGACCGCCGACGCCGAAGCCGCCGACACCATCGCGATGGACCGCGGCGAGAAGGGTGTGTGGAGCGCCACGGCCAAGGTCGCCGACGGCACCGCCTACATCTACCGCGTGTCGTTCGCCGATGGCACCGTCAACGACTCCGCCGACCCGTACGCCCGCGCTTCCGTGGTCAACGGCAAGCGTTCCGTGGTGCTGTCGCCGGCCAAGACGACGGTCAAGGACTCGGGCCGCATGGCGCCGTTCTCCAAGAACACCGACGCGGTGATCGCGGAGACGCACATCCGCGACCTCACGAAGAACGAGAACTCCGGTGTGGACGCCGCAAAGCGCGGCAAGTACCTGGGCATGATCCAGAACGGCACCACGAACTCCGCGGGCAAGTCCACCGGCGTGGACTACCTCAAGGAGCTCGGCATCACGCATGTGCAGATCCAGCCGATGTTCGACTACGCGAGCGTCGACGAGACGAAGCCGCTCGATGACTCCAACTACAACTGGGGTTACGATCCGCTCAACTACAATGTGCCGGAAGGCTCCTACGCCTCTGACCCGACCGACCCCGCCAACCGCGTGGTCGAAGCCAAGCAGATGGTGGACGGTCTGCATGCCAACGGCCTGCGCGTGGTCATGGACGTGGTGTACAACCACGTTGCCGATGCCGCGGCGAACCCGTTCGGACTCACGGTGCCGGGGTACTACTTCCGCTACCAGAACGGCTCGCTTGTCAACAACTCGGGCTGCGGCAACGACACCGCCTCCGAGCGTGCGATGATGCGCAAGTACATCGTGGATTCCGTGGCCTACTGGGCGAAGGAATACAACATGGACGGCTTCCGTTTCGACCTCATGGGCCTGCATGATGTGGAGACGATGAAGCAGGTGCGCTCAGCCCTCGACAAGATCGACCCGTCGATCATCATCGTCGGCGAAGGCTGGGATATGAACACCACGATGGACAAGTCCGCGATGTCGATCCAGCCCAACGGCTACCAGCTCGTCACCCCGAACTCCACCATCGCGTTCTTCAACGATTCGATCCGCGACGGCCTCAAGGGCTCGGTGTTCTCCGATGAGGACAACGGGTTCGTCTCGGGCAAGCAGGGCATGGAACCGCTCATCATGAACAACATGCTCGGCTGCCGCAACCTCGACGGCACGGCCGAAGGCGCGTTCTGCACGAACGGCAACGCGAACGTCAAGTACGCGAATGCCGGCCAGATGGTCAACTATGTGGAGATCCACGACAACCTGACGCTCAACGACAAGCTCGAGAAGTCGCTGTTTGTGCAGGGCCGCAACGAAGCCCTCAACGAAGCCGGACGGAAGGCGAAGGTCATCGAGACCTCGAAGCTCGCCAACTCCGCCGTCTTCATGGCGTTCGGCATCTCCGAGTTCCAGGTGGGCCAGGAGTTCCTGCGCACCAAGGGCGGCGACGAGAACAGCTACAAGTCCGGTGACGCGGTCAACGCCGTGGATTGGGACCGTATGAACGACGCCGACTATGGTGACCACGCCCAGTACGTCAAGGACCTCATCGCGATCCGCAAGAAGACCTCCGCGCTGCGTGTCGAGAGCTATAAGAAGATCTCGAACAGCACGAAGGAACTCAAGGCGGCCGACAATGTGGTGGCGTACGAGATCGCCCGCGACAACGGCACCTATGTGGTGGCGCTCAACGCCGGCGATGAGGCCGCCGCCGTGCCGGGAGTGGCCGCCGGCGACTACGGCGTGCTCGTGTCCAACGGCCATACCTACCTGCATCCGGTCCAGGCCGTGGCCCAGGCCGACAATGCCGATGGTGTGGATGCCTCGGTGGCCGGTGCCGCGATCTCGGTCAAGGGTGGCCAGAACGTGGTGGTGCCCGCCCATAGCGCGGTGCTGCTCGCCCCGGTCTCTGACCTCGGCCAGCCGGACACCCCGGATCAGCCGACCAAGCCGGATACTCCGGCCAACCCGGATGAGCCCGGCGACACCGACAAGCCGGCCGCCGGCGAACAGCCGGGTGGCAACGCCGCGGGTTCGCAGTCGTCCTCCGGTGCCGCGCAGCAGGTGGCCGGTGTCGCTTCGACCGGTTCGGCCATCGCGCTGCTGGTCGCTGTGGCAGTGGCCCTCGTGGCCGCGGGCGCCGGTCTGCTGATCGTCCGCCGCCGTGACTGAGACGGCAACGGTGCAGGCGCCATAACGGCGCGCATCAGCTGAATACCGAGGAGGATGCCCCACAAGGCATCCTCCTCGCGCATTATCGGCGCACATATGCATGTCACGCGAACCAACGGCGTTGCGCCGCGCCATCGGCGATTACAGTGGGAACGAGCGCCCGCGCCGCCGCCGGCCCGGGTGATGATTGAGAAGGAAGGACAACGGTCCGATGACAACGAGGACACCTCACACCGCACCATCCATACTGCGTGGGCCCGTTGGCACAGTGCGCCACACAGTGGTCCGGGCGTGTGCCGCATGCGCCGGCATGGCGTTGGTGCTCGCACCGCTAGCCGCATGCGGTCATACCGACACAGGCAGCACGGCATTGCCCCGCAAAACCGATGTGGAGGTGATCGCGTTCCAGCAACCATGGAATTCCATCGCCCGCGAATGCACACAGACCTATGGTCCTGCCGGAGTGGCCTACGTGGAGATCTCGCCGCCGCAGGAATCGATCCGCGGCACCCAATGGTGGACCTCATACCAACCGGTGAGCTACAGGCTTGACTCCAAACTCGGCACCGAGAAGGAGCTCGCCCACATGATCGAGGAATGCTCAGCGGCCGGGGTTGATATCATCGCCGATGTCGTGCTCAACCAGACGACCGGGGCGGGGGAGAACAAGGAACTCACCGGTGTGGCCGGCACCCGGTACAACCCGGGCACCGGAAGCTACCCCGGGTTCACCGGCAACGAGGGGCAACACCCCGAAGGCGTGAACAGCCATGATTTCCATGACTACAACAACGGCGCATCGATCAGCAACTACCGCGATCAGGATGAAGTGCAGCAGGGCCGGTTGAGCGGCATGTGGGACTTCGACTCATCCAGCGCCAAAGTGCGCGACCTGCAATCGGATTATCTGGCCAAACTCTACCGTATTGGCGTGCGGGGCTTCCGCATGGACGCCGTCAAACACATCGATGCCGAAGACGTGAAGGCCCTCAAACAGGCGATGGCGAAGAAGATCGAAGTGCCGGAACAAGACATCTACTGGATCCAGGAGGTCATCGGCAACGCCGGTGAGGCCAAGGGCATCCAGCCCTCCAACTACTTCGACACCGGCACCGTGACCCAATTCGCGTTCGCCGGTGCTATGAAATCGAATGTGCCCGGTTCACTCAACGCATTGTCGGACCTGCGCGAGCGCCTTGGCGACACCAAACGCAATCCTTACGCGATCCCGACCGACAAGGCGAACGTGTTCGTGACGAACTGGGACACCGAACGCAACGGCCAAGCGTTGTCGTATAAGAACGGCGCCGCCTTCGCGCTCGCGAACGCGTTTTCGCTCGCCTACGACTACGGCACGCCCCGGCTGATCTCCGACTACCGGTTCACCGACAACGACGCGGGCGCGCCAGGCGCCACCGAGACGAGCGTGCCCGACGTGAATTTCAACGAGGCGTGCGCCATGAACGACGGCCCATGGAATTGCGAGCAGCGGTGGACGCCCACGCGCGGCATGATCGCATTCCACAACTATGTGCACGGCACCGCCGTGGACCATTGGCAGGAAGGTGAGGATCCCGCTGTCATCGCCTTCTCGCGCACAGGCAAGGGATTCATCGCGATGAATGGCGGTGACGAGGAGGCCAGTGTGGAATTCGAGACCTCGATGCCAGACGGCGAATACTGCAATGTCTACGCAGTGCAGGACTGCTCGCAGACGGTGCGCGTGCGCAAGGGGAAGGTGAGCACGTCCATCCCCGCGCGATCCGCGGTGGCGCTGTACGCGGGGGCCACGGCCAAGGCACATCCGTCGTCTCCCGTGGCGGTCGATCCGAGCACGCCACAGCAGGACTGACCTTGCGGATCGCCTCCACAGTGCGGCCGGTGCGTATCGAAAGCACCGGCCGCACTGCCGTATTCGTGGTGGTTTGGTGAAGGCGGTGGTGTCGTGGAAACGGAGGCACATATAATTCGCTAGTCGCGATATTGTATACTGGTCAACGGTAGCGGGAATGTCGTATATAACCATGTGGTTGCGATGGCATCAGCGATGCCCGCAGCACATCGATTAGGGAGATAGATGAATACGAAGGCCTTCAGGCAAAAACTCACCGCGGCGATCGGCGCCATCACGGCGTGCGCCACACTGACATGCGGGGGCGTCGGCGCAGCGCACGCGGTCGAACGGGACTCGCTCGGTGACTCCGTGCTCAACGCCTACAACGCACTCAACGGCAACGGCATGCGCTTCGAGAAAGTCAGCCATCCACAGGGCGGATTGCGCGCAGCCGACGGCGTCGTCGATTACATCGGCGATGGCAAGATCACGGAATCAGACAAGGGGCAGGGCGACCGCGGCCAGTCCTACAGCTACGCCGCCGCATCCCATGGCGATTGGGTGTACATCGGCACCATGTACGGTGGCCTTGGCGTGCAGGCGATCCTGAGCCATGGCATGGCGTCCAACATGGGCATGTCTGCCGAAGCGGCGAAGAACCTCATGCAGACGATGTACGCAGGACACATGTATCTGGGCGAGCCCGACGGCAAGAGCGCCGGCGGTGTGCTGTTCAAGTTCAATGTGAAGACCGGCGAGACGAAGATCCTCATGTCCAAGAGCGCGGGCATTGAAGGCGGCAAGGGCATCATCCCCACGTTCCGCAGCGCGTTCGAGATGAACGGCAAGCTCTATTTCGAGGGCATGGTCATGGACACGGCGAACCCGGACCTCGACCAGCGCGAGATCCAGACCGCCATCGCGATGCAGAACGGCTTCCCGTGCATCTACGAGATCGACCCGGCCGACGGCGACAAGCTCACGCTCGTGCACAACAGTGTGGACACGGAGGGGTTCCGCGCGCTCGTCAAGCAGAACGTGTTCACCTCCACGCGCGCGATCGGTTCGTTCAAGGACACGCTGATCGCAGGCGACCTCAAGGTCGACGCGAACGGCAACGGCGCGGCCTATCTGGTGGCGTCGAACACGCCGTCGGTCCCCGGGTCATACAAGGTGATCGCAGACATGGCGAGCTTCGACAACCTGCCGGCGATCCATCGCTCCGACGTCAATGGCGGTGGTGGCATCTACCAGGTGCTCGAATTCAACGGCAAGCTCTACGTCGTGGTGTGCACCGGCAACGCGGACACGCGCAACGAGCAGACCGGCACACTGCGTTCCTTCGCCATCTATGTGGGCGAGAACAACGGCGATGCGACGAACAAAGCCGACTGGAGCTGGCGCCCGCTCGTCGGAGACATCGCCAAGGGCGCCACATACACCTACGGCCTCGACGCCAGCCGTGTGAGCGCAGGCGCCTGCACGCTGCAGGTCTTCGGCGACCACCTCTACATCGGCGATTACAACGATGTGTCGAGTGCGCTGCAGGGATTCGCGATGAACATGGACTTCATGACCCAGGCCACGAACCTCGAGCAGTCGATCAACCTGTACCGCATGGACGCCAACGAGAACGTCGAGATGCTCGTGGGCGACGCCAACGAGACCTTCCCCGACGGTGGCAGCACCGGCCTGGGCAGCGGCTACGGCAACAACATGAACCAGTACACGTGGCAGACCGCCGTGCACGAAGGCAAGATGTACCTGTCGACGATGAACACGACGACGCTGCTCGAGCCGATCGCCCAATTCACCAACGGCGACATCCTGCACATGAGCGCGCAGGAGTGGAAGACGACGGTGCAGCATCTGCGCGCGTTCCTTGAGATCGTGCTCAAGCGCGATGACGCCGCCACGTTCTCGCGCACCCGTTCCGTGCGTCCGTCGGCGGACAATCCGGACGCGCTTGTCGATTGGGCATGCCAGCAGGCGAGCGAGCGCGCCGCCGCGGACGCCCCCGCCCAGACCGATGCCGGCGGCGATGCCCAGGAGGAGGTCACCCTGACCGACGCCCAGCGCGAATCGCTTGTCAAGGGCATCAAGGACGGCAGCATCGTGCCGGAAAGCCTTGACGACGCCAACACCGCAGGGGAACTGTTCGCCATCAACAGCGCGCTGGGCTCCCTGACGCCGCAGCTGGACGAGCGGGCATCTGAGGAATTCGTGGACGCCTACGGTGACATGCTCGCCGCGCTCACCGCGCTGCCGAAGGTCCCCGAGAGCCTCAAGAAGCTCTACGAGACGCTCCTCAAGCTCGCCTCCAAGCAGAACATGCAGGCGTTCTTCAAGTCCCTGCCGTACCTGGCCAAGTCGAAGCGCGGCTTCAACCTGTTCGAGATCAGCGAGGACGCGCAAGGCGGCGTGAAAGTCGAGACCGTGGCCGACGACGGGTTCGGCGACCCCTTCAACCATGGCCTGCGCATCTTTAGCAACACCGACGACTACATGCTCATCGGCACGGCGAACCCGTTCTACGGCACCCAGCTGTGGCGTGTGGCGAACACGCTGTTCCCCGTGCATGTGAGCACGGGGGAGGGTGGCACCGCGTCCGCGGACAAGACGGCCGACGTGGCGCCCGGCGCCACGGTCACACTGACCGCCACACCCGATGACGGCTACCGCTTCGCCGGATGGAAGGTGAATCAAGGCGGTGCGGTCATCGCCGACGACAACACCTTCGCCATGCCCGCGCACAGTGTCTACGTCGAGGCCCAGTTCGAGCGCATCGATGCCGCGCCGGATACACCGGGCACCGGCGACGAGGGGCCGGACTCGCCGGCGGATCCGGACGGCAATGACACGGGCGGCACCGAGCCGGGCTCCACCGGCAGCGGCACCCAGGCGGGCGGCAGCCAGCAGTCGGTCGACCTCGCGTCCACCGGCGCCTCGGCCATCGCCCTATTGGTGGCCGCAGCCACCGCGATCGCGGCCGGAGGCGCGATGATCACCTTCAAGCGCAAGCGCGCCTGACGGCCGCCCCACACCGGGCAACCACACAACACGCCGACACCACATCGTTGGAATTCCGCCGATGCTACGGAACGTAGCATGGAAATCCCGTGGTGTCGGCGTTCGTTGCTTGTGGGCACCGGACCCACCCCGTACGGTGGCCTCATCGACGCGGCGCCACCCGGCCGCCGCCCTGACCATCGAGGAGCAGCCACCATGGCACACAGCCACCCGCCGACCGGCACCGCAATCATCAGCGCCCGCGGATTGACCCAATCGTTCCGTACGGCCGACCGTGAACAGACCGTGCTCAACGGACTCGACGTGGACATCCGCCGCGGCGACTTCACCGCGATCATGGGCCCCTCCGGCGCGGGCAAATCGACCCTGCTCTACGCGCTCGCCGGTCTGGAGCGCCCCACCGCCGGCACCATCAAGTTCGACGGCGAAACCATCACCGACATGCGCGACGACGCGCTCGCCGTGTTCCGCCGCGCGCACTGCGGCTTCGTGTTCCAACAACACCAGCTGCTCGAACGCATGAGTCTCATCGACAACGTGATCGTTGCCGGTGCGCTCACGATGCGCTCCAAGCCGCGCATCACCACCAAAGCGCGCGAACTGTTCTCGCTCGTGCACCTCGACGAACGCGCCCAGGCGCGCACGAGCGCACAGGTCTCCGGCGGCGAGGCCCAGCGCGCGAGCATCGTGCGCGCCCTGATCAACGCCCCCGAACTCGTGTTCGCCGACGAGCCGACCGGCGCGCTCAACTCACACAACTCCCAGGCGGTGCTCGACGTGTTCTGCACACTGCACGCCAACGGGCAAAGCATCGTCATGGTCACCCACGACCGGCACAGCGCCCTGCGCGCCAACCGTGTGCTGTACCTGCGCGACGGCGCGATCGCCGGCGAATGCACGCTCGGCGCATGGGACGGCGGAGAACCGTACGGTGAGCGCGAACACACGCTCGCCGTGTTCCTCAACGAGATGGGGTGGTGACCCGATGCGCACACTCGCCCTGCACCAATGGCGCCGCAACAAGGGGACCTTCCTCGGATTCGGCGTGATCATCCTCATCGCCGCCTGCATGTTGGGCTCCGCACTCACCCTGTTGTTCACCGTCGGCCCGCGCTACACCGCGCTCGCGGACGAACTGCACACCGCGGACGTGGACATCGTGGTGCCGCGTACAGCCGCCACTGCCGATGTGCGCGACGTGATCGACCACACCACTGGTGTCGCGGCCGTCGAGCCCCACGACGTGCTGCTCATGGACACGCAGATCCATGATTTCCGCGGCACCGATTTCGCCATCCGCACGATGATCGCCGACGCCGACGCGCCGCGCACACTCAACCAGACGCGCGTGTTGGCGACATCGGGCGACAGCGGCGACCTTTATATCGCGCAGTACACGGCGCGGTTCGGGCAGTTCGCGCCGGGGGACCGGATCGAACTGCAACTGGCCGGCCATGACGAGTCGTTCCGCATCGCCGGTGTGGTCGAAGAGATGGAATTCGGCAACGCCGGATCGCAGATCCTCGCCTTCAGCGCCCCGGCCGCGCGCTTCGCGCAGCTCGAGCGCGACCATCCGGAATCACGCATGACCGAATATGCGGTGCGCGTGGACGCCGGTGCCGACCCACGCGCCGTGCGCTCACGCCTCGAGCGGGCGCTCGCGCAAGCGGGCACGCCCGTGGCCGCGGCGATCGACGCCAGCAGCGTGCGCGCGACCCGCATGATGGTCAGCCAGCTCATCATCCTCATCCTCGTGGTGTTCGCCGTGCTCGTCACCATCGTCAGCCTCGCACTGTGCACATTCCACATCCGCAACATCGTGGAGACCGACCGCACCGACATGGGCGTGCTCAAGGCGCTCGGCTACACCGGTGCGATGATCTCGCGCGCGATGATGGCGCCGTATCTGCTCGTGTGCGTGGGCGCCACGGTAATTGGACTCGCCCTGTCCACGCTCGCCACACCGGCGATCGGCTCGCTGATCGCGCTGCAGGCCGGCTTCACGTTCCATGCGCAGGCCGACATGCGCGCCTGGGCCATCACCATCGCCGCGCTCGCTGGCGTCACACTGCTGTTCGCGTGGATCGGCGTACGTTCCTTGCGCGCACTGCAGCCGATCGAAGCGATCCGCGGCACGGACGCGCGAGGCCGGCGCCACGCGATGCGCCCACTCAACCGCATGCCGGGCAGTGCGCGCACGGCGGTCAGCCTGCAGCAGGCCGCCGCGTCCCCTGCGCGCAACCTGCTCGTGGGGTGCATGGCGTTCCTGATGACGCTGCTCGTCAGCTTCGCCGCGACGCTCGCCTACAACGCCGCGGTCACACCCGGCAACCTGTACAACACGCTGTCCACGGAGACGCCGCAGGTCATCGCCACACCAGCCGCAGGGGGCAACGCCGAGGCCGCGCAACGCATCCGCGCGATCCGTGGCGTACAGAACGTGATCGCATACACCACGGCGCGCGTCGGCATCGCCGGCACCCAAATGCCCGCCTTCGTGAGCGACGACTTCGACGCCACGCGCAACGACATCCGGTACGAAGGCAACCACCCCGCCACCGCGCATGAGATCGCCGTGGGATCGGCGCTCGCCGACGCGCATACAATCGGCTCGAAAGTCAAGGTGAGCCACGGCGGCGCCGCGCTCAGCTACACCGTCGTGGGCTACATCCAGAGCGTCAACGACGGCGGCACCGTCTGCGAACTGACCAACGCCGGCTATACGCGCCTCGACCCGGACTTCGCATACAGTCCGCACACGCTCTACGTGTACTGCGACGGGGCCGACACCGCACACGTCATCCGTGCGATCGAAAGCACGTGCGCCGACCTCGTGACGCACACCACCGACATGGAACGCATGCGTGACACGAGCCAACAGATGTACGGATCGATCATGTCGGCCGTCAGCCTCGCCATGCTCATCCTCGCAATCGGCCTGACGGGGCTGGTGCTGATGATGGTCATCCGGTCCACGATTGTGCGCGAACGCCGCCGTTTCGGTATACTCAAAGCCCTCGGCTACACCAGCGGACAGCTCATGCGCCAGATCGCCGCAGCACTCATGCCCGCCACCGCGGCCGGCGCCGTCCTCGGCGCGCTCGTCGCGGGCATGGCCGCGCGGCCCGTGACCGACGCGCTGTTCGCGACAGTGGGCGTCATGCGCAGCCAATTCGACCACCCAGCCCTGCTGCCCATAGCCGCTGCGCTCGCCCTGACCGCCGTGCAAGGCGCGCTCGCCCTGGGCTTCGCCACCCCGATCCGCACCATCAGCCCCTACCAGCTCATCACCGAATAGGAGACCACCATGGACGAACAGACAGCCACACCCAAGGCGCGCACAATGGAATTCTCCACACGCCTCAAGGACCTGCGTGCACAATCCGCGCTCTCGCAGGAACAACTCGCGCGCCGCATCGGCGTCTCGCGGCAGGCCATCACCAAATGGGAAAGCGGCGCCGGCCGGCCGGAACTCGAAAGCCTCGTCGCGCTCGCCGATGTCTTCGCGGTGAGCGTCGACGCCTTGCTCGGCGTCGACGACGCGCACGCGGGGCCGGCGCGCGGCGAATACCGGTACGAAAGCGCCACGAACTACGACGTCGACGGCGGCAAGCATTTCGACATCGACTGCGGGTCGATCTACGCGTGCGTGATCCGCGGATATGACGGCGAGCAGCTGCGTGTGCGCGTCGTGTCGAACACCGTGGCCAGCCTGGCGCGCCACTTCAAGGTCTCGGTCGACGACAGGCCCAAACGCCTCGACGTGCAGGTGCGCCGCGGCACCGGCATCAGCGAGACGCTCGCGAAAGATGACGTGACGGTGATCATCTGGGTGCCGCAGCGGTATGTGACGACGGTCGAATGCGCGGCGAAGGCGCAGGAGGCGCATGTGCGGGGCCTGACATGCGACGGCCTCGAACTCGATGTGCGCACGCCGCGGCTCAGCCTCGACGACGTGCACGCGCATGTGGAGGTCAACTGCAACCTCGACATGGAGATCGACTGTGCGTCGATCGACGGGCGCGTCGACGTCAACCAACTGTCGTCGACCTCGCGCATCACCGTGCCGAAGGACGTGCCGATCGCCGTACTGACGCACGGGCTGCGCACGCGCGCAATCGTGGGAGCAGGGGTGCGACAGGACGAGGATTCGCCCAACATCGTCGAACTCAACGGCGTGGCGAGCGAGCTGATCATCGAGGGCAGGTGAGGGGTGATGAACACCGCGCCATGTCACGGCGGAGCGATACCATGAAGACCCATGGTTAGAAGACAACATGGCAATGCTCAAGAACACGTCACCAAGCACATTTTCGTCACTGGCGGCGTTGTTTCCTCCCTTGGCAAGGGTCTTACCGCTTCCTCCCTCGGCCGTCTGCTGCGCAGCCGTGGCCTGCGTGTGCTGCAGCAGAAGCTCGATCCGTACATCAACGTCGACCCGGGCACGATGAACCCGTTCCAGCACGGTGAGGTCTATGTGACCGAGGACGGCGCGGAGACCGATCTCGACATCGGCCACTACGAGCGTTTCCTCGACGTCTTCCTTTCGCAGAAGGCGAATGTCACGACCGGCCAGATCTACCAGGAAGTGCTCCGCAAGGAGCGCGCCGGCGAATACCTCGGCCAGTGCGTGCAGGTGATCCCGCACATCACCAACGAGATCAAGTCGCGCATGCGCGCCCAGGCCTCCGACGACGTCGATGTGATCATCACCGAGATCGGCGGCACCGTCGGCGACATCGAATCCCAGCCGTTCATGGAGGCCGCGCGCGAAGTGCGCCGCGATCTGGGCCCGGAGAACTGCATGTTCATCCACGTCTCGCTCGTGCCGTACATCGCGGCCGCCCATGAGCTCAAGACGAAGCCGACCCAGCATTCGGTGATGATGCTGCGCCAGCTCGGCATCTCGCCGGATGCGCTCGTGCTGCGCAGCGACCGCCCGCTCAACCAGTCCATCAAAGACAAGATCTCGCTCATGTGCGACGTCGACGCCGAAGGCGTGGTGAACTGCGTGGACGCCAACAGCATCTACGATGTGCCGAAGGTGCTGTTCGACGAAGGCCTCGACGCCTATGTGGTGCGCGAACTCGGCCTGCCGTTCCACGACGTGGATTGGGACGAGTGGGAGGACCTGCTCGAACGCGTGCACCACCCCAAGCACGAAGTCAACATCGCCATCGTGGGCAAGTACATCGACCTGCCCGACGCCTACCTTTCGGTCACCGAGGCCATCAAGGCCGGCGGGTTCGCCAACTGGGCCAAGGTCAACGTCAAGTGGGTGGCGGCCGACCGTTGCGAGACCGAGGAAGGCGCCGCCGCGGCGCTCGACCAGGTGGACGGCATCGTGGTGCCCGGCGGCTTCGGCATCCGAGGCATCGACGGCAAGATCGGCGCCCTGCGCTACGCCCGCGAGCACGGCATCCCGGCGCTTGGCCTGTGCCTGGGCCTGCAGTCCATGGTCATCGAATACGCCCGCGACGTGCTGGGCATCGCCGACGCCGGTTCCACCGAGTTCGACCCGGATTGCCCGAACCCCGTGATCGCGACGATGGAGGAGCAGAAGGACATCGTGGCCGGCAATGGCGACATGGGCCACACGATGCGCCTGGGTTCCTACCCGGCGGATCTGCTCGAGGATTCCCTCGTGGCCGAACTGTACGGCACGA
Organism: Bifidobacterium pseudolongum subsp. globosum; assembly: GCF_004155535.1. Classification (GTDB taxonomy): domain Bacteria; phylum Actinomycetota; class Actinomycetes; order Actinomycetales; family Bifidobacteriaceae; genus Bifidobacterium; species Bifidobacterium pseudolongum_C. The sequence goes on along the minus strand of NZ_RYUH01000010.1, from coordinate 176,542 downwards.
CGCATGTGACCGAACGCCACCGCCACCGCTACGAGGTGAACGTGGCCTACAAGCAGCAGCTGCGCGACGGCGGTCTCGTCATCTCCGGCCAGAGCCCGGATGGCGAACTCACCGAGTTCGTGGAACTGCCACGCGAGGTGCACCCGTTCTATGTGGCCACCCAGGCGCACCCGGAGTTCAAGTCGCGTCCCACCAAGCCGCATCCGCTGTTCGCGGGGCTCGTCAAGGCCGCGCTCGAGCACAAGGAGGAGCGCCTCCACATCGCACAGTAAGTGTGCAAACCCCGTGCAATGTGGCGTACACCACATTGCGCGTGCACGTTTTGTAGGTATCATGGCCGTGAGCACTGTGGCGTTCACGGCCATGTTGCATAATAAGACTCGCATTATCAGTATCTGAACAGCACGAGGAAGCCAATGTCTTTGCACGATGGAAACCAGCCGTTGCCCCAGGGCGGCGGCGGCACGCCGAATGGACCTGTCCACCGCACCGAGGGGGAGCGGACCCAGGCGTTCACTCCATTGCCTTCCGTCGAGCCGATCGACGGGTTCAACGCGGCGGCGGCCCCCGCGGCGCCTGCCAAACGGCATCATGTCTGGCCGTGGATCGTGCTCGCCGTGGTCGTGCTGCTTGTGGCGGCGGGCTTTGGCACATTCGCGTTCTTCCAGAACCGCGCGCTGCCGGGCACCACGCTGTGGGGGCACGATGTGGCCGGCAAGACACAACAGCAGATCGCCACGATGATCGACGATCAGGTGAACGCCACCAAGGTGCCGGTGGCCTACGGCGACAAGACCGCCGAAGTGAGCGCCAAGGACCTTGGGGTGAGCGTGGACGCGCAGGCGATCGCACATGATGCGGTGGACGCCAAGCGCAACGACCCCGTGTGGGACCGTTACGCGTTCTGGGACAAGAAAGACGTGGCCCCTTCCATCGACGTGGCGCAGGCCGATCCCACCGTGCTCGATGAACATCTGGGCACCAACAGCGTCAAGCCAGTCAATGCGGAGCTGACCGTCAACGAAGACAGCGGTGAGGTCGAGGTGACCCCCGCGGCCAACGGCAGCGGCGCGGACCCCACCGAGGCCGCAGAAGCCGCGGTCGCGGCCATCGAATCGTTCGGCGACACCAAGCCGCAGACGGTGACGGTCGAGCTCAAGGACATCGAACCGCAGGTCACCGATGCCGTGGCCACGCAGGCCAAGCAGACGGTGGACGAACTGGTGGCGAACAAGGTGGGCGTCGCGGTCGGCGACCATGAGATCGCACAGTTCACCGCGCCGATGCTCATCGCCTCGTCGCGCATCGAACCCGACACCGAGGCTGCGCTCGACGAAAACGAAGCACGCAACGGCGTGCTCGTCTTCAGCGCCGACAAACTGCAGCAGCAGTACGACGAAACGATCAAGGGCTCGCTCACCTCCACCAAAGTGGACCGCGAGGTCATTGTGAACGGCAACGGCACCGAGACGGAAGTGATCGAGGAAGGCCACGACGGCGTCAAGATCAAAGACGGCGCAGACGCCTCGATCGGCGTCGACGCGCTGCCGGTGCTCACCGAAGGCAAGGGCACAGTCAAAGTGGCCGGCGAGGTCGACCCGATGAAGGTCAAGCAGATCAAGCGCCATGTGGTCGTCGACCTGTCCGACCACAAGGTCTACGCGTATCAGGACGACAAGCTCGTCAAGTCGTTCTCGATGTCCGCTGGGCAGGGCAACGACTATGCGACCGGCGCGTGCAACCCCTCGGGCGACATGTGCACGCCGCTGGGCGATTTCGAGATCTGGCTCAAGTACCCCACACAGGACATGTCCGGCACGCTCACGCTCTCCGATGGCAAGAAGGAGACCTGGGACGTCAAGGGCGTCGGCTTCGTGAACTACTTCTCGAAGTCGGGCTGCGCGATCCACCGCATCGCCACGAGCACGCCGTACTCCGACGCGCAGATCGCCGCGATGGGTGCGAACACGTCGCACGGCTGCATCGGCATCGGCTGGGATGTGGCGGAGTGGTTCTACGACTTCGCCGGCATGGGCACGAGCGTTCATGTACAGCAGTGACGTGGCGGCCTCTGGCGTGTTTGCGCGCCGGTCTGTTACGTTAGGTCAGGAATTGGTATTGTCCGGTAGTTTGTGAATGGAGGCGGCGACCTGTGGCGGAACATCCTTTGCCCAACGCAGCGTCTGACGTGGAGATGAACCAGTATGTGGCTGATCGAGGACGCGTCAATGAAGACAAGATAAGACAAGATGACGAGATCATCGAGCAATTCGGTGAATACTCGTACGGCTGGCATGATTCGGATGCCGCCGGCGAGGCCGCCAAGAAGGGCATCAGCGAAGAGGTGGTCCGTGAGATCTCGGCGGACAAGGGCGAACCCGCATGGATGCTCGATATGCGCCTGCGCGGGTACAAGGCGTTCGTCGAACAGCCCATGCCGAAATGGGGCGTCGACCTTTCCGGCTTCCATGCGCAGGACTTCAAGTACTACGTCAAGCCGGTCGGCAAGCAGGCCGCCACATGGGAGGACCTGCCCGACGACATCCGCGAGACCTACGACCGCCTTGGCATCCCCGAAGCGGAGAAAAGCCGTCTCGTCTCCGGTGTCGCGGCACAGTACGAATCCGAGGTCATCTACAACTCGATCCAGGAGGACCTCGCCAAGCAGGGCGTCATCTTCGTCGACACCGACACCGCGGTGCGCGAATACCCCGAGCTCGTCAAGAAGTACTTCGGCACCGTCGTGCCGCCGGAAGACAACAAATTCGGCGCGCTCAACACCGCCGCATGGTCGGGCGGCTCGTTCGTGTATGTGCCGAAGGGCGTGCACGTCGACATCCCGCTGCAGGCCTACTTCCGCATCAACACGCCGAACATGGGCCAGTTCGAACGCACGCTCATCATCGCCGACGAAGGCTCGTACGTGCACTATGTGGAAGGCTGCACCGCGCCGATCTACTCGACCGACTCGCTGCACGCCGCGATCGTCGAGATCATCGTCGAGAAGAACGCGCGCGTGCGTTACACGACCGTGCAGAACTGGTCGAACAACGTCTACAACCTCGTCACGCAACGCGCCTATGTGCGCGAAGGCGCCACGATGGAATGGGTCGACGGCAACATCGGCTCGAAGGCGACGATGAAATACCCGGCGTGCATTCTCGCCGAACCGTATGCGAACGCGTCCACGATGTCGCTTGGCTTCGCCGGCCAAGGCCAATACCAGGACACCGGCGCCAAGATGATCCATCTGGCCCCGCACACGAGCTCGACGATCGTGGCCAAGTCGATTTCGCGCGGCGGCGGCCGCAGCGCCTACCGCGGTCTCGTCAAGATCGTGGACGGCGCGGAGGGCGCCAGCTCGAACGTGGTGTGCGACGCGCTGCTCGTGGACGATTTCTCACGTTCCGACACCTATCCGCATGTCGACGTGCGCGAAGACGACGTGTCGATGGCCCACGAGGCGACGGTGTCGAAGGTCTCGGAAGACCAGTTGTTCTACCTGATGAGCCGTGGCATCGAAGAAAAAGAGGCGATGGCGATGATCGTGCGCGGGTTCGTCGAACCGATCAGCCGTGAGCTGCCGATGGAATACGCGCTTGAGCTCAATCGCCTTGTCGAACTGCAGATGGAAGGATCGGTGGGCTGACCGATGGCAGACCGCAAAGAAATCAACATCCCGGTCGCGGATCCCAACGACCCGTACGCTGTGCCCGCGGCGATGCCGTCGAGCGCGGACACCAACCCACGCTCGTTCGACCTGGCCGATTTCGCCATGCCGACGCGCAAGCAGGAGGATTGGCGCTTCACGCCGGTCGAGCGCATCGAGGAGTTCTTCGACGTGTTCAAGCCGAGCGGCGCGACAAGCGTGGACGTGCGGTACATCGACGGCTCCGCGATCGATGAGTCGGTCGTGCAGGTGCGCCGTGTGGACATCGGCTGCGATCTGAGCGGCACGGTGAGCAAGCCCAACGACCGCGTGTCGGTGGTGGAATGGAACAGCGTACGCACGGCCACCGTCGTGGACATGCTGGGAGAGCCGGACCAGCCGGTCCTCGTGCAGGTGCATGGCAATGGCCTCGACCTCGACGCGCTGCACCTCGTGATCAATGCGCGCGACCGCGTGCACGGCGATGTCGTCGTGCAGCACGACGGTCAGGCGCGCTTGGCCGAAGGCGTCGAGATCGTGACCGGCGACGACGCGCACATCAGCACGACGTTCGTGCAGGAATGGACCACGGATTCGAAGCATGTGGCGTCGCACCGCATCCATGTGGGCAATGAGTCGTCGCTGCGCCATTCGGTCGTCACCCTGGGCGGCGATGTCGTGCGCATCCGCATGGACCAGGATTTCGGTGGCGAGCATGGCGACCTCAACATGCTCGGCATCTATTTCGTCGATCCGGGCGAGCACATCGAGCACCGCACGATGGTCGTGCACAACCACCCCGAATGCCGTTCGCGCGTCGTCTACAAGGGTGCGCTCAGCGGTAAGGGCGCGCACTCCACGTGGGTCGGCAATGCGCTCATCGAACCCACCGCGCCGGGCACCGACTCCTATGAACTCAACCGCAACCTCGTGCTCACCCCGGGCGCTGTGGCGGATTCCGAACCGAACCTCGAAATCGAGAACGGCAACATCGTGGGCGCCGGGCATGCGAGCTCGGTCGGCAGGTTCGACGACGAGGAGCTGTTCTACCTGTGCTCGCGCGGCATCCCCGAACGGGAGGCGCGCAAACTCGTGGTGCGTGGCTTCTTCGGCGAACTCGTCGAAGAGATCGGCATCGAGCAGATCGCCGGCCACCTGATGCAAGCAATCGACCGCCGTCTGGCGCGCGGCGAATCCAGCGCCATGCAGACCGTATTGGAGGAGAAGTAAGCGATGTCCACTCTTGAAATCAAAGACCTGTACGCCTCGGTGGAAATCAAGGAAGGGCGTAAGCAGATCCTGCGCGGCGTGAACCTGACCGTCAATTCGGGCGAGACGCACGCAATCATGGGCCCCAACGGCTCGGGCAAGTCGACGCTCGCCTACACACTCGCCGGCCACCCCAAGTACGAGGTCGATTCCGGGCAGGTGCTGCTCGACGGCGAAGACATCCTGCTCATGACGCCGGATGAGCGCGCCAAGGCGGGCCTGTTCCTCGCCATGCAGTACCCGGTCGAGGTGCCGGGCGTCTCGATGACGAACTTCCTGCGCACCGCGAAAACCGAGATCGACGGCAAGGCCCCGGCGATCCGCACATGGACCAAGGAGCTCACCGAGGCGATGAAGCGCCTCAAGATGGATCCGAAATTCGCCACCCGTTCGGTCAACGAAGGATTCTCCGGCGGTGAGAAGAAACGCGCCGAAGTGCTGCAGCTCGAACTGCTCAAGCCGAAGTTCGCGATCCTCGACGAAACCGATTCCGGCCTGGACGTCGATGCGCTGCGCATCGTGTCCGAAGGCGTCAACCGCGCCAAGGAAGCGAACGATTTCGGCATCCTCATGGTCACGCACTACACGCGCATCCTCAAGTACATCAAGCCCGACATCGTGCATGTGTTCGCCGACGGTCATTTCGTCAAGACCGGTGGGCCTGAGCTCGCGGACGAGCTCGAGGAGCGCGGGTACGACGAATACCTGCCGGAAGGCTCGGATTCCGAGTCCGCCCTGGCCTGACCTTTGGAGCGCGCGATGGCAGATTTCGAGGCGATTCGCCGACAGTTCCCAATCCTGGACCAGCAGGTCCATGGTCGCCCGTTGGTGTATTTGGATTCGGCGGCCACGGCCCAGAAACCACAGGCCGTGATCGATGCGGAAAGCGGGTTCTACGAGTCGATCAACGCGGGCGTGCACCGTGGCGCCCATGAGCTCGCCGCGCGCAGCACGGTCGCGTTCGAAGACGCCCGTGCCGCCATGGCCCGCTTCGTCGGCGCTTCGGCCGAAGAGGGGCGTGAAGAGCTTGTGGTGACCGCCGGCGCCACCGCGGGCCTCAATCTGCTCGCCACCGCCTTCGGCTATGCCTCGATGGGTCGCGGGCCTGCCGCCGCACGGCGGTTCGCGCTCGGGCCGGGCGACGAGATCGTCGTGTCCCAGGCCGAACACCATTCCGTGCTGTTGCCGTTTCAGGAGCTTGCCGCGCGCACGGGCGCCACGCTCACATGGTTCGCGCTCGACGACGAGGGGCGTATCCGCACCGACACCGCCGACGAGGTGATCACCGACCGCACGAAGGTCGTGGCGATGACCCATGTGGGCAATGTGACCGGCGCCATCACCGATCTGGCCCCCGTCGTGCGTCGAGCGCACGAGGTGGGTGCCGTGTTCGTGCTCGACGCCTGCCAGTCGGTGCCGCATCTGCCGGTGGACTTCCATGCGCTCGACGTCGATTTCGCCGCGTTCAGCGCCCACAAGATGTACGGGCCGACCGGGGCCGGGTTCCTGTATGGGCGCCGTGAGCTGCTCGAGGCACTGCCCCCGGCATGGTTCGGCGGTTCGATGGTCGAACTGGCGTGGATGGACAAACCCGCGCAATACATGGATCCGCCGGCCCGGTTCGAGGCCGGCACACAGCCGGTGGCGCAGGTCGTGGCCGCGGGTGTGGCCGCCCAGTGGCTGCAGTCCATCGGCATGGATGCCGTCGCCGAACACGAGCACGCCTTGACGAGCGAATTGCTGCGGCTTGGGGACATCCCCGGTGTGCGCATCCTCGGGCCCACGAGCGACACTGCGCGCATCGGCACGGTGGCGTTCGAAGTCGAAGGCGTGCATCCGCACGATGTGGGGCAGTACATCGACGCGCAGGGCATCGCGATCCGCGTCGGCCACCATTGCGCGCAGCCCGTGCACCGGCATTTCGGCGTCTATGCGTCGAACCGTGCATCACTCGGTGTGTACAACACCATGGACGACGTGCATGCGCTGCTCGACGCCGTGGCCGGCGTGCGCCCGTTCTTCGGGGTGAGTGGCACGCGCGCGGAATAGTGCGGCGCGGGGCCGGTTGGACACAATGGAACAATGTTGCATGCAGGAAAGGCGGGCATGATGCCAATGGCACAGGACGACGGGTTGGAACAGATGTACCAGGAGGTCATCCTCGAAGCCTCGAAGCACCCTTCGGGCCGTGTGGCATTCGCCCCCGACCTCACGGATGAGTCCGCGAGCGCGGGGGAGAGCACGGTCATGACCGCCCATGAGGCATGCGCGGCCGGCGAATCCCACCAGTTCAACCCGACATGCGGCGATGAGGCGACGATCCATGTGGACGTATCCAGCGATGAACCACACCGCATCGAACGGGTGGTGTGGGACGGCCACGGCTGCTCGATCTCGCAGGCGAGCCTGTCGATCATGGTCGACCTGGTGGAGGGACGCACCGTGGACGAGGCGATGGATCTGTTCCGCACGTTCCATGCACTGATGGAGTCGCGCGGCGCCGGGCTGGCCGATGACGCCCAAGCGGATGAGCTTGGTGACGCGATTGTGTTCCAAGGCGTTTCGAAATACCCGATGCGCATCAAATGTGCGTTGCTGGGGTGGGAAGGCCTCAAGGATTCGATGGCCAAGGCATTGGCGCAGGCGTGACGCCTGCTGTGAACTTCGATAACTCAACCATGTGGGCGCGCCATGCACCGGTGCGCCCACCCTACAGGAAATGGGGTGCGCGATGAGCGACAATCTGGTGCCCGGGCCGCAGGCGACGATTTTCGATGCGGTGAACAGTGTGGTGAACGACGAGCAGGCGGCGCAGGCGATCATGGCCAACCCGTCGTTGGCGAAGGATGTGGATGCGAATGGCGTGCGCGGCCACGGCCAAAACGACGGCTGTTGCGGCGGACAGGGGTGTGGTTGCCAAGGTGATGGCGAGATTCCACTCAAAGCCGTCGATGAGATCGGCCGTGCCACGGCCGCCGATGTGCGTGAGGCCCTCCATCAGGTGATCGACCCGGAGCTCGGCATCGACGTCGTGGATCTGGGCCTGGTCTACGGCATCGAGATCGACGAGCTGGGACGCGCGATCATCACGATGACGCTGACGACACCGGCATGCCCGCTCACCGACCTCATCGAGGACGAATGCGCGAGCACACTGGCCGGCCTTGTCGAGGAATTCCGCATCGATTGGACGTGGACGCCGCGCTGGAGCGTCGAGAAAATCACGCCCGAGGGCCGTGAACAGCTCGCCGCGCTCGGGTTCAACCTCGACGCGATGCCCACGTACTGATCAGTCCTGCCGCACGCGGGTGCTGTAGAACGCCACGGCGCTCGACGCGGCCACATTGAGCGAATCGACCCCATGGCTCATGGGGATGCGCACGGTGAGGTCGGATTGGGCGATCGTATGGTGCGACAGGCCGTCCCCTTCGGTGCCGAAGATGAGCGCGAGCCTGTCGACCGCATCCGGTGCGCCCGCAGGCAGGTGCAGCCGGCGTACGAGCTCGTCGAGGCTGATCGAATCGTCGTCGAGCGCCATCGCCGCCGTGGTGAAGCCCAGGCCATGGAGTTCCTTGAGCCCCTGCCATGGCCAGTAATGGGTGTCATCACCGCCGATGCGCGTCCATGGCACCTGGAACACGGTGCCCATCGACACGCGCACCGCACGCCGGTATAGCGGGTCAGCGCAGGACGGCGTCACGAGCACCGCGTCCACATCAAGGGCCGCAGCGGAACGCATGATGGCACCCACATTGGTGTGGTCCACGATGTTCTCCAACACCGCGATGCGCTTGGCGTGCGCGGTGACCTCCGCCACGGACGGCAACGGCCAGCGGCGCATCGCGGCGAGCGCGCCACGGTGCAGCCGGTAGCCGGTGAGTTGGCGCAACTGGTCGGGGGAAGCCACGAACACCGGCACGTTGCGCCCCCAATGGGCGTCGATGAACGCGAACGTGTCCGCCATGCCTTCAAGCCAAGGGCGTTCCACGAGCAGTGACAGCGGTTCGCGCCCTGCGGCGAGCGCCCGGTCGATCACCTTGGGGGATTCGGCGATGAAGATGCCTTGTTGCGGCTCTAACCGGTTGCGCAGTTGCAGTTCGGTGAGGTTCGTGTACGCCGCCACGCGTTCGTCGTCAATCGAATCGATGTCGATGATCTGCATGATGCATGCCTCCCGGGGCCCATGGGTGTGGTTCGAATGCCACGGTTCACCGTATCACGCAAAGCGCCCGAGCGTGCGTGACAGCAGGCTCAATGCCACTGGGCCTGCGGTGGAGGCGCGCAGGATGTTGGCGCCGAGGATGCAGGCGTCCGCACCCGCTGACATGAGTGCCTCGATCTCTTGGTCGCTGATGCCGCCTTCCGGCCCGACGACGACATAGACGGTGCGCGTCTTGCCGTCGGCGAGGCTGCGCTCCATGAGTGCCTCCACACGCTGTTCCACGTCGCTCCATCCCACGGTGGCGTCCTGATGCAGCACGATGACCACATCGCCGTTGACGGCGGCACGGCGGCATTGCGCCAGCAACTGCTTGCTCGTCATGCAATCGTGCAATGCCGGCATGAACGCGCGGCGTGACTGTTCGGTGGCGGCGCGCAGTGTCTGCGCCCATTTGCGGTCGGTGCGCCCCGCCTTGTAGCGGGCGATCGCACGGTCGGACTGCCAGGGAAACACATCATCCACGCCGATCTGCGTGGCCGTGTCGATGGCCTGCTCGTCATGGCCGTTCTTGGCGAGGGCCTGCACAAGCGCCAACCGCACCGTTGGTGCGTCCTCTTGGGTGAATGACTCGACGAGGACCTTGCCTGCGTGTTCGTCGGCCACTGTCGCGTCGATGCGCAATCCGGCCCCATCCGATATCTGCAGCGCGTCGCCTTCGTGCAGGCGCATGGATTGGATCGCGTGGCGTTTGACGGCATCGGGCAACGCCATCGTCCAACCGGAGCGCAGCGCGTCACGGTTCAACGGGGAGTCATCGGTGCTGGAATCCACGATAAACAACGGTTGTGTCATGCCTATAAGGCTACCGTACCGGGCGCGACACGCCGAGGTTTGCGTATTAGCGCGAAAGCCCTTATAGTTTCTTTCTGTTGCCAAGCAACGCACCTGTCCGGGTGGCGGAATGGTAGACGCGCTAGCTTGAGGTGCTAGTGCCTATTTTATACAGGCGTGCGGGTTCAAGTCCCGCTCCGGACACCGGTAAGGCCGGTTCGCACATCGCGTGCGGACCGGCCTTTTTGCTACCCATGCCTAACGCCTGTGCGCACGGCATGATGCACGCCTGGGAGGGCCCATGTGTCGAGGAATACGATGCTGCGGCGCGCTGTTTATCCTAGCGACGCAATAGCATGGAGCCGGTGCGCCGCACCGCGTTCCAACAGAAGACCGAAGCAAGGAGAAAGCGGGAATGCAGGATTCCGAATGCTTGTTTTGCAAGATCATCAATTGTGAGATCCCCAGCGAAAAGGTGTATGAGGACGCGACCACCTATGCGTTCAAAGACATCAACCCCAAGGCGAAGGTCCATGTGCTGGTGGTGCCGCGCGATCATTACGCCAATGTGGGCGAGCTCGCCAAAAACAACCCGGCGCTGCTGGCGCACATGGTCGAAGTGGCGCAGCTCATCGCCAACCGCGAATACGACGGCGCCTACCGACTGATCTTCAACACAGGCCAGGAAGCCGGCCAGACCGTCTTCCACGTCCATGGGCATGTGCTCACCGGCGAGCCGCTCGACGAGTAAGAGGCCCCGCCGCTGGCTGCATGCAGCCATAGCGGTCAACAGCACTACAACAATCGAACACACAACATAGAAGAGGTGTGGTGGCAACTACAACCAGAACGGTACGCATTCCCGAACAACTCGACACCGTGCGGGTCCTGGGGCCCAACGACGAGGTCCTCCGCGAGCTCGAACATGCGTTCACGCACATCACGATGCACATCCGCGGGCTGGATGTGACGATCAAGTCCACGTCACGCGCGGGGGAGAGCGAGGCGAGCGAGGCCGAAGACATGCTGCACACGATCATCGACGCGGCCTACCGCGAACCGATGGATGCGGTGACGGTGCGCCGCATGCTCGACCAGCGTGTGCTGTCGAACACGGTGCGCGATGAAGCGCCTGGCCATGGCGCTGCAACCGACAAGGTGCGCCGGGCGCGCGCCCTGCGCCGCGACGACGCCCGTGACGCGCGCGGCACCTACCGCAAACCACATACCCCCGGGGTGATCACTTATGCCGCCGGGTATCCGGTGCGCCCTAAGACCTTGGGACAGGCGGACTATGTGCAGGCGATCGACGAGCACACCATCACGTTCGGCATCGGACCGGCCGGTACCGGCAAGACCTACTTGGCGGTGGCCAAAGCCGTGCGCGCGTTCCAGGAAGGCCAGGTGCGGCGCATCATCCTGACGCGCCCCGCCGTGGAAGCGGGGGAGAACCTCGGCTTCCTGCCCGGTTCACTCAACGAGAAGGTGGACCCGTATCTGCGCCCCCTGTACGACGCCCTGTCCGACATGTTCGGCCCGGAGCGCATGCGCGCGCTGCTCGACGACGGCACAATCGAAGTGGCGCCGCTCGCCTACATGCGCGGCCGTACGCTCAACGACGCGTATGTGATCCTCGACGAGGCGCAGAACACGACCGCGCAGCAGATGAAGATGTTCCTGACGCGATTGGGATTCAACACGAAGATGGTGGTGACCGGCGACATCACCCAGGTCGACTTGGCCGCGCCGCGGTCGGGCCTGGCCACGATCGAACGCGTGCTCCACGGCATCGACGACATCGCGTTCGTGCATCTGGGCGCCGCGGACGTGGTGCGCCATGCCCTCGTCGGCCGCATCGTCGACGCCTACGACCGGTACGACGAGGCCCGTGCGGCCCGTGCGGCGCAACGCGCGGCCGGGGCGACACCGCAGCCTGAGGGGAAGGACGGCGCGCAATGAGCGTGGAAGTGACCAACGAGACCGAGTGGATCATCGACCCCAAGGTGTTTTCCGACCTGGGGGTATGGGTGCTCGACCAGATGCGCGTGAGCACCCAATCCGACCTGGCGATCATGTTCGTCGACCCCGAGCCGATCGCCACGCTGCACGAACGCTGGATGAACCTGCAGGGCCCCACCGACGTGATGAGCTTCCCGATGGACGAACTGCGCCCCGGTGACGGCCGTACCGTCGTCGAAGGCGTGCTCGGCGACATCGTGATCTGCCCATGGGTGGCGGCGCAGCAGGCCGCCGCCGCAGGGCACAGCACCATGGAGGAGATGCTGCTGCTCACGATCCACGGCATCCTGCACCTGCTGGGCTACGACCACCGCACGCCGGAGCAGGAACGCCAGATGTTCGGGCTCCAGCGCCAGCTGCTCCTCACGTTCTTCGCGCTCCATCAGGGCAACGCATGGGTGGCACTTGTGCCGCAAGACGCCACGGACGCGTTGGCCCTCTACGAGCAGCGGTATGGCACCGACCGTCAACTGGGCCACTGATTGGAAGGAACTATGTCAGAGGAACTGCGCATTTGCACAATCGTGGCCATGGTGGTCATCGCGGTGTTGTTCGCTTGGCTCTCGCTCATGATGGCCGCGCTCGAAAGCGCGGTCTCGCGCGTCACCCGGGCCAATCTCAACAACCTCATGATTGAGACGCAGACCGACGGCGAACTCACGCCGTTCACGCGCGCCAAGAAGATCAAGCGCATCCACACCGTGCAGCAGCTCATCGTGCACCGGTACCCCACGGCGAGCGCATGCGCGTTCTTCCGCATCTCGAGCAATGTGCTGATCGGCGCGATCGTCGTGTGCATCATGTCGTTGCTGCACTACCCGTTCTGGGCGCAGTTCGTGTCCGGTGTGGGCGCGGCGCTCATCATGGCGATCGTCTCGGTGCTGATGCGTCCGCGTACGGCAGGCTCGAGCAAACCGCTCGAAATCATGCTCAAGCACGCCACGCTCGCCTCGGTGGCGACGCATCTGACACCGTTCATCCGCAAACGCGACGCGGACGATCTGCAGCACAACCGCCGCGCCTCCGAACTGTCCGACGACGAGGAGCTGGAGAAGATCCAGCTCGAGCAGGGCAAGGCGGCGATCGACCGGCTCGTGGAGAGCAACCGGTTCGACCCCGAGGTTTCGCAGATGCTGCGCAACGTGCTCATGCTCTCCGATACGCTCACGCGTGAGATCATGGTGCCGCGCACCGACATGATCTGCATCGAGCAGGGGGACACGCTCGAATCGTTCCTCAGGCTGTGCTCACGCTCCGGTTTCTCCCGTGTGCCGGTCATCGGCAGCGATATCGACGACCTGCTCGGCGTGGCGTATCTCAAGGACGCCGTGCGCGCGACCGCGTTCAACGCGGATGCACGCACCCGCGCAATCGAGTCGATCATGCGCAAGCCGATGTATGTGCCGGAATCCAAGCCCGCCGACGACCTGTTCCACGAGATGCAGCAGACGCGCAACCACGTGGCCATCGTCAGCGACGAATACGGCGGCATCGCCGGCATGGTCACAATCGAGGACGCGATCGAGCAGATCGTGGGGGAACTCGACGACGAGCACGACCACGCGCAGCACGCGGAACCCGAACAGATCGGCCCGCGCACATGGAGCATGCCCGCGCGCACGCCGATCACCGAGCTCGAGGAGATCTTCGAAATCGACTTGGACGAAGACGATGTGGACACCGTGTACGGTCTGCTCACCAAACTGCTCGGCCGTGTGCCAATCGTCGGATCGACCGCCACCACGCGCGGGTTGCGCCTGACCGCGGTCGATTCCGCCGGCCGGCGCAAGAAGGTCTCCACAATCGTCGTGGAGCCCATCGGCGTCGAGGGCACTGACGAAACTGGCACTACCGCAACCGAAGACGAACCCGAGACGGGCGACGAAGACAAGGACACCCCGCATGACGAACAATGACTCGCAGGACACCACCGCACGGCCGCCGTACCGCTCAGGATTCGTGGCCGTGGTCGGCCGGCCGAACGTCGGCAAATCCACCCTCATCAACGCGCTGATCGGCACACAGATCGCCATCGCTTCGTCCCGCCCGGAGACGACGCGCAAGGCGATCCGCGGTGTGCTGACGCTCGACAACGCACAGATGGTGCTCGTCGACACCCCCGGCATCCACCGTCCGCGCACACTGCTCGGCCAGCGTCTCAACGACGTCGTCGACGAGTCGCTCGCCGACAGCGACGAGATCGCGTTCCTGCTGCCCGCCGACCAGGAGATCGGCCCCGGCGACAAGCGCATCCTGAGCCGTCTGCGCTCCCAGTTCGCCACGAAGAACGCCGACGGCGGGTTCACGTGGAAGGTGCCGCTCATCGCGATCGTCACGAAGATCGACGAGCTCAACCGTACCGAACTCATCGACAAGCTCATCGAAGTCAACGAATTCGCGCAGTTCGCGGACATCGTGCCGGTGAGCGCGCTCAAGGACGACAATCTGCGTGAAGTGAGCAACGTGCTCGTCGAGCATTTGCCCGAGGGGCCGCAGATGTACCCGGCGGAGCAGATCAGCGAAGAGCGCCCCGAAGAGACGATCGCCGAACTCATCCGCGGTGCGTTCCTCGAGGAGCTGCACGACGAACTGCCGCATTCGCTCGCCGTCGTCGTCGACGGGATCGAATACCCGCGCGACAACGAGAGCGGTCAGGCGTATGACGGCAAGGCGCGTGTGCTCGTCTCGATCTATGTGGAGCGTGATTCGCAGAAGCCGATCATCATCGGGCACAAGGCCGAGCATCTCGTGCGCGTCAAGAAGAAGCTGCGCACGGCGGTCAACCGCATCGTCGGCACCAAGGCGCAGCTCGACCTGCACGTCAAGGTCGCCAAGAACTGGCAGTCCGACCCGAAGAAACTCGACCGTCTGGGGTTCTGACCCGCACCGCGAGCGTTCACGCTATAGGGGTGGGCCGCCATGCACATCGTGATGCATGGCGGCCCACCCCTATATGCAGGTTCGCGTCCGGGCGCCCAACCGGACCGGAACGCGGACCCGGGCGTCAGTTGTTGCGCTGTCCGTCGGTCTTGCGCGACGTGTACATCTGCGTGTTGAGCAGGTCGGCGTAGCGCTTGATGACCTTCGGGCGGATGATCTTCATCGACGCGGTCATCAGGCCGTTATCCTGGGAGAACTCCTCAGGCAGGATGATGAACTTGCGCACGGACTCGGCACGGGAGACGCCCTCGTTGGCCTTGTCGACCCACTTCTGGACTTCGGCGCGCACCACGGGGTTCGTGGCGGCCTCTTCCATCGTCATGTCGGCGTCGAGGCCCTTCTTGGTGAGCCACGGGCGCAGGGAATCCTCGTCGAGCGTGATGAGGGCCGAGATGAACGGACGCTTGTCACCGAGCACGAGCGCCTGCGAGACGAACGGGGCACGCTGGATGACCTCCTCCATCGGACCGGGGGAGACGTTCTTGCCGCCGGCGGTGATGATGAGGTCCTTCTTGCGGCCGATGATGTAGAGGAACCCATCGTCATCGAGCCGTCCCAGATCGCCGGTCGCATACCAGCCGTCAGGCGTGAACGAGGTCTCGGTGGCCTCTTCGTTCTTGTGGTAGCGGGGGAACACGGCCGTGCCCTTGACCTGGATCTCGTTGCCGTCGCCGATGCGCACCTGGAATCCGGGGAAGGGGATGCCCACGGAACCCTGGTGGTAGGGCACGCCCAGCGGGTTGAACGCGCACGGCGCCGTGGTCTCGGTCAGGCCGTAGCCCTCATAGACCGGCACGCCGGCACCGCGGAAGAACGCCATGAGGTTCGGGTCGAGCGGTGCGCCGCCGGTCACGATCCACTTGGCGCATCCGCCGAGCACGTCGCGGATCTGCGAGTAGACGATCGGGTCGAACGCGTTGCGGCGCGCCGTGGCGAAACGGCTGGCCTTGCCGCGCGTGCTCAGTTCCTCCATGTACTTCTGCGCGGCCACCACGGACGCGGCGAACACACGGCCCTTGGGGCCGTTGCCGGCCTTTTGCGAAGCGGCGTTGTACACCTTCTCCAGCACACGCGGCACCACGATCATGATGTGCGGGCGGGCCACCTTCAGGTCGGAGGTGAGCGTCTTGATGCCGTTGGCGATGTAGATGTGGATCTCGCTCGCCACGCAGATGTAGTTGATCGCGCGCGCGAACGAATGCGCCTGCGGCAGGAACAGCAGCACGCGGTTCTTCTTGTCGTGCAGCAGTTCCGGCATGTAATCGGGCAGGTTGGTGGCGGTCGAGCAGTAATGCGCGTGCGTCATCTCCACGCCCTTCGGCGCCGACGTGGAACCGGAGGTGTACACGATCGAGCACAGGTCGGTCTTCTTGACCGAGTTGATGCGCTTGTCGAGCTCCGCGTCCTTGACCTGCTTGCCATAGGTCACGAGCTCGTCGAGCGCGCCGTTCTCCAGGCACATGATGTGCTTGAGCGTGGGGCATTCGTCTTTGGCGAGCGCGGCCTTGACGAGCATGTCGCGCGTCTCGACCATCAGCAGCGTGGCGTCGGCGTTGTTGACGATGTTGCGGATCTGTTCGGCGGAATCGGTGTCGTAGACGGTGGCGAGGACGCCGCCGACGGCGAGCACCGCCGCGTCGAACACGTCCCACGCGTACGAGGTGTGGCACATGAACGCCACGCCGTCGCCTTTCTTGAGGCCCAAGTGGAGCAGGCCCTTGGCCACGGCGCGAATGTCCTCAAGCGTCTCCGAGGCGGTCTTCGAGACCCATTCGCCGTTCTCCTTGTAGGTGTAGAGCGGTTCGTCGCCCATGCGCGAGGCGCGGTCCTCGTAGATGCGGTACACATTGAAATCGTCGGGCAGCGGGTCGTTGCCCTGCGTGCTCGCGGTGATGAACGCGGAGTCGGCGTCGATGAACGTCGTCGTCGGGCGGTCCGGCCCCCAGAAATCGACGTGCGGCAGGTCCTCGTAATTGTGGTGCTGCACCTGCTCCTCAGGATCGACGTAATCGGGTTCGTCGTCTTTGCTGCTGATGGGGTGGCGGAAGTCGCTGCCCAACTGCAACACGCGTTGTGTGACGTCGGAAGCGTGTTCCTTGACTGAAGAGAAAACGGACATATGAACTCCTTACACCCACTGATAAAAGCGTTTTCTACCTGAAGTGTAGCCGTTTTCGCGGGTCGCGTCACCTTACGCTTACGTAGGAACGGGGCATGTTCACACACAGCGTCGAGCGCCACGGCACGCATATCACGGCCCCCTGATGACCGCCGCGTATTCGAAAGATGGACGCCCAGCGCCGCCAGGGCGGTGTTTCATTACACTGGAACGCTGTATGTTCACCATCCCGCGCAGGGCGGGATGCATAGAAAGGGTTCACATGGCCGAACTACCAGAAGGCACTGTGGTCTTCGGCGTCTTCAATGAGACGTCGGAACACGAGTCGCGCGTCGCGTTGACGCCGGACATCGTGGCACGGTTGCGCAAGTCAGGAGTGACCGCACTCATCGAACACGGTGCAGGCGCGGCTTCCGATTACACGGATGCGGATTATGAGGCGGCGGGCGCGCAGGTCACCGACGCCGCCACGATCTTCGGGCAGGCGGACGCCCTCGGGTTCGTCGACCGCCCGTCCGACGACCTGATCGCCCGCATGAAGCCGGGCACATGGGTCATCGGCATGCTCGGGTCGTTCACCGACGCCGACTATGTGGAGCGGCTCGCCAAGGCGGGCCTCACCGCCGTCGCGATCGAACGACTGCCCCGCCAGCTGAGCGCGGCGCAGTCAATGGACGAGATGACCTCGCAGAATTCGGTGATGGGCTACAAGGCGGCGCTCGTGGCCGCCAACGCCTACGGCTCGTTCCTGCCGATGATGACGACCGCCGCCGGCACGATCCGCCCGGCCAAGGTGCTCGTGCTCGGCGCTGGCATCGCCGGCCTGCAGGCCATCGGCACCGCCAAGCGCCTCGGTGCGGTCGTGACCGCGTACGACGTGCGCCCGGCCTCCAAGGACGAGGTCGAGTCGCTCGGCGCCAAGTTCCTCGACCTGGGCCTCGACTTCTCGAAAGGCCAGGGCGAAGGCGGCTACGCGCGCGCACTGACCGCCGAGGAGCAGGCGCAGCAGCAGGCCGCCGTCGACGAGAAGGCAGCCGGATTCGACATCATCATCACCACCGCCAAGGTGCCTGGCCGCAAGCCGCCGATGCTGCTCACCGCACGCGGCGTCGAAGGGCTGCACCGCGGCGCCGTGATCGTCGATTGCGCGGCAAGCGACCTCGGCGGCAACGTCGAGGGCTCCGAAGTCGGCACACACGTCACCGATGGCGGCGTGACCGTCATCGGCGCACCGTATCTGGCGAGCGAGGTCAGCACGACCGCGTCGAACCTGCTCAGCCGCAACGTGGCCGACATCCTCGTGCATTTCATCAAGGACGACGCGCTCGTCGTCGATCCGGCTGACGAGATCGACGCCGCCATGGTCGTCGCGGGCGCCGCCACGGCATCGAAGGGAGAGTAACCATGCCTGAGCTCGTAGTTTCCATCACCCTGTTCATCCTTGCGCTGCTCATCGGCATCGAGGTCATCGGCAAGGTCCCGGCCACGCTGCATACGCCGCTCATGTCGGGCGCCAACTCCATCCACGGCATCGTGATCGTCGGTGTGGTCATTGTGGCCGCCGAAGCGAATTCGCCGCTGTCGTACGTGTTCATCTTCCTGGCCGCCGTACTGGGCACCATGAACGTCGTGGGTGGCTACGTGGTCACCGACCGCATGCTCGAGATGTTCAAGAGCGACAAGAAAGACAAGGGAGGCAATAAGTAATGACCGCAACACCCATCGATATCGTCGCTTGGTTCGTCTATGTGCTGGCCTCGGTCATGTTCGTCATGGGCCTGCATTACATGAACTCCCCGAAGACCGCGCGCAAGGGCAACTTCATCTCCGCGGCGGGCATGGTCATCGCCGTGGCGATGGCGTTCATCAAGCTGTTCGTCACGGGCGGCTATAACTGGATCGCCGTCGGCCTGCTCATCGCCGGCATCGCGGTCGGCGCCATCGCCGGCGTCGTCTCCGCGAAGAAGGTCAAGATGACCGACATGCCGCAGCTCGTCTCCGTGTTCAACACGGTGGGCGGCGGCGCGGCGGCCCTTGTCGCGCTCAACGACATCCTGGCCTCGGATCATACGCCGAACCTCGTGGTGCTCATCACCGCCGGCCTCGGTGTCATGATCGGCTCGGTCACGTTCACCGGTTCGCTCATCGCGGCCGGCAAGCTGCAGGGCATCGGCTTCGTCAAGAAGATGCGCCTGCCCGGCAAGAGCGTGTGGAACGTGCTCTTCATCGTGCTCATGCTCGCCTCGTTCGTGATGCTGTGCGTCTTCCCCGAACAGCGCCTGCTGTGGTCGGTCCTGACCACCGTGTTCGCCCTGTGCTATGGCCTCGTGTTCGTCATCCCGATCGGCGGCGCCGACATGCCGGTCGTCATCTCCGTGCTCAACGCCTGCACCGGCACCGCCGTGGCGATGTCCGGCCTGGCGATCGACAACGTCGCGCTCATCGTGGCCGGCGCGCTCGTGGGCGCCGCTGGCGTGACGCTCTCGGTGCTGATGAGCCAGGCCATGAACCGCCCGCTCACGTCGGTGCTCGCCGGTGGCTTCGGTGGTTCGGACGCCGCCGCAGGAGCAGCGGAGGGCCCTGAGGGCACGATGAAGGAGACGACGGCGGACGACGTGGCCGTGCAGCTCGTGTACGCCGACAAGGTCATCTTCGTGCCCGGCTTCGGTCTCGCCCAGGCGCAGGCCCAGCGTGAGCTCGCCGACCTCGGTGAGCTGCTCAAGGAGCATGGTGTCGAGGTCGAGTACGCGATCCACCCGGTCGCCGGCCGTATGCCCGGCCACATGAACGTGCTGCTCGCCGAGGCGAACGTGCCGTACGACGAGCTCGTGGACCTCGACGACGTCAACCCGCAGTTCCCGAGCGCGAACGTCTCGCTCGTCGTCGGCGCGAACGACGTGACGAACCCGGCGGCGCGCAAGCCCGGCACCCCGGTTTCGGGCATGCCGATCCTCGACGTCGACAAGTCGCAGAACGTCGTCGTGATGAAGCGCGGCCGTGGCCGTGGCTATGCGGGCATCGAGAACGAGCTGTACTTCGAAGACAACACGCAGATGCTCTTCGGCGACGCGAAGGCCGGCCTGCAGGCCGTCATCGCCGCGGTCAAGGAACTGCTTGACTGACGAACGCCGTACGGACCCGTCTGCATGGCGGGTATGGGAAGGCCCCATCCGAATCATTCGGATGGGGCCTTCCCATACCCGGCCGGGATCAACGCAACGGGAACAGGCGGTCGATGAACGAGTCGATGGCGTTCCAATACAGGTTCGGCGCCACCGCGAACTCCGCGGTGTGTATGGCGCCGGGCACCTCGAGCAGCGTCGCGTCGTTGCTGGCGCACGCTTCATACAGCGTGCGGGCGCATGCGGGGGAGACGATGGTGTCGTCCATCCCATGGATGAACAGCACGGGGAGGCGCATATGCCGCACGGCATTGAGCGGGGAGACGTCTGTGAAGCTGAACCCAAGCCGCAGCTTGTTCCACAGGCTCGCGCAGGCAACCACGGGCTTGGCCGTCCACGCGGGGGCGTGCAGCAGCGAGGCCACGGTCATCTCGAGTTGGCTGGACAGGCTCGCATAGGCGCTGTCCGCGACCGCCGCCACCACATTGGGCGCCAACCGTGGGTCGGCGCATGCCAACAACACCGTGGCAGCGCCCATCGAATTGCCGTCCAACAGGATGCGCGCCTGCGGGTCGCGCGCCACGATGGCATTCACCCACTGCATCAGATCGCGGTGCTCCTTGTATCCCATGGTCACGAAACGGCCCTCGCTCGTATCATGCCCGCGCTGGGCCGGCACGAGCACCGTGAAGCCCCGGCGGGCATAGTGGTACGCCCATGGCGCCATCTCCATCGGTTCGCCGGTGTAGCCATGCATGCAGATGGCGTAGCAATGCGCGGCGGGCCGTGCGGTGTCGGGGTCGAACCGCCAGCCGTGCAGCATCAGGCCGTCATGGGTGCGCAGCGATACGGGCTGGCCTGATTCCTCGAACCACGTGTTCGCCGCCTCATCGCGGTATTGGGCCAGAGGGTCATGGTGTTTGAAGCGTTCATTGCGCTTGTGCGCAAACGTGGAATTGGGATACTCGGTGTCGAACACGATCGAACACAGTGCGGCGCCGATGCCGGCGATGGTCCCCACGGCGACCGCGGCGCCCACACCCGCCGCGATGGCGGCGATGCGGGGTGCACGTGAACGATAGGTCAGGTCTTGTTGTGTCATGGAATGCCTCCAAGCAGTCATTGTAGCGGCTGTACCACGCAGTGGCGCCGGCGGTATGAGGCTTTGACGTGAGGCGTACGGTGCGGCGCTTGTCGGCGGGGAGGGCTATGGTGAACAAGTTGCTTTGGCGAGGGAAGCGGCGGCGCGCCGTTTCCGTTATCGACTCGGCGTGAAGGTCCTTCCCGGCTGCGTGTGGGGAGCTTTGGCGTGGGGGAACGCCAGAGCTGAACACGAACCGTCTAAGGAGAACCGATTATGGCAAACAACACCATCGTGCTTGAAGGCGAACTGCGTACCGAATTCGGCAAGGGCCCGGCCCGCCGTATGCGTGTCGCCAAGGAAATCCCGGCCACCGTGTACGCGGGTGGCGAGCAGCCGGTCTACCTGAAGCTGCCGATGAAGGACACCACGCTGGCCCTGCGCCACACGAACGCGCTCATCACCCTCAAGTTCGGCGACGAAAGCCGTCTGGCCGTCGTCAAGGACGTGCAGCGCAACCCCGTCAAGCGCATCGTCGAGCACGTTGACTTCTACGAGGTCAAGGCCGGCGAGAAGATCGACGTCGAGGTGCCGGTGTTCGTCGACGGCACGCCGAAGGGCGCGGCCATCGCGTTCGTCGACATCCAGGAGCTCAAGGTGCGCGCCGATGTGGCCAACCTGCCCGAGCGCATCGTCGTGGACGTCAACGGCCTGGCCGAAGGCGACAAGGTCTTCCTCAAGGACCTGGCGATGCCGGAGGGCGTGGAGCTCGACATGGACAACCTCGAGGAGTCCGTCGTGACCGTCGAGGTGCCTGAAGAGGCCCCGGCCGCCGACACCGGCACCGATGTCAACCCCGCCGATGTTCCGGCCACCGCCGAGAAGGACGATGCGGAAGCCTGATCGCCCATGACCGTTTCCGCGCAGCGGATGCTGACGGGGCGGCGACCATGACTGGTCAAGGGGGCGCAGCGCACACTGGGTGCCTGCGCCCCCTTCGCATATCCTTCGGAGGCGCGACGGCGCAATCCCGCGTATGGTGTCAGCATGTGAACGCTACCGGCGTATTGGTAAAGGGGTTGTGCAACAGTATTGACCAAGACGGTGCCACAAGCGCTGCACGTAACCCAGAATCATCCTATTTCGCAATCCATTGCAAAGAAGTATGCATTATGACCAATGAATCCCATCATGACCCGGCGTATCTCGATTCACTCGCGGAACGCTTCACCGTGCTGCCCAACGAGAACCCGGCATCGGACGCCAAGCGCGAGGAGCTGATCGACAAGCCCGCGTTCGGCCAGATCTTCTCCGACAGCATGGCGCACATGACCTGGACGAAGGGCGAGGGCTGGTCCGACCGCCGCATCGAACCGTATGCGCCGCTCAAGCTCGACCCGGGCGCTTCGGTGCTGCACTATGCGCAGGAATGCTTCGAAGGCCTCAAGGCCTACCGCCATGCCGACGGCTCGACGTGGCTCTTCCGCCCGGACGCGAACGCCGAACGCATGCAGAACTCCGCCAAGCGCCTGTATCTGCCGGAAGTGCCGATCGAGGACTTCCTCGGCTCGTGCGCCGCGCTCGTCGAACGCGATGTCAAGTGGGTGCCGTCGCGCCGTGAATACACGCTGTACCTGCGTCCGTTCCTCTTCGCTTCCGAACCGTTCCTGGGCGTGCGTGCGCCGGAAGAGGTCGACTATTGCGTCATCGCCTCGCCGTCCGGCCCGTACTTCCCGGGTGGTGTGAAGCCGGTGAGCATCTGGGTCGAAGACAAGTGGTTCCGCACCGGCCCCGGCGGCACCGGTTTCGCCAAGTGCGGCGGCAACTACGCCGCTTCGCTGCTCGGCGAATACCGTGGCATCGCCGAAGGCTGCGAGCAGGTGTGCTTCGTGGATGCCGCCACCAAGACGTACCTCGAGGAGCTCGGCGGCATGAACATGATGGCCGTGTACAAGGACGGCCACGTGGAGACCCCGAGCCTGACCGGCAACATCCTGCCGGGCGTCACGCGCCGCTCGATCATCCAGCTGCTCGAGGACGGCGGCCATGACGTGGTGGAGACGATGATCGAACTCGCCAAGCTGCTCGACGACATCAAGTCCGGTGAGGTCACCGAAGTGTTCGCCTGCGGCACCGCCGCGATCGTGACGCCGATCGGCCGCTTCAAGTCCGAGACCTTCGACGTCACCGTGGGCGACGGCGAACCGGGCGAGCTGACGATGGCGATCCGCAACCAGCTGCTCGGCATCCAGCTCGGCGAGATCGAGGACCCACACAACTGGATGTGGAAGGTCTGCTGACCCGCATCCACCCATAGGCAATCAGTGTCGAACGCGCCGGTCCATCGTACGGGGGTACGATGGACCGGCGCGTTCGACACTGACCGGCGGCTGGCCGGCATGCGGAGAGGAGCCGGTATGGAAGTCGCATTGCAAAGCTCGCCGTTCTTCCAGGGGGTCGAATACCTCGCCATCTTCTGTTGCGGCCTCGTTGGCGGCCTCACCGCGATCCGCAAGCAATACGACGTGTTCGCGATCATCATCACCGCATGGCTCACCGCATTGGGCGGCGGCATCATCCGCGACATCCTGCTGGGGGCCGTGCCGCCGGTCGGCATCTCCGACAAGGTGTCGGTGCTCACCGCGCTCATCGCCGGCTGCGTCGTCGCGGTCATCCATGTGGAAGTGGGCAGGCTGCGCCGCACGATGCTCATCCTCGACGCGCTCGCGCTCGGCCTGTTCGCCGTCAACGGCACAAGCAAGGCGCTGATGTACAACACGTCGGGCCTCACCGCCGTGTTCCTCGGCACGTTCACCGCCATGGGCGGCGGCCTGATCCGCGACATCCTGCTCAACGAGGTGCCCGTCGTGATCCGCGACCGGCATTGGTACATCATGCCCGCTGTCATCGGCAGCATGCTCACTGTGGTCGTGTGGCGCTGGCGGGCCCACGCCACGATCTCGGCACGCATGGAGATCGCGCTGGACGTGGGCATTGTGGTGCTGGTGCTGGTGCTGCGCCTGTGCTCGGTCAAATTCAACTGGCAACTGCCCGGCGCGGTCGAACGCTCGCAGGCGCATCTGCCGCACCGGATCGTGCTCAAACGCCATGTGCACCATCACGACGGCCCCGATACGATCCAGCACGCGCACGTGCCGTCCACGACCGCGGCCACCGCAGACGAAGAACCCGCACAGCCGGCCGATCCCAACGGGGGAGCGGACCGTGAGCGGCCCGCATGACCACTGCCGGCGGCCCTGAAGCGCCGCGCCACCGCCCGCACATATGGAAACACCCCGCCACCAGAGGTGTGCGGGGTGTGTAAGGCGTGGCGCCTTCGATCACATGGCGTTGATCTTCAGGGCAAGACCGGACTTGCGGTTCGCAGCCTGGTTCTTGTGGATGACGCCCTTGCTCGCGGCCTTGTCCAGCTTGCGGGCGGCGATCTGGTAGGCGGCTTCGGCCGCGGCCTTGTCGCCGGCCTCGATGGCTTCACGGGTGTGACGGATGGCGGTCTTGAGCGCGGACTTCACCGCGACGTTGCGCTTGTGCGCCTTTTCGTTGGTACGAACGCGCTTCTTCTGCGACTTGATGTTTGCCACTGTGTTTTCTCCAAACGACGTGTTCTATAAGGACATACAGCAGAACAGGATAACATGCGGCACGGATATTGCGCACACGCGTGCGGGGCGGATGCGTTTGCCGTGCGCGTCGGTTAGAATCATGGACGAACTTGATACATACAGGAGGATGGCGTGAGCCAGCATCATAACCAGCCCGGTTTTACCGATCAGTCGTTGATCCGCAATTTCTGCATCATCGCGCACATCGACCACGGCAAGTCCACCGTGGCCGACCGCATCCTGCAGTTGAGCGGCATCGTGCCGGAACGCGAGATGCGCGACCGCTTCCTCGACCGCATGGACATCGAACAGGAACGCGGCATCACCATCAAATCGCAGGCCGTGCGCGTGCCGTGGACCTTCGACGGCGTGGAATACACGCTCGGCATGATCGACACCCCCGGCCACGTGGACTTCACGTACGAGGTGTCGCGCGCGCTCGCCGCGTGCGAGGGCGCGGTGCTGCTCGTGGACGCCACGCAGGGCATCGAGGCGCAGACGCTGAGCAACCTGTACATGGCGATCGACCACGACCTGACGATCATCCCCGTGCTCAACAAGATCGACCTGCCAAGCGCCGAGCCCGACAAGCACGCCGAGGAGATCGCCGGCCTGATCGGCTGCGACCCGGCCGACGTGCTGCGCGTGTCCGGCAAGACCGGCGAAGGAGTGCGCGAACTGCTCGACCGCATCGTCGTCGAGGTACCGGCGCCCACCGGCGACGCCCAAGGCGACGCGCGCGCCCTGATCTTCGACTCCGTCTACGACTCGTACCGCGGCATCGTCACCTATATCCGCATGGTCGACGGCGAATTGCGTTCGCGGGAGAAACTGCACATGATGGGCGTGGGCACCACGTACGACCCCATCGAGATCGGCGTGATCAGCCCCGACATGATGCCCACGCGCGCGCTCGGCGCGGGCGAGGTCGGCTATGTGATCACCGGCGCGAAGGATGTGAGCCAATCCAAGGTGGGCGACACGATCACCTCGGCCGCGCACCCGGCCACCGAACCGTTGCCCGGCTACCGCGACCCGCAGCCGATGGTGTACGCCGGCCTGTTCCCGATCGACAACGCGCAGTTCCCCGAACTGCGTGAGGCGCTCGACAAGCTCAAACTCAACGACGCCGCCCTGATCTACGAACCGGAGACCTCGGTCGCGCTGGGCTTCGGTTTCCGCTGCGGCTTCCTCGGGCTGCTGCACATGGAGATCGTCTCCGAACGCCTCAGCCGCGAATTCGGGCTCGACCTGATCTCCACCGCGCCGAACGTGCCCTACGAGGTGACGGCCGAAGACGGCACCGTGCACCGGGTGACGAACCCGAGCGAATTCCCCGACGGCAAGATCAAACGCATCGTCGAACCGATGGTCGCGGCCGACATCATCACCCCCAAGGAGTTCATCGGCGCCGTCATGGACCTGTGCCAGGACCACCGCGGCATCATGGGCACGATGGAATACATCTCCACCGACCGCGTCGAGATGCACTACCGCATTCCACTCGCCGAGATTGTGTTCGACTTCTTCGACCAGCTCAAAAGCCGCACCAAGGGCTATGCGTCGCTCGACTACCATGAGGATGGCGAACAGGCCGCCGACCTCGTCAAGGTCGACATCCTCATCCAAGGCGACAAGGTTGACGCGTTCTCCGCGATCGTGCACCGCGACAAGGCGTACAGCTACGGTGTGATGATGACGAAGAAGCTGCGCGAACTCATTCCGCGCCAACAGTTCGAGATCCCGATCCAGGCGGCGATCGGCTCGCGCATCATCGCCCGCGAGAACATCCGCGCCCTGCGCAAGGATGTGCTCGCCAAATGCTACGGCGGCGACATCACCCGCAAACGCAAGCTGCTCGAAAAGCAGAAGGCCGGCAAGAAGCGCATGAAGATGCTGGGCCATGTGGAGGTGCCGCAGGAGGCGTTCGTGGCGGCGCTCGCCACCGGCGACTCCGCCAACGACCGTGACACGAAAGACAAGATCCGCGCCGCCCAGAAGAGCGAGGGCTGAGGCCACGGTGGGCGCCGATTTCGAAGTCTACGTGCATGTGCCGTTCTGCCTGCGGCGTTGCGGCTACTGTGATTTCAACACCTACACCGCACCCGACCTGGGTGCGGGCGCGTCGCGCGCCAACTACGCGCGCATGGCCGCCCGCGAGATGGAACTGGTGTATGACTGGCAGTGCGCGCACTGCATCGCCGAACCCGCCGCCTCGACCGTGTTCTTCGGCGGCGGCACGCCGACCGTGCTGTCGCCGGACGACCTGGTCTTCCTCGTGGAGCGCATCCGCACGTTGTGGGGCATCGCGCCGGGCGCGGAGATCACGACCGAAGCGAACCCCGACACCGTGGACGAAACGGCCATCGACCGGCTCGCCGCAGGCGGGTTCACACGCATCTCGTTTGGCATGCAATCCGCGGTGCCGCACGTATTGCGCACCCTGGACCGCACCCACACGCCCGCGCATGTGACGCGCGGTGTTCGGACCGCACAGGCCGCCGGGCTTGACGCGAGCGTCGACCTCATCTATGGAACGCCGGGGGAGAGCCTCGACGACTGGCGTACGAGCGTGCGATCGGCGCTCGACCTGGGCGTGCGCCACCTGTCCGCCTACGCGCTCACCGTGGAACCCACGACAGCCATGGGCCGGCGCATCGCCGCCGGCACGCTGCCCAAACCGGACGATGACGACGAAGCGGCGAAATACGAGATCGTCGACGCCATGGCGCAAACGGCCGGGCTCGAATGGTACGAGATCTCCAACTGGGCCGCCCCCGGGCATGAAAGCCGGCACAACCTGGGCTATTGGCGCAATGTGGACTGGGCCGGCATCGGACCCGGCGCGCACAGCCACTACCGCATGCCTGCCGACGGCGACGATGGCGGGGGCGTGCACGCCGTACGCGCATGGGACACGCTGCATCCACGGCGCTGGGGCCAGCAGATCAACGAAGGGCAGGTGCCGTTCGCCGGCCACGAGTCGATCGACCAACAGGCAGACCTCGAAGAGACCATCATGCTCGGCCTGCGTCTGCGCGAAGGCCTCGACATGCAGGCCGCACAAGCGCGCACCGGCGCCGACCTCGCACCAGTCGTCCACGCATTGACCAACGACGGGCTCGTCACCTGCACGCATGGCCGGATCATCCCCACGCTGCGCGGCCGCCTGCTCAACGACACCGTGATCCAGTGCGTGTTCAGCGCCGTGCTGCACTGACCGATACGCCGGCACATGGCCATCGGCGGCATGGTTCTCACTATGTGAATCACTTTTCCCGTTCATGGGCGTTCGACATACAACCGAAATATTCGGCCCCCTAGAATGCTCAAGGCAAGGTTGGCCCCCATGCGCACACACCGCACACGAACAGTGTGCCTATGCGCGCACGGCGGCCATTTCGGCTGCCGGACACCGCATCATGGATGCATGCCGGCGGTTGGTACCCTGTTTTGGCAACTTTCAGTAGGGAACGGGCATTCCCTGTGCATAGAGAGGTGATCGCGGTGACGTTTGGAACCCCGCTAGATTTGACGGTTCATCGCCCGGAAGGCATGTACGACCCCAGTTCCGAGCATGACGCCTGCGGTGTAGGCATGGTCACCACCCTCAATGGAAAGCCGGAGCGCAAAATCGTTGACGACGCCATCGAGGTGCTGGTGAATCTCAACCACCGCGGTGCCGTCGGCGCCGAGGAGAACACCGGCGACGGCGCCGGCATCCTCATGGCCATGCCCGACGAGTTCATGCGCGCCACCATCGGCGCCGACCTGCCCGAGGCGGGGCATTACGCGGCCGGCATCGCGTTCCTCGACCGCGACCTCGCCACGTCGGGCCGTCAGGAACAGGCCATCGCCACCATCGCCAAGGAAGAAGGCCTCGAAGTGCTCGCCTGGCGCACCGTGCCCACTGACCCCAACGGGCTGGGCCTGCAGGCGCTCGCGAGCATGCCGGCGTTCAAGACGCTCGTGCTCGCCGATCCGGAAGGCGAGCTGGCCGGCATTGACCTGGACCGCCGTGTCTACCATGTGCGCAAGCGCGCCGAACATGAGGTCGGCGTGTATTTCGCCTCGCTGTCGAGCCGCACGATCACCTACAAGGGCATGCTCACCACGATGCAGCTCAAGCCGTTCTTCCCGGACCTGTCCGATGAGCGCATGAAGACGACCGTCGCCACGGTGCATTCGCGCTTCTCGACGAACACGTTCCCCTCGTGGCCGCTCGCCCAGCCGTTCCGCATGCTCGCCCACAACGGCGAAATCAACACGATCCAAGGCAACCGCAACTGGTTCACCGCCCGTCAGGGCCGCCTCAAGTCCGACCTGTTGGGCGACATGGCCGAGCTGCTGCCGATCCTGACGCCGGGATATTCGGATTCGGGCACGTTCGACGAAGTGCTGGAACTGCTCAACCTCGCCGGCCGTTCGCTGCCGCACGCCATTTTGATGATGGTGCCGCCGGCGTGGGAGAAGAACACCGAACTCGACCCCGATGTGCGCGCGTTCTACGAGTACAACAACACGCTCATCGAACCGTGGGACGGCCCCGCCGACCTCGTGTTCACCGATGGTGCGATCGTCGGCGCGCTGCTCGACCGCAACGGGTTCCGCCCGGGCCGCTGGCAGATCGACGATGAAGGCTATGTGGTGCTCGCCTCCGAGGCGGGCGTGCTGCCGCAGGTGGGCGACGAGCACATCGTCAGCAAGGGCCGTCTGGAGCCGGGCCGCATGTTCCTCATCGACATCGAGCAGGGGCGCATGGTGCCCGACGAGGAGATCAAGCACGACCTGGCCACGCAGCACCCGTACCGCGAGTGGGTCGAAGGCAACACGGTGAGCATGGCCGACCTGCCCGCCCGCGAGCATGTGAGCCATTCGAACCAGTCGGTGCACCGCCGCCAGCGCGCGTTCGGCTACACGCAGGAAGAGCTCAAGATGGTGCTCCTGCCGATGGCGAACACCGGCAAGGAACCGTTGGGCTCGATGGGCAACGACACCCCGATGTCGGTGCTGTCCGGCCGCAGCCGCATGCTGTTCGACTACTTCACGCAGAAGTTCGCGCAGGTCACCAACCCGCCGCTCGACTGGGAGCGTGAGAAGATCGTCACCTCGGTGGAGTCCGCGATCGGACCCGAACCGAACCTGCTCGACGACTGCGCGCTGCACGCCAAGAAGATCCTCATCGAACAGCCCGTCATCACCTCGGACGAGATGGCGCAGCTCAAGCGCCTCGACCGCGCGGCGCAGCTCGACGGCTACTACCGCCCCTACACCGTCAAGGGCCTGTACCAGGTCACCGGTGGCGGCGACGCCCTGCGTGAGCGCCTCGATGAGATCTTCGCCGAGATCGACGCGGCCATCGAAGACGGCAAGAACTTCCTGATCCTGTCCGACCGCGATTCGAACCACATGATGGCGCCGATCCCGTCGCTCCTGCTCACCTCGGCCGTGCAGCACCACCTGTTGCGCCGCCAGACGCGCACGCAGATCTCGATGGTCGTCGAAGCCGGCGATGTGCGCGAGATCCACCACGTGGCATTGCTCATCGCGTACGGCGCGGCCGCCGTCAACCCGTACCTTGCGTTCGAATCCGTCGAGGACCTGGCCCGTGACGGCTTCCTGACGGTCGGCGAGGAGAAGGCCATCGCCAACCTGCGCAACGCGCTGTCGACCGGCGTGCTCAAGATCATGAGCAAGATGGGCGTCTCGACGATCATGAGCTACCGTGGCGCCCAGCTGTTCGAGGCCGTCGGCCTCGACGACGCGGTGATCGACGACTACTTCACCGGCACCGTCTCGCGTGTCGCGGGCTGCGGCCTCGACGACCTGGCGGAAGAGGTGGCGATTCGCCACCGCGTGGCCTATCCGAACCAGTGGACCGCCACACCGCACCGCAACCTGCGCACCGGCGGCGACTACAAGTGGCGCCGCACCGGCGAGGAGCACCTCAACGACCCCGAGGCGATCTTCCTGCTGCAGCAGTCCACACAGCGCGGCGACTACGCGATGTTCAAGCAGTACACGCACCACATCGACGACACGTCGCACCGCCTCATGACGCTGCGCGGCCTGATGAAGTTCGATTCGCCGCGTGAGCCGATCGGCATCGACGAGGTCGAACCGGCCACCGAGATCGTCAAGCGCTTCTCGACCGGCGCGATGAGCTACGGCTCCATCTCGAAGGAAGCGCACGAGACGCTCGCGATCGCGATGAACTCGATCGGCGCGCGCTCGAACTCCGGCGAGGGCGGCGAATCGACCGAACGCCTCAACGACCCGCTGCTGTGCAGCAAGATCAAGCAGATCGCCTCGGCGCGCTTCGGCGTGACGAGCGACTACCTGGTGCACGCCACGGACCTGCAGATCAAGCTCGCCCAGGGCGCCAAGCCCGGTGAGGGTGGCCATCTGCCTGGTGCGAAGGTGCCGCCGTGGATCGCCAAGGTGCGCCACGCCACGCCCGGCGTCGAGCTGATCTCGCCGCCGCCGCACCACGACATCTATTCGATCGAGGACCTCAAGCAGCTCATCAACGACGCGAAGATGTCGAACCCGAAGGCGCGCATCCACGTCAAGCTCGTCTCCGAGTTCGGCGTCGGCACGATCGCCGCGGGCGTGGCGAAGTGCCATGCCGACGTGGTGCTGATCTCCGGCTATGACGGTGGCACCGGCGCTGCGCCGCTCAACGCGATCCGCCACGCGGGCACGCCGTGGGAGATCGGCCTGTCCGAAACCCAGCAGACGCTCGTGCTCAACGGCCTGCGTTCACGCGTGACCGTGCAGTGCGACGGCGAGCTCAAGACGGGCCGCGACGTGGTGATCGCCGCGCTGCTGGGCGCCGAGGAGTTCGGGTTCGCCACCACGGCGCTCATGGTCGAAGGCTGTGTGATGATGCGCGCATGCCAGAAGAACACCTGCCCGCAGGGCATCGCCACGCAGGACCCGGAATTGCGTGCGCGCTACACCGGCAAACCGGAGCATGTGATCAACTTCATGATGTTCATCGCCGAAGAGGTGCGCGAGATCCTCGCCCAGCTCGGCTTCCGCACGCTCGAGGAGGCCGTGGGCCACGTGGAGTGCCTCGACCAGAACGAGGCGGTGCGCCGCTGGAAGTCCGAAGGCATCGACCTGTCGAATGTGCTCATGCAGCCCGGACCTGTGCCCGGCACGATCCTGCACAAGACGATCGAACAGAACCACGAGCTCGACAAGGCGCTCGACAACGAGCTCATCGCCCAGGCGCAGCCGGCCCTCGAGCATGGCGAGCGCGTGCGGATCGCGATGGACATCCGCAACGTGAACCGTACGCTCGGCACGATGCTCGGCTACGAGATCACGCGCCGCTACGGCGGTGAGGGCCTGCCCGACGACACAATCGACATGACGTTCACCGGCACCGGCGGCCAGTCGATCGGCGCGTTCATCCCGCGCGGCGAGACGATCCGCGTGGTGGGCGAGGTCAACGACTACGCGGGCAAGGGCCTGTCGGGCGGCCGCATCGTGATCAGCGCACCCGCCGACGTGACCTATGACACGCACGAGAACGTGATCGCCGGCAACGTGCTGGGCTTCGGCGCCACGACCGGTGAGATGTTCGTGGCGGGACGCGCGGGCGAACGCTTCGGCGTGCGCAACGGCGGCGCCACATTCGTCGTCGAAGGAGTGGGAGACCACGGCTGCGAATACATGACCGGTGGCACTGTCGTGATCCTCGGCCCCACGGGCCGCAACCTCGGCGCGGGCTTCTCCGGCGGCCATGTCTTCGTGCTCGACCTCGACATGGACAAGGTGAACCCCGAATCCGCGGCAGGCGCGCTGCGCTTCGGCCCGCTCGACGAGACAAGCGAACCGGTGGTGCGCGCACTCGTCGAACGCCACGCCCAGGAGACCGGTTCGGGCTTCGCCCAGTCGCTGCTTGACGACTGGGACAACGCGAAGACCCGCTTCACCCACATGGTTCCCAAGCAGTTCGTGGCGATGACGCACGCCATGGAGGAGGCCAAGCGGGAGCATATCGATTTCAATGAGCCTGGAGTCTGGGAGCAGACTTACGAGCACGTTATGGAAGGAGCGCGCTGACATGGGTGATCCACGTGGTTTTCTCAAGGTCCGCACACGTCACGAACTAGCCGAACGCCCCGTCGAGGAACGCATCAAGGATTGGCTGGACGTGCATGCCGAATCCGGCTTGCAAAGCTGGACGCAGGAGCAGGCGGCACGCTGCATGGATTGCGGCACCCCGTTCTGCATGTCGGGCTGCCCGCTGGGCAACCTCATTCCCGAATGGAACGACCTGGTGCGCCAGGGCCAGTGGCTCGAGGCATACAACCGCCTGTCGATGACGAACAACTTCCCCGAGGTCACCGGACGCATCTGCCCGGCCCTGTGCGAATCGTCGTGTGTGCTGGGCATCCACCAGCCGCCCACGATGATCAAGCTCGACGAGGTCACCGCGATCGACCAGGCGTGGGAGCTCGACTATGTCAAGCCGTTGCCGCCCGAGCGCCTCAGCGGCCAGACCGTCGCGGTCGTCGGGTCGGGCCCGGCCGGTCTGGCGTGCGCCCAGCAGCTGACGCGCACCGGCCACACCGTCGTCGTGTTCGAACGCGATGACGAGGTCGGCGGACTGATGCGCTACGGCATTCCGAACTTCAAGCTCGACAAGGGGCTCATCGACCGCCGTGTGGAGCAGATGAAGGCAGAAGGCACGCGGTTCCGCACCAACACCGAGGTGGGCAAGGACATTTCGTGGGACGCGCTGCGCGCCAGCTATGACGCGGTCGTCGTGGCGATCGGCTCCACGGTGCCGCGCGACATGAACATTCCCGGCCGCCAGCTCGACGGCATCCATTTCGCCATGGAGTTCCTGCCGGACGCCACGCGCCGCTTCTACGGCAAGCGGCCGGTGCACGACATCACCGCCGAAGGCAAGCATGTCGTGATCATCGGCGGCGGCGACACCGGTTCAGACTGCCTGGGCACGTCGATCCGCCAAGGCGCCAAGGACGTGACGGTGCTGCAGATCATGCCGCAGGAGCCCACGAGCCGCCCCGACAACCAGCCGTGGCCCACGTTCGCGCGCCTATACCAGAAGACCTCGTCGATGGAGGAGGGCGGTGAATACATCTACAACACCGATTCCGTGAGCTTCGAAGGCACTGCCGAGCAGGAGGCGCGCATCAGCGTCGAACACGGCACGCAGGCCGAAGGGTTCGTGGCCGATGCGCAAGGCCATGTGACCGGCCTCAAGGTGGTGTCGGTGGCGCCGGGCGATGACGGCCCGTTCACCCGCCAGCCCGGCACCGAGCGTGTGCTGCCCGCCGACCTGGTGCTCATCTCGGTCGGGTTCCTGCACCCGGACACCACGACGCTCGTGGACCAGCTGCCGGTCGAACTCGACAACCGCGGCAATGTGGCCCGTGACGACGCCTATGCCACGTCGCAGGACGGCGTGTTCGCGTGCGGTGACGCCGGCCGTGGCCAGAGCCTGGTGGTGTGGGCCATCGCGGAGGGCCGTTCGTGCGCCGCCGCCGTGGACCAGTACCTGATGGGTTCCACCGAACTGCCGTCGCCGATCGTGGCGTCGGAACGTCCGATGGCTTTGCCGCGCCGCTGAACCGTGATGGTGCATGGGCCGCATGCAGTAAAGTAAGACGCGTGGCTGTGCATGCAGCAATCGATGTACCAAGGAGGGAACAATGCCCAATCGAGCGGAACGCCGTTCCAAGAACCGCAATGGGGTGCCGGACCAATACGACCAGACCCGTGGCCGTGGCCGGTCCGGCATGATCGACGAATACGCGCTTCAGGAGAAGTCCCGCCGTCTCAAGGAAGGCGGCGACGGGCCGTGGAAGCCCACGAGCAGTGAGCTCGAGCACGCCGAGGAAGTGGCAATGGACACCAATCCGGACAACTTCGACCCGCCGCAGGTGCTGCGCGCGCCCCATTCGGTGCGCCAATGGTTCCGTGTGGCGTCGTGGGTGCTCATCGTGGTCTCCGCGATCCTGTTCTTCGTTGTCATGTGGATTCCGAACCGCCCCATGTGGTCGATCATCACGATCGCCGCGGTGTTCGCCGCGGGCGTGGTGAGCCTGTTCTTCACGGCGGGCGACCCGAAGAACAACCCGAACCTGGACCAGAACGGCACCGCGGTCTGACCGTTCGGCCCCATAACCGACCGATGGCCGGCTCCCCACTGGTGTGGGGAGCCGGCCATCGTATTTGGTCAGCCGTGGTGACGGGCGTGATGCGCCGTCACCGGCGGCGCATCACTTGAGCTCTTCGAGCTTGGCGAGCACACGGTCGACGTGGCCCTTGTAGTCGACGTCGTATTCGGCGTCTTCGATCTTGCCGTCGCCATTGATGATGAAGGTGGAACGGATCGGCGTGTATTCGCGCGTGCCGTCCTTCTCCGACTCCTCAACGGTGCCGTAGAGCTTGTGGACCTCGTAGTCGGGGTCGGACAGCAGCACGAAGTTGAGGTGTTCCTTCTCGCGGAACTCCTGCAGCGGGCGCACATCGTCGCCCGACACGCCGATCACGGTGTAGCCGGCGGCCTCGATGCGGTTGAGGTTGTCGCGGAAGTCGCAGGCCTCGGTGGTGCAGTACGAGCTCATGGCCTGCGGGTAGAAGTACAGCACAATGTTCTTGTGCTTGAAATCGGCGAGCGCATAGCGCTTGTACTCGTCGGATTCCAGTTCGAAGTTCGGTGCGGTGTCGCCTTTAGCCAGGCGAATGGGCTTAGTTGATTCACTCATGGCCTCCACGTTAGCCCCCATGCGCGTGCTACCGTGGGAGAATACGCGTTGGGAGAATACCGCACAGGATGGGAGTGGCGTATGACAGGCGGGAACACGGCGGACGCGCAGGCCGCATTGCGGTTGCAGGGCGTGGAGTTGCGCCGGTACGGGCGCACGATCCTCACCGATGTCAACCTCGAGGTGCCACGGGGCGGCAAATGGGTGCTGTTCGGGCCCAACGGCATCGGCAAATCGAGCCTCGTGCAGATGATGGCCACGCGCGCGTTCCCCTCATGCGGCACGGTCGATGTGCTCGGCCGCAGGCTGGGCAAGACCAACGTGTTCTCGTACCGCCATCTCATCGGATTGAGTTCCGCGGAACTCGCCCGCGCCTTCCCGTCTGGAGAGGATCCGCTCGATGCGGTCGTCACGTCGCTGACGGCCACGACCGGCCGCTGGCGCGACCAGTACACCGATGACGAGTATGCGCAGGCGCGTGCGCTCATGCGCCGGTTCGGCATCGACTATTTGGAAGGCAAGGCCATGCGTGCGCTTTCGGAAGGCGAGCGCACGCGGGTCATGCTGTGCCGCGCGCTCATGGCGCGTTCCGAACTGTTGATCCTCGACGAGCCGACGACCGGGCTCGATCTGGGTGGCCGTGAGATCACACTGCGCGCGTTGGGGCGGATCGGGCGGGACGACCCCGAACGCACGGTTGTACTCGTCACCCACCGCCTTGAGGAGATCCCACGCGGATTCGACCATGTGGCGATCATGGGGCGTCTGGATGGCAGCGAGGCGGACGCGCACGCCGCACAGGGCGACGGCGCCGACCCGGCGCCGGGCACGATCGTGTATGCGGGCGCCTTGGACCAGGGGTTCACCGATGCGCGTCTGAGCGCGGTGTTCGGCCTTGACCTGCGCGTACGCCATAATGACGGCCGGTGGAGCGCCGTGGCCCGGTGAGGGCCAGCGCGCTGCACAGTGGGGTGTGCGCCGCGGTCGTGTAAGCTGGGCGGTGGTGTGCCGCCGCACGCCAGCCATCGCAGAACGGTAAGGAGTCAGCATGCGTCGAGGGCCGTTGCAGGCAGGGGAGAAGGTGCAGTTCACCGACCGCAAGTCGAACAAGATCACCGACCAGTTGGTGCCCGGGGGGTCGACGCAGACCTCGCATGGGCTGATCCTGCACGACGACGTGATCGGCTCTCTTGAGGGGAGTGTCGTCACAAGTGTGACCGCGAAACGTGAGGCGCAGATCAACACGGAGCATCCTGAACGCGATGCGGGCAAACCATGGAAGGGCACGCGCGCGATCGGCGGATGGCAGTTCACGGTGATGCGTCCGCGTCTGGCGGACTATGTGCTGTCCATGCCACGCGGCGCGCAGATCATGTACCCCAAGGACATCGCGCAGGTCATCCAGCTCGGTGACATCCGCACCGGCATGCGCGTGCTGGAATCCGGCGCGGGGTCGGGCGCGATGAGCCTCAACCTGCTCGACGCGGTCGGCCCCGACGGGCAGGTGACGACGATCGAACTGCGCCCCGAATTCGCGCGCGTCGCCGAGGCGAACGCGACGCTGCACTATGGGGTGCGCCCGCAGTGGTGGACGTTGCTCGTCGGGGACTTCGATTCGCGGTCCGCCGGATTGCCGGAACACTGGTTCGACCGCATCGTGCTCGACATGCTCGACCCGTGGAACCGGCTTGACGCCGCATGGCGTGTGCTCGCGCCGGGCGGCGTGCTCACCGCGTACGTGACGACGACGACGCAGATCTCCCGGCTCGCCGAGGCGTTGCGCGCCTCGAACCAGTGGACCGAACCGCAGATCATGGAGACGCTCGAACGCAACTGGAAGGCGCAAGGACTCGCGATTCGCCCCGACCACCAGATGATCGGCCATACCGGGTTCCTTGTGGTGGCGCGGGCCATGGCACCGGGCGTGGACGCGCTGCGCAAACAGGACCGCGCCACGAAAGACACGACGAGCGACATCGACGCCCTGAGCCCGCAGGAACGCGAACGCATGTGGGAGGACCTCGAACTGCGTGACATCTCCGACCGCAAACTGCGCAAGGTGCTGCGCGACCTGGACGCGCAGGTGCGCGCCGTGCAGGCGGATGATGCCACGGCGCCGGGCGATGCGGTATAGTGGCGTTCCAGTACGACCACCCAAGCGTAGCAAGGACGGGGACACCAATGGCTTCGAACCTCAAGAGCATCGCCAAGCAGGCGAAGGACTACAAGTACATCCTGTTGGTGATGCGGCACGCGAAGACCGAACCGTTCAACGCGCACGGCGATTTTGAACGCCGCCTGCTCGACAAAGGGCTCAAACAAGCCAAACGTGTGGCCAAGGGGCTCAAGGGCATGGGGCTCGTGCCCGATGCGATCGACTGTTCGAGCGCAGTGCGCGCCCGCCAGACGTGCGAACGCATGCTCAAGGTGTTCGGTGACGACCCCAAGGTGCATTATTCGAAGGCGTTGTACGCCGACGGTATGCAGGCGGTGTTCGACGCGCTCGCCAATACGAAGGACAAGCGGCATACCCTCATGGTGCTTGGCCATGAGCCCACCGTGTCGATGGCCTGCCAGTGGCTCGCCGGCAAACGCAGCGACCCGGGCATGCTCGACCTGTTGAACCTCGGCATGTCCACCGCGTGCGTGGCCGTGTTCGGTTCGGAGGCGCCGTTGCGCAAATGGGGTGTGCATGAGGCGGAGCTCATCGCGGTGCTCAGCCCCAAGGATTTCGACTGACCCGATACGGGATATAGGTAGAGCGGTTGATTTCGACCGCCGGTATAAGCTCAGATTATAACGATGTCTCAATAACCACTATGGCCTCCTGCAAGATTTCGCATGTCCGGCGCCGGTTTGTTTGGTAGCGTAAAGCACGTTGCAGTTGAAACCACCCCCTGTTGGAGGCATCATGAGCGTATTGACGTCGATTTCCGGGTTCCCGCGCGTGGGCAGGAACCGTGAACTCAAGAAGATCATCGAAGCGTATTGGAAGGGCAACGCGACCCTCGACGACGTGCGTGGCGTGGGCCGTGAACTGCGCGCCGAGCATTGGAAGCTCGAACAGGCGGCCGGCATCGACCTGCTGCCGAGCAACGATTTCAGCCTCTACGACCAGATGCTCGACACGGCGATCCTGCTCAACGTGATCCCCGCACGGTACCGCCGCCTGTCGTTCAAGGAGCCGGAGGAGACGCTGTTCGCGATGGCGCGCGGCTACCAGGGGGAGCGCGGCGACGTGACCGCCCTGCCGATGAAGAAGTGGTTCACCACGAACTACCATTACCTCGTGCCGGAGTTC
The DNA here is from genome assembly GCF_004155535.1 of Bifidobacterium pseudolongum subsp. globosum. Lineage (GTDB taxonomy): Bacteria > Actinomycetota > Actinomycetes > Actinomycetales > Bifidobacteriaceae > Bifidobacterium > Bifidobacterium pseudolongum_C. The sequence goes on along the minus strand of NZ_RYUH01000010.1, from coordinate 137,672 downwards.
GACGAGGCGACCGAAGTCAAGCTCAACGGCAGCAAGCCCTTCGACGAGTATGAGGAAGCGAAGGCGTTGGGCTATGAGACCAAGCCCGTGTTGATCGGCCCGTACACGTTCCTCAAGCTCGCCCGCAACAGCGAGGCGCAGGAACTGGACATCGACGAGGGGCTCATCGACGCGGTCGCCGGCGTCTACGCGCAGGTTGTGCGCCGCTTCGCCGATCTGGGCGCCCAGTGGCTGCAACTGGACGAACCGTATCTCGTCATGGACAAGAGCGACGCGGACGTGCGCCTGTTCAAGGCCTTGTATTCGCGCATCCTGCCGGCCCGCGAAGACCGCGTGAAGATCCTGCTCAACACGTATTTCGGCAATATCGCCGACATCTACGAGACGGTGAAGCTGTTCGAATTCGACGGCGTGGGCCTCGACCTGGTGGAGGGGCGCGACGAGAACCTCGCCGCGGTGCACCAGCATGGCGTCGCCGCACGCACCACGCTGTTCGCCGGCGTGGTCAACGGCCGCAACATCTGGCGCAACAACTACGCCACCAGCATCGGTTTGGTCGACGCCCTGCGCCAAACGACCGACCGTGTGGCCGTGGCCTCTGCCTGTTCGCTGCTGCATGTGCCGTTCAGCACGCAGGGTGAGGAGGCGCTTGGCGAGGATGTGCTCAAGCATTTCGCGTTCGCCGTGGAGAAGCTCGACGAAGTGCGTGAGATCGCCGACCTGGTGGACCTCGACGACGACGCCAAGCGCGCGTCCAGTGCGCTCGCAGCCAACCAACTGCTGTTCGACGGCAGCCGTGTGGCGCGCGACGAGGCCGTGGCCGCCCGTCTGGCCGCGTTGAGCGACGCCGACTTCACGCGTCTGCCGGCACGCGCCGAACGCCAGCGCGCCCAGAAGGAGGCGCTCGGCCTGCCGGCGCTGCCCACCACGACGATCGGCTCGTTCCCGCAGACCAAGGAGGTGCGTGCGGAGCGTGCGCGCCTGCGCAAGGGGGAGATCAGCCAGGACGAGTACGACGCGTTCATCCGCGGCCAGATCGATGAGGCGATCCGCCAGCAGGAGCGGATCGGCTTGGACGTGCTCGTGCACGGCGAGTTCGAACGCAACGACATGGTGGAGTATTTCGGGCAGAACCTCAATGGGTTCCTGTTCACCAAGAACGCGTGGGTGCAGTCCTACGGCACCCGTTGCGTCAAACCGCCGATCGTGTGGGGCGACGTGTCGCGCGCCCAGCCGATCACCGTGGCGTGGAGCACGTACGCGCAGTCGCGCACCGACAAGCCGATGAAGGGCATGCTCACCGGCCCGGTGACGATCCTCAACTGGTCGTGGCCGCGTGAGGACATCTCCAACGAGGAGCAGACGCAGCAGCTCGCGCTGGCGATCCGCGACGAGGTGATCGACCTGCAGAACGCGGGCATCACGATCATCCAGATCGATGAGGCCGCGCTGCGTGAGAAACTGCCGTTGCGCCGCTCCGACTGGCACGCGAAGTACCTCGACTGGGCGGTGCCCGCGTTCCGCCTGGTGCACTCCGCGGTGGAACCGACCACGCAGATCCACACGCACATGTGCTATTCGGAGTTCAACGACATCATCGAGGACATCGACGCGATGGACGCGGACGTGATCTCGTTCGAAGCCTCCCGCGGCGACCTCGTGGTGCTTGACGCGATCCATGACGCACAGTTCGAAACCGAAGCGGGCCCGGGCGTCTACGACATCCACAGCCCGCGCATCCCCTCCACCGACGAGATCGAGGAGCGCATCGGCGAGATCCTCGACAAGATGGACGTGGACAAGGTGTGGATCAACCCCGACTGCGGTCTCAAGACCCGCGGCAACGCGGAAACCTGGCCGAGCCTCGAACACATGGTCGAAGCCGCGCGCCGTGTGCGCGCACGCCTGTGACCGCACCAGACCACATGACCCCAACTCGGGCCGTGGACGGGCGCATCTGACACGCCCGTCCACGGCCCGAGCCGCAAGACCCCCAGACCGCATGCCATATCATTCGTAAGAAGCGAGAGACGACGATGACCATTTTCTCGTTGGAGGTGTTCCCTCCCAAACGCACCGCGCCGGTAGGCACGATCTACGACACGCTCGACGGATTGACCGGGTTGAGCCCGCACTTCATCTCCGTGACCTACGGCACCGGCAAAAGCGCCGACCGCACCGCCACCGCGCGCATCGCCCACACCGTGCGCGCCGAATACGGCATCCCCGCCGTGGCGCACCTGACCGCCCAGTACCTCACCGAAGACAGCGCCGAAGAGGCGCTCGCCATGTTCGACGAGGCGAAGGTGGCCGGCGTGCTCGCCCTGCGCGGCGACCGCAATCCGGACCGTGAACCGGCAGGCGTGTTCCACTACGCGAACGAACTGACCGCGTTCATCCGCGAACGCCGGCCCGACATGAAGATCTACGGCGCCTGTTACCCCGAAAAACACCCGCAGGCCGACACGTTGGACCACGACATCGACAACCTCAAACGCAAGGTCGACGCCGGTGTGACCCACCTCATCTCGCAACTGTTCTACGACAACAGCGACTTCCTGCGCTTCCTCGACAAGGCGCGCGCCGCGGGCATCACCGTACCGATCGAAGCGGGCATCATGCCACCGGTCAACGCGCGCTCCGTACGCCACATGGCCGGCATGTGCTCCTCGAAGATCCCCGAACGGCTCGCCACATTGCTCGACCGTTGGCAGGACGACCCGAACACGTTGAAGACCGCCGGCATCCTCTACGCCTCCGAACAGATCAACGACCTGCTGGCCCGCGGTGTGGACGGCATCCACCTGTACACGATGAACCATCCGTGCGTCACCCGGCGCATCTGGGCGAACGTGCAGGACCTGTTCGTCTGAACCCGTAACCCGCCGCGTCACCAAACCCCTGTACATTGGAACGGTATGGAAGCCAACAGCACGCACACCGTGAGCACCCGAGACATCATCCATGCGGGATTCCAGGAGATCGGGCGGGCCAAAGAACGCCTGAACACCCTGGGCGAGCAGACGGGCGGCCGTGTGGACCCGCCGGCGTTGCTGGCACGCCTCGCGCACAGCATCGACCCCGACACCGCGCTCGCCAACCTCGCCGACATCATCCAGGCGATGCCCGGCGAACCGCTCACGTCGATCCTGTCCGACGGGCCCGCACTGCAACGGCTCATCGACGTGCTCGGCGCCTCCAATGCGCTCGGCGTGCTCATGCGCACCCGCCCGGACCTCGTCGCGGCAGCCACCGCCGACCCGGCCCGCACCGTGATGGTCACCGCCGCCGAACGCCGCACGCAACTACTCGACGCGGTCGGAGCGGACAGTACAGGCACTGCGGACAGTGACGGGCCGGCGCCGGAATCCTCCCTGCCCCTCGCGCAGGCGGCGAGCGCCCTGCGCCGCGCATACCGTGAACAACTCGCCGCGATCATGGCGCAGGACGTGGTGGCCGATGACCCCATCGACATCCAACCCACGATCAGCCGTGAACTGTCCGCCCTGACCGACGCCACCTTGGAAGCGGCGCTCGCGATTGCCCGCCATGAGGTGCAGGGCAGTGGCATGGTGCGCTTCGCGATCATCGGCATGGGCAAGCTCGGCGCGGGCGAACTCAACTATGTGTCGGACGTGGACCTGATCTACGTGGTGGAACCGGCGCGGGATGATGTGGACAACACGGTGCTCACGCGCGTGGGCACCAAGATGGCCACCATGATGCAACGCGTCTGCCAGTCGGTGATCGCCGGCGTGGCCGAACCCGCGTTGTGGCAGATCGACGGCGCGTTGCGCCCCGAAGGCAAGGATGGCCCGCTCGTGCGCCGCTTGGAGTCACATCGTGCCTACTATGAGCAGTGGGCGCAGAACTGGGAGTTCCAGGCGTTGCTCAAAGCGCGCGCCGTGGCCGGCGACGCCGCGTTGGGCCAGGGGTACATGGATATGGCATCGTCGTTCGTGTGGACGGCGGCGAGCCGTGAGAACTTCGTGAACGACTGCCAGCGCATGCGTGAACGCGTGGAGAACCTCATCCCCGCCAACCTCAAGGACCGCGAGATCAAACTCGGCCGCGGCGGCTTGCGTGACGTGGAGTTCACCGTGCAGATGCTGCAGCTCGTGCACGGACGCACCGATCCCGCATTGCGCACCCGCTCGACCCTGGACGCGTTGCAGGCATTGTCCGAAGGCGGGTATGTGTCACGCGTGCAGGCACGGCAGTTGAGTTGGGACTACCGGTTCGAACGCGTGCTCGAACACCGCCAGCAGATGTGGCAGCTCAAACGCACCCACCTGTTCCCGGACCTGGGCGCCGGCAATGATGGGGGACTCGAGAAGAAACGCACGCTCAACACCGACGAACTCAACCAGAACCCCGAACTGCACCGGCTGGCGCGCGCCGTGCACATGCACCCCGAAGAGCTCGTCGAACACTACGACGAAACACGCCAGCAGGTACGCCACCTGCACAACGACATCTACTACCGGCCCATGCTGCCGATCAGCGCCACCTCACCCGACGAAGCGGTCGCGTTGAGCGAAGAAGCGACACTCGAACGCTACGAGGCGATCGGATTCGCCGACCCGCAGGCCGCGTTGCGCCACGTGCGCGCCCTGACCGACGGTGTGACACGCGCCGCGAAGATCAACCGCATCCTCCTGCCGGCGGTCCTGCGCTGGCTCGGGGAAGGGCAGAACCCCGACATGGGCCTGCTGTACTGGCGCACCCTCGAAGAGCACTTCGGTGGCGAACACGAATACCTCGGCTTCCTGCGCGACTCGCCGTCCGCCGCGCAACGCCTGTGCCACGTGCTGTCCAACTCGCGCTACCTGGGTGACGCGCTCAACAAATCATTGGAATCCATCACATGGCTCGGCGACGACGCCCAACTGCACGCCCGCTCACGCGCCAGCCTCGACACCCAATGCACGGCGATCATCGACCGCCACTCCCACGCCGCCAAAGAAGCGGCCACCGCCCTGCGCGCCCTGCGCCGCCACGAGATCGAACGCATCGGACTCGGCTGGATGAGCGGCGTCGTCTGGGGCCCCGAAATGCTCAACGGCATGACCGACGTATATGACGCGATCCTCGACGCCGCACTGCGCTGGTCCATCGCCGCCCAAATGCGCGACGACAACGTACAGGAGGCGCCGGCGGCCATCGCCATCATCGCGATGGGCCGCTACGGCGGGCGCGAAGTCAACTTCAGCTCCGACGCGGACGTCATCATCATCTACCGCCCATCCGCCGGCGCCGACGACCAGACCGCCAACCGGTTCGCACGCAAAGTCCAGGAACAACTGCGCATGCTCGTGCAAGGCCCCATCAGCCTCGAACCGAAGATCGAACTCGACATGGACCTGCGCCCCGAAGGCAAGAACGGGCCACTCGTGCGCTCCTACGCGTCATGCGAGGAATACTACCGCTCATGGTCCAGCACATGGGAACGCCAGGCCCTGCTGCGCGCCCGCGCCGCCGCCGGCGACATGGCGCTCGCCAATGACTTCCTGACACACATCGCCGACCCGTTGCGCTACCCGGACCGGGCCCTGACCGACGACGAAATCGGGCAGATCCGCAAACTCAAGGCGCGCATGGAAGCCGAACGACTGCCGCGCGGCGTGCGCCGCGAACGGCATCTCAAACTCGGCAAAGGCGGCCTTTCCGACGTCGAATGGACCATCCAACTGCTGCAACTGCAACACGCGCACAACGACCCGGACCTGCGCGTCAACTCCACCACGGCGGCATTGGGGGAACTCGTGGCCGACGGTGTGATCGGCGAGGAGGACGCGAACACGCTCGGCGAAGCATGGCAGATGTGCACCGACGCGCGCAACGGCAACTACCTGTGGAGCGGGCGCGCCAACCAGGCGGACATCCTGCCCACCGACGTGTATTCGCTCGGTGGCATCGCCGTCTACCTCGGTTACGACGCGAACCACGGCCAACAATTCGAAAACGACATCCTTTCCGTGATGCGCCGCGCCCGCGAAGTCACCGACCGCCTCTTCTACGGCATCGAGCCATGAGCCGTTGGCCTCACCATTCGGGCACCGATTCGCCACAGGGGCGGCATGCGGTTATAGTTGGTGAGGTCAAACATGGCCACCTTGCCACACGAGCGAAAGGTGAACCGTTGGATATGCATTCGCACACGCCGGCTGAACAATCAATGGTGGGCATGAGCGTCATCACATTGGACGATCTGTCCGTAGCGAACATCACAACCCTGCTCAACAAAGCCAGATACATCGACACCCACCGGCGCGAAGTCGCCCACACATGCGACGGCCGCGTGCTCGCCACCCTCTTCTACGAACCCAGCACCCGCACCCGCCTGAGCTTCGAAACGGCGATGCTCAGGCTCGGCGGCCAGGTCATCGGCTTCGCCGGCGCGCAACTCGCCTCCGTCACCAAAGGCGAATCCATCAGCGACACCCTCAAAACCGTCTCCAACTACGTGGACGTCGTCGCCATCCGCCACCCCAAGGAAGGCGCCGCCCTCGTCGCCGCCGAAGCCGCCAGCGTGCCCGTCATCAACGCCGGAGACGGCGGCCACATGCACCCCACACAGACCCTCGCCGACCTCGCCACCCTCCAATCACGCTTCGGCCGCGTCAACGACCTGACGATCGGCCTGTGCGGCGACCTCACCTTCGGACGCACCGTCCACTCACTGATCGAAACCCTGTGCCGCTTCGGCAACGTGCGCTTCATCCTCATCTCACCCAAGGAACTGCGCACACCCCAATACGTGCTCAACCGCATCAACGCCACACCCAGCTGCTCCTACGAGGAGGTCAGCGACCTGACCTCCGTGATCGGCGACCTCGACGCCCTGTACATGACCCGCGTGCAAAAGGAACGCTTCTTCAACGAGGACGACTACCTGCGCCTGCGCGACACCTACATCCTCGACGAGGCAAAACTCGCGCTCGCCAAACCCGACATGGCGGTGCTGCACCCGTTGCCGCGTGTCAACGAGATCGCCAAGGACGTCGACAACGATCCGCGCGCCGCATATTTCGAGCAGGTCAAGAACGGCATGCTCATGCGCATGGCGTTGGAAAGCTCCGTGCTGGGAGACACCCTGCCCGGTTTTGACGCGTTCGAGAACAAGGAGGTCGCGGCCTGATGGAAGTCACCAGCATTCAGGACGGCATCATCATCGACCATGTGCCGGCGGGCACGGCACTCAAGGTGCTCGAGTATCTGAGCATCAACCCGGCGTCCACGAAGCTCGCGCTCATCATGAACACCGATTCGCACCGGTACGGCACGAAGGACATCATCAAGATCGAGGACCCGGACACGGCGATCGATCTTGATGTGCTGGGGCTCGTGGCGCGTTCGGCGACCGTGGATGTGATCCATGGCGGCCGGATCGTCGACAAGATGACCCCCACGTTGCCCGAACGCGTCGTCAACGTGATCACGTGCGTCAACCCACGGTGTGTGACGACCACGGAGCCGGGCATCGACCAGGTGTTCTACCTCGACCGCACGGACGGCGAGGCGTACCGTTGCCGCTACTGCGATGAGGAGGCCGAGTTCTGATGGCAGTCACCTTCACCAACATCCGTGTATGGGACACGGGCGAGCGCATCGACCTGGTCGTGCCCGACGAGACCCGTGACGTGGTGCTCGACGCGTCCGCGCTCACCGTGGCGCCGGGCCTGGAGGACCCGCATGTGCACTTCCGCGACCCGGGCCAGACCTACAAGGAGTCGATGGTCTCCGGGTGTGCGGCCGCAGCATCCGGTGGCTACACGAACGTGCTGATCATGCCCAACACCGTACCGGCGATGGACGGGCAGCGCGTGCATGAGGGTGAACCGGGCGCTCAGGAGGTCCTCGACGCCGGTTGCACCAACGTCATCGACTATCTGCAGCACTATGAGCGGATCCACGATGTGACGCTGCCGGTGCGCTATGAGCTGTGTGTATGTGCCACGAAAGGCCGTGCGGGCAAGGTGCCGAGCGACCCGGCGGACTGGGCGTGGTATATGCCCGGCCATGACAGCGAGAAGGACGCCGCGCAGATCGCCCATCCGGTCACCGCGATGAGCGACGACGGGTCCGCCGTGCCCACGCCGGTGCTGCGCGCCGTGTTCCAGAACGTCAAAGACACCGGCCTGTATCTGATCGAACACTGCGAACACCATGACGTCGGCGCCGTCAACGAGGGGCCGGTGTCGCGCGCGCTCGGCGTGCCGGGCATTCCGGAGGACACCGAACTGGCGATTGTGCAACGCGACATCGATCTGGTGCGCGAAACCGGCGTGCACGTGCACTTCCAGCATGTGAGCACGGCGATCAGCTTCGACGCGATTCGCCTCGCGAAGGCGGAAGGCCTGCCGATCACCTGTGAGACGGCCCCGCATTATCTCGCGCTCAACGATGAGGCGCTCCTCACATACGGCACGCTCGCGAAGATGAACCCGCCGTTGAGGAGCGAGAAGGACCGGCAGGCCACCATCGCGGCGATCGCCGACGGCACGGTGGACATGATCGCGACCGACCATGCACCCCACACGCTCGACGAGAAACGCCTCGGGTTCCTTGAGGCGCCCAACGGCATCATCGGCTTGGAATGCGCGTTCGGCGTATGCCACACGATCCTCGTGGACGGCGGCTATATCAGCGACGAACGCCTCATCGAACTCATGGCGCTCAACCCAGCGTCCCTCATGGGCCGGCATTCCACCGACATCGCCGGCCTGCTCAACACGAGCGCGCGATGCGCGACCACACGCACCCTCGACCTCGCCGCGACCGAACACCCCGAATCCAACGACCTCGTCATCCTCGGACTGGACGACGAGTGGACCGTCAGGGCAGACGACTTCAAATCCAACGCGCGCAACACACCGTTCGACGGTTGGCAGGTCACCGGCCGGCCCTATGCGACGATCATCGGATCCAAGCTCGTGTTCCACCGTTTGGACGCGCTGCACTGACCCACCCACACCAGCCGGGCGGTTGCGCCCGGCACCCAGTGACATGAAGGAGCAGGATGGACCGCCTCATCGAAGCCATCGAATCCAAACAGAACCCCAGTGTCGTGGGCCTCGACCCCACGCCGGCGCTCATCCCCACCCAGGTCATGAACGCCTACACCATCGAAGTCGAACACAACGTGGACGATGACGACGACAACACCGCCGCGACCGCCGCCGCAGTGGCCTACTTCGAATTCAACCGCGCCATCATCGACGCCGTCGAAGACATCGTCCCCGCCGTCAAACCACAGATCGCCATGTACGAGGCGCTCGGCCCGGCCGGACTCGACTGCTACACGATGACATGCGAATACGCGCGCGACCACGGCCTGTACGTGATCGGCGACATCAAACGCGGCGACATCGGCTCGACCGCCGCCGCCTACGCCAAACACCTGACCGGGTTCAACGGATCGGACGTGTGGCATGAAGACGCCGTGACCGTCAACCCGTACCTCGGTTCCGACGGCATCGAACCCTTCACCGCCGCCGCGCAGGAAGCGGACCGCGACCTGTTCATCCTCGTGCGCACCTCCAACCCTTCCAGCGCACAGATCCAGGAACTCGAACTCGCCAGCGGCGAGCGCGTGTACGAACACGTGGCCGACCTCGTCGAACAATGGGGCGCCGACACCATCGGCCGCTTCGGCTACGCACGCACCGGTGCGGTCGTCGGCGCCACCCACCCCGAAGAAGGCGCACAACTGCGCGCCCGCATGCCCCACACGTTCTTCCTCGTGCCCGGCTACGGCGCACAGGGAGGCACCGCACAATCCGTGGCCGGCATGTTCGACCGCGACGGTTCCGGCGCCATCGTCAACTCGTCACGCGGCATCATCGGCGCGTGGCGCAACGACCCCCGGTACACCGAGGACCTCGACCCCGAGGCGGCGCTCGGTGTCGTCGCGGACAACGCGCGCGAAGCGGCGAAGGACATGCGCGACCAGCTGCGCGTCGCACTGGCCTGACGCGCACGGCAGATTTGGAATCACCGACCACCAGCAGAGCAGAAGAAAGAACAAGGAGACCCATGCCAACCACAGCGTTTTCCCATACCGTGGCGCAGGCCGAACAGGCCGGCCGCATGCCCACGCGGCGCACCGTGGACGTCACCGACGTGCGCGAACTGACCCCGGGCGTTATGCGGTTCACATTCCGTGACGAGTTCATCGCCGCGAACACCGAACCCGGACAGTTCGTCAACCTGTATTCGGGCAATCCGCAGCACCTCATGCCGCGCCCCTTCGGTGTGAGCGAGGTGGACGGCGACGACGTGAGCCTCATCTTCGCCGTCGTCGGCTATGGCACCGAGGAATTCGCCACGCTCACGGCCGGCGACCATGTGGATGTGCTCGGGCCGTTGGGCAAGCCGTTCAACATCCGGACTGACGCCGATTATCTGCTCGTGGGCGGGGGACTGGGCATCCCGCCGCTGCTCGAGGCCGCGCAGGCGCTCAGCGAACGCGCCGACTGCCACACGACCGCCGTGCTCGGCTACCGTGACGCGCATTTCGCCGACGTGTATGCGGCGAAATACGCGGACGAGGTGCATAGCATCGACGAGTCGGAAGGCAACGTGCTCACGCTGCTCGAACGCCTGTGGCCCGGCCTGCAGGAGCGCGGCCGTGAGCTCATCATCCTGTCATGCGGCCCGACGCCGATGATGAAGGCCGTCGCCGAATGGGCGGCGAAACGCGGTGTGGACGCGCAACTGTGCATGGAACAGCGCATGGGCTGTGGCTACGGCACATGCGTCGCGTGCACGATCGACACGCGCGACGGACGTGAAAAGGTGTGCGAGGCCGGCCCGGTCTTCACCGCGCACCAGCTGGGATGGGACAACAAGTGAGGGAAGACACCGTGAACATCGAACAGGAACTCAACGAAACCCCTACGAACCTCTACATGCCGCACGAATGGCGGCATGGCACCGTGGTGGCTGGCGTGCCGTGGAAGAACCCGGTTGGCACAGCCTCGGGCACCTTCAATGTGGACGCGTGTGGCCAGTTCTATGACGTCGCCCAGCTTGGCTCGGTCACCACCAAGGGCGTCTCCCCGGTGCCGTGGCTCGGCAATCCGGGTGTGCGCACGGCGGAAAGCCCCGCCGGCACCGTCAACGCCGTCGGCCTGCAGAACCCCGGCGTCGACCATTACCTTGAGCACGACCTGCCGATCCTCAAGCGGATCGGTGCGACCGTCGTCGCGAACGTCGCCGGCCATTGCGACGACGACTACGCGCAGGTTGTCGAGAAACTCGCCGCCTCCGACGCGGACATGCTTGAAATCAACGTGAGCTGCCCGAACGTGACGCACGGCGGCATGTCCGTGGGCACCGACCCGGTCGCATTGGGCCGACTCATGGACCGGCTGCGCCCGATGACGGACAAGCCGATGATCGTCAAGCTCACCCCGAACGTGACCGACATCGCGGCGATCGCGAAGGCCGCGGTCGATGGCGGTGCCGACTGCCTGAGCATGATCAACACCTTGGTCGGCATGCGCATCGACATCCGCACCGGTGAGCCGATCATCGCGAACCGCACCGGCGGCGTGTCCGGACCGTGCGTGTTCCCCGTCGGGCTCGCATGCGTGTGGCGTGTACGCGCGGCGCTGCCGGACATTCCGATCATCGGCATCGGCGGCATCGACTCGGGCGAAAAGGCACTCGAATACCTGTATGCGGGCGCCAACGCCGTCGAAGTCGGGGGAGCGGCGCTCTACGACCCGACCGCGCCGATCCGCGTGGCACGCGAACTCGAGGAACTGCTCGACTCGCGCCCCGAACTGACCGAAAAACTCGCGAAGGGCGACACGTGGCGCTGAGCGCTCGCCAGAATGCTCACATGATTGTTAGGAGGCATGATGTTTGATTCACTCGACCATCGATTCACCAAGTTCCTGCTCGAATCGAACGCGCTCAAATTCGGCGACTTCACGTTGAAGTCCGGCCGCCGATCCCCGTATTTCATCAATGCGGGCGCGTTCGACGACGGCAAGAAGATCGCCACGCTCGGCGGCTTCTACGCGGAGAAGATCCAGACCGAGATCGACAACGAACAGCTGCCGATCCGCATCGACACGATTTTCGGCCCCGCGTACAAGGGCATTCCGCTCGCCGTGGCCACGTCGATCGCACTCGAACTCAACTACGGTGTGACCGTCGGCTACACCTTCGACCGCAAGGAGAAGAAGGACCACGGCGATGGCGGCACGATGGTCGGCAAACCGCTCGAGGACGGCATGAACGTGCTGCTCGTCGACGATGTGATGACCGCCGGCACCGCCGTGCGCGAGGTCGTGCCGAAGCTCAAGGCGCAGGCCGACGTCAACATCGTCGGACTCGTGCTGTCCGTGGACCGCATGGAGAAGACGAAGGACTCCGACCTGTCCGCCGTGCAGGATGTACAGCGCGAATTCGGCTTCCCCGTGCTCGCGATCGCGAACGTCAAGGAGATCTTCGCCGCCGGACGCCAACTCTCCACCGCCGAAGGCACCCCGTATGTGAGCGATGAGATCGCCGGCGCCGCGGAGGAGTACCTGACGCAGTATGGGGCGTAATCTAGTTCAGGAACGTAATCATGTCAGGTGGAGGGGTGCTGGTTCTCAAGTGGGAACCAGCACCCCTCCACCTGTACTCAACGCGAATGATTCCAATGCAAGGCGTCGAACTTTTGACACTGGTCGCATAGGCGGTTGCTCAAAGCTTTGTAATCAATATTGGTATTGCGGTCTTTTCCCGGAATTGATGTTTGACGCGTACTTCATAAGGTGTTGTATGTTTTTGGAGCTCCACCCATGTGCAGCCGCCCACTCAGCCATTGCTGTCGGATTGAATATGACTCCGTCATCATGTAATTCCAACATCCTTTTAATGAGCATTGACTTGTCTGTTCCATTGCCGCCGATCGAATTATTCAGATTAAGCATTTCGGAGGTGACATGTAGCATTTTGCGGACATTGTCGGCAAGTATGACGGGACTTGCAGAGACATCGTTTTGCGTCAAGAATTCAGCTCTGACTTCTTCGGACCATAAAGACAAATCATCTCCACGAATCACGCATAAAGCGGTGGTGCCTACAGCGCGCATGATGTCTCCAAGGTCAACGACGTTGGGATACATTGCCAAGATAGGACCATATGCGGAGAAGATATGTAACTGTGACGTTGTATGGCTCACTTCTTTATTGGAAAGCAGACGACTGACGGTCTCATTAGCATAGGCGCCTTTCTTTGTATGTGTCCATACTGTCAATTGGCGGTCATGCTCGGTCCAATGATCAAGCCACCACTTGATGCCTGTCCGCTCTCCTGCGGGAGTGGGATCGGCGATTGCGCAGGGGAATGTGGGATCGAATATGGTCATTGAGCTCCTTTCGCTAAGCGTCAACATCATCGAACGTTTGTTCGAATTCTATTAAGTGTAACATACTGAAGTATTGACGTTCGGTTGCTGCACTTCATTAGTCGTCGGACAGAATTCAATGCTCATGCTGGCGAGTGCAGGGACTGCATGCCATGTCTACGGCGAAAGTGCCAAAATATGGCTCACCGAAGTGGAGGTGGAAAGTTGAATGCAGGCTTCTGAACAACATTGTGTTGTTTCAAGTGGACCCTTACTGGATATTCTGTTGCGCACCGTGTAGGCTGAATGCAGATTCTCATGCGGTTTCTAAGGTGTCTGTCTAGGGATGCATGACCATGCGCAATGAGCAAGGGGAGGGCAGCGTTGACCCATCAAGAGCAAGACAAGCGCGCACGTCAATATGCCGTGGGTATGCGTGTCGTCATCCGTGGCCAGGAATGGTTGGTCACGAAGGTGGAGCAGTATAGCTTCGGTTACGAAGACCAGAGGCAGAATCTCAAGTTTGGTGATACGGCAAGAAAACGCTTCGCGCTGACATGCGTCGGCATTGATCCGTTGGTCCGTGACTATCAGGCGATGTTCCTGACCGATGTCGAACCGGATATCGAACCGGTCGACCCGGCGAATACGCGGTTCATTCTCGATACATCGCCATCGGCGAGGGATTCGCATCTGTACATCGAGAGCATGCTGCGTGCCACGGTGCCGACCGATGACCAGATCCATGTCGCCGAACATGCCGCAATGGACAAACTGCCATACCAGTTCGACCCCGCCAAACAGGCATTGTCACAGCCGAGGCAACGTATCCTGATCGCTGACGCTGTTGGTCTGGGTAAGACGCTTGAGGCGGGCATTCTGATGTCCGAACTGATTCGCCGGCATAAAGGCGCTCGCATCCTTGTCGTCACGTCCAAGAACATGATGGCGCAGTTCCAACGTGAGATGTGGGAGCATTTTACGATTCCGCTGACGAATCTGGATTCCTCGCGTATTCAGCGCATCCGCACTGAGATTCCTGCGAATGCGAATCCGTTCAATTATTTCGACAAGGTCATTGTTTCGGTGGATACGCTCAAACGTGACATCGAATATGGTTCAGCGCTTGACGATTCGTATTGGGATATCATCGTCATCGATGAGGCGCAGAATGTGGCGGATCGCGCCAATGGCAAGCAGAAGGCGCAACGTGCGCGTCTTGCGAACCGTCTGGCGAGGCGTTCCGACGCGCTCATTATGTTGTCGGCCACGCCGCACGATGGCAGTGCTCGCAGTTTTGCTTCACTGATGAACATGCTTGATCCGACGACGTTGCCTAATCCCAACGAATACAGCCCGGACAATATCCGGCAATTGTATATCCGGCGGTTCAAGAAAGACATCAGCAGCGACGTCTCGGGCAGCTTCCCGGCGCCGCACATCGTCGAAGAGGATGTGCATGCGACATCAGAGGAGGAAGCGGCCTTCGATTATCTGACGCAGATGACGATGCGCGCCGAAACGAGCGATTCGTCGAGACGGTCGATGTTGTTCCGAACAACGCTTGAGAAAAGCCTGTTCTCATCGCCGGCGGCGTGCATCATGACGATTCGTGAGCGGATCAAACGTTTGCGTGACCGGAAAACGACCGATGCGCAGAAACAGGCGGATATCGCACATGACATCATGCAGCTTGAGGAGCTTCAGGAGTTGGTGCAGCGCATCACGCCCGAGTACTTCGCGCGATATCAGCGGCTGCTGTGGCTGCTGCAAAGCCCGTCCTACCATTGGACGCGGGAACGGAACGATCGCATTGTCATCTTCACTGAACGCATTGAGACGAAGAAATTCCTTGCCGAGCACCTGCGCAACGATCTGGGGTTGAAAGAACGGGAGATCGTCACGATGGATGGCTCGATGTCCGATCTGGAACAGCAGGCGACAGTGGCCGACTTCAATGATCCGAAGAAGCCGATACGTATTCTCGTGGCCTCGGATGTGGCGTCGGAAGGCCTCAACCTGCATCATCTGGCCCATCGCATGATTCATTTCGATACACCGTGGTCGCTGATGGTGTTCCAGCAGCGCAACGGCCGTATCGACCGGTATGGGCAGCATGAGACTCCAGACATCCGATTCATGCGCATTGGTTCCGAAAATCCGAAGATCAAAGGTGATGAACGCATCCTGCAGGTGCTCATCGACAAGGAGAAGCAGGCGAGGGACAATATCGGCGACCCGTCCATGCTGATGAAGGTCTATGACGTCAACGACGAGACGATGATCACCGCGCAGGCGATGGAGGAAGGCGAAAGCGGCGAACAGTTCGCCGCACGGCTTGACAGCAATGTGCAGGAGATGCAAATCGATGTCGAAGCTGAGGGGGATGACTTCTTCGATCCGCTGGCCGCACTCGAGCAATTCGATGACATGGACGAGCATGTCGATGATCGGCAGGGGCAACGTGCTGGGGCGGATGTTGGCGGTTCCAGCCCATATGCCCGCATCGATGAACGTGCTGTGCGGTTGATGGATGATTTGCAGTTCGTGGACCAGGCATTGCATTCACAGAAGATCACACGCCATGCAGGCATCGACAGGATACAGGATCTGGACCAGGCAACAGGATTCCGCGTCGAATTCGCGAAGGACAGCCAACTATACAAATGGCTTGTCAGAAGAACACCGAACGCCGAGGTGCTGCATGGCCACACCGCCAGCTGGAGTACCGATGTCGACTATGTGCGAGCGCAATCAAATGGTCTGATGGCGCAGTTGTCCGATGAACGTTGGAGCAACACCCAGTTCCTGTGGGCGTTGAGCCCGATTAGTGACTGGGTGGAGATGAAAGCATCCACCGTGCTGTATGGACGCAATGAGGCCCCGATCATCGGCATCCAGAACGGTAGACTCGCAATGGAGGACACGATCATCCTGCTCACCGCGTCAATCGCCAACAACCGCGCCATCCCGGTCATCAATGAATGGGTGGGTGTCCGGTATCGTGGCGGTTCGTTCGCCGAACTCATGACGATTGAGGATGTGTGGAAGGTCACCGGTTATCGTGGCGAATACCATGCAAGTGCTGGCAAAGAGCTGTATATCAACAAGGTTTCGGATGATTCGCTTTCCGACGGTCAACGGCGACGTACACATGAACTCCTTCCGGATGCCATACAACGTATCGGTGAACAGATTCGCTCCGATGAACAGAGATACAAGAAGGATGCCGAACGGCATGTCGATGCGCAGATCGACCGCATCATCCGATGGAGGGATGATCGGAAACTGATCGACGCGCATAGCGAACGTGAAAGTGACCAGATTTTCAACGAATACGAACAATGGGTCCATGATTCATATGAGACCACAGGAGAGCCGGTCATCCGTGTGGCCGCGGCATTCACAGGAGCACGACGATGAGCAGGACAAGTGCACAAACAGCGACGGATACCAACGTTCTCGTGGGATTGGATGCCGTCAATGGTTTCTACATGCCGTTCTTTGTTCAGGAAATACTACCCGGATGCATCAAGAACGCACTCGGTGAGTGGGATGGGTCGGATGCCGTCGTCAAAGACTTGCGCTCGCTGCGTGCTGGCTATACGACGATTTGCAACAGCACCACCGCTTTGGATCGGCGTGAGGCCATACAGGACTACCTTGATCAATGGCTGGACGTATTGGGGTATGACATTGCGGCCGATCCGGTGACAGTGCAGTCGGCGCGTCAGGAGTCCATAACGGTGCGGACACGGGCAACGGCTCCGGACGGTGATACGTGTGTGCATGTGCTCACCTGCAGTGATGATGATGCCGAAACCGGCATTCTGGAAAGTGTCATGGACGGCGGAAACCTGACTGGTGAGCAATGTGTACACGCGCTGTTGAGTGATGAGGAGCATGCATCACGATGGATTCTGCTGCTTGGCCTCCATCAGGCTGCACTCATCGACCGGACGAAGTGGGCGGACCGCCGATATCTGCTTTTCGACTTTGATGTCATCTACGCGCGCAACGAAACGCCGACATACAAAGCGGTGGTCGCATTGTTGAGCGAGCACGACCTGATGCCACGAGAAGGCGCAGCGTCGGTGCTTGACGATTTTGAGGAACAGGCGACTGCCCAATCAGTCGCAGTCTCCAACAATTTGCGCTATGCGTTGCGTGAGTGCGTCGAGTTGCTCGGCAATGAGGTCATCCATGATTGGACCGAGAACAAGCACAAGAGCGTCACTGACATTGATGCCGATGAATTGACGATGGAATGCCTGCGTTACATGTACCGCCTGTTGTTCCTGCTGTTCATCGAAGCGAAGCCGGAACTCGGCTATGCGCCGATGAAGGCGGCGAGCTACCGCACCGCATACTCATTGGAATCGTTGCGTGATCTGGCCGAATCGATGCGTGGCCGCATGGAGGAATTGGAAGACACCACCTATGCGGCTGACACGTTGCATATTCTCGATGAGATCATCTACAACGGTTATCCGGCCAAAACTCGTGCCGATGATATCCGCGTGATCCATGGTGCGGATGAGGCGTTCACGTTGCCGCCGCTCAAGGCTCATATCTTTGATCCGGAGCGCACCTATCTGATTGAAGACGCTGAACTGCGCGACAGCGTCATGCTGCGCATCGTTGACATGATGAGCGTGAGCTCGACCGGTACAGGGAAAGCCCGGCGCAGGCAGCGCATCGCCTATTCGTCGCTCGGCATCAGCCAGATGGGCGCCATTTACGAAGGTCTGCTGTCTTACCGTGGATTCATCGCCACGACCACACTGTATGAGGTGAAACGCGACAAAGACAAATTCGATCCGCTCGACGTTGGCTACTTCGTCGATGAAAAGCAGCTTGAAGCATATTCCGAGTCGGAACGTGTCCGATATGAATCCGGCCCGCATGAAGGCGAGCTACGCACCTATGAACCCGGCACGTTCATCTACCGCATGGCCGGTCGCGAACGCGAGACTTCGGCCTCATTCTATACGCCGGATTCGTTGGCACGGTGCCTTGTGAAATATGCCCTCAAAGCAATCGAACCTCGTATCCACAAGGCGGCTGACATCCTTACGTTGCGGATTTGTGAACCGGCGATGGGTTCGGCGACATTCCTTAACGAGACCATCAACCAGCTCGCTGAATGGTATCTGCGCTTACGGGAACAGGAACTCATTGACGAGCAAGGCCAGAATGCCGCGATTCCCGCCGATGCGAGGCAGACCGAACTGCAGAAGGTGAAAATGCTCATCGCCGACCGCAACGTCTACGGTGTCGATCTGAACCCGGTCGCTGTTGAATTAGCAGAGGTTGCACTGTGGCTCAACTCCATCTGCCCTGGTTCATTCATCCCATGGTTCGGTGATCAGCTTATATGTGGTAACTCATTGATCGGTGCACGCAGAAGGGCTTATACACCAGCGGAACTCACCACGGCAACAAAAGGTATGCAATGGTATTGCCATGAGCCACAACGTGTGGCACTGACGCCCAAGGCACGTCATGGCAGCCGTGTCTACCATTTCCTCACCGGTGATCCAGACATGTGCTCATATTCCGACAAGATTGTCAAATCGTTGGAACCGGAACATCTTGCAGGGATGAAGGATTGGGCCAAGATCTTCACGAAGCCGTACTCGGATGATGACGTCGCATTGATGCAGCGCCTCTCCACGGTGATTGATCATCTCTGGCGAGGTGTCGTCGATATGCGCAGACAACTGTCGGCGACAACCCACGACGCGTTGAAGGTATACGGTTGGCAAGGAGAGACAGAAAGCGGCGCATTGCCGGTATCGACCAAAGACGCGTTGCTCAACCAGTCCTACCATTCCATCGGCGCATCCAACGCCGGCGAGTACGCCCGTCTCAAACTCGCAATGGACTACTGGTGCGCATTATGGTTCTGGCCCATCGAGAAAGCTGACCTGCTGCCAACTCGTGATGAATATCTGCATGACATGCAACTCATTCTTAACGGCGAACCTCTAGAACCGGAACCGAACGTGCTCGTCAACCCTGATGAGGACATCAATGAGACGCTCGCGAATGAGATGGGGGACATGACGCTGTTCAACGAAGGAACGGCTCAATTCTCGGATGATGACCCCCATGGCTATATGATGTACCACACTGTCAATCTCGATGAACTCGTCGCGAGGCATCCACGTCTGCAATTGGTGAGAAAAATCAGTGAGCGGCAGCGGTTCTTCCATTGGGAATTGGAGTTTGCGGATGTGTTCGCCGATGGTGGCTTTGATTTCATGGTCGGTAATCCGCCATGGGTCAAATTGCAATGGAAAGCCTCTGATGCACTTGCCGATGCTGATCCACGGTATGCGGTCCATCAACGAAGCGCTTCCGATCTGAATAAGGTGTTGCCAGATATCCTTGATTCCTCCGATAGCATGCGTCAACACTTCATCAGAGAATATGAAGACTATGCCGGCCAATCGTCGTTCTTCAACGCGATGGGCAACTATCCGCTGTTGCAAGGACAGCAGACGAATCTGTTCCGCTGCTTCCTTCCCAATGCATGGGATTACACGCGGCAAACAGATGGTGTCAGTGCGTTCATCCATCCCGATGAGGTATATGCCGATATGAAAGCCGGCGTATTGCGCGAGCAGATGCTGAGGAGACTGCGCTACCATTTCCAGTTCCTCAACGAGAAGAAGCTATTCGATGGTGTGGATCACCATACTTCATTCAGTTTGAACATCTATGACAACGGCGACGCATCGCATATCCGATTCGATTCGATTTGGAAGTTGTACCTGCCGAAGACCATCGACGAATGCTATGCCGACACAGCCCATGCCACCGTGCAGCCGATGAAAACGGAGTCCGACGATTGGAATGTGCAAGGGTATCATGACCGCATTGTCCCCATTGATGATACCGTTATGCAGGCATATGCGACATTGGCGCACATGCCTTCGAAAGAGGCTGCACAAGCCCCCTTGCTCGGCATATACACGAATTCACTACTGCACGCGCTTGAATGCATGGGGCGGTGTCCGGAGCATCTCGCTGACATGCCTGCTGTCGACATCATGTATTCGAGTATGTGGCATGAGACCAACAGCCGCAAGGACGGGACGATCAGGGATGATGTGCATTTCCCAAATGAGGACGAGCCAATCATCTATTCGAGTCCGTTCATTGGCGTCGGCAATCCCTTATTGCAGTCCACGCGGAGACTATACAAGGTGAACAGCGATTACGATCTTGTGGATCTCACCGCCATTCCTGCTGATTACGAACCACGTGTGAAATACGCACAAGCGTGCTCCGCAACCGAATATGCGAAGCGTATGCCGAAAATGGCTGATGGCACACCTTTCGACGCGGTGTACCACATCGTATGTAGGGGCATGGTCGGACTTGATAGCGAAAGGACATTGCAGAGCGCTGGCGTGCACCCACGCGTAGCGTGGGTGAACGCCGTAACAGGTTACGGCGTTCACCCACAGCGCTACGCTTCGCTCGCGCTGATGATGGGGGCACAGGCTTCTATTCCCTTGGATTATCTGGTTCGTTCTATTGGTAAGACCAATCTCAATACAAGTGTGTTGCAGTTGCTGCCGATTCCACGGAGTGTATTAGCTTCTGAGATTATCGCTAGAGGCCTATTGCTTAACTGTCTGACCAAGGAATACGTAGAACTGTGGCAATCATGCTGGAACGACTCCTACACGATGATGCAATGGTCCAAACAGGATCCCCGTCTGTCTGGTACGACGTTCTCAGCGCTCGCTGAGACGTGGACCTATGAAACACCGTTGCGCAGTGAATATAGCCGCCGTCAGTCGCTAGTCGAACTGGATGTGCTCGTGGCGATGGCGCTGGGCATGACCTTGGATGAGCTCATCGACATCTACCGGCTTACGTTCCCGGTGCTCAAAGCCTATGAGGACGACACGTGGTATGACCGCAATGGCCGTGTTGTCTATTCGAAGAAAAGCGCATACGCGAAGATATCGCTGACACGTGAGCAGTTCGACCAGATCCGTGACGAACAGGACGGTTTCGTCAAGACAATTACCGTCGAAGACGACACGTTGCCTGATGGTCCGATTAAGCGCGACATCAGGTTTGTGGCACCTTATGACCGTTGTGACCGTATCGAGGATTACCGGACCGCGTGGGCGTTCTTCGAAGCCAAATATGGCGAAGCACTCGCGCGGGAACGCATTGAGCGTGAAGCAATGTGTGCCACGAAGGCAGAGTAGGAGGGCATCCGATGATTCCTATTGTGATGGCGCGGCACATCCGTGAAGGACTCGTTGATTATCTGGAGACGACCTATCCGATGGCAAATAAGCCGTTCCAAAGCTCCATCAGACGACTCGCCGAAGCGCATGATGGACTGACACTCGACCCCTTTGTGTCGGTCAAACTGCCCTTCCGTGTAGGGAACAGGAGGGATTTCCCGTTCTCAGACTGCCTGCATCCGTCCTATGACCCGTATATCCATCAGTTGGAAGCGTTCAAGCGTATCGGCAACAGCGAATCCACGCTTGTCGCCACCGGTACCGGTTCCGGTAAGACCGAATGCTTCCTGTATCCAATCCTGCAGTACTGCTACAAGCAGCGCAGGCTCGGCAACACTGGCATCAAGGCGATCCTGGTCTATCCGATGAACGCGCTCGCCGCCGATCAGGCGAAACGTATCGCGAAACTGATCCATGACAGTCCGGAACTGCGTAACAATGTGACCGCCGGCATGTATGTCGGAAAAAGCACGACCGACAAACATGCAACGAGCACCGCCATGTCCGAACAGTCAATCATCACTGACCATAACGCATTGCTGCGCAACCCTCCGGATATCCTGTTGACGAACTACAAGATGCTCGACTATTTGCTCATCCGGCCTCAGGACTCCAAGCTGTGGGATGGCAACGAGCCCGAGACGCTTAAATACTTCGTCGTCGACGAGCTGCACACCTTCGATGGCGCCCAAGGCACTGACTTGGCATGCCTCATCCGGCGGCTTTCCGACCGGCTGCAGACACCGTGCGAGGACATCTGCTTCGTCGGCACATCAGCCACGATGGGATCCGGCCCCGAGGATGCGCAGCACCTGTGCGACTTCGCCTCCGCCGTGTTCAACACGCCATTTACACCGGAAAGCATCATCACCGAAAACCGCCTCGACGCAGCGGAGTTCTTCGACGGGGGAGAGCCAATTCACCTGATCCCATACGGTGAGCAAACGCTGCGGCTACGTGCACTCGAGTTGAACGATGATGATCCTGACGTCTATCTGACCGAGGCGTGCCGAGCCATCCTCGGTCAGAATCTGCCCGATCCGGATGCGGCATACAGTCGTGTCCAGCTAGCCACATGGCTCAAACGAAGCGACTTGCTGCGCCAATTCGTCATCGCATTGCACAATGAGCCACACATGCTCAACGATGATCTGCGCGTGGAGCTCGGACGCCAATTCCAAGCATTCAGCCGCCTGCAACCGGATGAGCAGATCGCGGTGCTCGACGCGCTCGTCGCATTGGTCAGCCATGCGCGCATCGACGAACACGGGGACGGGAACCTGCGGCCGTTTCTTGACGTGCAGGTGCAATTGTGGACGAAGGAACTACGCCAGATGCGCGCATCGGTCTGCGGGATGGACAAGACCGTGCAATATGGCAGCCTCTACGAATTGGATGCGGTGCAATCCAAACAATACCTGCCCATCGTCAATTGCCGTATTTGCGGCAACACCGGCTGGGTGGGCAGCATCAACGAACGGACACAACGCATCGAAGCGGGGGAGAAGAGCTTCGTCAACATATACTTCCAGTTCAGAAGCAATGCGCTCGCGGTCATGCGCCCATGGAGTCCCACGGACATGCTGCCATCTGGTCACGCCGAACTGGGGTATTTCTGTCCGAATGCCGATTGCATGCGCTTCACCCATACGGAACAGTTCGATGCTGGTGAGCGCACATGTCCCACCTGTGGCACGGACCGCATCCCGATGCAGATCCTGGGGCTCGAAAGCGTCGGCAACGAACGCAAGCATTACCGCTGCCCGTTCTGTGGCAGTGATGCCGATCTCGCGTTGCTTGGCTTCCGTGCCACGCCGCAGATGAGCGTCATGCTCACCGAACTCATCGGTGACAGGTACAACGATGATGACAAGACGATTGTCTTCTCGGACAGTGTGCAGGATGCCGCGTTCCGTGCGAGTGCGTTCAACTCACGCACATGGCGGTTTGCGCTGCGCAACAACGCCGTCGACTACCTAGAGCATCAATGGGGTGGCAAAGCGTCCCTCGCTGATTACCTCGATAAGCAGAGTGCATATCACCACACGATGTATGCGGATGACATTGACTTCATCATGCGCTTCACGCCCGCGAATATGACGTGGATGGACGAGTACCGGCGTGCAGCGAACAAGCAGTCGGGGCAGCGGCGGCATGATCTGATTGAGCAGATCGACAAGCGCCTACGCATCGAGACATTGCATGAGCTTGGTTCCCGGTCCCGTATTGGTCGGACGCTGGAGAAGACCGGATGCGCCGTACTGGGGTATGACGAGCACGTCCTCGAAGCCCTTGCACAGGATGCACAGGCGCGTGTCCAGGCCAAGCTTGGAGGTGACGTCCTCCTCGAAGCGGATGGGGATTGGCTGCATATGGCCTTGGACATGCTCAATGTGCTGCGGCTTGATGGTGCGTTTGCCGACCCGTTATACGGACAGTACATCGAGCAAGGTGGCAATCCGTTTTTGCTTTCGAACAAGCATCTGCAATGGATGCCGGGAAGCTATATGAAATCCGAACCGCATTTCCTCACCGATACAAAAACCACGGCGAAAACCGGATTTGTGACACTCTCCACATCCCGGTACATGTCCATCGTGAACGGGTATCTGACCACTGAGGTCATGCTTGCAGGCAACCAGCCACAGATCATCCTCGACCAGTTGCTGCAGGCTTGTGTGTCGCATGGTCTCATCGTGGCGAGAACATGCGCAAACGGAAGATTCGGAACGCAACAGGTGTACGGCCTTGACGAATCACAATGCTACGTCGTCGATGATGTCATCGCTCTGCATTGCGACTCGTGCGGACGCACCTATGATGGCGCACGCGGCAACAAACAGGCTTGGATTGGCCTGCACTGCCGGAATCCTTACTGCCGGGGGCGTTTGGCGCTTGATGAGCCGATGCAGGATTGGGGGTACTACCACAAGCTGTATCACACAATCCCTCCAGTAGCGCGCATCCATGCCGCCGAACACACCGGCCTCGTGGACGCCGAGACGCGCAACAAGCTCGAAACACAATTCAAGCAATCCAGCGCCGGCGCGGGTGACGTGAATGTGCTCGCTTGTACACCGACGCTTGAAATGGGCATTGACATCGGCGACCTGTCCACGGTGATCCTCTCATCGATCCCACCGAACCAGTCGCAGTACCTGCAACGTGTGGGCCGAGCCGGGCGTCGTGACGGCAACGCGCTCGTCCTCGCCGTCGCCAACAGCCGCCCCCATGACCGGTATTTCTACAACAGGGCGCAGGAGATGATCGGCGGCCATGTCCAACCGCCGCATGTGTTCCTGCAGGCGAGCGCCGTGCTCGAACGCCAACTCACCGCCTTCGCGATGGACCGTTGGGTGCATGCATGCCTCATGCAGGGCATGGAGCCGAAGGACATCATCAGGAAGAAGCTCGCGCATAGCCTCGAGGTCATGGACGCGAAAACGAACGGGTTCCCGTTGACGTTCCTCGAATACACCCGCACGCACACCGCCGAGTTGCTGCAGGCATTCCATGAGATGTTTTCCACCAAGGACACGGCGATTGACGCCGCGTTGGAACAGTCATTGCGCCTGTTCCTCGAAGGCGGCACGACAGGTGTGACGGAACATCCGACGCTCGCCGCGCGCATCGCCACGGCGTTCGAAACCGCAAAACACATGATCGAGCACCTTGAAACACAACAGAAGGAACTCGAACAGCTCAAGAAGGAATTCAGCGACAAACCGCAGGACCCTTCGACCGATGTGCAGATTCACGAATGCGCCATCGAACTCAAAGTGGTCGAGAATAACATCCGTGCCATCAAAAAGATCAACGTCTTCAACTTCATGTGCAATGAAGGCATCCTGCCGAACTACGCATTCCCCGAAGGCGGTGTCACCTTGCACACCGTGCTCAAAGCCGATCCGGAATCGGAGGTGAAAACCACTCATGCAACAGACAAGCACACGAAACGCATAGCCAAGAAGACACAGACCGGATCATACGAACGGCCTGCGATGACGGCGATCACCGAACTCGCACCGGGCAACACATTCTATGCACAAGGGCACAAGTTCGCAATCAACCGAGTCCTCTACGACGACGGCGTCATGAACACAGACGTCCCGGCATGGCGACTGTGTCCCAACTGCTCGCATGCGGAACCCAAATCGGTGGACAACAACGCCACCTGCCCGGTGTGCGGCGACCCACGCTGGGCGGAGAACGGACAGTGCATGCCGATGCTGCGCATCAGCAACGTCATCTCCGAGGAAACCTACCGTGAAAGTCTCATCGACGAAGGCGACGACACACGTAGCCGATCGATGTTCCAAACGGACATGCTTGTTGACGTCAAACGAGAAGACGTAAAGCACGCATGGAAACTGAACGGCGACACCGACTTCGGCTACGAATACGTGCCACACGGCACCCTACGGGAAATCAACTTCGGTGAAGCCGACAATCAGGGTGCGAAGATGATCGTCAACGGCATGGAGGAGATACGCAAAGGATTCCTCGTATGCAGCTCCTGCGGTGCGCTCGCGGACAAGAGCGGCAGGATCCCTCCGAAACGGCACGCCTACACATGCCCGAACAGGCGAGGGCTTGAAAAGACCGATGGTCAGCAATGCCTGTTCCTATATCGCGAGTTCAACACCGAAATGCTCAGACTGCTTGTGCCCGGCATCGCCGACACCAGGGGAGGGAATGCGGCGGCCGCATCATTCTCCGCGGCGATCATGCTCGGCTTGCGCAACAAATTCGGCAACATTGACCATCTCAATGCCGTGCTGAGCAACGAACCGGCCTTGGACGGCACGAACATTCGCAAAACATATCTCGTCATATTCGACGAGGTCCCAGGAGGTACCGGATACCTCAAACAACTCGGCGCCGACAGCGACGCCATGGTCGAAGTGCTTCGCAACGCGTTCACGGTCATCGACGAATGCGACTATTGCCACGCCAACAACACCGACGGCTGCTACAACTGCCTGCTCGGTTGGCGGCAGGAACGACAATTCGACGCGATCTCACGTTCCCTCGCGCTCGACATGCTCGGACCGATCATCAATGACGCGCATTCCTTCGAACCAGTCAAAACAGTGAGCGATATCTCCGTGAACCATCTACTGGACAGCGCCCTCGAACAGCAGTTCCTGGAAGCGTTGTCCAGAACATGCTCGCAACCATTGACAGCATCCTACGACAATCGTGGCGCACGATGCACATGGGCGAAGAACTATTCGCTACAGCATGGCGAAGGCTATCTGCTCACCGTCAACGGAGCCAAGTGGGAAATCGACCTGCAAGTGGATCTGGGACCCGAACAAGGCGTGGCGGTATCCTGTAGACCCGATTTCATCATCAGCTGTGCAGACGATGATGAGGGATCCAAGATCGCCATATTCACTGACGGACTTCAATTCCATGCGCCAATCATGGGAGAGGACACCCTCAAACGTGAAGCACTACGGCGCGCAGGATACCGCGTATGGACGTTGACCTATGACGACGTGATGGGCTTCCTCAACCAGACCGCGCCAAACAGTTTGGCCGATCCAATGCTGGACATCAACACGATGCCATGGAAAGAGGCATGCCGCAAACTCATGAGGCAGCACAAGGTATCGGACATCGACCCGGGACGCTACGGGACGATGGACCTGTTGGCATTCCAACTGACCGACGTCAACGCTGAAGACAAAATGAAAGCCGTTGCCAACGCCATTAGCTGGGGTCTCTTCGACAGGAAGCATCAACGCGCGAGCACGAAACCTACGGCATTCGAACATGCCATGGGTGACCTGACTGGGCTGCGCGACAGCGAGCTGGCCAGATGCTCTGTCTATAATCCCGACCATGACTATGATCGTCTCTCCATCTATAGTTATGCAACGCAGGAGGATGGTCTTGAAGCCATTGCACGTATTCTCTTGCATTTCAACGATGCGCTCGCGTCCGACGGACAGGTGCCAGACCCGGAACTGTGGGAGACCTATTCCGCGTCTGAGCGTGAGGACTTCAAACGGCAGTGGAGCAGCTTCTGGCATCTTGCTAATGTGTTGCAATACTCGGGCTACCTCACGTTCGTGACAGATTTCGCAATCGATGCGCAACTGTATCTGCCGTTGATCGAACAGACCATACACCATGCTCATACTGCGGCCATTGATGTGCAGACGCCGGACGGCGGGGATTGGCAGCCGGTGTTCGAGAACGAAAACTTCCAGTATCTTGGGGAGCCATGCCAGGAACAAGTACGCAAACTCGCACGTATGCATCTTGTTGTCCCGGACGCCGTCGCCAGCGAGGCATTGGATGCGGAGGGTGTCAGCTTGGGTGAAGCGGCGTTGATTTGGGATGATGCACGGTTCGTATTCATTCCTGACGATTACATCGACGATACGCAGACTACCCGTGATGCGTATGAGGCGGATGGGTGGACTGTCATCACCGATGTTGACGAGCGGCAAGTGGAGCCACTGCGGCATAGCAATCAGTAGGCATAATAGGTTGATAGTACGGAACGGAGCAATGTGATGATAGACGACAAGCCGACAATCGCCATCGCCAAACCTTTTCTCAAGGCGATGAGTGAGCTTTCCAAAACCAACCAGAACCAGGTGCGCGCATTCCTAGACAAGTTCGAGAAGGATCCAAACTCCGGGTCAATTCATAAGGAGACGCTGCACAATGCCAAGGACAGCAAACTGTTCTCGGCAAGGGTCAACAGCGGATACCGCGTGATCCTTGGCCATGACGACAAATCAAATGTATACCTGCTGCTCTACGTGGGCCAGCATGACGACGCGTATGCGTGGGCAAGCAGGAAACGCATCGATATCAACACAGCAACCAATGCCGTGCAGCTGTATGACGTCGTGGAAGAGGGGGCTGTGGCACAGCCGGCTCCGACTCCGTATGCTTCCCAGTATGACGGTCAGATGGCGAACACATATGGGCAGCGATCGGACATGGTTGAGCCGATGGTGTCTTGGGATAAACAGGAGGCGGGCAAGCCACTGCCGGAGGAGTTCCTCAAACTCACGCGGCAGGAGCTGACAGCGTTTGGCGTGCCCTATATTTGGCAGGAGATCATTCTCCAGCTCAGGACTTACGGGCAGTTGCAGGATCGTATTGAGCAACTGCCAGATGATTGCGTGCCATATTTGGAGCTTATCGCCGATGGTAGCAGCATCCAAGACGTACTCGATCTTGCAGCGGATGCGAATGGTTACAGCGAATATGTGGGCTTGGATAAAACCACCAAATCCACAACATTTGATGCGGGGGACATGGGTCATTTGCCGGCCGATGAAGACTACCGCAAGGCACTCACAAGCTATGCCTCGCAGGAGAATTTCGTCATTGTGGAAGGCGAAGACGATTTGCGTAGAATTCTGGACGCACCGCTTGAACAGTGGCGTGTGTTCCTCCATCCCTCGCAAAGGCGGTATGTGGAACGGAACTTCAAAGGCTCCTATCGTCTTACCGGCGGCGCCGGCACCGGCAAAACGATCGTCGCGATGCATCGCGCGAAGTATCTGGCCGCACGACTTGTCCAGCAGCATAGTGCGCACAAGGTGCTGTTCACGACATACAGCAGGAATCTCGCGACGGATATCAAAGCTAATCTCCAGCTCATCTGCACACAGGAAGAGCTCAAACGCATCGATGTTCTCAACCTTGACCGATATGTGGCCAACTGCCTGCATAGGCGCGGATTTGACTATCGCCTAACCTATGGGGACGCCGAACTCGAAAATGCATGGGAGGCAGCGATTGCGGAAAGCGGACAGACGGAGTGGAAAGGCAAGGAAGCATTCCTACGTGACGAATGGGAGGAAGTGATCAAGGACAAGGGCATCAGAACACTCACTGAGTATTTCCAGTCTTCACGACGCGGGCGTGGACTGCGTATGTCACGTGCGCAGAAAGCGTCACTGTGGAAAGTCACCGAAGCCTATCACCGGTATATGAGCGAACATAAGCAGTGGGATATCTATCAAGCCATGAATATGGTGGAAGACGCCCTTCGCAACAGCCGACTCACCTCGTCATATGCGCATATCATCGTGGACGAAGGCCAGGATTTCAGTGCCCCGGCATATCGCATGCTCCGTGCGATGGTGCCTGAAAGCGCCAATGATCTCTTCATTGTCGGTGATGCCCAACAGCGCATTTACGGAAAGACCGTCACACTTTCACAATGTGGCATATCCATCCAAGGGCGGTCGAGGCGCCTACGCATCAACTACCGCACAACCGAACAGATCCGCGACGCCGCCGAACGCGTGTTCGACACAAGTGGCACGGACGTAGCTGATGAAGCATTTAAAGCGGTTCTTAACCAAATTCAGCAGGGCGAACCAGAACGTTTCGACGACCTCAATGGAGAAGAGGTCGAAACCAACGACAGCCACTCACTGATGCAAGGGCCGGCACCAGCTGCACAACAGTTCAGTAACACCCAAGAGGAACGTATGGCCGTAACTGATTGGATTGATGAACAAATCCAACAGCATGATCCCGACTACGAACGGAACATATGCCTTGTGACGCCAACGAACCCGTTATGCAAAGCATGGGCCGAATACCTCGACCAGCATGGATACATGACATACATGCTTGACAAAGAAGCGGAAGACATCGACAAGCCCGGTATTCGCATCGCCACTATGCATCGAGTCAAGGGCCTTGAATTCGACACCGTCATAGTAGCGGATATCAACTCCGGTACCGTACCACCCCGATGGTTGCTCGACGAGGCAACCGACGTGGTATCAAAACGAGAGCTATGCAAACAATACCGGAGCCTCATCTACGTGGCACTCACACGCGCTCGCAGACAAGCATTCATGGTGGGGTTGAAATAAAACAGGACGTGGGGCCATGTTCGATGGTTGTCATATCTGATTCGAACACGGCCTCACCAATCACAGGCACGTACCGATATCCGCAGAAGGTCCACCACATGATTCGCATTATGACCCCCGACAACTACGACGCCGCCCACGCATGCTGGATGGCATGCACCGGCATGGGACTCAACACCATCGACGACTCACGCGAAGGCACCACCAGATATCTCACACGCAACTCCAACACCTGCTTCGTCGATGAGCAAGAGGGAATAATCACCGGCGCCATTCTCGCAGGACATGATGGACGACGCGGCTATATCTACCACACCGCCGTCAACCCCTTACACTGGCACCAAGGCATCGGCACCGCACTCGTCAATGCGGCACTGCATGCGCTCGCGAACGAAGGCATCATCAAAGTTGCCCTCGTCGTTTTCTCACGCAACGATGCAGGCAACGCCTTCTGGGAGCGCCTCGGCTTCACTGCGCGCGGCGATCTGACCTACCGCAACAAAGCCCTGTGCGCCATCACCCGCATCGACACGTGAAAACGCACCGATCTGCATGGCAGCCACGTGAACTTATCCACATGAGCATAGAAGTACTCGACACCAAGCTAGCTTGACAAAATGTATCCTGTAGAATACATTTAATCCATGGAGATTCGTACTACTGAGCAATTCGACAAATGGTTCCGCAAGTTGCGGGACAGCAAAGCAAAAGCCAAAATCAGCGCACGGCTCAGACAATGCGAAATCTCCGACCACATCACCGGAGATCATCATGGCATTGGCGGTGGCATAAGTGAAATGAGGTTCCATTTTGGGCCAGGATATCGTATCTACTACACCATTGACAATGATGTGCTTGTTATTTTACTGATCGGAAGTAGTAAAGACGATCAGTCCAGAGGAATTACCGAAGCGAGAAAACTTCTTGCTCTATATCGAGGAGAATAAAATGACGCTTAAAACCACCAAATGGGATGTTACGGAATATCTTGATAATGAAGAGGATATCGCCGAATACCTCAACGCAGTCATTGAATTAGACGATCCTGCGTTGCTCCAAGCCGCTATTGGTGATGTTGCCAAAGCACAGGGTATGACGAAAATCGCCAAAGATGCGGGCCTAGGCAGAGAAAGCCTATACAAAAGCCTGAGTGCACAAGGCAATCCTTCTTTCACGACCATATTGAAAGTACTGCATGCTCTCGGTACAAGAATCAGCATTCAACCAGAACACGCTATCTGACTTTGGCATGCATCGTGCACATATGTATGCCAAAGAGAGAAATAAAATTGGCCTAAACGGTGTCTTCCCCTCAGGAAACAGGGGTAGGGAAGAGTGAGCCCTATGCGCGGTGTAGGCACTCAGTCACGCTCGTACACCATCACGTCAGCATTCGTGTTGACCAGGGTCACGAGCTGCTGGAGGGGTTTGACGAACTGCCTGCCCAACGGCGTCAGGGCGTATTCGACCTGAGGGGGAGTGGCGTGCTGTACGACGTGCCTGCGTACCACGCCATAGCGTTCCATATACTTGAGCGTCTGTGAAGCCATGCGCTCACTGATGCCGCCGATATGCCGCACAAGCTCGCTGAAGCGCAGGGGATGGTTGGCCAACGCGAGGATGATGAGCAACCCCCATTTTCCGCTGATTGTTGAAAGGGCGAACCGCGTAGGGCAGGTTTTGCTGAAAATGTCGATTTCTTGCATGGCACGAGTGTAGCATGTGCACTATCAAGAAGTATGGTACTTACGAAAAGTAAGCATTAAACCACAACCCACCACCGCCACACCACAAGCGCACAAAGCAAACAGCATAGAGGGTAGGTTCGTTTTATTCTCTTCTTATATAATTATTAATAATCTGTTTATTCATCACTCCGACAGGATTGCATACCCGTGCTCGGCGATGACCTCCTTGAGCTTGTCTAAGTAGATCTGGGCGGGGTGGGAGAGCTTGGCGCGCTCGTTGGTGATCCAGCCGAGCAGCATCGTCTCGTCGGATTCCAGCGGCACGGTGACGATGCGTTCGTTGTTGAGGTCGCCATTGTCGATGCCGGTGCAGACCGTGTACCCGTTGAGCCCGATGATGAAGTTGAGGATCGTCGCGCGGTCGGTCACATTGATCTGCTTGGGCGCATAGTCGGGCCACACCGCCTCTTCGGCGAAGTAGAAGCTGCCTTCGTTGCCCTGCTCGTACTGGATGAACGGGTAGGGCTTCAGGTCCTCCATCGTCAGTTTCCTCTTCATCGCGAGCGGATTGTCGCGTGAGATGAACACGTGCAGGGGAGCGCGGAAGAGCGGGTGGAACTCCAGATGCTTTTCGCGCAGCAGTTTGCCGATCACCTGCTTGTTGAACTCGGACAGGTACAGGATGCCGATGTCCGAGCGCATGTTCGCCACTTGGTTGATGATGTCGCGCGTCTGCGTCTCGCGGATCGTGAACTCGTATTCGTCTGAGCGGAACGAGTTGATCATCTTCACGAATGCCTCCACTGCAAACATGTAGTGCTGTGTGGAGACCGAGCACAGTTGTTTGCGCGGTTTGGCGTTCTTGTAGCGTTCCTCGAGCAGCGCGGCCTGGTCGAGCACCTGGCGCGCGTAGGTGAGGAACTCCGCGCCGTCGACCGTCAGCGCGATGCCCTGCGAGGAGCGCGTGAAGATCTCGATGCCCAGCTCGTTCTCCAGCTCCTTGACCGACGAGCTCAGCGCGGGCTGCGAGATGTACAGTGCGCGCGAGGCTTCGTTCATAGACCCGCATTCCACGATTTTCACGATGTATTTGAGCTGCAGTAGTGTCGCCATGGTGTTTTCCCCCTGTTCTGCGGTCAACTGTCGGTCAGTGTTCGCCCAACTGCACGCCGAGCGCGGCGAGGTCGCGGCGCGCCTGCTGTGCGTCGGTGAAGCGGCACGCATGCCAGCCCGCGTCTGCAGCGCCTTCGACATTCTTCTGGGTGTCGTCGAAGAACACCGTGCACGCAGGGTCGAGCCCGAAGCGGGCCTGTGCGAGCTCGTAGATGTCGCGGTTCGGTTTGCGCAGTTTCTCGATGCCCGAGACGACCGTGCCGCCGAGCAGCGCGTCGAGCTGCGGGAAGCGCTCGAACGCGTAATGGAACGTCTCGCCTGACCAGTTCGTCAATCCCCAGACGCGCACGCCGGCCTGCATCAGGTCGCGTAGCAAATCTTCCGCGCCCGGAATCAGGCGGGGGAGCGCGTCTCCGTAATGCGCGATGTAATACTCGAAGATGCGCGCGATCTCCTGCCCCTGTTCCGCGACGACGCGCGGATAGACGTCGGCGAAGTCCATGCCCGAGTCCATGTCGTCCTCATACCGGAAGAACCCGTACGGGTCGTCGTCCGCGGCGATGCGGTCCACCAGTTCGGCGGGGTAGTGGCCGTCGAGCGCCGCGCGGCACTGCCAGTCGATGAGCACACCGCAGAAATCGAACACGACGTCGGTGATGGGCTGGGGTGAGGTCATGGGCCGGCTCCTTGTGTTGTAGTTGGGGCGGGAATGCGCGCCGATCGCAGGCGCGCCCACCACACAGTGTAGCGTCTTGCGCGGTGTTCGCTCAACGCCCGGACCGTGATATGGCAATGGTTGGGTATAGCAAAAAGAGGTAGCCGGATGATGGTTGTTCCTATACCCCGGCCACCTCTGCTCAAGTCGCGCGGTCAGACCGCGTCGAGCACGTCGAGCATCTGCGAGACGTTCTTCTTGCCGAACTCGATCGCCTCACGGCCGTGGCGGCGCACGACGATGCACGGCACGCTCATCACGTCGTAGCGTTCCTTGAGCTCGGGGAAGTGCGCCAGGTCATACGCTTCGGCGCGCACATTGCTGTTCAGTGAGGCGATGCGTTGCGCCGCGCGCACCGTCTCCGGGCACATCGTGCACGTGAGCGAGACGAGCAGCATGATCTCCACAGGATCGTGGATCGCTTCGATGCGTTCGTGTTCGTCGCCAATCAGTGGCTGGCCGGGGCCGGCGGCATTGTAGATGCCGAGCACGAACGAATGGAACTCGTGCCCGGTGGGCACGCCATGGAACGCGATGCCGGTGGATTGCAGCATGCCGGAGTCGTCGCGCACCATCAGACGGACCATCGGCGTGGCGTAGGGCAGCGGCCGGTCGTAGTCCACCGCGCCGCGCCCATTGGCCGAGAGCTCCTCGACGGTCTCGCTGATCGACTCGAGCTTGCCGTCGCTCAACGAGACGAGCTCGTCGATGAACGACTGCAACTGGTGCGACAGTTCCGTGCGGTCGAGCTGGAGCTGCAGCGTGACCGTGCGCTCCATGCGCGCGAAGACGACCTTGAGTTGCGCGATCACATCGTTCGTGAACACCGCGCTCACCGGATGTTCGGCGTCGGCCTGCGGGCTCGTGCTCGCGGCCGGGGCCGGCGTCGTCTGGTTCGGTGCGCCGGCCTCGCCCTGCGCCTCACGGCGCTGGTACGGGGTCGACGTCGGCGCCTGCGGTGTGATGCCGGTGCGCGTGCTCGCCGCGGCGGCGTATTCCTCCGCATGCACTGCGGCGATGGCGCCGTCGGCGGTCGCGGTCACGACCTGCCGCAGGTCCTTGACGCGCAGGTCGCCCGCGGCGAAGACGCCGGGGACCGACGTGCACAACGCGACGTCGGTCACCACATAGCCGTTGGGGTCGAGCTCCACCACGCCGCGCACGATCTGCGTCTGCGGTTCGTAGCCGGCGAACACAAACACGCCGAACGTTCCGCCGTCCTGCGGCTTCCACACAGTCGTCTCGCCGGTGTGGGCGTCTTTGAGCACCGCCTCGGTCAAGCCCTTGGACCCTGAGGTGACGCCGGCGAGCTCGGTGCCGTAGCGCACGGTGATCTTCGGGTCGTCCTTGGCGTGCTGGGCCACCGCGGCGTCACAGGTGAAGTCGTCTTCGCGCACAAGCACGGTCACCGCGCGTGCATAGCGGCCCAGGAACACGGATTCCTCGGCGGCGGCGAATCCACCGCCCACCACAAGCACGTCTTTGCCGGTGAAGAACTCACCGTCGCATGTGGCGCAGTAGGCCACGCCACGGCCGGCGTATTCCTGTTCGCCGTCGAAGCCGATCTTGCGGGGCGCGGCACCCATGGCGAGCACGATGGCGAAGCATTGCACGTCTCCGCGCGTGGTATGCACGGTCTTGATGTCACCCTGCGCGTCGATGCCGGTCGCGGTGCCCACGCGCAGTTCGGCGCCGAAATCCTGCGCCTGCTGTCGCATCACGGCGGTGAGCTTGCGGCCGTCGGTCATCGGCACGCCCGGGTAATTCACCACTTCGGATGTGATGGTGATCTGCCCGCCGAAATCGGCCTGTTCGATGATCAGCGTGCGGTAACGTGCGCGCGCCAGGTACATGCCGGCGGTCAGGCCCGCCGGGCCGCCGCCGATGACGACGGCGTCATACATCTGCGATTGTGGGGTGGTCATGCTCTGGTCCATGGCCATCACAGTTCGCCGACGAGGTCGAGGCTCGGCTTGATCGTCTCCTCGCCGGGCTCCCACTTGGCCGGGCAGACCTGATCGCTGTGTTCGTAGACGAACTGCGAGGCCTTGACACGGCGCAGGATCTCGTCGGCGTCACGCCCCACATTCGAAGAAATGACCTCGTAGGCCACTACACGGCCTTCCGGATCGAGGATGAAGTCGCCGCGTTCGGCCAGACCGGTCGTCTCGTTGTAGGTGTCGAGGTCACGCGCCAACGTGGCGGTGGGGTCGGCGAGCATCGGGTAGTTCACCTTGCCGATCTTCTCATTCGCGTCATGCCACGCCTTGTGCACCCACTGGGTGTCGCACGAGACCGAATAGACCTCGCAGCCAGCCTGCTTGAACTCGTCATAATGATCGGCCAGATCCTCAAGCTCCGTGGGGCAGACGAACGAGAAGTCGGCGGGGTAGAAGAACAACACCGACCAGTGGCCCAGCAGGTCCTTCTTGCTCACGTCCTGAAGTTGGCCGTTGTTGTATGCCGACACGGTGAAGTCGGTGATTTCATGCTGCAGCAATGTCATGATGCGCTCCTTAGCCAATAGATCATGCCGTGCGGCCGCGCGCGTGACCGCGAGCGCAGGCCTTGCACGGTGCCTTGCACGGTTGAGTATGGCACACCAGTCGCCAAAAGTGCAGGGAAACCGGGGTGAAACCACGGTTGTTTTCCTCTCAGCGCACCGTGTCATTCTTGAGGACGACGATGCCTGCCAAACCGTCCATGAGGATGATGGGCGGGCTGTGGCCAAGACCCTATCGTGAGGGAGACACACACCAAGTCACATATCGAGCAGGGAAGGCATCATGACCGGGTTTCTCTCCACGTTTTCCAAACCGTTCCAGCTGGCCGTGCTGCTGTGGCCGTTCGTGGCGGTGCTGTTGACGGTGCCGGCGGCGGTCTATCTGTACCATCGCGACAACCGTCTTCGTCCGGCTGGTGTACTTGGCGCCTATGCGTTCATGCTGTATGTGCTTGGCTTGGGTTGTTTCACCTTGTATCCGTGGCCGCAGGATTCCGCTGCGTACTGCGCCACGCACCATCTTGGTGCGCAGCTCAACCCGTTGCGGTTCATTGGCGACATCCGTACCGACGGCGTGACCGCCATCCTGCAGTTGGGCATGAACATCGTGTTGTTCGTGCCGATGGGATTCTTCCTGATCCGGTTCTTCCGCTTGCCGTCTTGGGTGGCGGTCGCGGTGTGCTGCGCCACATCGGTGGGCATCGAGGTCGCTCAGCTCACTGGCATCTTCCACCTGTATCCGTGCGCGTACCGTGTGTGCGACATCGACGATGTCATCACCAATACGCTGGGCGGCGCGGTTGGCGTAATGCTGGGCCTGTGGTGCAACCGCGCATTCCCTGCGCCGCACATCGATAAGGCGGAGGTGACCGTGCGCCCGGGGTTCCTGCGCCGGTGCGTCTCGCTTGCCGTGGACATGGGCGTTGTCTATATGTGCCAGATGCTGTCGATTGTGCTGTGGTCGTATCTGGGGCGCGGCGCAATCGACCCTGAGGGACTTCCGTTCCTTGTGTTGCTCAGTGTCTGGTTCGTGCTGTTTGAAGGCGTGGTGCCGTGGTGCACGCATGGGCGCACCATTGGCTGTTTCCTCACCCGTATGACGGTGGAATCCACCCAGCGCACCTTGCCGCAACGTCTGGCGTTCTATGCGGCACGCACCGCGCTGTTGTACGCGCTGACGATTGGGTTGTGCACATGGCGGTCGGCATGGCCGTTCGTATTGGGCTTTGCGACTGTGGTGTGGTGGATCGCCTGCAAGTGCATGCCGTATGACGTCATCGGCGAAACACGGAGCACCGCAGGCAATCCAAGGGCGAACGGTCAGTCCTCGTAACGTGCGGTGGTGTTGAGCAGGTCGAACGCCGCGGGCAGCGATGCGATCACATCGCTCGCGATGATCGGGTGGCCGCATGCGGATTGGGCGATGTCTCGCTTCGGCTCGCCGTACAGGTGCGGCGTCTGCCACGCATGCTGGTCGCTGTGCGCGGCCATGGCTGCCGCCAAACCATGCGTATAGACCGCACCTGCGGCCGTTTCTGCCACAAGCGTCGGGTCGTCGATCAATTCCTGGGCCCGTTGCGAGAGCAGGGCGCCGATGATGCCAGCGAGCACATCGCCTGCACCTGCCGTGGCGAGGAACGCCGGAGCGCGGCCGCACACCAAGGTGCACATGCCGCCATTGCCGTCGGTGCCGACGATCACCGTGGTGGCGCCCTTGAGCACCACGGTCGCGCCGGTGAGTTCACAGGCGCGTCGAGCATGCCGCAACGGTTCGCCCATGACCTCGTCCCGGGTCGTCGGCGCATCGATCCGCGTGAGCAGGCGGGCCAGTTCGCCGGCATGCGGTGTGATGACCACCTGCGGCGGCACATGGCCCGGCAACAGGTCAAGAGCGCCGGCGTCCACCACGATCGGCGGCATGGCACGCGCCTCACTGTTCGCGCTGCTGTCCGCACCATCTCGTGTAAGGCTGTAGTGGGCGAGCAGGGCACCGATGGCGGTGCGTTGGATATCGGCGGTGTCGGTGTGGTCGGTGTCGGGTACGCCGCAGCCGGTGACCCATGCCTGCACATGGCCCTTGCCCATGACCGCCTCAGGAAGGGCTTGCAGCACCAGGTTCTGTGCGCGTTCGGGTCCGAGATAGCGGATCATGCCGGTGTTGGAGCGGGCGGCGGCGCAGCTGGAGAGCACCGCCGCGCCCGGGTATTGGGTAGATCCGGTGATGAGCCCGACGACGCCGCGGTTGTATTTCGCGTCTTCGACGAGGGGGATGCGCAATGCGTTCTGCGCGTAGCCGCAGTCGACTGTCTCCACGGTGGGTGTGGCGTCGTCCACATCGAATCCGAAGTCGACGAGCACGATGCTGCCGCACGCCAGTGAGGCGGGTGGGAGCACGGCACACGGCTTGAGCGCACCATACATCATCGTGACGTCGGCGGGGATGTATGCCCCTGGGAGGGCTCCGTCATCGACACCGATGCCGGAGGGGGTGTCCACGGCCACGACGAAGGGGAATTCGATGGCGAGTTCGTCATCGGGCAGTCCCAGCCGCCGTGGCGGAGTGTTGGTGCGGCCGAGGACGGAGGCGAGCGCCGCAGGGATGCCGTGGAGTGCTCCGGTGCCGCCGATGCCGGTCATGGCGTCGATGATGATGTGCGCTTTGGTGGCGAATGCGATGGCGTGTTCGAGGCGTTGGCCCGCCTCCCCTGCGGGGAATCCGGTGGGGCAGCCGGGGATGTCGTTGGCTGGGTCGAGGGCGTAGATGCGGCCGCCGGATTCAAGGAACGCTTCATAGGCGGCGTCGTGCAGCGTGCGCCCCACGGCGATGGCAGTGACATTGAGGCCTTCCGCCGCGAGCATCGCACCGGTGTAGAGGCCGTCGCCGCCGTTATCACCGGCGCCGGCGAGCACGCAGACGCGCAAGCTGTTCTCGTCCCATTCCTCTTGGTCGATCACGTCGAGGATCGTGCGCGCCGTGGCACTGGCGGCCATGCGCATGAGGGGGACGTCGTCAGCGAGCAGTGGCTGTTCAAGTGTGCGTACGGTCGCGGCATCGAATGCCGCGGCGGTCAGGGTGTCGGTGTGGTCTGCTGTCTGGTCGTCCATGGGAACCGTCCTTAGTGCCGTGGCCTCCCAAGATGCGCATGGGTGCGCAGGGTGGCCTGATTGCTTCTTTTCACTGTAGTACCGTGGGCGGCGGCGCGCCGGTTGGGTCCAACCTATACCAGAACAACGGGCGCGCCATGTCCGGCCCGCATGCTTACTCCCTGAACGATAACGAAAAGGACCCACAACCACACGTCCATATAATTGCACCAGCGATCCAGCACGCCGCCCGGGTTTCGGGCGGCGTCGAAGAAAGGAATCACCCATGTGCACTGCGGTCCGTTTTGTAGACGGCGAAGACAACATGTTCTTCGGCCGTAACCTTGATTGGTCGTTCTCGTACGGCGAGAAGGTGCTGTACACCCCCAAGGATTACAACTACCAACCGGCGTTCAACGCCGAAGACCGCAACCATGCGGTGCTTGGCGTCGGCATCATCGCCGACGACACCCCCCTGTATTTCGATTGCGCCAACGACGCCGGTCTTGCGGTCGCCGGCCTCAACTTCCCGGGCTATGCCGAATACGCGCCCGACAGTGTGAACCTGACGACGAATGTGGCCGCGTATGAGTTCCCGCTGTGGGTGGCGCGCAGCTTCACATCGGTCGACGATGTGGAGGAAGCGTTGAAGAACGTCACGATCGTGGCGAAGCCGATCAACGACCAGTACCCGGTGTCGATGCTCCACTGGATCATCGGCGACGCCACGCGCAGCATCGTCGTGGAATACATGGCCGATGGCATGCACGTGTACCATGACGACATTGACGCGCTGACCAACCAGCCGCAGTTCCCGTACCACATGCAGAACCTGATCAACTATATCAACGCCGATCCGAAGCCGATCGAATCGGTCAAGTGGGGCAACGCCGACCTGAAGGCGTGGGGCGCGGGCCTGAGCGCCCACGGCCTGCCCGGCGACCCGAACTCGACGTCGCGCTTCGTGCGCGTGTCATATTCGAACGCGCACTACCCACAGCAGAAGGGCGAGCACAGCAACGTCATACGCCTGTTCAAGACGCTGTCGAGCGCCGCGATGGTCGACGGCAATTCGATGATGGCGAACGGCCAGTATGAGAAGACGATCTTCACGAGCGGATTCTCCGCCAACACGATGACGTACTACAAGAACACGTACGACGACCCCACGATCCGCGCATACGCCATGGCGGATTTTGACGCGTCGAGCAACCAGCTGCAGACCAAGTGAATCCAGCGTAAGGCCAGAGGACGTGGAACCATGGACGTCTGAAGTCCATATGGGGCCCTGGCGTCTGTCACAGAGGCCAGGGCCCCGCCATTCGCCCATATACAACCATTGGTCCCTATAGAAGAGGGGAGAGCCATCCATGAAGGAGCCATCAGACACCCTGCCGTTGGACGCCACGGCCAGTCAAGCACAACTCAATGCCTCGGCAGACACCAACCCCACCGTGGTGGCCGAACAGAAGCACGCCGGCGCCGCGGTGAAAGCGGCGCTCATCGCCAACATCGGCGTGGCCATCGCCAAACTGGCGGCCGCCGTGTTCACCGGGTCGTCCTCCATGCTTTCCGAATCCGTGCACTCCATCGCCGACTGTTCGAATGAGATCGTGCTCATCATCGGAGACAAGGTCTCCAAACACAAACTCAATTCGGAACACCCCTTCGGCTGGTACCGCACCAAGTACCTCGCGTCGTTCGTTGTGGCGACACTGCTGTTCTTCGTCGGCGGGTTCTTCTCCACATCCGAAGCCGTGAAGAAGATCATCGCCGTCAATGGCGACCCGGCGCTCCGGAACGCCAACCGCATGGAACTGGTCGTGGCCCTCGTGGTGGTGGTGATCAGCGCCTGCCTCGAAGGATATGGCCTACACCAAAGTATCAAGGAAGCCAATGAACGCATGAAGCGCACCGACACCCCGAAGATGGGTGTCTTCAGGTTCTGGAAGCGCACCAAGTCCGCCGAACTCGCCTCGGTCATCATGGAAGACACGTTGGCGCTCATCGGCTTGGCGTTCGCCTTCATCGGCATCGGATGCGCGATCATCTTCGACAATGAGCTGTTCGACGCGATCGGCGGTCTCATGGTCGGCCTGCTGCTGGTCATCGGCTCACTCGTCCTGGCCTACAAGTCCGGATCGCTGCTCATCGGCGAATCGGTGACCCCGGACACCCGCGAGCGCATCGTGCGGGCGGTCGAACAGACCGACGGCGTGGAGCAGCTGATCAACATGCAGACCGTGCACATGTCGGAAGACAACATCCTGTTGTGCCTCAAAGTGCAGACGTCCAAGCTCGACCGCGACTATGACGTGCAGACCGTCGACAAGATCGAACGCAATGTGCGCACGGCGTTGCCATGGTTCAATTTCGAAATCTATGTGGAACCCGACGTGCTGCGCGTCAACAGGTAGCAGCCAAGCCGCTCATTCCTCGGCGACGAGCTCCAGGTACGAATCGTTCCACAGGTCCTCGTCGCCGTCGGGCATGAGCAGCACACGCTCCGGGCGTAACGCCTCGACCGCGCCCTCATCATGGGTCACCAGCACGATCGCGCCCTCGTATTTCGCGATGGCCTTGAGGATCTCCTGGCGCGAGGCCGGGTCGAGGTTGTTCGTCGGCTCGTCGAGCAGCAGTACGTTGGCGCGGGAGGTGACCAATGTGGCGAGCGCCAACCGTGTTTTCTCACCGCCGGAGAGCACATGGGTCGGTTTGAACGCGTCGTCGCCGGAGAACAGGAAGGATCCCAGGATCGAGCGTGCCTGGGTGTCGTTGAGTTCCGGGGCCACATTGCGTAGGTTGTCCAGCACGCTCACCCCCATGTCGAGGGTGTCGTGTTCCTGGGCGAAGTAACCGATTTTGGCGCCATGGCCGTATGCGACCTCGCC
The DNA here is from genome assembly GCF_004155535.1 of Bifidobacterium pseudolongum subsp. globosum. Lineage (GTDB taxonomy): Bacteria > Actinomycetota > Actinomycetes > Actinomycetales > Bifidobacteriaceae > Bifidobacterium > Bifidobacterium pseudolongum_C. The sequence goes on along the minus strand of NZ_RYUH01000010.1, from coordinate 95,180 downwards.
GGTGTCGGGTTGTTCCAAGTGGGCGAGCAGCCGCAAGGTGGTGGTTTTGCCTGCGCCGTTGTAGCCGAGGATGACGACTCGGGAGCCTTTGTCGATGGCCAGGTTGACGCCGGCGAACACGATGTTCGACCCGTAGGCCTTCGAGATGTCTTTCGCTTCGATGGGGGTGCGGCCGCAGGGGTCTGGTTCGGGGAAGCGGATGTCGGCGACTTTTTCGCGTTTCTGTGCGGTGGAGGTTTCGGAGAGGAGTTTTTCCGCTCGGCGCATCATGTTCTGCGCGGCCACGGCCTTGGTGGCTTTGGCGTGCAGGCGGATGCCCTGCTGCATGAGGCGTTCGGCTTTCTTCTCCGCCACTTCGCGTTCACGGCGGCGGCGTTCCTCGTCGACGGCGCGCTGGTGCAGGTAGGCGGTCCATCCGAGTGAATACATGTCGATCTGGCCGAGTTGCGCGTCGAGGTGCCAGACCTTGTTGACCACTTCATCGAGCAGTTCGGTGGAGTGGGAGATCACGAGGAACCCGCCTTCGTATTGTTTGAGGTAGCCGCGCAGCCATTCGATGGAGTCGGCGTCCAAGTGGTTCGTGGGCTCGTCGAGGATCAGGGTGTCGGCGTCCGAAAACAGGATGCGCGCCAGTTCGATGCGTCGGCGCTGGCCGCCGGACAGGGTGCCCAGGGGGCGGCTCATCACTTCCTGGGGCAGCCCGAGGCTCGAGGCCATGGCCTGCGCTTCGGATTGCGCGGCATATCCGCCGGCTTTTTCGAAATCCTGCATCGCCTTGTCGTAGCGGTTCATCGCCTTGGTCATCACGTCAGGATCAGGGTCCGTCATGTCGCGTTCGGCTTTGCGGATGCGGTTGATGATGGTGGCGATGTCACGTGCGCTCATCATGCGGTCGAGCGCGGATTGTTCGGGGTCGGCGGCATGGGTGTCCTGTGGCAGGTACCCCAGTTTGCCGCTCACGCGCACCGAGCCGGCGGTGGGCAGCAGGTCGCCGGTAATCACGCGGGTGAGTGTGGTCTTGCCTGCGCCATTGCGGCCGACGAGGCCGATCTTGTCGCCTTTGCTCACGTGGAAGTTGGTGGGGTGCAACAGGGTGCGTGCACCGATTTGAATCTCGAGTCCCTGCGCTTCGATTGGCATGCTTCACCGTCTTTCCTGTACTGTGTGCGTGGAATGTAAGGCCTGTGACGAATGGGTGCGCCGGGTGTCGGTCGTCGCCGTGCGCACGGTTGCGCCGCGGGCCGCCAACGCACCGCAGACCATCATATGCGGTGTGTTGGTCTTCGTCCAGCGCCGTCAACCACCGGCGTACGGTAGGCGTTCCAGTCGATGCGCGCACGGTATGTGGCGATCAGGTCGTCGAGGGTGGCCGCGGCATAGGCGGGGCTTGTCGACGGCAGTGCGGTTGCGGGAATGGCGATGCCTTGCGCGGCCAGGTCCGGCTCGCAATAGCGGTGGTAGAGCGCGGTGGCTTTCGCCCCGCACGTATAGATGTGGTTGATGCGCGAACCGGTGATGATGGGAGCCAGATCGCTCGGCACCACATTGCGGATGCTCGCGTCGCTGGCATGGCGAATGTCGCAGGATTCGACCACGTCCCATAACGCGATGCGGTGGCGCAACGCGAACGCACGCCGTGATCGCACCGAGGTGCCCACACGGTCAGTGGGGTCTCTTGGGTCGGCGAACAACGCTTCCATGACCGGCCAGAACCGGTTGCGCGGATGCATATAGAAGAAACCATGGCTGCGCGACGCGGGACTGGCCATGGTTCCCAGAAACAGGATGCGTGACGCATCGTCGTACAGCGGGCCGAACCCATGGTCGACCCGCTGCAGACCATCCTCACGTTGGCTCACTCGTGTGGCTCCTCATGCGTCCGGCCGCCCTGATGATCCTTGGCGGCGGAGGATTCCATGCTGCTGAGGCGCGGGGAGATGCGTGCCCACGGAATGTACATGAGCACCGCGGCCGCGGTGGCGAGCGCGATGCCCAGCACCGCGGTGATCTTGGAGACGTCCATGAGGCGGATCGCCACACCTACGACCGACCATAGAGTGACCAGGCCGAAGATCCAATCGCCGAACTTGTAACGGGCGAAGCATGCGAGCGCAAGCAGAAGCACGATCACCACGATGGTGGTCACCGATTGGGCGGCGGTGGAGATGGCCCCGTCCTTGGATACATAGTAGGTGGCGGCGCGGGCGATGTCGGTGAAGCATTCCACGAGGAGCCAGGCGCCCCACAGCGAGAATGGGGCCCAATCCCAGAAGCTGTGCATTTTGCCGCGCCTGGAGAAGAACCACAACGCCCACACGAGCGCTGTCTGGATGAGCACAAGCGAGATCGCGGAGGGGTAGTTCTGGCTGTGCCAGGCGAAGATCCATCCGATTTCCACGCCGGCGGTGACGATGAACAGCAGGCCGATCAGGGTGAATGGGGTGCGGCCCAGACGCTTGGCCTTGCGGCGGCCGTTGCCGATGCGGATGAGCCAGATGGCCAGCAGCACGTAGATCGGGACCCAAATGAGCTGCACATAGCGGTCGGGTGCGAACCAGGCGAACACCGAGGCGCGCGTGTCGTCGGGGGAGGTGTGCACCAGCATGCCGAATTGGGCGAGGGCGTTGATGACGATCATCGCCAGCAGCATCACCCAGGCGATGATGACCTCGATGTCATGTGTCGCCTTGTGTTCGTCCGCGCCCTTCGCCGGTTCGGGCGTGGTGTTCCTTACGGGTTCGGGCGTGGTGCCTGTGGCGTATTGCGCTGTAGGGGCGGCCGGTGGCGCGTCGTGCATGTGTTCGGTGTCCGGTTGGGTGTCTTGTGTCATATCCGTTCTCCTCCCATGCGCGCCCTGCGCGCCGTGTATGGTTCCGATATCTCCCACAGTAGACGGTGGTGGCGGGTGTGGTGGGTGAGGGCCGCCTGTTTTCGCCCTTGGATTCAGCTCGACGCGCAGTTTGGGCGCCACAACACAAGAACTTCGAACAAGTGTTCGAAGTTTTGCGTGTTGTGTTGTATCCTTGACAAGCGAATATCCATGGTCGCATCATGTCGCACCATATTTTTGCTTGGAGGAGACGAATGGCAACAGCATTTGAGGCCCACGCATCCGAACCCATCATCGAACGGGTGATGTCAAGCGATTCGTTCCTGAGCACGGAACTCGCCAAAGCGCCTTTGCGTGAGCACAACGGGTCCCTCATCGCGGACATCGGCCATCTGCCCAACGACCTCAAGATCGTGATCCAAGGGGCGCGCGAACACAACCTCAAGAACGCGAACCTCGAGTTCCCCCGCAACCGCATGGTGGTGTTCACCGGCCTGTCGGGCTCGGGCAAGTCGTCCATGGCGTTCGACACGTTGTTCGCCGAAGGCCAGCGCAGGTATGTGGAATCCCTGTCCGCGTACGCACGCCAGTTCCTTGGCCAGATGGACAAGCCGGACGTCGACTTCATCGAGGGCCTGAGCCCCGCCGTTTCCATCGACCAGAAGACGACGAACCGCAATCCACGGTCCACGGTGGGCACCATCACCGAGATCTACGATTACCTGCGTCTGCTGTTCGCCCGTACCGGCGTGCCGCACTGCCCGGTGTGCGGCGCCGAGGTGAGCGCGCAGACGCCGCAGCAGATGGTCGACCGCCTGCTCACCAACCCCGAACGCACACGCTTCCAGATTCTCGCGCCGGTCGTGCGCGGCCGCAAGGGCGAATTCGAGGACCTGCTCGAACTGCTGCGAGGCGATGGCTATGCGCGCGCCCTCATCGACGGCCAGATGCGCCAACTGTCCGACGACATCACGTTGACGAAGCAGAAGAAGCACACCATCGAGGTCGTCGTCGACCGCCTCGTCATCAAAGACGGCATCCGCCAGCGCCTCACCGACTCCGTCGAAACGGCGCTCAGGCTCGCCAACGGGCTCATGGTCGCCGATTTCGTCGACCGCGACGAGAACGACCCGCTGCGCCGCGTGCCGTTCTCCGAACACATGGCATGCCCGAACGGGCACACGCTCGAACTCGACGAGATCGAGCCGCGCACGTTCTCGTTCAACGCACCCTACGGCGCATGCCCCGAATGCACCGGACTCGGCTTCAGCCTCGCGATTGACCCCGAACTCGTGGTGCCCGACCCCAACAAGACGCTCAACGAAGGCGCGATCGAACCGTGGATGATGACGAAAAGCACCGGTGATTACTACCGCCATCTGCTTGAGGGCCTCGCCTCCGAGCTTGGATTCGACCTGGACACCCCGTGGAAGGACCTGCCTGAAGAGGCGCGTCAGGCCATCATGTACGGCAAGGACTTCAAGGTCACCGTCTCGTACCGCAACCGTTGGGGGCGCATGCGCGAATACTCGACCGGGTTCGAAGGCGTGGTGCGGTCGCTCATGCGCCGGCACGAGGAGACCGATTCGGAACAGCGCAAGCAATACTACGAATCGTACATGCGCGAAGTGCCCTGCGCCGTGTGCCACGGCAAGCGGCTCAAGCCCGAGGTGCTCGCCGTCACCGTGGAAGGCAAATCGATCGCCGACGTGTGCGACATGTCCGCCGAGCGTGGCCTCGCCTGGATCAACGAACTCGATCTGGCCGGCGCCAAGGCGCAGATCGCCGGTGAAGTCGTCAAGGAGATCCGGGCACGCCTCGGATTCCTCAACGACGTGGGCCTCAACTACCTGACGCTCTCGCGCGCCGCAAAGACACTGTCCGGCGGCGAAGCACAGCGCATCAGGCTCGCCACGCAAATCGGATCGGGCCTCGTGGGCGTCATGTATGTGCTCGACGAACCCTCGATCGGCCTGCACCAACGCGACAACGCGCGCCTGATCGACACCCTGCACCATCTACGTGACCTGGGCAACACGCTCATCGTCGTCGAACACGACGAAGACACAATCCGCAGCGCCGACTGGCTCGTCGACATCGGCCCGGGCGCCGGCGAACACGGCGGCGAAGTCGTCTATTCCGGCCCCGCCGACCACCTCGTGGACGCCACGCGTTCCATCACCGGCGACTACATCGCCGGCAGGCGCCGCATCGAAGTGCCCAAGAAGCGCCGCAAGACACGCAAAACCAAGCAGCTCACCGTGGTGGGGGCGCGCGAGAACAACCTCAAGGACCTGACCGTGCGGTTCCCCCTGGGCGTGATGACATGCGTGACCGGCGTCTCGGGGTCCGGCAAATCCACGCTCGTCAACCAGATCCTCTACCCGGTGCTCGCCGACAAGCTCAACGGCGCACGCATCGTGCCCGGCAAACACACACGCGTCGAGGGCGTGGACCAATGCGACAAGGTGATCCACGTCGACCAGAACCCGATCGGACGCACACCGCGGTCGAACCCGGCCACCTACACCGGCGTGTGGGACAAGATCCGCACCCTGTTCGCCAAGACCCCCGAAGCGCAGGTGCGCGGCTACGGACCGGGCAGGTTCTCGTTCAACGTCAAGGGCGGCCGTTGCGAGGCGTGCCATGGTGACGGCACACTGAAGATCGAGATGAACTTCCTGCCCGACGTGTATGTGGAGTGTGAGGAATGCCACGGCAAGCGCTACAACCGTGAGACGCTCGAAGTCAAGTACAACGGCAAGACCGTCGCCGACATCCTCGACATGCCCATCAGCGAGGCCGCCGAGTTCTTCAAGGCGTATCCGGCGATCTCACGGTATCTGGACACCCTCGTGCAGGTGGGCCTGGGCTACATCCGCTTGGGGCAGCCCGCCACCACGCTGTCGGGCGGCGAATCGCAGCGCGTCAAGCTCGCGACCGAACTGCAGCGCCGCTCCACCGGCAAGACCGTGTACATCCTCGACGAGCCGACGACCGGCCTGCACTTCGAAGACGTGAACAAACTGCTCGTGGTGCTGCAGGGCCTGGTGGACAAAGGCAACACGGTCATCGTGATCGAACACAACCTCGACGTGGTCAAATCCAGCGACTGGATCATCGACCTGGGGCCGGAGGGTGGCGAAGGCGGCGGCACAATCGTGGCCGAAGGCACCCCCGAACACGTGGTGCAATGCGACGAGTCGTGGACCGGCCGCTTCCTGTCGCCACTGCTCAAATGACCCAAGCGGCAACGTAAGGAGAGTCCGTGAGCGTTTTCGAACGCCATGCGCCAGACTCCTGGCAGGACATGGCAGCACACCTCATCGCCAGCATGCCCGCGCAGGACACGGGTGGCGGCACCAACGCCAACGGGGCGCCGCTGCTCGGCGACACACGCGACCTGTTCCGCCCACGCACCGGCGACATTCCCGCACAACCAGGCGTCTACAAGTGGAGAGACGCCGAAGGGCGCGTGATCTACGTGGGCAAGGCGAAGAACCTGCGCAACCGCCTGACGAACTACTTCCAGCCACTGCACCAACTGCACCCGCGCACCCAGACCATGGTGCTCACCGCGCGGTCGCTCGAATGGACCGTGGTCGGCACCGAGCTGGAAGCGCTCACCTTGGAATACACGTGGATCAAGGAATTCGACCCACGGTTCAATGTGGTGTTCCGCGACGACAAGACCTACCCGTACCTTGCCGTCTCCGTGGGCGAGGAATACCCCCGCGTATGGGTCACCCGCAGCCGCAAACGCCGTGACACGAGGTATTTTGGCCCCTATGCCAAAGTGTGGGACCTGCGCAAAAGCCTGGACCGTCTGCTGCGCACCTTCCCCGTGCGCACCTGCACGCCCGCCGTGTTCCGCAAGGCGCGCCTCACCGGACGCCCGTGCCTGCTCGCGTCGATCGGCAAATGCTCCGCGCCATGCGTGGGGCGCATCGAAGCCGGCGCGCACCGGCGCATGTGCGAACAGCTCGTGGGCGTATTGACCGGACGCGTGGGCAAATCGTACATCGCCCAACTCACCACGCAGATGAAGAAGGCGAGCGCCGACCTCGACTTCGAGCGCGCGGCGCGGCTGCGTGACGACATCCAGATGCTCAGCACGGTGATGGAGCAGAACGCGGTCGTGCTCGACCAGGATGTGGACGCCGATGTGTTCGGATTCGCCACCGATGAGCTCGAGGCGTCCGTGCATGCGTTCTTCGTGCGCTCGGGCACCATCCGGGGCGAACGCAATTGGAGTGTGGAGCGCGCCGACGAAGTGGATGACGGCGAACTGATGGCCGATCTGATCGTCCAGGTGTATTCCGAGCTGACGCATGAGGCGGCCAGCGCATCGCGCGCGGACGCGCCGGAAGACGGGGAGGCTGTGCAGGGCGCGTCCCAGTCGCTCATCATCAACGAGCAACGCAACGCGATCGCCGATTCGCAGCAGATCACCGCGACAGACGCCACCGCGCGCGCCCAGGCCACGCGCGCCCGTACACGCCGCATGGAGCAGACCGGGCGCGCCGACCTGCTCGAGCCGGTGGCGCCGGTACCCCGGCAGATCCTGCTGCCGTTCGCACCGGCGCGCGCCGACGAGCTGGAGCAATGGCTGTCGGGGTTGCGCGGGGGAGCGGTCTCGATCACCGTGCCGATGCGCGGCAACAAGAAACAGTTGCTCGACCGCGCCGACCAGAACGCGCAGCAGGCGTTGCAGCGCAGCAAGATGAGCCGCATCAGCGACATCGGCACACGTACCGCGGCCATGAACGATGTGGCGCAGGCGCTTGGACTGGACCAAGCCCCGTTGCGCATCGAATGCTATGACATCTCGAACACCGTCGGCGGCGCGTTTCAGGTGGCGTCGATGGTGGTGTTCGAAGACGGCATCGCCAAGAAATCCGAATACCGGCGGTTTGCGATCCGTGGTGACGACGGCACTGGTGCGCTTGATGACCTTTCCGCGCTGTACGAGACGTTGACGCGCCGGTTCAAACACGGCAACATCGCCGGCGACAGCGGCGAGAGCCTCGACAATGAGCGGCGTGCCGGCGGCCAGCCCGCCGATGGGGATGTGGTGCAGCAGAACACCAACCGCAGGCATTTCGCTTACAAACCCAATCTTGTGGTGGTCGACGGCGGCAAGCCGCAGGTCATGGCCGCGGCACAGGCCTTGGCCGATTGCGGTGTGGAAGACGTGGCGGTGTGCGGTTTGGCCAAGAGGCTCGAAGAGGTGTGGGTGCCGGACGATGACTACCCGATCATCCTCAAACGCACCTCCGAAGGCCTCTACCTGTTGCAGCGGGTGCGTGACGAATCCCACCGCTTCGCCATCACCTACCATCGGCAGGCGCGCCGCAAAGGTGCGCTCCGGTCGGCCCTCGACGACATTCCGGGCATCGGCCCCGCCTACCAGAAGCGTCTGTTGGCGCATTTCGGTTCGGTGCGCGCCATGCGCGAGGCCAGCGTCGAGGAACTCGAAGCGGTCAAAGGCGTCGGCCATGCCAAAGCGCAACGCATCCACGACGCATTGCGCGGAAGGCAGCAAAGCCCCGGCCCCACGCAGCGAGAAGCCGTGCACGGTGCGGCCGGTGCCGGTGATAAGGTAGGGTAGCGCGCACGAAGATGACGGGAGGCCGCATGCCATTCGAACACCACACGCACCAACGCCATTGCGCCGTGCTGGGCCAGCCCATTGCACATTCGCTGTCACCCGTGTTGCACACCGCCGCATACCGGGCCATGGGATTGGACGATTGGGACTATCGCAGCATCGAGGTGGGGCAGGACGATCTGGAACCGTTCCTGGACACGTTGGACGGCACCTGGGCGGGCCTGAGCCTGACGATGCCGCTCAAACGCACCATCCAGCCTTACGGCGAACCGTCGAACCTGTGGGCGAGGGAACTGGGGGTGGCCAACACCGTGGTGTTCGACGGCGCCGGCCCCAACCGAGTCCTGAAACTGTTCAACACCGATGTATACGGCATCGCGCGCGCCTTCGAGGAAGCGGGGAATCGCCAGGCACAGACCGGCGCCGCCAAGCACGCCCACCACACCGCCGTCATTCTCGGCAACGGCAACACCGCCACGTCGGCATTGGCCGCGTGCGCGATGATGGGTGACGTATCCGATGTGGTGGTGGCCGCACGCCACCCCGACCGTAATCCCGGGCTCGCCGCATGTGGAGAGCGCCATGGCATGACGGTGCGTCTCGTGCCGTTGGCGGATTGCATACCGGAACTGGAGGCGGCGGATGTGGTGGTCAACACCATTCCCGCCCATGGTGCCGACGTGGTGGCCCAAGCGCTGCTCGATGCAGGCGTGGACGTGCATGGCATGCTGTTGGATGTGGTGTATGACCCCAGGCCCACCGCGCTCATGCGCGCATGGCGGGAGCGTGGCGGCATCGCCATCGGCGGCGAGGAGATGCTACTGTATCAGGCGGTGGCCCAAGTGCTGCTGATGACGGGCCGTGCCCAATCCGAGGACTTTGACCATTGCAGTACGCGCACACGGGACCGCACATTGGAGACCGCGATGCGCGCCGCACTGGAGGAGGCATTATGACATCTACCGCACCCATGGGGCAGCCGGCGTTGGCCAAGGAACCCGAGGCGACCGCGCCGGCAGAAGGGTTCGAGGTCATGCTCATCACCGGCATGAGCGGTGCGGGCCGGTCGCATGCAGCCCACAGCATCGAGGACATGGGGTGGTATGTGGTAGACAACATGCCGCCGCAGCTCATGGTGCCGATGGTCGACATGATGACCGCGTCACCCAGCGGCGTGCACCGTCTCGCCGCTGTTATCGACGTGCGGTCGCGCGATTATTTCGCCGACCTGTCCGCCATGCTGAGCCATCTCGATGATCTGGGCGTCAAAACGCGCATCCTCTTTCTGGACGCCGACGACGAGGTGCTGATCAAACGCTTCGAATCGGTGCGCCGCCCGCACCCGTTGCAGCACAACGGCCGGCTCATCGACGGCATCCGTGAGGAGCGCGCCCTGCTGGAGAACCTCGAGGAGCGCGCCGACATCGTGATCGACACGAGCCATCTGAGCATCCACCAGCTGTCCACGAAACTGTACAATGCGCTCATGGGATCGGGCCCGACCACCGTCTCGGTGCACATCTTCAGCTTCGGGTTCAAATACGGCATTCCGATCGACGCGGACTTCGTGGCGGATGTGCGCTTCCTTCCCAACCCGTTCTGGGTGCCGCGCCTGCGTGAGCTCAACGGCAAGGATGCGCCGGTGAGCGAATACGTGCTGTCGAGCGACGGCGCCACGGAATTCCTCGACGCCTACGAGAAGGCGATCGAGATCGCCGTGAACGGGTATGCGCAGGAAGACAAGCATTATGTCACCATCGCCATCGGCTGTACCGGCGGCCAGCACCGTTCGGTCGCCATGAGCGAGGCCTTGGCCGAACGGTTGCGCGCGCATGGCCTTTCCGTGAGTGTCTCCGCCCGCGAACTCGACCGAAAAGAAGCACAATAACCCCATTTTGTCAAATCCCAATCCACATTCGGCGTTGTCCAAGTCGTTCGGTATCACGGAACTTCGGTGGGATGACGCGACACGCCGAACACCACCCCATTCAGCCAGAACCAACAGGAGGATCCCTTGGCGCTTCTCGATGAGGTAAAAAGCGAGCTGTCCGAAATCGACGGGGAGATGGCCGCGGCACAGAAGGCGCAAGCCACCGCCATGCTTCGTTTCGGCGGCGGTCTGCGCAAGACCGAGAAGGGCATCATAGTCCAAGCCCAATTCGATTCCCTGGAAGCAGCCCGTTGGCTGCAGCATGCCATCAAGCGCCAGTATGGCCATGATTCCATCCTCAACGCCGTCGACCGGCAGACCCCCAACGGCCCGGTGCGCCGGTACCTCATCACGATCGACCGTGGCGGCGTGGCCCTCGCCCTGCAATGCGGCCTGCTTGACCGCCACACCCATCAGGTGGTGGGGGGACTGCCCAAGGAGATCACGAGCGGCAACATCGCACAGGTCAAAACCATTTGGCGTGGGGCTTTCCTTGCGCATGGCGCCCTGTCCGACCCGGGCAAGGCCAGCTATCTCGAAGTGATCTGCCCGACCGACGAAACGGTCATCGACCTGACGAGCGCCGCACGCCGTCTGGGCATCAGCGCACAGGCACGCCAGCTGCGCAGCTCGCGCCGCGTGACGCTCAAGGACCCCGACGCGATCGAGCGCATGCTTATCCTCATGGGCGCACCGCATTCGGCACGCGAATGGACCGGCAAGCGTTCCGACGGCGAAGCCCGCGGCAAGGCGAACCGTTTGGCCAACTTCGACGATGCCAACATGCGCCGCAGCGCCAAGGCCGCGGCGGAAGCCTGTGAAAAGGTGCGCCACGCCTTCGCGATCCTCGGCGACGATGTGCCGGAGAATCTGCGTGCGGCAGGCCAGCTGCGCCTTGACCATGGTGATGCGAGCCTTGAAGAGCTCGGCCGCCTCGCCAATCCACCCATCACGAAAGACGCCGTGGCGGGCCGCATCCGCCGCCTGCTCCAGCTCGCCGACAAGGTGCAGCGGGCACAACAGGAGTCATGACCTGCCATCAGCCGGCGCCATGCACGGGATCAGCACAGCGGTTGCTTTGTCAGCGAACGCGGTGTGTTGTTTCTTTCGGGCGCTAAGATGCATAACTGGTGGCTTACTACAGCCGTCGCACATGTGGCGGCGTGAAAGGATAACGAATGAAGACACTCAAGGATCTCGGAGATCTCAAGGGCAAGCGCGTTCTGGTGCGCGCCGACTTCAATGTTCCGCTCGATGGCACGACCATCACCGATGACGGTCGTATCAAGGCTGCGCTGCCCACCATCGAAGAGCTGCGCAAGGATGGCGCCAAGGTCATCCTCATGGCCCATCTGGGCCGCCCGAAGGGCAAGGTCGTCCCCGAACTGTCCCTCGCGCCGGTCGCCAAGCGCCTGAGCGAACTGCTCGGCTGCGACGTGGTGCTCGCCAGCGACACGTATGGCCCCGATGCGCAGGCGAAGGTCGCCGCGATGAACGACGGCGACGTCGTGCTGCTCGAAAACGTGCGTTTCAACCCCGAAGAGACCAGCAAGGATGAGGCCGAGCGCGCCGAGTACGCCAAGAAGATCGCCGCGCTGGGCGACGTGTTCGTCTCCGACGGTTTCGGTGTGGTCCACCGTGCACAGGGCTCCAACTACGATGTGGCGGCCGATCTTCCGGCGGCGGCGGGCCTGCTCGTCGAGAAGGAAGTCAAGGCGCTGTCCAAGGCGACCGAGAACCCGGAGCGCCCGTTCACCGTGGTGCTCGGCGGCTCCAAGGTCTCCGACAAGCTCGGCGTGATCGAGAACCTGCTCGACAAGGCCGACCGCCTCGTCATCGGCGGCGGCATGGTCTTCACCTTCCTCAAGGCCAAGGGCTATGAGGTCGGCACGTCGCTGCTCGAAGAGGACCAGATCGACAAGGTCAAGGGCTACATCGAGACGGCCGAGAAGAACGGCGTCGAGCTCGTGCTCCCGGTCGACATCGTCGTCAACAAGGGCTTCCCGGCAGGGGACACCCCGATCGACCCGCAGGTCGTGCCCGCGGACCAGATTCCGTCCGACATGATGGGCCTCGACATCGGCCCGGAATCCTGCAAGCTCTTCCACGACAAGATCGTGGACTCCAAGACCGTGGTGTGGAACGGCCCGATGGGCGTCTTCGAGATCCCGCAGTTCGCCAACGGCACACGTGCCGTGGCCCAAGCGCTCGTCGACGCGACCGCGAACGGCGCGTTCACAATCGTCGGCGGTGGCGATTCCGCGGCAGCCGTGCGTAACCTCGGCTTCCCGGAGGATGGCTTCTCGCACATCTCCACCGGCGGCGGCGCTTCCCTCGAGTTCCTTGAGGGCAAGGAGCTTCCCGGCCTGAAGGTGCTCGACTGATTCTGAACCGTTTCCCGGCGCGCGCCACCAGCCGGTGGCGCGCGCCGGGTTCATGCATCCGTTCCCGCACACAGACATCGAGGAATCCTATGGCATCCGCACGCACACCCATGGTGGCCGGCAATTGGAAGATGAATTTCGACCATCTCGAGGCCACTGCTTTCGTGCAGCGGTTCGCGAAGAACCTCCGTTCCCGCCATTTTGATTTCTCGCGGTGCGAGGTGGCGCTCTTCCCCTCGTTCACGTCGTTGCGCAGCGTGCAAGTGCTTGTGGAATCCGAAAAACTGCGCATCAAATACGGTGCCCAAACCGTCTCGGTCACCACACAGGGCGCCTTCACCGGCGATGTCTCCGCGGATATGATCGCGCATCTGGGCTGCAGCTATGTGATTGTGGGTCACTCGGAACGCCGCAAATACCATCCCGAAGACGACGCCAACATCGTCGATCAGGTACGTGCTGTGCTCGCCGCCGGCATGCAGCCGATCCTGTGCGTGGGTGAAAGCCTCGAAGAACGCCGCAAAGGCATCGAACTCGACTTCGCCGTGGGGCAGGTGCATGATGTGACGCGTGACCTTTCCGACGAAGAGGCCGCCAAACTCATCATCGCATATGAGCCCGTCTGGGCGATCGGCACCGGCATGGTGGCCACGCCCCAATCCGCACAGGATGCGGCGCAGGCGTTCCGCGAGCATCTGCATGCCACGTTCAACGAGCATGTGGCGCAGACCGTACGTGTGCTTTACGGCGGTTCGGTGAGTTCCAAGAACGCGGTGGAGCTCATCACCGAGCCGGACGTGGATGGATTCCTCATCGGAGGGGCCGCACTGGACGTCAATGAGCTCACTCGCGTCTGCACGCTCACATTGGCAACAACATCTTCACACAAATAGCGGGTATTTCTCACGCCCATGCGCTATTGTGTAATACGGAAAATGACTTTGTTGGAGGTACACCTGTGTCCGCTTTAGCTGTAACCAAGCTGGTGCTGCAGATCATTCTTGTCGTGCTCAGCCTGCTGCTCACCCTGCTCATCCTCATGCACAAGGGCAAGGGAGGCGGCCTGTCCGACATGTTCGGCGGCGGCCTGACCCAGAACGCCGGATCCTCGGGTGTCGCCGAAAAGAACCTGAACCGCTGGACGGTGATAATCGCCCTCGTGTGGGTGGCGATCATCATCGCTCTCGGCCTGTTCGCCAAGTTCGGCATCGCCTGATCCCGACTGTATGCAACGACCCATGGCCACCTGAAACATGGTGGGACCATGGGTCGTTTCGTATCCAGACCACATCACCAGCCAATAGGGAAGGGGGCTTCCGCACCATGCCTCACACACCATTCGTCATCGCCGACCTCGACGGCACACTGCTCCACGACGCCGAACGTTTCGAAGACCGCGCACTCTCGGCACGCACCATCGAGACGGTGCACGCTGTACGCAGCCGGGGAATTCCTGTCGTCGTCGCGACGGCACGTCCGGTGAGCACCGGCCTGTCCATCGTGCAAGCGCTGCACGCCGACGCATGCATCTACCTCAACGGCGCACTGATCGATTTCGATCCCTCACAATCCGACTACGCATCACTCACCGGACACAAGCCATCGTCACCGGGCAGCCTTGTCAAAAACGGATTCGACTCGCAGCGCGCCTGCGAGGTGTGCCGGGCGATCCTGAGCGTCATGCCCGACCTGGAGATCGGCATTGTCATGGACGACATACGCTACACGAACTTCGATGTGTCACGGTATTGGGCGACCCAAACATGGCAGTACACTGATTTCCGTGACGTTCCCCACGGCATAGCCGACAAGATCATCATCTTCCCACGGGCCGAACAGACCAATCTGTTGCACGAGCTCATCCCGGATGACTTCACCGTGCATGTGTCGGAGGGACGGCTGTGGATGCTCATGGCGCCACATGCCAACAAAAAGGATGCGGTGCAAACCCTATGCGACCAGTGGGGGATGGATGTGCAACAGGCCACCGCATTCGGCGATGACATGGTCGACATCGATATGATGAACCTCAGCGGCACCGGCGTGGCTGTGGCCAATGCCAATCCAGCCGTGCTCAGCATCGCCGATGAAGTGTGCCCGTCAAACAACGATGATGGCGTGGCGCAATGGCTTGAACATGCCATGTTGTAAATTGAACTTCAGTCCACTATAGCCTAAGTGTTCAATACTTGATTGCTCTGCGCACCATCTCCTGCATGATATGTTCAACGCGTGGTATACTAGCCACTATTGGTGTTGCATTGAACACAGGAGAGGGGAGCGGCAGTGACCGATCGATTCGCGCAACGACTCAATCAGGCGATGGACCTGCGCAACATACGGCAAAGCGACTTCGTCAAAGCCGCACATGCCCACGGCATCAAGCTGGGACGCAGCCACATCAGCCAGTATGTGCACGGCAAAACCAAGCCCCGCCCCGAAATTGAACATTTTTTGGCGGCAGTGCTCAACGTCGACGCACGATGGCTTGCGGGGGATAACGTGCCCTTCGACGACCATCCAGCCACGTTATCCGATATACAGACAGATATTGAACATCCACCGTCAATGTTCAATACATCTAGTTTGAACACCACTCCACATGTTCAACAGGATACACCCCGCAACTTTGAACAATCAATAGCAGACACACCATCACACCATCAGGCACATATGGAACAGGAGCACAGGATGGAACCACAATTCGACGACAATGTACAGGACCCTTCATTCACCGATGTGCCCGCAACCGTGACCCCCGATCCCACCGCCGTGCGCACACGGCGGACGTTCACCAAATCGCATAAGCTCGACAACGTGCTCTACGACGTCCGCGGCCCGGTCGTCAATGAGGCGGCGCGCATGGAAGCGGCCGGCATGCACGTCATGAAGCTCAACATCGGCAACCCCGCGCCATTCGGCTTCCGCACGCCGGATGAAGTCGTCTATGACATGGCGCAACAGCTCACCGACACCGAAGGGTATTCGGCGTCGAAGGGCCTGTTCTCCGCACGCAAGGCGATCATGCAGTACGCGCAGCTCAAACATCTGCCGAACGTCGGCGTCGAGGACATCTACACGGGCAACGGCGTGAGCGAACTGATCAATCTGAGCATGAGCGCGTTGCTCGACAACGGTGACGAGGTGTTGCTGCCCGCGCCGGACTACCCGCTGTGGACCGCATGCGTCACGCTGGCGGGCGGCAAGCCGGTGCATTATGTGTGCGATGAGCAATCGGAGTGGTACCCGGACATCGACGACATGCGCGCGAAGATCACCGACCGCACCAAGGCGATCGTCATCATCAACCCCAACAATCCCACCGGCGCGCTCTACCCGAAAGAGGTCCTTGAACAGATCGTCAGCCTGGCACGTGAACACCAGCTGATGATCTTCTCCGACGAGATCTACGACCGGCTTGTCATGGACGGCCTTGAACACACATCAATCGCCTCACTCGCCCCTGACCTGTTCTGCGTCACCTACAGCGGACTGTCCAAATCGCACATGATCGCGGGCTACCGCATCGGCTGGATGATCCTCTCCGGCAACAAGGCGATCGCGAAGGACTACATCGAGGGCATCGACATGCTCACGAACATGCGCATCTGTTCAAACGTGCCCGCGCAATCCATCGTGCAGACCGCGCTCGGCGGACACCAGAGCGTCAATGATTATCTGGTGCCCGGCGGCCGCCTCTACGAACAGCGCGAATACATCTATGAAGCGCTCAACGCCATCGACGGCATCTCCGCCGTCAAGCCAAAGGCCGCGTTCTACATCTTCCCGAAGATCAACACGAAGAAGTTCAACATCCACAACGACGAACAGTTCGCCCTCGACCTGCTGCACGACGAAAAGCTGCTCATTGTGCAAGGCACCGGCTTCAATTGGAAGGATCCGGACCACTTCCGCGTCGTCTATCTGCCGCGTGTCGAAGTGCTCAAGGGCGCGGTGGAGAAGATGACGAATTTCTTCAGTTACTATCGTCAATAGACGCAGGCACCGCAGCCATACCAACCACAAGGATCGGAACACCAGCATGACGGAACCGAATATCAGCGGCCAGGACCAGGCGATCCTCGAACTGCTCGAGAACGACGCCCGGCTCAACGCGCAGGACCTCGCCGACATCCTCAACGAAGACGCCAAGGATGTCGCACACGCCGTACGCCGCATGGAGGACCAGAAGATCATCTGCGGCTACCATACGGTGATCAACTACAACAAAGTGCTGCGCGACGAGCGCATCATGGCGTTCATCGAAGTGGACGTCTCGCCGATGAAGGACCAGGGTTACGACCACACCGCGGCCCTGCTCGCGAAATACCCGGAGATCGATTCGCTGTATCTGATCACCGGCGACAACGACTTCATCTGCCTTGTCCAAGGGCGCACGATGTTCGAGGTGTGCCAGTTCGTGGCCGACCGCATCGCCGTCATGGAGCATGTGCAGAGCACGAAAACCCTGTTCGTGCTCAAGCAGTACAAGCAGTCCGGCGTGCTCACCGGCGCGGCCCGCACGGCCAACAGCGAGGGACGATTGGTGGTGAGCTACTGATGAAATCCATCAACCGGACCATCGAACACCTTAAACCCAGTGGCATCCGCAAATACTTCGATCTGGCGAACGCGATGGAGGGCGTCATCTCGCTCGGCGTCGGCGAGCCTGATTTCGACACCCCATGGCATATCAGCGCGAAAGCGGTGGAATCCTTTGAGGAGGGACACACCCACTACACGGCGAACCGTGGCCTGATCGCGTTGCGCAGGCAGATCGCGAACTATTACCGCAACCGCTACGGCATCGCGTATGACCCCGACTCGGAGATCCTTGTCACCGTGGGTGGCTCGGAAGCCGTCGACCTGTGCTGCCGCACGCTGATCAACCCCGGCGACGAAGTGATTGTGCTCGACCCGAACTATGTGGCCTACGAGCCCGCGATCCTCATGGCCGGCGGCGTGCCAGTGCGCATTCCGCTGACCCAGGAGCACGATTTCAAGCTCCTGCCCGAAGACCTCGAGCGTGCGATCACCGAGAAGACGAAAGCGATCATCGTCAACTTCCCATCGAATCCGACCGGGGGCGTGATGACCCGTGAGGACTATGCCCGATTGGTCCCGATCCTCAAGGAATCCGGCATCTACATCATCTCCGACGAGATCTATTCCGAACTCGTGTTCGCAGGGGAGTTCTGCTCCCCTGCAAGCTTCGACGAGATTCGAGACCAAGTGCTCGTGATCAATGGCTTCTCGAAGGCATTCGCCATGACCGGTTGGCGCCTTGGCTACCTGTTGAGCAATCCTGAGTTGAGCGAACAGCTGACGAAGGTGCACCAGTTCGTCATCATGTCAGCGCCCACCGCAGCGCAATACGCGGCGATTGAGGCACTCGAACACGGCATGCCGGACATCGCGGGCATGAGCAAGGAATACGAGGCGCGCCGCAATCTCATCTGCGCGCGTCTGAACCGCATGGGATTGACGACCAATGTGCCGAACGGCACATTCTATGTGTTCGCGAACATCACGTCATCAGGGTTGTCATCCGACGAATTCTGCGTACGGCTGCTCGAAGAGCAGAAGGTCGCGATTGTGCCGGGCACCGCGTTCGGTGAGTCCGGCGAGGGCTTTGTGCGCATATCCTATGCGACGAGCATGGAAGACATTAAAGAGGCGTGTGCGCGCATCGACGCGTTCCTCGAAACGCTGCACAACGACTGACCACACTGCGTCAGCATCAAGAAAGGGGACCGGCATGATGCCGGTCCCCTTGAGGACTATCTAGGATTCAATGAATCCGAATGGTTTCAGCCGTTGACGCGGTCGATGCCGGCCTGCACGTCGGAGAGCACGGAGTCCCAGGACTTGATGAAGGCGGCGACGCCGTCAGCCTCAAGCTTGTCGGTGACATCCTTGAAGTTCACGCCGACTTCGGCGAGGTCGTTCATGATGTCGTGCGCTTCGTCGTAGTTGCCGGAGACGATGCCCAGCGTGGCGTCGCCGTGGTCTGCGACAGCGAGCAGGGTCTTCTCAGGCATCGTGTTGACGACGTCCTTGGCCACGAGCTCGTCCACGTACTTGGTGTCGGAGTAAGCGGCGTTCTTGGTGCCGGTGGAGGCCCACAGCGGACGCTGCTTCTTGGCGCCCTTGGCTTCGAGCTCGGCCCAGCGGGAATCCTCGGCGAACTTCTTCTCGAAGAGTTCGTAGGCGAGTCGGGCGTTAGCCACAGCGGCCTTGCCCATGAGGCCCTTGGCCTCGAGGGAGCCGATCTCCTCAAGCTGCTTGTCGACAGCGGTGTCCACGCGGGAGACGAAGAACGAAGCGACGGAAGCGATGTGCTCCAGGTCGTGGCCGTTGGCGGCGGCCTGGGCAATGCCCTCGATGAAGGCGTCGATGACCTGCTCGTAACGCTCGAGCGAGAAGATCAGGGTGACGTTCACGGAGATGCCCTTGGCCAGGGTGGCGGTGATCGCCGGAAGGCCTTCGAGGGTCGCCGGAATCTTGATCATCGCGTTCTTGCGGTCGACCTTCTCCCAGAGTTCCTCAGCCTGCTTCTCGGTGGCTTCGGTCTCGTGGGCCAGACGCGGGTCGACTTCGATGGACACGCGGCCGTTCACATAGTCGGAAGTCTCGGCGACCGGCTTGAAGATGTCGCAGGCGTTGCGCACGTCGGTGGTGGTGAGCTCGCGGATGGCGGTCTCAACGTCGACCTTGCCGAGTTCCTTGAGCTGTGCGTCGTACGGGCCGACCTGGCTCAGGGCCTTCTGGAAGATGGACGGGTTGGTGGTGACGCCAACCACGTTGTCGTTCTTGATGAGCTCTTCGAGGTTGCCCGACTCGATGCGGGTGCGGGACAGGTCGTCCAGCCAGATCGACACGCCGGCGTCCGAAATTGCCTGAGTGGATGCAGTCATTTGTTTTCTCCTACTGTTTGTTGGATGAAATCTTGAGGGTTTGCCCATGGAATTGGCCATGGGCAAAGGGGAGGGGCCTTGCAGCCCCTCCCGTACAGCTGTGGTTCAGCGCGCAGCTTCGATGGAGGCCTTGGCGGCTTCCACCACGTGCTCGGCGGTGATGCCCAGATCGATCATGTTCTGGGTGCCGTCGCCCTGCAGGCCGAACTGCTCGATCGAGACCGGCTTGCCATAGGTGCCGAGGTACTTGTACCACGGCTGGGCCAGACCAGCTTCGACGGAGACGCGGGCCTTGACGGAAGCCGGCAGGACGGACTCCTTGTAGTCCTCGTCCTGATCCTCGAACCATTCCATGCAGACCATGGACACGACGCGGGCCTTGACGCCCTCATCGGCCAGCTTCTTGGCGGCTTCGACAGCCCACTGGACTTCGGAACCGGTGGCCATGATGATCACGTCCGGATCGCCTTCGGTGTCGACGAGGATGTAGCCACCCTTCTTGACGCCTTCCTTGGCCTTGGCCGCGGTCTCGGCGAGGGTCGGCACGCCCTGGCGGGTCAGCACGAGGGCTGCCGGCAGCGTGTTGTCCTTCTCGAAAAACGCGCGGTAGGCTTCGGCGGTCTCCCATTCGTCGGCCGGGCGCACGACTTCGAACTGCGGGATGGCGCGGAACGAATCGAGGTGCTCGATCGGCTGGTGGGTCGGGCCGTCTTCGCCCAGAGCCACGGAATCGTGGGTCCAGATGAAGAGGTTCGGGATCTCCATGAGGGCGGCCAGACGCACGGCGGCACGCTCGTAATCGGCGAACTGGAAGAAGGTGCCGGAGAACGGGCGGGTGTCGGAGCCGAGCAGGATGCCGTTGGTGATGCAGCCCGAGGCGAACTCACGCACGCCGAAGTGCAGCTGACGGCCGTAGATGGAGCAGTTCGGCCACTGGGTGGTGGCGTACTTCGCCGGGGCGAAGGACTGCGCGCCCTTGATGTTGGTGTTGTTGGAACCACCGAGGTCGGCGGAGCCGCCCCACAGTTCCGGCATCACGGCGGCGACCGCGTTGAGCGCGGCGCCGGAAGCCTTGCGGGTGGCGACCTTGGATCCGACTTCGAACGTCGCCTCCAAATCGTCGATGGCCTTGTCGAAGTCCTCAGGGAGCTCGCCGGCCTTGATGCGGTCGTACAGGGCGGCCTTGTCCGGATTGGCGCCGCGCCACTGGGCGAGGGCCTCATCCCATTCCGCATGGGCCTGGGCGCCGCGCTGGGCGACCTCACGGGCGTGGGCGAGGGCCTCTTCGTCGATCTCGAAGGTCTTGGCCGGATCGAAGCCGAGCACCTTCTTGAGGGCCGCCACGGCCTCATCGCCGAGGGCCGAACCGTGCGAGGACGGATCGTTGGTCTTGCCCGGGGTCGGCCATGCGATGAGCGTGTCGACCTTGATGAAGTGCGGGCGGTCGGTGACCTGCTCGGCCTTCTCGAGGACCTTGGTCAGGCCTTCGATGTCTTCCTTGTAGGAGCCGTCGGGCTGGATGAAGCTGATCTCGTCGGTGTACCAGCCGTAGGCCTCGTAGCGCTTGAGCACGTCCTCGGCGAACGCGATCTTGGTCTCGCCTTCAATCTGGATGTGATTGGCGTCGAAGATGACGAACAGGTTGCCGAGCTCCTGGTTGCCGGCGAGCGAGGACGCCTCGGAGGAGACGCCTTCCTCGACGTCGCCTTCACCGCAGATGACCCACACCTTGTGGTCGAACGGGGACTTGCCGGCCTCGGTGTCGGGGTCGAGCAGGCCGCGCTCGAAACGCTGGCCATAGGCGAAACCGACGGCGGAGGCGAGGCCCTGGCCCAGCGGGCCGGTGGTCATCTCGATGCCCGGGGTCAGGCCGACTTCAGGATGGCCCGGGGTACGGGTGTCCTTGCCACCACGGAAGTACTTGAGGTCGTCCAGCGTCAGGCCATAGCCCGAGAAGTACAGCTGCACGTACTGGGTGAGCGACGCATGGCCGCCGGAGAGGATGAAACGGTCACGGCCGGCCCAGTTCGGGTCGCTCGGATCGTGCTTGATGAAACGCTGATACAGGGTGTAGGCGATCGGAGCCAGCGAAATCGGGGAGCCGGGGTGTCCGGAGCCCGCCTTCTGCACGGCGTCAGCGGAGAGGACCTTCGCCATCTTGATGGCGCGCTCGTCCAGTTCAGACCAGGTGTTATCGGTCATAGGTGATCTACTTTCCTTCCAATACTTCGGGCAGGGGGGAGCCCGGCTGTTTGCCGGACCACCGACGCCCTTCACATTGCCTTTTCATACTAACCGCCATAACCGACTTCATGGCGCGGTTTCGTCGCGTTCGCGCGCGTCTTGGCACCGCGGCCGGCGTTGGGGCTCAAGCGTACAGGCCCATGAAGGGCCTGTCGGGAAAAGTTCTCCCATCGCTATAACTAGCACTCCATGACCAAGAGTGCTCATACAATATCGAAAAGACCATCGTTTACGCGCGCGCCGCGCTATTCGATTCGCACGACACGCAGAACACAGCACATAAAGCAAAGGAGGCATGGCGATGACCCAGACACGTCGCATGCAGGTGTTGCGCGCCGTCGTCGAAGATTACATCCGTTCGCAGGAGCCGGTGGGCTCGTCGGCGCTCATCGCACGGCACAACCTCAAGGTGAGTTCGGCCACGATCCGCAAAGACATGGCCGCGTTGGAAGACGAGGGGTTCCTGACCCAACCGCACACATCCGCCGGCCGTGTGCCGACCGAACGTGGGTACCGGTACTTTGTGGATTCCCTGTCCCAACTGGTGCCATTGACCGAGCCGCAGCGCGAAGCCATCCGCGCATTGCTCGACGGTTCCGTGAACCTGCAGGACGCACTGCAGCGGTCCGCCAGACTGCTCGCCCGGTTCACCGGCCAAGTGGCCGTGGTGGCCTCGCCGGCGCTGTCGAAGGCGCGCTTGTGGCATCTGGAGGTCATCGCCGTCTCATCGACCTCACTGCTCGCCGTTGTGGTGACCGACACCGGCCGTGTGGCCCAGCATATCCTCACCGTGCCGCACCTGCCCGACGGACGGCATCTGCAGGAATTCTGCGACGCCGTCAACGCCCGCTGCAGCACGCAGACACTGCGGCGTGCGGCGCGCACAATCCGCGCGATGCACGCAGATGAGACGCATGCGGATCTGGAAGGACTGCCGAACCGGCTTGCGGACGCGTTCGAGACGATGGCGGACGAGGAACGCACGAACGAGCTGTTCGTGGCGGGCGTGTCCACCCTCGCGCACCAACATGACTCCGCACAGGATCTGGCCCCGCTGTTCGATGCGCTCGAGGAACGCGCCGTGCTCATGCATCTCATGAGCCAGCTGAGCACTGCGGGCGATGCCAACGGCGTGGGCGTGGCCATTGGATCGGAAACCAACAATCCCGATCTGGCCCACGCGGCCGTCGTCTCGGGCGGATACGGCAGGACGACGCCATACGGCGGCCCGGATGCCGTGGACAAGACGGGGCAGGAGCCCATTGCATTTGTGGGATCCATCGGCCCGACGCACATGAATTATGAGATCGCGATGGCCGCCGTGCACGCAGTGGCCAGATACCTCACCGCACTGGTCTCGAACAACGACATGGAAATCACCCGCTGATACGCCATACGTGCGCCGTATCATCAAGACATCGACCATTACCGAAGCTAACCGAGAGGAACAACGCCATTGGCTGCTGACTACTACGAGACCCTGGGCGTGGAGCGCACGGCCAGCGAAGAGGACATCAAACGCGCCTACCGCAAGATGAGCCGCAAATACCACCCGGACATCGCAGGCCCTGAATTCGAAGAGAAG
Source organism: Bifidobacterium pseudolongum subsp. globosum (assembly GCF_004155535.1). Lineage (GTDB taxonomy): Bacteria > Actinomycetota > Actinomycetes > Actinomycetales > Bifidobacteriaceae > Bifidobacterium > Bifidobacterium pseudolongum_C. The sequence continues at coordinate 71,679 of NZ_RYUH01000010.1, read as the reverse complement.
TTCAAAGAGGTCAATACGGCGTACGAAGTGCTGTCCGATCCGGACAAGCGCAGGATGTACGACGCGGGGGTGGACCCCAACGACCCCAATGGCGGTGCTGGCGGGTTCGGCGGCTATGGCGGGTTCGGCATGGGCGACATCTTCAGCCAGTTCTTCGGCGGTGCGTTCGGTGACGCCGCGGCAAACGAGCCGATTCCGCGCGCGCAGCCGGGCCGCGACACGCTCGAATCCCTGACCGTGGACCTGCAGATGGTCGTCTTCGGCGGCACGCAGAATCTCACGTTCTCCACGCTCGGCACCTGCGCCAACTGCGAAGGCACCGGTTCCGAGCACGAGGAGCCGCCGGTCACCTGTGACGTGTGCCACGGCCGTGGATTCGTGCAGAAGGTCGTGCGTACGATGCTCGGCCAGATGATGACGTCCGCCCCGTGCGAACATTGCGAGGGCCACGGCACGATCATCGTGCACCCGTGCACGGTCTGCCATGGCCACGGCCGCGTGCCGACTTCGCGCACGATCGGCGTGCCGGTGCCCGCAGGCGTGGATTCCGGCACCCGCATCCGCCTCGCGCACGAAGGCGAGGTCGGCGAATGCGGCGGTGAGGCCGGCGACCTGTACGTGGACATCCGGGTGCGCAAGGACGAGCGGTTCTCCCGCGAAGGCGACAATCTGCATTGCTGGATCCAGGTGCCGATGAGCTGGGCCGTGCTGGGGCACACCATCGACGTCAGCACGTTCGACGGTGACCGCCAGCTGGAGGTGCCGGCGGGCTGCCAGCCCGAGGAAACGATCACGCTCGACGGTCTGGGCGTCACGCATCTGCAAAGCAAGGGCGAGCGCGGTGATCTGGTGGTGCACATCAACGTGCTGATCCCCACCAAGCTCAATGACCGCGAACGGGAGCTCATCGGCGAGTTCGCGCAGCTGCATGACGCCAAGGCGTCGACCGTCTCGCAGAATTCCAAGCCGGCGGCGCCGCAGAAGAAGGGATTCTTCAGCAAGCTGAAAGACGCCCTCGGTTGAAGCGCGCGCCGGCGCCGGTGACCGCCGGTATCCGCGCATAACAGTGGCCGTGGTTTCGGTATCGCCCGAGACCACGGCCACTGTTGTGTATATATGGTTCAGCCGAGCAGCGAGCGGCACATCTGGCGGTATTCGCTCACATAGCCACCGCCGAAGAACACGCAATGGCCTGCGATGGGGTACAGCTGCCATAGCGTGATGCGTTCCTGATATCCGGCCTTCAACGGGTGCACCGACTGGTAGCCTTCGGTGATCTCGGTCAGGTATGACATGCCGAAGAGATGCAGCATCGCCAGATCCTCCTCACGGTGGCCGCCATGTGCCGCTGGATCGATCAGCACGGCCTGTGTGTCACCGGTGTCGTTGGTCCACATCACATTGCCGCTCCACAGGTCTCCATGCACACGTGCAGGACGGTCGCCTGACGCACGTCCCAGCAGTTCGGGTAGTACGTCGATGACGCGCTGGGTGAGGTCCATGTCCGACTCGCGCAGTGAACCGCGTTCGATGCCGAGTTGCACCATGGGGCGCAAGCGGCCTTCCGCCAAGTATGTGGCGGGTTCGGTCCATGTGCCGGTGTCCATCGGCACTGGATCCTGCAGCGGCCCGAAGTAGCAGGTGCCGTCGTATCCCGCCGGGGCGGAGCCGAAATACGGGGCGCCGGCGTCATGCATATGGGCGAGTTCCGCACCGAACCGGTAGGCGGCGTCAGCTGTGGGGGAACAAGGGGAGACGCGTTCGATATCCAGATAGTCATTGCCCCAATCGAAGACCTTGACCACGCGCGGACCACCTTGGGATTGCGCTTCACCAAGCCATTCCAAACCCCTGCCTTCACATTCAAAGAACCCTTGCGGGGCGAAAGCCCGACTCTTGCGGTACACTGCTTTGCTCATGTCATCTCCTTGCATACTGGACGTATGGCTGTATGCCCCATCGTAAAACGGGCAGTGTATTCGTTGCGCTACAGTAAAGCGTGGTAGCAATCACCGATCACACACAGTTAAGGGGAGTCATGAATTTCTTCCAAGCGATATTCCTCGGATTGGTGCAGGCGCTGACCGAATACCTGCCGGTCTCGTCCAGCGCGCACATCCGCATCATCGGAGACCTCATGCTGGGCAGCGACCCTGGCGCCGCGTTCACCGCGATCATCCAGATCGGCACCGAGCTCGCGGTGCTGTTGTACTTCCGCCATGACATCTGGAACATTCTCAAGAACTGGTGCATCTGTCTGGCGGGCAAGAACGGCAAGGATTGGAAGCACCGTCTGGGCGAGGGCAACAAGGATGCACGCCTCGGCTGGTACATCATCATCGCCACGCTGCCGATTGTGGTCGCTGGCCTGCTGTTCCAGGACGCCATCGAAAACACGCTGCGCAACCTGTGGATCACCGCGGCGATGCTGCTCGTGTTCGGCGTCATCCTGTGGATCGTCGACGATAAGGCACCGCAGGTGAAGACGATCGACGACATGACCACAAAAGACGCCGTGTGGTACGGCATCGGCCAGATGCTCGCACTCATCCCGGGTGTGTCCCGTTCGGGCGGCACCATCACCTTCGGCCGCGCCATGGGCTACACGCGCGAGGCCGCGGTGCGCTGCGCCTTCCTCATGGCCATCCCCGCCGTGTTCGGCGCAGGCATCCTCGAAGCCGTCAAGGCCGTCAAGGAAGCCAATGACCCCACTGTGAACGCTATGTTCCCCGGCTGGGGCGCCACCATCGCCGCAACGGTCGTGGCGTTCGTTGTGGGCTACATCGTGATCATCGGGTTCCTCAAGTTCGTCTCGACGTTCTCATACAAGGCGTTCGCCATCTACCGCATCGTGCTGGCGATCATCGTGGCGATCCTGCTGCTCACCGGTGTGCTGCAGCCGCTCGAGGGCATGGCGCTCGGCGGCAACGCCTGACGTTGTGCTTGGCAAAGCGAACGGCCCGTCCCGATTCTTCCGATCGGGACGGGCCGTTCGCTTTGCCAAGCACAACGCATCACGCCATACCAGACGACGAAGATGCTTATGGGAGGTCCCGCAGATACGCTTCGGCCTCCTGCACCAACTGTTCCACGGCTGGGGTGCCGGCGGAAGCAATGGCACGGGCGTGCTGCTTCAGGTCGTAATCGTGCTCAAGCTGGTCCACATAGCCATCGAGATCCGCGTTGTTGCGCACCATCACGTCGCAATGCGCGCGCCATTGGTCGGCCTTGCCCTCCAGCTCCTGCGCGTTGAATTTGAAGCCGATCACCGACGCCAGCTGCTGGAACAGCTCCAACGTGGCCTGTGGACAGGGGGCATTGCCGCCAAGGTACTGGGGGACCGACACCCAGATGGATGTGGTGTCGAAGCCCTCTTCGATGGCCATCGCATCGATGATGTGCGGAATGCCGATGGGGCCGTTGTATTCATTCTCCGGATCGGACTGCACACCATTCACGCTTACGTCGATCGGCAGATCACGGGTATGGGGGCATTCGGCGAACATCGAACCCAGCGTGACGATTCTACTCACGTCATATTGCTTGGCAAAGTGCAGCGTCTCGCGTACATAATCCATCCACCGGTAGTTCGGTTCCGGACCAAGCTGCGCAAGCAGGTGCAGATCGTCGGTGACCGTGATGTCATAGAACGCAGTCTGTGGCCACAGGATGCGGCGCGTGCCTTGGATCACGCATTGCATGGGGCGCGATGTCTGGTAATCGTAATATCCATCGCGGCTGATGTGACCCACTTCAAGGGAGCGGTATTTCGACACCAGATGCCGAATGACGTTGGTCGCGCTCTGGCACGCGTCGTTCCACCCGTCAAAAGCCGCAACCATAACGTATTTCGGTCTGGTTCTGTGCTCGTACATGACTACAACTGTATCCCTTGCGCTGTGACGGAATCGTGAAGATTAGCCGCTGGTGAATGACCGCAATAATGCTGCGCTTGAGACAAGCATATTTTCCCGAAGCGGGGCACTCTTCCCCGCGTCCACATGCTGACATGGGCCACCAGTCCGGAAGCTTTCCTGCGCGTGGGCACATTGCCGGTGTTCGTCTAGACTGACGCACAACAAAAGCGCGGAATACCAGCGCGACACGCCGTATGTTGCGCATTTGGAGGTTGTGGTTTATTGTAGTGACTCGTGCTCAGGCAGAGGAAATCCTCTGCGGAACATATGCGGACATAGCTTAGTTGGTAAAGCGCGACCTTGCCAAGGTCGAGACCGCGGGTTCGAGTCCCGTTGTCCGCTCTAAGGTCCGAAGAGTGTAACAGACCTTTACGGTGGGTTAGCCAAGCGGTTAGGCAGCGGCCTGCAAAGCCGTATAGACGAGTTCGACTCTCGTACCCACCTCGCACAGATGGCTTCGGCCATTTGAGTCAACCGGGCGGTTGGCGCAGTGGTAGCGCACTTCCCTGACACGGAAGGGGTCACAAGTTCGAATCTTGTATCGCCCACGAGCCGAGCAATCGGCGTATAACAGAAGAACGGGTGATTGGCGCAGCGGCTAGCGCACTTCCTTCACACGGAAGGGGTCGTAGGTTCGATTCCTACATCACCCACCATCAAACCCCACGGGCCACTGGTTCGTGGGGTTTTTCATTCCAACACACCCGTTGGGCGTTGGAATTCGCCGTTTGCGTCGCTGTTTTCGCCGTTATCGTCAACAATCAAGCAAAAAAGTGACCACAACGGCGAAAACAGTGGCACAAACGGCGAATCTGCTCACATGAGCGCATAAGGCCGTGTTTCATCGCGATCAGACGCTCAGTGCAGCCCCATGATGGTCACCCCGGCGACAACCGGCAGGGGAAGCAGCAAGGACAATACCACTCCATACACAGGTATCCGGTTGCCCTTGTCCGTGAACGCCCCGAACGCTGTGCCGAAGACAAAGAACGCGAATCCTACCGCTTGGATGACAGGCGCCGCCAGGGCGCCGTTGCGGATGATCTGCACGACGGCCTGCAACGACCACAGGACCAGATTGCCAAGGCATATCCATGATCCCAGTTTGATGTTCCACTGTTTATCCAACTGAATCATCACACATTCACCTCCTTTCCGACATACGCCATCGCACACGTCCGGCATCATGCACAGGCCACGCCACCAACGAATGTGTTGCCGATTCCGCCGAAACGAGTGCCGGTTGGAGTTGAGCGTACGCATCACCGGTACAGGTATTTGCCTTCGTCGATCTTGCGGGCGATGTCCTGCATCTCCGCGGCAAGCCGCCGGTCCTCTTCGGTTCCGGAGTTGAGTTTGTGCGCCTTGCGGTCAAGCCGGTATTCGTTGCCGAAATATGCGCTGATTCCAAGAATCACCACTGCGATGACAATCCAGACCATGATGCCCCCTTATGCTGCATAGTCCCGGTCCATTGCAGAACAAGATACGTCCGGCATGCAGGAGGCACGCCGTCATTGCCAGCAAAGCTGAAAAGCATACGCGCCATTCGACCAAGACCGGGACGACTGCCGCAATTCCACCGGCGACGGCGCCACGGACGGGTACGACACGCCGAAATGAACCGATGTCATGCGCACGAACAAATAGTTATATACTGTATATCACTGTTATATTGTGTTATATACCCACGATACAGCCAGAACCACGAGGACCACATGGACATCATCATCAACCCGACGTCGATGACGCCGATCTACGAACAGATCGTGGACCGCATCCGCGTGCTCGTCAAACAGGGCGAGCTCAAGGCCGGCGCCCCATTGCCGTCCGTGCGCGGGCTCGCCAGGCAGTGCGCGATCTCGGCGCTCACCGCGAAGAAGGCGTACGACGTGCTCGAACAGGAGGGGCTCGTCGTCACCGTGCAGGGCAAAGGCACGTTCGTCGCGCAGGTCTCGCCGAACATCGTGGCCGAGGAACTCAACCGCCAAGTGGAGGAGGAGTTCGCCCAAGCGATAGCGAAAGCGCGCAGGCTGCAATTGAGCGACGCGGAGATCATGGAACTCGTCACGATGCTGCTCGATGAAGGTGAGAGCGACGGCAACCAGCAAGGAGGCACACGATGACCGACGATTTCATCACCCTCGACCGAGTGACGCAACACTACACCGGCTTCACGCTCGACGTGACGATGCGTGTACCGAAAGACTCCATCACCGCGCTCGTCGGCGTCAATGGGTCAGGCAAGACGACGACGTTCCGCATCATCCTCGGGCTTGCGAAACCGGACGCAGGCACTGGCACCTTGCTCGGCACTGACGTCACACAACTGCCGAACAGCGTCAAACGACGTGTCGGCGCCGTGCTCGCCGACTCGTCATTCGACGCGGTGTTCACCGGCACCGACGTCATCCGGCAGGCGAAGGCGTTTTACCCGACGTTCAACGCGACGCTCTGCCGCACACTGCTCACACGGTTCTCGCTTCCCGAAAACAAACCGATGAGTGACTTCTCGACCGGCATGATGGCGAAATTCAAGACGATCATCGCGATGAGCCACGAACCCGACGTGCTCATCCTCGATGAGCCGACGGCCGGACTCGACGTCGTGGCACGCAATGAACTGCTCGACCTGCTGCGCGCCTACATGGAGACGCCCGGGCGCGCGATTCTCATCAGCTCACACAATTCGAAGGACATCGAGACCTTGTGCGACGACTTCTACGTCATCGACCGCGGCCGCATCCGCCTGCACGAGACCATCGACCGGCTGCGCGACGACTATGCGGTCCTCATGCTCACCGACGACCAGGCGGCGGAGCTCGACCGCACGCACATCCTCGCGAGCGCACGTGTGCGCGGCGGCGTCCATGCGCTCACCGACGCGCGCCGGTACTACGAGGAGAACATGCCGGGGGTGGCGGTCGCGCGCGGCGACATCGATGAACTCATCACGATCATGACGGCGGATCAGAATGCCGCGCCGCCTACGGCGACCGAATCGCACAATGCCGATGCGCACAACGAAAGGAACCAGTCATGAAAGGCCTTGTTGAGCGGGACATGATCGCGATGGGCAAGAATCGTCTGTTCCTCATCGTGATGCTCGCGTTATGTGTGTTCTATACCGTCTCCGACATGTACATCACGGGTGTGTTGCTCATGCCGATGCTGTTTTCGACGGTGTGTGGGGCGATGGTGCGCAATGACCTGAGCGCGCCGGTACGCCGTACGCTGTTCGCGATGCCGTTCAGCGCAGGGGAGTACATCGCGGAAAAGTATCTCATCGCAACGGTCCCGGCTTGCTTGCTCGCAGTAGTGCTGCAGGCGCTCAGCGCGGTTGCGCACCGGCAGTCGTTCGCGCAATCGGCGGTGGTCGTCGTGTTCGCGGTGCTGTTCACAGCGCTTTCTGCCTCCATCGAGATTCCGGTCAACATCATCTTCCGTGACCGTGCGCAGCTCGCCCGCATATGCGTGCTCGCGGTGGCACTGGCCATCGTCGCCCTGGCCATATTCGTTGGTGTGGGAGCCGATGGCGTTCCCGCGGCGATCGCAGCCATGCCGCTGTGGGCGTGGTATGGCGGGGCGATCGCATGTACGGTTGCGGTGCTTGCCTCATCCGTGGCTGTGTCGTTGCACGCGTTGCGCGTCGCACAGTTGTGAGGACACGTGACATTCCATGTATAGGGGTGTGGGTCTGGGCTCATCATGATTGATGCGCCCAGACCCACACCCCTATATCTATATATATTGGCTGCGCTATAAGCTGTGGTTCACGGCGTTATTCCGTTGCGTTGCCATCACCCGTGCCCATGTCCACATATTCGAGGGTGAGGATGCCGTTGTTGGCTTTGGCTTCCTGTGCAAGACCGTTGAACAGCACTTCATAGCACGTCGCGCCGCCACCGAGGCCGTCGGTCATGCATTGCGCGTCGAGTTCGGTCTGTGTGGCGCGCACACGGTAGCCTTCGTGGGACTTGTCGTTCACGGCGAGGACGAACAGGTCGCCGTCCGCGCCTTTGCTCCATGCGCTTGTGGACATGTTCGCCGGGTCATCGGGGAAATACGTGGAGACGGCATAATAGGCGCCGTCGAGCTTCACGTCCGCATACTGCAGGAATTCGAATTGCAACAGTTCGCTCTGGTCCTTGACGGTTTCGGGGATGAGTGTGGAATGGTGGTCGTCCGCGCTGCGCACCGTCGGCATCTCCATGTGCGGCCACGCTTCGGACGTGTCATGGAACATGACCATGTCATCGTTGCCCGCACGCCATGTGGTCGTCTTGAACTCGTCGGCGGTCAATGGGGTGCCGGCATCCACCACATGCTGCGTCCAGGCGCTGTCGTCACGCGCGGCATTCCACGCATCCTCCGATTTCGCGCCGCACGCCGCGCCAGACACCACCATGATCATCGTCGCGGCAAGCGCGGCCGCCCTTGTGCATCGCATATCCACTCGTCCCCCTCGTCGTTCGTATTGGGTCATCATGCGCTCCGGAACAGTATAGTGTGCTCTCTTGGCGATACCCTGCAGGCAGTGGTGTATGGTCGGAATCGGACACGTCCACGAGCAGGGGAGGGCCGCATGAAGCACATCAACCGTTGCCTCACCGCATTGGTGGCGTTGGCGTTGCTGCTGCCGGCGGCCGCCTGCGGCCAGGCGAACTACGATCCGCAATCGGTGGCGCAGGTCTTGCTCGACGCGATGCAGAATTCCGATTACAGCACGATCAGCGCGCACACGAGCCCTGTCGCCGCCAATCCGGACGGCTATGTGCTCAAGGCCGTCAAACCCAACACGCCGTTGAGCGACCCGCATGTGGCGGACATCCACAAGGTTTCCGATACGGCGAGCGATGTGACGGTCACGTACAAGGTGGGTTCCGAACCCACCACGATCGTCTGGCATATGACCAAGCACGACGGCGTCTGGCGTGTGCCGATGGAACAGGTGCTCCCCGCCGTGGGGTTCGTGGATGAACGTCACGACGCCGGCAGGTACCGGCTCAACGGCACGGTCTCCGATTTCACCGACACGATGTGGCTCGTGACGCCGGGCATCTACACCGTCACGACCGACAATGGCTGGAACGGCGCCGAATGGTCCGAGCCGATCCGCATCACCGACCCGAAGGCCGGCGCCGTACAGGCCACAACGGTCGACCAGAAGGACCACAGCGACGACTTCACCCTCATCGAGTTGTACAAGAAGAATGACAAACTGCGCAACATCGTCACCAATGCGCTCGTGAACAACTCCGCATGCAGCGCGATTGCCAATGCGATCGACGCCCAGCAGGAGCTTGCGCCGTACCCCGAGCAGGACGGCATACCCAGACTCACCGATGCATGCTCACCGACATTCGCCGCGTTCACCGAGCTCGACATCATCGGCAAGGAGAACACCCACCCGGATGCCGATGGTTGGTTCGACTTCACTGTCGACGCCGCCGGCGGGGGACGCGTGGCCGAGTCCTGGAACGTGCTCCAGGACGATTGGGACAGCTGGCCCAAGGCCATCAGCTGGTTCAACGGCCTGTCCCAAGGCGCCCAGCAGAACACCGGCTGCCTGCTGACGGGGGAGGACCAACCCAACTACACCGTGTGCGCCACGTTCGAACAGCACGATGTGCAGGTCAAGGGGCTCAAGATTAAGGTCAGATACACCGACAACGCCGCGCGTGTGACGGATTGGGGAGACACGGTGCACAGGCTGTACCCGCACATCCCCATCCTCCAAGAAGGCACAAACCGGTGAGCATCCGTCCGTGATGGGCGCTAGGCAAGCCGGGGGACGGCCGCTTCCATGAGCAGGTCCGTCTGCCGGTCGGTTCCCAGCACAAAGTCATGCGAACCGAATTGGGCGAAGCCCATGCGCTTGTAGAACGCGAGCGCGGCCTCGTTATGTTCCCACACCCCCAGCCAGATGACGCTCTTGCCCTGTGCACGGGCCATGTCGAAGGCGGCGTGCATGAACCGTGTGCCTAGGCCATTGCGCTTGTACTGTTGCAGTATGTAGAGGCGCTGGACCTCCATGCGGTTGCCGAGCATCTTTTCGGTCTGGGCGTCACCGACGTTCACTTTCATGTATCCGGCGGGATCGCCGTCCACTGTCGCCACCATAAAGGTGGAGTCCGGGTTGTCTATCTCGCGTTGCAGCTCATCTATCGAAAAATGCCTTTCGTTGTATTGCTCCATGTCTTCCTCGGTGTTCAAGGAAGCGAAGGTCTCGGCGAATGTGGCAATGCTCAGATCCCTGATGGTGGTGACGTCAACGCTCTGGGCCATTTCGATCATCGGCATGGTATCTGCTCCTTTCATGGTTTTCCAGTGTAGGCCGCACAGCGCGCCCAAGGCAGCGAACCGGGCTTGTTGTTCGCTCATTGCATGCCTTGACGCCGTTGAGACACGCCGAATTTGCGCACAAGGAGCAATGCTGTATTATGGTGACTCGTGCTCAAGCGGCGTACACCGGTTGGTTGCACATGCGGACATAGCTTAGTTGGTAAAGCGCGACCTTGCCAAGGTCGAGACCGCGGGTTCGAGTCCCGTTGTCCGCTCTCTTCATATTCAAGCAGATTTCCCCCACATGCCAAGGGAATCTTTCACGGAGGTCATAGGGTACTTGCGGATCTGAATGCAGTGAATGAATCAGTCGGCCAGACGCGTTGTGCGTGCTGCCGCGTTCATGTGCGTTCGTGTTCATCGAATCCCGGTCTCATTCACTGACTGTTCCTTGCAGTACGCCATATTGGCAAAGGTGGCCACCATGGCAACGACTCTTGTGGTACGACATCTCTCTTTTTCCCATCCCGGCGCCGCCGAACCGCTGTTCGACGACGTGGATTGCTCCCTGCCCGCAGGTTGGACGGCGCTGCTCGGCGACAACGGCTGCGGCAAGACGACGCTTGCGCGCATCGTCTGCGGTCTGCTGACCCCCACGCGCGGATCGGTCAGGCCCGCCCCGTCCACGTTCGTCAGTGCATACTGCGAACAGGAGTGCATGCGCGAGCCCGCGAATCTCGAGGAGTTCCGCGACGACTGGTCCGCTCCGTCGGTCGCGCTGCGCGACACGCTCGGCATCGGTGACGACTGGCCCTACCGCTTCGCCACACTCTCCGGCGGCGAGCGCAAACGCCTGCAGGTGGCGTGCGCGCTGTTCGCCAATCCGGACGTGCTGGTACTCGACGAGCCGACGAATCATGTGGACACGGCCACGCGCGAGGCCATCGCGCACGCGATGCGCGCGTTTAACGGCATCGGCGTGCTGGTGTCGCACGACGTCGAACTCATCGACGCGACATGCGCGCAATGCATCATGTTCGAACGCCGGCATGTGCGAGGGCGCAACCGCACCGTGCTCGAACGGTATGCGGGTGGGTACACGAAGGCGCAACAGACGCGCGCACTGCGGCGGGCCGAGGTGGCGGACCAGCTCGAAGCTGCGCGACATGCGCAGCAATCCATCGCGCAGGCGCAGGAGCGCCGCCGCGCGATGATGGACGCCGCCGCGGCGCGCAAGCATGGCGGATGGAAGATCGACCGGCTCGACCACGACGCGCGCAATACACATAAGTGGAACGAAAAGCAGGCGGACAAGGCGAGCGCCGCCGCATACCGCGCGCTCGGCAGTCGTCTGGAGACGGCGCAACGTGCGGCCGAGTCCATCGAAACGGACGCCAAGCGGTACGATGGCGCGATTGTCGTGGACATCGAACCTTCGGCTCGCAGGGAGCCGGCGCATGTGGACGCCGGTGTGCTGCGGTTCGACGGCGGCGCGCCGGCAAGCGGTGGGGCAGCCGTGTCCGAACTGGTCGTGGATGGCCCGCATTGGCATACGCACGCCATACCAGGAGCACAGGCAGACGGTGCAAATGCCGGCATCCGCGTACCGCGCCTGAGTGTGGGCCCACGCGACCACATCGGCATCGACGGGGCGAACGGCACCGGCAAATCGACGGTCGTCCGCGCGCTGCTCGCGTCACTGGACACCGAATTGCCTGCGCTGGTCATCAACCAGATTCCCCGCGAAGGCGAGCAGACGCGTCTGCTGGCCCAACTCCAGGGGCTCGGCAATGCGGAACGCCCACGTGTGCTTTCCGCCTACGCTCAGCTCAACGCCGACCCCGACCGGTTGATGGCGGGCGAGCCGCTGAGCCCCGGGCAGGAGCAAAAGCTCGCGTTGTGCCTGGGACTGCTGCGCAAACCCCAGCTCATCGTGCTCGATGAGCCGACGAACCACCTCGACCTGCACTCCAAGCAGGCGCTGGCGCGTTTCCTGCACACCTACCCGGGTGCGCTCGTCGTGGTGAGCCACGACCGTTGGTTCCTTGATGAAGCCTGTGGTTGTGCCGTCTGACCCGCTGCCGGTAGTATGGCGGGAAAGTGAGACAGGAGGGCGGAAGATGCCGTTGACGTACCATTACTGTTCGTTGGAGACCGCGTGCGCCATCATCTCGAACGCGTCGCTGCGGCTGTGCGACATCACGAAATCCAACGATTCCGCGGAGATCACCTATGGATATGCGGCGGCGATGGACAGCCTCAAACGCATTGGCCTGATCAGCGGGTCCAGACCGACCTTGGAATTCGCGGACCATTGGATCGAGCTGCTGCGCCCGGAATACCAAACACTGTTGCGTGAGGCGCTCAGCCGGCATCTGCTGCCACCCAACCGCCTGTGCTATGCGGTGTGCCTGTCCGAGCGCGCGGACCAGCTCAGCCAATGGCGCGCGTACGGTGACGACGGTCGGGGAGTGGCGCTCGGATTCGACCTGTCGACCTTCGCGCAACGGGAGCCATCGTTCACGGTGTGCAGCGACGATGGGCACCCGTTGGAGACGCACATGATGACGCTGTACCGGCCGATCGTCTACGGGCGTGAGCGCAGCACGGAATGCTTCGACGAACTCGCCGCGCGTATGGCACGCAATGTGCACGACCTGCGCGCGGCGAGCGCGGGCACACAGGACGCCGTGCGCGCCCGGCTGCTCGACGCCACATTGGAGTTCATCGCGGCCACGGCGTTCTGCAAGAAGCGGTTCTTCCGCGAAGAGCGCGAATGGAGGCTCGCGATATGGGGGCCGAACGCGAACACCGCCGGTTTCGAGACGCTGCAGGAGGGACTGGCCCACGCGTTGCCTCGACGTTTCCCCGATACGGTGACCCATGCGCGGTTCACCGTGCTGCCGCGCACGGACCGGCTCGTGCCGACAATCGACCTTGGCCTGGATCTGGGGCGCACATTGCGCGCCGTCATGATCGGGCCACGGTGCACGGCGAGCGAACAGGACATCCGGATGCTGCTCGCCTCGGCTGGCGTCGGAGTCGCCGACGTGGCCCATTCACGCGGCACCTACCGGTGAGATGCAATGCCGTCGCGTTCCGGCAATCCGAACGCGACGGCATTGTCTGCGCTGAACCCTAAGTTGTGTACCTGTAATCAGTAGTCCAGGTCTGCACCTTGTACCGCGGACCCAGATAGACAAGGACGATTCCCATGGCACAGAACACCATCTCCCTAACGGTCAACGGCGAAGCGAAGGAGGTGGATGCGAACCAGACGGGCGTCGACCTGTTCGCCGACGACAAGAACATCATCGCCGTGCGTCTCAACGGCGAGCCCCGCGACCTCTACACACCGCTCTCCAACGGTGACGAAGTCGAATCGATCGCGCTCGATTCGCCGGATGGCATCGCGATCATGCGCCACTCCGCGACGCATGTCATGGCGCAGGCCGTGCAGGAGATCCGCCCCGACGCGAAGCTCGGCGTGGGACCTGTGATCGAAAACGGCTTCTACTACGACTTCGACGTGGCCGAGCCGTTCACGCCTGAGGATCTGAAGACGATCGAGAAGCACATGCAGCGCATCATCAAGTCCGCGCAGCGCTTCGAACGCCGCGTGGTCACCGAGGACGAGGCGCTGAGGGAAGAGGCGGACCAGCCGTACAAGCTCGAACTGATCAAAGACAAAGAGGACGCGCTCAACACCGAAGCCGCCGTGGAGATCAGCGACAAAGAGCTGAGCATGTACGACAACATCGACCGTGAAGGCAATGTGGTGTGGACCGACCTGTGCCGTGGGCCGCACCTGCCGAACACGCGCTTCATCAAGGCGTTCAAGCTCGAACGCGCGGCGGCCGCCTACTGGAAGGGCTCCGAGGCGAACCCGATGCTCCAGCGCATCTACGGCGTGGCGTTCCCCACCAAAGAGGAGCTCAAGGCGTACCAGACGCGCATGGAGGAAGCCGCCAAGCGCGACCACCGCAAGCTCGGCCAGGAGATGGACCTGTTCTCGTTCCCGGAGGAGATCGGACCGGGCCTTGCCGTGTTCCACCCCAAGGGCGCCGCGATCATCAACGCGATGGAGGACTACTCGCGTGAGATGCACCGCAAGCACCACTACAGCTTCGTGCAGACCCCGCACATCACCAAGGGCGGCCTGTATGAGACCTCCGGCCACCTGCAGTGGTACAAGGACGGCATGTACCCGCCGATGCACCTCGACGAGGAGAAGGACGAGCAGGGCAACATCGTCAAGCAGGGCTTCGACTATTACCTCAAGCCGATGAACTGCCCGATGCACAACCTCATCTTCAAGTCGCGCCAGCGTTCGTACCGCGAGCTGCCGCTGCGCCTCTTCGAATTCGGCACCGTCTACCGCTATGAGAAGTCGGGCGTCGTGCACGGCCTGACCCGCGTGCGTGGCTTGACCCAGGACGATTCGCACATCTACTGCACGCGCGAGCAGATGCGCGACGAGCTCAAGAACCTGCTCAACTTCGTGCTCAACCTGCTCAAGGACTACGGCCTGAACGACTTCTACCTCGAGCTGTCCACGAAAGACGAGCACAAGTTCGTCGGATCGGACGAGATCTGGGAAGAGGCGACGAACACCCTCGCCGAAGTGGCCGAGGAATCCGGGCTCGAACTCGTGGCCGATCCGGGTGGAGCAGCATTCTACGGGCCGAAGATCTCGGTGCAGGCGCGCGACGCGATCGGCCGTACATGGCAGGTCTCCACGATCCAGCTCGACTTCAACCTGCCGGAGCGCTTCCAGCTCGAATACATCGCGCCGGACGGCACGCACCAGCGCCCGGTGATGATCCACCGCGCGCTCTTCGGCTCGATCGAGCGTTTCTTCGCGATCCTGCTCGAGCATTATGCAGGCGCGTTCCCGGCGTGGATCGCCCCGGTGCAGGCGCTCGGCGTGCCTGTCGCGGACGAATTCGCCCCGCATCTGCAGCGGTTCATGGAATCGCTCGAAGAGGACATGGTGCGCGTGGAGACCGACCTGTCCGACGACCGGTTCGGCAAGAAGATCCGCAACGCCTCCAAGTCGAAAGTGCCGTTCATCATCATCGTGGGCGAAGAGGATATGAACAACAACGCTGTCAGCTTCCGTTTCCGTGACGGCAGCCAGCTCAACGGCGTACCGGTGGACCAGGCCAAGGAGTGGATCCTCGAGGCGGTCGCCAAGCGTGTGCAGGTCAACACCGCCAACGATTTCAAGGCTGCCACCGGCCAGCCGGTCGACAACGTCGAGTTCGACGTGTCTGACACCGACGCCGAGTGATATCCGAGGGGCCGCGAATGGGGCTTATGCACCCCCTGTTCGCGGCCCCTCGCCCTCGTTCGGGGCAGGGGTGGCCGCATGCCGTCCATGCCCATAGGGCATTATGTTCACACATCCACAGATTGACACCGGGAATACAACATGCTGGAAAAGCTTCGACCATGGTTCAAGCGAATCATCAACCCCATCGCGAAGGGTATGGTGAAGATCGGCCTGACTGCCAACGCCGTCACGGTGATCGGCGCAGTCGGCACCACGATCGTGGGCATCGCCACCGGCATCACCGGATGGCTGTTCTGGGGGGCGTTGGTCCTGACGTTGCTCGTCATTTTTGACTCCCTGGATGGCTCGGTCGCGCAACTGACGAACGGCGGCACACATTTCGGCGCCTTCCTCGACTCCACGCTCGACCGCGTAGCGGACTGGGCCGTGCTCCTGGGCGTCATCATCTATTTCTTCATGCGCGACAACGTGGCGCTGCTGGCAGGCCAGCGGCATGACGTCACCGCACTCGTCGGCATGGGCGCCGCCATCTATGCGATCATGACGTCGTTCGTCACGTCATACATCCGTGCACGCGCCGAATCCGTCGGTGCCGAAGCGAAAGGCGGCATCGCCACACGCTCGGACAGGCTGACGATCATCCTCGTCGGCATGGCCATCAGCGGCCTGACCCATCAGGACCTGTGGCTCATGGCCACAATGTGCATCCTCGCCGTGCTCGGTACCATCACGATCTTCCAACGCATCCATGAGGCCCGTGTGTCGATCGAAGCCACACTGGACGCTCCCACCGAGGGCTGACCGATGGCCAATATGATGGCGTGGCTCGCGAACCATCCGAGCGTGCTGCCCGAACGGGTTATCCGCGGGGCGTTCCTTGCCGCAGCGGACGTGGCATGGCTGTTGCGCGTGGGATCGGTGCGTCAGCTTGAACGCAATCTGAGCCACGTGCTCACATGGTCCTGTGCCCGGCCGGACGCCGCCGGCGCACAGCCAGCACCTGTGGACGCCAAAGCGCTGCGGCGGATGTCACGCCGCGGCATGCGTTCCTATTTCACCTATTTTTCGGAGGCCCTCACCGTCGGGGCGAGAAGCGAGCGCCAGCTCAAGGCCCGTATCCGCGGCACAGGTTCCGGACTGCAGTCGCTCTTCGAGCTCACCGCACCGAGCCAGGGGAACCGGTCCGCGCCCATTGCGATGGGACATCAGGGCAATTGGGACTACGACGGATTCTGGGCACGGTATGCGCTGGCCCCTGTGACGACCGTGGCCGAGCGTTTGGCCGACACACGCATGCTTGAGGTGTTCGTGGCGATTCGCGAGCACCTCGGCATCCGCATCCTGCTGACCGGTACACCCCATCTGACCGAACGGCTTGAGGACGAGCTCGCCAAACCCCATGTGGTCGTGCCGTTGCTCGCCGACCGCGATCTGAGCCGTCACGGCGAATTCGTCGAGGCCTTCGGGTCGACGATCCGTGTGGCCCGGGGGCCGGCGACCCTCGCCTATGATACGGGTTTGCCGTTGTATGTGGCCAACACCTACCGTGAACGGCTCACCGGCGCCCGCAGGAAGGCGGCGGGCACTCCCTATGGGTATGTCTGTGAGATCAGCGGGCCGGTGGACATCGACCAGTATCGTTCCCTTGAGCGTGAGGAGGCGATTCACGCCATCAGCCAGGCGTGGGTCGACGTGTGGGCGCAGGGCATTGCCGCGCACCCCGAGGATTGGCATATGCTGCAGCCGATCTTCCTTGAGGACCTCGATCTGTCGCGGCTCAAGGACGTGCCGGAACGAGTCGCAGCGCTGCGCGCGCACGCCCAGTGACGACTGTGAAGTCCATTCGGTCGGTCACAATGCTCTATATGTCTTCGCAGGAACCATCACCCAACCATGTGCACCATGTGCAGGCAGACGGACGCCCACTGCGTGTCGGCATCGTCTGCCCCTACTCGTTCGAGACGCCCGGCGGCGTACAGAACCATATTCGGGATTTTTCCGAGGCGCTCATGCGCCGCGGGCATTCCGTCTCGGTGTTCGCACCAGGACGGCGCACGAAGGACATGCCGCTGTGGGTGCACACGAACGGCTCGTCATTCGCCATCCCCTACAACGGGTCATGGGCGCATCTGAGCTATTTCCTCGCCGCCGGATTGCAGACGAGACGCTGGGTGCGGCAGGGGCAGTTCGACATCGTGCATCTGCACGAACCGGAGGCGCCGTCGGTCAGCCATAAGCCGCTCGTCATGCATGACGCGCCGCCCATGGTCGCCACCTTCCATGCGAGCATCGAACCGTATCCGCGCGCACTGCACATCTTCGAGCGGTATCTGCGGTCGTATCTCACGCCGTTGAGCCGTGCGATCTTCGTCTCCCCGGCGGCCGGCCGCACCGCGGACCATTATCTGCCCGAAGACATTGGCAGAACCGTCATTCCCAACGGCATCGACCGTTCCGCATACCTGCGGGCCACACCCAACGCGCAATGGCAGGGCACTGCGGAACGCCCCACGATCGGGTTCCTAGGTCGCCTTGAGGAGGAGCGCAAGGGGTTCCCGGTGTTCGTCGACGCCGCACAGCAGGTGCTGCGCCAGTACCCGGGTGCGCGGTTCCTGGTGGTCGGCGACGGACGTAAGGATGCCGAGAAAACCATCCTCGAACGCGAAGATGGCGAGGGGCTGCTTGAGCATTTCGAATTCCTGGGGCGTGTGGATGATGACGACAAGGCTCGGTTCTACAAGTCGCTCGACGTCTATGTGGCACCGCAGACCGGCGGTGAGAGTTTCGGCATCGTACTTGCCGAGGCCATGGCCGCAGGCTGCGCCATCGTCGCCTCCGACCTGCCCGCCTTCGTCGATGTGACCGAGCGGGGGGAGGACGCCGCCCTGTTCTCCAACAAGGACGGGCACGATTGCGCTGCGCGCATATGCGAGCTGCTCGCCGACGATCAACGGCGCGAACGGCTCGCCGCAGCCGGTCTCAAGCGGTCCCAAGACTTCGATTGGGAGACCGTTGTGGACGAGGTGCTGGCCGTGTACCGGCAGGCCTTGTCGTAGAACCGCCTTAGAATCAACTCGATTACCGTATGTCCATCAATCCACTACCCATCTAGGAGCAATATGTCAGGGCATTCCAAGTGGGCGACCACCAAGCACAAGAAGGCAGCGATCGACGCCAAGCGCGGCAAGCTGTTCGCCAAGCTCATCAAGAACATCGAGATCGCGGCCCGTCAGGGCGGCGGCGACCCGGATGGCAATCCGGCGCTGTATGACGCCATCTACAAGGCGAAGAAGAACTCGATGCCGGCCGACAACATCAAGCGTGCCGTCAAGCGCGGCTCGGGCGAGGAAGCCGGCGGCGCCAACTACGAGGAGATCGTGTATGAGGGCTACGCGCCGGCCGGCGTGGGCCTGATCATCGAATGCCTCACCGACAACCGCAACCGTGCGGCCGCGGATGTGCGTTCCACGCTCGGCAAGGGCGGCGGTTCGCTCGCCACAACCGGTTCGGTGAGCTTCAACTTCGAGCGTAAGGGCGCGATCGAGGTCCCGGCCGAAGGCGTGGACTTCGACGACCTGTTCGAGAAGGCCGCCGAAGCGGGCGCCGAGGACGTGACCGACGACGGCGAGACCTACACGGTGCTCACCGACCCGTCCGACCTGATCGCGGTGCGCCAGGCCCTGCAGGACGCCGGCATCGACTATGATTCGGCCGAGATCGTGATGAACCCGAAGAACGAAGTCGAGCTCACCCTCGACGATGCCCGCAAGGTCGCCAAGCTCATCGACAACCTCGATGACCTCGACGACGTGCAGAACATCTACAGCAACTGGACCGCCTCCGACGAGGTCATGGCCCAGCTTGACGAGGAGTAACCGCTCCCGTGATCATCCTAGGCGTTGACCCCGGGCTCACCCGGTGCGGGGTCGGCGTGATCGAAGCCGGCGCCAACCGCCGGCTTTCGTTTATGCACGTCGACGTGGTGCGTTCCGACCCGCACATCTCACAGGACCTGCGGTTGCTGACGATCTACAACGGACTGGCGGCCAAACTCGACGAGTTCATCCCAGACGCCGTGTCGATCGAACGCGTGTTCGCACAAGAGAACCGCAACACTGTGCTGGGCACCGCGCAGGCGGCAGGCATGGCCATGCTCGCCGCCGCGCAACGCGGCATCCCCATCGCCCTGCACACGCCGACCGAATCGAAACTGGCCATCACCGGCAACGGCAAGGCCGAGAAAATCCAGATGGAACGCATGGTGGCGCGCCTGCTCAACCTCAACACGCTGCCCACACCAGCCGACGCCGCGGATGCATTGGCGATCGCCATCTGCCATGCATTGCGTCCGCAAGGCGCGCTGCAGGGCGGTGAGCGTGAACAGCACCTGACGCCCGCGCAACGCCAATGGGCGCAGGCCGCGCAGCATGCCACACGGGGCAGGGGAGTCCGTAGAGGCATGTAAACTGCCGAACATATGTTCGAATACCGTCCTAGGAGGGTCCCGTGATCGGTCAGCTCACCGGCACCGTGGCCGCCGTCGACTCGACGACCGCGGTCGTCGACGTCAACGGCATCGGCTTCGCGGTGCGCATGCCCAACGCCGACCTGGCCACATTGCACATCGGCAACGCCGCAGTGGTCCACACCGAGATGATGGTCTCACAGGATGCGATCACACTGTACGGGTTCCTGTCCATGGAATCCAAGCGCATGTTCCTGCAACTGCTCAAAGTCAACGGAATAGGCCCCAAGGTGGCGCTCTCGCTGCTTTCCACACTGCCGTCGCGTCAATTGGCCCAGGCGATCCACGACGAGGACGCCACGGCACTGGCCAAGGCCCCGGGCCTGGGAAAAAAAGGCGCGCAGAAAATCATCCTCGAGCTCAAGGGGTCGATCGACTTCGCCGCCGTGGCCCCCACGGAACCCACATCCACGCTCAGGGCGCCGGACGACGTGGGAATGCATCACGTGCTCGAGGGGCTCATGTCATTGGGGTGGCGCCATCAGGACGCGCAGGCCGCGATCGACGAGGTGATGGGCGACCATGACTTCGCCACACCGCTTGCCACACAGGATGTACCACAGGTGCTGCGGCTGGCATTGGCCGCGCTTGACACGGGGAGGTGAACGGCATGTTCGACGACACCGCACAAGGCGGCATGGACAATCTGGGCGCCAGCGAGGAGTCGCTGCGCATGGTCTCCGCCAACGCCATCGGCAACGAGCCGGTGAGCGACGAGGAGCTGCGCCCGCACATCCTCGACGGCTTCATCGGGCAACCCCGGCTCAAGGCGCAGCTCCAGCTGTTCCTCGATGCCGCCCGCAAACGCGAAGTGCCGCCGGACCACATCCTGCTCGCCGGGCCTCCCGGATTGGGCAAGACCACCCTCGCGATGATCGTGGCCAACGAATTGGGCGTGCCGATCCGCGTGACATCAGGCCCCGCCATCCAGCACGCGGGCGACCTCGCGTCGATCCTCAGCTCGCTCGATGCAGGGGAGGTGCTCTTCATCGACGAGATCCACCGCCTGCCCCGCGCCGCGGAGGAACTGCTGTACATCGCGATGGAGGACTTCCGTGTGGACGTCATGGTGGGCAAGGGTCCGGGCGCCTCGTCGATCCCCCTGACACTGCCGCGCTTCACCGTCATCGGTGCCACCACGCGCGAAGGCATGCTGCCTTCGCCATTGCGTGCGCGCTTCGGGTTCACCGCGCACTTGGATTTCTACCCCGACGACGAGCTCGAAAAACTCATCGAACGGTCCGCGGCGGTCCTGTCACTGCCATTGGCGCCCGGGTCCTCGGCGCAACTCGCGCGCCGGTCACGTGGCACACCGCGCATCGCGAACAGGCTGTTGCGCCGTGTGCGCGACTGGGCGGTGGTGCATGACCTTGAGCAAGTGGAGCCCGACGACGTCAAAGAGGCGTTGGCGCTGTACCAGATCGATACCGAGGGGCTGGACCGCCTCGACATGGCGGTCCTCAATGCGCTCATCCGCAACTTCAACGGCGGCCCCGTGGGACTCAACAACCTTTCGGCCATGGTCGGGGAGGAGGCGGAGACCGTGGAGACGGTCTGCGAACCCTATCTGGTGCGCGAAGGGTTCATGATGCGCACGCCGAAAGGCCGCGTGGCCACGGCGCGGGCATGGGAGCACCTCGGCCTCGTACCGGCCGACGACGCCGCAGGCGATGTCAGCAAGCTATTCTAGACTGAACCTTCCGTAAGGCCATCGGCTTACCCCATTCCCACGTTCAAGGAGCCCACCCATGCCAATGGAATATCTTTTCCTCATCATCCTGCTCGTCTTCATGATCGGCATGATGTTCTTCCAGACCCGCAAGGCCAAGCAGCAGCAGGAGGAACGCAAGAATTTCTGGAGCAATCTGGCGCCGGGCACCGAAATCGTGACGATCGGTGGCCTGATCGGCAAGGTCGTCGAAGTCGACGAACAGTATGAAGAGATCGTGCTCGACAGCGAAGGCAGCCTGCTGCGCTTCACGTTCCGCGCGATCAGCCGTGAGTATGTGCGCCCCGCCTATGTGAGCGACGACGACGTGGACGAGAACGGCAACCCCATCGACCACAGCGCCGACCAGCAGGATGAAACCCAGGAGGCGCAGCCCCAGCAGATCGAGGCCACGGTCGAAGAGACCTTCACCGAAACGGATACCGACAACCAGGCTCCCATGCCGAAGCAGTGAACGGACCGGGAACCACAGGCATCATGACCCATTCGGACATCACCCTTGCCGCATCCGCAACGCTTGACGCCGCGGATGCGGACTATCTCATCTCCCTCATCCGTTCGGTCCCCGATTTTCCCAAGCAGGGCATCATGTTCCGTGATTTCATGCCGGTGTTCGCCGACGCCCGCGGGCTGCGCATCCTGTTGGACGCATTGACAGCCAACCTCCCGGTCGGCATCGATGACTTCGACGCCATCGCGGGACTCGAAGCGCGCGGATTCCTTTTCGGGCCGGCCATGGCCGCCGAATTGGGCAAGGGCTTCATCGCGGTGCGCAAGGCCGGCAAGTTGCCGCCGCCCACATGCACGGAAAGCTACAGCCTTGAATACGGCGAGGCATCGATCGAAATCGAGCGCGAGGCGATTGCACCTGGCGAACGCATCCTCATCGTCGACGACCTGATCGCCACCGGAGGTTCCGCTTCGGCTGCCCGCGATTTGGTCATTCAATGCGGCGGCACGGTCGCTGGTTTTAGTTTTGTCATGGAGCTGCTTGGCCTTCAGGGCCTGCAGGCGCTGGGCGATTACCCGACGAGCTCGCTGCTGACGATGCCCGCCTGAAGTCCAGGCTCCATACCCATCCACTACCAAGAGGGATTCATGGATCTTTACGAATACCAGGCCAGGGACCTGCTGGAAGAGCAAGGGATCGAAACCCCGAAGGCCATCTTCGTACGCAACATACAGGATGTGGCCCAAGCCGCGGAGACCATCGGATTCCCCGTGGTCATCAAGGCGCAGGTCAAGATCGGCCACCGCGGACAGGCCGGTGGCGTCAAGATCGCGCACAACCGTGACGAAGCGGTCCAGGCGGCACAGCAGATCCTGCCCATGACGATCCACGGCCACAAGGTGCGCGGCGTGCTTGTGGCGGAGGCCAAGAACATCCTCCATGAGTATTATGTGTCGATCTCCGTGGACCGCACATCCCGCGATTTCGATGTGCTCGCCACCGCGAACGGCGGCACCGAGGTCGAGGAGATCGCCCGCGAGCACCCCGAATCGGTCAAGCGCCTGCATATCAGCGCCCTTGACGATTTCGACCTCGATGCGGCGATGGAGATGGCCCGCAGCATCGGGTTCTACCATGCCGATGAGGCGCAGGCCGCGCAGATCCTGCTGCGTATGTGGGAATGCTTCAAGCACAACGACGCCACACTCGTGGAGATCAATCCACTCGCCAAGGTCGGCGACCCGGACGACGAGACGAGCAAGCACCTGTGCGCGCTTGACGCGAAGATCTCGCTCGACGGCAACGCCGCCTTCCGCCACGACGGCTGGGCGCAGTTCGATGACGCGGACGAGGCCGACCCCTATGAGCGCAGGGCCCAGGAGCACGGATTGCACTATGTGCATCTCAACGGCCAGGTCGGTGTGATCGGCAACGGCGCGGGCCTTGTCATGAGCTCGCTCGACGCGGTCTCGTTCGCCGGCCAGGAACAGGGGACCGGCGTGCAGCCGGCCAACTTCCTCGACATCGGTGGCGGCGCCTCGGCGCAGACGATGTGCACAAGCCTCGAGATCGTGCTGTCCGACCCGCAGGTGCGTGCCGTGCTGATCAACGTGTACGGCGGCATCACCTCGTGCGAACAGGTGGCGCTCGGCATTCTCGAAGCCATCGACGAACTCAACGTGACCAAGCCGCTCGTGGTCCGTTTCGACGGCAACGCGGCCACGGAAGGCCTGCGCATCCTCGCGCAGGCGCGACGGCCGAACATCCATGTGGAACAGACGATGGAACTCGCGGCGGCCGAAGCGGCACGCCTTGCGGCCAACAGCGGGGAGGAGACCAAATGACCGTCTTCATCGAGGACGACGCACCGGTCATCGTACAAGGCATGACCGGGCATCAGGGCATGACACATACCGCGCGCATGCTCAAGGCCGGCACCAACATCGTAGGCGGTGTCAATCCACGCAAGGCCGGCACCACCGTGCCATTCACGATGGAAGACGGCACGGTGCGCGACATTCCGGTGTTCGCCACATGCCAAGAGGCGAAGGCCGCCACCGGTGCGGGGGCCAGCGTGGTGTTCGTGCCGCCGAAATTCGCCAAGGGCGCGGTCGTCGAGGCCGTCGAGGCCGGATTCGACGTCGTTGTCGTCATCACCGAAGGCATTCCCGTCGCGGACAGCGCCTATTTCGTGGAACTCGCCCTGCGCAACGGCGTGCGCATCGTCGGCCCGAATTGCCCGGGTCTGATGACCCTCGCCTCGTCCAGCGAATCGCATGGCGTCAATCTGGGCATCATCCCCGACGGCATCGTGTCGCGAGGCCCATTGGGACTCGTGTCCAAGTCCGGCACGTTGACCTACCAGCTCATGGGCGAACTCTCCGACATCGGATTCACCGCATGCCTTGGCGCCGGTGGCGACCCGATTGTCGGCACCACATTGCAGGAGGCATTGGCCGCATTCGAAGCCGATCCGGACACGAAGGCCGTCATGATGATCGGCGAAATCGGCGGCAGTGCCGAACAGGACGCCGCACAATGGGCACATGAGCACATGACCAAGCCAGTCGTGGCGTACATCGCAGGGTTCACCGCCCCCGAAGGCAAACAGATGGGCCATGCCGGCGCCATCGTGTCCGGGGGCAAGGGCACGGCCCAAGACAAGCAGGAGGCGCTTGAAGCGGTGGGCATCAAGGTCGGGCGTACGCCCGCACAGGCGGCCGCCTTCATGCGCGAGGTACTCGCTTCGCTGTAATGGAGAAACGTCTGGTTCCATGGATCAAAGGCATCGCCGCCGCAGTGGCGGCGATGCTCATCTATGCCGTGCCATTGGGGTTGATGACGGCACTCGTGTTGCTCGTGGCGGCCATGGAGGAAGGCAGCAATGTGCTGTCGGCACAGACCGTTCCATTGTCCAAGGCGGTCATCCTGCTCAGCGAGGGCGTCGGGTTCCAGGGCGGCTCCATCGTAATGGGTGTGACTCCATTGCTGCTCACCGTGCTGTTGATCGCGTTGATCCGCACGGTCTGCACCAGGACCAGCACCGATCCGCGGGCGTTCGTCTCGGGCGCCGTGGTCTGGCTGTTCTTGCAGCACATGCTGATGAACGGATTGCACGTACGCCTCGAAGACAGCACCGGCGTGGTGATGGGCAAGGCCCTGCTCATCTACACACTGGGCTACCTGCTCGCGGCGGTGCCCCATATGCCGTTGCTTGCTGTGGCGAAGAACTACATCCGCCGGTACACGTCGGCGCCGGTACGCCGTTCCATCCGTGTCGGCGTGCGCACGGCGCTGGTCCTGCTTGCCGGGGTGGCGCTTGTCGGTCTGGGGACCGTCATCGTGTGGATAGCGCTCGGCCACCATCAGATGTCCGCCTGGTTCGACGCGCTCCATATGCAGGCCGGTTCGCGCGTGCTCATGTGCGTCATCGGTCTGGCGTGGCTGCCCAATGTCTGCCTGTGGGCCGTCTCATGGCTGTTCGGCGCCGGATTCTCCATCGGTGAGGCTGCCAGCTACACCCTGTGGTCGTCCACGACGCAGGACCTGCCACCACTGCCGTTGTTCGCGTTGTTCCCGCAAGCGATCGACCACGATGCGCTGCGCACGGCCGTCATGCTCATCCCACTGGGTTGGGGCGTTGCAGTGGGGCTGACCATGTTGTTCGCACGCAGCGGCTTCCATATCCGCCTCAAGCAGGATTCGCTTGACATGCGCAGCCTGCTCATGGATTTCGCTTACCCGGCTGGGGCATTCTGCATCAGCGCCGCGGTGCTGTCGATCGTCAACGCAATCGTGTTCCCCCTGGCCAATGGTTCGTTGGGATCGCACCGCCTCGCCCATGTGGGCGTGGACGTGCGTCAGGCCACCAACGCGGTGGCGCGTCCATGCTCCATTGGCCTGTTCATCGCGTGGGGCGCGGTGCTCGCCATCACCGCCGTCGTGTTCGCCGTACGTTGGGGTATGGCACGGCACGCGGCCGGTTCCCATTCCTCCTCAGCCAAGCCCCTTGGCGAGGACCAAGTAACAGAGAAGCCGGAGTCCACCCATCGCGTGGTGAACTCAACACCACAGAAGGAGAAGCAAGGTGACGACGAACCGACCGCTACGACGGGCCTTGGTGTCCGTATACCATAAGGAAGGCATTGAAGTCCTCGCCCAGGCGTTCATTCAGGCCGGAACCGAAGTGGTCTCCACCGGTTCCACCGCGGCCAAGCTCAAGGAGCTGGGCGTGCAGGTGACGGAGGTCTCGCAGGTCACGGGCTTCCCGGAATGCCTTGATGGCAGGGTCAAGACGCTCGATCCTCATATCCACGCCGGCATCCTCGCCGACATGACGAACCCGGACCACGCCCGGCAGCTCGAATCGTTCGGCATCAAGCCGTTCGACCTGGTCGTGGTGAATCTCTACCCGTTCGCCGACACCGTGCGTTCGGGCGCCGACAACGCGGCCATCATCGAGAAGATCGATATCGGAGGCCCTTCCATGGTGCGTGGCGCCGCCAAGAACAGCGCCACCGTGGCCATTGTGACCGACCCGGCCGATTACGCGCTCGTCGCTGGCCGTATCGCCGACGGCACCGGATTCTCGCTTGACGAACGCCGTTGGCTCGCCGGCAAGGCCTTCGCCCACACCGCGGCCTATGACGCCACGATCAACGAGTGGACGAGCGCGCACTGGCCCAAACCCGCTTCAATCGAAGACAACAGCGAGGGCACCGACGCCGTGGAGGAGGCGAAGCTCAAGCAGTTCCCGCAGACCTACACGCGGTCGTGGGACCGTGCGCATGTGCTGCGTTACGGCGAGAACCCTCATCAGGACGCCGCGCTGTACCTCGACCCGCTCAATACACGCGGGTTCGCGAACGCGGAGCAGCTGGGCGGCAAGCCGATGAGCTACAACAACTACGTCGATGCCGACGCCGCATGGCGCGCCGTGTGGGATTTCGCCCCGCAGATCGCCGTCGCCGTGGTCAAGCACAACAACCCGTGCGGTCTTGCAGTGGCCGCCACGGCCGCCGAAGCACACCGCAAGGCGCATGCGTGCGACCCGATGAGCGCCTATGGCGGCGTGATCGCCACCAACAGCACGGTGACGCTCGACATGGCGCAGAGCGTGCGCCCCATCTTCACCGAGGTGATCGTGGCGCCCGACTATGAGCCCGAGGCGCTGGCCCTGCTGCAGGAGAAAAAGAAGAACCTGCGCATCCTCAAGGTGGCCGAGCCGCCGAAGTCCAAGCTCCAGTTCCGCCAGATCGACGGTGGCCTGCTGGTGCAGAGCACCGATCTGATCGACGCCACCGGCGACATGCCGGATGCCTGGAAGCTCGTCGCCGGTGAGGCCGCCGACGAACAGACCCTCAAGGAACTCGAGTTCGCATGGCGTGCCGTGCGGTGCGTGAAGTCCAACGCGATCCTCATCGCCGATGACATGGCCACCGTCGGCATCGGCATGGGCCAGGTCAACCGCGTGGACTCCGCCAACCTCGCCGTCGAACGCGCCAACACGCTCGATGAGGGACGTAACCGCACGCAGGGCGCCGTAGCTGCGTCCGACGCGTTCTTCCCGTTCGCGGACGGCGCGCAGATCCTCATCGACGCCGGTGTCAAGGCCATTGTGCAGCCCGGCGGTTCGATCCGTGACGAAGAGGTGTTCGAGGCGGCACGCAAGGCCAATGTGACCATGTATGTCACCGGTACGCGCCACTTCTTCCACTGATCCCCGCATATTCAATCCATCCAGTCGCTGAAAGGTCGTGGACGGCATGAACAGCCATCATCCATTCGTCTCGGAACGCCATGAGGGCAAACCGTGGTTCGAGTGGTGCGTGTGCGTGTGCGTCATCGTCGCCACGGCCTTGGCGGCGTTCGGATACACGATGGCCGCCACGGTTGTTCTTGCCGTGGCGGCCATCGGTTCCGGTGTGCTGCGCCTCGCATTGCGCGAGCGCAGCCCTTGGAAGATTCGCTCGGTGCCGTTCGATGCCTGTTGCGGCATCGGGTTCGGCGTGGCGCTACTGGCGCTCTACCTGAGCATCCTCCTGCTCAATCACTGAGTAATCGGCATCGGCCTGGGTGCCCGTGAGCGCCGTCGTGGCCACTTCATCCTCGACCGAGGGGATGTCGGCATCGTTCGCGGTCTGGTCTTCGACCATGGCCGCTTCAGCCACGTCATCGGAACCATCCTTGCCGGCCGAGCGGTTCGACAGCAGCTGCGCCACGATCATCACGAGTGCCACGAGGGCCGCGGCGAGGATCGAGCTGACCCAGAAGACCCACAGCTGCGAGAGCGGGTTGACCGTCAGGCTCTTGTTCGACGCGAACACGGCGATGCCGGTCGGGCGCAGCGGGTTCACGGCGGCGCCGGTGACCGGGTAGGCCATCGCGGTCGCCGCGGCATAGGCCAGACCCATGATCAGCGTGTGCTGGCGGGTGGGGGCGCCGTCGCGCTTCATCGACTGCATGGCGGCGGCCACAACGATAATCGACGCGATGAGTTCGATGACAATGGCCATGGCCACGCTGTAGGTGAGGCCCATCTGCGTGAGCGTCGCGTACAGCGACGAGCCTTCCGCGTAACCATTGACCACGAGGGAGAGCCACTGGCTCACCGGCACCGACTCGGAGGACGGCAGCAGGAACAGGAACAGCGCGCCGGCCGCGACCGCGCCCAGCAGCTGTGCGATGATGTACAGCACACCGTCGATCACACGGGTCTTCGAGGTGAGCATGGCGGCCACGGTGATGGCCGGGTTGAACTGTGCGCCAGAGACCTTGGCGAAGATGGCGGTCATGGCCGCGTACACCACACCGGTGCCCAACGCGATGTAGGCGAGGTTCACGTTGTAGAACGCGGAACCGAACGAACACATGATGTAGATGGAGAAGCAGATCAGCAGGCTTCCCGCGAATTCCGCGCACATGCGCGACCAGATGCTGTGTTGGCGCCGGGTGGGCGCGAGCGTTTCGTTGTCAACAGCAGTCATATCTTTCCTTTATCCTTGTATGGCGTCATCGGGCCGGGCCCGTGACGCGACTGCCTGTGTTCGGCAGTCACGCTGTACAATACTAGCCAGTGCCCTTGCCAGCCACAAAGCGGTTCCGCGAGGATGCACCGATACTGGAACGGCCACGTTGGGAGAACGATGCCACACGCATATAGTCAAGCAAAGAAAACCCGCAACACCGAGCATGAAGGCATACGTTTGCAAAAACTGCTCGCCCAGGCGGGGTATGGGTCGCGCCGCAAGTGCGAGGAGATGATCACCGACGGCCGCGTCGAAATCGACGGCGAACTGGTGACCGAATTGGGCACACGGGTCGACCCGCATACACAACAGGTGCGCGTGGATGGTTCCCGCGTGCGCCTCAACCCCAACCACGTCACCCTCGCGCTCAACAAGCCGCGCAAGGTGCTCAGCGCCATGGAGGACCCGAAGGGCCGCTACACGCTGCGCGACATCGTGGGTGACAAATACGAGCGCATCTTCCACATGGGGCGCCTCGACTACGATTCCGAGGGCCTCATCCTCATGACGAACGACGGCGAGCTGAGCCAACATGTGATGCACCCGAAGTACGAGGTGGAGAAGACGTACATCGCCACGCTCGAGGGCCATATGAGCGGCAATGTCTGCCGTCGTCTGGTGCGCACCGGCGTGCAGCTCGATGACGGCTGGATCAAGCTCGACCATTGCTCGATCATCGACTCGAACCGCGAGAACACCATCGTCAAGGTCACGCTGCATTCGGGCAAGAACCGCATCGTGCGCCGCATCTTCGGCGCGATCGGCTTCCCGGTGCGCCGCTTGGTGCGCACGCAGATCGGCCCGATCAAGCTCGGCGACCTCAAGCCCGGTTCCTACCGTGTGCTGTCGCAGACGGAGGTCCGTTCGCTGTCCAAGGAGGTCGGACTGTGATTCGCGTAGCCATGGACGGCCCCGCCGGGGTCGGCAAATCATCCACCGCCAAGGCGCTGGCGAAGTATTTCGATTTCGCATACCTCGACACTGGCGCCATGTACCGCGCCGCGACATGGTGGTGCCTGCATCAGGGCATCGACCTTGACGCCACGCCGGTGGACGAGCGTGTGGTCACCGAGACCGTGGCCACACTGTTCACGGAAGGCCACTTCGACATCAGCGTCGACCCCGACACGCCAGACGACGACCGTGTGTTCTGCAATCACGAGAACATCAGTGAGGCCATCCGCTCCAGCGAGATCAGCGCGCATGTCTCGGTCGTGTCTTCGGTGATCCCCGTGCGCCATGTGCTCATTGCCGCACAGCGCGCGTACATCGCCGAGGAATCGACGGAACTGGGCTTTTCCGAGGGGCGCGGCATCGTCGTCGAGGGCCGCGACATCACCGATGTGGTGGCGCCGAACGCCGAAGTGCGCATCCTGCTGACGGCGCGCGACGATGTGCGCCAGGCGCGCCGCGCACATCAGGCGAGCGCCGGGGTGGCCGGCGCCGAAAACGTCGCCGCGCGCGACGCCGCGGACTCCAAGGTCACCAATTTCACGATTGCCGAGGACGGCGTGACGACGATCGACAATTCCGACCTGACGTTCGAGCAGACGCTCGACATCATGATCGGACTCGTCGACGACGCCATCGAAGAGCAGGAATACGCCGAATATGCATCCAATCTCGAAGGGTATGAGCTCGACGAGGGCGATGAAGCGCTCATTGACGGCTCGGCGTTCGTCTCCGGCGAGAACACCGAGCGCAAGAAGGAAGTCGGGGTGCTCGCCATTGTGGGCCGTCCGAATGTGGGCAAGTCCACGCTCGTCAACCGTGTGCTCGGCAGGCGCGCCGCCGTCGTCGAGGACACTCCCGGCGTGACGCGCGACCGTGTGAGCTACGACGCCGAGTGGGCCGGCACCGATTTCAAACTCGTGGACACCGGTGGATGGGAAGCCGACGTCGAGGGCATCGAATCCGCCATTGCGTCGCAAGCGCAGATCGCCGTGGAGCTTGCGGACGCCGTGGTGTTCGTCGTGGACGGCCAGGTGGGCCTGACGACGACCGACGAGCGCATCGTGCGCATGCTGCGTGCCGCCGGCAAGCCGGTCATCGTGGCGGTGAACAAGGTCGACGACCAGATGAGCGAGTACATGGCCGCAGAATTCTGGAAGCTCGGCCTTGGCGAACCGTACCCCATTTCCGCCATGCATGGCAGGGGGGTGGGCGATCTGCTCGACGCCGCCATGGATGCGTTGAAGGGCGCGGAGCGCACATCCGGGTTCCTCACGCCATCGCATCTACGCCGTGTGGCCCTTGTCGGCCGCCCGAATGTGGGCAAGTCGTCGTTGCTCAACCAGCTGGCGCATGAGCAACGTTCCGTGGTGAACGACCTGGCGGGTACCACACGTGACCCTGTGGATGAAATCGTGGACATCGACGGCACGGATTACCTGTTCATCGACACCGCCGGCATCAAACGGCGCCAGCACAAGCTGTCCGGCGCCGAGTACTATTCGTCGTTGCGCACGCAGGCGGCAATTGAGCGCGCGGAGCTCGCATTGGTGCTGTTCGACGCCTCGCAGCCCATCTCCGACCAGGACCTCAAGGTGATGAGTTCGGCTGTGGACGCGGGGCGCGCCGTGGTACTCGTGTTCAACAAGTGGGACCTCATGGACGAGTTCGACAGGCAGCGCATGGAACGCCTGTGGAAGACGGAATTCGACCGTGTGACCTGGGCCCAACGCGTCAACCTCTCCGCAAAGACCGGATGGCACACGAACCGGCTGTCCCGTGCGATGACGCAGGCGCTTGAGTCCTGGGACAAACGCATTCCGACAGGCAAGCTCAACGCGTTCCTGGGCACGATCCAGGCCGCCCATCCGCATCCGCTGCGTGGCGGCAAGCAGCCGCGCATCCTGTTCGCGACACAGGCCTCGAGCCGTCCTCCGCGCTTTGTCATTTTCGCGACCGGCTTCCTGGAGCACGGCTACCGCCGATTCCTGGAACGCTCATTGCGCGAGGAGTTCGGTTTCGAGGGATCGCCCATCCAGATCTCCGTCAATATCCGGGAGAAGAAACGCCGCAAGTGATATGCACCGCGCCACGGTGGGCTGCCGTCCCCGCCATACATCGGTAGGGGGCAGCCCACCGCGCATACATACCAGTGGTCCCCGGGATGTCGATGACGTCCCGGGGACCATGTGGTCGGACCAGCGGGATTTGAACCCGCGACCCCTTGACCCCCAGTCAAGTGCGCTACCAAACTGCGCTATGGTCCGAACAGTGCGGCAAGCACCAAGAAAACAATATAGCATACGGTTGGACGCAACACGCCAATTGGCTGCCCGAGAATTATGAAAACCGTATAGCACCCCCTAAGGCGCACAAGGAATCATTCAGCTTTTCGCTGCATCAGCAAATGAGGAATTACGATGGTTCATTACGGAATAATGTAAGCGTATTAGTCGGGAATTAGACATTTACGGAATATAGTCGCTACACTATTACACGAGATTGATAAGTAGAAAGGGATTGGTCACCACCATGGCCGACGCATTTGAACGTTCCGAACACAAGATGCGGGAACATGGCATGAGCGACACCGCCATCGCGCAGTTCGAGCACTTGTACGAAATCTGGAGCAACGAAGAGGACACCAGTTGGATCCGCGAAGAGGACATTGAGCCGATCACGGACATTCCGAGCTTCCACGATGTGTATGAGACCATCAATCACGAGAAGGCCGTGGACGCATTCGCCAAGACGGCGTTCCTCAAGCTCAATGGGGGATTGGGCACGTCGATGGGGCTGGATTATGCGAAATCCTTGCTCCCCGTACGCCGCCACAAGGCCAAGCCGATGCGGTTCCTTGACATCATCATCGGCCAGGTCGTCACGGCACGCAAACGGTTGGGCGTGGATCTGCCCCTGACCCTCATGAACTCGTTCCGCACATCGCAGGACACCATGGCGGCGGTGGCCAAGGACCGCCATTTCCATCAGGAGACCGTGCCCGTCGAGATCATCCAGCACGTCGAGCCCAAGATCGACGTCTCCACCGGCGAGCCGGTGACGTGGGAGACGAACCCGGATCTGGAATGGTGTCCGCCCGGGCATGGCGACTTGTACTCCACGCTGTGGGAGTCCGGCCTGCTCGACATCCTCGAAGAGCAGGGCTACCGCTATCTGTTCATCTCCAATTCCGACAATCTCGGTGCCCGCCCTTCGCGTACGCTGGCCCAGCATTTCGAGAACACCGGCGCCCCGTTCATGATCGAGGTGGCACGGCGCACCGAAGCCGACCGCAAGGGCGGCCACATCGTGCGCGACGCGGTGACCGGACGGCTGATACTGCGCGAGATGACGCAGGTGGCGGATGAAGACCGCGACGACGCGATGGACATCCACAAGCACCCGTTCTTCAACACCAACAACATCTGGGTACGCATCGACGTGTTGCGCAAGAAGCTCGCCGAATACAACGGCGTGCTCCCTCTACCGGTGATCCGCAACTACAAGACGGTGGACCCCACCGACCCGACTTCGACGAAGGTCGTGCAGCTCGAAACGGCGATGGGCGCCGCGGTGAACCTGTTCAACGGCTCGATCTGCGTCGAGGTGGACCGCATGCGGTTCCTGCCGGTGAAGACGACGGACGACCTGTTCATCATGCGTTCCGACCGGTTCCACCTGACCGATTCGTACGAGATGGAAGACGGCGACTACCACTTCCCGAACGTGACGCTCGACAAACGGTTCTACAAGAACATCCGCGATTTTGAAGAACGGTTCCCGTACGGCGTGCCGTCCATCGCGGCTGCCGCGTCGTTCGAGGTGCAGGGGGATTGGACCTTCGGCCGTAATGTCTCGTTGTTCGGCACCGCCCGTTTGGAGGACGAAGGGCATCCGAGCTATGTGCCCAACGGCGAATATGTGGGACCGCAGGGCATAGAACCAGATGAATGGTTGTGATGGTGTGTTCGCGATATAAGAAAATCAGGGTTTTTTTGGGATTTTGTCCAACGTTCCCCCAAAACCCCTCTATCATAGATAACGGGTGTGCGCGATGAACACATGGCACACACTTACTGGAAACTTTAATGATACGTGAGGACTAATGGCTGAGGGTAGTAACGGAAGGCGTCGCTTTTCTGACAAGTGGGGCAAGCATGAGCTCGATGTGCTGGCAGTGCTTTCATCCGCATTCCCGCAATGGCTCACATCCCGCCAGATCGCCCAACGAGTGAAGGCATACGCCGATTCGTACGGCGAACTTGCCGACCAAGCCGCAAAGGCGGCGTTCGCCAAGCAATTTCAGCGAGACCGCGCCAAGCTGGCGGCCATGGGCATCGCAATCGAATCACGCCAACCTGAGTATTCTTCGAAGTCCGAAGGTCAGGATTTCGCCTCCTACCGCCTGCAGCTCGGTGACGAGCCACGCATCCGCCTGCGCTTCCAGCAGGCGGACCTGCCCGTGCTCGCCGCGGCGAACTATCTGGCCCGTTCCATGTCGATGTCGTCCGCACCGGCGCACACGCAGCAGCATGCCTCACGCACCGCGCCCCGCGTGCCGCAGACGCCGATCCCGGGTCTTGGCCTTGACTCGATGGCTCCGGGTCTGGGTACCCAGCACATTCCGGAGAACCTCGTCAAGGAAGTCGATTCCCGCCGGTTCGCAGCCACCGTGGCAGTGGGCGAGGAACATCTCAACGTCGCCTACACCGATGCGGACGATCTGGCCATGTTCGTGCTGGAGCACCCCAATTCGTCGGTCGTGAGCCCGCCCGAGGCAGTGGCTGCCTTCCGGCGCCGCCTGAACGCGGCCACGCAGTTCCAGCTTGCCGATGATTCCGCCAATTCCTCGGCCGCCAAAGTGCGCGCCCAATCCATTGAATCAGCGGACGGCGATGGCGACGAGGAAGAGACCGACGGCAAGCACGGCAAGAAGAGCTCGTTCCAGACCGGCAGTGAAGTGGACCGCAGGCTGCGCCTCATGCTGTTCCTTTCGGCGCATCTGGGCGAGGAGTATTCCCTGCCCGAATTGGCCACCCGGTTCATCGGCGAGCCGAAAAGCGACGATGAGCTCAAGAAGTACGTGGCCACGATCCACAAAGACATCAATACGCTCACCACGGTCTCCGATGACGGCGAAATGGCTGGCAGCCAGTTCTTCGACATCGACTGGTCACTGCTCGACGCCGAAGGCATCGTCTCGGCCACCAACTCGCTGGGGTTGGAACGTCTGGCCGGCATTTCACCGCAATACATGAGCATGCTCACCGCATCGGTGAACTACCTCGCCCACGCGTCGCTGCTGCCCGCCGACCAACGTGAACAGGCGCAGGATCTCTACGAACGCCTCGTCAAGCATGTCGCACCAGGGGAGACACCGTGGCTCAGCCTGACCGGCTATGAGGTCGAACCGCGGAACTTCACTGCGGTCAAGAACGCCATCAAAGAGCACAAGCTGCTCAACATGGTGTACCGAGACGGCGCCGGGCGTAATCTGCGCCGCCTGGTGGCACCGTCCAAGATCTACGTGGACGAGGGCGTGTACTACGCGGCCATGTGGACCGATGTGGCCGATGTGGCGCCGCAGGACCTGCAGGACCTCGTGCGCAAAGACATGACAATCAACAAGGAGACCGGTGAGCCGCGCATCTGGCAGGTGCTCACAATCTCACGCATCGAAGAGGCGCAGATCGTCGAACCGACCGCCGAGTTGCATGTACCCGACGTCTCGGTCAGCGATTTGCGCAAATGGATCACCGACACTGCCACGCCGGCGGTGTTCATCACCGACCAGCCCCATCTGCAGTTCATCAAAACGCTTGCGGATGCGCATGTCGAACCATGCGGCGAAGGAGAGAAAGTCCATCTGTTCGTCCGTTCCGATTCGTGGTTCGTCGCGTTCTGTATTGCGCACGCACGCCATATTGTGGCGGTGGCTCCCGAAACGCTGCGGTCGATGATGGTGGCGCGTGCACAACGTGAATTGAGCATCTCCGAGGAGACCGCCCAAGATACAGAAGAATCGGCATCCTGAGGGGAGTGGCACCTATGCCTTGGTGGATTTGGCTTATCCTGGCGCTGTTCATGTTTGGCATGCTCATCGCCGGCTGCATGTATGCGGCGGTGCATGGCATGCGCGCGCTGCATGACGTCAGCGAGACCGGAGCGCAGATCTCCGAACGCCTGGGCCGCATGGGCGAGCATGACGGCACGGTGCAGGCACCCCAGCGCCCGATTTTCACCGAACCATTACGTGTGGCCGCGGAACGCTACTCCGATGCCCATGTGGAGGTCATCGAACGCCGTCAACGGCGCGAGGAACGCCATGTGCGCACGTGGAGCCGCTGGTCCACATTCAATGACTGACACCACCGATTGTTTATGACGAGATGAAGGGTTATGGCACGTCATCACAAGTCAAGGAAACCATCACCAGACGATACGGGCGAGGAGCGTGAACTGACGCCGGCCGAACGGTATGCACGGTTCGACCGTGTCAAGCGGCAACGCCGATCCATCGCGGCCAAGTTCGCCGACACACTGCCGTTCGAGCTCGACCTGTTCCAGACGGATGCCAACGAGGCACTGGAACAGGGGTCCAATGTACTGGTGGCGGCCCCGACCGGCGCCGGCAAGACCGTGGTGGCCGACTTCGCGGTCTATCTGGCGCAACAGCAGAACGCGAAGGCCTTCTACACCACGCCGATCAAGGCGTTGAGCAACCAGAAATACCATGATCTCGTGGCATTGTACGGCCCGGACAAAGTGGGGTTGCTCACCGGTGACACCTCGATCAATTCCGAAGCCGACATCGTGGTCATGACGACCGAGGTGCTGCGCAACATGCTGTACGAGCATTCCACAACACTGCAGGCGTTGCGCTATGTCGTGCTCGACGAGGTGCATTATCTGGCCGACCGGTTCCGTGGTCCCGTGTGGGAAGAGGTCATCATCCACCTGCCGCAGTCGGTGCGCATCGTCGGCCTGTCGGCCACGGTCTCGAACGTGGAGGATTTTGCGGACTGGATCGCATCGGTGCGTGGCGAGACCAAGCTCGTCGTGTCGGAACACCGTCCGGTGCCGCTTGAGCAATACGTGCTGATCCAGCGCGATCCACGCACCGAACCCGAATTGTTCGACCTGTACCGGCATGACGACAATGGCCGGCCCACCACGAAACTCAATGCCCGCCTGACGAACCGACTCGACGAATACATGCGTCGTGAGCAACGTCGTCGCGGCGCCGAACGGCCGGACAGGCGCAAGGGGCGCGGACGCCACGGCAGGCCGGAATCACGGTCGGCGCGTCAGGTGGAACGCTACCAGCCGAAACGCTGGGCGGTCGTGGACGAACTCAATTTCCTGGGCATGCTGCCGGCGATTTATTTCATATTCTCGCGTAACGGCTGCGACGAGGCGGTCGACCAATGCCTTGACGCCGGCCTGCGCCTTACAAGCGATGACGAGGCGCTGCGTATCCGCAGCATCGTCGATGAGATGATCGAAGGCCAGCTGACGCATGACGACCTGAAGACGCTGCATTTCGCGCGCTTCCGCCACGCCCTCGAAGAGGGCTTCGCCGCGCACCACGCCGGCATGGTGGCGTTGTTCAAGCAGATTGTGGAGCGCCTGTTCGAAGAGGGGCTCATCAAGGTGGTGTTCGCCACGGAGACGCTTGCCCTCGGCATCAACATGCCGGCGCGCAGCGTCGTCGTCGAGAAGCTCGAAAAATACGATGGCACCGGCATCGTGGGCCTCACGCCGGGGGAGTACACGCAATTGACCGGCCGCGCCGGCCGCCGCGGCATCGACACGATCGGCAACGCTGTCGTCGTGGATCACCGTGGATTCACTCCGGAAACGGCGGTCGCGCTGTCGAGCAAGCGTGTCTACCCGCTGCATTCGAGTTTCAAGCCGACGTTCAACATGGCCGTCAACCTGCTCAACACGAGCGATTACGAGACGGCGCGCATCACGCTTGACCATTCGTTCGCCCAGTGGGAGGCGAACGAGTCGGCATGGCAGATCGAGGCGCGCATCGATGCACTCACCGCGGCCCTTGCCGGGTATGCCGAGGCCATGACGTGCGAATACGGCGATTTCACCGACCTGTTGCGCATCCGCATGCAGCTCAACGAGTTGCAGAAGAACGAACGCCGCAAGCTCAAGCATGAGGTGTTCGCCACGAACGCGGACAAATCCCGCGCCTTCCGCCGCCTTGACGCCAAGATCGCCAAGCTCAAGGAGCTTGAGCACGACCATCCGTGCAAGCAATGCCCGGATTTCCAGGACCACATGAAGTGGGGGCGCCGGTGGATGCGTGAGACGCGTGAACTGGAGCGCCTACGCCAACGGTACGATTCGCGTACCGGCTCCGTGGCGCGCCAATTCGACCGCATCTGCGAGATCCTCGACCGTCTGGGGTACTTGGAACGCACTGATCACGATGGCGTGCGCGACTATACGCTCACCGAGCAGGGCCAGTTGCTGCGCCGCCTGTATTCCGAGCGCGACCTTGTGTTGGCGCAGGCCATCACCGAAGGCGTGCTCGACGACCTATCGGCCCCGCAGATCGCGGCATTGCTCTCGTCGTTGCTGTATGAGGCGCGCCGTGGCGAAGGGGGAGAACCCCGTCGCTACCCGGGTGGCCCGCATGGCCTTGTCGCCCAACGGGCGCGCGAACTCAAGTACCTTGACGAACAGGTGCTCGTGTTGTGTGAGGACGCCGGCATGGACAGCTATCTGCAGCCACTGGATTTCGGCATTGTGGACATCATCTACGACTGGGCCTGCGGGGATAGTCTGGCGCAGGTGCTCGAACACACCGAATTGACGGGTGGTGACTTCGTGCGCAACGCGAAGCGCCTCGCCGACGTGCTGCAGCAGATTGCCGTGGCCGAACCGTACATGGGGGAGCAGCATGCCATGCTCGCCGCCCGTGCACGTGAGGCGTTCGATGCGGTGAACCGCGGCATCGTGGCGTATTCCGGTGTGGACTGACGCATAGCGCAGGAATAAACCCATCGTCCGAACTGTTTTGTAGCGTGGAATCGTTGTGTAATCAAGAGGAGGCACAGGTATGGCGGAACGCAGCCTACGCGGCATGAGCATTGGAGCGAAGTCGCTCGAGTCCGACGACAACGTCGACTTCGCGGCGCGCATGGAGGTCGCATATGTATGCCCACGCGGGCACCGTACGATCCTGCCGTTCGCCGAAGGAGCCGACATCCCGAACGAATGGGAGTGCCGTTGCGGCGCGACCGCGCATCGTGAGGACGACAAAGACAACACCGGCGACGACGTCGCCAAGCCGACGCGCACGCACTGGGACATGCTTCTGGAACGCCGCAGTGAGGACGAACTGAAGACCCTGCTGGACAAGCGCCTCCAAATGCACCGGGATGGCTGGATTCCGGACTACGAGTGAGTCCGGCCGTGCGTCCCACCTCGCCGGGACGCATCTTTGAATGACCAATTGACGAACTAGGGAAGAGGCGGCATGGAATTCGCTCATCCACAACGTGTGGTCCTGTTGGATCTCGACGGCACATTGACGAAATCTGATCCGGGCATCATCGCCTGTGTGATCAAGGCGTTCGAAGCGGTCGGTGTACCGGTTCCGGACCAAGCGGAACTGCAGCGTTTCATCGGGCCGGCGATCTTCGAATCGATGAAGCGCAACCACATTCCCGACAACAAGCTCGATGAGGCCGTGCGTGTGTACCGGCATTATTACGGTGACGCAGCGGTGTTCGACGACCCGAACAACCCCGGGCACAAGGTGCCGGGACGGCTGTACAACACGTTGTATCCGGGCATTCCCGAACAGCTCACGAAGCTGCGCGAGGCCGGCTATTACCTTGCCGTGGCCACATGCAAGCCCGAATACCAAGCGAAGCCGGTGTGTGACCAT
Source organism: Bifidobacterium pseudolongum subsp. globosum (assembly GCF_004155535.1). Classification (GTDB taxonomy): domain Bacteria; phylum Actinomycetota; class Actinomycetes; order Actinomycetales; family Bifidobacteriaceae; genus Bifidobacterium; species Bifidobacterium pseudolongum_C. Next base: position 31,584 of record NZ_RYUH01000010.1, on the reverse strand, counting down.
TTCCACATCACCGAACTCGTCGATGGCATCTATGGCGCCAGCACCGACAATTCGCGCGTGGACAAGGCCTCGGTGATCCGGTATGCGTTCGACAACATCGGGTTCAACCGCGAGCTCGATGACCGTGCGCTCATGGTCGGCGACCGTTGGACCGATGTGGATGGCGCCAAGGCATGCGCATTGGATTGTCTGGGCTGCGGCTGGGGTTACGCCGAGCCGAACGAACTGGTCGAACACGGCGCATACCGTGTGATCGACCATGTGGACGAACTGTCCGGAGCCGTGGAGGAATACTTCGCGGACAAGGCCACTGCATAAGGATTCACAGTAATCCCTGTTTAGCCGATAATGTACGTTATGTCAGATTAGCAATATATGGCATATGCACCAGCGGGTGTCGATCATCCCCCGATGATCGACACCCGCTGTTTTTGTGCTCCATCAACTACGTGCCCGATTCACCACAACGACGATGGTTTGTCATCGTCATCATCGGTGGCATTGCCGCCGGTCTCAGATGACGGCGCTGCATCCTGTTGCACCGTCGCGCGCGCCTCCTGTGCAAGCATCGCACGCCGTGCCTGCAGGTACATCAACACGAGTTCGACCGTCACAAGCGCCACAGCCACGGCCGCGGACGCCCAGCCGAGTTTGGTGTACAACGACCGCGCATGCGCGCCTATGGATTCGCTGTTCGCCAGATACACCACGTACGGGGCCGCCAACAGCACGAATGAGGCCACATGGCCGCCGATCACCGTCCAGCTCACCGGACGCACCTCGCTGGCGCGACCATTCCGGTAATGGCTGTTCATCACGGTCACCACGCAGACAAGCAACGCCACTGCGGCTCCGATGATCCACAGCATGGCTGGTAAAGCGTTCATGACAATGTTCCTCGACTTAATATGGGTTGATGTGCCGCCGACGGATCCACGTCGGCCAATGTCGGCGAGACAGCGCCAACGGCTGCTGCGGACACCATCGCCTCACGTTGGACACGCCGTTTGTCGAGCGTCTCGCGCAGGCGGTCCGCCGCCAAACGGTTGACCGGCAGTGACCGGTCGATGACGGCTGCGTCGGTCACTTCCACATGCTCCTCCGTGGCGAGGGCGTCGTCGATGCGGTGCCACAGCGCGCCAACGGATACCCCAAAGACCGCCTCTCCCCTGCTGAGCATCTGCGCCATCTGCTCGCCTTCGACGCATTCCTCGACCTGCTGCCCATCGCAGAGTATCGTCATATGCTCGAGACGGTCCGACGGCTGGCGCATCAGGTATTCGACCGCGTTCGTCACGTTCTGCAGGTTCACACCGATGTCGAGCAGTTTCTTCGACACGGCCAGAATGACCACATCGCGGAAGGCATACAGCCGACGCGACCCCGAACCGCTCGATGGCGCGATGGATGGCACGACGATGCGTTTGCGCGCCCAATAATCAAGCTGCCGGTACGTGATACCGGCCACACGCGAGGCGACGGTGCCACGGTACCCACGCAACGGCTCATGCAGGTCACGCAGGGGAAACAACTCCCCCTGCACCATCACATCATCGACATCGATCAATGGCACATCCACATACTTCGGTGAATCCTCATCACCAAGGTGTGCGGGTGCCCCATGGCGTCTGGTCAACGGCGCATTCATTGTCCGCGGATAGCTGAATTGGTGAAGTAGACGAGTCTGAATTTGCCGATCATGATTTCGTCGCCGTTTTTGAGCAACGCCTGATCGACGCGTTGACGGTTGACATAGGTGCCGTTGAGGCTTCCTGCGTCCACGACCTCGTACTGCCCGTTCACGCGGCGGAACACCGCGTGCGAACGCGAGACGGTGGAATCGTCGAGCAGGATGTCTGACCTGGGGTCGCGCCCAACCGTCACTTCGTCCTCGTCGAGCAGGTACCGCGAACCGGAAAGCGCGGAACGTGTGGCGATGAGCAACGCCGTGTTGTCGGCGAGCCGTGTGATCGTCTCGAGGTCCTCCTGCGTCAACGGGCGGTCGCCTGAACTGGTTACTGGAAATTGAATGGCGGGCAAGCCGATGATGGTCGTCTCGCCTGCGCCTGGAATCGGATCTGTCATAATTCCCTATTCTACAATCTTTGCGAACTTATACCGTTCAACCGGCTGGGTCTGGGTGATGTTGACGTCATCCGAGACTTCCGTCGTGACGGTCGCGCCGTATTTCACGGTCAGCCGCGACGCGACGCCGCCAGCGAGGTTCACCGCGTTCTGCAGGTTGGACGGGTCGCCGATCGCCTTGACCACATAGGGCGATTCAAGCAGTTTGCCGTCGCAGACGAGTCCGTTGTTCGACTCGCTGACGTAGGTGGACGTCACGACGCGCACATCGTTGATGGCGATGACCTCGGCGCCTCCATTGCGCAGCTCCTCGATGAGGTTGAACATCGTCGAAGCGTCGATCGGCGCTTTGGCGCCTTGCGTGATGCGCACGACAATGCCTTTGCCGTGCGCCGGCAGCCTGCCCGACAGGATGCCGCTCGATTCCTCGTTCTCCTTCGCGATCTGCGCTGCCTGTGCCTCCTTGTCGGCGGCCTCCTCAAGCGAATTCAATTGCCGGGTCAGTTCGGCCTTGCGTTGCTCGAGCCGCTGCACCTGAGTATTGCTCTCGCTGATCAGGCGGGTCAGTTCGGTTTCACTCATCGTCTCATAGGTGAGGTCTTTGTTGTTGATCTGGATCACATACCCGTAGGCGAGCAACGCGCACAGCACGGCGATGAGCACACCGGTGCCCAAGCGCGCCTTGACCGAACGGGATGACGTGGACAGTCGTTTGGATTTGCCCTTGCCCTTCGTCTTGGCCTTGCGCTTGCTCACCACTGGAAACGCGCCGGTCTGCGTGTTGTCGTTGACCTTGTCTTTGTTGTGCTGTGAGACGATTTTCTTGATGAGGTCGAGTTCCTGTGCCGGCCGATCGCCGGCATCCGCCTCGCCACGCGGCGGCAGTGGCAGTGTGTGCTCGTCGCTCATGCCTCACCCCTGGAAGATGAACCGGCGGATCGCCGAGACGTTCGAGAAGATGCGGATGCCGAGCACCACGATCACGGCCGTCGACAGCTGCGAACCAACCCCCAGTTGGTTGCCGAGCAGCACGAGCAGTGTGGCGGTGATGACATTCGAAAGGAACGAGATCACAAAGACCTTGTCGGAGAAGTTGCGTTCGAAGTACGACCTCGCGGCGCCGAGCAGCGCATCAAGTGCCGCCACCACCATGATCGGCAGATAGGGCTGCAGGAATATGGGGATGTCCGGTCGCACGAACAATCCCACGACCACTCCGATGATGAGTCCAAATACTGCTGCCATCACTCCTCCTTCTGTGCATAGGTCAGCTTGCCGATGGGCGCTGCCTCAAGGCGCATCGAATCGGTCTTGCTGATCTGCGGATGCATGCCCGACCTGTTGAAATCACTGTACAGCGCAGGGAGCGACCGTTCGCTCATCGCGTCCGCCAGCGCGTTCTTGTCGCCTATCGCCTGGATTTTGTATGGGCTTTCGATGGCCGTGGTGCCGATGAGGATCGAGTTGCCGGCGGTGCGGATCGACGTCTGCACACCCAAACGGTTGTCGTTGATTGCAATCGCCTCGGCACCGTGTTGCCACATCAGCGAGACGAGCAGCTGCAGGTCGGTGTCAGTCACGACGCGCAAGCGGTCTGCCGTGGCTTCCCTCGGTAACGATCCTGCGTCGTCATTGCGTGCGGCAAGCGGGTTCGCAATCGTCATGACGATCCCCTCCCCCTCGACCGCCGTACCGCCGGCCGCAGCCTCGTTCTCTTTCACAATGCGCTCGGCCGCCGATTGTGTCGCAGACGCCGATTGCGCTTCGATCTGCTTGCGCAGATCCATGTTCTCCGATTCAAGCGATTCAAGACGCGTGTTCTCCGCGGCCAGCTCGCTCGCCAGCGACTCGCGCACCTGTTTGCGAGGATCGGTGTTGAGCAGGCGCACGAACTGGCAGCCCGCGAACCCGACCGCAATGCAGATGAGGAACACGACAATGCGGGTGCCCCAGTACACGATCTTGGAATCCGGCTTGCTCACCAGCCGGGCATCGCTGTACAACTGGTCGACCGGGCGGTTGATCAGATCGTCGATGAGCTGCAGCGAATCGGTTCCGGTGCGCCTGCGCCGTGGAGTGTGTGAGATTTCATCGGGCGATTGCGCATGGTGTGAGGGAAGGTCGGCGAATCCCGCCGAAAACACAGCGCGCCGGCGTACCGGTTCCTGATTGGGGGGAACCGAGTACGCCGGCGGTGTGGAATGCTCTTGTGGCAATGGTTATTCTCGATCCTTGCGAAGCAACGATATTCCTTGGCGCAGATACAGCGCGCCTGCAAGCCAATATAGACCAATGCCCCAAATGGCGCAGGCGATGGCGGCCAAGTGCAGCCAGTTGAAAGGCATGAACGACCGGTCGATGTCGGCCACCATCAGGCCGACGATCGAGATGAGCAGCACCGCCGTGCCCGTCTTGCCGACGAAATGCACCGGCAGCGGACCATAATCATGCTGGGCCAAGGCAAGGGTGAGGAGGCCCATGACCACGTCGCGCGCAATCACAAGCACAACCATCCACCATGGCACCACATTGCACACGGCAAGCGCGAGGATGCTGCACAGGATGAGCAGACGATCGGCGATCGGATCGAGGATCTGCCCAATCTTGCTCACTTGGTTGCATTTGCGCGCGATGAGTCCGTCGACGCCGTCGGACGCCGACGAGATGGCGAGCAGGATCAGTGCCCCCACCATGCGGTGTTCGGCGATGAGCCATGCGATGAACGGGATGGAGATGATGCGCAGCGCGCTGATCGCGTTGGGCACCGTGAAGATCACATCGCGGGCTTCCGGGCTGTATTTGCTGTCTTCAGAGGCCATGCAACCACGACCTACATGCGCGACGCCTGGATCGCCGTGACGATGATGCCCCGCGCTCCGACCTCGTACAGTTGGTCCATGACCTGATTGACCTGCGCCTTGGGCACCATGACACGCACGGCGGACCACTGCTTGTCGTGCAATGGGGAAATCGTGGGGCTTTCGAATCCAGGCGTGACCGAGACGGCTGCCGAGACCTTCTCGACCGGGATATCGAAGTCCATCAACACATACCGCTTGGCGGTGAGCACACCCTGCAGGCGGCGCGACAGGCGGATGAGCCTCTCGTCCTGGGCGTCCAAGCGCGGGGAACGGATCAACACCGCTTCGGAATGCACAATCGGGTCGGCGAAGATGCGAAGGCCCGCATTACGCAGCGTGGTGCCGGTCGACACCACATCGGCGATGAGGTCGGCCACGCCAAGCTGCACCGAGGACTCCACCGCACCATCCAGATGGATCGTCTCGGCTTCGATGCCCTGCTCCACGAGATAGTCGTGCACGAGCTTGTCGAACGATGTCGCCACGCGCTTGCCTTGGATGTCGGCGAGCTCACGGATATCCGAGTCTTGGGGCGCAGCGAACCGGAACGTCGAGGCGCCGAACCCCAGGTCCATCACCTCTTCGGCGTCGGTGCCCGAGTTCAGCAGCAGGTCGTGGCCGGTGATGCCGACATCGATGGTGCCGCGTCCCACATACACGGCGATGTCGAGCGGACGCAGGTAGAACAGCTCCACATCGTTGTCGGGGTCTTCCACAACAAGTTGGCGTGGGTTGCTCCGCAGACGGTATCCGGCTTCGGAAAGCATGGTCCATGCCGGTTCGGAGAGCATGCCTTTGTTGGGTACTGCGATTCGCAGCATGGTGTTCCTCCAGATGTTGTGCCGTGCAGGTGGCCGCAACGGCAAGGCGCCCTCGCGGGCGCCGTCCTCACAGATTCTTGTAAATGTCTTCGAGCGTGATGCCGCGGTCGATCATCATGACCTGCACATGGTACAGCAGCTGGCTCATCTCTTCCGCGGTGCGGTCCGCGCCTTCGTATTCGGCGGCGATCCAGGTCTCACCGGCCTCTTCGATGATTTTCTTGCCAATGAAATGCGTGCCCTTGGCAAGCTCGTCGACGGTCTTGGACCCTTCGGTGCCTGCGGCGGCCTTGGCGCTGAGCTCTTCGAACAGCGATTCAAACGTCTTCATGGTGTGGTGATGCTCTCTTTCCGACAATGGGGCTGATTCGGTGTGTGTGCGGTCAGTCGCGGTAGGCGGCTGCAGCCGCGTCGCGAATCTGGTTGATGGCCGCCGCCGGGTCGTCAGCGCCATATACGGCGGAACCGGCCACGAGGATGTTGGCGCCCGCTTCGGCCACGATCGGCGCGGTCGTGGGGCTGACGCCGCCGTCGACCTGAATGTTGGTCTTGAGGCCACGGCGGGTGATCTCGTCACGCAGACGGCGCACCTTGGCCATCTGGTTGGCGAGGAACTTCTGGCCGCCGAAGCCCGGCTCGACCGTCATGATGAGAATCGTATCGAACTCCTCGAGGATGTCGAAGATCGGCTCGACCGGTTCGGCCGGACGCACCGCGAACCATGCTTCACAACCCATGTCGTGCAGCTGGCGGGCCAGACGCACCGGGGCGTGGGTGGCTCCCATGTGGAAGGTGACGGAATGCGCACCGCGCTCAGCGTACCCGGGCGCCCAACGGTCCGGATCCTCGATCATCAGATGCACGTCGACCGGCAGGTCGGTGACTTCGCAGATGCGCTTGACGACGGGCTCGCCGATGGTCAGATTCGGCACGAAATGGTGGTCCATCACGTCCACGTGAACCATGTCGGCATTGGAGATCTTTTCGAGGTCCCGCTCAAGATTGCAGAAATCCGCGGATAGGATGCTTGGTGCGATTTGAATTTCCATGGTTTCCATTCTAAATTGGCTTGGCGACGAACGTCAGTTCCGCGAAGGCTTGGCCTTGCGCGCCTGCTCCCGTTCGAGGAGCTCACGGGCCTCGAGCTCGGTGGATGTGCGCAGTCGCTCGGCGAGCAAAGGCGTGGGCTGCCCCACCCGTTGGATGACGATGAACGCGATGACGCTGGCGATGAACACGCAGATCGAGACCCAGACATTGACGCGCAGACCGAGCATCTCGTGCGAGAAATCGATGCGCAGCATCTCGATCCAGGTGCGGCCCGCCGTATACCAGATCATATACAGCGCGAACAGCGATCCGGCCTTGAGCAGTTGCACGGTCTTGCGCCCGATCCAGATGATGAGCGCGGCACCGATGAGATTCCAGACCATCTCGTACAGGAACGTGGGGTGGAACAGCGTGCCGGTGGGGCATGTGGCGCCGTCGTAGCATTGTTCGCTGTTGCCGATGGCCGAGCCCTGCGTGTTGAGCTTCAATCCCCATGGCAGCGTCGTCGGCTTGCCATACAGCTCCTGGTTGAACCAGTTGCCCAAGCGGCCGATGGCCTGGGCCACAAGCAACGCCGGAGCGATGGCGTCGGCGAGCAATGCCATCGGGTAATGTTTGTGCCGCATCCACGCCCACGCGCCAAGGGCGCCGAGCACGATCGCACCCCAGATGCCAAGTCCGCCGTTCCAGATGCGGAACATCTCCACCCAGTCGCCATTGGGGCCGAAGAAGCGTTCCGGCGTGGTGATGATGTGGTACAGGCGCGCGCCGATGATGCCACACGGCACCGCGACCAACGACGTGTCGAGGATCTGGTCGAATGTGCCACCGTAGCGCTTCCAACGGATGCTGGTGATCCATACCGCGGCGATGATGCCGATGAGCATGGTGAGGGCGTAGATGTGAATCGTCACGGGACCGATCTGGAACTGGGAAATCGTCGGCGACGGTATATAGGCGAGGTTCATACTGCCCGATGGTAGCGACCGCAAACGATATTGGGCGGGGCGCCACACCACGGTGTAGCGCCCCGCCCAAGAAGCATTACAGCCTGCAGTGATGGATGGCTTCGGCCAGGGAGGCGGTCGTGTTCGCCAGCGCGCCCATGCCCTGTACCGGATCCTTGACATCGCCTTGGTCATCGAGCAGCGTGTGCACGAGGGCCGATCCCACGATGACGCCATCGGCGTATTGGCCGACGGTCGCACCCTGTTGCGGGGTGGAAACGCCGATGCCGACGCACACGTTCTGCGCACCGGCTGCACGGGCACGCGCCACAAGACGCTCCGGCGACGCGTTGATCGTATCGCGCTCGCCGGTCACACCCATGCGTGATGCCGCGTAGACGAACCCGCGCGCGTTCTTCACGACGATGCGCAGGCGCTCGTCGGTGGAATCGGGCGATACGAGGAAGATGCGGTCGAGCCCATGGCGGTCGGACGCCTCGATCCACTCCCCCGCCTCGTCCGGAATCAGGTCGGGCGTGATGAGGCCCGCGCCGCCCGCATTCGCGAAATCAGCGGCGAAACGTTCCACACCGTAATGGAAGATGAGGTTCCAATAGCTCATGATGAGCGGGATGCCCCCGGCATTGGCCACCGTCTCCACGGCGCGGAACACGTCGGCGATACGCTCGCCGTTGCGCAGCGCAATCTGGCTGGCCGCCTGGATCACCGGGCCGTCCATGACCGGGTCGGAATACGGCAGGCCGATCTCCACGATATCCACGCCGTTGTCGACCATAGTGCGGAAGGCCTCAAGCGACAGCTCCGTGTCGGGGAATCCAAAGGGCAGATAGCCGATGAAGGCGGGCATGTTGCGCTCTTTGTAGCGGGCGAAGAGCTCGCCGCAACGGCTCGGCGCATGGCTAATGCCCAGCGGCTGGCCCGAGGGGGTGCCGTCCTGTTCCACTTCGATGATCGTCTCGTTGAATTCACGCATTGTTGCCCTGTGCTCCGTTCGCTTCGAGTGCCTTGCTCTGTTCATCGGTCAGATAGCCGAACCATTTGCCGGCCGTGTTCATGTCTTTGTCGCCGCGGCCCGAGACGTTGATGATCATCACCGGGTGCTCGTAGCCCTTGGCCTTGAGGTCGAGCGCCGCCTTGTAGGCGCCGGCGATGGCATGCGAGCTTTCGATAGCGGGGATGATGCCCTCGGTCTCGCACAGGTCCTTGAACGCGCTCATCGCCTCGCCGTCGGTGGCCCAGGAATAGGTCACGCGGCCGATGTCCTTGAGCCACGCGTGCTCGGGGCCGACGGACGCGTAGTCGAGGCCGGCGGAGATGGAATAGGTGTCAAGCGTCTGGCCTTCGGAATTCTCCAGCAGGTAGCTCTTGGCGCCTTGGAACATGCCGAGCTCGCCTGTGCCCGGCGCAAACCGGATCGCGTGGCGCCCGGATTCGGGGCCCTCTCCGCCGGCTTCGAACCCGTACAGGTTCACCCGGTCGTCGTCGAGGAACGCGTTCATGATGCCGATCGCGTTTGATCCGCCGCCCACGCATGCGCAGATCGCGTCGGGATGGTCGATGCCGTACCATTCCTGCAGCTGCTCCTTGGCCTCCTCGCCGATGATCTTCTGGAAGTCGCGCACCATCGCGGGGAACGGATGTGGTCCGGCCACGGTGCCGAGCAGGTAATGGGTATCTTTCACATTGGTGACCCAGTCGCGCAATGCCTCGTTGATCGCGTCCTTGAGGATCCGGTCGCCGAGGGTGACCTCCACGACCTCGGCGCCGAGCATGCGCATGCGGGCCACATTGAGCGCTTGGCGGCGCGCGTCGATCTGTCCCATGTAGATGCGGCACTTGAGCCCCATCATCGCGCACACGGTGGCGGTGGCCACACCATGCTGCCCCGCGCCGGTCTCGGCGATGACGCGCGTCTTGCCCATGCGCTTGACGAGCAGCGCCTGCCCGATCGCGTTGTTGATCTTGTGCGCGCCGGTATGGTTGAGGTCCTCACGCTTGAGGAAGACGCGCGCGTCCAAGCCGGTACGTTCTTTGATGCGCTCGGCGAAGCGCGGCGCTTCGGTGAGCGGCGATGGACGCCCGACATACTGCTGGTTGAGACGGGCGAGCTCCTTGTGGAATTCTGGGTCGGCCTTGGCCTGCGCGTATACACGCTCGAGTTCGTCGAGGGCGCTGACGAGCGCCTCCGGCACATACCGGCCGCCGTATTCGCCGAAGTACGGCCCTTCGTGCGTGCTCAGCGGGGTCTGTTCCGAAGCTTTCACTGTTGCTCCTGCCTTTACTAGACGTTGTACTGCGAGTTCATGGTCGTGCGCCGTGGCCACGCCCTCGCCCACGAGGACGGCGTCCGCACCGGCACGCCCGTAGTCCTGCACTTCGACTTCGCCGAACACGCCGGATTCCGCCACCTTGATCACATCATCGGGCAGATTGTGCGCGAGTTCGCGGTATGTGCCCACATCTACCCTGAGATTCTTCAGGTTGCGCGCGTTGATGCCGATCACCTGTGCACCGGCCGCTATCGCACGGTCGATCTCTTCGCGCGTATGCGTCTCTACGAGGGCGGTCATGCCGAGCTCGTGCGTCAGTGCGAGCAGATGCGCCAGTTCGTCATCGCCGAGCGCGGCGACGATGAGCAGCACCAGGTCGGCGCCGTGTGCACGCGCCTCCCAGATCTGGTAGTCGGTGGTGATGAAATCCTTGCGTAGCACCGGGATGTCGACGGCCGCACGAACCTCGTCGAGATCGGCGAGCGAGCCGAGGAACCGACGTCCTTCGGTGAGCACGGAAATCGCGGACGCGCCGCCGGCGGCATATTCGGCCGCAAGCTCCCCCGGATGCTGGATGTCGGTGAGGTGGCCTTTCGACGGGGATGCACGTTTGATCTCCGCGATCACCGGAATGCCGTCATCGTGCCTGAGCCATCGCTTGGCGTCACGGGGGGCGGGAGCCTGGGCCGCCATGGCCTTCAGCTCATCCAGTGACGTTTCGCGTGCACGGGCCTGCTGGTCTTCCAGCGCGCCCGCTACCAGTTCGTCAAGCACAGACAATGGTCCTCCTTCAATGAGTTTGCCGACATGCGTAACTGTAAAGCAAGCGGGTTACACCTCTGAAGCGCCGTCTTGCATGGTGAGCCGTGGGGGGGGGCGGTACCGCACCCGGGCGAGGCATGGATGCGGACGCGCCGTTTTTCCCTATAGGGCGAAAAACCCGGGGACCGATGCGAAACGTGGTCTAATGAATACGTAGCATTCATTTGTAGATAGGAGCCGGTTATGGCAGATATCAAGGAAAAGTTCGAAGAGTTCAAGGACCACATGGAAGAACGTCACGAGGAACATGAAGCGAACCGTGACGAGAAGCGCGCCGAGCGCGCCGAAGAGCATGCGGCCAAGGAAATCGCCAAGGAAGACAACAAGATCCGCGAAGCCGCCGGCGACCCCGAGAAGAAGCTCAAGAAGATCACCGACAAGGCCGACGACAAGAAGGACAAGGCGGCCGGCAAGGCAGCCGATCTGGAAGCCAAGGCCACCGAGGATCAGGTGGAGCTCAACGAGCGTTTCGGCCGTCAGCTGGACCTCGATGACTGATTCGCCTGCTTGGCTTCAGGCATAGCCTGTGTGATGGGGGCTGCGATTCGATTAGATCGCAGCCCCATCCTTATGCCATAGCGCCAAGGCACCCTCATAGCACACCTCAAGGGCCGGCCGGCATTCACCCACACGAGGAATCCGGTACGGCGCGCTCGCCGCGCATGGTGTAATGGGATGAGCCGCACAAACGGCGGCAACCACGAAAGGAGCCTATCATGGCTGATATGGCAGAAAAAATCGGTGAACTCAAGGGCAAGGCAGAAGTCAAGGCCGACGAAATCAAGATGAAGGCCGGAGAGCTCAAGGGCAAGGCAGAGGCCAAGCTCGACGAAATGAAGAAGGACCATGAGGACAAAGCCGAGTAGTTCAGCGCCCATCCCCACACCACGCAGCAGCCCGCGGAACATGACGTTCTGCGGGCTGCTGTCGTATACGCGTGCGCGATTACAGTCGCTTGAGCTGGGCCGCGATCTGGATGGCTTCCACGCTCGCCTCGGCCTTGTTGCGCGTCTCCTGCCATTCCGTGGCGGGCACCGAGTCAAGCACAAGCCCTGCACCGGCCTGCACGCTGGCCTCATGGTCACGGATGAACGCGGTGCGGATCGCGATCGCCATATCCATGTTGCCGGAGAAATCAAAGTAGCCGATCGTACCGCCATAGATGCCACGGTCGGCTGGCTCGAGCTCATCGATGATCTCCACCGCGCGCGGCTTGGGAGCCCCGGACAACGTACCCGCGGGGAACGCGGACGTGAACACGTCGAACGTGGACAGCGCCGGATCGATCGTTCCGGTGACCGTCGAGCAGATGTGCATGATGTGGCTGAACCGTTTGATGTCCATGAATGAGACGACTTCGACGGTCTGCGGCAGACACACCCGGCTCAGGTCGTTGCGCGACAGGTCGACGAGCATCACATGTTCACTCGTCTCCTTGGGGTCGGCGAGCAATTCCTTCGCCAACAACTCGTCTTCCTCGGGTGTGGCGCCGCGCGGGCGTGACCCGGCGATCGGGAAGGTCATCGCCTGCCCGTCGTCGACTTTGATAAGCGTTTCGGGGCTTGATCCGATGACGTTGAAATCACGGCCCTGCGCGTCGGTGAGGGCCATGAAATACATGTACGGGCTGGGGTTGAGCGTGCGCAGCACGCGGTAGACGTCGAACGGGTCCGCCGGCGAATCGATGTCGAGGCGCTGCGAGATCACCACCTGGAACACGTCGCCGTCGATGATGTGCTGGCGCGACCGCTCGACCGCCTGTTCATACACCTGCTTCGCGGTGCGGAAGCGCAATTGAGGCTGGGGCATGGAAGTGTCGCGCACGTTGACGCGGAATTCTCCTGGCGTCGGTGTCGCGGCGTCGCGCTCCATCGTGTCGAGGCGGGCGACCGCGGCCCGGTACGCCTCGTTGGCACGGGTGGGCTTGTCGTTCACATTCACGGCGTTCGCGATGAGCCACACGGAACCGGAGACGTGGTCGACGACGGCGATGTCGGTCGCCAACGCGAGCACGAGCTCGCTCTGCCCCGTCTCGTCTGGCGCCGTGGCACGCAACGTGGGCTCCCAATGCCGGATCGCGTCCCACCCGACGGTGCCCACCAATCCACTGGTGAGGTTGGGCAGTCCTTCGACATGTGGCGCCTTGAGCACTTCGAGCGTGGCACGGGCCACGTCGATGACATCACCATGGGTGGGCACGCCCACGGGCACGGTGCCAAGCCAGCTCGCTTGGCCTCCATCTGAGCGCAACTGCGCCATCGCATTGACGCCGATGAAGCTGTAGCGGCTCCATGATCCTCCGTATTCCGCGGATTCGAGGATGAAAGTGCCGGATCTTCCGTTCGCCAGACGCTCGTAGAATCCGACGGGCGTGATCGAATCGGCAAGCAGGCGGCGCACGATGGGGATGATGCGGTAGCCTTCATCGGCCAGTGTCTGGAACTGTTCACGCGAGGGCCAGGTCTCGCCCCACTCCAGATTGGCCACACTGCACTGCGTCATCGCGTCTCCTCCTCACTGCGGTCACGGGAGCCCACCACGACCGGCAGCGGGCCGCCCTCGTCGAAACAGGAATACTTGCCGGTGTGGCATGCGGCGCCCACTTGGTCCACTTGGACGAGCAGCGCGTCGCCGTCGCAATCCAGATGCACGGCCTTCACATACTGCGCATGGCCCGATGTGTCGCCTTTGCGCCAATACTCCTGCCGGGAACGCGACCAGAACGTCACGCGCCCTTCGGTGAGCGTGCGACGCAGGGCTTCATCGTTCATGTAGCCGACCATGAGAACCTCACGGGAATCGTACTGCTGCACCACGGCGGCGACGAGGCCGAGCCCGTCGTATTTGAGCCGCGCCTTGATGCGCGGATCGAGTGTCACTGCATTGTCGAATTGTTCGTCGTTCATCGTTTCCATCCAGATATCACACTTACCCCAAGCATTGTAAACGGGCTTGGCCTCCGCCGCCAGTGCGTGGCTTCAGCGCACGGTGTAGCCTGCGGCGCGCAGGGCGCTCTTGACCTCGCCGATTGTGACCTTGCCGAAGTGGAAGATCGACGCTGCGAGCACGGCGTCGGCGCCCGCAGCGATCGCCGGCGGGAAATCCTCGGCCTTGCCCGCGCCGCCTGAGGCGATGATCGGGATGGACACCTCACGCCGCATCGCCGAGATCATCTCCAAATCGAACCCCTGCTGAGTGCCGTCGGCGTCCATCGAATTGAGCAGGATCTCGCCGACGCCCAATTCCTCGGCGCGCTTGGCCCACCACAGCGCATCGATGCCGGTGGATTTGCGGCCGCCCATGGTGGTGACCTCGAAGCCCGACTGGGTGTGGCACTCCCCCTGTTCGCGGCGCGCGTCGACAGAAAGGACGAGCACCTGGCTGCCGAAACGTTCCGCCACACGGCTGATCAATGTGGGGTCGTTGATCGCCGCCGTGTTGACACCGACCTTGTCCGCGCCACAGCGCAGCAGCGAGTCGACGTCTTCGGGTGTGCGCACACCGCCGCCCACGGTCAGTGGAATGAAGACCTGCTCGGCGGTGCGCGTGACGACGTCGACCATCGTCTGCCGGTGCGAGCTGGAGGCGGTCACATCGAGGAACGTGAGTTCATCGGCGCCCTGGCGGTAGTATTCGGCAGCGAGCGCCACGGGGTCACCGGCGTCCTTGAGGTTTTCGAAGTGGACGCCTTTGACGACGCGTCCTGCATCGACGTCCAGGCAAGGGATCACTCGTACCGCCAACGACATGTTTGGGTCTCCATCTCTACTCGGGTGCGCGTAGCCGGTTGTGCTGGTGTTAAGAGTACTGATTCCCTGTTACATCGGTTTTGGTGTACGGTTTGGCGCCCACATCGTGAAATGGGTTCGTGTGCGCGCCGCTGGTGCTGTATGTGTGGAATCGTTGGAATGTCGCGGATGCAACCATCGGTTGCGTGCCGAATTGCGGTTGCGTTGTGTGATGCAACCAGAAGATGATGGACGGATCGTCTCGTTGTGTTGCATAGTGAGGCCATGGCTCCTTCTTCGAATGGGAGCGACTCGAACATAAGGACAGGATGATGAGCAATTTCAAGACCAACCTGCAGTATCTGCGGGCGCAGCGAAACATGACGCAAGAGCAATTGGCAATGCTTCTGGGCGTCTCCCGCCAAGCCATCAGCAAGTGGGAGAGCGAGAAGGCGTACCCGGAGATGGATAAGCTGCTCGTGATCTGCGACCTGTTCGACGTCACGCTCGACGACCTTGTCATCGGCGATGTGGCCCGGCCACGTCGGAACGCGTCACCCGCGCAGGGGCACGCCGATGAGCCAGACGACACGGGTGTCCCAGCGGCGATCAGTGATCGCCCGCCGCTGTCCATGCTCCAGCAGAATCCCGCGCCATTGCCGCGGGACATCACGGGGTATGAGGCCCATATGCGCAGTTTTGACGCGAAGATTCCGGCTGGCATCTTTGCCATCATTTTCGGTGTCGGCGCCGGGATGTTTTTCGATGCGGACAATTCCATCCTTGGGGTGAGTCCGTTCAATGATTTCCTCATGTTCCTGTGCATTGTGCTTGGGGTCATCATTGGCTTGGTGTTTCTGGTTCCCGCCGGGCTTGGGCATTCCGCGTTCATGCGCAGTCATCCCTATGTTGAGGATTTCTATACCGAGCATGATCATGCGGAGGCGCGGCGCACGTTGACGGTTGCGCTTGTTGGCGGCATCGGCCTGATTCTTGTCGGACTTGCGCAGTTGATTTTCGTCAACGAGTATCTGCATACAGAGGATGGGTGGCCGATTGGTGTGTTCCTGATGCTCGTGGCCTGTGGTGTGGCGGCCATCGTGTATGGAGGTATGCACTTCGGCCGTCTCAATCTTGCCGAATACAATAAGGACGCGGAGCGGGAGTACCGTGAGGCGAAGGGCCTGAATGACTCGTATGACATGGTCAATGGCGCGATTTGCGGCACGATCATGATGATCGCCACGATTGTCGGTCTGACGATGCTCTTCGGGTTTGATGGAGGTCCACGTGGGTTGTTCTGGCTGTCGTGGGTCATCGGCGGCCTGCTGTGCGGCATCTCCTCGGTCATCATCGAAGCGGTCAAGGCAGCCCACGGCAAGCATGATGACGACATCATCGTGTGATCCATGGGCTGGCGGAAGCTGACCCTGATGTGTGAAAGGCTCTGTGAGACGGATTCGAATCCGTCTCACAGAGCCTTTCACATGATCCGTCATCGCGACCTTGACCGCCCCAGCCGCCATAGGCCGTTCAGGACATCTGCGGCATCGTCGTGTCGATCGTCTTGGCGGCGAGCTGTCCGCAGGCGCCATCGATGTCCTGCCCGCGCGTGTCACGCAGTGTAGCGGTGACGCCGGCGTTGTTGAGGATCTCGAGAAACCGCTGCTCATCTTCGGGTTTCGAGGCCGTCCACTTCGACCCTTCGATCGGGTTGAGTGGAATCGGGTTGACATGCGCCCAATTGTCACCGTAATGGTTGAGTTTCTTCGCCAGGAGGCGCGCATGCTCGGCCTGGTCGTTGATGCCGCGCATGAGTGCGTATTCGATGCTCACGCGGCGTTTGCTCGCCAGATAATAGTCGTGCGCCGCATCGAGCACCTGCTCGACATTGAAGCGTTTGTTCATCGGCACAAGCTCATCGCGCAGGTCGTTGTTCGGGGCGTGCAGTGACACGGCGAGGCGCACGGGGATGCCCTCCTGCGCCAGTTTGCGGATACCCGGCACCACACCCACCGTGGACACGGTGATGTTGCGCGCGGAGATGCCGAACCCTTCAGGAGGCATGGCGCTGATCTGCCGCACGGCGCTCATGATGGAGCGGTAATTGCCCATCGGCTCCCCCATGCCCATGAACACGATGTTGCTGAGCCTGCCCGGACCTCCTGCCACTTCCCCGCGGCTCATCATGCGCGCGGCGATGCGCACCTGTTCGAGGATCTCTCCAGTGGACATGTTGCGGGTCAAACCGAGTTTGCCGGTGGCGCAGAACGGGCATCCCATGCCGCAGCCCACCTGGCTCGAGATGCACAATGTGGTGCGGTTCGGGTAGCGCATCAACACGGATTCGATCTTCGAACCGTCGAACAGGCTCCACAGCGTCTTGACCGTCTGCCCGTCATCGGTCACCTGCCGTGTGACCTCGCTGATCAATGTCGGGAAGAACAGGTCCTGGGCGGCTTGGCGCGCCGTGGCGGGAAAATCGGTGAACTGCGCGGCCTCGGTGTCGAAATGACCGTAGTAATGGTTGGCGAGCTGCTTGACGCGGAACTTCGGCAGGCCCATCCCCTTCGCCGCCTCGATGCGCTCGTCGGGCGTCATGTCGGTGAAGTGGACCGGCGGCTTGCCGCGGCGCGCGTGGTCCTTAGCCAGCACGTCACGGAACGCACCGGTCGTGCCACCCGGCGTGATGCCGCTTTCCACGGCATGCTCGGTCGTGGTTGTTTCCATCTCCATATCACAGTCCCGTCATCCAGAGGAGCACGCACGTGAACGGTGCGGCCAGCAGAATGGAATCCACGCGGTCCAACACACCGCCATGGCCTTTGAGCAGATGACCCATGTCTTTGATGCCCAGATCGCGTTTGATCATCGAGGCGCACAGGTCGCCGAATGTGCCGACGACACCGATCATGACGCCGGCCACCGCAGGCACCCACCAGCGTGTGGCCCACATGGTCTGGTCATAGGTGCAGGCGAACACGGCGTAGGCCCCGGCCATCGCGAAGAGAATCGATCCGAGCAGGCCCTCGACCGATTTCTTCGGCGAAATGCCTGGGCACAGCTTGTGCCGTCCAAGCCAGGCGCCTGCGAACAGGCCGCCGGTATCGCTCAACGCGGGGATGAATACGATCATGATGGCATGCGACACAGGGTGCCCGTGGAATGTGAGCGGGATGATGATGCACGAGGCGAGCACTTGGATGTACAGCACCGTGAACATGGAGACCGCCACATGCGTCAGCCTGCTGTGCGTGGGCGTGCCGTCGGACGGCACCGCCGACGGCGATGTGAGCGTTTTGGTGGCCAACGCCTTGCCCGCCCGGCCATTGAGCGATATCTGCAGGCTCGCCATGATCCCCACAAGCACAAGCGTACCCAACGCGCACGCGCCCATCGCCACCACGTGGTTCGGCGCAAGATACACCGTGCACAACGAGACGGTGGAACACACCCACAGCGTGCCGATCGGAATGTTGAGGTTGCAGACGGCGAAATCCACACGGAGCTCCCACAAGCCGAGGATCATGAAGATCACCACAAGCAGCGCGAACAGCGCGGGGCTGATTAGCAGGCATGCAAGGATCAGCACGATGAGCACCACAGCCGTGCCGATCGCCTGCGGCATGTTGCGGCCCGTCTTCTTGTTGATGGCGTCAATCGCCTCTTCGGCCTGATGGTTCGGTGGTGTTGTGGAGTTCATGCGGTGCCTCGCGTCTTCGAAAAACCGGTTCGTCGTGAATAATGCGAACGGGTGCGCCGCATGGAGGGCCGCCGTGCGACGGCGGCATGCATGCGGCGCACCCGTTCACCATGGGGAGGTCACACCTCCATGATCTCCTTCTGCTTGCTGTCGAGCAGCGCATCCAGCTGGTCGGTGACCTGCTTGGTCACCTTGTCGAGGTCCTTGAGCAGGCGCTCGCCCTCATCCTCTCCCATCTCGCCGTCCTTGACGGCCTTATCGATGGATTCCTTGGCCTTGCGGCGGATGTTGCGCACCGCGACCTTGCCATCCTCCGCCTTGGTCTTGGCGAGCTTGACGTATTCCTTGCGGCGGTCCTCGGTCAGTTCGGGCATGGTGAGCAGGATCTGCGCGCCATTGCGGCGCGGGCTTGCGCCCAGGTCGGAGTCACGCAGCGCCTTTTCCACCGCGTTCGCCTGCGAGGGGTCGAACGGTGTCACCGAAAGCGTGCGCGGCTCCGGCACACCGATCGTCGCCACGGCCTTCAGCGGGGTCGGGGCGCCGTAATACTCGACGGTGATGCCGTTGAGCAGAGCCGGGTTCGCGCGGCCCGTGCGGATGCCCGCGAAGTTCTCCTTGGTCGATTCGATGGACTTCTCCATCTGGCCCTTGGCCTGGTCCACAAGATTTGCCATGTTGTTCTCCTTTGATATGGAATTGGTCGTGCCCGCCCGCCGTCAGGCGAGGTGCGATTCTCCATTGGACACCAGCGTACCAATGGATTCGCCCAAGAGGGCTCCCGTGACGTTGCCCGGTTCCTCGAGTCCGAAGACGCGGATGCTCTGGTTGTTGTCGCGCGCCATGGCCATGGCCGAAGCGTCCATGACCGCAAGGTTGTCAACCAGGGCGCGCTTGTAGCTCAACGCGGAGAAACGCTTGGCCTGCGGGTCCTTGCGAGGGTCGGCGGTGTACACGCCGTCCACGCCGTTCTTGCCCATGAGCACTTCGTCGCAATGGATTTCGAGGGCACGCTGGATCGACACCGTGTCGGTCGAGAAATACGGCATGCCGGCACCGGCGCCGAAAATGACCACGCGGCCCTTTTCCAAGTGGCGGATGGCCTTCAGCGGAATGTACGGCTCGGCGACCTGCCCCATCGTGATCGCGGTCTGCACGCGGGTGGCCTGCCCTTCCTGCTCGAGGAAGTCCTGCAACGCCAAGCAGTTCATGACGGTGCCAAGCATGCCCATGTAGTCGCCGCGCGAGCGGTCGATGCCCGCCTGCTGCAGTTCCGCACCGCGGAAGAAGTTGCCACCGCCGGTCACGATCGCGACCTGCACCCCTTGGGCGACCGCCGGTACGATTTCCGAAGCGATGCGGCGGACCACGCCGGTGTCCACCCCCACATGGCCACCGCCGAATGCCTCGCCGGACAGTTTGAGCAATACTCTACGAGGTTTGTCCTCGGTGTTGTCAAGTGCCATGCCGCACCTTTCTGCACATGTATCTCATGTCTTACCGTTGTTTAGCGTATCGGCCCGGTGCGACACCGCCCCCATGACGCGCGACACCACGGGACGCATACGAAAACGGGGTTGTCGGCGCATGGCTCGCATGCGTCGACAACCCCGTCACGACAGTGTGCGGCATGCCCGGCGTGGGCTATGCCGTCAAAGTCACTCGGCGTCGGCCTCCGGGCCCTTGCCGACCTCGAGGCGGGCGAAGGCCAGAGCTTGGCCGCCGACTTCCTTGAACAGGTCGCCGATCGTCTTGGACGGATCCTTGACATAGGCCTGCTCGAGCAGCACGTTCTCCTTGAAGAACGCGTTGAGGCGGCCTTCGACGATCTTCGGGACGATCTTCTCCGGCTTGCCCTCGGCGAGGGACTTCTCGGTGGCGACGCGGCGCTCGGATTCCACGATGTCCTCCGGCACGTCCTCGCGCGACAGCCACTGGGCGCCCATGGCGGAAATCTGCAGGGCCGCCTCATGGGCCACGGCTGCGCCGGCCTCATCGGTGGCGATCATCGCGACGATGCTCGGCGGCATCTCTGCGGACTTCTTGTGCGCGTAGATCTCGACGCGCGGGCCTTCGATCTTGGCGAACTGGCCGATCTTGACATGCTCGCCGAACAGCGCGGCGGCTTCTTCGACGGATTCCTTGACGGTGCCTTCGTCGCTCGGGGCGGCGAGCACATCGTCGATGCCGTTGGCGTTGACCTTGACGGCCGCGGCGAGCACGGTGTCGGCGAAGTCGACGAACTTCGGGGTCTTGGCCACGAAGTCGGTCTCCGAGTTGAGCTCGACGGCATAGCCGGTCTGGCCGTTGGCCGAGTCGACGACGGTGGAGGCGATCGTGCCTTCCTGGGCCTTGCGGCCTTCACGCTTGCCGGCGGCCTGAATGCCCTTGGCGCGGATGATTTCCTTTGCGCGGGCGACGTCGCCTTCGGCTTCGGTGAGCGCCTTCTTGACGTCCATCATGCCTGCGCCGGTCTCTTCACGGACCTGCTTGATCAATGCTGCGGTAATGGCTGCCATTGATATCTCCTTGATTGATGAATGGTGTAACGATTGGAAGCGGTGGCGCGCCTTGCGCGCCACCGGGAAACGTCACTTGGACTCTTCGTCCTGCTTCGCTTCGGATTCCTCAAACTGCGCGTCGGCGCGGGCCGCTTCGGACGAAGCGCCTTCCTTCTCGTCGGCCTTGAGGACGGCGTTCTCGGTGACCACGGCGTCTTCACGCAGGGTGGTCTTCTCGTCGTTCTCGAGCAGTTCCTTCTCCCAGGCGGCCATCGGCTGCGCATCGGATTCACCTTCGGCCTTGGTGGACTTGCCGGAGCGCTCCAGCAGACCATCGGCGACGGCGTCGGCAAACAGCGTGGTGAGCAGTTCGATGCCGCGGATGGCGTCATCGTTGGCCGGAATCGGGTATTCGACGACGTCCGGATCGGAGTTGGTGTCGATGATCGCGACAACCGGAATGCCCAGCTTGTGGGCTTCCTCGACAGCCAGTGCTTCCTTGTTGACGTCGACGACGAACATCGCGGACGGTGTGCGGTTCATGTTGCGAATGCCGCCAAGCTGCTTCTCCAGCTTGTCCTTCTCACGCTCAAGGAGCAGGAGCTCCTTCTTGGTCAGGCCGGAGCCGTGCACGTCGGAGAAGTCCATCTCCTCGAGTTCCTTGAGACGGGTGACGCGCTTGGAGACGGTCTGGAAGTTGGTGAGCATGCCGCCGAGCCAACGCTCGCACACGTAAGGCATGTTCACACGGGTGGCCTGGGTCTTGATGGCCTCCTGGGCCTGCTTCTTGGTGCCGACGAACAGCACGGTGCCGCCGTGGGCCACGGTGGTCTTGATGAAGTCGTAGGCGACGTCGATCAGGTCGAGCGTCTTGAAGAGGTCGATGATGTAGATGCCGTTGCGCTGGGTGAGGATGTACTGCTTCATCTTCGGGTTCCAGCGGCGGGTCTGGTGGCCGAACTGGAGACCGGCCTTCAGCATTTCGCTCATCGTAATCTGAGCCATGGTATTACTACCTTCCTGTCGGTTATTGCCTGGCCATGCGTTCCCGCGTGCAGTCATCGTGTGCGATGACCGACCGACACGGGCCTTCGCGTACATGGCGCGAATTTGGCGGCACGCCGGTTGACGATATTGGGGTGGCGCCACCGCTCGCGAACGCGGTGGGCGCCGGTTGGCGCACCAACTGCACATGGTAGCATGAGGCCCGCACCACGCGGCATGGGCGTGGTGCGGGCCTTGGCGGGTATGCCCTCAGGCGTTCAGGCTGCGCATGCGGCGCATCGCCGCACGGCGTTCGTCCTTCTCAAGACGGTCGATGTACAGGTGCCCGTCAAGATGGTCGGTCTCGTGCTGCAGCATGCGGCCCATGAGCCCGGAGCCTTCGAGCACGACCTCGTTGCCGTCCAGGTCGATGCCTCGCACACGCGCATAATCCGCGCGCGGCGTCTTATACCACAAGCCGGGAAGCGACAGGCAGCCTTCGTCACCGTACTGCTCGCCGCTCGTCTCTTCCAGCACCGGGTTGAGGATGTATCCGATCGTGCCGTCGATGTTGTAGGAGAACGCACGCAGGCTTACGCCGATCTGGTTCGCGGAGACGCCTGCACGGCCCGGGTCGTTCACCGTGTCGAGCAGGTCGTCCACAAGACGCCGGATGGCCGGCGTGATGTCGGTGATCGGGTCGCACGGCGTGCGCAGCACGGGGTCAGGAACCACTCGTATGTCTCGGATTGCCACGGTATTACCTCTCCTCTTCTTGGTTTGGCGGCTCCTTGGCCGCCGATGCGTCTTCCGCGGTCTCGGCATGGTCCTGCTGCCATTCGCCGAGACGCTCCTGCACGGTGTCGATCGCCTGGCGCACGCGCGGCGAGACGTTCTCAGAGGCGTGGCGCATCGATTCACCCGCCCGCTTGACGGTCTCCGTGGTGCTTTCCAGGATCTGCATGCTCACGGGCACAGGACGGTTCGACGGGACAGGAGCGTACAGCTCACCCTCGATGACCTCGGCGTATGCGGCGAGCACTTTCGGCCGGACCACTTTCATGCTGGCGGTCATCGTGCCTTCCTCGACGCTGAAGTCCTGCGGCAGCACGATGAACTTGCGCACCGATTCCGCGCGCGACACATTGGCGTTGGCCTGGTCCACGTATTGCTGGATGTACGCATGCACGGCGTCACTGTGCGACACGTCCTCAAGGGGCATGTGGGGGTCCAGCCCGCGCTCGGCGAGCCAGCTGCCGATCATCTCCGGGTCGAGCGTGACCAGCGCGCCGATGAATGGCTTGTTGTCGCCGACCACGACCGTGTGCGCCACGATCGGGCATTCGTTGATCGCGTTCTCCATCGGCGCCGGCGAGACGTTCTTGCCGCCGGCGGTGATGATGATGTCTTTCTTGCGCCCGGTGATATAGAGGAACCCATCGTCGTCGATGTACCCGAGGTCGCCGGTGTGCAGCCAGCCGCTCGGCTCGAGCACCTCGTCGGTCTTCTCGCGGTTCTTGTAGTACCCCAGGAACACGTTGGGGCCCTTGACTTCAATCTCCCCGTCTTCGGCGGTGCGCACCGCCATACCCGGGCCGGGGCGCCCCACGGAGCCGGGGCGGTTGGCCTTCTGCCAATTCACCATCATCGGCGCGGCCGTTTCGGTCATGCCGTAGCCTTGGATGAACGTGATGTCGTCCATGCCGTTGAAGAAGTGCACGAGGTCGGTGTTGATCGGAGCGCCGCCGCACGCGAGGTAACGCAGGTTCGGCCCGAGCGCGGAGCGGAACGATGTGGCGACCGTGCTCATGTAGAACGAATGCTTCATGCGCATGGCCAGTGATGGGTGCTTGTGCTCGCTTTCCATCTTGGACCAGTCCTCGAAATGCTTGACCGCATTCGCGAAGATGCGCCCGCGCAATCCGGCGCCGGCTTTCTGCGAGGCCGCGTTGAACACCTTTTCGAACACGCGCGGCACGCCGAGCAGATAGGTGGGTTTGAACCCGCGCAGATCGGCGAGCAGGTGCTTGGCGCCGGGCACATAGCCCACGACGCCGTGGCCGCCGATGGCCGTGTATTGGATGTAGCGCGCGAAGCAATGCGCGAGGGGCAGGAACAGCAGCAGGCGGCTTGGCTCATAGAGCATCTCGGGAAGCACTTCGTAGCCGTTCTTGACGATGTGCGTGAAGTTGCGGTTGGAGAGCATGGCACCCTTGGGGGCCCCAGTGGAACCGGATGTGTAGACGATGGTGAGCAGGTCGTCGGCGCGCACGCGCGCGATCGCCTCATCGAGTGCATCGTCACCGACGGCCTCACCCAGATTGATCAACGCCTCAAGCGCGCCGTTGTTCAGGTTGAAGACGTGCGCGAGCACGTCTTCAACCTCGGCGATCGCCTCGAGCGTCTGGGTGTGCGCCTCATCGCCGCCGAAGGCGATCGAGGGGTGCACCTCATGCACGATCGAGGAAGCCTGTTTCATGGAATCGGTCTCATAGATCGGCACGGAGACCGCGCCGATGGCCGCACAGGCGAAGTCGAGCACGCCCCATTCATAGCATGTGGCGGAGTAAATCACCACGGTGCTCCCCTGCTTCGCGCCAAGCGCCATGAGTCCTTTGGCCACGCTGCGCACCTGCGCCAACATCTCACCGGCGTACACGTCGTTCCATTGCCGTGTGCGCTCATCCTTCCACTGCGCTATCAGATCGTCCGGATCCGCCAACGCGCGGTCCGAAAGCAATGCATAGACGGTGTCATTCTGAGTGGTGACATAGATGTTGTCGAGTCCATATTCCCTGAGCATGCATTCCACTATAACCCACACGCCCGTACGCTCGCCGTCAGCCGATATCCACCATCATGCAGATCCAACGGCCCCGTTTGCGCTCGAACACCAAGCCTCCCACATGGGTCTGCGCGCCGACGCGCATGCCCAACGAGATGTCGAGCTTGCATTCGCTCGTCAATACCCCGTTGAGCCAGACGAACTCAACTGGCGGGTAGATGTGCCGCTTGTGCAGCACTGCGAGTTCCTCCATGTAGTCGGAAAGCAGCGAACGCATGTATTCGAGCCGTTCGATGCATTCCGGCTCCGCGAATTTCGCGAGGATTCGGCTCGGCTGGCGCCTGCGCAGGATCTCGACGGCCACGCAGGTCACACGGCACACGTGCATGACGAGTTCGTGGACTTGTTCCGCGTTGAATGTACGCGACAGACACGATACAACACGGTAGCGCGCGGGCTCCGAAGACGATTGCAGTGGAATCACGCCGTCGAACGACGGCAGCGTCTCCGGCCTTCGCATCATGAACGGGGTGACCGGTTCGAGTTCCTCTATCTTCTGTTCGGTCATTATCCTCCTTTGCTGTTTGTGGTGGCATATCGCCTTGGACCGGTCGGGTCGCATTACGCCCAACCGTGCCCAATTATTGCAACCACAGACTGCGCCAATAGGAGGAATACAATAAGCTTTACAAATTATTCCTATTTTCTACACATATTGTTTATTAAAGAAAATGTATAGTATGAATATCCAATGTTTCACAATTTCGATATATATACCTGCTACACGCCCCGGTTCGTCCCCGCCGCATATACGCGTGTGGGCCGCCATCCCATAGGGGACGGCGGCCCACACGGTCCAATGCGCAGGAAGACCCGGTCACTGTCCGGTCGGCGTCACCACCACATCACAACGCTGGAAGTTCTTCACGTCGACATATCCCGTCGACGCCATGGCGCGGCGCAGCGCACCGATGAAATTCGTCTTGCCGTCGGCCAGATGGCTCGGTCCATAGAGGATTTCCTCGAGTGTGCCGACGGTGCCCACGTTCGTGCGCATGCCGCGCGGCAGGCTTGCGTGGCGCGCTTCGGCGCCCCAGTGGGTGCCGTGCCCTGGCGCCTCTGTGGCGCGGGCGAGCGGGGCGCCGAGCATCGCGGCGTCGGCGCCCATGGCCAACGCAGTCACGAAACTGCCGGAATCGCCCATGCCGCCGTCGGCGATGACCTGCACGTAGCGACCCCCGGATTCGTCCATGTAATCACGGCGCGCTTCGGCCACGTCGGAGATGGCGGTAGCGAGCGGCACGTGCACGCCGATCGTGTTGCGATTGGCGGAGACGGCCGCTCCGCCGAAGCCCACGAGCACACCCGCCGCACCGGCGCGCATGAGGTGCAGCGCGGCGGTGTAGTTGGCGGCGCCGCCGACGATGACGGGCACGTCGAGGTCGTAGATGAACTTCTTCAGATTGAGCGGCTCATGGTCGGTGGAGACGTGTTCGGCGGAGACGGACGTGCCGCGGATCACGAACAAATCCACGCCCGCGTTGAGCACGGTCGAATAGTACTGCTGGGTGCGCTGCGGCGAAAGCGAGCCGGCGACGGTGACGCCGGCGTCGCGGATCTCGTGCAGGCGCGCTGCGATGAGCTCCGGTTTGATCGGCTCGGCATATGCCTGCTGCATGTACGCGGTGGCCTCGTCGATCGGCAGTTCGGCGATTTTGGTCAGGATCGGCTCGGGGTCGTCGTAACGGGTCCACAAGCCCTCAAGGTCGAGCACGCCGAGCGTGCCGAGCTTGCCCATCGCAATCGCCGTGCTCGGGCTGGTGACCGAATCCATCGGCGCTCCGATCACCGGGATGTCGAATTCGTAGGCGTCCACCTGCCACGCGGTCGACACATCCTGTGGGTCGCGCGTACGGCGCGACGGCACAATCGAGATGTCGTCGAGCCCGTATGCGATGCGGCCTTTTTTTCCGAGGCCGATTTCAATTTCCTGAGACATGGCTCCAAGGCTAATGCCCCGCCGTGACACGGCGCGGGCCACGGTGCACCACGTGTTTTTGGACATTGTGCACGACCGGAAACATGGATGCGTTATGCATATGGGGAATCTGTTGGACGCATCAGCACTCATGGAGGAAAGCAGCCCATGGCCAAAATCAAGGTCGAAGGAACCATCGTCGAACTCGACGGCGACGAGATGACCCGCGTCATCTGGAAAGACATCAAGGACCGACTGATCCTGCCGTATCTGGACGTGAATCTTGACTATTACGATCTGGGCATCGAAAACCGCGACGCCACCGACGACCAAGTGACGATCGACGCGGCTGAGGCCATCAAGCGCGAGCATGTGGGCGTCAAATGCGCCACGATCACCCCGGACGAAGCGCGCGTCGAGGAGTTCGGCCTCAAGAAGATGTGGAAATCCCCCAACGGCACCATCCGCAACATCCTGGGCGGCACGATCTTCCGCGAACCGATCGTGATCTCGAACATCCCACGCCTGGTGCCGGGATGGACCAAGCCGATCGTGGTGGCCCGCCACGCCTTCGGCGACCAGTACAAGGCGACCGATTTCAAGGTGCCTGGCCCCGGTTCGCTCACCGTCACGTTCACGCCCGAGGATGGCTCGGCGCCGATCGAGCACCTCGTGTTCGACTACCCCGGCAGCGGCGTGGCACAAGTGCAGTACAACCTCGATGAGTCGATCCGCGGATTCGCGCGCGCATGCTTCAACTACGGCCTCATGCGCGGCTACCCCGTGTACCTGTCCACGAAGAACACGATCCTCAAGGCATACGACGGCGAGTTCAAGGACATCTTCGCCGAGGTGTTCGACACCGAATACAGGACGCGTTTCGAGCAGGAGGGCCTGACGTACGAGCACCGCCTGATCGACGACATGGTGGCCAGCTCGCTCAAGTGGCACGGCGGTTATGTGTGGGCATGCAAGAACTACGACGGCGATGTGCAGTCCGACACCGTGGCCCAAGGCTTCGGATCGCTCGGCCTGATGACCTCTGTGCTGATGACGCCGGACGGCCAGACGGTCGAGGCCGAGGCCGCACACGGCACGGTGACGCGCCATTATCGCCGTTGGCAGAAGGGCGAAAAGACCTCGACGAACCCGATCGCCTCGATCTACGCGTGGACCGGCGGCCTCAAGCACCGTGCGAAGCTCGACGGCACCCCAGCGGTGGCCGACTTCGCCGAAACCCTTGAGCAGACCATCATCTCGACCGTGGAAGGCGGCCAGATGACCAAGGACCTCGCGATGCTCATCGACCCCGACCACGAGTGGCTCGATACGGAGGGATTCATGGACGCGCTCGACACGAACCTGCGCCGCGCGCTGCAGGAACGCTGACGCAATCCCGACCCATAGGGCCCGCCGACCATGAGGGGAGGCGGGCCCTATGCCATATGTCGGGTACAATCGGCGGTGCACATGCACACGTTCGACTTGACAAGGCGGTTGTATGGTGGGTATCCACAGCAGCTCAACGGCACGACGACTCTTGGCGGCAACGGCATGCCTATGCATGGCGTTGCCGCTCGCCGCCTGCGGGTCGGGAGCCAGCCCCGCCCCCACGAGCACCACAACCGTGGCCGGAGAGACAAGGCTCACGGGGTCGGTGGCGCTGTTCCTGCCGAACGACGGATTCACCGTCTCGCAGGATGTGCCGCTCAATTCCTGGCATGACTTCGCCGACGCCACCAAGGATTCGCTTGAGGACCGCGGGTTCGAGGCGGACCATGTGCAGACCCACGCCGATTCCGACTTGGAACGGCAAAGCCACCGCATTCAGGATTATGTCGTCGATGCGCTCGACGGCTCCACGGACGGCTCAAGCGCCGACCCCGAAGCGCAGTCCACGACGCTCGTTGTCGCCCCGGCCGCACCGATGACCGACACGGTGAAACGCTACGGCGACTACGTCACACAATCACTCAGCGAAGAAAACGCCACTGATGAATCGTTGGATGAATCCCTCAGCCGCATGACACGCGCGCTCGGATTGGCGAAGAAGGCGGGCATGCACGTTGTGGTGATTGCCACCCCCCTGCCAGGGTTCACCCCGGACGCCTTTGTGAGCCTGTGCTCGGCCCGCGAGATAGGGCGCCTGCAGGCGCGCCAACTCGTCAGCAAACTGCAGTTGGACAGCGCAAGCCGGTACAACCCCAAGTACATCGAGATCCTGCTGCCTTATGACGCGGACTCCGACTATCCGCAGCTCGACGAGGCATTCGCACGCGAGGCGTTCAGTGGGGTATGGGAGGTCATTGGGCCGTATTTCCGCTCGGGCGTGGTGCTCAGCCCGTCGATGAGGACGACCGCATCCACGACGGTGCAGGATTGGCGTGACGTGACCATCAAGGCCACCGATGCCGACAGCATCGAGACGGAGTTCCGGCAACGGCTGGGCCGGCCGGCCAATGGCCAAGGGCACGTGCGCATCGACGGCGTGATCGCGATGAACGATTATGTGGCCAACGGCGTGGTCAAGGGCCTCACCGCACTCAAGTACACCGGGTCCGCCGCCGACGTCAACCCGTCGATCACCATCGGCGACATCGTCGGCAACATCGCGGGCAGGCAGGACCTGCAGAAAAACCGCGTGCCCGACCCCAAGCGCGCCCCCTCGCTCAGCACGCCCGAAGAGGTGCGTCAGGAGAACCAGAAGGCGCAGAACCGCTGGCCCATCGTCACCGGCTTCGGCGCGTATATCAGCGCCATGCCCAACATCGTGAACGGCAAGCAATGGGCGACCGGCCTCGTCGACCGCGTCGCGAGCGCCGCCGACCTTGCGCGGATCTGTGCGGCCTTCGCCCAAGGTGATTCCCTTGACGGTCTGGACTTCGTCAGTGTGCAGGACCTCTATGGCCAGAACGTGCCGACGATGAGCCTGCCGTTGCTCTCGGTGAGCGCGGGTAATATGAAGACCGAGCTCATCGACCCGGGGTACATCACGCTCGCCGAAGCCGGACTGTGATCCTTACGCCACGGGTACAAGCCGGATCGATTGTGGGGTGAGCCATCGCTCGGGGTCTTCATAGGCTCCTTTGCCCAGCTTGATGCCCCAATGCACGCATGCATCGTCGCAGTGGTCGCTGCCGCCGGCGACTTTGGCGAACGGTTTGCCGCGCAGTACCGGCGTGCCGACTGGCAGTGCAGTCTGCGCCGGTTCGAATGTGAGTGTGAATGACCGTACGCGGATGCTCACCGTCGATTTGCCGGCGACGGTGCCTGCGTGGCTGATGATGCCGGTGGCGGGCGCGACGAGCTCATCCCCTTTCTGTGCGCGGATGTCGATGCCGCGGTGCCCGGCCATCCACGCTTGGTACGGCCCGTCGAACCGTGCGATAATCTCACTGCCTTGCACCGGCATCACCATGCCGGCTGTACACGATTCGCCCGCCTGTGCGCTGATGGCGGCCTTCCCCCACGGACAGGCCGCCATCAGCGCACTGCAGAGCGCGAATGCTGCGGCACGGCGCATCATTCCTTCGCGGTGCGCGATTCCCGCGCGGATCAGCCTCCGCCTTCTGCGGATGCGCGCGATGTGCTCTTCTCTTGATTTCGGTGTCATGGTCTCGTCCTTTCTGTGCCGATGCCGTGGATGGGCACAGTATGCACCGTCACGCATCCGTGTGCCAATGCGGGAGGGGCAATGTGGTCGGACGGTCCGGCATCGGCGTGTCGGATTCGGTGTGCGTGCTATTCCAAGGCGTCCAGTACATCGTCGATGAGGAGCCGTTCGCGTGGCACGTCACTGGTGAGGCGCGGGAAGCGGCGCAGTGCGTTTGTGGGGTCGGCTCCTGCGGCGCGCGCCACGTTGGATTTGCTGACCCCGTGCGCAACGGCTTTCTCCGCGAGGCGGTCGACGAGCGAATCGGCCACTTGCCGCAGCTGTTCGGCGACCCATACCTGCGCGACTTCGGCCGACATGCCGTAGTCCTCTTCGAGTTCCACCGATGCTTCCTGCACCGCTGCCCACAGCACCATGAACGGGCGCCGGTAATAGGAGACCTGTTCTTCCATGGATTCGGCGTGGAGCTGCTCAAGCGCCTTCCTGTCGATGCCATTGGCACTCATACGCACCTCTTTCCTACATAGGCCGCACGCGTGGCAGGACGACGACACTGCCGGCGCACGCCATATCGCATGATTGTTCTTCGGCCATCATACGCAAGATTGATTGTCCACTTTGTGGCCTCATTTTCTTTCTTTCGGAAAGTATTGATATGTTGGAGCTTGCGGTACGCGCATGGAGG
Source organism: Bifidobacterium pseudolongum subsp. globosum (assembly GCF_004155535.1). Lineage (GTDB taxonomy): Bacteria > Actinomycetota > Actinomycetes > Actinomycetales > Bifidobacteriaceae > Bifidobacterium > Bifidobacterium pseudolongum_C. Next base: position 733 of record NZ_RYUH01000010.1, on the reverse strand, counting down.
CGCAACCTGCATCTGCCACAACGCAAAGGAGCCATCATGGACCTCGCACACCAACTGTTCGCCCAGCTTCAGGAACTGCCACAAGTCGAGGCGATCGCACTCGGCGGATCACGGGCATCGGGCCTACACGACGCCCGTTCCGACTACGACGTGTATCTCTACTGCACCGCACCGATTGACGAAGAGGTGCGCAGGACATTGCTCGCCCGCTATTGCACGGTCATGGAGATCGGCAACCACTACTGGGAGTACGAAGACAACTGCACGTTCCGCGACGGTGTGGATCTGGACCTGCTGCACCGCGACCTGGATGGGTTCGCGGCCGACGTGCGCCGCGTGGTCGAAGGGCACGAGGCCTCACTGGGCTATACAACGTGCATGTGGCACAACCTACGCACTTGCAAGGTGGTGTTCGACCGCCACAGCCGCCTCGAGGCCCTCCAACGGCGCTTCGACGTGCCATACCCGGACGCGCTGCGCGACGCGATCATCCACGCCAACATGCCCTTGCTCCACGGCGCACTGCCGGCATACGACGCGCAGATCCATAAAGCTGCCTCCCGTGGAGACCTGGTGAGTGTCAATCACCGTGTGGCCGCATTCCTCGGGTTATACGCCAAAAGATGTGTCTCTAATCTGAGCTGAAGCCTTCTGCCGATTGGCGTGTCGGGGTGTTCATGATGTGTCCGGTCATTATGGCGCCTGGCCATTTCGTGTGTCCGAAATGATTCCC
>NZ_RYUH01000001.1 GCF_004155535.1 Bifidobacterium pseudolongum subsp. globosum | reverse complement strand
GACGCATGAGCGAAGCCCTCATGTTCGACCACACCAACAACCAATCAACCACGACCAGCATGCCCCAATGACCAAAACCGAAAAAACTACATGACCAAAACCAAAACACCGACTTGACAAAATACACTTCGCTGATGCGGTCGAGCCATGCCCCAACAAGCCGCGCGGACTGCTCTGCATCACCGAGATACACCTCCGATTCGGGCTGACGCAGGAATCCCAGCAGGCGGTCGATGGAGTCCTCAGATTCGCCTTCGACGAGCATGTCGAGCAGCCGCAGCCTGCGCACTTCCCCGCTGTGCAACATGCAGTAGCATTTCGCCGCGTCCACAAGATGCTCCTCGCGCAACAGCCGCTCATATGCGGGATTGTCGTCTCTCGACATGCAGGCGCCGTGCCTGTACGTGGCCCAGCGTTCGATCAGCGCGACGTCGTCGGCCCAATGACTTCCGGAGAGCGCACGCAGACGCGGCACGTACCGCGCGTCTGCGTCATCGCGCGCGCCGAGAATATACATCGCGTACAGGAGGCGCAGTCCCTCAACGTCGTGGAGGTGCTCGTAGGCCGCTTCGAGAACGGTGAGCCAGCCGTGCGGCAGATCTTCCAGCCGCTCGACGTCTGCCACACTCATCGACCGCCGGCGCGCGCGATGCTTATGGCGCTTCTTCTGCTCTTTGCTGAGCGAGGCGATCGACTCCTGCCAGGAATGCCGACCATCCCTATTCATGCGCATATACGCGGCGAGATCGGGCAGTCCATACAGCCGCTCAAGCAGCATGCGCACGGCGCGCCATTCGTCTTCGCTAAGGCGGACGTCCGGGCGATGCCCAGAATTATGCCAGTACCACCAAAGCTCATGCGAAGCCTCCTGCGGGAACGCCGTGGTGCGCTGCTCGATGCGCGCCGCCTCTGCCATGGTCAGCAGCACCGCGCCTACATGTTTGCAATAGGTGCGCCGCTGACCGTCGGGGCAGCTGCAGCCGGCTGAGACGACGCGGCTGTGCAGCATGCGCACATCGACGCTATACGGCACCGACCCTTCCACCCGCGCATGCCACAGCCCCTCCGCGATGTTCGCGAGGTCGCGCACGCGGCCGGCGTTGGCGTATCGCCGTGCGCGGGCGAGTACCTGTGATTCAAACAGCTTTTCGACGTCGCGCTGCGACAGTGCCGGGTAGGTGGGGCGCGGTGGGTCTTCGTGCTCTGTTTGCTGTGCTTGCTCTGTTTTGCCTGTTTGCTCTGCGTAGCCGCCTGCGCCCACTTCCGGAATCCCCTGTTGGGGCACGTCCCCCGCCATCCCCGCCATAACGACCTCCTCCTCGATGTCTCTGAGTGCAGTATCGCAGAAAAGGTGGCCGAGGGCAATGCGTGTGAGTGCTAATGCGGCTGAGGAGGAGCATTTTCCAAGGCAGGGACATGTATCAACGGCTTAACGCCAAGGATGCTACTCAGTGCCACCCCAGAAAATGCTCCCGCCCAGCCGAGATACACAGGAATGAGCGGTGATGGGCGGTCGCCTGCCGACATCGCGTACAATGCAACAGGGATTATCGCTGGCACAAATAATAGTCGAGCGCCTTACGGCATCCAATTGCCGCTACACCACGCCTTTATACTTTTTTATACTTTTTATATTCTTTATACTTCCAGGAGGAGGTATCTGACGGCGAACCCGTTCACCCCTGACGCGCGCCGGTAGTCACGCTACAGCAGCAGATCGTCGTGCGTGTTCACCGAGAGGAACGTGACACACCCCGCCCCGTCCCTCGTGAAGTGCAGACGGTACTGGGCGTGCACATTGCACCGGTAGATGGTGTTGCCGTGCTCATCCTTGCGCCCGGGATTGTCACCGCCCCTGCCCGTGCGCAGCTGGTGGTGCCGCAGCCCGTTGACGAACTCAAGTAATTCAAACGGGTCATTGATGTTTTTCCGTCATATGCATTTGCCATGTTGGCCCCTTCGCCGCCCACTCCCCAGTAATGGCTTTCAGCAAAGCAGCGCGAAATGGGAAGCATGGGGGCGGGGCAGGAATGGGCGGGGCCCGGTGGCAGGGACGCCATGCCCGCCACTCCACCGCCTTTCACGCAATCGCGGTGGTGATTCTTCTGTGTTTCACCATGTTCCACGTGGAACTTTCCGCTCGCCGGCTTGTTGACGCGACGGCCCTCGACCTGACGTGCCGCGTCGGCCGGGCGACGACGCGGAACATGACGAGATATTACGTTAGATTGTTTTACAAGACGAAAGGGGGACAACGAATGACCACTATCGTTGATGCAGCTGATTATATCTTGAATAAATATGGCACACCAGCTATCTAGAATCGTCACGATAGGCACGCTCATCGCCGCCTGCACGTTGGCATCGGCATGCGGGAGCACAATAGGCGCCGCAGATGAAGACAGGTCGGTGCGGCAGCCAGCGCCAAGCATCGCCCCATACACCAGCTCAGTCGACAAGGATGGCGACGGCGTCGACGACCAAAGCGACATTCTGCAGAACGCGCGCGCCTACATCGCCACAAAACCGGCATACAAAAGCGAGTATTACGCGACCGGCTACCCGAACGACGGGTACGGCGTGTGCACCGACGTCGTAGGCGCAGCCCTGCGTGGAGCAGGATATGATCTGATGACGCTCGTGCATGAAGACATACTCGCCCACCCTGAGCGTTATGAGGTCGACACTCCTGATGCCAACATCGACTTCCGTCGTGTCCCCGTACTCAACGCGTACTTCGCCGCGCATGCGATCAATCTCACGACAGACACCACAGACGTGGGCGCATGGCAGGGCGGAGACATCGTCGTCTATAGCAATCACATCGGCATTGCCTCCGACACGCGCAACCCAAACGGATTGCCCTTGCTCATCCACCACGTGAGCGCGAAACAGAAGCAGTATGAAGAGGATGTGCTCGGCACGTTTCCACAGGAGCTGGTCGGGCACTACCGGATCAGTTGAGCGCGGAGGCGGGATGGAGCAGCTGCTTCATTGCGCTTCTGCTTCCGTTTTGCATACGTCGCAAAAGAACAAGGTCACATGGTCAGCTATCTGTCTCACCGATGGCCGCCGACGCACGTGAGTCGGCATATCTGCAGTAGCGGGCACGCACCGCGAAGTATGCGGGGTAGAGCGTGGAAAGAAGCGCCGCGAAAAAGTACACATAGGATTCGATTCGCCCGACACTCCAAAACTGTTCCGAAACCAATGGGCGACCATGGATCCAATCAGGCAGTACGCACAGCACAACCGCGGATAGTCCCACAATCAGCGCGGAAGTGACGACGATAGTGGTGCGGCGGGAGTCGGCGGATTCGCGCGCATCGAGGCAGGCGAGCAGAAGACGGTAGATGGAATAGGCGAAGACGACCCAGAGCAGGATCGACCCGAGGCAGAAGACGAGCGAACGCGCGTACTCCCCCGGAGTGGCGGGGCACGGATCCATGAATGAGCAGCCCGGCGGGATATCGGGGGCGTTGTCGGTGACTGCCCACCACATGAAAAACGCCAGGAGAAGAACCACCGGAACGTCGAGCAGGAAGATGACGCCAAGCACCCACGTGATCCAAGCGGGAGGCTGGCGGAAACGGCGCGTGGACGCCGTTTTTGGGTTTGGAGATGATTGATGGGGCAATGCTTCTCCTTGGATTGGAGGTTGGTTTGTGTTCAAGTGTAGGTTGGGAGCAAGAAGGGTGGGGAAAGACAGGATTCCTGTAACGCTTGTACCGTTATCTCGCATTGGCTTCCTTTCCCCATCAAAGACGCCAAGAAACCAGCGTAATCTCATATACCGCACACGTCATAACACAGCCTAAACAACTAACTCTGCAGGCATAGCCGATCATTCCCGCCATGCGCAATCGGGATTACTCGGACTATCCCTCAAACATCACCCAATTCCCACGACCAAATGCTGACGATAAATTCAGGCGGAAAAGGGAAACCATTTAGAATCGACCGAAAGGCACACTGACGGAAGGGACTGTTATGGCAGACAGCGTCGATTTTGAAGTAGCACTGCGGAACGCCGTCCAGCTCCCACTTGTCCGCGTGGAAAGGGAACCATTTCTGCGCTCGCAACTACAGCGGCATTTTCCGAAACAAGTAGTGGATCAAGCAATCGCCGAATCGCCTGCAGCTGCTGGAATCAATGTAGATCAACTCAATAGCATTGCATATGATTCCATCAATTACGAAACCAGTAAGGTTACAGCGCTTTCATTCGCGGCGGGGTTGCCAGGTGGAATCGCTATGGCCGGCACAATTCCCGCGGACCTCACACAGCAGATGGCCCATATACTGCGAATCATGCAGAAACTGGCATACCTCTATGGATGGCCAAGTCTGATGGACGAAGAGAACAGCGCTATTGACGATGGAATGGTGAACAATCTCATCATCTTCGCAGGCATCATGTTTGGCGTGGAAGGCGCAAGCAACGCGATTCATCGCGTTGCAGCGCAACTTGCACTCAATGTTGCCAAAAAGCTACCGCAGCAAGCACTGACCAAAGGAATCGTTTATCCTGTGGTCAAGAAGATTGCGCTCACTCTTGGCGTACACATGACGAAGCAGACATTCGCCAAAAGTGTATCGAAGGTCATACCAATCATCGGAGGCGTGGTCTCGGGTGGCCTCACCTTTGCCACGTACCGACCAATGGCATGCAAGCTGAAGGACCATCTTTCAGGACTGCCGACGGCGAGTGTGGAGTTCTATGAGCAGCAGCAAAAGGTCGCAGAAAGCAATGCCACCGAAGACGAGTACATTGATGTGAGCATCGTGGAGGAAGACGCGGTAGACGAAAAGTAACGTGCCTGCATCTTATAGAAGCGAGTCTCAACAAATTAGATATTCTTATCTCCCATTGGAAGGTAGATGTATGAAGAAGAAAGCAGTGTTCCCGATTGCCATTGCAGTGGTAGCGGGAATCGTGGCAGTGAGTTGTCTCATTGCTATCTTTATGCTGACTGTGCGCCAAAATTCAAAAACCGGTATTTCAGTTAAGAATACGCAAAATAGTAATTCAGCAATAGAAACAGCGACAAGCGAGAAAATTGCAAAGATAGGCAAGGAATGCAACGTAGACGTGCAACATACAGACTCCGGAAAAAATTACATCATCTTGTCAGCTAAGGGGTATAGAGATTCAGACGATGTTTCCGACGAGAAGACAGATCCCATCCACTGCGTGCTCAAGCATATTCCAGAAGAAGATTTAGTATCCAGTAACAATTGGGTGAACATCAACGAAGGCACTCTAACCGATGGCAGATACGTGTACGAATGGCACTGGTCACCTCCAAGTGATTGGCAAGCAGACAAGTACTTACAGTACAGTGTCCGTATTGTTCCCGAGTCGGAAGCATCGCAATATCCGTCCTTGCTGCCAAACAAATAAGCTTCTCTATCTTTTCACAGTACGAGCTGAGGGTGCATAACAGATGAAGATCGGCATCCTCAGCTCGTCTGGTTTAAAATGAAAAACAATACTCATGTGAAACTATTTGATTTCAAGTACCAGTTGGAAAGCATTCGATTTACGATTCGCGTTAAACGACCAAGAGGCTTTGTACGGTCCCCATTCTGCGCTCTGACGCCCATCCAAACCGGTTGTTTGCTCAATGTTGGAAAAAGTGGCGTCTGGCATAGAAGTCGCATCCGCGATACACTCCAAAGCCTCCAAGGAAGAGTATTGGGATTCCTCGATTGTGATAGATTTTTCGTCGTTTGACAGTTTAATTCTCGAAGAAGTGCTGGAGCACCGTTCATATACAGACGATAAGTTGCTTTCCTCCGGGAGCGCATTATTTGTAGTGCTTCCTGTCATATTAGCGAAAATGACTACGATAAGCGCCACTATTGCTGCTGTCACTGTGCCTAATGCAAATCCAAACCAAAAATCTCGCTTTTGGAAAAGTGGGTTGTGTGATGTTTGGGTCTGTAGAGGATTGGCCTGCTGTGGCACCTGATTAATTTTTCTCTGCACTTCAGCTGGATATGTACTGCTTTGATTTGCATTGTTTTGGGGGGCCAACTGACCCTTTTGGAACACCCACGCAGGGTAATACTGGGTAAGCCATTCATTCCATTGCTGATCAGAGATCGAGCCATCCTGATTGAACATGTTATGCGCACATAGATCAGCCACAATCTCCGACACACGGTTCTGCAGATATTGAACTCGCGGGTCGGCGACCTGCATCATGCTCATAATTTTCTGCTGAACGGCCACAGTCTGGTAAGAGGTGAGTTCGTCCATGAAATCTCTTTTCTCCACTCTTATCTCAATAAATTGTTCAAAAATTGTACAACAGCTCATTCAGAGTTGAGCATCCTTGTCATTGGCTTCATTCTGGAAGTCGGGCAAATGCTTCAGGAAAGCTTGCCGCAGATTCTCAGCGATCTCACTATTGGAGTTCAGCCAGCGCAAAACAGTGCTGATGTAGCTTTTCTTTGGTAAGCCAAACAGTTCGCCGATGTCTTTTACCGTATCTTTATCATTCAATACAGCAAGCACGGCGGCATATTCACCTGATTGCCCTATTTGTTGGTACTCTTCATCAATAGCTTCCCTAGTTGACTTAATGCCGTCAACGAGGTCTTGTATCTTTTTCTCCGTCACATCAGTATCTTCCGAGGCGAACATTGTGTGCAATTGTGCAGTGATTGTATCGCGAAATTGCTCTGCCGCCAATTTCTTGACGCGATTATTAAATCTTTTATTTATCACATAATCTTTTATTTTTCCCATAGGTGAAGATTCTGGGAGCATGTGTTCTATTACCACTTGCATAACATCCTCGAGAAGGAAGAGGTTTTCGATTTCAGCGACTTCGAGAACGTGAATACCATCTTTCTTCAACTCCTCTATTTGGTCAGGAGTGCGTCGGTCACGATCCACAATCCCATAAACATCATTACGATGGAGGCGATTATTCCTCCTGTATGCGCGTACTGCCTCAATCACCTGTCGGCAACCCTCGAGGGATTTGATTTGATATTCAGGGTATAGCAATGAATACAAAGAGTAATCGAGAGATGCCGATGACGGTCTACCCTCTACGAAGATGACAGGTTTTCTACTTCCCATGATTTCCATCTCAAGGGCAGAGGGCAGCTCCCCAACCTCCTCTATACGGTCAAATTGCCATTGTTGTCCGTCATATCCATGAACCCATATCTTGTCCGACTCTCGATGTGCTTCAGCGAACTCCAAATCATGGGTGATATAGATGAAAAGGCAATCTGGACGCTCTTTTTCAATGGCCGCCCAGAGTGGCTTGATAACCGAGAGATGCAGATGAAGTTCTGGTTCATCCACGACAACTATCTTATTTTCTGGCAAGCATATGGCTTGAGCAATAACATATAGCGCAGCCCTCTCACCATCGCTAAGTTCAGACCCATTGTATCCTTGAGTTCGGGTTTCCTCGGTCAGTTCTTTCCTTGAATCTATCGCGTAAATAGTATTCTCATGGATATAGATTTTTCGATGAGGAAAAATCGAAGAAAAAAGAGACTGTATTCGCACTTCGGGACGTGATTGAGCTTTATCTATTGTTGCCTGCTCAAGCTGTTTCTGAGAAGTATAAGTGACTTCTCTACTTATGGATCGGTTCGCCTCATTCTCTTTTGCGACCAATGCGGCAATAGATGGCTCAAAATTGGATACAGAGCTCGTTATGGTTCTATGCTGTGATATATCCGTGTCGTATTCATACAACCAAGAATGATCCGACTGCGCCTCATCCCGACCATACATCATTTGATTCACCGAAGCAGACTGCGAAGAAAGTTTGATCTTTCTGGGCAACGAGAGGTTGCGCAATGAAGAAATACGCTGTACTTTTTGGGGATACATGCGTTCTAGCCATTCACCGATGCGAGTTTTACCTGAGCCATTTGCTCCAATAAGCACAACAGAATTCACATCTGTTTCGTACTCCTCCCCTTTGGAGTCAACATCTTGACTGGGCAAGTAGTAATGATGATGCTGCGTCGAACCATTCACACACATAATTCTCTTCTCGCTCTTTTGCCTGTGATCACAGAATTAAACCGCTACCGATTTCAATGCATAACTGATTAGACGTTTTTCTTGGTTATTTCGAATGGGGTTCGACTAGACATATATGAGTCCCTTTCAGCCTGACCGTTTATACCAATTCATTTACTCGATTAAGAACGGCATCGACTTTTTCTACGATGAGGTGCTGCTCAGCAAGAGGTGGGACTGGAATCAGAAAGCGGCCTACCTTCTCAGCGCCAAGGTGCACGATGATATTGCCGGTAGCAGCTTGAGTACGTTGTTGACCTACAACAGGCGAGTGAAACGCAATCAGCATATAGACCCTGTCCATTGGAGTATCCGTGATAGCCAAGAGATCCCCACCAAAGGCAAGTGTTTCGTCAGTTTGATTGATGACAGCTCGGCCGATGTCAATGTCATTCTCACCAGTCAGAGTAATCACTAAATCATCTGGTCCCATCTTCTTCGCTGCATCAAATACATCTTGCATAACAAACGAATGGGCACTTGTTATCGCCGTATCGTAGGTCGTGTAAAGTTCACCATACCGTACGCAAGGCAGCCCCTCTTCACGGACCTCACTGCGCTTGATACCTGAACCACGAGTCAACGTTGCCAAGCTATTTAGTCGCGCCCAAGACCAAGAATCGGGGATATTGAAGGGGATTTCTTCGTCGATGCAGACGGGATCTGATTTGCCTCGACGTTCGAACCAGTGACCGGCATTATCACGATAGATGATTGATTCGCCACCTTTCACCGGCTTGGCTTTGCCTTCACGCACCAGTTGCGCACGCTGTTCACGGATTCCAGCAAGCAGAACTGAGGCAGGCTCGTCATCATCGGACTGCTCGGTCAGTTTACCTTCAACAGCTGCTTGCAGAATGGATTTACGCAGTTTTGCCGGCAGTTCCCTGTCGAACTGTTCACGCTGTTCCTGCGCCTTACCATATTCAGAGATATAAGGCACCAATTCTTCTTTTTTTTCAACAATGCGTTTCTGCTCTGCGATGGGAGCTACAGGAATCAACAATGAAGATGCATTCTGTATCGTCAAAGTATCAACTGTTGTACCCGCAGATAGCGAACGGATTTGATTCACAACCATTGCTGACTGCATAAGCAATTGCAGATACAAGGAATTAAATCCACAACGATTTTCAAAGCAAAGCACACTCGCATCCTTATAGTAGAAGCGATCATCTTGGCGCACAACATACGATGTGCCAATGGTTCCTACTCCCGTAACCATAAGATCACCTGGTTGGGGAACCCCAGATTGACTCAGCTTGTCATATAGTGCAGTATCAATAAATAGATTATCAGTAATCGGTTGCCCGTCGGACAATCTCACAATTTCTCGTGCACGATAAAAAGGTACGCCACTAGTTCTCCAATCCGACTTATGCACACGTCGAGCAGAAACCACATTAACAACCGTCCTCATTCGTGCCCAACACCACGAATCCGGAATATCGCATGGAATCTCCTCATCAATACAGGCGGCTTCGTCTTTGCCACGGCGCTCGAACCAGTGACCTGTACCATCACGCCAAATCACTGACTCACCTCCCTTGACGGGTTTTGCTTTCTTTTCACGCACCAACTGTGCACGCTGCTCACGAATGCTCGCAAGCAAATCAGCAGCCGTTCCTTCTTCCTCGCGTTGTTCAACAAGTTTGCCTTCAACGGCCATCTGCAGAATCGAGTCACGGAGATTCTTTGCGCTCATCATTCGGCATCAACTCCAATGCCCAGCAATTCACAGATTGCAGCCAGCTTCTCATCGATTTCGCGGTCGAGGCTTGCGCGTTGGCTCTTGTAATCCGCAATCAGCTCGTCCGGAGGCAAGATCTCTTCCTCTTCATGTGGATATCCACACAAATCGAAATTGAAACCATTCGCTTCAAGCTCTTCAACCGAATACTTCTGTGCTTTCCATGCGCCGTTAACGTCCGGGTCAGGAATGGCCTCACGATTGTCCCACCATTCGTCGATGACTTCCATGTGCTTCGGCAACAATGGCTTCGTCTTGGAGAAATGCTTGTACCCTTCGGGCTTATCGAACCGATAGAACCAGGTCTCCTGAGTGCTCTGCGTCTTGTCGAAGAACAGAATGTTCGTGGTAATCGACGTGTAGGGCGCGAATACCGACTCAGGCAGGCGGATAATCGTATGCAGGTTGCATTCACGAATCAGCTTCTTCTTGATGGCAAGCTTCGCGCCATCGTTACCAAACAAGAAGCCATCGGGCAGCACCACAGCGGCTCGGCCATTCTGACGCAGGCGCCCTAGAATCATGGCCATGAACAGGTCTGCAGTTTCTGAAGAACGCAAATCAGCAGGGAAAGCACGCTTATCTCCATCACTCGCTATGCCGCCATACGGCGGATTCATGACGATGCAATCCACCTGCAGTTCATCCTGACCGTCGTAGTCAGTAAAGTTCTTCTCCGTCAACGAATCACCAAAACGGATTCTCGGATAATCCACATCATTGAGCAGCAAATTCGTCACGCACAGCATGTACGGCAACGGTTTGAATTCGCCTCCGATGAGATTACGGTGAACCTTCTCCATCGCATCAACCTGATTTCCTTGGAAGTGCGAAACCATCTTTTCCAAATGCCTCAACGCATCCACCAAGAACCCACCAGTGCCACAAGCATAGTCAGCCACCACATCACCAATCTGCGGGTTCACGTGACGCACCGCGAACTGAGTAATGGCACGTGGTGTATAGAATTCACCCGCACGGCCAGCCGACTGCAGAGACTTCAGCAGCGTCTCATACATGTTGTTGAACTCATGAGTCTGCTCAACATCGGAAAGGTCGACCGTGCTAATGAGATTCACCACGTTCCGCAATGCGATGCCATTGGCTGCATAGTTGTGGCTCCTCGTCATGAATTTACGCACCAATGCAGCACGGTCACTGTCGTTGTCGAAGGGAATCACAGTAGCGCCATCATCCGTGGTAATAGGTTCGCCACGCAACACGGGGAAGAGCTTGTTATTGACAAAATCAATAAGCTCTTCTCCGGTGGTTTGATCCTTCTCCGCATCTGGATTAGCCCAGTCACGCCAACGGTACCCTTTAGGAATCACTGGCTCATAATCAATGAGCAGCTCACCATCCATCTCTGACTCATCGAATACCTTGAGGAACAGCAACCACACAATCTGACTCAAACGCTGTGCAGTGCCGTCAATGCCTGAATCAGTGCGCATAATGTCTTCAAGCTGTTTAATCATCCCAGACAGCGTCATTGGGGATTGCCCTCCTGCTTCACCGTGACTTCCACACCATCCTCATAGAACGAACGTTCGAGAGCCGCAAGCGTATCAAGGAACTGAGACCGGCTACCGAACTGCTTCACCGCACTTCGTGGGCTGAAACCAGCTTCTGAGAACTGCTGCATATCGAGCGCTTTAATAGCATCATCACCATGCAGATTCTCAATTCCCGAAACTGCATACAAATCCGTGAACAACCGCAGAATCGCTCGCTGCTGATCATTGAACTTGCTTTGGGCGATGAATGCTTCCGCCGAGGTTCCATGTGCACGTTCCTCGCGATTGGCCGGTGGAGTGACATGGAATCCGAAATCACAGATGATGTCATACATATCTACTGGATACCCATATCGGTCGCGGAACGATTGCTCCCAGTCGCCAACGGGCATCAGCTCTTTCGTCAATGCCTCCCGATCCGCACTGTTCACCCAGTCAGCGGTAAATGCTTCCAGAGTGGAGTACCGCTCGCGAATATGCTCACCCATAGCGGCTTCCAGCGGTGTATCCGTGGGCTTACCATGTTCATCAAGCCACTGTTCCACCTCATCGGTAATCTCCACATCCACTCCGCTTACACGCGCAATGCGGTGAACCGGACCTTTTTTGCCGCCGTCTTCTGGGCCCTCGTCAATGGACCCGTTCTCTCCACCGGTCGGAGTCGTGCCTGGGCCCTCAACAGTCACACTCACCGGCACGCCATCGAATTCGGGATCTTGGAACTTCTCATAATTGCTGCGGAAATCTATGATTGTGAAATATTCCTTCGATTCCTTACGGCCATTGACGGTATAGCTCTTCTTCACACGGGTACCACGGCCGATGATTTGCTTGAACTCAGTCATCGAACCAATGGAACGGTCAAGCACAATCACCTTGCATGTTTTCGCATCTACTCCGGTGGACATCAGGCGGCTCGTCACCGCAATCACCGGATAAGCGGATCCGACCGCAGTGAATTCTTCAAGCCTAGCCGTGTTATTTTTTTCACCGGCCACAATTGTGGTTACATACCGCTCATCTTCCGCGCACAAATCCTGGTTCTGTTCTCGCAACGCCTGAGTCATTGCATAAGCGTGCTGTATATTCTCGCAGAACACGATGGTCTTCGCATACCTCATATCATGCTCTACGAGGTAATTCGTCACATACTCGGCAATAGTGCGATGACGATCAGTCACGGCTACTTTGGTGTCATAATCACGTTGGGTCAGCTCCTCGTCATCTTCCAGATCATCAATGATCGGCCGCCCATTCTCATCTCTCACATTTTCGTCAGGGATCCAACCCTCGTCGATGTTGATCTTTGGAATCGCAATACGGAATGGGGCCAAGAAACCATCTTCAATGCCCTGTTTCAACGAGTAGGTGTAAATCGGCTCGCCAAAGTATGCGATATTGCTGCGATTCGGATCAGCATCATCCTTCGGGGTCGCGGTCATGCCAATCTGCGTGGCATCTGAGAAGTAGTCGAGGATCTCGTGCCAGCTCGAGTCCTGATTCGCGGAACTGCGGTGACACTCATCTACAATCACCAAATCGAAGAAATCGCGCGGGAACTTCTTATAGTGGTACTCAATCTGGCCATCATGAGTCGTAATGAGCTGCTGATACGTACTCAGATAAATGGGATGAGCAATGTCAAACCGGGAATTGTCGAACTTCGTCATGTTCTCGCCGAATGGAGCAAAATCCTGATTCATCGTCTGGTCGATCAGTGAATTACGGTCAGCCAAGAACAGCACACGTTTCTTGAGACCGCTTTTCCACAGACGCCATATAATCTGGAATGCCTCATACGTCTTGCCGGTTCCAGTAGCACAGACCACCAGCATCTTCTTGCATCCACGCAGCACCGCTTCAATCACCTTATTGATGATGATGCGCTGATAGTAGCGTGGTTTCTTATCACCATCGGAATAGTAGGGGTATAGGTAGGGCTGCACGATGCCTTTCGGCATATCCACTTCGAGCTGAAAGCGCTCCCAAAGCTCATCACGTGAGGGAAAATCAGGCATTTTCATCCTACGAGTTGCGCCGGTCAGCAAGTCATACTCAATCAGATCGTCACCGTTCGTTGCATAGGCGAATGGCACATCCAGGTCTTTCGCGTAATCCATGGCCTGCTGCATCCCCACATCCGCAGACAACCCACATCGTTTTGCCTCCACGATTGCGAGAGGATGGTCTTTCGTGTAGCACAGCAGATAATCAGCTTTACGGCCATCGCCTCGATGGGTGTGACCCGTGCTGTCCACGAGAATCTTACCAACTGCAAACTCCATATCGATCTCAGCGATGTTCCACCGGCTCTGAATTACCGGAGTGATAAAACGCAGTTTCGTGTTCTCTTCATTGAGCGCACTATCAGCTGCAGTCGGACGTAGGAACGCGGATGCATGCGAACTCTGTACCATATAAATATCCCCTTCGTTATGCGCCGTCGTTACTCACATTTATAGCATCTTTGTCTAATCCCGACAAAAGGAGCGAACCACAAATATTTTCAATGCTTACCTGCAGGATTACCTCGCAGCCAGCGGAGGAGGTTTAATACCTTTCCCGCATTCCACTCTGGCAACATGAAAGCATTGCTGGAATCTTCCCATAGAATGCATTCCCGCTGAGCGGGGGCTTTTTCTCTGCCACCCTCACGTACCGCCATGATGGCTGCAAGGCCGATACTCGGCGTTTCCTCAGATTAAGCCCGCTCAGCAGAAATACATTCCGCATGGCTCTGCAAAGGCGCAAGTGAGGAGCAGAATGCCCAGCAATCCCGATTTCGAAAGTCAACGACGGCTTCCCTGTGACTTTCAAACGGTTCCACGTAATCGAACGACACCGTTGAATTACTTCCGCCGCGTGATACAACTGAACCCATGGTTCCCGAAGTCACCATCAACGAGATCCGCCAGTTCATCGCCGATCGTGACTGGAGGCAATTCCACACTCCTGACAATATGGCGAAATCCATCAGCATAGAGGCGGGTGAGCTGCTCGAATGTTTCCAATGGAGCGACGAGCCTCGCGACGGAGACTGGGAACACGTGCACGAAGAACTCGCCGATGTGATGATCTACTGTATCCAAATGGCCGATCTGCTCGGCGTCGATCTCGACGAAATCATCCACAGTAAAATGAAGAAAAATGCGAAGAGATACCCCGTGGAACTCAGCAAAGAATCCAGCGCGAAAGCGGAGTGAGACAAGCTTTCACACAGTTTCATCATGATCGGGCATATCTGTACCCTCTCCCTCGCGATTCGACTTTCCGTAGTTTGCCCCTGGTGACGAAGTCCGTAATATGCCTATTGGCCGTGCGCACAGTAACCTGAGCCTTCTCAGCGAGTTCCTGTGCACTAATTGTTCCTTGACTACTGAGCAAATCTTCAATTGCTCGATCCACATCATTGACGGGTGTTTTTTCCTCCATTGCACTTTCCGGTAATTGGAGCAACGCACCATTAATGTGGAATCTACTCACAAACTGTTTCCCATCATGGAACTCAGGTTTTTGCGAAGAAAATGCTGGATACATCTTCTGCAGATTCCGCACGCCACTGCCAAGTTTATCCGCATACCCGATCTCCCGGAATACGTCAGATATTTTGGGATTCTTGGCGATTGGAGTGAAATCATCAACTTGAAGATACCCTTCGAATTCGGATACAGAAGCATTCTTGGTGGCAATCCCCTCGGATGTAACCTCAATTTGGGCAGGAAGCGGACTGGTGAACTCCTGGTGCATGAGGATGTTGGATAACAGTTCCCTTACAACTATCTGTTTGGAGGAAACTCGCTGCTGGTTCTCCAGATAGAAAGGATCAGGCAGATATCGAATCAAAAAACGATACAGACGTTCATATGAATCTAAAAGATTAGTCTGTACCGTCTCTCGAGCATCATACCGATCCTGATTGATTATTCGTACTACTGCATCCACTGAATAGGTGGGACAAACGGAAGAGATGACATCATCATTACCGAACAATAGAGCTGCGGCCAATGTGTATCCCGACTCATTCGTGCGGAAGTCTTTGCGCCATAAACTGGAGTAACGAAGCAGTTCCCCATTGGTCATGCGCTTCCATGGATGCTCACTATTTCTTGTTACGGCTAAATCCCGTGCCCTGTTGATAATTGCAGGGTTGAAGTCTTCGATTGAAAGAAAGGGCAGTATCTGCTCTTCCGAGTAAATACGCAGCTTTCTATTATATAAACTAGCTAATTGCGACGTAGTATGCACGCGCACATCCGCATCGAAGACACGATCATATGTCTCATTTTTGTATCGTATAACGTCAGGACTGCTTTCTACGAATAGGCATAACAATATCTTTCCATCGTATTCCTTCTCTTGGAAATGCACATGCGGAGCTGCTGAGAAAGTCTGCGGATTATGTAGAACATTCACGATGTTCTGCTGATATTCCTTGATTCGCCTTGGGTTAACACCGACAGGGGTTCCATCATCCTCAAGCCCCAGAACAATCAAGCCGCCGGCATGATTACCGAACGAGCAAATGGTCTCGTAGAGATCAGGCTTGGGCCCTTCTCCGGCACGTTTGAATTCTAGCTGCTCGTTCTCCCCTTGTGCGATGAGATTACGCAATTGCGCATCATCGAGAGCGTCTCGAAGTTCCATAATCACCCCTTCGCACACAGGAATCACCTCACTGTGTCTCCGACATCCATGACTATCACGAATGTAGCACGAACACGTAATGGACAGGAACAGGACACAGAACGGCATACCGTGTCCAGAACACGTCCAGTTCAAACGGCTGTCCGAGCCGGTGAAACCGTTGCAAAAACAGCATTTCACCTACTTTCAGACACAAAGTAACAGGACACATTCTCCATACACCGTGTCCAGAAGATGTCCCGAACCGTCATCACTTCCATCAGGGCTTTCCGCCGCATAGAGGATAACTGGCAGCAATTCCACATGTCCGCCAACATGGCGAAAACGCGAAGAAATACCCGGTGGAACCCAGCAAAGGATCCAGCGCGAAGCGGAGTGAGACAAACGCCCACACCAGTCTTTCCAACCTTATTTATACTTCTCGGCATGCGGACCACATGCGGGATAGACTCACGCACCAGCCCGCACCGGCAGTCTTCTGATCGGGAAGAACATATATTGCCGGCCCATCGTAGGGTCGGTGAAATCATGGGCCGCGCCCGCCAATGGAAGATCATGCTCCTTCAGATACTGCATCCCAGCCAAGAAAAGAGGAGTCATTGCCACGCTCCACATAAACGAACTCATAGCCCAGAACAGCCCATTTCGTCCAGTCAGTCGGTGCTTCGGCATCCTCCTCGCATTCCACCCCGGCCAGGCAAAAGCCCTTTGCTGAAATCCTCCCACGGCATGAACGAATGAGAGAAATCGAACATCGCACCCCAGAGACCAATCAGATTCCCGTCGCATCGGTCTTGTCCAGCAGGCGAATTTCATCGAAATGCGCATTCGCATCTGCCCACAGTCGCTGAATGAAACCGTCGCCGTCAGCAGTCGTCCCCTCCTTCCCAATCACCACAAAAGACTCCTTCTCCCACCTTCCGACCTTCATACCGCCTCCCTGATTTTCCGGATTCAGCTGCCCCCTCCAGTATGAATAGGCGAGTTCGACAGGATCCGGCAATCGATACCACGCCGCTCCCTCCCGATTTTCCGTATTAGGTCTTCCGTCTTCTTCCCTGCCTAAAAGAAGACGGACAACGGCCGCAAACGGCTCACCTCGACACCGCCCTACAGCCAGCAAGATGACCGGGCACTGAGATGGCAGCATAAACGTGTGGAACACCTGTTTAGACTGCGAACATGGCAATCACATACGCCGACGAGAAGAAATTCACCCAAGACCAAGTGCACGATCTCTTCGAATCCGTGGGCTGGCAATCTGCGCAGTACCCGGAGCGTGTATATCGCGCGCTCATGGGCAGTGACACTGTGATCAGCGCGTGGGACCGCGATCAGCTCGCCGGTCTCGCGCGCGTGATTGACGACGGTGAAATGCTCGCCTATATGCACTGGGTGCTCGTCAATCCTGAGTATCAAGGACTGCACATCGGCAGCGGCCTCATAGAGCGCGTCAAGGAAAAGTACGCGGACTACGTGTTCCTCGAGGTGATGCCCGAGGAAAGCAAGAACGCGTCGTTCTACCAACACCACGGGTTCACGCTCATGGAAGACGGCCGCGCGCTGCAGATTGTACGCCCCTCCTGACTTCCGGATTGGTTCACGGTCACCACTTCCTGGATGTATCTCCGCTGGGAAGGAGCATTTTCTCCCTCGACCCCAAGTATCACCGGGCACTACCACACTGTTTGCTACGCCGATACTCGCCAGCTCGCCAGAAAATGCTCCTCCCCAGCGGAAATGTATGTAGAAGACGGAACGTCAGCCCGCGGATATGGCCATATCCATACCCGAGGCGAACGAACAAGCAGACCGAGTTCTGCGATGTTGTCTCACCCCACCCATGAAGTCCATCGAAAACAAGGCTGAGAACAAAAAGAGGAGTGAACCGCATCCATCCACGCACCCATATGACGGATAGCTATCATGCAGCACAACCACGCAACGTATCCCTGTTGTCGTACACGAAGAACGTCATCTCCTGCGCTCGCCCATCCATCCGTACGGTCTCTCCCCGCCATGCGCGCCGGCGCAACCCCTGCCTCTCATAGAAGCGGTAGTTGCACGACGTATCGGTGAACAGGTAGAACGGCTCCAGATCACGGAGCCGCATATATGTCACGGCCCGTTCGTACAGCGCTTTGCCAATGCCGCGACCGCGGTACCTGCTGTCAAGCACGAAGAGCGCGATCTCACCGCGGTATTTGGTGTCGATCTCACCGAGCAACCGCTCATCGACGCTGCTGACATTGCGGAAGATCCGCATGACCTTCCTGCCTTCGCGGCGCATCAGCAGGCGACCGATCGCGCCGACCTGCCTCCACCGGTCACCCATCGAACAACGGTGCTGCGCGATGTCCTTGAGCAAGATGATGCCCGCCACCTCCCCGTCGACCTGCGCGACGATTGAATGCGTCGCATTGCACAGGCAACTCGATACGAACACTTCGGCGAGCAGTTCGGCGATGTTTGACGAGGCCATCTGCTCATAGTGCCAGGTGTCCTTCACAATCGATACAAGCGTGGGGTAGTCCGCGCTTTCGTACGGCCTATATACAAGCGTCATCGTGTCTCCTTGACTGGTCTTTTCATTGATTTCCCATGCTAAACTCTACAGTTACTGTAAAGTCAAACGAGAAAGTGAAGGAATCGTGGAAGATATGCTCAGCGTGGCGCAATTCTCGGCGCTCCACGGTATCAACAAGCGCACATTGCACTATTACGACGACATCGGCCTGTTCTCCCCCGCATACAGGACGGCGAGCGGATACCGCTACTATGCACCACGGCAGAACATCGAATTCGAATACATCACGATGCTCAAGAACCTAGGATTGAGCAACCAAGAGATCATCAGCTGCCGTTCGGACCCCAGCTCCAGCAAACTGGAGGGGCTCTTCGCGCGCAATCTAGATACCATCGACGCGCGCATCCGCAGCCTGCAACGGACGCGGACAGTGCTGCGGACACTGCGCCGGCGACTCGACGCCTGCAGGCGCCTCACACACTCCGAGATACAAGTGGTGACGCTGCCGGAGACGCGGGTCGTGCGCATTCCGCTCGATGCCAACCAATTCGACCTTGACCAAATCTACGTGACAGCACGGGCGCGATGGTCACGCGAACAGCTGCAGATGGGCATCGGCGCTTATATCGACGTGCAGCGCATATATGACGGCGACCGCAATCGGTACAGCGGTGTCTACAGCGTTGCCGTCGACGACGAAGACGGCAAACCGCTGCCGGCCGGCGACTACGTCCAGATGCTGCACCGTGGGAACTGGAGCACGTTGCCGGACTGCTACGCACAGATACTCGAATACTGCACGCACCACCGCCTTCGGCTCGCCGGATGCGCATATGAGCTCGGCCTCAATGAATTCGCGCTCCGCTCGGCCGACGACTACGTCACGCGCATCCGGATCCGCGTTGAACGGCAACAAGAGTGAGCCAAATACCGTCGGCTGCGCAAATCGTTCGCAGAATACCGGATGCCGCACAACCGCGCATGCCGCAACCACATGCCGCTCTCCTGCAGACGAACGTCATGCGTCGGACCGCCAGATATGACAGACGTCTGGCTCGCGCAGAAGATTGTCATGCTGCAGGCCATCATGGATGACGTTCGTCTTCCCACTCCAGACGAACGTCATACTTCCGACCACCAAACATGACTTCCATCTGTGTGAAATACTCATACATGGCAACAGCAGCGTATGCAGGCATAGGATTCAAACCGCTCACGCCGCAGCCGCTATTGGGACATCAGCACCACCTTCTGCCTGTATCTGCGCTGGGGAGGTGCTTTTTCTCCCTCGACCCCAAGTATCACCGGGCGCTACCACACTGTTTGCAACGCCGATACTCGCCACCCCGCCAGAAAATGCTCCCCCCCAGTGCAGATGCATGCTGTCCGATCATGGAATGCTGAGTTCACGATGCAGTTCATGCACGAATATCCGCGCCAATGCGCCATCCAATCGGGATCAAGTCAAGTAAAGCCGCACCTCGAGAACACGGTCATATCCCCCACCGAAACGAGCGAACAAGCAGACTGAGTTTTGCGACGTTCTGCCGTTTTCCATCTGGAAACCGCCAGCATCTGCTCTGTTCAAGGAGTAAAACGGCTTGTTCACCGGCCATGAAGGCGTAGCTTGGAAGTAGACAAAGAAGCGCGATGAAAATCGTGGCACATGACTGTTGGCCGGTTCACTTTGGCAACCCCACCTGGAAGCCACCCGGCCACTGGCACGAGTACCGTAAAGGCAGGTGGGTCATCATGGGGCTGTCACATCGTCAATGGAGGCGTCTCATCGCAGGGACGTTGTTCTCCGCAACCGCCAACGCGTTATGGATGTGGTTCGCCTTCGGGAAGGCGGAACTGCTAAGCTGGCGCGGCGTGCTCGGCGTAGCGGTCACCTCGGCGTTGTTCTTCCTTATGGCACTATGGGCCACCCCGCCCCTGAAGTCCAGCGAGGACGAGGATGAGAAGCACACCGCCCCAGTCGGGCGAACCCATAACAAGTAGACGCTTCCATAGCACCCCCTAGCGGATTATCACACAAAGAAGAGTCCATCCATGCACCACACACCGATTCCCGCCATCCCCGACGCCCCGCCGATCGTACGCCGCCTCGCGCACGGCCGCTCGATCCACGACACGAGCAGTTCGCCCGAGGCGCGCGTCTACGCACTCGGCGCTGAGGGCCCGGACAGCAGCGCCCTGTTCGCGAAGACCGCGGCCGCCGGCACACTCGCCCACGAAGCTCGCATGAGCACCGCGTTCCATGAGCTCGGCCTTGGCCCCGAGGTCGTCGAATATCTGCCCGGCGGCGGCACGCACGCCGACTGGCTCGTCACGCGTGCGGTCGCCGGCGACGACTGCACCGCCGAGCGTTACCTCGCCGAGCCGGAGCGGCTGTGCGACCTCCTCGCCGTCCGCCTGCGCACGCTGCACGAACTGTTCCGCTCACAGCCCGACCGCCTCGCCGCGCTCAACATGTCCGACGTGCGCACACGGTATCTCGAGAACGTCGAGCGCGGCTGGCGCGCCGGCCGATTCGACCCGCAATTCTGCCCGCGAATCGCCGCAGCCGACGCACACCGCATCGCCGCCGAGGCCGCCGGCGAACTGCGCACGGACGCGCTTCTCCACGGCGACTACTGCCTGCCGAACGTCATCCTGGACGACTGGCGCTTCTCCGGATTCATCGACCTCGACCACGCGGGCCTCTCGGACCGGCACATCGACGTGTTCTGGGGCGCATGGACTTTCTGGTTCAATCTGCATACCGATGCCTACTGCAACCGCTTCCTTGACGCCTACGGCCGCGACGTCATCGATGAGGGCAAACTGGCCGCAATCGCCGCGATGGAATGCTTCATGTAGCGCGAAACCCCCACCTCGCGCACGCCGCCTACTCCCCCGCACGCGGCAGCCAAAACGCGCCGACCGCACGGCACTCCTTCTCGAACTGCTCACGCTTGCCATCGCTCAGATCGAGCTGGTGTTCGGGGATTGCCAAAAACAGGTCGTCCGGCGCATCCAAAGGCGCACCTTCGCCGTCGACCGCCACAAAACCGGCGTTGCGCAAATCATTCGCGGAATATTGGACGAGCGCGAGCCGGTCCGTCATCATGTAGACGCGCAGCCAGTTGTACAGGAAATCCAGCGTTACGTTGCCGAACTCCGTGGGTACGGGCACGAGGGGCGCGCGCAGCTGGCGTACATCGGGCCGATATATCGCCCACGGATTCGACTCCACGTCCACGAATTGCGCGGCGTGCGCGACCTTCATGAACCGCCGCCGCTGCACATCCTGATATTTCGCGAGAATCACGAACGGCACAACCACCATCGCGACCATCATCACAAACCCGAGCAGCACGTGCCCGCGCATACCCAGCACATATGTCACACCGGCCAGCACCACGACCGCCGCCACCGCAAGCGCGCCAAGCATCGCCGCGCGCGGCGTCTTGCGCGCCATGGCGACCGCCGTGACCTTGTTGCGGATCGCGCGGTCCTCCGCCGTCGAGCGCGCCTGCGGGATCCGCGTGGCGCGCGTGGCGTACAGGAAGAACGGCGAGCCGATAATCGCGAACAGCGCGCCGATGAACGTGAAGACGATAATCGGGTAGCTCCACTCGCCGAAGTCGTTGAATATGGCAATCACCGTGAATACAAGGTCGACGAGCAGGATGCCCCAGCCAATGAGCTGCCAGAACAGATAGGGGTGTTTTTCCGCGAAACTCATACTGCTTGTCCGTTTCTGTGACGCCCGCGTGCACTGCCCGCATGACGCAACCCGCGCGCCCCCTGCCCCAGACGAACGTCATGCAGAGGAACTCCAAACACGACAGGCGTCTGGCCCGCGCAGAAGATTGTCATGCTGCAAGCCATCTTATGCGACGTTCGTCTGGGTAGGCAGACGAACGTCATATTTCGGGCCGCTGAGCATGACGTTCGTCTACGCATTCGCGACGATTGTTATGCAGCAAGCCGCAAAACATGACATTCGTCTGCAGGTGGAGCTTCGGACTTAAGGCATTGCGCCCCGTTCTACCAGCGATATGGCTGACATAGAACCTGCGCCTGACCGACGAGCGGTTCATGACACACACCCGCACGCCTGTAACCATTGACGCCCCCGCCAACCGCATCGATTTCTACGCCACGTTTTTGCACAGTAACCGACGTGTAGCGCTGCCAATCCGGCAGTATCTCGCGCAACATTGGCCGCAGGCGGCCTAGAAGGCGCTTGCACCACGCCTCAAAACACCAATTGGCCCCCACACTCCGGTATCTGCGCTGAGGAGGAGCATTTTCCTTGTGGGCTGGCCCTATGGACGGCGTAGTTTCAAGGAGCATACTCGAAGCCCACAAGGAAAATGCTCCTCCCCAGGACAGATGCATGGCAAACAGCCCATAGAACCTGATTCGACATCCAAAAATGTTAAGCTAACTTGACAGTTAAGTAAACTTTACATAGAATCAGAGCATCATCCGCTTATCATTCCGCACTAGGAGGCCCGGCATGTGTGAGAAGTCAACAAAGAAGCCACGCAGGTTTGGACGCATCAAGCCCAGCGGACCTCCGGCGCTGCGGATGGCCATCCCCGCTGGCCTCGTGGTCGCGACCGCCATTGGCATTGTCCTGCAATCGGCGCCGATTTTTCCACACAACACCATGAACGCATGGCTCAGGGCCCTGCTCATCGGAGCATGCGTCGCACCAGCGTCCATCGCTTTAGTCTGGGCGGTGGTGGTTGACAGATCAACCGTTCCAGGAACCATCCCCAACCCTGAACACAGTGTGGAATCCACGTGGTATGACCAAGCGGCCAAAGACAGCTTCCACCTTCTGCTTGCTGGCACAGGACTGGGCGCCGCCCTCACCAGCTTCTGGCTGCCTCCAATGGTGTCATGGACGCTGATCGCCGTCTTCGTCTTCGCCGCCTTGGTATTCGTGGGCAGCTACCTCATCCGCAGGGAACCGTGAACCATGCGGAACCGCTTGCCGCAACTACGGCGCGAAAGGCACTTGTCACAAGAAAGACTTGCCGCGATGCTTGGTGTCAGCCGTCAAACCATCATCTCCATCGAAAAGGGACGATTCGACCCATCTTTGCCCCTCGCATTCCAGATCGCAGGCGCCTTCGACTTGCGCATCGAGGATATCTTCACCCCTGATGCACCGCTCTGAACACATTCGGGCTTGTGCAAACCCCCACACCAATATCAAACGGCGCTGGGTGTACCCCAATCGTCCACGTTGTCGCCGTCCTCTTCGGAGTCATCCTGATGGGAATCCCATACGTCGTATACCGTCAGCGCGGCCCACGCCATAGCAAGCAGCACATAGAGCCGCGAGCGCCCCTTCGCCTGCGCACGCTTGTACGCGGATGCGGCGGCCGCGCAAGCCGCCGCGGCCCCCAGATACGCAAACGTCCTGCTTGTGGTCCATTCCTCGAGGATTTCGTTGAACTTCATGAGACGCTCCTTGTCTGTTGTGCCCACAATAGTCCCATTGTAAGGCCCGCAACTACTCCACGCAGGGCTTGAGGTAGCGGCCGGTGAGGCTGAGCGGGTTCTCCGCAACCTGCGCCGGCGTGCCGGTTGCCACGATTTCGCCACCGTTCTGGCCGCCGCCCGGCCCCAGATCGATAATCCAGTCCGCGTTCGCGATCATATCCAGGTCGTGCTCGATCACAAGCACGCTCGCACCCTGGTCGATGAGCTTCTGGAACACGCCGATCAACGTGCGCACGTCAAGCGGATGCAGGCCGATTGTCGGCTCATCGAACACGAACAGCGTGCCTTCCTGCGCGCGGCCCATCTCGCTCGCGAGCTTGAGCCGCTGCGCTTCGCCGCCCGAAAGCGCCGGCGTGCTCTCACCGAGCGTCATGTACCCGATGCCGAGCTCATGTAATGTATCGAGCTTTGCGCGCAGGCGGCGCTGGCTGGTTCCGGCAAAGATCTCGCGCGCCTCGTCAACCGTCATCGCGAGCAAATCCGGCAGTGAAACAGGCGCATGCCCACCCTTGGGCGCCCACGTGATTTCGCCGGCCCCGTCGCTGTACCGCGTGCCGTGGCAGTCGGGGCAGTCGATGTCCACGTCGGGCAGAAACTGCACGTCGAGTGTGATCTGCCCGGTGCCGTCGCACGTGGGGCAGCGCAGCGAGCCGGTGTTGTACGAGAACGCGCCGGCCTTCAGTCCGCGCGCCTTCGCCGCCTCCGTGCGCGCGTAGAGCCGCCGCAGGTCGTCGAGCACGCCGCTGTACGTGGCGACGGTGGAGCGCACGTTCGCGCCGATCGGCGTCGCGTCTATCATCGTGACTCGCTCGATGCCCGGCGCATCCAATGCGCGCACATGCTCCGGCATCCGCTCGTCCGCAATCTTCGCGGTGAGCGCGGGCACGAGGCTTTCCAGCACGAGCGTCGTCTTGCCGGAGCCGGAGACGCCAGTGACCACGGTCAGACGATGTTTCGGCACGCGCGCGTCCAACGCGTGCACGGTGTGCAGCGGCGCGGTCTTGATGTCGATCGCGCCTTCGCTGAACACCGCATCCGCCGGCGTCTGCGGGCGCACGATCTGCGAGTGTTCGCTCGCGAGGAACGGCGCGATGAGCGAATGCGGGCTGCGCTCCACATCCTCCACTGCGCCCTGCGCGATCACCGTGCCGCCGTGTGCGCCGGCGCCCGGGCCCATTTCAATGATCCAGTCGGTCGCGCGCAGCACGCGCGTGTCATGATCGACGACGATCACCGAGTTGCCCTGCGCCTTCAGGTCGCGCATCACGCCGAGCAGACCGTCGACATTCGCCGGGTGCAGGCCGATGGACGGCTCGTCGAGCACATACATCGCGCCCGTCAGCTCGCTGCGCACGGCGCGCGCGAGCTGGATGCGCTGCCGCTCGCCGGTCGACAGCGTGCTGCCCGCGCGGTCGAGCGTGAGGTAGCCGAGCCCGAGCTCGAGCAGCCGGCGTGCGGTGCGCGTGAATTCGCCGACGATCGCCTGCGCCATCTCGCGCATGTCCGCAGGCATCGCGCTCGGCACGGTCTGCACCCACTGCGCGAGTTCGTCGAGCTGCATCGCGCACTGTTCGGGCAGTGTCTTGCCGTGCACGGGCAGCGTGCGCGCGCGTTCGTTCAGACGCGTGCCGTGGCAGTCCGGGCATGGCGACTCTTTGATGAACGGCTCGACGCGCTTGAGGCCCTTCGCGTCTTTCGCTTTGTCGAGCGCGTTGAGCACGGTGCGCGCGGCGCTGAAATACGTGAAGTCCATCTCGCCCGCGCGGTTCTGCTTCTTCAGGTGGTACATGATGTGCCGTTTTTCCGCGGGCCCGTGCAGGACGATCTCTTTTTCGCTGTCGGTGAGGTCTTTGTACGGCACGTCGGTGCGCACGCCCATCTCGCGGCACACGTCCACCATGACCGACCACATGAGCGAACGCCACGGCGCGACTGCGCCTTGTTCGATCGTCAGGTTCGGGTCGGCGATCAGCGTGGAGTCATCCACCGTGCGCACAATGCCCGTGCCGGAGCAGGTGGGGCACGCGCCGCCCGAGTTGAACGCGAGGTCCTCCGCGCCGAGCGCCTGCACCTCGGCGCCGCACGCCGGGCAGATGATCGGCCGTTCGAGCGCGACGTTCGGCGTCGGGTCGAGCATGTGCCCGTTCGGGCAGGTGTAGTTGCCCAAACGGGAGGTCATGAGGCGCAAGCTGTTGAGCAGTTCGCTCATCGTGCCGAAGGTGCTGCGGATGCCGGGCATGCTCGGCCGCTGGTGCAGCGCGAGCGCCGGCGGCACATGCTCGATCGCGTCGAGTTTTGCTTCGCCGCTTTGCGAGATGCGGCGGCGCGTGTACGTGGAGAGCCCCTCCAGGTAGCGGCGCGAGCCTTCCGCGTAGAGCACACCGAGCGCGAGCGACGATTTGCCCGAGCCGGAGACGCCCGCCACAGCCACTATCTTGCCGATCGGCACCTGCACGTCCACGCGCTTGAGGTTGTGCACCCGCGCGCCCGTGATGTCGATTGTCTGCGCCATACGCCACTTCCTTTGCAATAATTCGCTACTGACGAGCGTAGGGCGTGCGCGCGCACTGCGCCGAAGGCGCACTCAGCGCGACGCCGCTTGTGAGGCGCAGCAACGGCGATCAGTCAGAAATCCCTTGACCGCCGCGCAGAACCGCTGCGGATGATCCAGAAACGGGGTGTGACCCGCATCCTGAATGACAACCATCTCTTTGCGCTCAGCCACAACGGTCGCATAGTAATCTCTGACCAAAGGCGTTGGGGTGATCCAATCGCTGTCACCTTGAATGAAGCAGACCGGCATGCGATAGCGGCGCCCCAGATCCTCGATGCGGTAGCGGAAGTACATGTAGTCCACAAGGTTGCGCTGGGATTCGATGATGTTCTTCGTATTGCTCGCGAACAGGAACCATTTCACGTCCGCCCAGCGCATCTGCGGAGAAGTGAGCGCCGTCCATATTTGCCGTATCCCGGACATCTCGGCGTTGTTGCGCAGATACTTCATGGAAGTGACTATCGTACTCTCGAGCATCTTGATGTCCAGCTGTTCAAGGCATGCCGTCTCCCGCAGTCGACCAATCCCGCGCTTCAGTTCGGCGACGCCCTTGCCGTTGCCCTTCGCGCGCGCCCTGCTCTCCGCGTGCTGCGCCGCAAGTATTTTCCCCTGCAGGAAGTCGGTGACCTGGCCAATGCCTATATACGCGGCGATTTTCTGCGGATGCCTGTGAATATAGTCCGCCGCCAGCACCGTTCCCCACGATTGCCCCACGAGGATGATCGTGCGGCGGTCAAAGCGTTTCCTCAGATAATCGACGAGTTCGTCCAGATCGGAAAGCAGCTGGCCGATCGTCGGATTGAACTCGCCCGGATTTCGATAGAGCGTGCGACCGCAGCCACGTTGTTCCCAAACCGCGATCGTATAGTCGCGTTCAAGTTCGGTCTGGTAACGGCCTGTCATATAGGTCAAGGGGAATCCGGGGCCGCCATGCAGCCACAGGATGACAGGATTGTTCCGGTCCTCGCCGCGAATCTGCACGTATTGTTCAATGCCGCCCAACGCGATATACGCGTGTTCCTGCACGCCCTGCGCAGCGGTAATGCGGGTCAATGCAGCGTTGCGGAAGCGAGTGGCCACAATGGATATAAGGACTGCTGTAATCGCGCACACCACAACCAGTATCAACCCCATACCCTCCCCTTTTCTCCCGTAGTCATCGATCCAAATCGACATTCATTGTATAGGAGCAAGCGCAGCCACAGAGGTCCCGAAGAACGCCCACGGACGCAATCGCCCGTTCCCGTACCCTACTGCTCGGCGACCATGCCGATCAGCGCATCGGCCTGATGCTCGATCGACACGCGCGGCGTCGTCAAGTTCGAGGGTGTTGCTGACGAACATCTCCCAGCTCAACGCGACGCCGGTGAACGTCGCGGGCGCGAACCGCATCTTCATGAACTCATTGAACACGGGCACGTCGTGCCATTCGAGGAAACCCACAGTCGCGCGCCCTGCGCGATGCGACGGTACGCAACGGACAATATAGTAACAACAGAGCTAGCGAGAGCCATACGTGTGCGATTGTAGAGGAGATGGGGATGGCCTTTGATTTCAAGAAGGAATACAAAGAGTGTTATGCGCCAAAGAACAAGCCCAGCATCATTACCGTGCCGAGCATGAATTATGTCGCCGTCCGTGGGCAGGGAAACCCGAATGAGGAGGGCGGGGAATACAAGCAGGCGATCGGTCTGCTCTACGGCTTGGCATACACCATCAAAATGAGCAAGAAGGGCGATCATCAGATCGATGGGTACTTCGACTATGTTGTACCGCCACTTGAAGGCCTGTGGTGGCAGGATGGCATGGATGGCGCGGATGGCATCGACTATGCGCGCAAAGATGATCTGCAATGGATATCCATGATCCGGCTTCCCGATTTTGTCACAGCATCAGATTTCGAATGGGCGGTCGAGGAAGCAGAGAGAAAGAAGAAGACCGACTTTTCCACAGCGGAATTCCTGACATATGACGAAGGCCTGTGCGTCCAATGCATGCATATCGGCCCTTATGACGATGAACCTGAGACCGTTGCCACAATGCATGAATACATGGAAGATCAAGGCTACGTTCTTGACATCACGAATACACGGCTGCACCATGAGATCTATTTGAGCGATGCCAGAAAAGTGGCCCCCGAAAAGCTGAAGACCGTAATCAGGCACCCTATCCGCAAAAAATGATCTCACTGCGTTCTATGATCCCATCCTTAAGCACCGGCTGGGCAATGTGGACCAGCGATATTTGCGCTATCTCGCTTATGTGAGTGCAGCTACGCACATTCGGAAGTTGGTGTATGCACACGGCTCACCGTACACACCCGCCATTCCGTGCTAGATTAACAGTTCATATACCGCCATTCCGTGCTAAAATCGACGTTCATCACCCGCCATTCCGTGCAACCAAGGAGTGCAGATGTTCAGACGCAAGGCTTATGATCTGCTCAAGCACTGGAAGGACACCAAGCACGGCACGACGTCCATGCTCATCGAAGGTGCGCGCCGCGTGGGGAAAAGCGCACTTGCGATGGAGTTCGCGACCAACGAGTACAGGGCGCATCTGCTCATTGATTTTTCCGTCGCACCGCCGGAAGTGATCGATCTGTTCCGCAATTATCGACACGATATGGACGCGTTCTTCCGTTATCTGTTCGCCTACTACAACTTCACCCCCATACCCCGTGACACGCTCATCATATTCGACGAAGTGCAGCTCTGTCCCGAAGCGCGAGCGTTCACAAAACAACTCGTCGCGGATGGCAGATACGACTATCTGGAGACCGGTTCGCTCATCTCCATCCAAAGAAATGTACAGCATATCCTGCTGCCGTCGGAAGAGGAGTCGATCACCCTTCATCCGTTCGATTTCGAAGAGTTCCTGTGGGCACGCGACACGCGTCCTCTCGCCGATCTGATTCGCGACTCCTTCACGACGATGACCCCGCTACCCGAGGCGCTGCACCGTCAGGCGACGCGGCTGTTCAGGGAATACATGCTCGTGGGAGGCATGCCGCAAGCGATACAAGCCTACATCGACGAGAACAGTTTCCAAGCCGCCGACGAAGCCAAACGACTGATCCTCACACTGTACAAGAACGACATCGCGAAATTTGGCGCAGGTGAGGAGTCGCGCATCTCCGCCGTGTTCCAAGCCATCCCTTCGCAACTGGCTCGCCACGAGAAACGCTTCCGCATCACATCCCTCGGCAAAAGCGCGCGCAACCGCACCTACGAAGCGGCGTTCTTCTGGCTTGCCGATGCAGGCCTCATCAACCTGTGCTTCAACACGACCGATCCGAACGTCGGCCTCGACCTCACTGCCAACAGAAACGCATTCAAATGCTACTTCTTCGATACCGGTCTACTCATCACGCAGGCCTTCGCGGATAGCATGTTCACCCCGGAACAGCTATATAAGGACGTGTTGAGCGGCAAAATCGGCATCAACGAAGGCATGCTCACAGAAAACGTCGTCGCGCAGCAATTCGCCGGCAATGGCCACAAACTGTACTATTTCTCAAGAAACGACCCCGATACCAACCGCAACCGCATCGAAATCGACTTCCTGCTCGCGCACGCATACACGAACGCGGCTGGCCGCATCCGCATCAGTCCCGTCGAAGTCAAGTCCGGCAAACACTACACAACGACGTCACTCGACAAATTCAAAACACGGTACGGCGCGCGCATCGGCACCGAATATGTCCTGCACCCCAAGCAACTCGAACGCGCTGGAGATCGCGTCAGCCTGCCGCTGTACATGAGCGGGCTGCTGTGAGCGCGCAGGCAGGTGGCGCTGTCGGGGCTGTGCTCTGTCCATAAATCGACAGAAAGAGGCATTCGGTCATGGGAATCACCATAGGCGTCGTATTGGTTGCGTTCGGCATGTTGTTGATATGGTTCCATATACCGTATTCGCCACTGAAGTCTGAGTTCGATAAGGACGTACAGGCGCATGCATCAAAGGCGCGCTCCAGCACCGTCTTCGACAGCAGCGATTTCAGCCACCTTCCTCCACCTGTGCGTCGGTTCATGGAACGTTCAGGATTTATTGGCACCCACAAGAGCGATCATCTGATGATGCGCTACGAGAACGTCATGTTCCTTCAGGGCAAACAAGGACCGCAGCTGACAATTGACTACACCCAACACAATTTCGCGGGAGAGCCCACGCGGCTCGCAATGATCGAAAGCGGGATGTTCGGCGTTCCATTTGACGGATACGACTACTACGACAAGGGCACCGGAGGAATGAAAGGCGTGCTCGGCAAAGCCATCACGCTCTTCGACCAGCGCGGAGAAGACATGGATCAGGCGTGCTTGGCCACCTATCTGGCGGAGATTCTGTTCCTGCCCTCGGCCGCACTTGATGAGCATGTCGCATGGGAATCTATCGACGACCACCACGCGAAGGCCACAATCAGCTATGGCGGTGCGACAGCAAGTGGCACATTCACATTCAACGAACGGGATGAGATGATCGAATTCATGACATCGGACCGTGCAATGACCGTTGCCGCTGGCCACGCCGAGCGGGTACCTTGGTCGGCGATATGTGGTTCATACCGCACTTACGACGATGGCTTGCGGCTCCCCACCACATTCCAAGCGGTGTGGCATTGCACGGATGGAGACCTCACTTACTTCGACGGCCATATTGCACAAATGGCATATGCATGACCCCACGCAAATAAGCGTTCCACGGTTTCTCCCTCCAGCATCGTCCGAGCACCGCAAACCAACGATCTTTGCGCTATCTCACTTACGTGAGTGCCTTAACTTTGGCGCGTGCGAGTATTGGCGTTACAAATCACTGGAATTCCGGTGACCAGCAATGCCAATACCCACCTCTGCCGAGATAACGGCACTCACGTAAGCGAGATACGGCTAACACATACCTTTCAATGACACCTCGTCGCCCATTCCCGTGTCCTACTGTTCAGAGATCATGCCAATCAACGCATCGGCCTGATGCTCGACGGCCGACTTGACCGCATCATCGAGTTCAAGGGTGTCACTGATGAACATCTCACGGCTCAATGCAACACCAGTGAATGTAGCGGGTGCGAAACGCATCT
Organism: Bifidobacterium pseudolongum subsp. globosum; assembly: GCF_004155535.1. GTDB lineage: Bacteria > Actinomycetota > Actinomycetes > Actinomycetales > Bifidobacteriaceae > Bifidobacterium > Bifidobacterium pseudolongum_C. Next base: position 624 of record NZ_RYUH01000001.1, on the reverse strand, counting down.
TCATGAATTCGAGCACCGGCAGAAGCGTCGCGAAACTGTCACGCACGCAATTCGAGCCACCTGCACCGCTCATCGTCATCGTCTTGCCGAACAACGGCGAAGGCGCCCCATCCTCCGCCGGACGCGACAGCCAATCGAGCAGGTTCTTGAGCGGACCGGGCATGCCGTGGTTGTATTCCGGCGTCACAATCCACAGCGCGTCGGCGTCGGCCACCGCGGTGCGCGCGGCACCCACCGCCTCGGGATTCGGGAATTCCTCGTCTTGGTTGAATACCGGCACATCATGCCAGTCAAGCATGCTCACGTTTGCGCGGCCGGCGAGCGCATGCGCGGCGAGTTGCGCGAGTTGTTTGTTGAATGATTGTTTGCGCAGCGACCCAACGATCATCAATACCGTTGGCAGACTGCCGTCATGTTCCGCGATGCGTACTTCGCTGGCTCGTTCCATGGTTCGTTCCTTTCCGGAGACCGAATTGTTTGCTCACTGTGTCCAACAGGGCGAATTCTAGTGGTCGTTGCAACACCATCGAGAGTCGGAGGTTGCAACGATGGCATACGAGTTCGAGGGCGTGCAGTACGGGAAGCTTCGAGACATGCAGGAGGCCCGGCGCGCCCGGTATGTGC